>CAJTDD010000004.1 GCA_910574885.1 Lachnospiraceae bacterium | reverse complement strand
TGAAACACAACACCATACAACAAAATAATTTCAAAAATTTGACAAAAAAATGCAGGCTTTATAGGGACTGTAGCGATTTTATCTTTTTTTAAGTGTTAAAGATCCGATTGTATCAAATAAATTAGTCTATTTAAAATATATATTGATAGTTCACATTAAATGTTATATTATAATAAAAACAAAGCAGTATAGATGATTTCATAATAGAAAGGCAGAATGTTTTTATGAAGAGATTGAGCAAGAGACAGTATGAAATTATGTGCATTATATGGGAAGCAGGCAGGCCGATGCTGGCCTCTGAGATCGTGAAGGCTAAGGATGACTTGAATATAAATACTGTCCAAAGCGCCTTGAAGTCTTTGGTAGAGAAGGAGTATATTGAAATTGCGGATATTACACATAGCAGAACCGTACTGGCAAGGACATATCGGCCTTTGGTGTCAAAGGAACATTATCTGAAGGAAGTATGCGATGAGCTTGGTAGTGACCTTGGCTCCTGGGGGATTGTTGCTGCGCTGGCAACGCAGGAGACAGATATCCGTAAGCTTGATGAAATGGAGAGATTAATTGCAGAAGCAAAGAAAAAGCTAAGAGGTTAAAGGAAGTAAACTTCACCACGTCTAAAGAGGCGCAACCCGGTAAAATCAAGGGATAGCGCCTCTTTATGCTTACGCTGGCGTTAAAGATGGGGTTAAAAAATAGATGTCAAATATGTTGCCGTCTGTAAAGCAGGAATAACGAAAGTGTCAGTACCAGGCACATGCCTTCCGCCAGCGCAGACGCCCACCAGATTCCATTTCCGCCGAAGAATGCCGTCAGAACCCGGAGACTGAAAGCGACAAATACGAATCCCCTTCCAAGAGAGATTGCCATAGCGGATTTCGGATATTCAATCGCTGTAAAGAATCCGCCGATGATGATGTTAATCCCGCAGAGCAGGAAGGAGTAAGCGAATGTGTGGAAGACACTTACAGATGCGCTTCGTAGGTCTGAAAGCTCCGGGGATATGAACAGGCTGACCAGAGGCTCTGCGATGATTCTGGATATGGCAAAAGCGGCCACCGAGAATATACCGCCGAAGCCGAGCGCATATTTCAGGAGCAGATGATACTGACCGGGAAGCCGTCTGCCGTAATAATAGCTGACCAATGGCTGGATTCCCTGTGCAATGCCCGCCATGGACATGACGATAATGGTGCTGACATAGGTGACAATCGTATAACTGACGATAAATTCTTCATTCAGGTATGCCAGAATCGCGTGGTTGAACAGGAAGATTACAATTCCGGCAGAGAATTCTGTGATTCCAGATGACAGCCCGATTTTCATGGTGCGCCATGTTAAGGACAGGGACGGGGTGAACCGTACCATCTTCATATGTGTCTTTTTACTGCAAAAATGTGTCAGATACAATAGGACTACGATTAGCTGTGACAGCCCTGTAGCGAATGCGGCGCCCCAGACTCCTTTGTGGAGGAGGATTACGAAAATATAATCCAGGATACAGTTCAATACGGCTCCGGTTGTGACAATGATGGTTGCCTTCATAGGATAACCGTCTGTCTTAATCAGTACCTCCAGAGAGTAGGAGCAGATGAAGAAGACGCTGAAACATGCAATGGTTGTGATGTAGGTCCTTACATATCCGGCGGTAAGCTCTGTTGCGCCAAGGAAAGCGGCGATTTCTTCAGATTTCCAGAGAACGGCAGCTGTGAGCAGTACGGATACGAGGATTGTGGTGAGGACATTTTGGGTGAATACCTCATTTGCCTTCTGGTCTTGCTTTTCGCCTAATAGGATTGCAATGACGGTAGAAGAGCCGACGGCAAACATAAGCGCTACGGAGAAAAGCAGTGTCACGAAAGGCATGGCGATATTGACACCGGAGAGCGCAAGCTCTGACACGCCTCTTGCAACAAACAAACCGTCAATCATCGTATAGAGAGCGTAGACCCATTGTGCAATCAGCGATGGGATAATAAAACAGAAGAAATCTTGTTTTAAGGACTTGCCTTCTAGTTTCATATGTAAAGCCTCCTGTATTTGAAATAGGTGTCATGTTGTGACTCGTAAATATTTTAAACCTTAGTATTATACGAAGGTCAAGAGGAAAAATATAATAAAAGATGGAAGAAACGTCAAAGAAAAGTACGTTTCTTCCATCAAAATGATTCCAATAAAGCTTTCTTATTTCATAGAACCGCCGCTCAAAATCGATTTCACGTGCTCAATCTCCTGCTGGGATGCCTTTGCCGCCGGAACATAGTAGCTCTTCTCCCGAGCAACCTGATAAAGTTTCTCCTGTGACATCTCACATTCATTGCGCATCTGCTTTAAGCACTGCTTCAACTCTTTATTCTCCGTCTGGGGAATCATCTCGCCAAAACGGGTCAGTTCGCCATTGACGCCAGTGAGTGCGTCGCTTACCATTGTCTTCTCATCTAACATGTCTGCTGTCCTCCTATAAGAATTTCATTAAATCCTGCTTGTTCTTCATTGCAGAATTGGCTGCATCCTGGAAAAGTTTCTTTACTTCGGGGTCCTGTGCCTGAGATGCATAATCTTGCAGTTTGCAGTGGCATGTGCTGTAACCTCCGATCAGGTGACGCAGGTTTTGTAAGTCGAGTACTGATAAATCGGCCATGTCTGTTTCCTCCTTTTTTACAACGGCTTTTTTCTGATGCCGCATGGTTTCTTCGGGATTATTGTGTCCGTGGCTTTGGAGAAATATACTGCAAATTTTTGGCGTTTTTTGATTTTTCAATAAAAACATGAAAGAGTTCCCCCATAGATAGGGATGTCTTCCACATACATTCCGGATGCCATTGGACGCCGACCACAAAGGGAAGACAGTCGGATTCGATGGCTTCTATGATGCCGTCGGATGCCACGGCAGCGATATTCAGTTCCGCTCCCAATATACGAATGCACTGATGATGAAAACTATTTACAACCTCATTTTCATTGAAAATATTAGATAGGATGCTATCTTTTAAGACAGAGATTTTGTGGCAAGGGTCGGAACGGTCAGAGGATAACTGCATATGGTTCAGGGAGACGGGCCAGCGCAGAGAGATATCCTGATAAATGGTTCCGCCAAGGGCGATATTGAGAATCTGCATGCCGCGGCAGATGGCAAGGATTGGCAGTTTCAGGGATAACAAATATTTCATCAGGGCAATATGGAACTGGTCTGTCTGAAAATCGGTTGCCCCGCGTTCCGTCATTAATTCCTCCCCGAACAGAAGGGGCGTAACATCGTCCCCGCCGCAGAACAGGAAGCCGTCGCACTGTCTCCCATAGCAAAAATAAGCCTCTTCATCCTGTGTACAGGGGAGAATGACGGGCGTCCCCCCAAAGTGTTCCACCGTATGCAGATAGGTCTGCGGTACGAACTGACGTTGATTCATGTATCCGCAGGATACGATTCCGATGACTGGTTTCATGAAAAGCCTCCTCTAAAAAAGGTATACATTTTCCTTGAAAAAATATATACTTACAGTAGAGGTTATGAAACGGAGGCGGAAGTTATGAACTTGATTGATATGCATTGCGATACGTTGTGGAAGTTGATGGATATGGATAAGAAGGGGAATCTGATGGAGAACCATTGCAGCGTCAGCATCCCGTATATGGAAGAAGCGGGAACGAAGGCACAGTTTTTTGCCTGTTTTACCTGCCTGAGAGATTTTGAAGATGCGGGAGGCTATGAGGGATGTTACGGACGTGTGCAGGAGATGATTGCATACCTGACGGAACAGGCGAAATGTTATCCGGAACAAATCAAGTTAGCCAAATCTTATTCGGATATGCAGGAAAATGAGAGAGAAGGGAAGGTGTCGGCATTCCTTACCGTGGAGGAGGGCGGAGTCCTGAATGGAGAAATCGGGAGGCTTGATCGGCTGTATGGCCAGGGGATACGTCTTATGACGCTGATGTGGAATTATGAGAACTGTATCGGGCATCCTAACAGCAGGGACGGCGTTTTGATGGGCAAGGGATTAAAGCCTTTTGGAATACAGGTGGTCAGGAGAATGGAAGAACTGGGGATGATTGTGGATGTTTCCCACGCTTCGGATGGGACATTCTGGGATGTCCTTAAATATTCCGAAAAGCCGGTGGTTGCGTCCCATTCCAATTGCCGGATGCTCTGTAACCATCCAAGGAACCTGACGGACGAGATGATAAGAAGCCTTGCAGAAACCGGAGGCGTCGCTGGGCTGAATTTTTACGGTGCATTCCTTGGCACGGGGAAGATAGAGGAAGCTGACACGGCCCGGGAGGATTCCAAGGTCGAGGCAATGACTGCGCATATTTTGCATATGATACGGGTCGGCGGGAGCGGATTCCCTGCAATCGGGACAGATTTTGACGGGTTTGATCCAGATGGAAGCCTGGAGATTCCGGATGTCTCCAAGATGGAGCGGTTATGGGACTCACTGAAAAAAGCCGGGGTGCCGGAGAGGCAGTTGGATGGAATTTGGGGGCAAAATGCAGAGCGGGTGATGCGGGAAGTTCTGTGATAGCTATAGGAAAGCTTGCCGGGAAATGAGCTGTATACACAACATTTCCCGGCAATTCTATTTTCTGTCTGCAATCCTTATTTCTGGCTTTTTTCCACTTCCTGCATCTTCATGGCACGGACCTTGAGCGGCAGTCCGAACAGATTGATGAATCCATCCGCATCATGGTGATCATACAAATCACCTGTGGTAAAGCTTGCAAGGGACTCACTGTACAGAGAATAGGGGGAAGTCGTTCCGGCTTTGATAATATTCCCTTTATACAACTTGAACTTCACCTCTCCGGTCACATACTCTTGAGTAGACTCAACAAAAGCCTGTACAGCCTCGCGAAGCGGGGTGAACCATTTCCCTTCATATACAATCTGGGACAGTTTATTGCCCATCTCTTCTTTCACCTCATAAGTCGCCCGGTCGAGTACCAGTTCTTCCAACTGTTGGTGCGCCTCATAAAGAATGGTTCCGCCGGGAGTCTCGTATACGCCCCGGGACTTCATGCCTACCACACGGTTCTCTACGATATCACAGATGCCAATCCCGTGTTTCCCGCCCAGCTCATTCAATTTACGGATAATGTCGGATACTTTCATCTCTTCGCCGTTAATGCTCTTTGGAACACCCTTCTTAAAGGTCATGGTAACATATTCGCCTTCATCCGGCGCTTTCTCCGGCGTTACCCCAAGTACCAGCAGATTCTCATAATTTGGCTCCAGCGACGGGTCTTCCAGTTCCAGCCCCTCATGGCTGATATGCCATAAATTGCGGTCGCGGCTGTAGCTATGGCTTGCGTCGAATGGAAGGTTAATTCCGTGTTGTTTACAATACTCGATCTCCTCTTCACGGGAGTTCATCGTCCATACATCCGTCATCCGCCATGGGGCGATGATTTTCAGGTCTGGCGCCAGCGCCTTGATGCCAAGCTCGAATCGAATCTGGTCGTTGCCCTTTCCGGTCGCGCCGTGGCAGATAGCAGACGCCCCTTCTTTCCTTGCGATTTCCACCAGCTTCTTAGCAATGGCGGGACGTGCCATAGAAGTTCCGAGCAGGTATTTGTTTTCGTAAACAGCATGCGCCTGTACACAAGGAACGATGTAATTGTCACAGAAATCATCTACGATGTCTTCAATATATAACTTGGAAGCCCCGGACAGTTTTGCCCGCTCGTTAAGGCCCTCCAGTTCTTCGCCCTGGCCGCAGTCAACGCAGCAGCAGATGACCTCGTAGTCAAAATTCTCTTTCAGCCACGGGATGATTGCCGTAGTATCCAATCCGCCGGAATATGCCAATACAACTTTTTCTTTCATAAGATTATCCTCCTGATTCTGTCTTGTGTATGTAAAAATAGGTCGTTCTTAACTGCAAGGAATACTATACCGTATTTTTTATAAATATGCAAGAATAAAATTAAAAAAACATTAAATATACATTTTATGCACAAAATATACATACATTATACGATTTATATGGGAAGGTTGAATAAATTATACAAAAAATGAATTGACATGTGTAGATAATCTATATATAATGTAGATAGCCGATATATAGATGGGCAATATATTTTTGGAAGGAGCGATGCGAGATGGCAGTTGATAAGAGTCTGGTTTCCGGCAGCACCTCTATGCTGATTCTGAGGCTGTTGGAGGAAAAAGATATGTATGGCTATGAAATGATTGAAGGGCTGCGCAGAAAATCTAGAAATGTATTTGAACTCAAGGCAGGGACATTGTATCCATTACTGCACGGGATGGAGTTAAAAGGATTGTTGAAATCCTATGAGTGCGGCAGAAAAGAAGCCGGTAAGATACGCAAGTATTACAGTATCACAAAAGAAGGACGCAAGGCTCTTGCAGAAAAGAAAGAAGAATGGTATGCCTACTCACAGGCAGTCGTAGACGTATTGAGTATGGGAGGTGCAATATGAGCCAGGGGAAGAAAGAAGAATATGTAAAGATACTGACGGAGCAGATTCGCTGTAAGCAGGCGAGAGCGCAGGTGGCTCAGGAGATCCGAAGCCATATCGAGGAGCAGGAGAATTATTTCCTCGGTGAAGGCCTTACCAGAGAAGAGGCGGAAAATGAGGCGGTGAAGGAGATGGGCGACCCGGTGGAAGCGGGAGCGGCGCTGGATCTGGTACACAGGCCGCGCGTGGCATGGGGGTGGATTGCGCTGATTGGTATTCTCTATGCTGCGGGCTATGCGCTTCTGAGTCTCCTGCAAAGAAATTTTTCGGAAGAAGATTTTATCACGGGAGGATATGGAAAATGGATGCTCGTCGGCATGGCGGTCATGGTGGGAGTCTGCTATGCAGATTACAGCCGGATCGGGCGATGGGCAAGGGAGATTACCGCCGCAGTCTTTGTTGTGCTGTTCGGGGGAATGTATCTGTTCGGGCAGCAGGTGAACGGGGCGTTACAGTGGTTGAATCTGCCGTTTCTTTCAGCTTCCCTGAACATCCAGTTATTATGTTTCCTTTTTGTTCCGTTGTATGCGGCAATCGTGTATCATTATCACGGGCAGGGCTATCTTGCGGTAGGGAAATGTTTCCTTTGGATGCTGCCCGCCCTGTGCATTACCCTGAGGATTCCGAGCGTTGTGACGGCGATGATGCTGTACCTGACATTTTTACTTATTTTGTCCTTTGCAATGATTAGAGGATGGTTTCAAGGGTCAAAGGGAAAGATGCTGGCGTCGGCCTGGGGAGGGACAATGCTGTTGGCCGGCATCGGCTATCTTAAACTTTTCCTGTCCGGGCCTGCTTATCAGTATACGCGTGTCAGGAATTTGCTGCACCCGGGAAGTGGGGAGGCCGGATATCAGATCCGGATGCTCCGCGGGATTCTGGACGGCAGCCGATGGATTGGCGGCGGGGAAGGCGTAAGCGCCGTCAAAGCCGTGGATGGATTGATGTCGGGTATGGATTACAGTTTGCTATATATCATAGCGTGCTATGGAATTTTGGCGGCGATTCTTGCGATTGGCCTCTTGGTGGGTGTGTTCGTCTACTTTATGGGAATGTCGGTGGGACAGAAGAACCATCTTGGAAATATTATTGGTTTTGGGTGTACTGCCGTACTCATTGTGCAGATCATGTTTTATGTGTTAGTGAATACGGGAGTGATTCCTTCCGGGACGGTTTATTGCCCCTTCCTTACTTCCGGCGGAACCGGTGTCCTTGTGACAAATACGTTGATTGGAATTTTGCTCAGTATCTACCGTTATCAGGATGTCCCGTTAGATGTGGAAAAGGGAAATGTTCGTAGATTCTTACCCGTGGGGCGGACTGCATTTTAAAATGTAAATGAAAATAAGGCTTGCATAACATACAAATTAGATGTATAATTATGCAAGCCTTATTTTTGAGTTTTTTATGCAATGTCCCACTGGACAAGCACAAAGATTTGGTTTATATTGATTGAAGTCAATAAAATACGGCCGCAGAAGGGGAAAGGATGTTGAATAGATGATAAAAGCAGGTATTATCGGAGCCACAGGATATGCCGGAGGCGAACTGGTACGCCTTCTGTCAGGGCATAAGGATGCTGAAATAATCTGGTATGGTTCCAGAAGTTATATTGACAAGAAGTATGCAGATGTTTACCAGAACATGTTCCGGATCGTGGATGAGAGATGTCTGGATGATAATATGGAAGAACTGGCAGGACAGGCGGACGTTATTTTTACAGCCACTCCCCAGGGATTCTGTGCGTCGATGATGAAGGAGGAAATCCTTTCACAGGCAAAGGTCATCGACCTGAGCGCCGACTACCGTATCAAAGACGTAAAAGTATATGAAGAATGGTATGGGATTGAGCATAAAAGCCCTCAATACATAGAGGAAGCGGTCTACGGTCTTTGCGAGGTGAATCGGGATGAGATTTGCAAAGCGAGGCTGGTGGCGAACCCGGGCTGTTACACCACTTGCTCCATCTTGACGGCGTATCCGCTGGCGAAGGAGGGAATCATTGACATGAAGACCTTAATCATAGACGCCAAATCCGGGACTTCCGGCGCGGGCAGAGGTGCCAAGGTGGCAAACCTCTACTGTGAGGTCAATGAGAATATCAAAGCTTACGGAGTCGCCACCCACAGACATACGCCGGAGATTGAAGAGCAGTTAGGATATGCGGCACAGGAGCAAGTCGTATTGAATTTCACACCCCATCTTGTCCCTATGAACCGGGGGATTCTGGTGACAGAGTATGCCTCTCTGAAAAGAGAAGTTACATATGAAGATGTGAGGGCAGTTTATGAGAAATATTATGGAAATGAACATTTCATCCGCATCCTTGGCGAGGGCGTCTGCCCGGAGACGAAATGGGTCGAGGGCAGCAACTATGTGGATATCAATTTCAAGATTGACCCGAGGACGAACCGGATTATCATGATGGGCGCCATTGACAATCTTGTGAAGGGCGCGGCGGGCCAGGCGGTGCAGAATATGAACTTGATGTTCGGCCTGCCTGAGGCGGAAGGGCTGGAACTTGTCCCTATGTTCCCTTAGTATTTGAATTTACAAAAATAGAGGTGGATTATGATCCGGACAATGACAATGGAAGATTATGACGGGGTATATGCCCTGTGGACGAAAATCCGGGGGTTCGGGCTTCGGAGCGTGGATGATTCCCGGGAAGGGATTGAGCGTTTCTTAAAAAGGAATCCGGCTACCAGCGTAGTTGCAGTGGAAGACGGGAAGGTAGTCGGAAGTATCCTGTGCGGCCACGACGGGCGGCGGGGCTGCCTGTACCATGTATGCGTGGATGAGGATTACCGCCGGCGGGGCATTGGCAAGGCGATGGTCGTGCGCGCCATGGAGGAACTTAAAAAAGAGCAGATTAACAAGGTGTGCCTGATTGCATTTACCAGAAATGATATTGGCAATGCATTCTGGAATACGATTGGGTGGACGAGAAGGCTGGATTTGAATTATTATGATTTTGTACTAAATGAGAAGAATATTACGGCATTTAACCAGCAATAAGAAAAGGCGGTTTGGATTACAGACAGGCGCAAAGCAGAGGAGGATTTGAAGATGGAGAAGTTAAAGGGCGGAGTGACCGCAGCGAAAGGATTTGAGGCGGCAGCGGCGGCAGCAGGAATTAAGTATACGGACAGGACGGATATGGCGATGATTTACAGTCAGGTTCCGTGTATCGCGGCAGGGACATTTACGAAAAATGTGGTAAAAGCCGCCCCTGTACGCTGGGACCAGCAAGTGGTGAAAGGCAAGGGGGATGTACAGGCTGTTATCGTGAATTCCGGGATTGCCAATGCCTGCACAGGAGAGGAAGGGTATGGATATTGCAGGGAAACAGCCAAAGCAGCGGCAGATGCCCTGAATATTTCCGAGAACGGCGTCCTGATTGGTTCAACGGGCGTGATTGGGAAACAGCTTCCGATGGACAAGGTGGCTGCCGGAATCATGGCATTGGCAGAGAAGAAGAATGGAACTCTGGAAAATGGCACTGCGGCGGCGAAAGCAATCATGACCACGGATACCTGTGAGAAGGAGCTTGCCGTGGCAATCCAGGTGGGAGGACAGACCGTGACCATCGGCGGTATGGCGAAAGGTTCCGGCATGATTCACCCTAATATGTGTACCATGCTTGCATTTATCACGACAGACGCCGTGATTGCGAAAGATACGCTGCAGAAGGCATTGAGCGAGGATATCGAAGACACTTATAATATGATTTCCGTGGACGGTGACACTTCCACCAACGATACGGTGCTTCTGCTTGCAAACGGTATGGCGGAGAATGCGGAAATCGTGGATGGGACCGAGGATTATCAGAAGTTCCGGGAAGCCTTGCATGTAATCAATGAATATCTCGCGAAGAAGATCGCCGGCGACGGCGAGGGAGCGACGGCGTTGTTCGAGGTAAAGGCAGTGGGATGCGAAAACGTCGGGCAGGCAAAGACGCTGGCGAAGTCCATCGTCTGCTCCAACCTAACCAAGACGGCGATTGCAGGTCATGATGCGAACTGGGGAAGAATCCTGTGTGCAATGGGATATTCCGGAGCACAGTTCGACCCTGAGAAGGTAGACTTGTTTTTTGAGAGCAGTGCGGGCAGGATTCAGATTATTGAGAATGGAACTGCGGTGGATTATAGCGAAGAAGAGGCGACGAAGATACTGTCAGAACCCGAGGTGACGGCAATCGCGGATGTTAAGATGGGAGACTGCGAGGCGACGGCATGGGGGTGTGACCTGACACATGGTTATATTGAGATTAATGCGGATTATAGGAGTTAGATGAATACATCAGCCAGAAGACAGGAGTTATGGGAATCATGAATCAATCAATGCAGAAATATCTGGATAAGGCGGAAGTTTTAATCGAAGCTTTGCCTTATATCCAGCGGTTTAACCGGAAAATTATTGTGGTAAAATATGGTGGCAGTGCAATGGTGGACGAGCAGTTAAAGGAGCAAGTCATTCAGGACGTGACACTCTTAAAGCTGGTAGGTTTCAAGCCGATTATCGTCCACGGAGGCGGTAAGGAAATCAGTAAATGGGTAGGAAAGGTGGGCATGGAGCCGGAATTTGTGAATGGCCTTCGGGTAACGGACGAAGCGACTATGGAGCTTGCCGAGATGGTGCTTGGCAAGGTCAACAAAGGGCTGGTGCAGCTTGTGGAGAGCTTAGGAGTTCGGGCGATTGGAATCAGCGGTAAGGACGGCGCGCTGTTAAAAGTAGAGAAGAAGTACGCAGACGGAGAGGATATCGGCTTTGTAGGTGAAGTGAAACATGTGAATGCGGATATTCTGTTCGACCTGTTAGAGAAAGATTTCCTGCCAATCGTATGCCCGGTAGGAATGGATGAGGAGTTTTGTACATATAATATCAATGCGGACGATGCGGCGTGTGCGATTGCAAGGGCAGTCCATGCGGAGAAGCTTGCGTTCCTGACGGACATCGAGGGCGTCTACAAAGATCCGTCAGATGCTGCCACTTTAATATCGGAACTGCGGGTATCGGAAGGAAAGGCATTGATGGAGGAAGGTTATATTGGCGGCGGGATGCTGCCGAAACTACAGAACTGCATAGACGCGATTGAAAACGGCGTGTCGAGAGTGCATATCCTGGACGGACGGATTCCCCATTGCCTGCTTCTTGAGATATTTACCAATAAAGGGATCGGGACGGCGATGTTAAACGATACGGAAGAGAAATTTTATCACGGCGAATAAGATGAGAAACTTTATTATGGAGAAAAGAAATGAATCAGTATATAGAAGAAACAAAAAAAGGACTTGTACATACTTATAACCGTTTCCCTGTCGTGCTGGAAAAGGGCGAGGGAGTCTATCTCTATGATACCGACGGAAAGAAATATCTTGATTTTGCGGCAGGCATCGCCGTGTGCGGATTGGGATATGGGAATCAGGAATTAAACCAGGCATTGAAGGCGCAGATTGACTGTCTGACCCATACCTCGAACCTGTATTACAACACTGCCTGCGGCAGGGCAGCCACGGCTCTTCGCCGGATTTCAGGAATGGATCGGGTGTTTTTTACCAACAGCGGCGCCGAGGCAATCGAAGGGGCGCTGAAGGCGGCGCGGAAATACGCATGGAAGAAGGGGACGGGAAGGTACGAGTTCATTGCCATGGAGCATTCTTTCCACGGTCGGAGTATCGGGGCAGTGTCCGTGACCGGAAGCGAAGCATACAGGACGCCTTTTGAGCCGCTGCTTCCAGGCGTAAAATTTGCAGAATTTAACAATTTGGACAGTGTAAAGGCACAGTTGACAGATAAGACCTGTGGGATTATTTTGGAAGCCCTTCAAGGAGAAGGCGGTATTAACCGCGGGACCCAGGAGTTTATGGAAGGAATCCGTAAGCTCTGTGACCAGGAAGGGATTCTGATGATCTGCGACGAGATTCAGTGCGGCATGGGGCGGACCGGGGAGATGTTCGCATGGCAGTCCTACGGTACGAAGCCTGATATTATGGCGATGGCAAAGGCGATTGGAAGCGGGCTGCCGGTGGGGGCATTTGCCATGACAGAAGCGGTGGCAGAATATTCTTTAGAACCCGGCGACCATGGGACGACCTACGGCGGCAATCCATTGGCGTGCGCGGCAGTGGCGAAGACGGTGGAGATATTTGAGCGGGAAGAGATTGTGTCCCATGTACGGGAAACCGGGGCATATCTGACGGAAAGGCTTGGGAAACTGGCGGCAGAAACCGACGAGATACTGGACTGCAGAGGGATTGGGCTGATACAGGGGATGAAAATGAAAAGACCTGTGGGAGAGATTATCCATGCGGCCCTTGAGAAAGGACTTCTTGTTATCAGCGCAAGAGACAATGTACTGCGCCTTTTGCCGCCCCTTATTATAGAAAAAGAACATATTGATGAAATGATTGAGAAATTGAAAAGTGTGCTGTAATGCATGCCTTTGGGCATAAAAGACCAATCATTGGACATACTATCCGAAAGAAGTATTTTTGGCGTTCCCGGGAAAAACAGGGAATCCGGGGATGTTATCTGAAAGGAGACGGAGGTATTTTCAATGATTGGCTTTTTTATTGCAATCCTGTCAGGCGCTCTTATGAGTGTGCAGGGGGTATTTAATACACAGGTAACGAAGACGACAGGAATGTGGGTCAGCAATGGCTGGGTGCAGCTTACGGCATTTGCGGCCTGTGCCATCGCGTGGCTGATTGCAGGGCGTGACAACGTCATGACGATTGCGAAGGTGGAACCTAAGTACGTGCTTCTTGGAGGTGTCATCGGAGCGGGAATCACGCTGACGGTCATTAAGAGTATGGAGCAGTTAGGGCCTGCAAAGGCGGCGCTTCTGATTGTAATTGCTCAGTTGATTGTGGCGTATGTGATTGAGCTTCTGGGATTGTTCGGCGTCGAGAAAGAACCTCTTGAGTGGAGGAAGATAATCGGGATGGGAATTGCTCTGATTGGAGTTGCAATTTTCCAGTGGAAATAGTACAATAATTAAGACATGGTGTGGCAGGAGTGTTCCTGCCGCATAGATGCATATTGCGGGGTATTTGCAGTTTCGACAGACTGTAAAGGAGTTTATATGCATAGAAGGGTGCAAAAGAAGCTGGTTATCGCCGCCATGGTATTAGCGGCGGCGCTGCCGTCCCTGATGACAGGGTGTGGGGGAAAGGCAAAGAGCCAGGACGAAGAATTGGTTTGCCTGACAGATGAAGTATCACAAGAAGCACTAGAAGAGGAAGAGAAGAGGGACGGTCAGGAGGAAGATGTCGAAAATTCGGGAATCATCTATGTCCATGTGTGCGGGCAGGTTGCATGTCCGGGCGTTTATCCGCTTTTGGCTGGAAGCCGCCTCTACGAAGCTATCGAGGCTGCGGGAGGCATTCTTGAAAACGGTGCGGGCGAATGGCTGAACCAAGCTGCGAAGGTCGGGGATGGACAGAGGATTTACGTACCGTCAACGGAGGAGGTACGAAAGGCACAGCAAGGCGGGGCAGATGTCCTGCAAGGGACACAAGGTGGTTTATCTGCTGAACAGCAAGGCGCACAAGGCAGCTTATACATAGCGCAGCAGGAAATCGAGGGTGGCAAACCGTCGGGGCAGGTTTCATCGTCAGATGACGGAAAGGTGAATCTGAACACGGCATCCAAAGAACAACTGATGACATTGAGCGGTATCGGAGAGGCGAAGGCGGCGTCCATTATCGCTTACAGAGAAGAACATGGGGGCTTTCAGAAGATTGAAGAGCTGATGGAAGTCCAAGGGATTAAGGAAGGCGTATTTCATAAGGTCAGGAATCAGATCAGGGTCAATTAGGAGAGATTAGATGAGCAGACGGGTATTGGTGGTAGATGATGAAAAATTAATCGTGAAAGGAATCCGTTTCAGCCTGGAGCAGGACGGGATGGAAGTAGACTGTGCCTACGACGGGGAAGAGGCGTTAAAGCTGGCGAAGGAGAATGCATATGACATGATTCTTCTGGATATTATGCTGCCCAAGCACGACGGATTCGAGGTATGCCAGATGATTCGGGAATTTTCCGACGTCCCAATCGTAATGCTGACGGCCAGGAACGATGATATGGACAAGATACTCGGCCTGGAATACGGGGCGGACGACTATATCACCAAGCCTTTCAATATCTTAGAGGTCAAGGCGCGGATCAAGGCAATCATGCGCCGTACCGGCAAGAGAGGGTCAAGCCAGGTGAATGACAAGATGCTGGTGAAGGGAAGTATGAAGATTGACTGTGAGAGCAGGCGGGTGGTCATCGGAGAACGGGAGGTGAATCTGACTGCCAAGGAATTCGACTTGCTCGAGCTGCTCGCCATGAATCCGAACAAAGTGTACAGCCGCGAGAATCTGCTGAATATCGTATGGGGATATGAGTACCCCGGCGATGCAAGGACGGTAGATGTACATATCCGAAGGCTGAGAGAGAAGATTGAGACGAATCCGAGCGATCCGAAATACGTCTATACAAAATGGGGAGTTGGTTATTATTTCAGGGGTTAAGAAATATCTGAAATGGAATATTTTGAAGAGTCTCCGTGTCCGGATCATTCTTCTGGTCATACTGGCGGGGGGAATCCCTGTATTTGTTTTAAGAGGGATTGTCCTAAGCAGTTATGAGAAGCGGGAAGTGGCGAGAAGGACTGCGGAGATTCAGAATCAATGTACAATTCTTTGTAACCAGTTGAGTGATGCCAATTACCTGACTGGCGAAACATCCGAAGTGCTCCGGTCAGAGCTGGTCCAGATGTCGAACATCTATAGCGGTCGGATTATGGTGATTGACCATGATTTCCGCATTCAGGAAGATACCTATGATATGGACAAGGGGAAGACGATTGTGTCCGAGGATGTCATCCGCTGCTTTCAGGGAAAAGGCACCAGCAATTATGACGCTAAGAACCGTTATATTGAAGTTACCTCTCCGATTCTTGACAGAGGAACGGAGAAGTCCGTGGGCGTGATGCTGGTCAGTGTGTCTACGGATATGATTGTTGACGGTGTACAGGGATTGGACGAACGTATTCTGGTCGTCTGTCTGACGATTGGAATTATGGCGGTAATTCTTGCCTTTTCAGCAGGGTTTGTAATGGTCAGGCCGTTCCAGCGAATCAGTAATTCCATAGCAGCAGTAACGGAAGGTTATGAAGCAGATTACCTTCATGAACAGACCTACACAGAAACCATGCTGATATCGGATTCATTTAACAAAATGTTGGGCAGGATGAAAGTTTTAGATGACTCAAGAAACGAATTCGTTTCTAATGTATCACATGAGTTGAAGACACCGCTTACTTCAATGAAGGTACTGGCGGATTCGCTGCTGATTCAGGAGGATGTACCGGCGGAGCTTTATAAGGAGTTTATGGGCGACTTATCAGAGGAGATTGAGCGTGAGAACAAGATTATCAATGACCTTTTGTCACTGGTGAAGATGGACAAGACTGCCAATACGCTGAATATTAAGTCGGAAAATATGAATATACTGATTGAGAAGATCTTAAAGCGTCTACGTCCGATAGCGGCGACGCGCAATATAGAGCTGGTGCTGGAAAGTTTTCGGCCGGTGACGGCAGAGGTCGATGAGGTGAAGATATCCCTTGCGCTTACGAATCTGGTGGAAAATGGAATTAAGTATAACAAAGACGGCGGATGGGTACATGTGTCTCTGAACGCAGATCATAAGAACTGTTATATTGAGGTGGCGGATTCTGGGATTGGGATTCCAGAATCTTCGATTGAACATGTCTTTGAGCGGTTCTACCGTGTGGATAAGTCCCATTCCAGGGAGATTGGCGGGACGGGCCTTGGGCTTGCCATTGCTAGGAGCGCGGTGGTTATGCACAGGGGGGCTGTCCGGGTTTATAGCCAGGTCGGAGGCGGGACTACATTTACCGTGCGGATTCCACTAACTTATGTGTCATAGGGAGGGGGCAGTATGGAAACAAAAAATACCTTAATGGACGAAGTCCACCCGCCCCGCAGGGGCATGAATTACGGGATGTTCTTAGGTATGTGCCTGATAGCAGCGATTCTTTTTCTGGCTGGGTGCAGCCTTATCAAGGAATCTGGAAAAGAACCGGGGAAAGGCGGCGCCTTTGTATATTATATGAATATGGAAGGCACATCTTTAGTCAAAGCAGGATATACGATGAAGAATACCACAGAGGAAAACGTGATTGAAGATATGCTCCATGAGATGCGTAAGGAGCCAGAATCCATTGAGAGTAAAAGCGTTTTTCCTGTAGGAGTTTATATCAGGGAGTGGGTCTTGACGGATGAGATTCTGGATATTCATTTCAGCAATGGATACGGAAGAATGAAACCGGAGGAGGAAGTGCTGCTGAGAGCAGCGGTGGTGCTTACCTTATCGCAGTTAAAAGGGATTGAATATATCGACTTTTTTATTGAGGACGAGCCGCTGACCGACAGTATGGGGAATGCAATCGGGTATATGGGCGCAGAGGATTTTCTGCAATATAAGGGGTCTTCTCTGCATCTATACGAGCCAAAAAAATTAAAGCTGTATTTTGCAAATGAAAACGGGAACCGGTTGATTTCAGAGGAGGTCAGCGTTCGCTATAATAGTAATATGTCGATAGAGAGGCTGATTGTGGAACAGTTGATTAAGGGTCCTTCTATCAACGGACTTTGCCCTGTAATTCCTCCGGAGACGAAGGTAATCGGGGTATCTGTCAAGGATACGGTTTGTTATGTGAATCTGGATGAAGGTTTTCTGAGTAATCCCTGTGTGGCAGATCCAGGCGTCGCCGTCTATGCAATCGTGAATTCGATTGTGGACGGCGGGGCGTCCAGTCAGGTGCAGATTTCAGTGAACGGAGAGTCTAATATTAAATATATGGGCGTAATTGATTTAAGTAAACCTCTTTCGAGGGATCAGAATCTTGTGGAGGAGAGTGGGGAATGAAAGACAGGCAAATCATATCTGTGTGCCTGGATGAAATGAAAAATAGGCGGCTATTAACCGTGTGCCTGATAGCGTTGACGATAATTGCTGCAGCCGTGTTGAAGGGTGAGGACAGGCTAATTCAGGAGCTTCGTCCCTCCCCGCTTGAGGCGGCCGTGCCGCAAAAAGAGACGGTTATGGTTCAAGGGCGGGTGTATCGGGTGGAGCCTAAGGCAGATAGTCAGGTGTTGTATCTAAAAGACAATTCTATTCAGTATCATAAGAAAATATTTCAGGAGTCAAGAATCATTATCTATATAAATTCCGATTTGCAGGTTAATATGGGAAATATTATAAGAGCCGAGGGGAAGGTTTCTTATTTTCAAAAGGCGAGAAATCCGGGGAATTTCGACCAGAAACGTTTTTACCAGATACAAGATATCCATTGCCAAGTGTGGGCAAAGGAGGCGCGTGTCATGGATAGAGGTGTGTGGAAATGGAGAGAACGGCTTGCGGATTTTCGGAGAATGTGGAAGGAAGCCTTATTGGATGAGCTTGGCGAGGAGGACGGGGCGACTATTTCGGCGATGCTGTTGGGGGAGAAGAGGGAGATGGACCAGGAGCTTAGGACGCTTTATCAGGTGAATGGGATTGGGCATATATTGGCGATCTCGGGCTTGCATCTGTCTTTTATTGGGGTTGGGATGTATAAGATTTTGCGGAGGATTACGGGGTCTTATCCGGTTGGCGGGGTATTTGGAATATTGTTTCTGATGTTATATATTCTGATGATTGGGTGTACTGTGTCTGCGGTGCGGGCGCTTACGATGTTTTTGTTTCGTGTGGGAGCGGATATGGCGGGGCGGCATTATGATGCGCCGACGGCGCTCTCTGTGGCGGCGGTTGTGGTGCTGTTGTGGCGGCCGCTGAGTCTGTATGACGGAGGGTTCTGGCTGTCTTTTGGTGCGGTGCTTGCGATTCTGGCGGTGGTGCCGGTGGTGCAGGAAGGCATATGCACACGTACATTGCACAGTAACGGGCAGAAGATGAAAATGAAGACAAAGGTGAGTGTACAAGAAGCTCTATCTGTATATGTATCACGTAGCACAGATGTTTCATATAGTGGTTTGGTGGGAGTGACAGGTAATAGAAGGGGAGAGACGCAGAGTTCACCGAGACAGAACAGGGAAGATTGTTTTCTTTCTACGTATTTGATGGGGGTCTGGGAGCATGTACGGCAGGTGATTTTGCAGGGTTTGACAGCCAGTGTCGGTATCAATCTGGTCATCCTTCCGATTTTGCTTTATTATTTCTTTGAATTTCCGCTTTATTCTTTTATTCTAAATCTCTTTGTAATCCCGTTGATGTCAGTACTGTTATTTCTGGGAATGGCAGGAAGCCTGTTGGCGCTGTGGTTTGTTCCTATGTCCGCATTGTTGTTTTGGATATGCAGTAAAATCTTGTGGATTTATAAGATGAGTTGTGAGATAACGCTTGGTCTGCCAGGGGCGAGACTTGTGCTCGGAAGACCTGAGATATGGCAGATCGGGGTGTATTATGGGATTTTGCTTTTTGGATTGAGCCTGTTTAGACATGTTGTATCAGTGAATGAGCGAGAGATGGCGGATGGTTCCCACCCAACAAGGTATGCATTATCGGATGGAGTCCGCACGCCCACAGGGCGTGCATTACGGGATGCCCTTAAGCATATCTCGCTAGACGGCAGTCCGCCTGCCCCGCAAGAGGAATGCATCATGGGAAACCTGAATGGGTATAGGCGGATAAAATGTGTTGCGGTAGCTATGTGGGTAGCAGCGATTATTATGTTAATGCTGCGTTTTGGAGAGGCAGGGAAACTTACAATGGTGGTTCTGGATGTGGGGCAGGGAGACGGAATCTTCATGAAAGGACCAGAGGGTAATACTTATCTGGTAGATGGCGGGAGCAGCGATGTGAAGAAGGTGGGACAGTACAGGCTGGAGCCATTCTTAAAGTCACAGGGAGTCGGCAGGCTTGATTATGTGCTGATATCCCATGGCGACAGTGATCATATGAACGGTATAGAAGAACTGATTGAGAGACAGGATATCGGTGTGGAGATTGGGACATTGGTTTTGTCGGTGAAGGAGGCGTGGGATGAGGCTTTAGAAGAATTGGCAGGAAAAGCAAGGAATCATGGAATCCGTGTAGTGGTGATAGAACCGGGACAGAGTATCAGGGAAGGGGGAATGGTGATCACATGTATACAGCCGGGAAATCTGGGAATAAAATCAGAAGGTGCCGAATCACGGCAGGAGAATGCTGTGCCGGAGACAGGCAGTACAGGGCTGGAATCAGGCAATGCGGCATCTATGGTGTTGGCTGTGCAGTACGGAGAGTTTGATATGCTTTTAACTGGGGATGTAGAGGGAGAAGGAGAAATGCAGCTTACAAAACAGTTAGAAGAAAGCTATCTGGATTGTACGTGGGAGGTTCTGAAGGTGGCGCATCATGGTTCAAAGAACTCATCAACCGAAGAATTTATCCGACAGGTACAGCCTGCGTATGCATTCATTTCAGCAGGACAGGGGAATCGGTATGGGCATCCGCACCAGGAAACAGTAAAGAGGCTTGCGGATGTTGGAAGCAGGATATATTCGACACAGGAAAATGGGGCGATTACAGTAGAGGTAGAAGGAGGAGAGTTATTAAGATTGAAGAAGTGGCAAAGATAGATTGAAAAGGGGAAACTATGCATTGGAATTTTTATGGAAATGCTGCGGTTTAGTTGTTATAATGTATTTGGAAATAAATTATTACAGGAAAAGCGTGTGTGAATAGAAGGGATGTGGAAATGGAAATGAGAAAGAAGAAACTGCCCATAGGAATTGATAATTTTGAAAAACTTTGTACAGAAGATTTTTATTATATTGATAAAACCGGGTTCATCAAAGAACTTCTTGATAATTGGGGTGAAGTAAATCTGTTTACCCGTCCCAGAAGATTCGGGAAAACGTTGAATATGAGTATGTTGGAGCATTTTTTCTCACTGAATGGAGATAAAAGTATTTTTGAGGGATTGGAAATTTCAAAGGAAACAGCAGTTTGTGAAGAATATATGGGAAAATATCCTGTTGTATCTATTTCATTAAAAGGAATTGATGCGCTTAACTTTGAAACCGCATTCCAGATGGCAGCTCGGGCAGTGAGGAGAACGGCGTCAAAGGTTCAGTATCTTCTGGAGAGTGATGTATTAAGTGAAAGTGATAAAATGGAATATAAGCGTCTTTTGGACAGTAAAATGGATGAATCTACGTTCTGCGATAGTCTGAGAATGTTGTCAGAAATGTTGGAAAAGCATTATAATACAAAGGTTATCCTATTGATTGACGAGTATGACGTTCCATTGGCAAAGGCTCATGCAAACGGATATTATGATCAGATGATTTCTTTAATCCGGAATCTGCTCGGAGAGGCGTTGAAGACAAACAATAGTTTAAAATTTGCAGTGCTGACGGGATGCCTTCGTATTTCAAAAGAAAGTATTTTTACTGGACTCAATAACTTAAAGGTACGTTCTGTTACGGATGTACGGTTTGATGAGTATTTTGGATTTACAGATACAGAAGTGAGGAGGCTCTTGGAATATTATGGGTATCCGGATTGTTATGATATAGCAAAGAAATGGTATGATGGGTATCATTTTGGCAATGTAGATGTATATTGTCCATGGGATGTTTTAAATTACTGTGATTCATTATTGGATGATAAAGATGCACAGCCGGAGAATTACTGGGTTAATACCAGTAGCAATGACGCAGTGAAACGGTTTATTCAGGAGTCGGCAAATGCTGTGACCAAACGGGAGATTGAGAACCTGTTGGCAGGTGAAGTTATTACGAAGGAAATTCACCAGGAACTCACATACCCGGAGATTTATGAGACGATAGACAATATTTGGAGCCTGCTCTTTACCACAGGGTATCTGACGAAGAGGGGAAAAGCAGAGGGGAGACGGATGAAACTGGTAATTCCCAATTTGGAAATCCGGGATATTTTTGAGACACAGATCATGGAATTTTTTAAGGAGAATGTTCGGGAAGATGGGGAAATGCTGACCCGTTTCTGTGATGCTCTGCAGAAAGAAGATACAGAAAATGTAGAGAAAATTTTCACAGAATATTTAAGGAAAACCATCAGTATCCGTGATACGGCCGTAAGAACAGATATGAAAGAAAATTTCTACCATGGAGTTCTGCTTGGAATTTTAGGGGTGAAAACACGGTGGGGGATTTCCTCCAACAGGGAAATTGGAAAGGACTATGCGGATATCCTTGCGGAACCGGATACCGGAGATATGGGGATCATCATAGAAGTAAAATATGCCCGTGACGGAGATTTGGAGAGTGCATGTAAGGAGGCGTTGAAACAAATCGAGTATACCAGATATGAAGATGATCTTGAAGACGACGGGGTAGAGAATATTCTGAAATATGGGATTGCATGCTATAAAAAACGATGTAAGGTCATGCTGGCAGAAAATGGATAAAAATGAATAGAGGCACATGAAAGCTTTGAGGCGAATATGTTTCAGTGCTTCTTGTACTTGTGAGCTGAGACAGGATTATCTCTAACCCCTGCATTTCTTTTACATATATTGCATTGATAGTTTTTATTTTGCAACATAGTTATTTCGGCGTTAACCAGCCAGCCATGACACAAGCCACAAGTGCTGAATCTAATTGCTTTCATAGCTTTACACCTCCCATGCTATCCCACATTTTCAAAACACAAAATCTTGAAAGAATAAATAGAATTACCATCGTTGCCACCACTCCTAAAAAACCTATTGTGGACGAAGAATGCCCTGAAACCATATCCCTACAAACATTGACAGGATAATACCCGCACCATGCAGGAGTAATTTTAAATAAATGCAAAATTGCAGGAACAAAGCAAACGGCTTCGATTGGCACAGTCCACAATATAAACTGATTAAGGCTTGCAATTTTTGTTGCAACGATTATTCCAAATAATTCATAACAGCGTCCTCCCCGTAACATCCATAAAAATGTCATTTAAAGTTGGCTCACTGCTATGGATGGATTGCAGTAGCTTGCTCTATGCTATCAATACTTTCACAATTTGAGAAAATTATGTAGAGCTATTCTCCTGTCGGTATGTTTGCCGGTTATTTTGTACATGATCTTGATACGGATCATGAGCCTTCCAGACGGAGGAATCCGATTATCGCAGATGTTTTCGGCCGAATGAATTATATGGAACGCAGAGAAAGTGGTTTTAAAAAGATTAAGGAGAATTATCGTAGAGAAGCAGGGAGCCAAGAGGAGAGATACCGCAATGCCATAGAAAGTGAAAAGCGTGGGGAAATCAAAATCCGTAGCCATGCGGTGGTAGTTTCCGGGAAGCTGTATCCGGGGAGAAAAAGAAGATTCGGATTGAGATAGAGGATTATTCTGAAAATCAGGATGTCTGGATCGGAAGTTCCCTGAAAGATTTATCACCGCATTTCTATATTTCTGAAAACAGGTAGCTTATATATTCTATTGCCATATCCACCCGCGGAGAATTTTTGAGGACGCCAAGATACACATCATCACCAAAACCGGCCTCCTTAAAAAGCCCTTTTTGTGATATAAGAAGCCCCATAGGGAATTCATCTGTCAAAGCCTGATAAGACAATGAGCTGTCAAGCATTATTTCATCAGCGTTGTCTTCCAGGATGACAGTTTTGGTCACAAGATAGGGTTCCCACTCTGTCATAGCCTCAGGAGCAGTATCCCGGAGTAACTCCTCCATGTTATAAAGATACCCATTTTGTGAAAATGCATCGAATGCTTCTTTATTCATGAGTACAACATCCAGTTTTTCATCATCAATGGAAGCAACTGTTTTAATGCGGGAAGCATAGGTGTACTCATAGTTGGGACTATCCGGGTTGTCCGTGAGATATAAACCTGTATATAATTTCAGCTCTTTTTTAGAAGAATTGACATCCAGAAAATCCAGAAAACCCAGACTCAATTCATCCGTGAGCTGTTCGCTTGCTGAAACATTCACAAGAGCGGTATAAAGCAAGGTTTCTTTTTGGGAAAAGCGGCCATATATCGTATAACTAATGATGTATAAGAAGATAAGGCAGATTACAATTGGCAGTTTATAATAATCCCAGATGTACTGTATTTTTTTCTTCCCATGAAGGTCGTTCAGACATGTATTCATACTTTCTCCTCGCTATCGGATTCGCTGTGGTGCATGCTCTTCACTCTTTTCCTGACAGAGTTTTAGGACATTAGACAGCAGATAGGAACAGAGCAATGCACATAAGCCCTCCCCGAAGATGACAGCCGGGGTGAAGATACGGACTACAATCAGAAGCATAACGAAGTAAATAACGGCCATCAGTACAGTGCAGAACAGGAAACGGACGCCGATGAACAGCGCGTTTTTGAACATAGCGCCAATTGTATTGTCGAATCTTGCAAGGAGAGGAAATATATACATCAGGACAATGGCATAGGCAATCGCTGCTACGCAGAAGATTGCGGTACAGAGTGTCCAAAATACATTTTCAAACCGCATATGATAGAGTACATAACCGTCAATGCTCAGGATGATGCCAAGGGACAGGAGAATCAGCCATATCTTTGTTGCTTGTCTCAGATTCGCCTTGAAGGAATGGAAGAATGCTTTTGTGATATTGCCTTCTTCGTTTCTGGATATCTTTAGTGTAACATAGAACAGTGCGGCGGTGGATGCACCGGCTGTTACAACGGGAATACAGCAGATGAACCACAGGATGTTCAGATAAACGCTGTAAACAATTTTGTTAATGAATTGAAGGACCGGACCGTCCAGGTTAAATAGATTACTCATAATGAAGCTCCTTTCCGCCGCCATTCTGGCGGCATTAATTTATTGATCTCCTGTAGACTCCCGATAAATCAGATCTGTCTCCGTGTGCATAACGCGGTAATTCAAGGACGGCTCGTTGATACGGGACATCAGCAGGTTTACGGCAGAAAATCCCATGATCTGGCTGTGAATGTGGATGGTAGTCAGCGGGGGCGTAACAATTCTTGATTCCGGCGAATCGTCAAAACCGCACAGATATACATCATCCGGAACAGAATACCCTAATTTCCTGAAAACTTGCAGCGCATCCAGAGCGACGAAATCATTGGCACATATGAATACCTCCGGCAGATGCGTAAGGTCCGTGAGGCGTTCGGACAAAAATTCCAGATAGTCGTTCCCCGTGGGGTAGAGTACCCCCTTCTTATTTCCTGTAATACAATACTCATCCGGGCAGGGCAGATTAAGCAGATGCATGGCATTCCGGTAAGCAGTATATCGTTCAAAGAATGACTGGCAGTGCATATGCTCCCCGATGAATCCAATCTTCGTCTTCCCTCTGTCCGCCATCTCCCTGACAAACTGATAGATCCCCGATTGATTGTCCATGCACAACAGGTCTGCTTCCAACGGTTCTTTTAAGCATGTCACCGGCGCGTCTATGAACAAGACCGGCAGTCCGAGTTGGCAGAGCATCTTATCATATTCATAATGAAACATCTCGACACAGACGATGCCGGCAGTCCGCTCCAGGGAGAATGACGCCGGAAGCTTCAAGCTTTCCTGTTCTTCTGTAAGCACACGGTGCATGGTGAGGCTGTATCCCAGTCCGGCAAGCTCTTTCTGGAACTTATCCAGCATCACCGTCGCAAAGTGGGAACCTCCTACAAAATTAGTAAGGAATAGCGCGATCTCAGTCTTCTCCTTTGGCGCAGGGATGGAGAGTACGGAGCCGCCTGACTTTGCGGCAGTCACATAAGAAAACTGCTTGTAGCCCATCTCCATAGCTTTTTTTAATACTCTGTCCCTGGTGGCGTCGGCAAGGATTCCGGTGTTGTTAATCGCCTTTGAGACGGTGTTCCGGGAAATGCCAAGCTCGTCGGCAATGTCCTGGATTGTAACTCTGGTACTCATAAACTCCTCCTTCTGACTTCCTTCTGCATATATTATAATGCACAAATTGAAATGTGTCAAATGTAAAAATGTAAAATTCTGAAAAATATTTTTTATGCCAAAATGCAATACAAAATTGGTGAGAGTGTACAAAAAAGTGAAAATGCAAAAATAAAAGTATGCAAATAGCAAAAAAATATTGACTAAATGTAAAATAAATGATATAAATAGATTATACAAATCTCAAGCTAATGTAAAATGATAATTTTACAAATGCACAATCAAAAGGAAAGGAGAGCCAGAAAAGACATGAGAGAAAACATGTTCAGAAGATGGAGGGATTTGAAAGAAAGGAGGAAGTTATGACAACGAATTCAAAAACTGTTTCAAATGGAAGGCAAGGAAGCAAGGGCGGAGGGTTTCACAATTCCCTGGTGTATATCAGGCAGCATTGGCAGCTATATGTAATCTTCATGATGCCGGCATTGCTGCTGACGCTGATTTTCAAGTATGCGCCTATGAGCGGGATTCTGATTGCGTTCCAGGATTACAATCCTTTTAAGGGAGTTTCCGGAAGTGAGTGGGTGGGATTTAAGCATTTTACAAGGTTCTTGTCATCCCCGGATTTCATGAGATATCTGGTCAATACGCTGAAGCTGAGCGTATACAGCTTACTTTGGGGGTTCCCGGTTCCGATTATACTGGCGCTTTTGCTGAACAGGATTCAGAGCGCAGGAATCAAGAAGAAGATACAGCTGGTGCTTTATCTTCCCAACTTCGTATCGGTCATTGTTCTCTGCGGTATCGTGCGGATTTTCCTTTCGGTGACCGGCCCTGTGAACCTGCTGTTGGGAACGGACATTAATTTCATGACCATGCCGGAGGCATTCCGTTCTATCTATATTATCAGCGGTATCTGGCAGGGCGCAGGATGGGCGTCCATCATGTATACAGCGTCCCTTTCCAATGCGAGCCAGGAGCTTCGTGAGGCCGCGGTTATGGACGGAGCCAATATTCTGCAGCAGATACGTGCAGTGGAGTGGCCGGCAATCAAAGATATGGTCGTGATCCAGTTCATTCTCCAGGCAGGAAATATCATGAGTATCGGCTTCGAGAAAGCCTATGCCCTGCAGACGGACTTGAACCTTCCGGCATCAGAGATCATTGCAACCTATGTATATAGAAAAGGTCTGATTGACGGCGATTACAGTTTTTCAACTGCGGTAGGCCTGTTTAACACAGTCATCAACGTCATTCTTCTCCTTGTCGTAAATAAAATCGTAGCGAAGATGAATGACGGACAGGGAATCTAAGGAGGTGCAGGTAAGATGAAGAAGAAAAATTTTACGAGATATTCGGGGCAGGATAAGGCGCTGCTGACGATTGGCTACATATTATTGGGCTTATTTGTGATTGCGATTATTGTGCCGATGGTTTATATTATAGTTGCATCCTTCATGGATCCGATTACATTGCAGAACAAAGGAATTACCTTTGATTTCAGCAAATGGACGGCGACCGCTTATGAGCGCGTCATGACCAACAGCCAGATCTGGATTGGATTTAAGAATGCGGTCATCTATTCTGTAGTGTTTACGGTTGTCTCTGTGGCGGTGACGCTTTTGGCGGCTTATCCTCTGTCAAGGGCGGATTTCAGAGGGAAAGGATTCTTTAATGTCATCTTTATGATTACCATGTTTTTTGGCGGCGGCCTGATTCCTACATACTTAGTAGTAAGTAATCTGGGGCTTGTGGACAGCATGTGGGCAGTGATTCTTCCAGGTGCATTCAGTGTGTGGAACATGACGATTGCAAGGACTTATTACAGAGGGATTCCTCAGGAGCTTCGCGAGGCGGCAGATGTAGACGGAGCAAGCGAGCTGACATTTTTCTTCAAGATCCTGCTTCCGGTCTGTACTCCTGTGATTGCTGTGCTTGTACTGTGGCAGTTTGTTGCCATGTGGAACAGTTACTTTGACGCTATGATTTACCTGAATGATTCTGCAAAACAGCCGCTGCAGCTTGTACTGCGTTCTATCCTGATCCAGAACCAGCCGGAATCCGGCATGATCGCGGATATGCAGAGTACGGCGGCACGCGCCCAGTTGGCGGAGCTTTTGAAATACGCAACCATTATTATTTCCAGTTTACCGCTTCTGATCATGTACCCGTTCTTCCAGAAGTATTTTGACAGCGGTATCATGGCGGGCGCCGTAAAGGGATAGGATAAGAAGGAGGCAGACGATGAGTAACAGATTTAGTAATAGATATGAAAACAGATCCGGACTCAGGTTCGGACGCAGGTATGGAAGACGGATCGCGGCGGCGGCTCTTGTGGTATGCATGGCAGTTTCCCTTGCGGGCTGCGGAGGGAAGAGAAAGATCAATGACGGGACCTTCCGTCCGGTGGATGAGGAAACGCTTCAGTTCCCTTTGAAGGAAAAAGCAACATTAACAGGCATGATCAGCTATCCGCCCAGCACAGAATCAGAGCCGAATAACCGGACGATTTTTAAACGGCTGCAGGAACAGACGAATGTGGAAATTGACTGGACAGCGATCCAGTCCGACCAGTGGCCGGACAAGATTTCACTGAATATGTCAGATCCCAATAAGCTGACAGACTTCATCTTTTCTGCGGGATTCTCGGACAGCAATCTGTTAAAATACGGGGAATACGGCGCAATTATTCCTCTGGAGGAATACATTGATGCATATATGCCGAATCTGAAATCTGTGTTTGACAAATATCCGGAGTATCGGACTATGTGTACGGATGTAAACGGGCATATCTGGGCATTGCCCTGGATTGAGCAGCTTGGTTCCAATAAGACGGCCATACAGACGATAGGGAATATGAGTTTTATTAATAAGAAATGGCTGGATTTCCTGAAGCTTGAGATCCCGGAGACAGTGGAGGAATTTGAGGAAGTCCTGATTGCTTTCCGTGACCATGCAAAAGAACTTCAGGAGGAATTTGGGATTGAAGGAAGCATTATCCCTATGTCCTGTATCGTCAATAACGGAGATCAGGACCCGGCGATTCTGATTAATGGTTTTGGAGAAGGATACGGCGATGCGGATAAAGACCGGCATATCGCAGTTACAGATGACCGGGAGGTAATCTGTACCGCAGTCCAGGAAGGCTATAAGAAGGGAATTGAATGGCTGCATAAGCTGTATGAAGAGAAGCTGATTGACCCGGAAGCATTTACGCAGGAATGGTCTACCTATGTGTCAAAGGGAAAGTCCGGGCGTTATGGGGTATGTTTCAGTTGGGATGTGGGCAATATTGACAACCTGAAGGATTGGGTGCCGCTTCCGGTCCTGACTGCGGATACCCGGAACCTGACGCCCCAGAACGGTTCCTTCACCAGCGGATTTGACCGCGGACGCTGTGTGGTAACCTCGGTTGCAGAGAATCCGGCGCTGGTATGTGCATGGCTGGATCAGATGTACGCGCCGATGCAGTCCCCCCAGAACAACTGGGGAACCTATGGTGAGGACGACGATTTTGATATCTTTGAGATGGGGAAGAACGCCGACGGGGAGGATATGTTAAAGCATGCGCCGCTTGGCGACGCGTCTCCGGTAGAGGTAAGAGAGGCAGAAGCGGTGGGAGGACCGCTTGCCATTCTGGATGAATATTACGACGTGTATGTGACATGCCCGGACGACGCGCAGTACCGTCTGGACTGGATCGAAGAATTTTATACGCCTGATATGCACACCGAGTATGTATACCCGAATATTTTCATGAGCCGGGATGATACGGAGAAGCTCTCAAACCTGCAGGCAGATATCCAGAAAGCTATCAATGCTAAGAAAGCAGACTGGATCATGAACGGGTTCTCCGATGCAGATTGGGATAAATACCTGGAAGACTTAGAAGCATACGGGCTGAGTGAATATCTAAAGCTGTTCCAGACATATCTGGATTCTTATAATGCACAGACGGCCGCGTCAAAATAAAGGGCATATATTTTAGGAAAGGAAGAAATTTTTATGACAAGTCAGACATTACGTGAAGCGAGAAAATATGAAGAGGCTTCTGAAAAATTAATCAGTAAAGAGGAGCGTCCGGATTTCCACCTGACTCCACGTGTAGGCTGGATGAATGACCCTAACGGCTTTTGCTATTATAAAGGCCAGTACCATTTGTTTTATCAGTATTACCCCTATGAGTCAAAATGGGGCCCTATGCATTGGGGTCATGCGGTCAGCAGTGACTTGCTCCGCTGGGAATATCTTCCTTGCGCCCTTGCGCCGGATGAGGCATATGACAGGGACGGGTGCTTTTCCGGAAGTGCGGTGGTACTGCCGGACGGAAGGCATCTGCTGATGTATACCGGTGTGTTAAAGGAACATCAGGGACGCGATGTTTACAGGGAAGTTCAGACACAATGCATTGCAGTAGGCGACGGGATTGATTATGAGAAATATGAGCAGAATCCGGTTCTGGATGAGCAGGATATCCCGGAGGGCAGCAGCAGATATGATTTTCGCGATCCTAAGATGTGGAAGCAGGCCGACGGCACATATGCCTGTGTTGTGGGAAACCGTCCGGCCGACGGCAGCGGGCAGATATTGCTGTATACCAGCGCCGACGGATTTCATTGGAAGTTCAAGAGTGTACTGGTTTCTAACCATGAACGGTTCGGGAAGATGTGGGAATGTCCGGATTTCTTTGAACTGGATGGGAAATGGGTGCTGCTTACAAGCCCGCAGGATATGCTCCCGGAAGGGTTTGAATACCACAATGGGAACGGAACGCTCTGCCTGATCGGTGATTATAATGAAGAAGCCGGTACATTCAAGGAGATGTGTAATCAGTCTATTGACTACGGGATTGATTTTTATGCGACTCAGACAGTATTAGCTCCCGATGGCCGCCGGATCATGATCGGATGGATGCAGAACTGGGACGCCTGCGGGATCCGTTCTCCGGAAGAACCTTGGTTTGGGCAGATGAGCCTTCCAAGGGAATTGTCTCTGAAAAACGGCAGGCTCTACCAGAAACCGGTAAGGGAACTGGATGCAATGCGGCGTAACAAGGTGGAATATACGGACGTGGCAGTTTCAAGCCTGGTAGAACTGGATGGGGTGAAGGGCAGAAGAGTGGATATGGAGCTTAGTATCCGGCCGGCAGACGGAGAAGAGCTGTATCAGAAGTTTGCCGTCCGTTTCGCCCAAAATGACAGATATTGGACTTCGCTTAGTTTCCGTCCGAGAGAATCGATCCTGAAGGTAGACCGGAAGTTCTCCGGTTCCAGAAGAGCCATTATCCATCAGAGGCGCAGCCTGGTAAATCCTGTGGATGGAGAATTGAAACTGAGGATGATTCTGGACCGTTTCAGCGTGGAAGTCTTTGTCAATGACGGGGAGCAGGTTCTTTCGGCTACAATGTATACCGAGCAGGAGGCAGACGGAATCTCGTTTTTTGCAGATGGAATTGCAAAGATAGATGTTGTGAAGTATGAACTGGGATAGAGAGATTTTCCGGTCTTCAGACGGCATTGAGCGAAGGAAAGCCACAGTTTAACTGTGGCTTTCCTGATGGTTGGAAGTCTTTAGTTTACTTCAACCACATAGTGTATCTTCTTATTCTCCTCTGCCGACTCAGCCAGTACATGCAGAAATGCGGCCGCATAATTCCCCAGATGCAAGGTCAGGTCTTTTTCGTTTTGAATCCGAATCAGCAGTTCTTCCTGAATATCTGTGAGGCAGTCATGCAGAGCGTCCAGATTCCTTCCGTACCAGTCCGGGACTCCCGGAAGCTCTGCCAGGATTCTATGCAGCATTTCCCTGTCCTTAATCAGCTTACCGTCTATTATACAAATGTTCATATTCAGTCTTCTCCATATAAAAGTTCAAAGGATTCGTAATGATCTTCTGTATAATAGATCAGGCCGTCGTTGGAAAATACGATTCGTTTCGCGCCGCGCTTTTCGGCCCCCAATGTGTCGATATCGCACTCCGTATATGTCCGGCCTTCCTTCTCCGGCAAAAGTCCTTCATAGTTTCCGAAATGGCTGCCGCCAATACATTTGCCCGGTGCATAGGGTTCTAAGGAGCCTCCCGCCCAGCCCAGCTCTTCGGCTTCTTTTTTTGTGATAAAATTGGACGGAAGATGTCCGTAAATATAGATGTACCGCGCTACATCTTCTTTACTGCTGTATGTTCCATCCTCTGCCGGTTCGGATGTTTCTTCTTCCGTCGGCGTATCCGGTTCACTCTCAACCGTCTTGTTGGCAGCAGTATCGCTGGTATTTCCATCAGTATGTTCTTGTATCGAACTGCATCCGGTTACGGATAGCACAACGATGAGTAAAGAAGCCAGAAAGTATTGCAGCCATTTTTGGGCTTTTACATGATTCTTTAAATAGTTTTCTAAAATATACTTCATATAAATAATTCCTCCCTTTTGTACTATAACACACATAGGAAATTCATACTACAATTTTGTCCCAAAAAAAATGTGAAATATCCCATCTTATAGAATCAGATTTTAGGAAATGTTATAGTAAGTCTAATTATGGGTATTCCCAGTAATACCAATTCTAGTACATCGAATAGGAAAAGACAAGAAGGGAGAATCAGTAACATGAAAAATAACATAAGGAAGTGGATATTATCGGTGGCTGTGGGCGCCGTTGTATGCAATTCCGTCGCCTGCGGCAATACGGCAGATTTGCCGGAAAATAGGGGAAAACAGGAAGAAACCGAGAAGCAGGAGCAAGTATGCCAACAAGAATCACAGACAGAACCAGAGGGAGGCTTTGAAATTGCAGAACTTACAGGGACACCGTCGGATTACTCGAAAGAAGAAAATTGGATGAGGATTCCTGAGATTACCCATGAGATTGATACAGTTTACCTCTATCCCACCTGCTATCAGGATGAGTCAGATGATGCGAAACCAATCTGCGATATAGACAATGAAGACATGCGGGCGCGTGCCGGAGTCATCTATGAGAATCAGGCAACGGTATTCGAGGAATCGACGAACGTATTTGCTCCTTATTACAGGCAGAGCAATATCTTCAAGGTAGTTGGCATGAGCCACATGGAACTGGAGGAATACCAGCAGCATGAACAACGCACGGATGTCTATGCTGCGCTGGACTACTATTTTGAAAATTATAATGAGGGCAGACCATTTATGATTGCAGGTCATTCCCAGGGCTCCATTATGACGAAAATTGTCCTTGGGGAATACATGCAGGCACATCCGGAATACTATGAGCGTATGGTGGCGGCATATCCGATTGGATTTTCAATCACGGAAGATTGGCTTTCGGATCATCCATATCTGAAATTTGCCGAGGGCGCCGATGATACGGGCGTCATCGTGTCCTGGAATACCGAGGGGAAGGGGAATCAGGGACAGAGTAACATTGTGGTGGAGCCGGAGGCGGTCAGCATCAATCCCATTAACTGGAAACGGGATGATACCTATGCCAGTTTTGAAAAGAATCTGGGCAGCCGTATCTTCAATGAGGAGACCGGTGAGTATGAGATCATAAAAGGCCTTGCGGACGCCCAGGTCGATACAGAGCGGGGCGTCGTCATCTGTACGGCAAAGGATGCAGGATATGCGCCGGCAGAGCTGTTCGGGCCGGAGAGCCTGCATGGCCATGATTATGATTTTTATTACGAGAACTTACGGGAGAATGTGAAGGCAAGGGCAGAAGCCTGGCTTAAACAGGAATAAAAGAAGAGAAAAGGAGGAATCTGTATTATGAATTTTTTGGATGAATTTCAGAGTATCGTGCGTCGTTTTCCAGACAAAACAGCGATTGTTGACCGCGGCGGGAAACGAAGTACGACCTATGAGGAACTGGATGTGTTAAGCCGCAGGATTGCGGCGAAACTTAGAAAGTCCGGGAATCTGTCCGGGCAGGCGGTCATGGTCTGTATGGACAGGCGGATGGAGTACGTGGCGGCGGAGATTGGCGTCATGATGGCAGGGGCGGCCTTCGTTCCTGTGGTGCCGGAATACCCGAAGGAGAGGCTTGATTACATACAAGAGGATTGTCAGGCGGCGGCAAGGATTGACGTAAGCTGGCTTGGGGATGTTGGGCAGTATGAGCCGGCTGTCCCTGCGAGACGCACGGACGGCAGCAAGGTAATGCTCATATATACATCCGGCTCTACCGGAAGACCCAAGGGGATCGTCCACACGACGGCGAGTTTCTCACAGGGAGTCGTAAGGAACAGGCATGGCTTTCATTTGCATGAAAAGGATGTGTTAGCAGCCATGGCGCCCATGTCCTTTGTGATTCTTGTTCTGGAATATTATGGTGTATTGAGCTGCGGCGGATGCGTCCACATCGTTTCGGAGGAGGCTCGCAAAGATGTACATATGATTGAGGAGTATTTCGACGAAAACGGTATTACCTGCGCGTTTATCAGTCCTCAGATGTTAAAGCTTTTTAAGAATAGAGCGGCGACGCTTGAGAAGATCTGTACGGGAAGCGAACGTGTCTCCATGCTGTCAGGCGACGGATACGACTTGTATAATATCTATGGCGCCAGCGAAACGGCTGCGATGGCGTCATACTATAAGATTGAGGAGGCTATGGAGAATACGCCCATCGGAAAGCCAGGGGAGGGCTTAGAATTTTTCCTGCTGGACGAAGAAGGACAGGAAGTGGCAGAGGGAGAAACGGGTGAGATCTGTATCAAGGGCATCCTTGCCGAGGCTTACTTGAATCTTGAGGAACAGAGCGCCCACGCGTTCCAGAAACAGGAGGACGGGGAGATCCTCCTGCATACCGGAGACCTTGGCAAGAGACTTGCAGACGGGAATTACGTCTATGTCAACCGCAAGGATTGGATGGTGAAGATCAACGGACAGCGTGTGGAGACGGGAGAGATCGAGATTAGGATGGCTTCTGTGACGGATGTAGAAAATGCAGTGGTGAAGGCATTTGAAGATGAGAACGGGCAGAATTATCTCTGTGGTTTCTATGTATCAAAATCAGATGTGACGGCAGAGCAGATCAAAACAGTCCTCAAGAGTACATTGCCGGATTATATGATTCCACGTTTCTTTAAGCGGATGGATGCGCTGCCAAAGAACGCCAACGGGAAGCTTGACCGTACCGTTTTACTGCCGCCGGGGATTGGGGAATATAAGGCAGAATACCGGGAGCCGGAAAATGATACGGAGCGCAGGCTTTGTGAAGGCTTCCAGGAAGTCCTGCATTGCGGGACGACGGGCAGAGAGGATGATTTCTTCCGGCTTGGCGGAGATTCCATCAATGTATTGCAGTTATTGGAATGTCTGTCCGATTTACCCCTTACTCCGGAGATGGTCCTGAGGGGAAGGACTCCGGAGATGATTGCCGGCCTTCTTTTGGTGGAGCAGACGTCAGGTATTCGTAAGGCAGACTGTGAGAGGAAAGAGTATCCGCTGACGGATTCCCAGATGGGCGTCTATCTGGAGTGCGTTAACGACCCGGATGCCACCATGTACAATATTCCTATGTGCTGTGAATTGCCGGAGAATATCCAACTGGAGAGATTCAAGAATGCGGTGCAAAAGGCAGTGGCACGCCACGCATCCTTTGGTATCAATATTCTGCTGAGCAATGGGGCGCCTGTGATGTGCCTGCATCCGGAATATCAGAAGGCAGATGTAAAAGAGTGGGAAGTGGAAGATATGGAGGCGGTAAAGAGGACATTTGTACGTCCCTTCCGTTTGGAGGGAGAACCTCTCTACCGCATGGCGCTCTATCTGTGTAAGGGCCGCTGGTATTTCCTGTTTGACGTCCATCATTTGATTTTCGACGGTACTTCGGTGACGGTATTTCTGGATGAAATCTCTCTTCTCTATGAGGGAGAAGAGCCGAAGCAAGAAGAGATATCTTTGACAGACTTGTCGGTCTATGAGGAGACTCTAAAAGAAACGCCCGAGTACCTGGCTGCGAGGGAGTATTTCCAAGGCAGGTTCGCAGGTGAAGAGATAGAGGAAATGCTGATCAAGGATTACAAGAAGAAGACGGTAAGTCCAAGGAGCGGCGAAGTAAGACAAGGGTGCGGCGAGGAAGTTTCCTGCATGGCTGTAGAGCAGTTTGTAAGGCAGAAAGGGATATCCGAGAATACGCTGTTTCTGGGTGCATTTTCCTATGCTTTGGGTAAATCAAGCGGCATGAATAAGAGCTTTTTCTGTACGGTCAATAATGGAAGGCATACGGCGAATCTGGCTCAGTCTACGGGTATGTTCGTGCGCACGCTTCCCATCAATTATTCCTTTGACGAGCGTATGACGGTCAGCGATTATTTGAAGGAATTTCAGGAGGAGTTCTATGAGCTGATGGGTCATGACTGTATTTCCTTTGCAGAGCTGGCAAGGGAGTATGGGATTTCTTCAGATATTTTGTTTGTGTACCAGGGAGAGATGTTCAACGGCCTTACGATTGAAGGCAGGCAGTATCCTGCGCGTCCCATTCCTACAGGGGACGTTCAGGCGGATATCTCTGTCATGGTCATGAAGAGCAAGGAAGGGTATGAGATTTCTTTAGAGTACCGCAGGGATATATACCGGGAAGAGACTGCCAAGGGACTTCTTGGGATGATGCGTCAGGTTCTTTTGGGGATGCTTTCCTGTGAGTCTCTTGACCAGATTGCGCTGGCATCGGAGCTTGAACTTCAGGTGTTAGACCATTTCAATGATACGGAAAAGGCGTATGACAGGAGTAAAACGGTAGTGGATATGTTCCGGGAGCAGGCTGCGAAAACGCCGGAGCGTACGGCGGTGGTGTACTGTGACAGGAGATATACCTACGCCGGACTGGATCAGGTAACAGATCGTCTTGCCGCTTATATTGCAGGCTTAGGGATTGGCCGGGAGCATGCTGTGTCTGTGTTGATTCCAAGATGTGAGTATATGGCGATTGCTTCCCTTGGTATTTCCAAGGCCGGGGCAGCGTATCAGCCTTTAGACCCGTCATATCCGAAAGACCGTCTTGCGTTTATGATGAAGGATGCGGATACAAAGCTGCTCATTGCGGACGAGGAGCTTTTGGAACTGGTGCCGGAATTTTCAGGAAAGGTTCTCCTGACAGAGGATATATTCAGCCTGCCGGAGGCAAGGGAGCTTCCCAAACCGCCGAAACCGGAGGATTTGTTTATTCTTTTATATACTTCCGGATCTACAGGCGTGCCTAAGGGGTGTATGCTCGAGCATGGGAATATTGTCGCTTTCTGTCACTGGTATCGGGAGTTTTATGAGGTGACGCCAGAGTGTAAGGTGGCGGCTTATGCCAGCTATGGTTTTGACGCTAATATGATGGATATGTATCCGGCGCTGATTACGGGGGCAGAGGTACATATTATTGAAGAAGGAATCCGTCTGGATCTGATGGCCTTAAATCAGTATATAGAACGGCAGGGAATTACCCATGGATTCATGACTACCCAGATTGGGCGGGCGTTTGCCACCAGTATGAAGAATGATGCGCTTAGGAATCTGATTATGGGCGGGGAGAGATTGGCGCCCTTTAAGCCTGAGGGCAGTACGAACTACTATAATATTTATGGACCTACGGAGTGTACGGTCAATGTAACCGCTTACCCCCTTAGAGAGTATGAGGACGAGTTCCCGATTGGAAAGGCCGTTTCCAATGTGAAGCTCTATGTATTGGACGGGATGGGAAGACGGGTTCCGGTCGGTGTTCCAGGCGAGCTTTGTATTGCGGGCTATCAGGTGAGCCGCGGGTATCTGAACCGTCCGGAGAAGACGGCAGAGGTGTATACGGCAAATCCATTCTGTAATCTTGAAGGGTATGGAAGGATTTACCATACGGGGGATGTTGTGCGTTTCCTGCCGGATGGGAATATTCAGTTCATCGGCAGGCGCGACGGACAGGTGAAGGTGCGGGGCTTCCGCATCGAGCTTACGGAGGTAGAAGAGGTCATCCGCAGATTCCCGGGAATTACGGATGCAACTGTGGCGGCATTTGACGAGCCGTCGGGCGGGAAGTATATCGCCGCTTACGTGGTGTCTGAGGGGACTGTGGATGTGGAGGCGCTGCATGCATTTATCGAGGAGAGCAAGCCGCCCTACATGGTTCCGGCTGTGACCATGCAGATAGATAAGATTCCGCTGAACCAGAACCAGAAAGTGAATAAGCGTGCACTTCCTGTGCCGGAGCGTGCGGCACAGGAGCTTGTGCCGCCGAAAGGCGAGGTACAGCAGAGGATTTTTGACTGTGTGGCAGAAGTTATCGGCCACCGGGAATTTGGCGTGACCACAGATATTTATAAGGCAGGACTGACCTCGATAGGGGCTGTAAAGCTGAATGTTCTGCTCTCGGACGCATTTGACGGCGCTGTGATTCGTAATAAGGATTTGAAGGAGAATGACACGGTTGAGAAGCTGGAGCGGTTCCTTGCGGGAATTGGGGAGAAGGAAGAATTTGAAAAGCGGGAGGTTTATCCGCTGACCCAGACACAGAATGGTATTTTTGTTGAGTGTGCGGCCAATCCGGGCAGCACCATTTATAACATTCCGTTTTTGTTCCGGCTTGGGGAAAATGTAAATCTTGGGCGGCTGAAAACAGCTCTTGAGGCGGCTGTGGAGGCACATCCATATATTAAGACGACGCTGTATATGGATGAAAACGGTGATATCTGGCAGAAACGAAATGACGGCCTGCCTTTTGAGGTGGAAATCTGTCAGACCTTGTGTAAGGAGGAGCTGGTACGGCCCTATCAGCTTCTTGGAGAACGGTTGTTCAGAATACGGATTTATGAAACGGCAGAGGGCAATTATCTGTTCCTTGAGTTCCACCATATCATTTGTGACGGTGAGTCCTGTGGAATTTTCCTAAAGGATATGAATGGGGCTTATGAGGGAGACAAACTTGCGAAGGAGACGTTCAGCGGCTTTGAGGCGGCTCTGGTGGAGCAGAAGATGCGAAACGGCCAGGAGTATCTTCTTGCGAAGAAGTATTATGACGCTGTATTCAAAGATTGTGATACGGACTTCCTTCCGGCGAAAGACCATCGGGGGGAGTTCCCGGGGCTTGGCGTCTGTCAGAGAGTGGTTCCTGTAGATTTGGATGCTTTGCGGAAATTCTGTGATGAGCAGAAGATTACCATGAATACACTGTTTACGGCGGTATTTGGGTTCGTGGCAGGACGCTATGTGTATAAGGAGGAGGCAGTATTTACTACTATTTATAATGGAAGAAATGACTCCCGTCTGGCGTCGATCATGAATATGCTGGTGAAGACGCTTCCAGTGTACTGTAAACTGGATGGAGAGAAGGAAATCGGGGATTATCTGAGGGAGACCGGGGAACAGCTGATGAACAGTATGAACGCGGATATCTATTCCTTTGCGGAAATCAGCAGAGCTTACGATATCAAGGCTGACCTCATGTTTGCCTTCCAGGGAGACAATTTCCTGTTTGATGAGGTTGCAGGAGAAAAGGCTGTTCGTCAGGAGATTTCCCTGGATACTGCAAAGGCGCCGCTGTCCGTTGACGTGCTGGTGGAGGATGGACAGATTGTGTATCAGGCAGAGTATCGAAGCGACATGTATGAGGAGCGGACGGTACTGGGATTTATGGACTGTCTTGCCGCTGTGACGGATGAGTTCCGAAAGAAGAAGCTGTTGAAGGAGGTCTCCATGGTGGGCAGAAAGGCGCGCCGGGAGATTGACGGATATAATGAGACGGATTATGCTGTGGAGCAGACGACGGCAAATGTACTGTTTGAGAGGCAGGCGGCTCTGTATCCTGACAAGACGGCTGTAATTGCCTGCGGACGCTCCCTGACCTTTAGAGAGCTGAACGAGAATGCCAACAAGATTGCGAACCGCCTGATCGATATGGGGCTTAAAGTAGAGCAGATGGTCGGCGTTATGTTGCCGAGGACGGTGGAGGTCTACGCCGCAAGACAGGGTATCATGAAGGCGGGAGGCGCATTTCTTCCCATTGACCCGGAATACCCTGACGAGAGAATCAGTTATATACTGGAGGATTCCAAGGCTGAGTTCCTGCTGATGCCGCAAAGTCTGGCCAAAGAGCGTAAGATGCTTTTGGATAAGCTTTCTGTCCGAGCATTGTTCATTGAGGAGCTTCTGGCCGAGGGTGGAAAAACCGGAAACCCTGCTGTGGATATTCGGCCGGAGAATCTGTGTTACTGTATTTACACTTCCGGTTCTACCGGGAAGCCAAAGGGAGTCATGATTGAGCATCGGAATCTGGTGAATTATGTGGATGACAACCCTTATAACGTGGAGGCTCAGGCGTATGTATATAATGCCACCGTATCGCTGGCATTTGCGGCCATTACCTTTGACGTTTCCATTCTGGAGGAATGTAACCCGCTGTACCATGGGATTACGGTCTGCATGGCAAATGAGGAGGAAATCCATAACCCTATGGCTCTTGCGAAACTGATTCTTGATAATAGGGTGGATGTGCTGACCTGCACGCCTTCGTATTTGATAAATATTATTGACCTGCCGGAGATGAATAAAGCGCTGTCGCAGATTAAGGTGTTCAACGTTGGCGCAGAGGCATTTCCAGAGGCTCTTTACGATAAGATTAAGGCTCTTGGGACGGAGGCTTTGGTGTTCAATGGGTATGGCCCGACAGAGACTACCATCGGCTGTGCCTTTGACCAGGTGACGGGGGATAAGATTACTATTGGTAAGCCGATGGCGAATATCAAGATGGTGATGATCGACCGTTACCGGAATCTCTTGCCGGCAGGCGTACCGGGGGAATTGTTGATTATCGGAAACGGTGTCGGCAGGGGCTATGTGGGCAAGCCGGAGATGACGGCGGACAAGTTTATCCAGTTTGAGGGAAGGAATGCATACAGAAGCGGCGACTTGGCGAAATGGAATCACCATGGAAAGATTGAGTTCATGGGACGTATGGACAATCAGGTAAAGCTTAGGGGATTACGCGTGGAGCTGGATGAGATTGAGAATGTCATGAACCAGTATCCTACCGTGAAGTCCAGCGTGGTGCTGGTGAAAGAGAAGGATTCGATTCAGTTCTTATGCGGGTATTTCGTGGCGGAGAGCCAGATTGACAGGCAGAATCTAACTTGTTTCATGCAGAAGTACCTGACGCCTTATATGGTGCCAAGTGTGCTGATGCAGCTTCCGGAGCTTCCGCTGACCAATAATGGCAAGGTGAACAAGCGGGCCCTTCCAGAACCGGAATATACGGCGGAGAAAAAGAATTATGTGAAGCCGCGTTCAGATTTACAGAGGAAGCTGTGCGAGATTTTTGAGATGGCTCTTGGCATGGAGCAGATTGGGATTGAGGATGATTTCTTCGAGAACGGCGGTACGTCTCTGTCAGCGTCCAAGGTGGCCATGAAATGCATGAGCGAGGGCCTGCCAATCTCCTATGGGGATTTGTTTGAATATAAGACGCCCCTTAGCCTGGAACGTCATATCCAGGAGATAGAAGGAAAGGGCGGCGATGAGGACGCGACGGAGGATGGACAGGAGTTACAAGGGTCTTTGGAGAAGGTCTTGAGCAGAAACCGCGTGGAATTTGTGGATGAGATTCGTCCGCAAGTAGCCGGAAACATCCTGTTGACCGGGGCAAACGGCTTCCTTGGAGCGCATATCCTGAAGTATTTGATTGATAATGGAAATCAGGTCGTCTATTGCCTGATGCGAAAGGGGAAGGCTTTTTCTCTGGAAAAACGGCTCAAGAGCATGCTGGTGTACTATTTCGACAATCCTTACGAGGAATTGTTTGGTGAAAGAATCAGACTGATTGAGGGAGATATTACGGACGGAGACGCGGTTATTGGATTGAGCGCCTATGATTTTGAACTGGTGATTAACTGTGCGGCGTGCGTGAAGCATTTTTCAGCGGATAATACCCTGGAACAGGTGAATTATCAGGGAGTTCTGAATCTGATTGGGCTGTGTAAGGACACGGGAAGAGAGTTGATTCAGATTTCCACCGTGAGTATTGCAGGCGAGAATGTGGCGGAAAAATTCCCGGCGGAGAAGAAGCTCCATGAGGATGAGCTGTTCTTCGGGCAGAGTCTGACGAATAAGTATATAGACACGAAGTTCCGGGCGGAGAAGGCGGTTCTTGAGGCTGTCGCCGCTGGAATGAAAGGTATGGTGATTCGGGTCGGAAATCTGATGAGCCGTGTCAGTGACGGAGAGTTCCAGATTAATTCTGTCACCAACGGGTTCATGCGTACCCTGCGGGGGTATGTGGCTCTTGGAAAATTCCCGGTTTCCATGCTGGATATGCCGGCGGAGTTTTCCCCGATTGATTCTACGGCGGAGGCGATTGTCAGGCTGGCTTCGTCAGCAGGAGAATTCAGCGTGTTCCATGCCTATAGCAGTTATCTGATTCAGATGGCGGATGTCGTCGAACAGATGAACCGGTCGGGGATTGAGGTTGAGATTGTGAGTGATGAGGAGTTTAACGAGGCATTGCTTTCTGCCCTTGAGAATGAGGAGAAGAATGAATTGATTTCAGGGCTGATTGCCTATTCTTCCAGTGATAAGGATAACAGTTCGGTCTATATTGATGCGGATAACGGCTTTACGACTAAGGCGCTTTACAGGCTTGGGTTCAAGTGGCCGATGCCGGATGGGGGATATCTGAAAAATGCGCTTACAGCCCTTCAAACGCTGGGATTTTTTGACGGGAGAATATAGGATTGCATGATGGAGAGAAATGGATTTTTGATTAATAAGAAGATTCATCAGTATATTTTGCCCGGTGTGCTGATGACGGTGGCGATGCAGCTTGGGAATGTGGTGGACGGCATGATTGTAGGGAATATTCTTGGCCCGGATGCCATGGCGGCAATCGAGATTTCCATGCCTGTGCTGCTGCTCCTTCAGATGCCTGCTATGATGCTGGCAATGGGAGGGGCGGCAAAAGCCGCCGTGCTGTTGGGGAAAAGGAATACCCGGGAGGCGGACGGTGTGTTCAGCGCTTCGGTCGGGGCGGGGCTGGTCCTGTCGCTGTTCTTTGCGGTGTTTACCCCGTCCCTTCCCGGCATTCTTGCAACGGTCCTTGCGGGCAATGAGACCCTTGCGGCGTTGGCGCAGCCCTATATTGCCGTGAATTTTGGAGGGATACCGATTCTGACGCTGGCGATTATCTTCTGCTATTTTATGAACGCGGATAACCATCCCCAGCTTGGCAGTATGCTTTTTATCATTGCCAATGTGGTCAATCTGGCGTTGGATCTGGTTTTCCTGAAAGGGTTGAAAATCGGGATGGCGGGAAGTGCTCTTGCCACCGTGATCGGTTATTTTGCCGGGATGGTGACGGTGGTGTTCTATTTCCGCTCAAAGCACCGGATGCTGCATCTGCGAAAGCCCGCGGGGGAGACGCTGCGTTATGCCGGCCTTGCGGCAAAGGCGGGAATTCCCAGTGCGGCGTTTACGTTGATGTCGGCTTTAAAGTCTGTGATCATCAATTCTGCCATTGTCAGGATCTTGGGAAATGACCCTATGGCAGTCTACTCGGTCTGCGCCAATGCGGTGCTGATTGCGGAGCTGTGCGTGGGCGGTATTATCGGGCTGGTGCAGAATATTGCGGGAATTCTCTACGGGGAGAAGGATTACTATGGGATCCGTGTGCTTTGCAAAAAGGTGCTTACCTACAGTTATCTTGCGATTGCCGCGCTGCTTCTGATATTCCTTGCGGCGCCTCAGTTTATTGCGGGACTTTTCGGGATTACCCAGGGGGAGATGCTTGGCATGTGCAATATGGCCCTTCGTATCTTTGCGCTGAGTTTTCCGTTCTATGTGTACAATAAGTTTTTGATGTCCTACTACCAGACGATCTTACAGCCCGGGCTGTCTACGGTGATCACGGCGCTTCAGGGATTTCTGGTCATTGTGCCCCTGACCCTTGGCGGGATTTTCCTGTGGGGACTTTTTGGAGTGTGCGCGGCGGCAGTCGTAAGCGAAGCTGCTACGATTCTGCTGAGCTGCCTGTACCGGATGCTTGGGCAGAGAAAAGGCAGGTTCGAGCGGGGAGTCTATATGCTGCCGGAAGTGGAGCAAGTCAAGAACCTAGACTGTTCCATCCGAAATGACTTGGATGAGGTCATTGCGTTCCGTGAGAAATTGTTCTCCTTCTGTGAGGAGAATCATATTACGGAGCGGGATGCCAAGATCCTTGGCCTTGCCATGGAGGAGATTGCCGCGAATATTGTGCAGTACGGCTACCGGGATGACCGGAAGAATTACATGGATATTAGCTTTACCATACAGGATGATAAGTATATCCTGCGGATCCGTGACGACGGCATTCCTTTCAATCCGTTGGAGTATAGACCGGACGGCGAGGAGCAAAAAGAGGACGTGACTGTAGGTGGAATCGCCTTGCTTAAAAAGATTATGTCGGATTTCCAGTATATGCGGGTGCTGAATATGAATAATACGGTAGCTGAACTGAATATTGTCCCTAAATAGATACATATTATCCCAACTGCAACAATTTAAGAAGACAGATTGTTATAATTGCGTAAGGAGGATAATAACATGAATCATTGCGAGAACCAAAGACCATGTCCATGTACATATGACTGTCCAAGGCATGGAAAATGTTGTGAATGTGTGGCCCATCACCGGGACCACAATGAGGGAGTACCGGGCTGCTTTTTTTCTAAAGAAGCCGAGGCTACCTATGACAGAAGTATAGAAGCGTTATGCCGTGACCGCGGCATTATCAAATGAGAATTGAAAGGAAATATATCTATGCAAAAACCAACTTTTACAGGTCTTTCACATGTCTGCATCTTCGTAGACGACGTACCGGAGGCGTTCAAGTATTACGAGAGGATCTTGGGGGGCAGTCCCGAACCAGCATATCCCTCATTGGAAGAATAAAGGGTTCTTTCAGGCAGGCGGCTTTATTAAGGAGGCCGAAGAAGCCGAAGTATCCATCGGCTTCATGGATGTTCCGGGAACCAAATTTACCATCGAATTAATGTGCTACCACAACCCGAAAGGACGTCAGGAGCCAATATGCTTCCATGCAAACGATATCAGCGGCGCCAGGCACGTTGCCTTGAAGGTTATTAATATCGAAGAAGCTTTTGAGTATATCAAAGCACAGCCTGACATAACCTTGATCAATACTACGGAAGACTATAAAGTCTACCAAATCAGCAAAACTGAGCCGTCAGATTTCCACTATTTCGACGAGGCAAAAGAGAATGACGCCGAGGGAAAGCAGAAGGCGGCGGATATCTTAGGCAACACCAAGTATTTTTATTTCATTGATAAATACGGCCTGCAGTGGGAGTTTGAGCAGGGGCATACGGATATAGGAGATTAGGGGACAGACAGATATGGACGAAAAAAAGAAGAAACCCAGGATGCAGACGTTTCACGCAGATGAAATGATTCTGAAAGAGGGAGAAGTAAACGACAGCATGTTTAAGATTTTATCCGGTTCCGTGGCAGTCTTTAACCGCTATGGGGAGAAGGAAGAGCATTTGATTGGGATCTACTCCAAGGGCAGGTGTTTCGGGGAATTGAACGTATTTTCCGACTTGCCGTGTATTTACACGGTGGTTGCCTATAACGAAGTGCTTGTTATGCGTGTCACCAATGATTCACTGGAAGAATTCATTGCCGCCAACCCGAGAAATGTCATCGACATCATGGGAAATATGGCTCATACGGTCCGGATGATGCAGAAGAATATTGAGTTTTTGATCGATGATTTCTCGAAAAAGGAAGACGAGGATCAGAAGAAGAAGGACGAGGTCAGAAAGAAGATTATGCAGTACACGAATCCGACGAACTATCCCCTTGCGAATCTGATACATAAGAATGTGTTGGCATGAGAGGAGTGTTTTCCGGGGAAACCTGCCGTGAAATTGAGGATGGAAGATTACCCGGCGGTAACTGCGAAAGAAATTCAGAAAGAAATGAGGTAGGAATATGAATATTACAAAAAATCAGAATGGTAATCAGCTTTGCCTGTCCCTTGAGGGAAGGCTCGACACAACTACGGCTCCGGAACTTGAGAAAGTCATCAAGAGCAGCCTTGACGGCGTGACGGAACTGACGATTGACATGGGCAGCCTTGATTATCTGTCATCGGCAGGCCTGAGAGTGCTTTTGGGCGCGCAGAAGACGATGAATAAGCAGGGCAGCATGAAGGTGATCCATGTAAATGAGACTATCATGGAGATTTTCGATGTGACCGGGTTTGCGGATATCCTGACGATTGAGAAGTAGTTTCGGGCAGGTTTTGTGACAGGATGTAGATATGGATCGGGAACTAAGGCGAAATAACTTTTTTCTGAAAACGGTCTATGGAAAATATGTTACCGCGTCTATCCTTTCCATGCTGGCTGCCAGCATGAGCGGGATGATTGACACGGTGATTGTAGGGCGTTTCCTTGGGGAGACGGGGCTGGCTGCCATGTCGCTGGTTGGCCCCGTCTATTTGTTTTATTATACCATCGGCGCAGTGATCGGCATGGGCGGCTCGATTGCGGCGAATCTCTATGTCGGGAAAAACGATTATGATTCCTATCGGCAGGTGTTTACGCTGTCCTTTTGGATGACAACGGCGGTCTGTGTGCTGACGACGGCATTGGCGCTTTTGGCAATGGAGCCGCTGCTTTCTCTGCTGGGCGGCGAAGGACTAGTGCGGGAGTATGCGGCGGATTATCTGTTCTGGTATGTGATCGGCGGCAGCGGGACTCTGTTTATCTATCTTCCCTTGAATTTCCTGAAGAGTGAAGGGAAGCCTCAGGCGTCCTCACTGCTATTTTTGCTGTCCGGTGGATTGAACGTATTGCTGACATGGCTCTTCCTGTCGCCTGTGTGCGGGATGGGGATGAAGGGCGCAAGCATTGCCACAGGCCTGTCAATGAGCCTGACGGCTGGGATTGGACTGTTTCTTTTGTTTCGGAAGACAATGAATACCCGACTGGTAAAAATGCGCCCGGCTGCCCGGCTGATGGGAGAGATTCTTGTCTGCGGCAGTCCCAATGGCTGCAACAATCTGTTGAACGCGCTGAAAGTCTTGCTGATTAACGGGATGCTGCTAGGGATAGGGGCCGCCTCATATCTGCCGGTCTTTTCACTGGTCAAGAGCGTATCGGATCTGGTGACTGGAATCATGACAGGAGTTGCATCGGCGCTGATGCCGATTGTCGGCGTTTTTCTGGGGGAGAAGGATTGGGGAAGTATAAGGCGGATATGCCAAAGGGCGATGAAGGTCGGGGGTATCCTGACGGTGGCGTCGTCTGCCTTGGCCGCATTGTTTCCCGGCTTGTTCTGTTTCATTTTCAATATTACGGAGCCCTCTGCCAGACAGGGGAGCCGTCAGGCGATGATCTGTCTGGCGGTCAGTTTCCTGTTCGCGTTTCCCAATCTGATGATGTCCGGGTATTTTAATACGATACAGAGGTCCATGCTGTCGAATTTGGTTCTGTCTTTGCGGCTGTTTTTTTATCTGGCTCCGGCTGTCCTATTGTTGGGTTCTTTTGCAGGTGTGGAGGGAATCTGGATGGCGCTTGCGGCGGCAGATATCCTTACGCTTGGCACAATCCTGCTGGTGGTGAAGGGGATCCGGCGGCGGTCGCCCTGCCTTGACAGGTATCTGCTTGATACCTCCCGGGAAGGAGAAGGGGAGATTTCGTTCTCTGTACGCAACACAATGGAGGATGTGATGTTTGCCTCTAATAAGATTACGGAATTTTGTGAATCTTCCGGTATTACGGCAAAAAAGACGATGCAGGTCAGTCTGGCGATTGAGGAAATGCTGACGGTGATCGTGACTTACTGTATACCCAAAGAACATCTCGAAATGTCTGCCTCTTCGAGGCAGACAGAGCAGTTTATAGATATCCGTATCATGAGAACGGGGGAGGATGTGCTGCTTTGTATCCGGAATTCCGGGAAGATTTTTGACCCTGTACGTTTTTATGAGGAAAACCGGGAGAATGAGGAGATGGAAGACGAGGTGCTTGGGATTAAGATGATTGTAGGGACGGCAAAGGATATTCAGTTTCGGGAGACATTCGGCATGAATCATTTAGTGATTTTGTTTTGATTTTCAATCGAACTTTGAAACACGCTCTAGGGAGGGGATGGCGTTATGGATTCTGGCTTGATATTTGAGAATCGGGAGAAGGGACGTTCTGTGAACGTCTGTTTCCGACTGTTCCGGCAAGGGGACGGAGAGCAATTTTGCAGGTGTATTGAAGATTTCTATGGAGGGGGATACCCTTACAAGGAGTATCTGGATGAGGAGTTTCTTCTGGAGAAATGTGCCGCCGGGGAGATGACTGTGCTGTGCGGCGTGACTCCTGAGGGGGAGATTATCAGCACTTCGGCTGTCCGCAAGGATGAGGAATTTTGCGGAAGTGCGCTGCTGATGCTGCGGGTAGTGAAGAAAGCCTACCGGGGAATGGGGATTGGAAAGGCGCAGGAGGAGCGCCTGTTTCGTTATGCCGAGGGGCAGGAGGGAATCTGCTCGCTATATGCGGATGTGATGACCCATAACAGCATCAGCCAGGGAAGCCTTGCCAGGCGGGGGTTCGTGTACTGCGGGATTCGGCTGATGCTGTACCGGAATCCTGTCATGGTGCCGGGTCTTATGCTGCCGTCCGAAGGGAAAATGAGCCAGGCTGTCATGTGCAGGAGGGAGTGCAGGGAATTTGACAAAGCGCTGTATTGCCCTTCGCAGCATACAGGGGAGGTGCAGCGGATTTACCATGAGCTTGGGGTGGAGTGCCGGATGGATCAGACCCTAAGGCTGCCTGTAAGTGAAAAGACACAGATGGGGTGGAAGGAAGAGAAGGAACATAACTCCTACATTTGGACGGTTCAGAAGATTGGGACGGATTTCCCGGACAGGCTGTCTGACCGGATGGGACAGATTAGGCGGCGGGAGGATGCAACGGTACTCTGCTATCTGAATCTTTGCGATTCATCGGCTGTCTACGGGTATGAAATGCTTAGGAAAGAGGGATTTTTCTTTACCGGGCTGAAACCCTTGCAGATAAAGGAAGAGTATATGCTGCTGGCTTACACGGGCGGGCAGGTGATTCGCTATGAGGATATCCACCTGCATGAGGATGGAGAACGGCTGCTTTCCTATATTCGGCTGCATCAGAACGACTGAGAAATATCTAGCGTACTGTCTGCATTATATTCAGCCAAACCTCCTTGTCTATTCGCCCATCTGCCGCGTTGGATTTTCTAGCCGTAGCCACCGCTACGCCGTCGAAAATCCGCCTTGCAGATGAACGAATATCCTGCGGAGTTTCGCCAGATATAATGCAGACAGCACACTAGTTTTACAGAAGGAGGATTGAAAGGATTGAAAACAATTAAAAATAAGGTGGTACGGCTGGTACTGTCGATTTCCCTTGCCTCGATTCTGCTTCTGGGCGCGGCTTCGGGTTTTGAAATCTGGCGGATACGGCAGAATACCACGGATGGCCTGCAAGACCTGAACGAGCAGACGGCGGCAGACGCGACGGATGCTTTGCAGACGCAGAAGCAGGAGGAGCTTCAGGCAATGGCTGAGAATAAGAGCAGCCTTGCAGATATGAGCCTGAACCTGATTCTGAACCAGACAAGGCTGGTGGCGATGGCTGCACAGGAGGTCTATTCCAACCAGGAGTTTTATACCCAGGGACGGCCGGACGGAGAGCTTCCGGTAGATGCCTATGATTTTTCCTGCAATTATTCGCCGGAGACGCTGGGGGCGTTTTCTTTCCATCTGCGCGCGCCCCGGTCTGTGATGGCGCCGGACTCTATTGTGGAGAAGGACGGAACCGTGGTAAAGGCGAGGCTTGACGAGGCAAGCCTGACCGGTTCTATGAGGCGGGAATTGTATCTTGCACGTCATCTGGAAAATGCATTAGGGGGTATCCGTAATTTTGACAACGGCGACGGTACGTACAGTGGAATCGGCGCCTCCTATTTCTGTCTGGAATCTTCGGGAATTGATGTGCTGGCTGACACGCTGACGGCTTCTATGGTAGAATATGATGCAAGACAGTCTTCCTGGTATAAGGAAGCGGCGAAGCTTGAGGCAGGCGGGGTCTATTGGAGCCACCCGATTCAGGACAGTTCCGGGCGCGGGGTGGCGCTGATTTGCTCTATGCCGGTCTATGTGGACGGCAGGCTTGTAGGCGTGGCAGGAAGTGGAGGCTTGATTGAGAATATTCAGGAAATGGTGCAGAGTACCAGCATTGGGGAGAGCGGCTATGCGTTCCTATTGAATACCGGTAGTATGAATGTGATCGCAAATGCCAATCCTGATGAGAACAGCGAGATTAACCGTTTTCGGGATAATTTGATGGAGACAGAAAACGGAAAGCTGACCGTCGTTATGGAACGGATTCGGCAGGGAGGCTCCGGTATCTCTCAGGTGGAGTTAGATGGGAAAGAGTCCTATCTTGCATATTCGCCGCTGACGACGACGAGCTGGGTGATGGTGACGGTGATTGGGCTGGATGATGCGTCGATTGTGACCCATATCAACGACTTGCAGGAGAATATCAGCAGCATTACCATTCAGACCACGGAGAATATCAATGCAAAGATTAGGCTGATGGCTGGAATGTTCGTGGTGATTGCGTTATTGATTACGGCCGTTATCATTTTCCTGTCCAATAAGTTTGCCAGACGGCTGACCCGGCCAATCTATACGCTGACCGAAGGAGCCGGGCAGATCAGCGGCGGCAATCTGGATTACCGGATTACAGTGGAGTCGGACGATGAGACTGCGCTTCTTTCGGAGGCGTTTAACCATATGACCGACAGCCTGAAGGATTACATTGAGAATCTGTCGCGGATTACGGCGGAGAAGGAACGGATTGGGACGGAGCTGGATATTGCAAGGAATATTCAGGCGTCTATGCTGCCCTGTATTTTCCCTGCGTTTCCGGAGCGGACGGAGTTTGACATCTATGCGACGATGAATCCGGCAAAGGAGGTTGGCGGTGATTTCTACGATTTCTTTATGGTGGATGAGCGTCATCTTGCTATTGTGGTGGCGGATGTGTCGGGGAAAGGAGTCCCGGCGGCGCTGTTCATGGTGATTGGCAAGACGTTGATTAAGGACCATACGAAACCAGAGCGGGATCTGGGAGAAGTGTTTACGGAGGTCAACGAGCTGTTGTGCGAGTCTAACAGCGAAGGGCTGTTCATCACGGCGTTTGAGGGCGTACTGGATCTGGTGACGGGTGAGCTTATGTTTGTCAATGCAGGACATGAGATTCCCTTTATCTGTAAGGGAAATGGTTTTGAGACTTACAAAATCCGCTCGGGCTTTGTGCTTGCCGGTATGGAGGGGATTCGTTACCGGTGCGGGTCGATGCAGCTTGAGCCTGGGGATAAGATTTTCCAGTATACGGACGGGGTGACGGAGGCGACCAACCGGGAGATGGAACTATATGGAATGGAGCGGTTAGGAGAGGTTCTGTCAAAGAATGGGGCGGCGTCTCCGGAAACGCTGCTTAGCTCTGTGAAAGAGGACATTGACGCATTTGTCGGGGATGCTCCTCAGTTTGATGATATTACCATGCTTTGTCTGGAATATAAGGAAAGAATGAAGGTGGAGGAATGAAGGAACTAACCATAGATGCAACGGTAGAGAATATTATGCAGGTGACGGCATTTGTGGATGAGCAGCTTGAGGCTCTTGGATGCCCTGTGAAGGCGCAGATGCAGATTGACATTGCCATTGACGAGCTTTTCGGAAATATTGCCCATTATGCCTATCATCCCGGCGTAGGGGCGGCGACCGTCCGCGTAGAAGTTGTGGATACGCCTCTTTCGGTGGTGGTGTCTTTCATCGACAAGGGGGTTCCCTATGACCCTCTTTCTAAGGAAGATCCGGATGTGGGGCTTCCCCTGGTGGAGCGGGAGATTGGCGGGCTTGGGATTTATATGGTGAAGAAGAGTATGGATGAAATCACTTATGAGTACAAGGACGGGCAGAATATCCTGCGTATCAGAAAAAGTATGGAGTAAGCAGCCGGTTCGTGTGAGCGAAAATTGGAAAGAGATGCGAGAAAAAGAGACGATACGGAAATGTTGTATCGTCTCTTATGTAACAGAAACTATTCTTGCTCTATTTCTCAGGAGCAAATTCGTCTGAAAACTCAAACTTACCTGTCTTGAGGGCTTTCTGGTAATTCTCGTTGGCCTGACGGATGAATTCCTCGTCGCCCCGTTTCTCTGGCGGGATGTATGCGTGGCCCATCTTTCTCTGGCGGAGATTGAACTGGTTCATCTCATCCTCAAGCAGCCTTGCGTCTTCCCTCATCTCAGCGCTTGCAGCAGCAGCTTCTTCGTTCACGGACAGGTTAGAAGTGATGGACTCGTTGATAAATTCAACCTGCTCATGGATACGTGAAATAGCGTCTTCTTGTTTCTGTGAGGAGTCAGAGATACGGTTCACTGTCTCAATAATACTGTCCAGATCATCCACAACGTGCTGGAAGGTCTCAAATGCTTCTGAACTGGTCTGGCTTCCGTCTTTTGTTGCGCGCATGGTGGCTTCAATCAACTGCTTGCTTTCGTTTGCCGCATCTGCGCTCTTGAGAGCCAGTACACGTACTTCATCTGCAACGACAGCGAATCCCTTTCCGGCTTCCCCGGCGCGGGCGGCTTCGACTGCGGCGTTCAAGGCAAGAATATTCGTCTGGAATGCGATATCGTCAATCAGTTTGATGACGTTGGCAATCTTCTGTGAGGACTTGTTAATCTCGTCTACAGACTCAACTAACAGCCCCATCTTGGCATTACTGTCCTGCATATCCTGCAGGATGGAGTGGGACAGGTCGGTGGCATGCTGAACCTCAACTCCGTTCTGTCTTACCAGTTCTCTGGTTTCGTCTGTGGAACTGTTTAACTCATTAATGGCAACAACCTGTTTTGACGCTGTGTCGGCAAGCGTCTGGCTTGCATTGGCAATGTTCTGTGATGCAGTTGCAACAGACATGGCTATCTCTATAATCCGGGCAAACATAAAGTCGTTAGACTGTACAAGATGGTATAAGTTCCGTCCAAGAGAGTCTTCCTGAGAACGGATGTTGACGAATACGGTCATATCCCCCTGAGCAAGGCGTTTTACCACTTCTACGTTCTCATGGATGCTGTCTACCATCCGCTGGAATGACTGAATCATGGAGCCAATCTCATTGTCTTCGTTGCCTTTCAATACCTGCTGGTCGAAATCAATCTCGTCTGCGCCCACGGAAAGCTTCTCTGACCATTCGGCTACGGCTGTAATCGGCCGGCTAATCTGTCTTGCCGAGCGGGTTCCATAGAATATGGCAACGATGAATCCAACTAGAGCGCACACAATATTTAAGACAATCATGATAAAAATCAGTCTATCCATCTTTTCGGACGCCTGATTGGCAATCTCCTTATACTGTGTCGAAATCTTGTCTAACCCCTGGATTACCTTTTCCGTCAAAGGTTTGAGCTCTTCATTAAATCTTTTGTATGCGGCTGTCTGGTCGTTCGCTGCGAGTTCCAGGATCTCGGACGCCAGCGTGTGCATCTTCTGATGGGGTTCCTGAGTTTCATCCAAAGCAGTGCGGATTACGGTGTCAGAAAGGTCTGAGTCGCTCACCCCTGACAACCATTGCCCCAGAAGACAGGTGTTATAATCCAAGCTTCCCTTAAATTCTGTTCCGTTCACAATGCTTTCGTTGTACATCTCCAGCCATTCATAGTGTTTCGCCAATGCGGACTGGGTAGCAGCCTGATTATCCCGGTTATTGGATACGACGCGGTAATTCCTGCTGATCTGTATGAGTGAGATCAGGGAAACAGCAACCAACAGGCACATTACCAGGATTACATGCCGGTATCCTGATAAGATTTGTTTTCGGATTGAATTAATCTTTTTTTTCTTCATCTCATTCTTCCTCTTTTAGCAGTTGTATTGATATTCTATTATAAATTTTCATTTATTATATCAAAATCTGACTGATAGTTCAAGTAGGGATTCCTAGAAACAATAACTTTTACTGTTTTGTTAAAGATTTGACTTTTTTCGATTGAAAGGTATTGGTTCTTATGCTGATTAAGGAAATATTGGGACAGGCGCATGTGATTCTGGTTCCGCAGAATAGGGAGTGTGAGGGGCTCCTCAGGGAATGGAACGGAGGGTGTTCCAAAGAGGTTATCAGGTATGCGCTCAAAAAGGAACCGGATGTGTTTGACAGGAAAAGGCTTGAAAAGATGGCTGAGGGACTGCCGGAAGGGTTTGGGTTAAGGATGATGGATGAAGAGTTATTCTGGCGGTGTAAGGAAACAGAGTGGTGCAGGGACTGGGTGTCGCAGTATGATGAATTTGCCGTTTATCAAGAGTTTGGGCTTGGCGCAGTGATTTTGAAAGGAGAAGAGATTGTTTCCGGCGCCTCGTCTTATTCCGGTTGAAATCCATAGATTGACGGTATTAGAGGGGCAATCTGGGGTATAAAAAGACGGCGCTGCCGGATGAGATAAAAGCGGAGTTAAAGGAATTTTATCAGTGGAATAAAAACGAGGCTGAAATAGTACTTTCAGCCTCGTTCTTATTCCATATAAGCTAACTAACCCTTTACGCCGCCAGAGGCAAGGCCGCTGACCAGATTCTTTTCAATGCCCATAAACAGGATAACAACAGGGATAATCGCAAAGAGCGATGCAGCAAATAAATACTGCCACTCAATCATATTGTATCCGTTGAATACATTAATTCCTACCGTCAAAGGCTCGCGCTCACTGGTTGAAATCAGACACAGTGCAACCGTGTACTCATTCCATGCATTAATGAAGATAAAGATCAGAGTCGTCACAATACCGGGAGCCGCTACCGGGAGCAGAACCTTCGTCATGCCCTGAAGCCGGTTGCAGCCGTCGATGGTTGCAGCCTGTTCCATCTCTACGGAAATGCCTATGAAAGTACCGCGCAGCAGCCATATGGTAAACGCCTGGTTAAATGCCGCGTTGATAAAAATCAGTCCAATGATGCTGTCTGTCAAACTCAGGATTGACATAACCTTATAGATACCAATCAATAATACGACAGGAGCGAACATCTGGGAAACAATAACAAATCCCAGAAAGATGGTCTGTCCTTTGAACTTCATACGTGCCAGCGCATAAGCTGCAGGAATACCACATAGCATGGCAATAATCGTTGAGCCGCCGGCAATCATGAGCGAGTTCAGCATATAATTCGCCATAGGTGCCCGATGCCACACGTCAATAAAGTTGGACCAGACCGACGTAATCGGAAGTACCGTGCCGTTCATGGAGAAAATCTCCGCCCTGTTCTTTAAAGCAGTACAGAACATGGCAAAATAAGGATACAGCGTAACGATGCAGACTACGATTACTACAATGTACAGCAGGACACGCAGGATTATCTTTTTCGGAGAACTAGATTTCTTTGCCATAATTATTCATCTCCTTTCCGCAGGGTGTAGACCATGTACACGCTTGCGCAGATCAACAGAATCGTGAAACCGATCACGGAAACTGCGGCAGCCTGCCCTTGTTTGCCATTGTAGAATGCCAATTTATATAGGTATGTAACCAATGTGTCCGTATGGTTAGCGGGGTCGCCTTTGGTAATCGTCCAGATAATCGGGAAGGAGTTGAATACATAGATGATGTTCAACACCGTACTGACCGTCAAGGAAGAGCGCACCAAAGGCATCGTAATCTGGAACAGCTGCTGCCAGTAATTTGCCCCGTCTACCGTCGCCGCCTCATAATAAGTGGTATCAATGCTCTGTAGACCTGAGAGGACGCAGAAGGTGACAAACGGAATGGTAACAAAGATACCACAGGCAATCTCCCACATAAAATATGCTTCTGCCGTAGGCGTCCAGTTGATGGAATGGTCTATAAGCCCAAGCCTAAGCAGCAAAGTGTTCAATGTACCATAGTCCGTGTCAATGATGAATTTCCATGCGCTCGCCTGTATAACCAGCGTTGTTGCCCAAGGGAAAACCATGATAGCCCTGGCAATCTTCCGCCCGCGGAATTCATTGTTCAATAGCAGGGCAAGTATGAAGCCCAGTACCGTAGACAGAACCACAACGGCAACGGTCCAGACAATCGTGTTGCGCAGAACCAGCTTGAAAGCGGAACTGTTCATTACTTTTGTAAAGTTGGCAAAACCGGAAAATCCGCGGATAATACCAGCTTTGCTGACTTCGCTTAATGACATCCTGAAGACGAATATAATTGGAATTAAGATAAAGACCGCCATCAGGATAATACTAGGCAGAATCCAGATATACGGCTCTACCTTGCGGAATCCTTTGTTTTTCACGGGGACACCTCCCTTATAATTTCTGTAAAATTTTTAAAATGAAAACCCCGCAGTAAGCTGCGGGGTAATTATGAAATCTTATTCTGCAATTTCACTTTGAAGTTCGTCTAACAGCTCCTTGACATTGCCCCCAAGTAATGCCTGCTGCTCAACATTGATAACGCCCTGTTTTACATCATCCCATTCGGTCTTCGCAGTTGGGTAGAATTTACAGCTTCCTACGATATCAACCCAGCTTGCCATGCTCTCGTCCTGCTTTGCAAGAATCTCTCCGCCGGTAGTAGTCGCTGGCAGGAAACCTTCCATCAGAACCCACTCGGAGTAACGCTCATCCTCATAGAAGAAATCGAAGAAAGTCTTAATTGCTTCCAGCTCTTCATCAGAATACTCATTGTCGAAGCACATGAAACGATCCATAACACCTGCGGAAACGGAATCAACGCCGCCATTTGTCGGAATAGGAGCAACAGCGTAATTGATAGAGTAACCGCCGTCAGCAATGTATGTAGGAATACTGTTAGGACCAATCATCATGGCAACCTGTCCTGCACCGAACATATCCTGAAGGTCATAACGGGTATCATTAGCAGGATCGCTGTTCGTATAGCCGTCTTTTACCATCTTCACTGCATATTCGATTGCTTCCACGTTCTTCTCGCTGTTCAATGCCCAGTTATCGTCATCGTCTACAAAACCGCCGCCGTTGTTCCATGTGTAGTAAGCAAAAGCCGCCTGTCCTTCATCTGTCGTCATATCAATACCCCATGGATAGATGTTGGAATCATGGGCTTTGATTGCTTTACATGCTTCTGTCAGTTCATCCCATGTGGTAGGAACTTTCGCACCGGCCGCCTCTAAGATATCAGCGTTATAATACAACGCACGGGCGGAAGCCAAATCCGGAATCGCCCAAATCGTACCGTCTATATTGGACTGCTCTAAGAAAGCCGGATACATCTTATCGTAAGTCTCCTTAGATACGAAATCCTCTGCAGGAAGCAGAAGATCATCTGCCTGATAATTGGCGAAAACATCGATATTCAGGATATCAGGAGCATCGTTGTTGGAAATTCTGGTGTTCACTACCGTATAGATATCATTCCATGACTCAACTTCTACCGTAAGGTCAATATCAGAATGCTCTGCCGTGAAATCCTTAACGAAATCTTCCCACCATGTCTTCGTGTTCTGACCATACTGTGCGGCAATGACGTTAATGGAAACTTTCCCATCGGATTTACCTTCATCTTTGGATTCCGTTCCCCCATCGGATGATCCACTGTTGCTGTTGCTGCATGCGACCAATCCACACATCATGGAAAGGATCAGGGATAATGCTGCTAACTTTTTCATAACTAAAAAACCTCCTTTTGATTGTCTGACTCTGTCCGTCAGAATTAATGTTGTTAAAGGGAGTATATCATGCAAGATTGACTTCGTCAATATGAATATGAAAAATAAAAATAATAATAAATTATTATACAAAATAGCAAAAAACATACGTTTGTATAATTATAAAAGTAAGCTTTTTCAATAAAAATTAATTAAAATATAAAAAAAATATTATGATATATGAAATATAGGGAGCGGATAGTTGTTATCAAAACATGCCTTACAGAGAGGCAGACCATTTACTATGGAAGGCAAATCCTCTACACGCATATATCCCAGTGAATCGGCTTCGATAAGTTGGCGGATTTCTTCTGTCGAATGAGAGGCAGCAAGCAGCAGATGTCTGGACGGTACATCTGTTCCGAAGTAACAAGGATATAAGAATGGTGGAGAGCTGATTCTTACATGTACTTTGCCTGCACCTGCCTGTTTCAACAGATAGATTAGGTTGGCGATGGTCGTCCCGCGTACGATGGAATCATCTACCAATACAATATCTTTTCCTTTTACGGTGTCTTCTAGGACACTTAGTTTCAGACGGACGCTGTCTTCCCGTTCTTTCTGTGTAGGCTTGATAAATGTCCTGCCAACATAGCTGTTTTTGTAAAATGCAAGACCGAAAGGAAGAGAGGCTTCCTCGGCGTATCCCTGGGCCGCCGTAATGCCGGAATCAGGAACGCCAGTGACCAGGTCAGCCTCTGCCGGATAGGCTTTGGCCAGTGCGGCGCCGGCTTTTTTCCGGGACTCATAGACAGAAACTCCGTCTAATGTGCTGTCAAGTCTTGCAAAATAGATATATTCAAAGATACAGTGAGCCGGCGCAGCATTTCCGGAAATAAAGTTTGATGAGATTCCGTTTCTGGAAATAGTGACAATCTCGCCAGGACATATATCTCGGACAAACTGGGCGCCGATTGCTGTCAGGGCACAGTTTTCCGACGCTATTATATAGGAATCATCTCTTTTTCCCAAACAGAGAGGGCGGATGCCAAGAGGGTCACGTGCGCCAATTAGTTTACGTGGGCTTGCGATTACCAGCCCATAGGCTCCGATGATTCGGGAGGCTGCTTGTAGGATGGCTTCCTCGACGCTGCTGGTACTGACTCTCGCCCGTGCAATCTCATAGGCGATGATTTCCGAATCAGTCGTCGTTCTGAAAATTGCTCCTGTACGAGCAAGCTCCTTGCGCAGTTCTTCCGTATTTACCAGATTTCCATTGTGTGCAAGAGCCAATGTACCTTTGATATAATTCAATACCAGGGGTTGTGCGTTGTCTGGTGTGGCGTCTCCTGTTGTAGAATAACGGACATGTCCGATTCCCAGATTTCCGTGAAGCCCCTTCAGTGTATCCTCCTTAAAGACGTCATTTACCAGTCCCATTCCTTTGTGAACGCTCATATTCCCTTTTGAACCATTTGTGTCAAATACGGCAATTCCACAAGATTCCTGACCACGGTGTTGGAGGGAAGACAATCCATAATATATAGAAGAGGCAGCATCTTCTCCGTTAGGATTAAAAATGCCGAATACACCGCATTCTTCCTTAATTCCCATTCTTATATTCTCCTCTCTGCAAAAAATCGAGTAGGGAAGAGCCATCTTCCCCTACTCGCCGCGCAACCCGCGTCGCCTCAGCGGCATATTTCATCTGTTCGGGTCTGCACATAAAAAAACGCCTTGGTCGAATCCAAAGCGCCTTTGCTTATGGTTTGTAGTATACTCGCAAAATGGAAAATGTCAAGACTTTTTACTAGTGTGCTGACACATTTACTTTCAGTCAAATGACGCAGAATGAATTTTCAGTCTGCAAGGCGGAGGAGGGAGGCGATGCGGTGACGGATGGTCGCTGGCATGGCCAAACGATGTCAAAGAGATTTCACAGATGAATTCTGGAAAAAATAGAATATACGAGAAAAAGCCCTGCTGTCATGTAAGAAGCGTATATGATTGCAGGGCTTTTTATATTTGGGGCAATAACTCTGCAGCAGGAGGAATGAAATGGTGAAATAGAGATAAATTTAGAACAGAAGATTTATATCTTGTAAAAGTAAAGATTCTACATTATACTAATTCTATCGGAGATTACGCAGATGAAATCAGGCAGCACAACATCAGGCATGGCAAAGAGAGGGACAGAAGATGGAAAAAGGAACCGTGGTTTCGCCCAATACGAAGATTGATGCATTTCAGGGACTACGGACGGTTGCGTTGGCAGGAATCATTTTCTACCACTACAATAATCCGGGTCTGTCCACATATGCGGCATGGTCGGTCAGCCTGTTTTTCATGTTGAGCGGCTACCTGAACGGACTGTCCTGGGCAAATGGAAAGCGTCCGCAAAAAAGTTTCAAAAGCAGTATTATATATATGCTGCGCCATATAAAGAAACTGTATTTTTTACATGTAGCGACGACGCTTCTGTGCATCCCTGTTTCCGGGATTCCTGAGCAGATACGCCAAGGCGGTTCGTCGATTATCCTGTTCTGGGGGATTGTTTTCATCCTGAGCATTACTCTGACGAAATCATTGTATCCGAAATATTACTGGGGATTTAACGGAGTCTCATGGTTTTTGTCTTCTTATGCGGTAATCTGTCTCCTGACGCCGGTTTTGCTGCATAAGACGGCACAGTTTTTAGAAAATAAAAAGTTTCATACAGTGGTCAAAACCATACTTGCAATCATAATACTACAATTCTGTTACTGTTTCCTGATAGGAAGGACAGATTGGAATATAGAATACTGGATTTACATCTTCCCGTTATCCCGCTTGGGAGAGTATGTGACGGCTATGATTGTTGGAATGTATACCTTATCGGACGCCCGTTCGCCCGCCCCGGAAGGGGCATGCGTCACGGGATGCCCGGATGGGTATACCCAAGGGCAAACTTGCCGGGGTGTTGGGCGTCTGGGAAACCCTAAGGAGAATATCATTTTGCAAATCCCCGGGATTCTCGGATGGATAGCCGCTATTGGAATAGCCTTGCTGATTTTTTGTGTTCCCATGCCGGAATGGATTGTAAGGAGCGTTGTATGGATTGTTCCGAATTTGGTACTTTTATGGAGCATTCACTGGTCAAAAGGACTTCTGACGAGATTTTTGTCTCTAAGGCTTCTTGTGGTATTGGGAAATTATTCGGCATATATGTTTTTGATTCATCCGGTAATCTACGGATATTTTGGATATTTTGGGTTGACAGGGAACACTCCGGCAAATCGTATCCTTGTAATGATTTTGAATTATATGATTACATTTGCCCTGGCAGTAGGGTTCCATCGGCTGACAGCAAAAAAGAGCATTAAGGCACAATAAAGAGCGGACGCTCGTCCGATAAGATTAACAATAAAGAAAATGGAGGAAGAGAAAGATGTTATATGAAGAAGTATTAGCAAACGCAAGAACCTGCGTAGGAGAAATCTGCAAAGCATGTCCGGTCTGCAACGGAAAAGCCTGCGGCAGCAAGATCCCGGGCCCCGGCGCAAAAGGAATCGGGACGGTGGCCATCCGGAATTACAATAAATGGCAGGAAATCTTCGTGAACATGGACACGCTCTGCGAAAATAAACCGGTAGACACTTCCCTTCATCTGTTCGGGAGAACCTTTAAAGCGCCAATCTTCGCCGCGCCAATCGGTGCGATGAAGCTTCATTATGGTGACAAATACGACGATTTGGAATACAACGACATTCTGGTATCCGCCTGTGCGGACACCGGTATAGCCGCATTTACGGGAGACGGGACGAACCCGGCAGTGATGGAGGCAGCGACCAATGCCATCGGGAAAAAGAACGGAACCGGAATCCCGACAGTGAAGCCGTGGGATATCAATACGTTAAAGGAGAAGCTTGCCCTAATCAAAGCCTGCGGTTCTTTTGCCGTGGCAATGGATATTGACGCCGCAGGGCTGCCATTCCTGAAGAATCTCACTCCGCCTGCGGGAAGCAAGTCTGTGGAAGACTTGAGAGAAATCGTAGAAGCCGCAGGAGTGCCGTTCGTGGTAAAAGGCGTAATGACCGTAAAAGGCGCTCTGAAAGCAAAAGAAGCTAATGCGTCCGCAATCGTCGTGTCCAACCATGGAGGACGTGTGCTTGACCAGTGTCCGGCAACAGCGGAAGTATTAGAAGAGATCGCCGATGCGGTGGGAAATGACATGAAGATTTTTGTGGATGGCGGAATCCGCTCCGGCGTGGACGTATTCAAGGCGCTCGCCCTTGGCGCGGATGCAGTCCTGATTGGACGTCCCTTCGTGACAGCGGTTTACGGGGCGGCTAAAGAAGGCGTTCAGGTTTACACGGCAAAACTGATTTCCGAATTGGAAGACGCCATGGCGATGTGCGGCGCACATTCCCTGGATGAGATTACGAGAGATATGGTAAGGTAGTCCATGAAAAGCCTGAATGAAGATATCAAATCCGGAAAATTTAAGAATGTTTATCTTCTTTACGGAGAAGAGGCATATTTGAAGAAACAGTACAAAGACCGGATGACAAAAGCGATAATCCCAGACGGGGATACCATGAATTACGCCTATTATGAAGGAAAAGGAATCAACCCGGCGGAGCTTGTGGATTTGGCGGAAACGATGCCCTTTTTCGCTGAGCGGCGGCTGATTGTGGCGGAGAATTCCGGTTTTTTCAAGAATGCAACGCCGGAACTGGCAGACTATATTAAGTCGATGCCGGACACCACATGTCTTCTCTTTATTGAAAATGAAGTGGACAAGCGGGGGAAGATGTACAAGGCTGTGAAGGACAGGGGGCGTATCGTGGAGATGGGGCGGCAGGATGAGAAGACGCTGCTCTACTGGATTGCAGGCAATGTGAAGAAAGAGGGGCGGCAGATTAAGGAATCTACCGCCCGTTATCTGGTGTCCAAGACCGGGACGGATATGGAGAATCTGGAAAAAGAGCTGGAGAAGCTATTTTCTTATACACTGGGAAAGGACGAGATTACTGCGGCGGACATCGACGATATCTGTACGACCCAGATTACCAATAAGATATTTGACATGATTGAGGCGGTGGCGGCAAAGCGGCAGAAGCAGGCTTTGGATTATTATTACGACCTGCTTGCCTTAAAAGAGCCGCCCATGCGCATTCTTTACCTTCTGGCGCGTCAGTTCAAGCTGTTGCTGGAAGTGAAGGATTTGATGGGAAGAGGAAATGATAAGGCTCAGATTGCAAAGACCGCAAAGCTTCATCCCTTCGTGGCAGGCAAATACATGCAGCAATGCAGGACATTTTCCAAGGCAGAACTGCGGGATATCATGGAGGAGGCGGCAAGTACGGAAGAGATGGTGAAGACGGGGCGGATGAATGATGTGATGAGCGTGGAAATATTTATTGTAAAATTCAGCGCTTAAAGGGTAAAGTAGATGGTATTGATAGAAAGTGGGTGAGGATATGCCAAACACAGCCGAGACAATTGAAATTTTGGCAAGAAAACTTGAGAGAGCACGTATTTTAAACGATTTAAAAGAATGTCAGACGATAGAAGACTATCAGCAGCTCGTAAAAAAGTATGAAAAGTTATGTAATGATGATAAAGCATGAACTATCTTTACATTGAAAAGTAAGGGGAACGATAACAGTGGCAGGTATAGAGCAGAGTAAGATTCGTAATTTTTGTATCATCGCACATATAGATCACGGGAAATCCACACTGGCTGACCGCATCATAGAGATGACGGGGCTTCTGACCAGCCGGGAGATGCAGTCTCAGGTTTTGGACAACATGGAGCTTGAGCGGGAGAGAGGGATTACCATCAAGGCGCAGGCGGTACGCATCGTCTACCGTGCGAAGAATGGGGAGGAGTATATCTTCAACCTGATTGACACACCGGGGCATGTGGATTTCAATTATGAGGTGTCCAGAAGCCTTGCGGCGTGCGACGGGGCAATCCTTGTGGTGGATGCAGCCCAGGGTGTGGAGGCGCAGACGCTGGCGAATGTCTATCTGGCGTTAGACCATGACTTGGATGTAATGCCGGTAATCAACAAGATCGACCTTCCAAGTGCAGAACCGGAACGGGCAATCGAAGAGATTGAGGACGTCATCGGAATTGAGGCGATGGACGCCCCGCAGATTTCCGCAAAGACGGGACTGAATGTGGAGCAAGTATTAGAACAGATTGTGGAGAAGATCCCGGCGCCCGAGGGCGATCCGGCAGCGCCGCTGAAAGCGTTGATTTTCGACTCCCTGTATGACTCTTATAAGGGCGTCATTGTGTTCTGTAGGATTAAGGAGGGAACGGTCAGGAAAGGGACTCCGATCCTGATGATGGCTACCGGGGCGAAGGCAGAGGTGGTAGAGGTAGGATATTTTGGCGCGGGACAGTTCATCCCCTGCGAAGAATTGAGCGCGGGCATGGTGGGTTATATCACGGCCAGCCTCAAAAATGTGAAGGATACCCGGGTGGGCGATACGATTACAGATGCGTCGAACCCATGTACCGAACCTCTTCCGGGTTACAAGAAGGTCAACCCCATGGTGTACTGCGGCATGTATCCCGCAGATGGGGCAAAGTATCCCGATCTGCGGGATGCGCTGGAGAAACTGCAGCTAAATGACGCCTCCCTGCAGTTCGAGCCGGAGACTTCGATTGCGTTAGGTTTCGGGTATCGCTGCGGATTCCTGGGGCTTCTTCATCTGGAGATTATCCAGGAGCGTCTGGAGAGGGAGTATAATCTGGACTTGGTGACAACGGCTCCGGGCGTTATCTATAAAGTGCATAAGACCAACGGCGATGTGATTGAGCTTACCAACCCGTCCAATCTTCCCGACCCGTCGGAGATTGAATATATGGAAGAGCCTATGGTGAAGGCGGAGATCATGGTCACGTCAGAGTTCATCGGCGCAATCATGGATCTGTGCCAGGAACGCAGGGGAGTCTATGACGGAATGGAATATATTGAGGAGACCCGGGCTGTGCTGCGGTATCATTTGCCGTTGAATGAGATTATCTATGATTTCTTTGATGCCCTGAAATCACGTTCCAGAGGCTATGCGTCCTTTGACTATGAGATGGATGACTATGTGCAGTCCAATCTTGTGAAGCTGGACATCCTGATCAATAAAGAAGAAGTGGATGCGCTGTCTTTCATCATCCATGCAGATACGGCTTACGAGCGTGGGCGCAAGATGTGTGAGAAGTTAAAAGAAGAGATTCCGAGACAGCTTTTTGAGATTCCGATCCAGGCGGCGATTGGCAGCAAGATTATTGCGAGAGAGACGGTTAAGGCGATGCGTAAGGACGTGCTTGCCAAGTGTTATGGCGGAGACATCAGCCGTAAGAGGAAGCTTTTGGAGAAGCAAAAGGAAGGAAAGAAGCGGATGCGCCAGGTGGGAAATGTAGAGATTCCCCAGAAGGCGTTCATGAGCGTGTTAAAGCTGGATGATAAGTAGGAACAGGTAGCAGATTGTGGGAATAAAAAAGAAAGAATTAGAATTATATATCCATATTCCGTTTTGTGTTAAAAAATGTCTATACTGTGATTTCCTGTCGGCTCCTTCTTCTGAGGAGGAGCGGCAGGAATATGTGACAAGCCTTTGCCGTCAGGTTCGCAGTTATTGCGGGCTGGCAAAGGCTTATCATGTTGTCAGCATTTTTGTTGGCGGCGGGACTCCGTCCATATTAGAAGAAGACCAGATTCTTGCCGTATTTGAAGCGGTCCGGGATACCTTTCTGGTGGATGGGGATGCGGAGATTACGATAGAGGCGAATCCCGGCACTGTCACGGAAGAAAAACTAAGGGCATATCGACAGGCGGGAATCAACCGTCTGAGTATTGGCCTGCAGTCGTCGGAGAATGAGGAATTAAGAAAGCTTGGAAGGATTCATACCTACGAAGACTTCCTTGGTACGTTTCGGTTAGCCAGAAGGATGGGATTTGGGAATATCAATGTGGATTTGATGTCGGCAATCCCGGGGCAAAGGCTTGCCGGATGGGAAGAGACGCTTAGGAAAACAGCAGAGTTAAGGCCGGAGCATATCTCGGCTTACAGCTTGATTATTGAGGAAGGAACTTGGTTTTACGAGAAATATGGGGAAGGGAGACATGCGGAAGAACTGCCCGGTGAGGAGGAAGAGCGTCAAATGTACCGAAAGACGTTGGAGGTTCTGAAAGAGTACGGATACCACAGGTATGAAATCTCGAATTATGCATTGCCGGGTTATGCCTGCAGGCATAACCTGGGATACTGGAACCGGACAGAGTATCTGGGGATTGGAACGGGAGCGTCGTCGCTTGTGGATAACCGGAGATGGAATTTCGGGGAAGCGCCAGTGGAATTGAGTGTTCAGGAACAGATGGAAGAGTGTATGTTCCTGGGGCTTCGGAAGATGGAAGGGGTGTCTAAGGCGAGATTTCAAGAGACGTTTGGGCGGCGGATGGAGGATGTATACGGAAGAGTTCTGAAAAAGATGGTTGGGATGGGATTGATGGAGGAAATCGGCGGTTTCGTAAGGCTGACGGAGCGTGGGATTGACGTCAGCAATGGGGTAATGTGTGAGTTCTTGCTGTGAATTGAGTGGTTAGCCAGAAGCGGCGGATGGACGAATTGGATTATTGCTGAAGGAGCTGTAGAAAAATTGTGGGTAACGACACTTGATATTTCAAAATCTATCGGCTATGATAGGGTTATAAAACACAATGCTTTTTGGGAGAGGTCTTCATATGAAAAGAAGAGTAATCATTGAAAATTTTGCTAAAATCAGACATGCCGAATTAGAAATAAAACCAATGATGATGTTTGTAGGAGATAATAATAGCGGGAAAAGTTATTTGATGAGTCTATTATGGGGACTTACATCAGATAGTAATTGGGTTTTAGCTCGTTTGACTGATGAAGTAAAAAGAACAAAATTGTATGGAGAATGTGAGCGTTATGTATTAGAGTGCATAAGGTCTGAGGGGAAAAATATTTTAACTAGAGAGTGGAGTCGGAGTTTTTATGTTTTGCTAAATCAATGTATTGAACAAAATAAAAATCAATTTGTTTCTGATGTCTTCAATAAAAATATACAGATAGGGAAATTAGAATTAGGAATAGAAGATGAAAGAAAAATCGAAATAGAATTTTCCTTTCAGACAGAATACAATATAGTAGATACTCAAGATAAAAAGACAGCGGACGGGCAGGAAGATTATATTCACTACAACAAAATAATGTGGGTTGAAATTTGTCAAGATTATCATACAGGGATTCAAATTGCAGATGATTATGTATCAAATTGCGGAGAGTATGTAGAATTTATATTAAGAACACTGTTGAGATATTGGGGAGAACTGCTGAAAGTAGGAAATAATATAGTGTTTTTGCCTTCATCGCGGACGGGATTCGTATTATCAAAAAATTTGCTCACTAATAATATTTATGAAAATAGTTTAAACAGATTTCCTAATATGGATCAGGATTCACGAGATATTTATTTTACTAAGCCAGTAATAAGTTTTCTAAAACTATTAAATGATGTAGGCGAAAAAGAAGGTAAAAATTATAAATTAGAACAGTTGGCAGAATTTATGGAGCATACGATTCTTCATGGAACGATAGAAATCCAAAATAAGATGTCCAAATCTTTTTTATATAAACCGCAGACGCTTAACGAACCAATTCAGATGTATCTTGCGTCTGCAATCGTGACGGAGATTGCACCGCTCTATTTGATATGCAAATATCGCTATAGGATGACGCAGGTGTTTATAGAAGAACCAGAAATGTGTATGCATCCGAAATTGCAGACAATAGTTGCAAGAATTTTAATACGTTTGTGTAATATGGGAATCCCAGTGTCCCTGACCACCCACAGCGATATCATAATCCAGCATGTCAACAATATGCTTCGTGTAAATAACAGTGATAAAAAGCATGAGCTTATGGAGAAATACAAGATAGAAGAGCAGGATTTATTGGATGCAGAGAAAGTCGGAGTATATCAATTTATCTGTCGGGAAAATGACAGTTCCGAAATTATGGAATTAAAAGCCGGAGATATGGGGTTTGAGACGACCACTTTTAGTAATGCCTTTGAGGAAATGCTTGAACTGACCTATGATATTTAAGAAAATAGGGATTATTTGACAGGGGGAATATACAGATGATTCCTGAATATCTAAAACGGAATCTGGATTTGTTTCGGACAGGCGAATATACGATTGTGTCAGAGCGGGATGAAGTTATTTCAATTATTGAGGAGGAATCGGAAGGTGCGGCAACTCTGAGAAGTAAGTTTGAGGATGAGGCGGTTGTTTTTCATTTTCCGGAAAAAAGAACTCTGCCCTATTTGGATGCGAATAAAAAGGCCTGTCAATGCGCGGATAAATTTATTTTTATAAGACATGTTAACAATGAGAAGTGGCAGCTGCATATTTTAGAGTTCAAGAAAAGTATCAAATACGATAAATGGAAGAAAATCAAAAATCAGTTCAAATATGGAGTCATGAATGCAAGGGCATTAGCTGCATTTTTGAATATGGAGATTGATGGAATCGTACTGGAAACGGCGTACCGTAATGATTGGAAGTTAAGGAATGCGCCATACTCGCCTACGGCAATGCGGGCAGCAAATTCTGCAACAGAAGCAGCGGCTTACAAGGAATGGAAGGAGAATATTGTTATATTAGAATTAGATTCCAAAGAGATAAGTTTCTTCCATGAGAAGATTCAGTTAGATGTCGAGGGAAATGGAGAAAAAGTATTCAAATATAATTATTGATGAAAAAATGGGACTGTTGCAAAATAGCATTGTATAATTTCTGCATTTTGCAACAGTCTCGGCTGCCAAACCCTACATCTGCAGCACAATCCCCACACAAGCCCCCGCCGCAATCCAGACCAGGGGATGCAGTTTCCCGAGCTTCTTCACCTGCAGCAACCCAAAAGCCGCCGCGCATACCACTACATTGATCACATTCACATCCACTTTTCCATTCTCGACGGAAACAACCGCAATTTTCAGCAATTCCCACACTGCATACCCAATCAAGGCGGCCACCGCCGGGCGAATCCCATAGAATGCAGCCTTCACATTGGTATTCTCACTGAAATTCTCAAGAAACTTCGCAATCACTATAATAATAATCCAGGCAGGAGCCGTGAGCGCCAGCGTAGCCACAACAGCCCCAAGGACGCCGGCAGCGTTATACCCCGCATAAGTCGCCATATTAATGCCCACAGGTCCAGGCGTGCTCTCGCTGATTGCCACCATATTCGTAAGCTCGCTTACGGTAAACCAGTCATATTTATTCGTCAAATCCATCAAGAAGGGCAGGGTAGCCATGCCTCCCCCAATGGAAAACAGCCCAATCTTAAAAAACTCATATGCCAGAATCAGATAAATCATGCGGAATGCCTCCTTTCCATACGTTTCGCAATCATTCCCGTGACGCCGGAAAGTACGATGACCACAGCCGTAGGAACCGGAGTAAAGCAGGCCAATAAGAACGCAATGAGAAATACCACGGCTCCCAGTTTGTCCACAATCCCCTTTTTCATCATCGTAAACACCGTATTCAGCATCAACGCACAGACTACGATCCGTATTCCCGCCAATGCATGGAGTACCACCGGCATATAGATAAAATTCTGTAGGATAGACGCAACCAGACAGATAATAATCAGGGACGGAGACACCATCCCTAGAGTACCGGCAACGCTGCCCAGAAACCCTGCCTGTTGGAACCCTACATATGTGGCGGTGTTCACCGCAATGATTCCGGGCGTACACTGCCCGATGGCATAGATGTCCAGAAGCTCCTCTTCCGTACACCAGCCATATTTCTGTACGACCTCACGCTGGAGCATAGGAAGCATAGCAAGACCGCCTCCAAAGGTCAGCCCGCCGATTTTAAAAAAACTGACATATAATTCACCTAATTTTTTTGCCTTCATAGATATGATTTCTCCTAAATAAATTAATTTATTCAGCCATAAGAAGCACGCAGCCGGCATCATCCGGAAAGCCGGCCGTATCTTCTACAAAAGTTTCGACATAATGAGCGCATAAATCTCCTGGTTCTTCTTCGTCCAGTTATGTGCAATCGTCTCTGCCTCGGCTTCCGTCGGCGCTGTCACGGTCAGGTCAATCAACGGAATCCGCTGCTCAATAACCTGGCACTTGACCGAGTACTCTCCGTTGGGGTTCCGGTAATAATCCGATTTCACGGAAACCTCATTCTTCAGCTCGTATTTCTTTTTCTTTAAAAATGCATTAATATCCTGCTGGATGGCAGGTGAAATATCATTGTGGAAATAGTAGACAATCTCCGTCCCTTCTTCTGTAATATGGAAGAAAGTCCGGTTGTGGGTAGACTCTTCCCGTATCAGGTTCGCCTCCACCAGCTCCGAGATTGCCTGCTGGAGCTTAAAATAAGTCGTATACCCTTCCTCTAATATGAATTCTGAAATCTGCGCGTTGGTCAGCGGAAAATCTACCCGGTTCAATATATACAGAATAATCAGTTTATATAGTTTCAGCGGTTTATCCATATCATCCATCCTTTCCCTGCCAGATATCCTGCTCCTTTAAGTATGCCCGTAAGCGGTTCAAGACATGGCGTTTATTCCCTGTCCACAGCGGGGCGATTAAGAGCGGTTTTGGCCCGTCCCCGGTCAGTCTGTGTACCACGATATCACGCCGCAAGACACACAGACACTTGCCAAGCATCTCGAAATATTCCTCCATATTGGGAAGATGAAAGGGATGCTCTTCATAATAGGCGGCAAGATCCGTATGCTTTAATATATGTAGTAATTGAAATTTTACACCCTGGATGTCCAGAGTGTTCAAGTACCGGACGGTTGCAAGCTGTTGATCCATACTTTCTCCGGGCAGCCCCAGAATCGTATGGACGACTACCAAAATCCCGCGCATGCGCAGATGACGCACCGCCTCCTCGAACACGGAAAGTCCGTATCCCCTCCGGATAAATGCCGCCGTATCCGGATGGATGGTCTGTAATCCCAGTTCTACCCACACGGGTTTTATCCGGTTCAGATCATCCAGCAGAGCCAGCACATCCGCCCCAAGGCAGTCCGGACGGGTGGCAATATCCAGAATCCGGATATCGGGGCGGCGGATGGCCTCGGAAAATATTTCCCGCAGACGGGATACGGGCGCATAGGTATTGGTATAGGCCTGAAAATAGGCAATATAAGAACTCCCGGAATATTTTCCAGCAGCCTGGGCTTTGCCCTGTTCAATCTGCGCCGTAATAGAAAGCTTACGGTCAGCGGCAAAATCCCCCGACCCGCCCGCGCTGCAAAAGATACAGCCCCGGCTTCCTAGCGTACCGTCCCGGTTCGGGCAGGTCATCCCCGCATCCAGAGAGACCTTATAAAGTTTTTCCCCGTAGGTATGTTTCAGGTATTGGTTCAGGGAATAATACCGTTCTCCTTCCCGTAAGACAGCCATATCAGCTCAACCGCCCTTTTCAACACTGTGAAATGTGTTCATGATGAGTATCGTTTTGCGGTTTGCCGCTGAACGATATTACTATAATATCATTCTTACGGCATCAAATCAATAAAAAGGCTTTCAAATTTCCAATAAATGTAGTATAATAACATTTAATTCCAGCTGGGTCAATTCAGGCCCCTCGTATCCCAGGGAAAAAATATATGGATATTGGTATGTCAGATATTTGTATAGGTGGAAAATTAAAATTCATGAAAGGACATTTATTTAATGAGAGAGAAGTATGAATCGTTGCCTTTATCTACACTCAAAGACCTCGCCAAAGCAAGAGGTTTAAAAGGAATATCGACAATGAAGAAAGCAGAGCTGGTTGAGCGTATGCTAGAAGAGGACGAGAAGGAGAAACAGGCGTCAAGAGAACAGGTGAAAGAGATGTCTGCGAATACAGGAGATAAAGAAGTCCATGATATAGACAGGCTGGACAGCGGAATCACGGCATGTGGAATCCTGGAAGTGCTGCCGGACGGATATGGGTTTATCCGCAGCGCGAACTATCTGCCGGGAGAGAACGACGTGTACGTGTCGCCGTCGCAGATTCGTAAATTTAACTTAAAGACTGGGGATATTCTGGAAGGAAATACACGAATCAAGACACAGCAGGAGAAGTTCAGCGCGTTATTATACCTGACCAAGATTAACGGCATCGACCCCATGAAGGCGATGCGCAGGACGAATTTTGAAGATATGACGCCGATTTTCCCGGATGAACGGCTTCGGATGGAGTGCGGCAAGACAAGCACGGCAATGCGGATTGTGGACTTGCTGTCTCCCATTGGAAAGGGGCAGCGCGGTATGATCGTTTCCCCGCCCAAGGCAGGTAAGACAACCCTGTTAAAACAGGTGGCGTTGTCTGTCCGGAAGAATAACCCGGAGATTCATCTGCTGATTCTGCTGATTGACGAGCGTCCCGAGGAAGTCACGGATATTAAGGAGACGATTGAAGGAGACAACGTAGAAGTCATTTATTCTACATTTGACGAATTACCAGAGCATCATAAGCGTGTGTCTGAGATGGTAATCGAGCGCGCAAAGCGTCTGGTAGAACATAAGAAGGACGTGATGATTCTGTTAGACAGCATCACGCGTCTGGCGAGGGCGTACAACCTGACAGTCCCGCCGTCAGGAAGGACGCTGTCCGGCGGCCTTGACCCGGCGGCGCTGCATATGCCGAAACGGTTCTTCGGCGCGGCGCGGAACATGCGGGGCGGCGGAAGCCTTACCATCCTGGCAACGGCTCTCGTCAACACCGGAAGCAAGATGGACGACGTTATCTATGAGGAGTTCAAGGGAACCGGCAACATGGAACTGGTATTAGACCGGAAGTTATCCGAGAAGCGGGTATTCCCGGCAATCGACATTCCTCAGTCCGGAACCAGAAGGGAAGATCTGCTCCTGTCCCGGGAGGAACAAGAGGCCGTGGATACTATGCGCCGCGCTTTAAACGGCATGCGTGCGGATGAGGCTGTGGAAAATATCCTGAATATGTACAGCAGGACCCGCAATAATGCAGAGTTAATCCAAATGGTAAAAAAGACAAAAATAATCTAGACAAGGTTTCGTTTTTATGGTACAATAACAACGCTGTTTAGATAACGTAAGAAATGCATAGCCGACAGCAGGGATTTCTATATGGCAGCTAGTGTGCTGACACATTTACTTTCAGTCAAATGACGCAGAATGAATTTTCAGTCTGCAAGGCGGAGGAGGGAGGCGATGCGGTGGCATCGTTGACCGACGACAACGCGGCAGATGGAAATTCAGGCAAGTCATTTGGCGAAATGTAAATGTGTCAGCACACTAGTACATCGCCGGAGGGGATTGGCAGGCGGTATATGACGTAATAAAGAAGAGGTGAAAATCATGAAAGAAGGAATACATCCAAAATATCATCAGGCAACTGTAACTTGTAACTGTGGTAATACATTTGTGACGGGTTCTACAAAAGAAGATATCCACGTAGAAATCTGTTCCAAGTGCCATCCATTCTACACAGGACAGCAGAAGGCAGCTCAGGCTCGCGGTCGTGTTGATAAGTTCAATAAGAAATACGGAATGGGCAAATAAGATTGCAGGTATCGGGTTGAGGTTGTATGATCTCAACCTTTTTCTATATATGTATGAAAGGTATAGCTTTTAGCTGCGTTCGTCAATGTCGCGGACCAGGAATCAATTTCTAGTCTTTTGCTATGACGGATGTTTCAAAAGGAGTAGTATAGTTATGAAATCATCAAATATAGGCGGTCAGGCTGTGTTAGAAGGAATCATGATGAAGCATAAGGATGATTATGCCGTGGCAATCCGTAAGCCTGACGGAGAAATCCTTGTAAGCAAGGAGACATATAAGAGCATTGTCCACAGATGGAAGAAGCTGACTGAGATTCCGTTCATCCGGGGTGTCTTTAACTTTATCGATTCCATGGTTCTTGGGATGAAGACGCTGACCTATTCCGCCAGTTTTTTCGAGGAAGAAGAAGGGGAGGAGATGACAGAGAAGGAAGCCGAGAAGCAGGAAAAGAAGGAAAGCCTGCTGATGGGGGTGACGGTGGCATTTTCCCTTGTATTGGCAGTGGCTATCTTCATGGTGCTCCCTTACTTCCTGTCTTCTTTGCTGGAAAAATATATCCCGTCTTACGGTGTGCGCACCGTAATCGAAGGATTTGTGCGGATTGGAATCTTTATTTTGTATGTGCTGCTGATTTCCCGGATGAAGGATATCCAGCGGACTTTTATGTACCACGGTGCGGAGCACAAGTGCATTAACTGTATTGAACACGGGCTGCCGCTGACGGTGGAGAATGTACGGATTAGTTCCAGACAGCATAAGCGGTGCGGGACCAGTTTTTTGTTTCTGGTGCTTGCGATTAGTATTATCATGCTTGTGCTGGTCCGCGCCGAGACTCCGGTGATGAGGATTGTCATACGGATTGCGCTGCTTCCGGTGATCGCGGGGATTTCCTATGAGTTCCTCAAGCTTGCGGGGCGCAGTGAGAATGGGTTGGTGAACCTGCTCAGTAAGCCGGGGCTTGCGATTCAGAAGATTACGACCAAAGAGCCGGACGACGGCATGATTGAGGTAGCAATCCAGGCGGTTGAGGCGGTATTTGATTGGAGAGGGTATGAAGCAGAGAATTTTCACACTGCGGCAGGGCATTGAGGAAGGAACCGTAGCGTTAGAGAAGGCCGGCGTTGAAGATGCGGCAAGGGACGCCTGGTATCTCTTGGAATATGTCACGGGTATCGGCAGGGCGTCGTATTACGGGGAACCTGACCGGGCGATTTCAGAGGAGACGGCTCTGCGGTATCAGGAGTGTATCAGGAGACGGAAGGAACGGATTCCTCTCCAACATATTACCGGGGAGCAGGAATTCATGGGATTTCCTTTTTACGTGAATGAGCATGTGCTGATCCCGAGGCAGGATACAGAGACGCTGGTGGAGGAGGCTGTGAAGGCGGTCCGCAGGAAGGCGAAGGACGCGGAAGGTTTTTCTCTTGCAGAACGAAAGATTCGCGTCTTGGATATGTGTACCGGTTCCGGTTGTATCCTGCTGAGTATCCTGAAAATGTGTCCGGATGCCGAAGGGAAAGGATGCGATATTTCTAAGGATGCCCTGGCGGTTGCCAGAAAGAATGGAGAGCGTCTGAGAGTGGCCGCGCAATGGATTTGTTCGGATTTATTTGAGGGTTTCAAGGAGACAGAGGTAAAATATGATGTCATCATTTCCAATCCCCCTTATATCCCCACGGCAGACATCGAGGGGCTTCAGGATGAGGTGCGTCTCCATGACCCGCGGATAGCGCTGGATGGCGGGGAAGACGGCTTATATTTTTACAGAAGAATCATAGAGGATGGCGTTTCCTATATGAAGACGGGGGGAATTCTGCTGTTCGAGATTGGCTGCGGCCAGGGGAAGGATGTTTCGGAATTGATGGAAAGCCATGGGTTTGAAGATGTTACGGTAAAAAAGGATTTGTCGGGACTTGACCGTGTGGCGGCGGGCATTTACACTGGTGGCAGTGTATGTGCGGGCGGTTTTTTGTAGCTGGCCGGGATGAAGGATTTGATTTTGTATATTATATATTTTCAGGAGGAAGTAAGATGTTTGACAGATTAGAGGATTTGCTCATTCGGATGGAGGAAATCTTGAGTGAGCTTCAGGAGCCGGACGTGGCGAGCGACCAGAACCGGTTCCGGAAACTGATGAAGGAACAGAATGACCTGTCTCCAATCGTGGAGGCATACAAGGAATATAAGGCATGTAAACAGACGATTGAGGACAGCCTTCAGATGTTGGAGGAGGAAGCGGATGAGGAGATGCGCGAGCTTGCGAAGGAGGAATTGAATGAATCCAAGGCAAGGGTGGAAGAGCTTGAGCGGGAGCTTAAAATCCTGCTGCTTCCCAAAGACCCCAACGACGACAAGAACGTTATCGTGGAGATCCGTGCAGGCGCAGGGGGAGACGAGGCGGCGCTGTTTGCGGCAGAGATTTACCGTATGTATCTGCATTATGCAGAGGGCAGGCGTTGGAAAGTAGAACTGGTGGAATGTGAAGAAATCGGAATCGGCGGCATGAAGAACGTCACATTCATGATTAACGGAAGCGGAGCTTATTCCGTGATGAAATATGAGTCCGGCGTACACCGGGTACAGCGCGTCCCGGAGACGGAGTCCGGCGGGCGTATCCATACATCGACCATTACGGTAGCCGTGATACCGGAGGCAGAGGAAGTAGACGTCCAGATTGACGAGAAGGATATCCGGATTGACGTTATGCGTGCGTCCGGAAATGGAGGTCAGTGTGTAAACACGACCGATTCTGCCGTCCGCCTGACCCACTATCCCACAGGAATCGTGATTTACAGCCAGACGGAAAAATCCCAGCTGCAGAACAAGGATAAGGCATTTGCGCTGCTGCGGGCGAAATTATACGATATTGAGTGCCAGAAGCAGCATGACGCCGAGGCAGAGGCAAGGAAAAGCCAGATTGGGACGGGGGACCGTTCTGAGAAGATCCGTACCTATAACTTCCCTCAGGGACGTGTGACAGACCACAGGATTGGGCTGACGCTGTATAAGCTGGATAAGATTATGAACGGGGATATCCAGGAGATTATCGACGCATGTATTGCGGCGGACCAGAGTGCGAAGCTGGCAAATATGAATGAATAATGGCGTATTTTTTGTAATTAGAGAGTAACTGTCACATCATCAATAAAAAATCGGGGATGTGACAGTTTTTTTCAGGGTATATCTTCAAGGAGGAAAGACAAAATGGAGATACGTCGGGATTTATCTATATATTGGTCTATGTTTCATATTCTTTTTGTATTTATTTTATTATTCCGGTCACGGTTTACCAGAAAGAAGACGACAATCGTAATAGGGATTTGTATGGGAGTATTAATCCTGCTCAACGGGGGAGGGCTGGCAGTCCTTGGTTTTGAAGTGATGGCGAAAGTCTTTCTTCTGACCTGTACTGTCCCCAGTTTTATTCTCTTCTTTGCGCTGAGCGCAGACAGGAATTTTAAATTTCTTTTTTCCTTCTGTCTGGCAGATACTTCCTGTCTGTGGCTTATGGCGGTTACAAATCTGATGGACTACTTTTTGGGGGACGGGCAATACACGCTGATGCTTGTCAGCAGGTTGATTGCGTTTCCTATTATGGAGTATCTAATCTGGCGTTATTTGAGAAAGCCTTATCTGGAACTGCAGAACGGTGTAGAAAAGGGATGGGGTATCTTTTCGGGGATGACCATGCTGTACTATCTCTTGCTGGCGGTAGCGGTGCAGTATCCCACCAACATTGTCAACCGTCCGGAGGACATGTTTCAATGTATATTGATTCTGGCGTTGATGCTGTTCAATTATGCCACGATTTTTACATCGCTCTACAGGCAGCTTTTACTTTATCGGAAACAGCAGAACGAGCGTATTTTACAGGAGCAGAGGAACATGCTGAAAGCGCGGCTTGAGAACCAGCAGCGGATACGGAGGATGAAGCATGACATGAAAGGGCATACGGTCACGCTCTCGGGCTTGCTTGCCGCAGGAAAGACAGAAGAGGCGATGGGATATTTGAAGGGCGTAGAAACGGATATGGATGCTTTGGACGGTCAATTCTGCGAGAATCCCTACATTAATGCGGTTTTTGCCTATTATTTCGGGAAGCTGGAGGAATTAGGGGCTGAGCGTACAATTGACATACAAGCCGGGGGAGAAGAACTGCCCTATATGGAACTGTGCCAGATTTTGGCAAATGGGCTGGAAAATGCCTGTGACGCATTGGAGACCCTGGATGCAGGGAAACGTAAGATCTATGTGCAGATGAAGTACAATAAGAAACATCTTACCATACGGATCAGGAATTGCTGCAGGGACGCTCTGTATGTGGAGAAGGGGAGTATACCTGCTACGGAAAAGAAAGGGTATGACCATGGATTCGGACTTACTACCGTGCAGGAGGCGGCAGACCGTCTTGGCGGGGATATGCTCTGTTATACGGAAGACGGGGAGTTTGTATTGGATGTGATAGTGTCATGCCAGGCACTTCAGGAAAGGATGAAAATGTAAGGAAAAATTATCAAGAGATTATATTATTTGTAACACTTGATTTTATGCCGGGTCTGCTTTAAAATATATCTAATAGAGAACAGAGATTTTGACATCTCCAAGTTTGAAGAGGGAGGCAGAAATGAAAAAACGAATTTTGGTCGTGGACGACGACGCAATGAATCTGATGCTGACGAAGAGGATTCTGGAGAAAGAATACAACGTGCTTCTTGCGGAGTCTGGCAAGGAAGCATTGCTAAAGATGAAGGGTGAAAAGATAGATTTGATTCTTCTTGATATTGCGATGCCGGAGATGAACGGCATTGAGACGTTTGAACGCATGAAAGAGATTTCTGTGGATATCCCGGTGATTTTCCTGACGGCGTCGGGGTATGAGGACGACGTAAGGAGTGCGATCAGGCTGGGCGCTGTGAACTACCTGAAAAAACCATTTTTCCCGAAAGAGCTGCTGAAACGGGTTGCAAAGGAGCTTGATAAGGAATGAGGACGGATAAGCAGACAAGTAAGCACCTGCTCCTTGCCCTGATTGTCACGGTGTTCAGCGTCATGCTGGTGATAATGACGTTAGTTATGAGGTGGGAGCCATGGATTGTTCCGCTGATTGCGGCGGGAATGTTCAGCGTATGGTTTCTTCATATTGGAAGATTTGGAGCGGAGGCTGTGTACGAAAACCTGTGCGCCGGGCTGATATTGGGGGAATTTTTCTTTTTTGGCGTACATAGAGGGATTATATTCGATATTCCTGCTGTGGCGTGTATTGTACTTCTTATTTTTTCCTTGTTTGACAGAAAGCGGCTGTTGTGTATGACGGTCGTTTTGTACGTGTTGGAAATGCTGTATCAAGTTTTCCTTCTGCATTCCATCGCAATCCATCCGGGAAGGCGGGTTTTCATCCGCCTGCTTCTTGGAGCTGTGGTGATTCTCGGGGCTGCTGCGATTTCAAGATATCGGATCAATAAGCGGCTGGAAGCAAGGAAGAAGCATGACGAGACATTCGTTCAGTTGGAGACGGCAGGGAAACAGAATGCGGTATTCTTGTCCAATGTATCCCATGAGCTCCGCACTCCAATCAATATGGTGGTCGGAATCAGCGAGGTCGTGAAGGAAAAAGGGATTCCTGGGGAAATACAGGAAGATATTGAATCAATCCAGATGGCGGGCAGGCGTTTATCTAACCTGATTAACAATATGATGGACTATACGGAGATTGTGGAGGGGACGTTAGTGCCGGTAAAAGAGCAGTACCGTTTTACTTCTGTGCTGAACGACGTGCTTACCATTATGGCTGTGCAGAATGGCAGCAGCCAGTTGGAGATGGTGTTCGATATTGACCCGAAGCTGCCGGCAGTCCTTATCGGGGATTCGGAGAAGATTACGCATGTACTTAAAATTCTGGTGGAGAATTCGATTAAATTTACGGAAGAGGGCGGCATTGACGTCTGTGTGGAGTTCCGACGGGAAAGCTACGGAGTCAATCTGGTAATCGATATTTTTGACACCGGCATCGGCATGACGGATATGCAGATTGGACAGATGTATGATGATTTTTATCAGGCGGATACGGGCAGCAACCGTCTTGTGGGAGGGCTTGGGCTTGGGCTGCCCATTGCCCGGGGGCTTCTGCACGCCATGGGCGGTTTTATCTATTTTGACGGGAAAGGGAGCGAAGGCCTTGAGGCGCATATTACGATTCCCCAGGGGGTGGCGGACAACGCGCCCTGCATGGAGCTTGACAATCCGGAGAAACTCTGTATTGCATGCTATTTCAGGCCGGAGAAATATAGTTGTGATGCGGTCAGAAGCTATTATGACAGGCTGATAAGGCATATGATGGAAGGGCTTGGCATAGAGGGATATCAGGCGCATAATTTTGAAGGGTTAAAGAAACTCCTGCGTACATATAAGATAACCCATGTATTCATCGCCCAGACAGAATATGAGGAGTACTGTGATTTTTACGAAGAATTAGCAAAGGAACATCGGGTAGTCGTGATTGCGGAACGGGGATTTGGGCTGGACAAAGACAGCCGTCTTCTTGTGATCCGCAAGCCGTTTACGGCTCTTTCTGTCGTGAACCTGCTGAACGGCGAGGTGCGGGAGAATCGGTTCAAGGAGGCTCAGATGGCGGGGCGTAAGCCGTTTTCCTGCGAGGGAGTCAAAGTCCTGGCAGTGGATGATGAAGAGATGAACCTTGTAGTCGCCAAGGGAGTTCTGGGCGGGTATGGGATGCAGGTAGATACCTGCCTGAACGGAAAAGAGGCTATTGAACGGTGCAGCAAGATTTCCTATGACGTCATTTTCTTAGACCATATGATGCCTGGACTTGACGGTGTGGAAACGCTTAGGCGTATTCGTGAGACCAATAATGGGATATATCGGGACCGGCCTGTAATCGCGCTGACGGCGAATACGATCAGCGGTGCGAGGGAAATGTTTCGGAATGAAGGATTTTCGGAATTTGTCCCCAAGCCCATTGAGCGTTCCGTCCTTGAAAGGGTGCTTAACAAAGTGCTTCCAAAGGAGTGTATCCATTATAGCTCCGCCCCGCAAATCAATCAGGATTGGGCGGACGTCGGACCTGTGATAAGGTATCGCAGGGCGGAAGATGAACAACCGTCCATGGCAGAAACCGCTGTGAAAGAAGAAGGTCTGTCTAATGCAGGAAGAGAAGTGGAAGAAGAGCGTTCATCTAAGGCAGAAAGAGAAGTGAAAGAAGAGCGTTCACCCATACAAGAAAGAGCAGGGGAAGAAGATAATCAACCTGCGGAAGAACGGGCGGCGGAAGATAAACGGTCGTACATGGCAGAACGGGCAGGGAAAGAAAATGCGCAGGAACCTGCAGTAACGGAGCGCAGCAAGACGCAAGAGGAGAATGTCCGTACGGATAGGGAAAATGATGCAGGAGAAGATATGGCGGACAGCATGGGGAGTCTGCACAGGATATCCGGCGATGGAGCAAAGTCTCCGGAAGAGGATACGGATTCGGATGGATTTTGGCATGAAGCCGACGGTTCGGGGCGTGGGGAGTATGTGTCCTTCAACCGTCTGAAACGCACCGGGATCAATGTAAAGATGGGGCTTGATTACTGCTGCGGAGACAGGGAATTCTATCTGGAAATGCTGCAGATGTTCCAGTCTCAGAGTGCGGACAAAAAGGCGGAGATTATATCCCTTTACGAGGCTGCCAACTGGGCGGACTATGCCGTAAAAGTCCATGCATTGAAGAGTACATCCCTTACGATTGGCGCAGAACGTCTTTCTGCCTTTGCGAAGTTATTGGAGTATGCAGGGAAGCGGGGGGATGTGGAGTATATCCGCAGGAATCACTTGAATCTTATGCGTATGTATGACGATGTTTGTGATAGTATTGCCAAACTGTGAGATTTTTCGGATGCTTTCTAAGAGTACGCACGTATTGAGAGGAGGAAAAATTGCGTGATAAAAAATTGGATTACTGTCATCTTTGATCATAGGGTCAGCTTGCGGGAGCGTATGTTTCGGATTGTAACGTTCATCTGTATGGTTGCGCTGATGTGTATGTTGTTTATGGTCAAAACGAAGCTGAATTTGATTCTGCTGCCCATCAGTATTGCCATGATAGCCGTGATTGTGAAAGTCAGTATCCGGAAAGACCGTATCCACGCAGGGGCTACGGCGATTTCCATACTGCTCTTGATCCTGTTCCCGATCAGTTTCTTCACGGCAGGGGGATTTTACAGCGGAGTACCTGAGTGGTTCGTGATCTGTTTCATATACATCTGCATTACATTGGAAGGAAGGCGCATGTATACGTTTTTCCTGTTATGTGTGATGGAGACGTTTCTCTGTTATTATATCGCCTTCTATGTACCGGAGTCTGTTGTGCGGAATACGTCAAGAAGTTCGTTTTTCGATTCTGCCCTTTCGGTTATTCTGGTGGGAATGCTGATCAGCGTACTGCTCATGTTTCTGAATAAGATCTATGAGCAGGAAAATGAGCTTTCGCGGCAGCAGAAGAAAGAGATTGAGGAACTGAACCGGGCGGAGAATCACTTTTTCTCCAGTATGAGCCATGAGATCCGTACGCCCATCAATACGATTATCGGCTTGAATGAGTTTATCCTGCGGGGGGATATACCGCCGGAGGTGGCAGAGAATGCGAGGAACATTCAGGGAGCCAGCAAGCTTTTGCTGACGCTGATCAATGATATTCTGGATTTGTCCAAGATTAAGTCAGGAAAAATGGAGATTGTTAAAGTATCTTATGAGACAGGGAAGCTTTTTTCGGAAATCGTCAATATGATTTGGATTAAGGCGAAGGAGAAGGGGCTGGAATTCCGGCTCCATATCGATTCTTCGATTCCAAGTATGCTCTGCGGGGACGAGGTACGCATCAAGCAGATTTTGATTAATCTCTTGAACAATGCCGTAAAGTATACGAAAGAGGGCTCTGTCACGTTAGCCGTCCGGTGCGAACGGCTGACGCTGAATCGGGTGCGCGTCTGGTATACTGTGGAGGATACGGGACAGGGGGTCAAAAAGGAAAACATTCCTTATATCTTCCATGCGTTCCGAAGGGTGGATGAAGAAAAGAACCGCCATATCGAAGGTACGGGACTGGGGCTTAGCATCGTCCATCAGCTCGTGGAGCTGATGGACGGAGAAATCACCGTCAACAGTGTCTATACTAAAGGCTCGAAGTTTGTCGTCATGCTGGAGCAGGATATTATTGACGATAAGGAACTGGGGACATTTACCTTGGATTCCCGGTCGAGGGTACATGAAGGAGAGCGCTACAAGCAGAGTTTTGAGGCGCCGGACGCCCATATACTGGTGGTCGATGATAATGAAATGAACCTTGCCGTAGTGAAAAAGCTGCTCTCGGATACGAAAATCCAGATCGATATAGCGATGAGCGGGGCGGAATGTCTGGCGAAGACCCAGGATCAGCACTACGACGGTATCCTGATGGACCACCTAATGCCGGAGATGGACGGGATTGCATGTTTTCATGCGCTGCGCACCCAGCCGGGCGGGCTGTGCCAGAATGTGCCTGTAATCGCATTAACTGCAAATGCGGGCAGTGACAATCAGCTTCTCTATCGGAAGGAAGGTTTCAGCGGCTATCTGGCGAAGCCGGTCAGCGGCGCGCTCCTAGAGGTGGCTGTGCTGAGCATTCTGCCAAAGGAATTGGTAAAAATGAGCGAGGGCGTCGATCGGTCGGATATAGGGAAAGATTTCCTGATATTTGAGCAGACGCAGCGTATTTCGCTTCTGGTTACTACAGACAGTGTGTGCGACTTGCCGGAATCCCTAAAAAAGGAGTTCGGTATCTCCGTGTGTCCGTACTATGTATGTACGGAAGAGGGACGGTTCTTGGATGAGTTGGAGCTGAGGGCGGATGAGCTGTTGGTGCATATGGAAGAGGGACACTATGGATATTCCCAGCCGCCGGAGGTGGAGGATTACGAGCGGTTTTTTGCTGAGAAGCTGACCTTAGCCCAGAATGTGATTCATATTACCATGGCAAAGCATGCCAGCGACGGATACCTTAATGCGGTGGAGGCGGCGAAATCATTTGAAAATGTCACGGTCATCGATTCCGGACATCTTTCCAGCAGTATGGGGCTTATCGTGCTGTTTGCCGCCTATATGGCAGAACACCATGCCTCGAAGAGGGAGATTATCGAGAATGTGAAGACGCTTAGGGACTATATTTCTTCGGCATTCATCATCGACAGCACACATATGATGTGTCGGGCAGGGAGGGTGTCCAAACGGGTGCAGGTACTCTGCGATGCGTTGCTTTTGCATCCTGTCATCCATCTGCGTAAGAGCAGGATGACGGTGGGAGGCCTTGAAATGGGAGATTTTTCCCATATGGCGCGAAGCTATGTGCGCAGGGTGTTCCGGGATGCAAGGCACATTGATCGGCGGATCCTGTTCATTACCTATGCCGGGATGGACGAAGAGAGACTAAAATACATCCAACAGCTTGTACGGCAGTATTGCCCGTTTGAGAGGGTATATCTGCAAAAAGCATCCTCTGCGATTGCAAGTAACTGCGGGCCTGGGGCCTTCGGGCTGCTGTTCATGAAGAAGAATGAAGCGGTTATTTCTTTTTCTCAGGCGTCGAAGCCGGATATGTAAAGGGAATGTGCGTACGGGGCAATCAAGTATTGCGGTAAAATAAGCGGGAGGCAAATGAAAATGAAAGTATTAGTTACGGGCTTTGATCCTTTTGGGGGAGAGTCGGTGAATCCAGCGTTTGAGGCGGTTAAGCTGCTGCCTGACGAGATAGCGGGAGCCGAGGTTGTTAAGTTGGAGATACCGACTGCATTTTCAAGGAGCAGCTTGGCTGTGGAGGAGGGAATCCGGAAATACGGGCCGGATATCGTGATAAATGTAGGGCAGGCAGGGGGACGTTCCTGTGTGACCATCGAGCAGGTGGCGCTCAACCTTGCGGAGGCGTGTATCCCGGACAACGACGGTGAGCAGCCGTCGGATATGCCGCTTCAGGAAAACGGGGAACCGGCATACTATGCGACGATTCCGGTGAAGGCAATCGTGAAGAATATCCGTGCTCACAAGATCCCCTGCCATATTTCTTATACGGCGGGAACCTATGTGTGCAACAGCGTTATGTACCAAGTGCTTCATATGGCCGCGACGAAATATCCCCGTATCCGCGCAGGATTTATCCATGTGCCCTTTGCGGCGGAGCAGGCGGTAGAAAAACCCAACGGGACGCCGTTCATGTCCCTTGGGATGATTGCTGAATGTTTGGAGTATGCCATTGAGGCGGCGGTGAAAAATGGAGAGGACATTGTGGAAGTAATGGGAGAGACGCATTAGGGTAACAAGGACGCCGACGGGAATTAAGGGATAAAAACTTAATTCCCGCCGGCGTTCTTTTTCATCACAAATGAAATGTTACAGGAAAATATATTTCAAAATAAACAATACTGCCAAAACATACATCAACAAGCTGATTTTTTTCTCTTTCGCTTTCCCTGTAATAAGATTCAAGACCACGTAAGAAATCACTCCCATCGAAATCCCTTCGGAGATACTATAGAAAAACGGCATTGCCGCAATACAGATATAGCACGGAAGCGCCTCGGAGATATCGTTAAAATCAATGTTCACAACATTCGTCAGCATATAAAACCCAACTACAATCAATGCCGGAGCCGTTGCAAAGGATGGAATCGCAAGGAAAATCGGAGACAGGAACAGCGCCAGCCCGAACAGGATTGCCGTGGTTACAGACGTAAGCCCCGTCTTGCCGCCCTCCGTCACCCCGGAAGCGCTCTCAACGAACGTGGTAGTCGTAGTAGTCCCAAGCACAGCGCCGGCAGTGGTAGCAACCGCATCCGCCATCAGCGCGCCCTTGATTTTGGGAAGCTTCCCTTCTTCATCCAACATGTCAGCCTTAGAAGCGACGCCAATCAGCGTACCAATGGTATCAAACATATCTACAAATAAAAATGCAAAGATGACGACTATAAAATTCAGTGTAAAAATCCCATTGAATTGTAGTTTGCCAAAAACAGGCATAATGCTCGGGATAGACAGCCCATTGCTGAAATCCGGAAGCAGGCCGTAGAACCCAAGTTCCGGATTCGGGACATAAATTCCGGCAAGCTGGCAGATGATTCCGAGAATCCATGTAATCAGAATCCCCCACAGAATATTCCCTTTGATATTCTTAATGACCAGAATCCCCGTAATCACAACGCCTCCAATCGCAAGCAGGACCGTAATCCCCACATCATGAAAGCCCGCCGTCACACCATTGGCAAGATTATAACCCTCTATGGAAAACAGCTCTACCAACGTAGCGCCTCCTACAACGATATTCGCATTCTGAAGCCCGATAAATGCAATGAACAGACCGATGCCAACGCTGACCGCCGCTTTGAGGTTCAGCGGAATCGCGTTAAAAATCGCCTCGCGCACATTCGTCAGGGACAGGACGATAAATATAATACCTTCGACGAATACTGCCGTAAGCGCGACCTCCCATTCGTACCCCATACCAAGAACTACGGTATATGCAAAATATGCATTCAATCCCATCCCGGGTGCAAGGGCAAACGGATAGTTCGCCAGAAACGCCATCAGAAGCGTACCGATAAAGGATGCCAGCGCCGTCGCCGTGAACACAGCGCCCTGGTCCATTCCTGCAACCGCAAGAATACTGGGATTTACGGCAAGGATATACGCCATTGTCATAAACGTGGTGATGCCCGCCAATACCTCTGTCCGCACGTCTGTGTTGTTGTCCTTCAATTTGAAGAGCTTTTCTAACATGTTCTTCCTCCTTTTCTCTCATGCCATAACTAAATAATTACTTACTTATATTAGCAAAATAGTGTTCTAAAGTAAATATTAAATTAACTTTTGAAATCCCTGACAGATATATTTCCTTTGACAGCCTATGTGGTATAATATCTTATAATCATACGATGACATCGGCTGAAAAGGAGACAGATTCCCATGAAAAGAAGAAAAAAAATCTATCTGTACATGACTGCACTTTTATTATTTATCTATATCGTGCTGGTTATGCTTCTTTATTTTTCCGAATATTCGGACAGCAGTGCGACCATCCGCACATTCAGCGATGCATTCTGGTATTCTTTAGTCACGCTTACAACCGTGGGTTACGGTGACTTAACGCCGGTAACGCCGCTGGGACATGGCGTAGGCGTCGTGTTCCTGTTTTTGTCGGCAGGAATGATGATGACCTTGTTCGGCGCCGTCATTTCCTTCGTAACAAGCGAAGGTCTGCCGTTCCTCATGCTCGGCTTCCAGCGGAGGAAGAACTGGTATTATTTTGCTGATTACGGCGCGGAGGCCAACACTTTGGCAGAAAACATATATAAGGAAGACCCGGACGCAGTAATTATCTATGGAGAAAAAAGAGACGAGCAGATGGAGTTCCCGGATTATCCCTGTCTGTTTCTCAGTGCGTCCCCGGCAAGAATCGTTGCCTGCAAGAAAGATGTAGGCGCCAGATGTAAGATTTTTCTAATGAAAGAAAACGACATCGGCGTAAACAGTCGTGCGATTGATTTACATAAATTACCCGTAGAGGTCTATGCAAGGACGACCAACGGACATGACCATCTCTCCGGAAACATTAATTTTTTTCACAGCTATGACTGCTGTGCCAGACAGTATTGGCGTTCCAGGGCTTTATGCAGCTATGAAAATACGATTGTACTGATTGGCTTTGGAAACTATGGGCGTTGCATTCTGGAACGGGCAATCCTGACGAATATTATTTCGGTAGACCAGCATGTAGCTTACCATATCTTCGGGGATGCAAAAGAATTTCTTGCCATGCACAGCCATTTGGATGAGATGTTTTCGTTGGGGGAGGAATCAGAGGAGAGAGATTCCTTGATTTTCCATGACGGATTATGGGAATCCTGCCATACGCTTTTAGAGCGGGCAGACCGCATCATTATCTGCCCGGATGACGAACCGGAAGGGTGGAATATATTCTGGCGGCTGAACCAGTTTTACAAGATTCATGGGCAGATACATCTGCATAGTAACCGGAAAGCGCCGGGAGTGTGTTATTTTGGAACCAATGAGGAGATTTACACACCGAACCAGATTATGCGTACTGCATTGAACAGGGCGGCGATTACAATTAATGAGATTTTTTGCAAATCAGTTTCCTATCCGACCTTGAGCTGGGATGAACTGGATGATTTTCACCGGGAGTCCAAGATTACTGCAGCAGATCACCTTCTGATGAAGATCCGCATTCTCCTAGAGGATGAGACGCTCACGGATTTCAGCGCCGATACGGTGGAAAAGGCGTATGAGAAATACTGTGAGACGAAAAGGGATGAATCCGTGCTGGATATGTACCGCAAACTGGATCATCTGCGCTGGCTCCGTTTCTATACCTTTTATAATTGGAGTTATGGAGCGGCGCGTAATGATGACGCAAGAGTGCATCCGATGTTAAGCCCCTATGCACAGCTTACACCCGAACAGAAGAAAGAACGTGATGCGGCGTGGGAATTGTTGGGAAGTTTTTCCGTTGAGCTTTAAGAAAACAATGCCCACAGAGACAAACCAGAGTACAGACCATGATTTATGGATGATCTGTATTCTGGATAAAGCCAGTTTTTTAGCATTAGAACTGATATTTTACGGTATTTATGAAGGTTGTATCCTCGTCTTCGGCATGTTCTGTGTCCTCAGGGGCGCTATCCGAACATACAATCTGTCCGCAATCGGTAGCTGCAAGTTCCACTGCGTCTAGTTGATTCGTTGCACATAAAACGGTGCCGCAGCTTAACAGGGAGAGTTTATCTCTGATTTCCTCCGGTGAAATTCTATCGTCAATCGTTACCGAGCCGCAGTAAAATACGGTCAGGGCGTCGCTTCGTTGTAATTGTGCAGCTGTGAGAAGGAAGCTGCCTCTGTTCATAATCAGGTCTCCCCTAAGAATGAAAATCTCTGTATCGGGAGAGATGCTAAGGGTATGCAGGCGGGCTGCCCCGGCTTCGTCTGTATAAATAGAGCCGGCTACATGCAGGCTTTCAAGCATCTGCAATTCTTCGGCGCTAAGCCCGGTGATTCTTACATCGTCCAAAATCAAAAGCTTTCCGCCGTGCCTGCGGAGCGTATCGCCGGTGATGGCGTCGCAGTCCGGCAGGTAAACAGTGCCGTCTGGAACCTCTGTTATCTTTATGGATTCGTCGAACAGGTTGACGGCGTCTTCCAGCAAAGAGCTTGCAATATACGCTTCCTTCGTCACAAACATGGTATTTTTTTCGGCAAGTCTTAAAATATCGGCGGATAGGTCAAGCATCAGGACGCGTTTCCTGGAATAGTACCGGGTTGCCTTGGAACGCAGTATGAACAGTTTGTCAACGTTCGCTGTGTCGGGCAGTTTTGTGCAGTCAGCCGGATAGACCTCGGCCTTGCCGTTGACGGTCATAGGCGGAAGAGAGCCGCTTAAACTGTCCGGATAGCTGATAGTGCCGTTGACTGTGATTCCCAGCAGTTGATTTTCCCCGTCAAATGCATCCGCTTCGATTTCAGCCTTCCCGTTGACGAGTAGGTAAGTCGGTGTCGTGAACATTCCTTTGGTGATCAGACATGTCCCGTTTATTACTTTATGTGCCACTGTCTCGTCGTCAGGCAGGCTGACAACATTTTCCGCATTGATGTCCACGTCATAATCCGCCATGAGAGCCGAAGAAGACTCGTTGTTGAACAGCATTCCGGTATTGATTTTGATGCTTTTGTAGGCAGCGAGGGTATTAGCTGCTACTTTCCTTACGTCGCAAATGACACTGTTGATATCTAATTTTTTCTGGCTCATATTCATTCTCCTTTACGATTAACGTATTGATTTGTAATATATACTGCTGATTTTCTGCCGGGCAAGGGCAAGCCTTGAGCGGATTGTGCCTGGCGGCAGGTGAAAGATTTCGCCCAGCTCTGTTGCGTTGTAGCCTTCCATGTACCGCATCCAGAATATGCTTCGGTCTTCTGCGGAGAGAAGCTTAATCATCTGTCCGACTTCCACCATGCTCAGGTCGTCTTCCGAAAATCCGGCGGCCGTAGCTGCCTCTTCGTCCATGACGTCTGCCCTATGCTTCTCTTTCCGGAACTGGTCGATGAACAGATTCCGCGCCGTGCGGTATAGCCATGCCCGGCATTTTGCATCGCTCATATCTTCGAGTACATCGGCGTTCCCTATTGCGCGCACATAGGTTTCCTGCACGATGTCTTCCGCCGCCGCTGTGCTGTGGGTTAGTTGTATGGCAAAATGCAGCAGTTCCTCATAATAGATACAATACAACTTTTTTATCATCTGTCCATCCTCCTTTTGCGGCTTTCACTATTATAACGAATCAGGGAGGGGAAGTGTTGGAAAAATTTTTCATTTTTTTAGTATTGCCGGACAAAGGACGTAAAAACCTGTCAAAAAAACTTGAGCGGTTAAGCTTGTTTTGATATAATTATTAAAGAAATCATACTGGAGGCGAGAAGATGCGGGTAATCGATTTTAAGGATGCAAGCTGCAGGCATTGTTATAAATGTGTGCGCCATTGCGAAGTAAAAGCGATCTCGGTAGAGAACGAGCAGGCGCACATCATGAAGGACCACTGTATCAACTGCGGGCACTGCCTGGAGGTCTGTCCGCAGAACGCGAAGACATTTGCAAGCGACATGGATCGGGTAAAGGGCTATTTAAGACAGGGCATGAAGACCATTATCTCCATTGCGCCCTCCTATCTGGGAGTCCTTGAGTACGATACGCCGGGACAGGTGGTAGACGCCCTGAAACGTCTGGGTTTCTCCGAGGTGCGGGAGACGGCGGAGGGCGCTGCTCTGGTCACAGGAGAGTACGCAAGGCTGCTTGAGGAGAAGCAGATGGAGAATATCATCACCACATGCTGCCCAAGCGTCAATGACCTGATTGAGAAATATTACCCCTCTCTGGTTCCCTTCATGGCTCCGGTGGTATCCCCCATGGTGGCTCATGGACGCTTGATTAAAAGCATTTACGGAGAAGACGTCAAGGTGGTCTTCTTAGGGCCGTGTATCGCAAAGAAGGAAGAGGCAATCGGGGACGAACGTGTGAGGGGAGCAATCGACGCTATTTTGACATTCGAGGAGATTACCAGATGGTGGAGGGCGGAAGGAATCGATATCCACCAGTGTTTCGACCAGCCGATGGGCAACCCAAGCCCTGAGGTGAACCGGCTCTACCCCGTAAGCGGAGGGGTGATTCAGTCGGTGCTGGCGGGGACGGAGGAGGATTCCTATTATAAAGTACATATTGACGGCCTGAAAAACTGTATGGAATTATTTGAAGAGTTGAAGAAAGGCGAGATTCGCAACTGCTTTTTCGAGGTAAATGTATGCGAAGGCGGATGTATCAAGGGACCTGCTTCGGATAAGTGGCGACAGTCGCAAGTTCGCGCCAAGATAGATATCGAAAGACAGGTGAAGCATCGGGAAGCGGCGGAAGGGATTGACGGCAGCAGTCTTGATCTTCGCAAGGAATTTAAGGACCGCCATGTGGTGGACCGTCAGCCGGACGACAAGGAGATGGAGCAGGTGCTCCATGCCATGGGCAAATATACCAGACAAGACGAGCTGAACTGCGGGGCCTGCGGGTACGCTACCTGCCGTGCGAAGGCGGCCGCCGTATTCCAGAAGAAGGCGGAGATTGGCATGTGCCTGCCTTATGCCCTTGCCCAGGCAGAGTCCATGTCGAATATCGTCATGGACGTGACGCCGAGCATGATTCTGATCATCGGCAAGGACATGCGAATCCGGGAATGTAACAAGAAAGCCATGGAGATGCTTGGCGTATCCAGGGAAGAAGCGCTGGAACGCTATATCTTTGAATTCATCGACGACAAGGATATTTCCGATGTGCTCACCACCAGACAGCAGATTATCCACAAGAAGATGAATCTGGAAACTGTGAAGCTGAAAGTGCTTGAGACGATTATCTATATCGACAGTTTGGAATCCGTGCTAGTGACCTATCAGGATATTACAAAAGAAGAGAAGGCGAAAGAACAGCATTATAACCTGAAGATTGAGACGGTGGAGATGGCGCAGAAAGTCATTGACAAACAGATGATGGTCGCTCAGGAGATTGCAGGGCTGTTGGGCGAAACTACGGCAGAGACGAAAGTGACGCTGTCGAAGCTTAGGGATTCGATTCTGTTTGAAGAGGAAGAATAGTATGAGCGTGAGTGTAGATATATCCTGGAAGAGCCTGAACAAACACGGGGAAGAGCTGTGCGGGGACAAAGTTGAGATATTGAAGACGAAGGATTCCCAGATTGTCATTCTCGCAGACGGTATGGGGAGTGGGGTCAAGGCAAATATACTGGCGACCCTCACATCTAAGATTCTTGGGACAATGTTCCGTGAGGGGGCGTCAATCGAGTCCTGTGTGGAGACGATTGCAAAGACCTTGCCGGTCTGCAGGGTGCGTCAGGCGGCGTATGCGACGTTCAGTATCCTTCAGATTTTTCATGGCGGGGAAGCCTATCTGGTGGAATTCGACAACCCTCTGTGCATTTTCGTGAGGGATGGGAAGGTCGTGGATTACCCGTATCAGGAAAGGGAGATTGAGGGCAAATCCATCCGTGAGTACCGTTTTCAGGTGAAGTTAAAAGACTGTTTTGTGCTGATGAGCGACGGCGTCATCTGGGCAGGCGAGGGGGAGCTTATGAATCTGGGGTGGACCTGGAAGGATATGGCGGATTATACTCTGAAATGTACGAAGCAGACCCTTTCTGCGTCCCGCCTTGCGGCGATGTTAAGCCAGCTTTGCGACGACCTGTATGGTAACAAACCGGGGGATGATACGACGGTTGCCGTGGCAAGGGTGATTGAGCGGCGGATTGTCAATATATTTACCGGTCCTCCGACTCACAAGGAAGACGACGAGAGGGTAGTCAGGGACTTTATGAAGCAGGAAGGAAAGAAGGTGGTCTGCGGCGGCACCAGTGCAAATATTACGTCCAGGGTATTAAAACGGGAAATCGTGACGTCAGTGAATTATGCGGACCCTGCCGTTCCGCCTACCGCGTCCATGGAAGGGCTGGATCTGGTGACAGAGGGAGTCCTGACCATAGGGAAGTCTCTGGGGCTTCTAAGGCGGTATGAACACGATGAATTTGACGAGGCGTTCTTTGATGAACTGGATGCGGACAACGGTGCGTCGAAACTGGCGAAGCTGATAATCGAAGAGTGTACGGAGCTGAACCTGTTCGTCGGGAAGGCGATGAATGTAGCCCATAAGAACTCAAACCTTCCATTCGACCTGAGCGTACGTATGAACCTGGTGGAGCAGTTGAAAGAGTGCGCCGGAAATCTGGGAAAAACGGTCAATGTGAAGTATTATTAAATGAAAAGCAAAAAAATCTAATTGACGTTTGATAGGATTATCACATATAATATATAATTACGACAAGCAAAGAGAGGAACTTACATAATGAAACAGATTTTTGGGAAAAGCCAGAGTGGAAATCTGCAGGAAGCGGTCCGCGGTATCAGCAGGCCGCAGCTTCTTATGCTGTTTTCCAACAGTGAGCAGTTTGAAAGACATGTAAAAGAGCTGGAAGAACTCTATCCCGGCGTTCCGAGTATTGGGTGTATTGGAATGTGCTACGATTCAGCCGTGGTTGAGAAAGGAGTCGGCGTCGTTGCATTTACGGAAGGAGTCACTGTGGCGGCGAATGTGTTAGAACAGGTGTCCGTGATGCCTGTCCGGTATATTGACCGGCTGGTGAAGGATGTGAACAGCGTCAAGGCGACCCAGAACGACACGGTCTGCATTGATTTTTGTGCCGGGAACGATGCCTGTGTGCTGACCACGATTTATTCGGTGCTCAAGCGCAGGAACATTTCATTGGTAGGCGGAACCGGCGACGGCGGAAAAGTGTCTGCAAACGGCAGGATCTATGAGGATGCCGTGGCGTATGCCGTGGTGAGGAACTTGGGCGGTAAAGTGAAGGCGTACAAAGAGAATATCTACCGTCAGATGGAGAACTACCGGTTTATTGCGTCCCGGACGGATAAGGCAAATTATGTACTGGGAGCATTGAACGGAAGGCCGGCGAAGCAGGTCTATCAGGAGATTCTCCATGTGACGGAGCAGGAGATCACGACGCGTACTTTCCAGAATCCTTTCGGTAAATTGAACGGCGATGACGTCTGTATCGTTTCCATCAAAGAAGTGAAGGGCGATTCTCTGGTCTGTTTCCGGCAGGTGAATGATTCGGATGTCTTAGTGCTTTTGGAGCTTGGGGATTACCGGGAGACCGTAAGGAATACCATTCAGACGATTCGGCAGGATTTCACGAAGATTTCAGCCGTATTTTCCGTAAACTGCCTGTTCCGGTATCTGCTCTTTACTCAGAACCATTATATGCAGGAATATCTGAAGGATATGGAGAAGCTTGGGAACCATGTCGGGTTTGTAGGATATGGGGAACACTACAACAACCGATTTGTGAACCAGTCTATGACCTGTGTGGTGTTTGAGTAAAGGAGGAGAGGGTTATGTTGTTTTGGAGAAGGAATAAGCGTCAGGAAGACGTGGCGGCGGAGAATGAAGAGAACCTGTATCCGGTTGTGCATGTCATGAATACGTTAAAAGAGTACGAGAAAGAAATGGTCCAGAAGGAAGTGGATTCCCTGTGGGAGCTGAATGAAATCCGGGGTTCTTTCGGGACGGTCTTGAAGGAGACGGAGCGCTTTCAGGAGAGGCTGGCAGATTTCGAGCAGAATTTTGTGAGCATCGAGGAGGCGTCCGGCGGATTCGCCCAGGTAAAGGATACGGTGGCACAGTCCGTCCAGCAGGCCCAGGATGAGGTGACGGAGCTGAAAAGCAGTTCCATGCAGGTGGCGGATTATTTCAGCGAGATGGAGTATACCTTCACAGAACTGCAGAAGGCTGTGGAGAAGATTAAGCTCTGTACCGATAAGATTGTGTCGATTGCCGACCAGACGAATATCCTTGCAATCAACGCATCCATTGAGGCGGCGCGGGCAGGCGAGCAGGGAAAAGGCTTTGCAGTGGTGGCGGTAGAGGTCAAGAAGCTTGCGGACGAGATTAAGGGGCTGACGAAAGAAGTGGACTCCGGTATTAAGGATGTAGAGCAGGGAACAGAGCAGTTGAACAATAGTATTACAACCTCTCAGGAGGCGCTGGGGGAGAGCATTCAGAAGGTGCAGAAAACCTACGACATGTTCGATGAGATTACCCAGTCTGCGGAAGGGGCGGTCAATGTGCATACGGAGATTTCCGGAGTGATTGGCCAATCCAAGAATGCGCTTCAGATTTTGTGTGGCTTTTTTGATCAGGTAAAAGGGCAGTATCAGGAGGTTATCAAGCATATTAATCAAGCGGCAAGACACGGTACAACCAAGAGCGCCATGTTTGAAGATATTGATAACCTGCTGTCTCAGGTTCCGCCGATCATAGAGGAATATACCTCCGAGGAATAGAGGAGTTTTAGAAGGGAAGTGTCGTCTTGATGTATTTCATTGCGCTTTGTGACGATGATGAGAGGGAACTTGACAAAATTGAAGATTTTCTGGCAGCATATCAGGAGTCAAAAGAAACGGATGAATACAGAATAGACAGATTTCGGAGTGCGGAGGAGCTTCTGGAGAGGATTGCCAAGAAGGAGTATGCGCCGGATCTTTTGCTTTTGGATATTTTTATGTCGGGAAAGAGCGGGATTGAGGCGGCGGTGGAATTGCGGAAGCAGGAGTGCAAAACGTTTATCGTCTTTCTGACCACATCTAAGGAATATGCGTTGGAAGCTTACGGCGTGGACGCGCTTCAATACCTTGTGAAACCTCTTGAGAAAGAAAGGTTCTTCCATGCCATGGACATTGTGTTAAAGCAGATGAAGAAGGCGGGGGAGGATCAGATTGTGATAAAGGTCGCAGGAGGCGGAATCCGGCAGATGAAGCCGGACGACATCGTCTACTGCGAGTCACAGAAGAATTATCAGATGTTGTACCTGAATGCGGAAGAATGCCGGGTGCGTATGACGGCAAGGGAATTGTGGGAGATGCTGGAACCCTTTGCCCAGTTCAGCAGGTGCGGCCGTTCCTATATCCTGAATCTGAATCATGTGATGTCGGTGGAGAGGGAAGAGATTCTGATGGATAATGAATGCAGGATCTATATTCCCAGGAATGTGTCTGCCGAATTTAAGAAGGTCTATTTCTCCTATTATTTTAGCGGCGAAGAGAAGCGTTAGAGGGGCTTCCGGAAAGAGCGGTTTCCGGCAGTCTCTTTTTTGTCCCAGATAAATCATGAGTTATCCCATGTAGAAAGAAAATAATATTCTTTATGCTATAGTAGGAAAGAAGTGTCATGAAATGACATTTTTTGAACGGGGAGGGACAAAAGATGTTAGGCGGTTCTTTTTGGGTTGCATTTTTGCGTAATGGATTGAGTGTTATATTGATGTTGTCTTTTTTTCTGATGCTGGACCGTCCGCGATTTCCAATGAAGAAGACGGTGTGTTTCTATTTTCTTTTCGGCCTGGTGATTCTGGCGGTGTATAGCTTCTGGTATCTTCTGGCGAACGAAAGCTTTGTCAAGATGGCGGCTCTTTCGTTTCTTCCGGTCAGTGGGATTTTCTGCAGCCTGATGAGCCAGGAGGTCATCTATCTGTCACTGTATAAGATTGCAGCTTCTTTTTACATGTTTTCTGTGGGTACGTTTGTGGGGGTAGATGTGGCGCGCTGGTGGTTCGGCGGGAATCTGTGGGTGGATATCCTGGTGCGCTTCCTGAGCTATGGGATCATTCTGATTGTTACATGGAAGAAACTTAGAAAACAATTTCTGGACAATGTGGATTTCCTGGTGGAGGAGATGGATCTGTTCAGCACGTTCGCCCTGTTTATTTCGGTATTTCTCGGTGCGATTATGGCATATTGGCCGAACCTACAGGGATTTTCGGTTTTCAACATGGTGCGGGCGTTCTTTGTACTGGCAATGGCCGGGTTCTTGCAGTATACGGTTCTCCATCTGTATATCCATCTGGGCATGGAACACCATTACCAGACGGAGAAGGAACTGTTAGAGCTGAATGAACAGCTTATCCGTAGCCAGCTTGACATTGTTGGTACATCTGAGAAAGAGGCGGCGCGGATTCGCCATGATGCACGTCATCATATTCTCCTTATCAGGGATTATGTGGAAAAAGGGGATATGAAGAATCTGTTGGGTTATCTGGAAGAATACGGCGCAGATGTAGAGAGCAGGAGGGCAAAACCTGTCTGCGGGCATCCGGTCGTGAACAGCATCCTGTCTGTCTATGCGAGGCAGGCGAAGGAGAAGCAGATTGATGTGAATATAGATGCGGGAGTGCCGGCAGATATCCCCATCCGTGATATTGACTGGGTCGCGATTTTGGCGAATATGTTTGAAAATGCAATCCACGGGTGCGTAAATTCCGGGAAAATGCAGCAGGAGATTGATATCTATATCGCGAAAAGAGGGAGTAAGATTGTCATTCAGTGTACCAATACCTGTGCCGATGATATCCGGTTTCAGAAGGGAATTCCCAAGTCCAGAAGCGGGGAGGGGATTGGTACGGCAAGCATTATGAAGACGGCGTCCCGTTATAACGGCGGAACGGATTTTGCTATGGAGGACGGAAGGTTCGTGACGAGGATTTTGCTGAACCTTTCTGGGATAAATGAACTTTAATACATTAAATTGGTAAAATATTGACAAAAGGGGTGATTTTAAGGTAAAATAAATCAGATAGACCAATCAAAGGAGAAGAATTATGGGACAGAAAATCGGGTTTATTGGTCTGGGACTGATTGGCGGGTCGATTGCAAGGGCAATCCGGCAGTATTTTCCGGATTATGAGATTGTGGCATTTGATAAGAATAAGGAGACGTTGGCGCTGGCGACGCAGGAATCGGTGATTGATGTAGCTGCAACTACGATTGATGATAATTTTCATCAATGCAGCTATATATTCCTGTGTGCGCCGGTTTCTTATAATACGGCTTATTTGAAGCAGGTTGCAGGATATCTCCATGAGGACTGTATCCTGACGGACGTGGGGAGTGTGAAGACGAATATCCACCGGGAGGTGGAGGCTCTGGGGCTTGAGCCGTATTTTATCGGAGGGCATCCCATGGCGGGGTCTGAGAAGAGCGGCTATGTGAATTCTAAGGCAATGCTGATTGAGAATGCATATTATGTATTGACGCCGGCAAGCCGTGCGGCCAGGGAGAAGGTTGACCGGTATGTGGAGTTCGTGGAGGCTTTGCGGGCAATCCCGGTTCTCCTTAATTACCGGGAACATGATTATGTGACCGGGACTATCAGCCACCTTCCTCATATTATTGCGGCCAGTCTTGTGAATTTTGTGCGGGATACGGACACTAAGGAGGAATTGATGAAGAATCTTGCAGCCGGTGGATTTAAGGATATCACCCGAATTGCTTCTTCTTCGCCTACCATGTGGCAGCATATCTGCCTGAAGAATAAGGAATATATTTCCCGGATTCTTGGGGAATATATTCAGGCATTGGGGAAGGCAAAGGAGATGATTGACAGGGAGGATGAACAGGGAATTTATCATCTGTTCGACAGTTCCAGAAACTACAGGAATTCCATTCCGGCATCATCGGCAGGTCCCATCAAGAAGGCGTATGAGGTCTACTGTGACATTATCGACGAGGCGGGAGGGATTGCGGCGATTGCGGCCATCCTTGCGTCGAATAATCTGAACCTTAAAAATATCGGGATTGTACATAACAGAGAGTTTGAAGAAGGGGTTCTGCGTATCGAATTCTATGATGAGGCGTCTTCAAAACGGGCGGCGGAATTATTGCAGAAATTCAGGTATGTTGTCTATGAGCGTTAAGAATATTTATCCGAAAAGAGGAATTAAGGGAGAAGTGACGGTGCCGGGGGATAAGTCAATTTCCCACCGTTCCGTTATGCTTGGCTCCATTGCTTTGGGAACGACGGAGATTACGAATTTCCTTCAGGGGGCAGACTGCCTGTCTACCATTGGATGTTTTCGGAAAATGGGGATTGAGATTGAGCAGAAGGATGGGACGGTTCTGGTACACGGCCAGGGCCTTCGCGGGTTGTCTGCCCCGGAGGGGACGTTGGATGTGGGCAACAGCGGGACGACCACAAGGCTTATGTCAGGAATTCTTGCGGGGCAGGATTTTGTATCTGTGATGTCCGGGGATGCGTCTTTGAATTCGCGGCCCATGGGACGGGTTATGACGCCATTAAACCGTATGGGTGCGCGTATCGGGAGTGTCCTGGATAATGGGTGCGCGCCTCTTAGGATAGAACCGGGGGTGCTTCATGGTATTCGATATCAGTCGCCGGTGGCTTCGGCCCAGGTGAAGTCTGCAATCCTTCTTGCGGGGCTTTACGCTGACAGCGGGACGTCTGTGACCGAGCCGGCCCTTTCCCGTAACCATACGGAACTGATGTTAGGAGCCTTTGGGGCGGACGTTACTTCCGAGGTGCATGAGGACGGCAGTGCTACGGCTGGAGTAATGCCCTGTAAGCAGCTTTATGGACAGAAGATTCAAGTACCGGGAGACATATCGTCTGCGGCATATTTCATAGCGGCAGGGCTATTGGTGCCGGGCGCAGAGATTTTAATCCGCAATGTAGGGACGAATCCCACAAGGGCGGGGATACTCAAGGTCTGTGAAGCGATGGGGGCGGATATTACGTATCTGAACCCTAGGAATATGTGGGATGAAGACAGAACGGGGACAGGGAATTGCCGGATGGGGCAGGAGTATTTTGGCGGTCTTCATTGTGGGGGCGGCGAGCCGACGGCTGATATTCTGGTCAGATACAGTATGCTTCACGGAACAACCATTGGGGGCAGCCTGATTCCAGCTTTGATTGATGAAATCCCCATGATAGCCGTAATGGCGGCCTGTGCGGAAGGTACGACGGTAATCAAGGATGCGGCGGAACTGAAAGTAAAGGAAACCAACCGGATTGATACGGTGACGGAGAATTTAAGGGCAATGGGAGCCCAGGTTACGCCGACGGACGACGGGATGGTTATCGAGGGCGGAACCGGGCTTTCGGGGGCGCATATCCGGAGCTGTCTGGATCATCGGATTGCGATGGCGTTTTCCATTGCGGGGCTGGCTGCAAAAGGTGAGACGGTGATTGAGGACAGCCAGTGTGTGGATGTGTCTTATCCGGGCTTTTTTGCTGCCTTAGATAGCCTGATGGATGTATAACTTGTCTGGGTAGTTTTGCCGCATAGAATAGTATTGATATAAAGAGGAGAACGAAATGGATTTTGTACAATATAAATGCCCTTGCTGCGGGGCGGCTCTTGTGTTTTCGCCAAAGACTCAGAAACTCTCCTGTAATAGCTGTGGGAATCAGTATGATTTGGAAACCATGGAGGAGTATGAGCGGGAAGAGCAGTCGCCGAATGAGCAGGATTTGGACTGGGAATACCGGAAGGAAGAACAGGGAGCAAAACGAACGGAGGACGGATTATATATCTGCCCTTCTTGCGGCGCCGAGATTGAAGCCGACGAGAATACGGTGAGTACGGTCTGCCCCTACTGCAACAATGTAGTGGTGATTCAGGCGGCTTCATCGGGAGAATTTGAGCCGGACGTCATGATTCCTTTTCAGGTGAAGGGAGACGAGGCGCGGCAGAAGATGATGCATTTCTGCAGGGGGAAACGCCTGCTGCCGAAAAATTTCCGGGACCGCAGTTATCTAAAGAACCTGCGGGGATGCTATGTCCCTTACTGGCTGTTTGACTGCAAGGCGAGTGCGGATATGAGTTTCCATGCAACCCGGGTCAGGGCGTGGAGCGACAGTGATTACGACTATGTGGAGACGTCTTACTATCTCGTCTCCCGGGCGGGGACGATGGAGTTCGTCCATGTGCCTGTGGACGGAAGTGTGGAGATGGACGATAATACGACGGAGTCCATCGAGCCTTTTGATTATAATGGCCTGACGGATTTCAGGCAGGCTTATCTGGCGGGGTATGAGACGGATAAATACGATGTAGATGCGAAGACGGCAATGGGCAGGGCGAAACAGAGGTTGTATAACACTGCCGAACAGGTGCTGCGCAGTACGGTTAAAGGGTACGAGACTGTAACGGTGAAAAGGCGGCGTCTTGCGTCTCAGGAGGGAAAGGTTTTGTATGCTTTACTGCCTGTCTGGCTGTTCGAGACGGTCTATGGGGGACGGAAGTATCAGTTTGCCATTAACGGGCAGACCGGCAAGATGGTAGGCGAACTGCCGGTAGACAAGGGCGCTTTCTGGAAATATCTCTGTGGATTCACGGCGATTGGGACGGTGGTATGTTCCGTTGTCGGGATTCTGTTATTCGGAGGTGTGTTATGATGGCCAACCAATTATATACAAAAGGAAGGCTCTTGCTGTGTATGGTAATCATATGGATTGCCGGATTGGCAGCAGAGAGTCGAATCGGAATGCCGGAAGTGGCCGCGGCGGGAAATGATCCGGGATTCGAGGGATGGGTTCAGGATGACGCAGGTCTTCTGACCTCAGAAGAGGAAGAAGCTCTTGAGAAGGAATGCTCCAGAGTTTCAGAACAATATGGAGCCGGGGTATATATTGTAACAACGCCGGATTTCGGCGGAGGAGATATTAAGATCTGGCAGGAGCAGATTTTTGCGGAGTATGGCCTGGGGACAGGAACTTCGGGCAGCGGCGTGATGCTTGCCATCAGCATGGCAGAGCGGGACTGGGGGCTGGTAGGCTTCGGGGCGGCGCAGGCGGCGTTCACTACATACGGAAGAGAGCGGCTGGGAGAGAAGATTCTGGATGATTTGTCTGACGGAGAGTTCTACGATGCATTTGACAGATATGTGTCTATGGCGGACGATTATCTGGCGGCTGCAGAGAAAGGAGAGCCGTATACGGAAGACCACCCTTACGGGGAAGGATGGCGGATACCATTAATTGTAGGGGTGTCGTTCCTTTTGTCTTTCTCGGTGTCTTTCGGCGTTGTGCTGTCTTGGAAGAGGAGCATGAATACCAGAGTGAGCCGGGATGGCGCCATGGAATATATGAAGGCGGATAGTTTTCATCTGTTCAACCGTTCGGACAGGTTTTTGTATCATACTGTGACGCGGACAAAGCGGCAGACAGAGAGTCATTCTGACAGCGGCGGAAGAAGTGGGATGCATTCTAACAGTTCCGGAACAAGCGGAAAGTTCTGAGGGGTGAAGTATGTCTTCGGGTAGTCAGAATAAGAACAACAAGAGCTAGGAGGAGAAAAATTATGGGATTAATCAGGGCGGCATGGTCGGCTGCGAGCGGAACATTGGCAGATCAGTGGAAGGAATATTTTTGCTGTGATGCATTGGATGCGGATGTGTTGGTGGCAAAAGGAGAAAAACGTGTATCGGGGCGCTCGGCGAACCGGAAGGGGGACGACAACATTATCACGGACGGCTCCCACATTGCCGTAGCGAACGGGCAGTGTATGATTATTGTGGAGGATGGCAAGGTGATTGACGCCTGTGCAGAGCCGGGGGCTTATACCTATGACACGAAGACCAGCCCTTCCATGTTCGGAGGCTCTTTTGTGGAAGGCCTGAAGGGGATTGCGAAAGAGGCGTGGCGGAGGTTCCAGTTTGGGGGTGGCACCGGACGGAACCAGCGGATTTATTATGTGAATATTAAGGAGATTCCGGGCAATAAATACGGGACGCCCAATCCGGTGCCTTTCCGTGTGGTAGACCAAAATATTGGGCTGGATGTGGATATTTCCATCCGGTGTAATGGGGAGTATTCCTACCGGATTGTGAATCCTATGGTATTTTATGCCAATGTCTGCGGAAATGTAGGGTATGTGTATACCAGAGATCAGATTGATTCGATGCTGAAATCAGAGCTGCTTACGGCGCTGCAGCCGGCATTTGCCAGGATTTCGGAGATGGGAATCCGCTACAGCGCATTGCCTGGGCATACCATAGAGCTGTCGGATGCGCTGAATGAGGTCTTGTCAAAGAAATGGACACAGCTTCGAGGAATCATGGTCTATTCTCTCGGAGTGAATAGTGTGACGGCATCCAAGGAAGATGAGGAGATGATTAAGCAGCTCCAGAAATCGGCTGTCATGCGCGATCCGGGAATGGCTGCGGCGACGCTGGTAGGCGCACAGGCAGACGCTATGCGCACGGCGGCAGGAAATAAGAACGGGGCGATGTCCGGATTCATGGGAATGGGCATGGCGTCTCAGGCTGGCGGCATGAATTTGCAGGATTTGTATGCTATGGGACAGAGACAGGCGACGGCAAATCCGGCGGCGCAAAATCCGGCAGGAGGGGCGTATGGGGCTTCACAGGGAAATCATGCAGAGCCGGTGTCCCAGGATGGGTGGACGTGTTCCTGCGGTACAGGCGGTAATACCGGGAAGTTCTGTGTGGAATGCGGAGCGCCGAAACCGAGTCAGGCAGCAGGCTGGACTTGTTCCTGCGGCGCTGTAAATAAAGGGAAGTTCTGTTCTGAATGCGGAGCGCCAAAACCGGCGGGAATCCCGCAATACCGCTGCGATAAGTGCGGCTGGGAGCCGGAAGACGCGACGAAACCGCCTAAGTTCTGTCCGGAGTGCGGAGATCCGTTTGATGACGGGGATATTATGAGAAGTTAATGATGAAAAGGGGCTGTTATTTTGCAACAGCCTCCTTTATTTATCAGCACGTTTAAGGACTTCCACTTTGCAGAAATGCTCTTTGGTCTTCTTATTATAGCTGATTCCAACAGCCAATATCCTTCCGGTATATCTATTTTTCTCTCCGAGTTTGCCTTTGAAACGAAGACCATAGTTTTTCTCTTTTATCTGCCGGATTGCTTCTTGCGGCGTACTATTGACCTTCAATTCCAGAATGATTCCGTCTGCTTTACTATGTTCAGGATAAAAGATGAAATCAACAAACCCTTTGCCAGCCTTATCTTCACGCTCTACACGATAACGGTCGCGTGCGGACAAATAGACAAGATTGACTACTGCGGACAGCTCTGTTTCAGTGTGATACGAAAGAATGGGCGTTTCTGTATTATGGGTAAATGCCAGAATCTCAGCCATTGTTTTTGTGTCACCGGATAAGGTTGCCGTGAGCATTTTCTCAGATTCCCTTGCCAAACGGTGGACGTAACCAAGGCTGTCATTGGTCAGCAGCAATTCATTGTATTTATCCATCAGTTCCTTGTTGGGAATAAAGACAGCGCCATTTTCATAAGTAAGGAGACCATATACAACCATTGCAGAATAAATCTGGTTTTTTGACTTTAATTCCGAATCTGTGGCCGCATATCCTAACAACACAATCGGAATTCGTTCTCCGGCAATCATTAGTGCAAGGTCATCCCGGATATCGTCAATATTGTTGCGGATATAGTAAAAAATCTCATCATAAGGCCCGGAACTTGTCCAGTAGTTCGAGAGCTGGTTGTCAGACAATGCACATACAATTGAGCGGGGATTGTAAAGGCGCCGCCCGGTAACGGTACAGTATCCGTCGTACCAGATGCGCAGGCTGTCCCGTGTGATTTCCGGATTTGCCGTCTCCTTGCAATAGATATCAAATAATGTATCGATCTCAGATTCCAAAAAACCAAAATAGCCGCTGAATTTCTTTTTCGTCGCCATATCATACTCAAGAAACATATTCAGCTCGGAACCGCTGGAATACTTGGCAATCGGCAGAATTCCGGTCATATAGACAAATTCTATATAGGGTTGGTCTTTTAACAGGTTGCTCAGAAAATCAATATATTCAGCCTTATCTTTATCTGAAACGAAATCTCTGTGGAAAATGAAATCCCATTCATCCAGCACGAAAATAAAACGGACGTCTTCTGTATCAGACTCCAGAATCTCATTCAATGCGTCCCAAGGGGCGTCTGACTCTGCCAGGCTGGCCTTTGGGTATGCCTGAATCAGGTCGCGCAGGATGCGTTTGCTGATTCGGTCGATATACTCCCGATAGGATTTGCAGCCGGAAGGCAGGGAGTTTAAAGTGATATAGATGACGTTGTGCCGATTGAGGTGAGTCGTATACCAACTCCGGGAACTCACAGCCAGAGAATCAAAAATCGGACGGCAATCCCTTCCTTTACCGAAATAGGCGGCAATCATGCTTGCCATCACGGATTTACCAAAACGTCGGGGCCTAGTGATGCAGATATATTTTTGGTTCTTATCTCTGAGATTGGGTTCGATGAGAGGAATCAATTCGTCAAGCATTGCGGTTTTATCAACAAAATAGGTGGATTCGGTTTCGTCTTTGTAGAGAAGGGAAGCTTTTTTGCTGTTTAGATATAATCCCATAAAAACGGTTCCTCCTGTCTGTGTTTGGTTTATTTTAGCATAGGGGGAAGGGATTATCAAGTTTCTGTTGAACCGGCCGTTTGAAATTGCTATACTATCAACATAGTATACCCGTAGGGGCATCCCGTAATGCATGCCCCTGCAGGGCGGGTGGACTTCGTCCAATAAGGTATCCTGAAATGGTTTGGAAAAGGCGGTGTGGTATGAGACGGTTTCATGTAACAGGTAATTGTGTCCGTGAAAAGCATTATATGGTAGATACCTCAGAGAAAATTGATACGATCATTACAGACTATATCCAGCGTGGATATTATTTTACGATAAATCAGGCAAGGCAGTATGGAAAGACTACGACGCTGTATTTGTTGGAAGAGCGGTTAAGGGAACGATATGTGATACTGCACCTTAGTTTTGAAGCAGCCGATGAATATTTCAAGTCTTTGCCGAATCTTGTGGAAGGACTTATCATGGATATCAGCGATGCCTTGAGAGAGCAGGATGTTTCTTCGGAAATGATTGATGAGTGGAATCAGCCTGTCTCGGACAGGTTCCCGATGAGGGAGTTGGGGAGAAAAATCAGTAACTTATGCAGGCAATGTCCCAAAGAGATTATTTTAATGATAGACGAGGTTGACAAAAGTTCAGACAATCAGATTTTTCTCTCATTTCTCAGTATTTTGCGGGAAAAGTACCAAAAGCAGTTGGTTGGCAGAGATGTTACCTTTCAATCAGTCATATTGGCCGGCGTCTATGATATTAAGAATTTGAAGTTGAAGCTGCATCCGGAAGATGAAGGGAAGAATAATAGTCCGTGGAACATAGCGGCAGATTTTCTGGTGGATATGAGTTTTTCCGCAAATGAGATTGCATCGATGCTGGACATGTATGAGGAAGACTGGCATACAGGCATGGATGTGAGGGCAATCAGCCAGATGCTTTACGAATATACGTCAGGATATCCTTACCTGGTATCAAGGCTTTGTCAGTTGATTGACGAACGGGTTGCCGGAGGTTGGGTCTGTCCGGACAAGAAAGCCGCATGGAGCAAACAGGGGGTATTGGAGGCGGTTCGTACGATTCTAAAAGAGCCGAACACACTGTTTGATGATATGCTCAAGCATCTGTATGAATATCCGAAATTAAGCATGATGTTGAAAAATATTCTATTTCAAGGGAGAAGATATACCTTTGAGACAGATGCTCCAGTGATACAGCTAGGAGTCATGTTTGGATTTTTGAAGGAACAGGAACAGGCCGTGTGTGTTGCAAACCGTATTTTTGAGACGAAACTTTATAACTTTTTCTTATCGGAAGAAGAGAGTAGTCTCAAGGAATTGCCTGAGCCAGAGTATGGAAGGAATCAGTTTGTCGCCCATGGAATGCTCCAAATGGAACTTGTAATGAGAAAATTTTATGAATATTTTGAAAGCGTATTTGCGCAGGCGGATGAAAGATTTTTGGAGGAAGATGGACGCCGGGTTTTTCTTATGTTTCTTCGTCCAATCATCAATGGGGTGGGAAATTATTATATTGAAGCACAGACCCGTGATAAGACAAGGACAGATGTGATCGTTGATTATAAAGGAAAACAGTTTGTGATTGAGATGAAATTGTGGAGAGGCAGGCAATACAATTATGATGGGAAAGCCCAGCTTGCGGGATATCTGGAACAGTATCGTCTTGACAGAGGGTATTTATTGACGTTTAATTTTAACAAAAATAAACAGACAGGGATAATTGAGAGTATCTGTGACGGGAAAAGGATATTAGAGGTAGTTGTATAGAGTTGAGTTTTCATGCATGAAGATACAAAAGAAGGGGCAAAAGCATTCGCTTTTGCCCCTTCTTTTGTATCTTTTTTCGCAGATTACCCCAATCTGCGAAAGAATGTCTATATAAAAAATCTCATACAATCCCTTCCGCTTGCATTATTATACTTTCAAACCATGGGTTTGTCAATCAAATGTAAAAATTTTTCACAGATTTATAGGAATTCTGTATAAATATAGCGCAAAATACACATGAAAACAACAGACCTATTTCTATTTGTGGTCAAAATAATGGTCAGGAGGGATTCTGGAAATGCCGAGACGCGGAGAAAACATAAGAAAAAGAAAAGATGGACGTTGGGAGGGAAGATACTACACGCAGGAGCCGGAAAGCGGCAGGAGCGTCCTTCATTCTGTTTACGCAAAGACGTACGGTGAAGTAAAAGAAAAGCTGTCCGAAGCAAAGCTGTCTGCAAAGAAGAGAAAAGAAGAAGAATGCCATACAGCGGTTTATTTCCATACTGTGGCAGAGGAATGGCTGCAAGCCACGAGGAATCAGAAAAAACATGCAACCTATACAAAATACCGTATTATTTATGAGACCCATATTCGAGAAAAGCTAGGAAATCTTCTGTTTTCTGAGCTTACAGAGGAAACGGTAATAGGAGTATTTCAAAATGAAAAGTCGGAGATGATGTCCGACAGCCTGCACAAAAGTATCTCATGTGTATTGAATCAGATACTTTCTTATGCGGTTCTCCATTATCAGGTTCCTTCACTCAGATATTCCAGCCCGAGAAGCAAAACCTTTACGAAACCGGTGGAGATTCTGAACCTGTCAGAACAAGAGCGGCTTCTGCGATGCCTGTATGATGGGATGGATGCCTGTAAACTGGGGATTATCATCTGCATTTCCACGGGATTGCGCTTAGGGGAAATCTGTTCCCTCAAATGGAATGACATTGATTTTGCTGGAAAAATGTTACAGGTGAACACGACCGTACAGCGGATTGCAGTGGAGGGATGCGACGTCAGGACGACGCTGTTAGAAGGAGAGCCGAAAAGTATATGTTCAAAGAGAGAAATCCCTTTGCCGGATGAACTTGTAAAATTACTGCTCCGCTGCTATGACAACGACGGGGAATATGTCATCAATAAAGACAAGCCTATGGAGCCGCGGACATATCAGAATAAGTTCCGAAAATACCTTGAGGCCGCCAATGTGAAAAAGAAAAATTTTCATATTTTGCGCCATACTTTTGCGACAAACTGCGTCAGCAGCGGGATGGATATCAAATGTCTCAGTGAAATCTTAGGTCACTCAGATGTGAAAATCACATTGAACCGTTACGTACATCCCACGGCGGAAACGAAGCGTCAGCATATGAATTCCGTGTCGGCTATTTATGGTCGTTTTGTGGGTCAGGAGGAATAGAAAGTACGATGTAATCAGAGCTGACGGTAAATTTTTCATAGATTGGGGTAATCTGTGAAATCTGTCAAATCTCGGAATCAGGATTCAGCAATACATAAAAAATATTTTGATGGAGAGCGTCCGCCCTAAGGCATGCATTACGGTGTACCTCTTGGGTACAGGTTTATGAAATGAAGATGAATCAAAAAAAATTGTGTAAGACAGTTTGCCAGCACAACAGAGAGCCTGTCAGCGCAGATGATATGAAAAAACTTCAGGAAGTCGCAGAGGATTACCGCACAGTAAAGAATTACATATACCAGCGTTACGGAGGTATCGGCAGCCTGTCAAAGATTTACCCCGGGTATACGGTACAGAACGAGATGACGAAGGACGGGTTGCGGGAAAGGCTTGGAATTCCATCTGTATATTATTATCTTGCCATTTTTGACGCATTGGGAGATATAAAATGCCAGTGGACAGATACGAAATCAAAAATCCTGAAATTGACAGGACGCAACGACGGATTCACGGAAAAAGAAAAGCACTACCTCCGTTTTTTACTGAAAGTCAACAATGGGTTTGAGGCGGTATTAAACCAGAAGCAAGTCGTATTGAAACCGGAGCTTCAGAAGCAATATGATTTGTTGGCGAGGGAAGTAGAGGTAAAAAAGCTCCACAACTATCTTTGCAGGCAGGTACGCAGACACCTTGGAAAGCTGCATACGGATATTGCGGCAGGATTTTCCATAGCCGAGAGGGCGTACCGTTATGCAGACCACGGAATCTACATTTCCGTAAAGCAGAAGCGGAAACGGGTCTTCATACCGCTGACGGATCATAACCAGTACCAATCTCAGCTATATATAAAATTGTATCCGGACAAGGCAGGTATAGAGATTAAAGTTCCAATTCAGACGGCAGTCCGTGAACATGCAGATTATACGAACCAAGTAGGCGTGTCAGTGGGAATGTGTACGATGTTTACGACAGACGGGGGAAATCGGTACGGAGAAATGCTTGGAAGTTACCAGACAGAGTATGCGGACTGGATTCGGAAACAGACGGGGAGTTACATGCGAAATAAGGCAGACAATCCGGGAAGGATAAAGTATCGCAATAAGAAAAAGCGGTATGAGGAACGGCTCCATAGCTATATTAACCAAGAGCTGAACCGTTTTCTTAGGACAGAGAAACCCAGAATCGTCTATATCCCCCGGCTTCCCAAACCAGGCGGAAAAGGAGTAAGCAAGAAGCTGAATCATTACAACACTCTGTGGCAGAGAGGATATATCCGCAGCAGATTCACGCAGAAATGCCGCGAGCATTCGGTAGAGATTGTGGAAGTAATCGGAAAAGATATCAGTAAGGAATGCAGTCGATGCGGGCGCCTGGGGGAAAAACGGGAAGGGATATTCCTATGTGAAGCCTGCGGATACCAGACAGAGGAGAAAATCAATGCGGCAAAGAATGCGAAAAAGCGCGGACTCGGAGATGGAGTATTGTATTAAACTGCTTAAAAATAAGGAGAAAGGTCATAAGAATAGCTGCTTAGATGAATAGCGGCGGTAAGCCGGTATTTCACCGAAAGGACTGGGGAGCGTATTCATGATATAAAAAATAAAAGTCGGCATTAGAAGGCAATAGAACGTTGCGTATTGGGTATGCCAAGACCTCGCGAACATGGGAATGTATAGTGAGCTGATGCGCACGCAGGTCATCAACCTGCGGTTGGTGACAAGACAAGAGGAAGTGCGCTGATGCGCACGCAGGTCATCAACCTACGGTTGGTGACAAGACAAGAGGAAGTGCGCTGATGCGCACGCAGGTCATCAACCTACGGTTGGTGACAAGATATGATGTAGCGGGGAGCGAAGCGGAGATAATCTGCATCATCGATTACATAAGAGATGACCAATGTGTCTTATTTGAACAAAAATATATAGTATATGTACTATATTAAATTAAAAGCACGCAGAAAAAGCAAGTATAAGGAGTAAAACTGATAAATGAAAAAGGTTGTTATCATAGCAGGAATGCATAGAAGCGGAACATCCGTTGCGGCGCAGCTCTGCCAACATATGGGCGCCTACTTGGGAGAAAAAGCAGAATTAATGGGCGCCGCAAGGGACAATCCGGGCGGGTTCTTTGAAAATATTGAGATCACAAAGACCAATGATGAAATATTACGTTTATGCGGAAGAGAATGGTACAGCTTGACTTTGGCAGAACCGGATTATCATCATCCGCAGATCATCAAAAAGATAGAAAAATTAAAAGAGATTGTCCAAAGATTACTTTTGAAAAGCGATACGGTTGCCATAAAAGACCCACGAATATCGGTATTGCTTCCGTTATGGGAGAAAATTTTAGATGGGCTGGGGGTTGAAACTGCATATATATGGATATTTCGGAACCCTTTAGAAGTAATGGAGTCCCTAAGGAAACGGGATGGATACACCAGCAAGCATAGTCTCTTGCTGTGGAGCCATTATAATCTCAGCATATTAAGGTTTCTCAGAAATAAGAAATATCTGTTGGTAGATTACCGAGAGATTCTGGACAATTCCAAGGTATTTGAATCATTCAGCCAGATCTTCGGCCGTAAACCGGACAATGGTTTGAAGCAGGAGTTTAATCAGATTGTAACTCATGCATACTGCCATTCCCATTATTCATGTGAAGATGTCCGGAACACGCAGGAAAAATTTATCATTGATTTATATGAAATATTGGTGACAAGACAGGAGCGAAAAGCCGATTTAACTGAACTGGAAGAACAATACAGGAAAGAAATTGTAATCCCACAAAAAAAATATATGGATTATGCTGTGTTAGAAGATAGAGAATCTCTGAGGGACAAGGAAATCATCATCTACGGAGCCGGGAATTATGGGAAAAGAATAGCAAAGATGCTCCGGGATTTGGGAATCACCAGATACGATTTTTGTGACCGGGATGCCGGAAAGCGCCATATGGAATGGATGGGCGGAATAGTTTTTTCCATCGCTGAGATCGAAAACAAAGAAAATGTATTGTTTATTATTGCCGTGGAAAATGCGGATATGAGAAGAGAAATCGAACAGACATTGATGTACGCAGGGGGAGGATTTTCTGCCTTTGCGACAGAATTAATATGGAAATATACAATTAATAAACCAGTAGATATAGAATCCGATGCAGAACGGTTTACCTTGTGGTACAGAGAATTGAAAATGCGGGGAGATGTTGTAAAAAATGCATGTAGATATCCTATTTTAGTCTATCAAAACGGGAAAGTAGGCTCCTCAACTATCGTAAAAAGTCTATGGAATGAGGGAGTCAAGAATGCGCATGTACATAGATTCTTTTTCAAAAACGATATGATTGGGGAATTGATATTGGGTGAAAATCACGAAGAGTTGATAAAGAATACAAACGTGTTTAGTTCCCATTTTCCCGGTTATGTGGATTCTATAAAAAATAGGATGAAAGGTAAGAAAATCATAACAATGATAAGAGAACCAATCGCGACCGATTTATCCACCGTGTTTCAATGGATTGGAAGCGGTGTTGCCGACCGTTTTTTTGCAGAAAGATTAAGAAAAGGAAAAACGTTTTTGCAAGCTGTTTCTGAATTGATGGGAAAGATTCAGAACAGATTATTTGAATGGTTTGAGGAAGAATTAAGAGAATTATGCGATGTCAATGTATTGGATTACCCCTTTGACAAGGAAAAAGGATACACAATCATTTCATCTGACAATGCGGAAATCCTACTTTTTAAAATAGAAAAAATCACAGAATTAGAGAACGTTATCAGAGATTTTGCAGGTGTTTCCGAATTTGAACTGCAAAATGATAATGTAGGTGAGCGGAAAGAATACGCCCATATTTATAAAGAGGTAAAGAAAAGAATGAAGCTTCCGGCAGAGTATATCGAGTATTATTATTGCAATCATCCATATATGGAGCATTTTTATTCAAAAGAAGAGCAGGAAATTTTTTTAAGAAAATGGAATCAGTGAACGTATTAGATAGGATTAGCTGCCATAATTTTGTTTATGCAGACAGATATATTTATTTTTCTAATTGGTTTTATAATGGACTGTTCGAGGTTGAGATTGAAACGGGAAAAACATTTTTTTATGGAAACTTTGAAAACGAGAAATTTTCAGAGATAAATGTACATAAGGAGATTTTCATCAGGGATGAAAAAGTGTATTTTTGCCCATGGCGAGGCGGGCATCTGCATATTTTGAACAGGGCAGACCGAACCATATCTTCCATAGAGATTAGAAGCAAGGAAGAACCATTTTCTCTCATAGAAACAGTGACAGTGGGAGAAGACAGTATGTTTTTTAGATTTAAAGAGGAAGAAAAATCAGCCAAAAAATTTGATTTTCAGTCGTTAAAAGTAACCCATGTAAATCATCCATCTGAAATTCAGGGAACGCCGTTGGCGGACGAAAAAGAAAGATTTCCAGATTTGCCGCTGTTAGAGGAAAATCATATCGAATATGCCGACAGATTTTTTTGGAAACAGATATCTAATGGAGTTTGGTACGGCTTTATGCCAATGGGACGGCATCTGTTACGCTATATCGAAGAAAGCGGCAGAATTGAAAAAAATCCCCTTATCGTAGTGAACGAAATAGAGTTACAGGAATATTTGCATGTAGTGAGAAAAGAGCTTCTGAAACAACCTGTCTATGAAATGCCCATAAAGTTGCAGGAGTTTTTGGAATGCTTAAAATTGAGGGAAGCTTACATATCAGATGGTTCCGGAAAGAAAAATCTGGGAAATAAAATCTGGAACACTATGCTTGGCATGGGCAAGGTATGATTGACAGGAGGACGTAAAATGGACAGACAAAAATTACATCCCCATCTGGATGCGTTGGAGGCAGAGGCAATCTATATTATGCGGGAAGTAGCGGCAGAATGTGAGAAACCGGTTATGCTCTACTCCATCGGAAAAGACAGCTCCGTTATGCTGCATCTGGCGATGAAAGCCTTCTATCCGGAGAAGCCTCCGTTTCCCTTTTTACATATTGACACCACATGGAAATTCAGGGAAATGATTGCATTTCGCAACCGCATAGCAGAGAAACATGGAATCGAAATGCTGGTCTATACCAACGAAGAAGGAGTAAGGCAAGGCATTAATCCCTTCGACCATGGCGCGGCTTATACGGACATCATGAAGACCCAGGCTTTGAAGCAGGCATTGGAGGCCTACGGATTCACGGCGGCATTTGGCGGAGGAAGGAGAGACGAGGAGAAGTCCAGGGCAAAAGAAAGAATCTTTTCCTTCCGAAATCAGGCACAGGCATGGGAACCGAAAAACCAAAGACCGGAGATGTGGAAGCTATATAATACACAGCTCCATAAAGGAGAGAGTATCCGGGTATTTCCCCTTTCTAACTGGACGGAGAAGGACATCTGGCAGTACATCGCCAGAGAAAAGATTGAAATCGTTCCCCTGTATTTCGCAAAGGTACGTCCGGTAGTATTCCGGGATGGGAACATCATCATGGTTGATGATGACAGGATGCGGTTACTTCCGGGGGAAAACATAGAGCATAAGAGTGTCCGTTTTCGGACTCTTGGCTGTTATCCCCTGACAGGGGGGATTGAGTCCACGGCAGATACATTGGATGGGATTGTAAAAGAAACCTTGCAAGCCGTCACTTCCGAGCGAACGAGCCGGGTGATAGACCATGAAGGAGCCGGAAGTATGGAGCGGCGTAAGCGGGAGGGATATTTTTAGATGGATGGATTGCTGAAATTTATGACCTGCGGAAGTGTGGACGACGGGAAATCTACATTGATTGGGCACATGCTGTATGATGCAAAACTGTTGTTTGCTGACCAGAAACATGCCTTGGAGTTAGAAAGTCGGGTGGGAAGCCGGGCGGGGAAAACGGACTACTCGCTTTTGCTGGACGGATTGATGGCAGAACGGGAGCAGGGAATTACGATTGACGTGGCATACCGGTATTTTTCAACGGAGAAGAGAAGTTTTATTGTGGCGGACACGCCGGGGCATGAGGAGTATACCCGAAACATGGCGGTGGGGGCTTCCTTCGCAGATTTGGCGGTGATTCTCATAGACGCCACCAAGGGGATTCTGGCACAGACGAGACGCCATGCAGGAATCTGCGGCCTTATGGGAATCCGGCATTTTCTATTTGCGGTAAATAAGATGGATTTACTTCATTACAATGAAAAAGCCTACTGCAGAATCGAAAAAGAAATCAGAAAACTTGCAATTGATTTGAACCTCTGTAATGTTGAGCTGATGCCTGTCTCGGCTACGGAAGGTGATAATATCACTTCCCGTTCCTGGGCCATGCCATGGTATAAGGGAAAAACGATGTTGGGATATCTGGAAACCATACAGATAGAAGACGGGGCGAAGGAGCAGGGATTCATCCTGCCAATCCAGAGGGTATGCAGGCCCAATCAGTCTTTCCGGGGCTTTCAGGGGCAGATTGAAGGGGGCGTTGTGAGCGTAGGCGACCAACTTACGGTTCTTCCAAGCAGGGAGCGTGTGAAGGTTCAGGCTATTTTCGCGGCAGACCAGAAAATGAATACGGCCAAAAAAGGTCAGGCTGTAACGGTTTCGCTTAACAGAGAAGTGGATATTTCCAGAGGTTGTGTGTTGGCGAAGGATACAGAATTAATCGTCAGCAGCATGTTTACGTCGAAAATACTTTGGATGGACGACATGGAGTTAAGACAGGGAAAGAATTTCCTGATTAAGATTGGAACCCAGATGCTTCCCGTATCAGTCATGGAAATCAAGTACCGGATTGACGTCAATACGGGAGAGCAGATTGCCACCTCAAAATTGTATAAAAATGAGATGGCGGTCTGTGATGTTGCCGCCTCATCACCAGTCGTATTCGATACCTTTGAGAAGCACAAAAGCATGGGAAGTTTCATACTGATTGACCGCGTCACCAATATGACTTCTGCCTGCGGTGTCGTGGAACATTCATTGAGAAGGTCGGAAAATATTGTGTGGCAGAAATTAGACCTGACAAGGGAAATCCGCGCAGAGAGAATGGGACAGAAGCCTTTGACCCTGTGGTTTACCGGACTTTCCGGATCAGGAAAGTCTACCCTTGCGAATGAAGCCGAGAAACGGTTAAGCCTTGGCGGAAAGTATACCATGCTCTTGGACGGCGATAATATCCGGATGGGGCTGAATCGGAACTTAGGTTTTGAACCGGAGGACAGGATTGAAAATATCCGCAGGATTGCAGAGGTGGCAAAGCTGATGAATGACGCAGGGTTGATTGTTTTAGTTTCTTTTATTTCACCTTACCGAAACGACCGGAGGATTGCAAGGGAAATTATCGGAGAAGAAAATTTTGTAGAAATCTATGTCAATACTCCATTGGAGGTATGTGAAGAAAGGGATGTAAAAGGGTTGTACCGGAAAGCAAGGGAAGGAAAGATTCCAAACTTTACGGGAATTTCCAGTCCTTATGAAGAGCCAGAGCATGCAGACCTTGTGATGAATACCGAAGGAGAATCTTTGGATACAGCGGTAGAAACCATTCTGAGAACAATCGCCAAGAAGGAGAGCAATGGGTTACGTTAGAATATCAAAAGATAATTGTTTTTCTGTGTATGAATACGAAAAAAATCTGAATGAGAAATTAGGACTGTTTTTCCGAATCGGGCAAACGGTATTTGTAAAAAACAGGGAGGAAAAGATAACCGGGATTATTTCTGTCAGTGATTACCAGAAGTGTTCCAGTAACGAAAATTATCAGGTAAACAAGGAGTTCAAAAAGATTCTGTTTCACAAGGGATATATGGAAGAAGTGAGGAATTTCTTTGAAGGTACGAACTATCAAAGTCTCCCTGTTTTATATGAAAATGGTGAATTAGCGGAATGTTTTGTCAGGACAAAAACAGCGTATTCCATGGAACTGTTGTCCCGGAGTCGGTATATGGAATCATCAAGGAGCATTTATGAAGGAGAAAAAAATTATATTTGTTTTCATATTGGTAATATTTATCATATTTTGCGGGACAGGATGCCAAGGAGGGGAAGACTCTCAGACAGAACTTTTAAACGTGTCTTACGACCCTACCCGTGAGTTTTATGCAGAGTATAACCAACTATTCTGTACATATTTGGAAGAAAAGAAGGGGCAGAGTATCAATGTCACACAGTCCCACGGCGGCTCCGGCTCTCAGGCGCGTTCCGTGATAGAAGGAAACGAGGCAGATGTGGTTACGCTGGCCCTTGCCCATGATATTGCGATGATTGAGGAAGCAGGAATGATTGACGGCGGCTGGATGGAGGAATATGACAAGAACAGTTCTCCATATACCTCTGCCATCGTGTTCCTTGTGCGCAGCGGGAATGCCAAGAATATTCAGGACTGGGATGACCTTGTGCGGGAAGATGTAAAGGTCATTACGCCGAACCCCAAAACGTCAGGGGGAGCCTGCTGGAATTTTCTTGCCGCATGGGCGTACTGGCAGGAGCGGGACGGAGGCGACGAGGAGGCAACGAAAGATTTTATGAAAAGGATGTATCAGAATGTACTGGTGTTAGATTCCGGGGCAAGGGGCGCAACCAATACATTTGTAGAAAATGGTCAGGGGGATGTGCTGGTTGCGTGGGAAAACGAGGCGTATCTCTCCATGAAGGAACATCCGGACGCCTATGAGATTGTGACGCCTTCTGTCAGTATTTTAGCACAGCCGTCCGTTGCGGTGGTGGATGAGAATGTGAAAGCCCATGGAACCGAAGAAATCGCAGAGGAATATCTAGGTTATCTGTACAGCGATGAGGCGCAGAGATTGGCAGGGAAATATTATTACCGGCCTTCTGATGAGAAGATTTTGCAGGAATTCTCAGGTCAGTTTGACTTGGGGATGAATCTTGTGACCATAGATGAATTTGGCGGGTGGGACGAGGCGTATCGGACCTATTTTGAGGACGGCGGGGTTTTCGACCAAATCTACAGCGAATAAGCGAGACAATACTGCCAGGAAAGGGCATTTTATGGAGGAGATTGTAAAGGTTAAGAACAAAAGAGGTGTTCGGGTGATTCCAGGTTTTGGTTTGTCTCTTGGAGTGACTCTTTCCATGCTTGGATGCTTTGTATTGATACCGCTGGCTTCCATTTTTCTAAGCGCCGGCCGCCTTGAATTCTCAGAGTTTGCAGCAGTGGTTACATCCCGTCAGGTTATGGCTGGGTACAGGGTCAGTCTTTCCTGTGCTTTTTGGGCGGCGCTTATCAATACTGTGTTCGGCATGGGTCTTGCATGGGTCTTGGTACGATATGATTTCCCAGGAAGGCGGCTGATGGATGGAATCATTGAACTGCCTTTTGCGCTGCCTACTGCCGTGGCGGGGATTTCTCTGACTTCCCTCTATTCCGACCAGGGGTGGATTGGCGCATATTTCGCTAAGAGAGGGATTACCATTGCCTATACCAGAATCGGGATTACCATTGCCATGATTTTTGTGGGGATTCCCTTTGTGGTCAGGTCTGTGCAGCCAGTGTTAGAAAAGTTGGATGGGCAGTATGAAGAAGCAGCGGCGATGTTGGGGGCGGGAAGGGGATATACCTTTCTTAGGGTGGTGCTTCCGGAGATGTTTCCGGCATTGATTACCGGCTTTGGGCTTGCGTTTAGCAGGGGAATCGGGGAATACGGGAGCGTGGTTTTTATTGCAGGAAACATCCCATATGAGACACAGATTGCGCCGCTTTTGATTATGGAGAAGCTGGAGCAATACAAGTACACGGATGCGACCGCCATTGCGTTGGTATTGCTTTTGTTGTCTTTTATTATGATGTTAATCATGAATTCCATTCAGATTTCGATGCAGAGATTTACGAGAAATTTATGACGGTGTCTGTAATTCAGGATTTGGCAGCAAATGTTTCGTTATGAAATATTGATATTTTTGGAAAGGTTTCGAGTCTATGGCAGTAGGAAAAAGGAATACAAATCCGATTGTAAAATATGTCTTGATTTTTGTCAGTGGGTTGTTTTTATTTGTAATGCTGGTCTTGCCGTTGATTGTGGTAGTTGTGAATGCCTTGAAAGATGGTTGGACTGTGTACCGGCAGAGCATAACAGACATATATGCAATAAAGGCGTTGGGGCTGACGCTGCTGGCATCGGTATCTGCCGTGGCAGTCAATACGGTGTTCGGACTATTCGCGTCTTATCTGTTGTCTAAGTTTTATTTCAGAGGACGGCAGGTATTGGCCGCTTTGATTGACATCCCCTTTTCCATATCCCCGGTTATCGCAGGACTGGTCTTCATACTGACGTTCGGGAATATCGGATGGATGGGCGGTTTCCTGAAAGCGCATCACATCAAAATTGTTTTTGCAGTACCGGGCGTGATTCTTGCCACAATATTTGTCACATTTCCCTTTGTGTTCCGCGAGCTGTTCCCGGTGATGAACGCTTATGGAAAAGACGAGGAGGAAGCGGCGGCATTGATGGGGGCAAAGGGATTCACGATCTTTCGGAAGATTACCTTCCCCCATGTCAAATGGGCGTTGCTGTACGGGATGATTCTGTGCGGGGCAAGGGCGATGGGGGAATTTGGAGCCGTGTCTGTCATATCCGGGCATTTGCGGGGCAAGACCAATACCCTCCCTCTCCATGTGGAGATTCTCTGCAATGAGTTCAATACAACGGCGGCGTTTGCAGTGTCGTCACTTCTGGTATTGTTATCGACGTTGATTCTGGCTGCAAGGAGTCTGGCAGAGTGGAAGAAGAAAAAGAGAGGCGGGAATTGACATGTATGTAGAAATGCGGCAGATTAACAAGGCCTTTGACGGGTTTCAGGCGTCCCGAAATGTGTGTATAGGAGTTGAAAAGGGGCGTTTGGCGGCTCTGCTTGGCCCCAGCGGGAGCGGAAAAACGACCATATTGCGGATGATTGCAGGGCTGGACAGACCGGATTCCGGGGATATCTTCTTAAACGGAGCAAGGGTAAACGACCTGCCGGGGAGTAAGCGGGGAATCGGCTTCGTATTCCAGAACTATGCTCTGTTCCGGTATATGACGGTGGCAGAGAATATCGCATTCGGTTTAAAGGTCCAGAAAAGGAGCAGGCAGGAGATTCAGAAACGGGTGGAAGAACTGTTGGAATTGATATCCATGGAGGATTTCGGGAAACGGTATCCCTATCAGTTATCTGGCGGGCAGCGGCAGCGCGTGGCATTTGCCAGGGCGTTAGCGCCTGACCCGAAACTTCTTCTGCTGGACGAGCCCTTTGCGGCGATTGACGCCAAGGTGCGCCGGGAGCTTCGCGCATGGCTTCGGGGGATGATTGAACGGGTTGGGGTTACGAGTATTTTTGTGACTCATGATCAGGAAGAAGCTATGGAGGTGGCGGATACCATTATTATTACGAATCTTGGAAGGATTGAACAGATTGGAACGCCAAAGGAAATCTGCCAAAACCCACAGACACAGTTTGTGAAGGAATTTATTGATTCCCGACGCTTTGAGATGTTTTGGGAGTTTTGGGGGAGGGAAAGAGAAGGATGAAACCCTTAGTCAGCGTTGTCATGCCGTCTTACAATGGCGGGAAATTTATCGGGGAAGCGATTGAATCCGTAATCAGCCAGACCTATGAAAATTGGGAATTGATTATTGTTGAAGATTGTTCTGAGGACGATTCACAAAAGATTATCCAAAATTATACAGACCAGAGAATCCGGTTGTTTTGCAATGAAAGAAACCAGGGAATTGCAGAGTCTACGAACAGAGGAATCCGAAAGAGCAGGGGGAAATACATTGCGCTGCTTGACGATGACGATATTGCAGAGAAAGAACGGTTATCTTGGCAGGTGGATTATCTGGAATCCCATCCCGAGATTGATATCTTAGGCGGGAGAAGCCGTTTCATCGATGAGGAAGGGGCGGTCGTTGATTACTCTTGTATACCGAGAAATAATCCCAGATATATCAAAGCGATGCTGCTGTTCCAAAGTATGGATTTCTTGAACGGTACGGCGATGATTCGGAAAGAATTTATGGAACGGCATCATCTGTATTATCAGAATCATTGCTATGGAATGCAGGATTTCAGGTTTTATATAGAAAGCTCGAAGGTGGGAAATATATCCACAATCAATCGTTTCCTTCTGAGATACAGAGTGCATCCGGAGAATGATACGAAGCGGAATTTCCGCGTGTTTCAGGAGGAAAGAAAGCAGGCTTATGCCTATTTCCAGCAGCTTTCTCTGCGAAAAAGCGGCTTTTCTTTACAAGAAGAATCTTTGGCGTTCCTCCAAAGAGTATTGGCGGAAAGAGACGGGGGATGCAGCTCGGCGAGGGAGCTAAAAGAGCTGCACCAAGTATTCTGTGAACTGCTTCGCCAAGGGGCAGAGATGGGAATTGACTATCTGGATGAATTGGAGCATGTGTGTAAGGTGAAGCTGGCTGGCCAGTTGATTCGGATTAAGGATTTGTTTTCATGAAGTAGATGGTGGAAATATGAAATGGAAGAATAAAGGGCATGAATTTGATGCATATGCAAAGGGCCTGGTCAGGGATTTCAGAGAATTGGGAAACCAATTTTATATCTTTGGCGCAGGATTGATTGGCGGAGAGCTAAAGGACATTATTGAGAAGACTGGATGTTTTGCAGGATTTATTGATAACGACAGAAGAAAGCAGAAGATTTCGCTTGACGAGTATCTGGAGAGGGGGCGGGATGGTTTAATCATTATTGCGACAGATGATAAAAATATTCCGGTTATAGAAGAACAGTTAGTCTGCGCAGGGTTGAAAAAGGAACGGGATTTTTATGAGTACAGGACTTTTATGAAGAAGATATTCCCGTTTTTGTCGGTGTATGCCAATCATCAGGTTTACACAGAGCTGGCGCAGATTTGCCTGACGGAGAGATGTACGCTTCGATGCAGGAAATGTGCTCATGGATGTTATGCGGTTGGTGGAGAAACTCAGGATATGGATGTGGAGACGGCGAAAAAGAGTGCGGATTATTTTTTCCGGTATGTAGATATTGTGAAAGAATTTGTACTGATTGGCGGGGAACCATTTCTATACAAAAAACTTGGGGAGATGGTGGCGTATATCGGCGAAAAATACCGTGAAAAAATCGTTATTTTTTCTATAACAACCAATGGAACCATCATACCGGGGGAGGAGCTGCTTCATTTATGCAGAAGATATCATGTGACAATCCGTATATCCGATTACTCTGCCCAAGTGAAAAGGCTGGAAGAGAAATATGGGCAGTTAAAAGAACGATTAGAGAGAAATCAGATTGCATACACGATGAGCGATAGAGATGGGCTGTGGATGGATTATGGATTTGAATCGGTTGACAGAAAAAGGAGAGGGGGAGGGGCAGAAGAACTGCTTCAGGTATTTGGCAGCTGTAGGACTCCGTGCAGGGAAATCCGGGGAAGCCGTTATTATTATTGTGTTATGGCAAGAAGCGTGTCGGATAATCTTGGTATGGGTTTAGGAAAAGAAGATTATCTGGATTTGGATGAGATAAACGGAGATAAGAAGATTTTGCTGGAATACGAGATGGGATTTTCGGGAAAAGGGTATCTTGACATGTGTAACCATTGCAGAGGGGCGGAGGCCGTCAAATATCCGATTCCGGCGGGAGAGCAGATAAAAAGCCCGCGCTGGGAAGGCAAATAACCGGTACCTTGCCGAATGGCTTAATTATGGAGGAGGAGAGTAGCATAGAATGAATTTAACTGCGATTGTGCCAGTATATAATGTGGAGCGATATTTGGAGGACTGCATAGACAGCCTTATCTCACAGACGGAAAAGTTTGATGAAATCATATTGGTAAATGATGGGTCTACAGACAAAAGCCAAGAAATCTGTGAGAAATATTGCAGTCAATATCCCTATATTACGCTGTTTACCCAGCAGAACCAGGGACTTTCGGCGGCGAGAAATGCCGGTTTGGAAAAGGCTGCGGGGGACTATGTTATTTTTGTCGATTCCGATGATTATGTCAGCAGGGAGACGGTGAAAAAGCTGAAAGAGAGTCTGTGCAGATACCAGACAGATCTGTTGTATTATAACGCAACCTTTCAATATGAGGTTCAGACATATGAAAAGCCGATGTTACACGCAGAAGAATTTGATTTCCATGTAATGAAAGGAAGAGAATTTCTGTACGCATCTTTCCCAGACAGCTATTCCTCCTCTGCATGTCTGGCGGCTTTTAAGACCGATTTTTTAAACAAATATCATATCCGGTTCCCGGAGGGAGTTTACTTTGAAGATAATCTGTTTAGCTTGCAGGCGGCTCTGAGGGCGGAGAGTATTTGCTGTATCCCGGACAATCTGTATATCAGAAGATGCAGGGCGGATTCTATCATGACAGGACGCGTCAGCGAAGAAAAATGCAGGGATACAGTCTGGGTTCAACGTTCGATGTGGGAATGTCTGAAAGAGAACGGGATTGACAGGGAGAATGCAGAATTTACAGGCAGATTCGTCTCGGCGGGACTCTTGTATGGGATGGGGTATCTCTCTCAAAGTGGCGAGGAAGCTGTCCAAAGAGAATGGATGAAACGTTTCTTATATCATTTTTTTGAGATGTGGTTGACGTTCTTTTCAGTGGAGAGAAGGTTTTTTGGACAGTCTGCGGCAATGTTAGCGGCATTTCAGGAGATACAGGAATTAAGCGGTAAAGAGCAGGCTGATTTGATAGATACATTCTGGGACTCACGGAGAGGATATCTGCTTATGGGGCGGGAGTTCGTAAGCCGCCTTAGAAAAGAAGTATTCAGGAAATTGAAAAGGCTGCCGCTGAACCAACCCGCACGCAGAGTGGGGATATATGGGTGCGGCAGACATACGATAGAATTATTAAGACTATACGTCAGGCTTGTGGGAAAAATCCAGTCAGATTTATATTTTATTGTGACGGAAAAAAAGGAAGAAGAATTCCAAAGCCGTCCCGTGATAACAGTTGCAGAATGTAAAAATATTGTTGATACCGTAATTATTTCCAGTAAATTATATCAGCAGGAAATGAGAGAAAATTTAAAGAAAAACGGCGTGGATATACAGAACGTGATTGTGCTCTACGAGCCGGGGGACGTGTGTGATTTTATCACGTCAAGCCGATTCCTGTGACGGAGTTTTGGGTCATTGGGCGGAACATGGACGAGGTCGGTTCGGCAGGAGGAGCTGGTAAAAAAATGGGACGATACCTGAGAGAAATTCTGGAAAAATATACGAAGACGGTTGTCTGGGGAACCGGTGATTTTTATGCGCAGTACAGGGAACTGTTCGCACATCAGTTTGCCTATTTTGTGGATAACGATGTAAAAAAATGGGGGTGTTTTCTGGACGGAAAGGAAATCTGCCCGCCTGAGAAATTAGCGGATGAAGACGATAAGAATACATTGGTGATTGTCTGTAACCATTATTTTGAAGAGATTTCCAATCAGATAAAACAATACGGCAAATTTTCCTTGATTGATATCGTAACCATGGGGCTTCTGAACGAAAAAGAAAGGAACGTTACGGCACAAAAACCCATGAAAGCTGACCGGTTGGTCGCCGTATACGGAGGTATCCATGCAATGTGGCAGACAAACGGTTCAAGGAGATTCATTGAAGGGCAGTGCGCGCAGATTCGCCGGGCAAACTTTTATACAATCGAGATGATTCCGCTGCTGTTTTATGAGGAGGGAAGGCAGGATAGTGTATATCTGGCGCTGAGTGCAGACGGCTGCTATTGTGGTATTTTTTCGGTTTACGAATTTGTGGAAATGTATCCAAGAGTCAGGGGATTCGTCATTCACAGTCCATATTACAGCCATGGCACGGTGAAAGTATTGCTGGATTCGATTGCTGTGGAAAAAAGTATTTTATATTATATCCATGATTTTTCCTGTATCTGTTTTTACCGGTTTTTGCACAAGAATCAAGAATTGTGCATCGATGAAAATGGAAAATTTTGCTGTAGTTCATGCAGTGAGAAATACAGGCACAGAAAAAGAGTGGATTTCTACCGGGCATTGTTTGAAAAATATGGGGCGCTGCTGGCGGCGCCTTCGGCAGATACGAAGAAAAAAGCAGAGCAGTTTTATCGAAATGTCAGGATTGTAGAGTTGCCTCATTTGGAATATGAAACGGAGACGTTCCAAAAAGCTGTGAACAGCCGGATTAGGATTGCCTATATCGGGGCTGCCATCTGGCATAAGGGGTGGGAGCCGTATGTCCGTCTGGTGGAACGGTTTCATCAAAAGTACGATTTTTACTGTATGGGAGATTGTCCTGAGCGTTTGAGAATCCCGAATGTTACTTATGTTTCCGTAGGGCTTTCCGGCTATCAGGGGATGCCCTCCATGACGGAAGCATTGACAGCACATGACATAGATATTGCCTACATCGGTTCCCTTTGGGCTGAAACCTATAGCTATACCTATTATGAGGCATACGAGGCAGGGTGTTTTATCATCACGAATACGAGAAGCGGAAATGTCTGCAGCCAGGTGAGGCAGAATGGAAACGGTCTGGTGTTTTCTGACGAGGATGAGATGGCAGACTGGCTGGAAACGGAGAAGGTGGGGCGGGATATTCAGAATATGAATAAGAGAATTAAAAATGTCAGGGACAGTGGGAAATTCCTTTCTTATCTGGAATAGCAGCGACGCGCAAAATGAGGAAAGAAAAAATGGAAAAAGAACAAGAAGAGATTGTGGAAAAATTCAGGAGTCATTTTAAGCGTAAGATGTGTAAGCCCATGGTCATTTACGGGACGGGAATCAGCGCTGAGGCATTGATTACAAAGTGCAGGGATTATCCGATTGCGGGGGTCATGGATTTAGCGAAAACGGGAGAATATTTTTGTGGCCTGCCTGTGCTGTCCCAGGATGAGATGGTGGAAAAGCGATTGAAAAGGATTATCGTAGCGGCGCGTCCTTCCGTACATGGAATCATCTATAAGAGAATCCAGAGATGGTGCAAAGAGTATGGGATTGAGGTCTTAGATATTTATGGAAATGACGTTGCAGAAAAGACGGAGAACCATGAGCGCAGCCTGCCCTATTTTCAAGAGACGTATGAGGATTTGAAGCGGGAAATAGATGCCCACGAAGTCATATCTTTTGATGTGTTTGACACATTGCTTATGCGGAAAGTGTATGAGCCGACAGATGTTTTTTTATTGATGGATTTGGAACTTTCAGACAGATTTCCATTTGTATTTTCCAAGGAGCGAAAGAGCGCTGAGCAAAGGCGAAGAGAAAACATAGAGCCGACGATTTATGAGATATACAGGGAGATGGGAGAGAAGAATGGGTTGTCTGGCGAAGTATTACAGGAGTTATTGGAGTTAGAGATTGCATATGAGAAACGCGTCTTGTGTATCCGGGAAAGAATGAAACGTTGTATGGAGTATTGTGTCAGGCAGGGGAAGGAAGTATATCTGGTGTCGGATATGTATTTCCCGGCTGAAATTCTGGAGGAATTATTGGAGGAACAGGGAATCACAGGCTATCGGGAATTGCTGGTGTCATGCGACTATGGTACGCCTAAGCCGGGGAGACTTTTTGATATCCTAAGAGAAAAGACGAGTGGGAATTGCCTTCATATTGGCGACCAGATGGAGGCGGATTACCGTTCTCCTAAGCGGCATGGCATGGATGCATTTCTCATCATGCCGGCTGTGGGGATGATGGAATGTTCCGCTTACAGTGACGCATTGGTTTATCTTGGGAATATTGAGAGCAGAGTCATGCTGGGGATGCTTGCATCCCAAGTTTTTAACGACCCCTTCGCACTTTGCGAATCAAAAGGATTACCGGAGATTCGGGATGGAGAGACATTTGGATATGCATTGATTGCGCCCTTAGTTCTGTCGTTTGCCGTATGGCTGTTTCATGAGGTTAAGAAGCAGGAGAATTCTGTCCTTCTGTTTTCCGCCAGGGATGGGTGGCTGATTCAGAAGGTTTTCCGGAAACTAAAAGCTGGGTGGGGGCTTTCGGGACTGCCCCAAGACGTATACTTTATGGTTTCGCGCAAGGCGCTTGAGATTGCGGACGGGGAAGATGTTCAGGCGGGGAAAACGTATCGGGAATATTTAGATAAATTGGAGCTTGGCAGGTACGAGGAGATTTACTTTTTTGATTTTATGTCAAGAGGAACCTGCCAGTGGATGCTGGAAAAAATCAGCGGAAGGAAATGTAAGGGACTGTATTTCCAGAAGAGTGTCAGTGGAATTGCCGGGAAAGATGCAATTGAGGTACGGGCATATTTGGAAGAGACTTCCGTACAGGAAAAAGAATGGAGAATATTTGCGCTCTGTGATTTCCTTGAATGTATACTCACGTCCTACGAGCCGTCTTTCATCCGGTTTGATGAGAATGGAAGCAGCATCTTTGACAAAGAGGGCAGGATGGCAAAGCAGATGGATATATTGAAGCAGATTCACGCCGGTATTCTCCGATATTGCGATGACTTTGCCGGTATTGTGCCAAAACTGCCTGAGGATATGCCGCCCTACATGTTTTGCGATGAAATTTTGAGATACCTGTCCTCGGAATACAGTCGGATTGGGATTCCCGGATTAGAGGATTTTGTGCTGGACGACTGGCTTGGGGGCGATAAGAATACGGGAAGGGATGCATTGCTATAGGAGAAAAGAGGATATGCCGACAGAGTGTAGAGTAAAGAACAGAATCAAAATTCTTCATATGACGCCGCCGGATATTAAGAATGGGGTGTACCGTTATATATTTAACCATATGGAGTATATGGACATGGAGAGATTCCAGTTTGCATTTCTGACCAAAGGTGCAGACGCCCTGAAAATTACGAAGGAGTATCGGCAGTATGGTTTTCCGGTTCATAAGTTACATAATACGCAGAGGGAAAGCCCCTTGGGGCTTAAAAAGGAAATTCGGGAAATCTTAGGTCAGGGGTATGACAAGATACACTTACACACCAGTTCATGGAGGGGGTTTTTGATTGAGGAGGTCGCCATGGAGATGGGAATCGGTCAGGTGATTGTCCATTCCCACAGTACGGGTATCGATGAAACGGATGAGAAGGAACGCAGGAGACGCCTTTTGACGCATTGCAGATATAAGGATTTGTTTTCGATGGAATATGCTACGGATGTCTGTGCATGCTCCGTCAAGGCGGCAGACTGGCTCTTCGGCGCAAGGATTCTGCGGGAACAGATTCAGATATTGCCCAATGCCGTCGATGTGGAAAAGTATCGTTTTCATCCGGGAAAACGGAAACGGATGCGGACGTTTCTGAAACTAGAGAATCGGATTGTGGTAGGAAATGTGGGGAGATACAGCTATCAGAAAAACCAGGAATTTTTGATACGGGCGTTTGCCAAGGCGCATGCAAAGAATTCTTCTTTGTTCCTGCTCTGCATGGGAGAGGGAGAACTGAGAGAGGAGTTAGAGGCGCATGCGTCGGAGCTTTGCATTGGGGACAGTGTTTTGTGTATGGGATGGCAGGAGGATGTGGAAGAGTATCTGCATGGGATGGATGTGTTCTGTCTGCCTTCCCGGTTTGAAGGGTTCCCGATTTCTGTGATAGAGGCGCAGGCGTCGGGGCTTCGCTGCCTTGTATCGGATCAAGTGACTGACGAAGTGAAGATTACGGATTTGGTAAAATTTCTCCCGCTGGCAGAAGAACGGTGGGCGGAAGCGTTGGCAGGCATTGGGTTGGCAGGTGAACGGGAATTAATGGATGAAATGATAGCCGATGGGGGATATGATATAAAGGGCGCGGCAAGGAAGCTTGAGGCTCTTTACAGGGGAGATTAGGATAAGCCATGGAGAGGAAACAAGTTTGGATTTATGGCGCCAAGTCTTTGGCGCTTGGTATCTGTGAGGCTGTCAGGGCTTTGTATCCGGAAGCAGTGATTCAGGGATTTATTGTCAGTTCCTTGAGAGATAATCCGTCAGCGCTTGCTGGGATGCCTGTCTATGAGATCGCAAAGGTAAGGGATGTACTAAGAAAGAACCAAAACCAGATACAGGTCTTGATTGCAGCGCCGGAGGACATGCATAAAGAGATGATTCAGACACTAAAGGAATTGGGGGATTTGGAATATGTCTGTATAGATTCCCACAGGGAAGGGAGATTGATGGAGAAGTATTATGCTAAGAAGAATCTTTTTTTATCACTTCATGCCCTGTCTATGGGAAGGGAAAAGGCAGAAATTCAGGTATATCAGGTAAAATCTCATAGGGATAAACCAGTGGGGAAGATTCAGGTTCTTCCGGAATGGATTAAGCCTTTGCAGGCGGGAGGGGCGTTGACAGAGGTAAGATGCGCGTCGGTTTGCGACTGTCAGGGGGAGAATATTTCTGAAAAGAATGGAAACTATTGTGAGCTGACGGCGCTTTACTGGTTGTGGAAAAATAAACTGGCGGCTGTGGAGAGGGCAGAGGGATGTGCGTTGGAATATTATGGTTTATTCCATTACCGCAGGATATTGGAGGTTACGGAGGAAGACTTGTATCGGTTGAAGGAGAATGAGGTAGATGTAATCTTGCCCTTCCCGACCTTGCATGAACCAGACCTGAGAGAGCACCATGGGAGGTATGTGGAAGAGTCTGACTGGGACGCTATGCTGAGGGCGTTAGAAGAATTACATCCTGAATCTGTATATGAATGTATGGAGTTGATGAGACTGCCCTATTTTTATAATTATAATCTGTTGATTGCCAGAAAAAAGGTTTTGGCAGATTATTGTGCATGGCTTTTCCCGATTTTAGAGTACACGGAAAGATTAAGCAATCCCGGAGGGCGGGAACGGGCAGACCGTTATATTGGATACTTGGGTGAGAGCCTTATGACCTTATATTTTTTATACCATCGGAAAGATTTGAAGATTTATCATACTGGGCGTATCATGCTGACGTAGTGGGAGGAAGAAAATGCAGTTTGAATTGACGGCTTCTATGATGTGTGCAGACTTTGGCAATCTAAAGGAGGAAGTGAGGAACCTGACGGAGGGCGGGATTGATTCTTTTCATATAGATATCATGGACGGAAGGTATGTACCGAATTTTGCCATGTCTTTGAATGATATGCGTTACATCGCTTCGGCGTCGGAGAAACCATTAGACGTGCATCTGATGATTGAACATCCAAGCAACCATATCGGTTTGTTTCTGAGTAACTTGCGTAAGGGAGATACGGTGTATATTCATCCGGAGGCAGAATACCATCCATCCACAACCTTGCAGAGAATCATCCATGCGGATATGATTCCAGGGATTGCGATTAATCCGGGGACGTCGGTGGAGACGGTGATGGAGATGCTTCGCATTGTAAAGAAGGTTCTTGTGATGTCGGTGAATCCCGGTAATGCGGGGCAGATGTATCTGCCCTATGTGGGGAAAAAGATCACGAAACTTTTGGCTATGAAGGAGGATATGGAGTTCGAGATTTACTGGGACGGCGCGTGCAGTGCGGATAAGATTCTGGAATTCGCCCCCAAGGGGGTGCGGGGGTTCGTGCTGGGAACGACGCTGCTGTTTGGGAAAGGGAAACCTTATAAGGAGACCTTGCAGAATATCCGGAAATTAAGGTTCTGACAGGGTTTGGCCGCGAAAGAGTGGGCTGCGTGAAAACGCGGTCTTTTTTAATACCTTGCGTATTATGTTTTTTTGCCTGTTTCAAGAATAGGGAATTTGTGATATGATAGGTTAGATGGGCAGCGAATCGGTTTCCTGCTCACGAATGAATGGATACAAGGGGGATGGAGGATGAATTTTTTTACACCAGCCGAGGCGGCGAAAAACTATATTGCGGCGGGCAAAGCGAAGGTAGCTACGCCGATTAGCAAGATGTTCCTTCTTGCGGTTCTTGCAGGCGCGTTCATCGCAATGGGCGGGGTGGGCGCAACGACAGTTGCAGTGTCGGTTCCGCTTGCATCGGTGGGGAAGTTCGCCGGGGCGTGCGTGTTCCCGGGGGGACTTACCATGGTCTTGCTGGCAGGCAGTGAATTATTCACGGGCAACACATTGCTGGTAATTCCGCTGCTTCAAAAGGAAATCACGCCGGCAGGGATGCTGAAGAATTGGGGCGTGGTATATCTTGGGAATCTGGTCGGCGGTCTTCTGGTGGGTGCGCTCGTCGTGTTTTCCCATCAGCCGGATTTGTTTGGAAAGCAGATGGCGGTCTCCGTCATTTCCACGGCTGCCGCGAAGTGTTCGCTGTCTTTTGGGGATGCGGTCATTCGGGGAATCCTGTGTAATTTTCTGGTCTGTATCGCCGTGTGGATTTCCTTTGCGGCAAAGGATGTGGCGGGGAAAATCATGGGGCTGTTCTTCCCGATTATGATGTTTGTGCTCTGCGGGTTTGAACACAGCATAGCAAATATGTATTATATCGGCGCGGGGATTTTTGCCAGGGGAATACCGGAGTATGGACAGGCGGCTGCTCAGGCGGGCGTGGATATGGAGGCGGTTACTTGGGGGAACTTTTTTGGGGCAAATCTGTTACCCGTGACTATCGGCAATATCATCGGCGGCGCAGCCTGCGTCGGGTGCGCATATTGGTTTATTTATCTGAGGAAAGCTGACAGATAATGGGATTGAAGAAGTTAGAGGTAATTCGGGAGGGGAGGTTAGAAAATTGCCGGCGGCATATGATGATTTACTATATAGTTCGATTATTCTCCCCATGATTCCCTTATGTTTTTATCCGGTGCGCGGATATTTGAAGAGCCGGCCGTCTGTGTTGGCTGGTAAGATTATCATAGCGATTCTGGTTATGGTATTCTGTGTGGCGTTGGCTGGAAATATCCACTCTCTGGGAAGAGTGACGGATTTCGTCTTATATCCGGCAGGTATTTATTTTCTCTATCTGTATAACCGGGAGGTTAAGCTTCCTTTTTCCAAGAAGCTGTTTGCGTTTATTACCGCTTGCCTTGTAGGGGGATTTTCCAAATTATATGCTACCATGTTCGATTATACGCTGCATCAGGAGGGGAATTCTCTTGCCTTTTCGTATGAAGCCCTGGGAGTGCAGTTTTTGTTTCTGGCAGCGGCTGATGTAATCCTGTACCTGCCCCTTTCCAGATATATGGGGTGGGTGATGGAGAATTTTCATGAAGAAGCAGTCTGGAAAAAGGTTTGGTGTTTTCCGGCGCTTTTTTTGGCGTCTACCTATTTTATGTACCCCCGCGTATATCGGAACATGTATGTGGGGTATGTACGGCAGCTCTACCCGTTCGTATTGTTTTTCTTCACGTTTTTTGTGGTGTTGATTTATTTTTTGTTTTATGCCGTTGCCCGTGCTTTTGTGGAGAAACAGAAGACGGAGATTGCCAATCAGATGCTTTCGGTGCAGGGGGCGCAGTATCAGCAGTTATTGAGAAATGTGGAGGAGAACAGCCGTATCCGTCATGATTTCCGTCATCAGCTGATTGTGATTTCTGAGCTGGTGGGGCAGAAGGAGTACGGGAAACTAAAGGAGTATGTTGGAAAATACATCGACGACGGGCAGGCGGAGATGAAGCTTTATTCCTATTCGGCGGCGCAGAATGCGCTGATATCGTATTATGAATCCATTTGCCAGAGGAGGGGGATACGGACAGAATTTTCTGTCTCATTGCCAAAGAAGCTTCCGGTATCGGATCAGGATTTCTGCGTGATGCTTGGGAATCTGCTGGAAAATGCCATGGAAGGCGTCCGGGATATGAAGGAACCCTATATTAGCCTGAGGATTCGGCAGGCGGCGTCTAGGATGCTGGCAATCAGGGTTGAGAATCCCTATCAGGGAGAACTAAGGAAAGAAGGAGGGCATTATCGGTCGTCCAAGAGGGATGGCTTAGGTCAGGGGTTGGAATCTGTGAATATGATTGCAATGAAATACGAGGGGATTATGGAGATACTTACGGAGGATCAGGTTTTTACGGTTAAGATTCTGCTGCAGGTTCCCGTACGGGATGCAGAGACAGATTCATAGAACAAAGTACATGAAAAGGAGAGAAGAGATTTGGATACATTTCTGATAAATACGGTTATATTACTTGCGCTTGTAGTTGCGCTTGGATATTTTAACGAAAAAGTGACGAAATTCACACACGAGATTGCGTTGATGCTGTTTACCGTTATCCTTGGCGGTATACTGCTTTTGGTGAGCGCAGCCTTAAAAGGGACAGGGACGGCGTCCCAAGTACTTGAGGAATTACAGTTTTTTGATTTGGAAGGCTTTTTGATGGAGGGAGTCCTGTGCTTTATGCTGTTTGCAGGTTCCTGCCATATGAGGCTTTTGGATTTCAAGAAACATGCCCGGGCAATTTCACTGCTGGCTGTGGGAGCTACTTTTTTGGGGGCTGTGTTCTATGGGCTGATTTTCTATGGTGCGAGCAAAGTTCTCGGACTTTCGTTTACGCTTCCGATCTGCCTGATGTTCGGCAGCATTGTTGCGCCTACAGATCCGATTGCCGCCACCAGTATTCTAAAGAAGTTCAACCTTCCGCCGGGGATTAGTTTCATTATTGAGGGTGAGTCCTTGCTGAATGACGGGATGGGCGTCGCACTGTTTATTTTCTTTTCGGGAATGGTCACTGCGGCAGAAAGCGGCGGCTTTATTGCGGTGATGGCAAAGGAATTACTGGGAGCCGTGGCTGTGGGAACTGTGGTGACGTTTGTGTGTTTCCCGGTATTTGGCCAAACGAAGGATGAAGCCCGGCAGATATTTACCAGCCTTCTGGCGGTGTCTCTGTCTTATGTATTGTGTGAGCATTTTGGATTTTCCGGGGCGATTGCGTCGGTGGTCTGCGGCGTCCTGTTCTCAGCGCTTAGGAATTTTTCGACATATAAGGGGCGCACGCTAGAGCTTCATCAGTTCGATAGTTTCTGGGAAATCTTGGATACGCTGCTGAATTCTATTTTATATGTAATGCTTGGACTTTCATTTATCCGGATTCTACAGACGCCTCATGTCCTGATTCTGTCGCTCCTTGCGATTGTCGCGAATCTAATTGGAAGGGCGGGGAGCCTTGGAGCCGCATCGCTCTTTATTGGACCCTTGCCCGACGGGTACAATAAGCCGCAGTTCATTAAGCTGCTGACCTGGGGAGGACTTAGGGGAGGGCTGTCGGTTGCCCTTGCCATGAGTGCGAAAGGAATGGTTTCTGATGAGGTATATCTGATTATCCTTGGCGGGACTTATGCAATCGTATTTTTTACGACGATTATTCAGGGGATGACAATGCGCAGGGTATATCAGGGCATACAGAGTACCGTAGTTAAAGGAGAGTAAAAATGTTACTGTTACAACCGATGATTGTATTGTTTATCTATATTGCTATTGGGTATGGAGCGGCAAAAAAGGGAATCATGGATGAGAGTTTCAGCAAGAAGATTTCATGGGTGGTGATAAATGTGGCGAATCCTGCCCTTACGCTGTCCGCCGTAGTGAACGGGGAAGGGACGATTAAGGGAAAGGAGCTTCTTTTGACGGCGATCGTTGCGCTTGTGATTCTGGGAGGGACGGTATTGCTTTCGCTGGCGATGCCGTTTCTGTTTCGTGTTAAGAAGGAGCAGAGGGGGATCTATCGGCTGATGTCTGCATTTAACAATATCGGATTCATGGGGTTCCCGGTGATTATGGCAGTCTATGGGCAGGAGGCGCTTTTGTATGCGGCAATATTTACCATGTTGTTCAATGTCCTGATTTACACTTATGGAATCCAGACGATCCAGAAAGAGGCGAAAGGGATTGAATGGGGGAAGATTTTTAACATTGGGGTGGTCAGCAGTATTTTGGCGATTGTACTCTATCTGATGCGTATCCCAACGCCGGAATTTTTTAATATGGCCATGAGCGGTTTGAGTGGGCTGACAGCGCCGCTTAGTATGATGGTAATTGGCATTTACCTGTCGGAAATGCGGTTGAAGGAGTTATTTCTGGATACAAGGCTTCTTTTGTTTTCCCTGACAAAGCTTTTGGTGGTTCCGATTCTTGCTATGCAGGTGATTGTCAGGGTGGTTGATAATGCCATGCTGTGCGGGGTATGTATGGTAGTGCTTGCGACGCCGGCAGCGAACATGACTGCCATGCTGGCGCAGCAGTATACGGACAAAGAATGCGCCGAACAGGCGGCAAAGGGGGTAGCGCTTACGGCGCTTTTGTCGGTCGTGACGATTCCGGCCGTGTCGGCTGTGGTATTTTAAGCGTGTGGAAATCAGACAGGAAGGCCTGCCGTGCGAATTTAGCATGGCAGGTCTTTTAGTGTACTGACCTTATGATTTTTCCCTATTGTTTTTCCCCCAGAGATACAGGCAGATGCAAGCCAGTATCAGGATAACGTCTGCCAGCAAGGTTCCCTCGATGCCAAAACCTACATTGTATGCGAAACTGTCCTTTGCCGTGGAAGCATCCAGACGGAAGACAGAGTAGGGGGATACGATACCTGAGTTCGGCAATCCGAATATGATATTCTGAGTGAAGTTCCACATGGCGTGCATGGACATGGCGCACCAGATGCTATCCATATAATAGACCATGAACGAAAATAAAACCCCAACAATGAATATATTCAGCACGGACAGAATCGTTACGCCTTCGTTCGTGAGATGCAGGATGGCGAAAAGTAAGGAGTTTCCGATAATTGCCACGGCAGGATGCCCATAGCTTTGTCTCAGCCGCTGGTACAGGAATCCCCGGCAGACCAGTTCCTCCGCCGAAGATTGGACGAAGACGGCGATGAAAATAAGCGCAAAAGCCACTGGCCGGAAGGAATCGTAGTGTAGTGAGATATCTTTGTGGAGCCATGCCGCAAGGATGCAGACGCCGTTCAGGACGAAGCCAAGGACAAATCCGAGCAGGAGGTTCTTTAAGTTGTTGCCTGCCGCACTTCTTCCGATGGATTTCAGGATGGGGCGGTTTTTCTTTGTAAACCGCAGATATAAAAGCGTCAGTATCCAGATACCGATAAAACTCAGGTACATGGTGACGGTGACTGCAACGTCTGTGCTTGTCATGAAGGGGAAGAAGCCTAGCAGCATCCCAAGGAACTGCCCAAGTATGATGAGAAGTACCGCGAGAATGTAGAGTATGAATAGATTGTCGGTGAGTTTACGTTTTGCTGTGTGATTCATTTTTACCCTTTCTACTATTTATGGTTGATTTGGATTCCAATACGATAGTATCACAGTATTCTTAACAGGTCAACCGATGTCGGTTCATGATAATCCTGCAGAAATATGTGTGGTTGTTTATCCACTGGGGCAGAGGAATCCGAAGACTAAAGGAGAAATATAAAAAAATGTAATCTCCATGTCCGGCGTTGATACAAGAGGGAAAATGTGGTATTCTTGGCGGAGAAGACAAAAGTTTTAGACGGACTTGGGAAATGGACGAGGGAGGTTTTTGCTATGATAGCAGGAGCATGTATGGCGCCCCATCCTCCGCTGATCATACCGGAAATCGGCAGAGGTGAGGAACGGAACATTCAGGACACGGTTTGCGCGTACCATGAGGCCGCAAGAAGGATAGCGGAATGGAAGCCGGAGACGATTGTATTGATTTCACCCCATCAGATGATGTATGCGGATTATTTCCATATCTCACCGGGAGATGGTGCGAAAGGTGATTTCAGGCAGTTCGGTGCAGGGCAGGTGAAGATGGAGACCGTCTATGATACGGAATTTGTTGAAAATCTCTGCAAACTGGCTAAGGCAGGGAATCTTCCGGCAGGGACCGCCGGGGAGCGTGACAGGAGGTTAGACCATGGGACGATGGTGCCGCTGTATTTTGTAAATCAGTACTGGACAGATTATCGGCTGGTCAGGGTTGGGCTTTCCGGGCTTCCTCTTTCGGCACATTATGAACTGGGACGGCGGATGAAAGAAACTGCAGAAGTCCTTGGCCGCAGGACGGTGGTGATTGCCAGCGGGGATTTGTCTCACAGGCTTGCCGCCCAAGGCCCTTACGGATACAAGGAAGAAGGCCCGGAGTATGACCGCCGGGTCATGGATGTGATGGGAAACGGTGATTTTGGGAAACTTCTGGAATTTTCGGAGGATTTCTGTGAGAAAGCGGGAGAGTGCGGACACAGGTCATTTGTGATGATGGCGGGAGTGTTGGACAGGACCGGAGTTGCAGCAGAGCGTCTCTGCTATGAGGGACCTTTTGGAGTCGGGTATGGTATCTGCACATATGAGGTATGCGGCAAAGATTTGACACGGAATTTTAAGGAGCAGTATGAAGAGAAGGAACGGGAACGGATACAGGGGCTTAGGGCGAAGGAGGATGCCTATGTGCGCCTTGCGAGGGAGACGATAGAAACCTATGTCCGTACTGGCGTGAAGGGAGAGATACCAGAGAACCTGCCTGAGGAAATGTATACCCAGAGGGCTGGGGTATTTGTTTCCATAAAGAAGGAAGGGCAGCTTCGGGGATGTATCGGCACGATTCAGGCGGTACAGCCTTCCATAGCGGAAGAGATTGCCGAGAATGCCGTCAGCGCCTCCGTAAAAGACCCACGATTCTCCCCCATAGAGCCGGAGGAGCTTGAGAAACTGGTGATTAGCGTAGACGTGCTGGGGGATACGGAGAAGATTGATTCTGAGGATATGCTGGATGTCAGACGATATGGTGTGGTGGTGACGGAGGGATACCGGCGGGGACTGCTCCTGCCGAATCTGGAAGGGATTGACACGGTTAAGGAACAGGTACGGATTGCAAGGCAGAAGGCGGGAATCGGGGAACAGGAAGAGGTTCAATTAGAACGGTTCGAGGTAATACGGCATTATTAAGAAGGGTAATCGGTTATGGCAAATTTTGAAGTGGTTCAAGAAGAAGAGTCTATCCATGTAATCAAAGAGACGGGTACAGAAGTCAATTATTATATTTTCGATGAATATCAACCATGCACGGGCAATTACCGTGATGCGGCTTGGGCGCGCGTTAGGGTGCAGAAGTGAGGATTTGCTGGAAATCTGATTCCATGGGCTTAATGGGGGTGGCATTCTATGAAATTTAAAGGAAAAGTAGGCGTCTGGGTGTGGCTTCTTTTGGCAGGACTGAATATTTTCTTGCTTAACTGTTTATTGGCATTACCGGAAGGGGATAAGGTTTCTCTGGGAATTGTATTATTTTCGGTGTTGATTGTAGATAGTACTTGTATCCCGGCGGCAATTAAAAATTATGTTGAGATTGACGGAGGGAAATTGATACAGGTCGTTGGTTTTGGCAGGGACACGATTGAGATTCATGAGATTACGGAAGTATATCGGACGCATAACCCGATTGCGTCAGGGGCAATGTCGTTGGATCGGATTATGATAAAGGGAAGAAAACGGGAGATGCTCATTTCCATACACGAAAAAGAACAATTTTTTTCAGAATTAAAGCGGCTGAATCCTTCCATTTTTATTCATTAAAGTCATTTATAAAAAGATGAAAGGAGAGGAATATGGATACAGGGACGATGATATGCGGCAGCGGAAGTATATTTTTTCTGGTATGCGGTCTTTTGTTTGGTATTTTAAAGGGAAAGGCGGCAATCCTGATTAGCGGATTCAACACGATGCCGAAAGAACAGAGAGATAAGTATGACAGGGAGCGGATGAGCAGGGATCAGAGGAATGCGTTTTTTCTGTGGGCTGCAATTCTGGGCGCCGGAAGTGTGGTGGCTCATCTGTTCTCTATGCGGTATGCGGCAATGATTGCGGTAGTTATCTGGCTTATCGTGTTTTTCCGGGATGTGCATCTGGACGAGGAGAAGGCGTTTGGCAAGTATCGGTTGAAGTGAAGAGGGATTATAATGGTTTCGGAAGATATGGCTAGGGAGGCGGCAGTATGAAAAAAAGATTCAATGTTACAGGTTTATGTTTGCCGGAGAGGCATTATATGGCTGATATCTCGGAACGTCTGGAAGAGATGAAGGCGTATGTCGATGCAGGCGATTATTTTACTGTCAACCGGGCCAGGCAGTATGGCAAGACGACGACGTTAAATGGGTTGAAGAGGAGGCTTGAGGAGGAATATACGGTTTTTTTGATAAGTTTTGAGGGAATAGAGGAAGAGGTTTTTTCAGATACCGGGTCTTTCTGCGTACGATTGTCAGGACTGCTTTATGACACTCTTGATTTTGGTGAAGTTTCAGGTATACCGGAGGATGTTCAGGAAGAAATATACCTAAGAAGTGTAGAGGACTCTAAGGAGATGAATTTCCGTATTCTGACAAATTTACTGTTACGGATTTGCCGGAGGGCAGACAAGCCGGTTGTGCTGATGATTGACGAGGTAGACCAGGCTGGCAATTATCAGGTGTTTGCCACATTTCTTGGGGTATTGCGGGACATGTATTTAAAACGGGATACAAGACCGGCATTTCAGTCTGTCATCTTAGCGGGGGTGTACGATATTAAGAATTTGAAGGAGAAGATCCGTCCAAAGAAGGAAGGTGTCTCGGATAGCCCGTGGAATATTGCCGCTGATTTTGAAGTGGATATGAGTCTGCCTGTGAAAGGGATCATGTATATGCTGGAAATGTATGAGCATGACCACCATACAGGAATGGCAGTCGGGGAAATAGCGCAGATGATTTATGATTATACATCTGGGTATCCCTTTCTTGTTTCAAGAATCTGTAAACTGTTGGATGAAGTAATTGCGGCGGATAAGGAATTTTCAGGAAAGAGTGGGGCGTGGACAAAAGACGGAGTTTTGGCGGCCATCCGCAAATTGTTAATAGAACAGAATCCGCTTTTTGAATCGCTGATGGGGAAGGTTGACAGTTATCCGGAACTGGAGAGAATGCTGTATACAGTTCTGTTTGTGGGAAAAGATATTCCGTTTAATACGGACAATCAGGCGGTTATGGTTGCGTCTATGTTTGGATTTGTTAAGAATATGGGCGGGAATGTAGCGTTAGCCAACCGAATTTTTGAGATACGTCTCTATAATCGATTTTTATCTGTAGAAGAAATGAGGGAAAGCGATATCTATAGAGCGTCTATTTATGATAAAAACCAATTTATGGTTGGCGGTTATTTGAATATGCGTCTGGTTCTGGAGAAGTTTGTAGGGCATTTTGACGAGTTGTATGGAGATTGCGAGGAAAAATTTATTGAAGAATCCGCTAGAAAGCTGTTCCTGCTCTATTTACGTCCGATTATAAATGGAGCCGGGAACTATTATATCGAATCCCGTACGAGAAGCATGGGGCGTACGGACGTAATCGTAGATTACCGGGGAGAACGATACATTATCGAAATAAAGATTTGGAGGGGGAAGGAGTATCATGAAAGGGGAGAGAAGCAGATTGTGGGTTATCTGGAGGATTATCAGCTGAAGACAGGGTATATGCTGAGCTTCTGCTTTAATAAAAAGAAGAAGCCCGGTGTATACGACAGAGTTGTTGGGGATAAGAAGGTGATTGAGGCTGTGGTTTGAGATTTTCAATTTCCTGCTTGTATTCTTGGAAGATTATTGATACAATAAGGAAACTGGCGCTACGAAAGAAACGTTGCCATACGTTTGGAAAATAGAGAGGAATCTAAAGAATCATGAAGGAGAAACTAAAAAAATTATTTGCCTATTACGGTCCATATAAGTCATTGTTTTACAGTGACATGTTTTTTGCAATTCTGGGGGCCGCTGTGACGCTGATTATTCCGCTGGTAGTAAGGTATATCACGAATGATGTGGTATATTTTGAGGCGGATGAAGCGAGGAGGTCCATCCTCTTTCTTGGCATACTGATGGTAGCCCTTGTGTTGTTAGAGATTTTCTGCAATTTTTATATTGCGTATTTTGGGCATATCATGGGTGCGAAGATGGAGGCGGATATGCGCAGGGATATTTTTGGGCATTATCAAAAGCTGACTTTTGCGTTCTATGATAACCAGAAGGTAGGTCATCTCTTGTCCCGGATTACCAGCGACTTGTTCGACATCAGTGAGCTTCTCCACCATGGACCTGAGGATTTGGTCATCTCGGTGATTAAGATTATTGGCTCTTTTGCCATCCTTCTGGCTGTGAATGTAAGGCTTGCTTTCGTGGCGTTTGCATTTATTCCGGTTATGGCTGTGTTCGCATTTATCTTTAACGGGAAGATGCGCAAGGCGTTTAAGCGCAACCGGGAGAAGATTGCGGAGATTAACAGCCAGATTGAGGATAGCCTGTCGGGAATCCGGGTGGTGAAGTCTTTTGCCAATGAAAAAGAAGAGATGAAGAAGTTCAAGCGTGGGAATGATAATTTTGTGGCTGCGAAGAAGATCAGCTACAAGTACATGGGAATTTACCATTCCGGGCTTGGGGCGATGAGTACGCTGATTACGGTTGTGGTTCTGGTTGTGGGGGTCGTCATGATGCTGTCTGGCACGGTGGCCTTGACGGATTTGATTACCTTTCTCCTGTATATTGCGAATTTTACCGACCCGGTCAAGAAGCTGGTTGCGTTTACGGAGCAGTTCCAGAATGGTTATACGGGATTTGAACGGTTTCTTGAGATTCTGTCCATTGCGCCGGATATTGAGGATAAGCCGGACGCCGTGTCGGTAGGGCAGATGCGCGGTGAGATTGAGTTCCGGGATGTGTCTTTCCGGTATGACGACCAGAATGACAGGGTGTTAAACCATATTAATTTGAAGGTGGACGCCGGGGATTATATGGCTCTGGTGGGACCTTCCGGGGTGGGTAAGACGACGCTTTGCAGTCTGATCCCGCGGTTTTATGACGTGTCGTCAGGTTCTATCACGGTTGACGGGATTGACATCCGTGATATAAAACTGGATGACTTGCGCAACAATGTAGGAATCGTGCAGCAGGATGTATATCTGTTTGCGGGGACGATTCTCGACAATATCCGTTATGGAAGGATGGACGCCACGGACGAGGAGGTTGTGCGGGCGGCGAAGAATGCCAACGCCCATGATTTTATTATGAGTTTCCCTCAGGGGTATCATACGGATATCGGCCAGCGGGGAGTGAAGCTGTCCGGCGGGCAGAAGCAGCGGTTGTCGATTGCGCGGGTGTTCCTCAAGAATCCGCCGATTCTTATTTTTGACGAGGCGACGTCGGCGCTTGACAATGAAAGTGAGCAGGTGGTGCAGAAGTCTCTGGAAGGGCTGGCGAAGGAGCGGACGACCTTCGTGATTGCCCACAGGCTGACTACGATTCAGAATGCACAGAAGATTCTTGTGCTGACCGAGGACGGGATTGCGGAAGAGGGAACCCATGAAGAACTGCTTTTGAAGAAAGGAATCTATGAAGCGTTGTACCATAGAAATTTTGAAAATGTGTAGGGGATAGCCATATAATTCGTAGTATAAATCAATTTAAGTAAGGGGAGATAAGAATGATGGAGTTGGGTAAAAGAATGCGGGCTTCTATGCTGATTGTGATTCTGTTTTGCATGATGTGCGTGTCTGCGGTGCTTGCGAGGGAGGAAAAGATTGCAGAGGCAGAGATGGTGCAGGAAGCGGATTTGTATGCGGCCTGTGAGCCGTCAGGAAGTGAATAGAAATGCTTCCTGTGTGGCAAGATACTAAAGAATATAGGAAAAAGAGAAGGTCAGGATATGGACGAGATACAATTTAAAAGAGCTGAGTTGGAAGATAAGGAAATTATTTCTCACTATTTCAGGCATCATACGAGCCGGAGCTGTGAGCGGACATTTGCAAATGTATATCTATGGTCGCGCCAGTATCCGGTGAAATGGGCGGTTGTGGAGAATGCGCTGGTTTTTAAGAGCGAAGATGAGGAGCATCTGGCTTTTGCGTATCCGGCTGGGGAGGCGGCGGATGTGCGAAGGGCGATTGAATGGCTGATGGAGTACTGTAAGGGGCGCGGCTTGCCGTTTCAGATGTATAACCTGACGCCGGAGCATTTTGCGCAGCTTGAGGAATGGTATCCGGGAAGATTCCAGATTGCGTATGACAGGGACAGTGCGGATTATGTCTATGAGTCGGAGAAACTTGCCACGTTGTCAGGAAAGAAGCTGCATAGTAAGCGGAACCATATCAATAAGTTTAAGGCGCTGTATGATGGGCGCTGGTCGTATGAGGCAATCACGCCTCAGAATGCGGAAGAGTGTTTCCAGATGGCGCTGAAATGGCGGGAGCAGAATGGCTGTGAGGATGACCCCGAAAAGCGCGGTGAGATTTGTGTGACAATGAACGCGCTGCGCTTGTTTGAAGAACTGGAACTGACAGGCGGGATTCTTAGGATTGACGGGGAAGTGGTAGCGTTTACCATCGGGGAACCGATCTGTTCCGATACGTTTGTGGTTCATATCGAGAAGGCTTTTGCGGATGTGGAAGGCGCGTACCCGATGATTAACCAGCAGTTCGTGGAGCATGAGTGCAGAGAGTATCTTTATGTCAACCGTGAGGAAGATACGGGGGCAGAAGGCTTACGAAAGGCAAAACTGTCATACCGTCCGGTATTTATGGTGGAAAAAGGGGATGTGACAGAGATAGAAGCGTGATAATAGATACGAATCGGGTGCATAAGAAGGAGAGAAGAGCATGATAGCAGAGAAAATGAAGAACATGGTAGCAAATAGTTCGGCAATCCGTGCGATGTTTGAGGAAGGCAACCGGCTTGCCCAGATTTACGGGGCGGAGAATGTGTTTGATTTTAGCCTTGGCAATCCTAATGTTGCGGCTCCTGAGTCGGTAAAAAATGCAATCGTTGAATTGCTGAACGAGAATGATCCGGTGGTTCTTCATGGGTATACGAACAGCAATTCCGGTTATGCGGATGTGAGGGAGACGGTGGCGCAGTCCTTAAATGAACGTTTTGGGACGAAGTTTGCGGGGAAGAATATCGTGATGTCAGTGGGGGCGGCAGGCGGATTGAATGTAATTTTGAAGACGCTTCTGAATCCCGGCGACGAGGTGATTGCCTTTGCCCCGTATTTCGGCGAGTACCGTTCATACACGAATAATTATGACGGGGTTCTGGTGGAGATTTCCCCGAATACTGTGGATTTCCAGCCGAAACTGGATGAATTCGAGCAGAAGATTACGCCTAGGACTAAGGCGGTCATTGTGAATACGCCGAATAATCCTACGGGCGTAGTTTATTCGGAGGAGACGATCCAGAAGATGGCTTCGGTTATGGAGGCAAAACAGCGGGAATTTGGGACGGATATTTACCTGATTTCGGATGAGCCATACCGTGAGCTGGTCTATGACGGAGCGGAGGTTCCGTATCTTACCAAGTATTATGCCAATACGATTGTGGGATATTCTTACAGTAAGTCCCTGTCCCTTCCTGGGGAGCGTATCGGTTATCTGGTAATCCCGGACGAGGTGAAGGACAGTGAGGACGTCCTGGCGGCGGCGAATGTTGCGACCCGGATTCTTGGGTTTGTCAATGCACCTACATTGCAGCAGAAGGTGGTTGCAAAATGTATCAATGAGAAGACGGACATTTCCTATTATGACAGGAACCGGGAGACATTATACCGGGGACTGCGGGAGTGTGGGTTTGACTGCATCAAGCCGCAGGGGGCTTTCTATCTTTTTGTGAAGTCTCCGGTTGCAGATGAGAAGGAGTTCTGCGCTGCTGCGAAGAAATATAACCTCTTGCTGGTGCCGGGAAGTTCGTTTGCCTGTCCGGGGTATGTGCGGCTTGCTTACTGCGTGGCTTATGAGACGATTGTGAATTCCCTGCCTAAGTTCCGGGAATTGGCGGGCGAGTATTTCTAAATGTGTAATGATTATAATACATGCCTCTGACAGGGCGGGATGCCGTTTCATAAGTCTTGAAAGAGGACGGATTGTGACAAAGATTGAAGGATAGAGAATATGAGAGAATATGAGAAAAATATCCGTAAGGTGGAGCCTTACGTGCCGGGGGAACAGCCCCAGAATAAAGTGATTAAACTGAATACCAATGAGAATCCCTATCCGCCTTCCCCGAGGGTTGCAAAGGCTCTGGAAGAGATGGATTCAGACAGGTTTCGGCTTTATCCGGACCCTGCATGTACAGCCCTTACAGAGGCGTTGGCGGATTTTTACCATGTGAATCCGGATCAGGTGTTTGTAGGAGTTGGGTCTGATGATGTGTTGTCTATGTGTTTCCTGACTTTTTTTAATTCAGACAAACCGATTTTCTTCCCGGACATTACATATTCTTTCTACAAGGTCTGGGCAGAGCTTTACCGGATTCCCTATGAGTGCCAGAAGCTTGACGGGGATTTCCGGATTGTGAAAGAGGATTATTATAAGGAGAATGGCGGGGTTATTTTCCCGAATCCGAATGCGCCAACGGCGCTCTATGAGGAACTGGATGTGGTGGAGGACATCATCCGGGCGAATCCAGATGTGATTGTGATTGTGGATGAGGCTTATGTGGATTTTGCAGGGCGTTCTGCAATGGAGTTGATTGACCGGTATGAGAACCTGATTGTGGTGCAGACATTTTCTAAGGCAAGGTCTATGGCGGGGATGCGGATTGGGTATGCCGTTAGCAGCCCAAGGCTTATTAAGTATCTGAATGATGCGAAGTATTCCTTTAATTCATATACCATGAATCAGGCTGCGCTTGTGTGCGGCGTGGAGGCTGTGAAGGACAGGGAATATTTTGAGGAAGGGCTCCATAAGATTATTAAGACGAGGGAGTGGGCGAAAGGCCGGTTTGAGGAGCTGGGATTTTGCTGCCTTGATTCACGGGCTAATTTTATTTTTGCCACTCACCCGGAGTATGACGCAAAGGAATTGTTTGAGGCGTTGAAGGACAACGGCATCTATGTCCGGTACTGGGGAAGTGAGAGGATTGAGCAGTATCTTAGGATTACCATTGGGACCAGAGAGGAGATGGAGGTTCTGTTTGGATTCCTTGAAAGGTATGTGGGAAGGCAGATGCCGGGGTAATTTTGAGATGTTTCCCTATGGGGATAGTTGCAGATATAAAGGAGAGTGTCTATGACAGAAACATTAGTGCAGAGTATTATCGACGCTTTGGGCGGGAGTGTCGGGAAGGAAGCGATTGTGTTTATTATTTCGATGATCCCGATTCTGGAGCTTAGGGGGGCGCTTCTTGTTGCAGGTCCGCTTTTGGGGGTGCCTGTGGCGAAGGCGATTCCGCTGTGTATCATTGGGAATATTATTCCCGTTCCCTTTATTTTGCTGTTGATTACGCCGATTTTTAAGTGGATGAAGGGGACGAAGCTGTTTAAGCCTATGGTGGATAAGCTTGAGTCTAAGGCGATGAGTAAGAGTGACAAGATTGAGAAGTATGAGTTCTGGGGGCTTGTCCTGTTCGTGGGGATTCCTCTTCCGGGAACCGGGGCGTGGACGGGGTCGCTGATTGCGGCGCTCCTTGGCGTGAAGTTTAAGAAGGCGTTTCCGGCGGTTATATTGGGAATATTTATGGCGACTGTGATTATGTGGTTTATCTCTTACGTGCTGCTTGGAGGGGTGCAGATTTTGGGATAGAGGTTATCTGGAATGTTGCAAAATCCTAAAACATTGTAAAACATGTATAAAAGAGTTGTAATGCCGCCGATTTTTTAGTACAATGTAAACATGAGATTTTACCAAGTATAAGGAGGCACCGAAAATATGAAGGTTTACAGAACTGACGAGATCAGGAACGTAGTTCTCTTAGGACATGGAGGGAGCGGCAAGACAAGCCTTGCTGAAGCGATGGCTTATGTATCAGGAGCAACGAACCGTATGGGGAAGATCACAGACCACAATACGATCAGTGATTTCGATAAAGAGGAACAGAAGAGAGAATTTTCAATCAGTACGACTCTGATCCCGATTGAGTGGGAGAAGGCGAAGATCAATGTCCTGGATACCCCGGGCTACTTCGATTTCGTAGGTGAGGTTGAGGAAGCGGTCAGCGCAGCGGATGCGGCAGTCATCGTAGTTTCCGGTAAGGCAGGCGTGGAAGTCGGGACAGAGAAAGCATGGGAGCTGTGCGACAAGTACAAGCTGCCGCGTATGATTTATGTGACGGAGATGGATGTAGACGACGCAAGTTTCCGTCAGGTGGTCGAGGATCTGAACGAGAGATACGGCAAGGTGATTGCGCCTCATTTCCAGCCAATCAGAGAGAACGAGAAGCTGGTAGGCTATGTCAACGTCATCAAGAATGCGGGCAGACGCTATACAGGCATCGGGCAGAGAGAAGAGTGCGAGATTCCGGATTACTGTAAACCGAACCTTGAGACATACCGTGAGAAGCTGTTAGAGGCAGTTGCAGAGATCAGCGATGAATATATGGAGCGTTATTTCGCGGGCGAGGAGTTCTCCGTTGAGGAGATCCGTGCGGCGATGCGTACCGAGGTTATGGAAGGACGGATTGTACCGGTTGCGATGGGTTCTAATGTACAGGCACAGGGCGTTGCCAACCTGCTGTCTGATATCGTAAGATTCTTCCCGAGTCCGGATTGGAGAGAATGTGCAGGTATCAACCGTAAGACTAATGAGATATATGAGGCGAACTATGACTTTGCGAAGGCAAAATCCGCTTATGTATTCAAGACGATGGTAGACCCATTCATCGGAAAGTATTCCTTTGTCAAGGTATGTTCCGGAGTATTGAAGGGCGAGGATACGCTCTACAATGGGGAATCCGAGACAGACGAGAAGCTGGGTAAGATTTATACCATGGTGGGGAATAAGCCAGTAGAAGTCAAGGAATTATTTGCAGGCGATATCGGTGCGATTGCGAAGCTGACCAATACCAAGACAGGCGATACTCTTTCCGCAAAGACGACACCGGTGCTGTTCGGAAAGACCGAGTATTCCAAGCCTTATACATATATGAAGTATGTGACCAAGAACAAAGGCGACGAGGACAAGGTATCTCAGGCGCTTCAGAAGATGATGGCAGAGGATATCACTCTGAAGGCGGTCAATGACAGCGAGAACCGTCAGACTTTGATTTATGGTATGGGCGACCAGCACTTAGAGATTGCAGTGAGCAAGCTTCTCGAGAGATATAAGTGTGAAGTGACATTGGAGACGCCTAAGGTTGCGTTCCGAGAGACGATTAAGAAGAATTCTGATGTTGACACGAAGTATAAAAAGCAGTCCGGCGGACACGGGCAGTATGGTCATGTTAAGATGAAGTTTGCGTCTTCCGGCGATTTGGATACGCCGTACATCTTCGAGGAGACGGTAGTGGGCGGTGCGGTTCCTAAGAATTACTTCCCGGCAGTAGAGAAGGGACTTCAGGAATCTGTGATTAAGGGACCTCTTGCCGGATATCCGGTAGTGGGTGTGAAGGCGACATTGTACGATGGGTCTTACCATCCGGTAGACTCTTCTGAGATGGCGTTCAAGACTGCGACCATTCAGGCATTCAAGAAGGGATTCATGGAGGCTGGTCCGGTACTCTTAGAGCCAATCGCTTCGATTAAAGTCGTGGTTCCGGATGACTATACAGGAGATGTCATGGGTGATTTGAACAAACGCCGCGGACGTGTTCTTGGTATGAACCCGATTGCAGGGGGATTACAGGAGATTGTGGCAGATATCCCGATGACAGGTGTGTTTGGATATTGTACGGTACTGCGCTCCATGACAGGCGGAAGAGGAACCTATTCTTATGAGTTCGCGCGCTATGAGCAGGCTCCTTCTGATGTCCAGGAAGCAGAGATTGCCAAGAGAGCCGCTGAAGAATAGGAGAAAATAATTAAGATGTAGAAGAAAAGCCCGTAAGGGCTTTTTTTCTTATAGTAAAAGTGCTATAATCTCTTTTGCCATGATGGAGTTAGGAATAAATATTTTGTGTTCGGTATACCATACATGGCAAATATACAAGAGAGATATGAATGAGGATCAAAAAAATGAAGATAGTAATTATCGGTGACGGCAAGGTCGGGCATAAACTGACCGCCCAGTTATCAGAAGAGGACTATGATATTGTTTTAATTGATCAGAATGCGGGAAAACTAAAAGAAGCTGTGAACCAGCTCGACATCTTCTGTATTCCGGGAAACGGCGCAGATATGGAGGTGCAGAAGCAGGCAGACGTGCCTCATGCCGATTTGGTGATTGCCTGTGCATCCATGGATGAGATGAACATGCTTTGCTGTCTGCTGGCGAAGCGTTTGGGAGCAAAGCATACCATTGCAAGGGTGCGCAACCCCATTTACTACAGGCAGATTGATTTCTTTAAGGAAGACCTGCATCTGAGTATGGCGGTTAACCCGGAATTGTCGGCGGCAAATGAGATTGCAAGGATTCTGCTGTTCCCTGAGGCCAGCAAGGTGGAGACGTTCATGAAGGGAAGGGTAGAGCTGGTGGAGCATGTCCTGAAACAAGGAAGCCCGTTGGCAGGACTTTCTCTGGCGCAGATTGGGCGGAAGTTCGGCATCAATATTCTGGTCTGTGCCGTTAAGCGGGGGACTTCCGTCCATATCCCGGATGGAGATTTCGTGGTGCAGGAGGATGACCGTCTGCATATTGCGGCGGGACACCAGAATCTCCGGTCGTTTTTTAAGTCTCTGGGGCGCAAGAGCACCAAGATCCGGCGGGTTCTGATCTGCGGCGGAGGAAATCTGTGCTTCTACCTTACGCGCCAGCTTCTTGAGGCGGGGATGCAGGTGAAGATTATTGAGCGGAATCCGGAGAAATGTGAGTATCTGTGCGAGACTCTCCCGAAAGCTACAATTATACAGGGAGATGCGGCTGACCATGACCTGCTGATTGAGGAAGGAATCCAGGATACGGACGCCGTGGTGGCGCTGACGGGCATGGATGAGGAGAATATTATCATGTCGCTGTTTGCGAAGGCACAGGGAGTCGATAAGATTGTCGCCAAAGTCAACGAGGATTCCCGGGCGCAGATGGTGGAAGGGCTTGGCATTGACAGTATCGTTTCCGTAAAGGGTGCGGCTGCGGATGAAATCGTCAACTATGTGCGGGCGAGAAAGAATTCCTACAGTAATGCAGACGTTGAGACCATTTACCGGCTGCTTGGCGGGAAGGTGGAAGCGATGGAATTTATCATCAAGAAAGCCTGTGATTTTACGAATATTCCGCTGAAAGACCTTCCTACGAAACAGAACCATTTGATTGCTTGTATCGGCAGGAAACGGAAGATTATCATTCCGGGGGGCGACGACCATCTGGAGGCGGGCGACAGTGTCATTGTAGTTACGAAAGAGCATATTATCAATAAATTTACTGACATACTTGCGTAGGGGAGACTGGAATTAGATTATGAATACAAAGATGATACGGTATATACTGGGGAAGATGCTGGGGGTGGAGGCGGCGCTTCTGCTGCTGCCGGCGTTGGTGTCCCTGATTTACCGGGAATTTAGCGGTGTGTATTTTCTGGTTCCGTCAGTGATTGCGGGGGCGTTCTATCTGCTGGCGGGGGTAAAAAAGCCTGAAAACAGGAATATTTACGGGAAGGAGGGCATGGTCATCGTCTCGAGCGCATGGATTCTTTGGTCTCTGATTGGGGCGCTGCCGTTTACGCTTTCCGGAAGTATCCCGGATTATCTGGATGCGTTTTTTGAAACGGTTTCCGGGTTTACGACCACAGGCTCTACGATTCTGACGGACATTGAATCGCTGCCCCAGGGAATGCTGTTTTGGAGAAGCTTTACCCATTGGATTGGCGGCATGGGCGTGCTGGTGTTCGTGCTGGTGCTCACGAAGCTGGATAAGAAGAACACCATGTATCTGATCCGGGCGGAGGTACCGGGACCGGAGAAGGATAAACTGGTGCCTAAGACCATGTCCACGGCACGGATTCTGTACGGGATGTATTTTGCACTTACGGCAGTCGAAGTTATTCTGTTGCTGCTGGGGGGCATGAACCTGTTCGACAGCCTGATTTTTTCCTTCGGCACGGCAGGAACCGGAGGGTTTGCCAATTACTCGGCAAGCGTCGGGCATTTTGACAGTGTGTATATTGATTCTGTGATTACGGTATTTATGATTTTGTTCGGCGTGAATTTTAACCTGTATTATTTCCTGCTGTTAAAGGATTGGAAACCGGTCTGGAAGAATGAGGAGCTGAAAACCTATCTGGGGATCATTTTGTCTGCCGCCTGCCTGATAACGCTGAACATCAGCCATATGTACGGGAATCCGTTCCATGCGTTCCGGTATGCAATTTTTCAGGTGGCTTCGATTATTACCACCACCGGGTATGCGACGGCTGACCATACCCTGTGGCCTATGTTTTCCCAGTGTGTGCTTCTGTTCTTGATGATGGTCGGCGCATGTGCGTCCTCCACGGGCGGAGGCATGAAGGTGGCGCGATTCATGATGATGCTGAAATGTATCAAGCGTGAGATTGTGCAGATGGCGCATCCTAAGTCGGTCAGTATTATCCGCATGAATGGGAAGAAGATGGATACGGATGTACTGCGGACGCTGTATGTCTATTTGATGGCTTATATGGGGATTATCGTAGGGTCGGTTCTTCTGGTGTCCATTGATAATATGGACTTTGGCACCACCTTCAGTTCGGTCTTAACTACGCTGAACAATATCGGGCCGGGAATCGGCGCGGTTGGCCCAAGCGGAAGTTTTGCGGATTTTTCTCCGCTGTCGAAGCTGGTATTCTGCTGCGACATGCTTGCGGGGCGTCTGGAGATTTTCCCATTCCTGATGCTGTTTACCGCTTCGGCGTGGAACCGGAAATTTTAAAAAGGAGATTATATGAATTTTAAGAAGAAATTATTGATTGTGTTAGCCTTGATTGTGGCGGCGGGGGGATACTATTATGCGGCTCTTCCTGCGATTAATATCCATTCGTCAGAGACGTGGTTCTTTGTGATATTTCTGCTTGTTGCGCTGGCGGCTGTCTATGCCGCGCGCAGGAAGCTTGGCAGGAAGGAACTGAAACAGAGCAAGGTGATGAAATTTTTCGGCGTGTTGATACTGTGCGTGGGAATCGTGTATCTTTTGGGTTCCCTGCTCTCATCGCCGATTGTCAATGCGAAGAAATACCAGAAGCTGCTAACGGTGAAAGAAGGGGAATTTACGGAGGATGTGGAGGAGCTTTCCTTCGATAAGATTCCGCTTCTCGACAAGGATACGGCGGAGATTCTCGGCGACCGGAAGATGGGAAGTATGGTGGATATGGTTTCCCAGTTCGAGGTGGACAATATTTACAGCCAGATTAACTATAAGGATAATCCGGTCAGGGTGTCGCCTCTTAGGTATGCCAGCCTGATCAAATGGTTCACCAACCGGTCCAACGGTATTCCGGCGTATATCCGTATTAATATGGCGACTCAGACAACGGAGCTTGTGAAGCTGGAACAAGGGATACGCTATACGACCAGCGAACATTTTAACAGGAACATTTACCGGCATCTGCGGTTTGCGCATCCTACCTATATCTATGGGGAGTTAAGCTTTGAGATTGACGAGGAGGGAACCCCTTACTGGATTGCTCCGGTCAAGAAGTTTAATATCGGGCTTTTCGGCGGAGAGACGGTGGGCAAGGTAGTATTATGCAATGCCGTGACCGGAGATATGAAGACGTATGATATCGAAGACGTGCCGGAATGGGTAGACCGGGCATATTCGGCGGATCTGCTGGTGCAGTTGTTTGACTATTACGGTACGCTGAAACATGGGTTCTTCAACAGTATCTTGAGCCAGAAGGATTGTTTAAAGACCACGGACGGGTATAATTACCTGGCATTGGACGACGATGTATGGATGTATACCGGGGTGACTTCGGTAAACGGAGACCAGTCTAACGTGGGCTTTGTGCTGTCCAACCAGCGGACGATGGAGACAAAGTATTACAAGGTCGAGGGCGCGACGGAGGCTTCCGCCATGTCTTCTGCAGAGGGCCAGGTGCAGAACTTGAAGTATAAGGCGACGTTCCCGCTTCTGCTGAATATTTCGGATGAGCCGACGTATTTTATCGCATTGAAGGATGATGCGGGGCTGGTGAAGAAGTATGCGATGGTAAATGTGCAGAAGTACCAGATTGTTGCCATTGGCGACAGTGTGAGCCAGTGTGAGGAGAATTATCTGGAATTGCTGTTCAGCAACGGTGTCAAGGAGGCTGAGCAGGATACGCGGGAAGTCAAAAAGATTACGGGGAAGATTACAAAGATTGCCCAGGCGGTCATTGATGGGACGTCCCATTATTATATTATGGTGGACGGGTCGGAGGATATTTTTGATATCTCTGTAGTTGATTTTATTGATGTTGTCCGCTGTGAAGAGGGGCAGGAGGTCGTATTGGAGTATAAGGAGGATGAAAGAGCGAATCTTGTCATGTCGCTTGAGATTCGGGGGAACCGTGGCGGTGATTTGGAGTCAGGAAGCGATGAGTGATGTATCATTGTCAATCGGATAAAAAGATATGTGGGGATAGTCCTTCGCCGTAAGGCGGGGGACTTTTTTCTGTTCAGACCCGTGCAGAGGAAATATGCCGCTTGGGCGGAGCACGGGCCGCGCGGTGGGTAGGGGTAAATGGCTCTTCCTATTCGATTAAAATGATTGACAGGATATCTCCTTTTATGTTATTTTAGAGAGAAGATAACAGCGTTATGCAAAGAAGGAGAATTTCCATATGTCTGATGAAAAAGCCACAAGAGAAAAGCTGATGGAATATGCCAGACAGGAATTTCTGGAAAAAGGCTATATGAAAGCTTCCTTGCGAAGTATCTGCAAAAAGGCAGGCGTCACCACCGGCGCCTTGTATTTCTTTTTTCAAAATAAGGAAGATTTGCTTTCGGCAATCGTAGACGATACCATCAAAGGGATAATGGAGATGATGCAAGACCATTTTTCCAGGGAGATTGGGACAGATGCCCAGATGGCGCTTGGCGGCGATGCGTCGGAGGATATCCGCAGCGCCAAGGAGATTCTGCACTATCTGTATCAGCATTACGATATAGTACTCCTTTTATTGACCAAAAGCCAGGGGAGTGTCTATGAAACAATCGTGGATCAGTTCGTGAATATTTTGGAGAGGCATTATGATAAACTGACAGATCTGCTTTCCGTGAAGAAAGGGATACCTAAGCCTGACCATTATTTCCTGCACTGGACATCCCATATGCAGATAGAAGCTTTTGTGCATCTTCTGATCCATGTGAAAGAAGAAGAGAAGGCGGTTAAAAATATCGAACCAATTGTAGCATATTTAGTGGCTGGTTGGGTGGGAGCATTTGTCCGGAAAGGATGAGAACAAGCAAAGACGTAGATGATTAAACGGTAGGAGGAGTTTTGTGGCCTTTAACATAACAATGTTATGTAACCTTGTATTAGTTAATGACAATACTGAGTTAAAGAGAAAAATAAGGGAGATGGAGGGAGAAGCGATGTATTTAGAAGTCAGCAATTTAAAGAAAAGTTATGGGGAAGGCGGCAGTTTCATGGAGGTGCTGAAGGGAGTTTCTATGTCGGTGGAAAAAGGCGATATGTGCGTCATACAGGGAGCGAGCGGAAGCGGGAAATCCACGCTTCTGAACGGCATCGGAGGTCTTGACCGAATGGATTCTGGGTCTATACGGGTAGACGGGAAGGAAATCTGCGGCCTGACGCAGGAAAAGCTGTCGGATTACAGGCGCGAAAACCTGGGGTTTGTCTTCCAGTTCTACAACCTTGTCCCCAACCTTACGGTAAAGGAAAATATTCAAGTATGCGAATATATTTCCGGGCATCCCCAGAATCTTGCAGACCTTCTTTACACGTTGGGACTGACTGAGCATCAGAACAAATTTCCTTCCCAGCTTTCGGGCGGCCAGCAGCAGCGCTGCGCCATAGCAAGGGCGTTGGTGAAAAACCCGAAACTTCTTCTCTGTGACGAGCCTACCGGAGCGCTGGATTCCCGGACTTCCCGGGACATTCTGGTTCTCCTTGAAGAGGTAAACAGAAAATACAGGACGACCATGCTAATCGTGACCCACAATAATTCTATCAAAAACATGGTGGATCAGGTGGTTTTCTTAAAGGACGGCCAAATTATGGAAAACTATCGTAACGGGAAAAAGGTATGTGCTGCAGAATTGGAGGACCTATAAGATGCAGATGATATTGAAGAAGCGGATTTTACGGGATTTCAAGGAAAATCTGCCCCGTTATCTGGCATTGGGGCTGATGGTCATTCTTGGGATGTATATCGTAATCAGCCTGGTCGCCGCCGCCGATACGATTATCAAAGGGAGTGCAAAAGCGGCGAAGGCACAGTCCGTGGAAGACGGCCAGTTCAGCCTGTTTGTGCCGATGAGCAGCGCAGAACAGAAGAAACTGATTGATGCCGGGATTACGGTAGAGGAACACTTTTATCTGGACTGCAAAACAGATGACGATTCTGTCTTGCGCATATCGGCTGTCAGGCAGAAAATCGACAGGGTACATGCCGATCCCGGAAGACTTCCTGAGCGGGATGGGGAAATTCTGTTGGAAAAACGATACAGCGAGGATCATAGGATTTTTGTTGGTGATGAGATTGGAATCGGGGGACGGCTCTTTACCGTATGTGGAATCGGAACATCGCCGGATTATGATGCGCCTTACCGAAATTTATCGGACAGCATCGTAGACAGCCGTCAGTTTGGAACTGCTTTTGTAAATGAGGCAGATTATCAGCGAATGAAAGAAGCAGGCAGCAGCATCCAAGCAGAACAATATGTGTATGGGTATCTGCTGAATGGCGGATTGACAGACAAGGAGCTGAAAAAGCTGCTGCAGGAGGAAATACCAAAGCTGACGCAGTTCCTCCCCGCAAAAAACAATATCCGTATCAAAGGAGCGGCAGATGATGTGGTCATCAATAAGACGACAGGACTGTTTGCGGGCGTACTGCTAATTGGACTATTTGCCTATGTGATTTCCGTTTTTGTGGTACATACCATTGAGAGGGAATCCGAGGTCATTGGAACGTTGTATGCGCTGGGAATAAAAAGAAAGGAATTATTGGTTCATTATCTTTTGCTGCCTGTCCTGCTTACCTTAGTATCAGGAATTGTGGGAACGATTCTTGGCTACAGTAAGTTTGGCGTCAAGGTACAGATGGGGGATACTTATCAATATTTTTCCATACCGGATTTTCCCGTGGCATATGAGCCGTATCTGATTTTCTATGGCATCTTGATGCCTCCGGCAGTTGCGGCGCTGACCAATCTGTTAGTGATTTACAGAAAATTGCAAAGACCTGCCCTTGCCCTGATGCGCAGGGAGCAGAAAATTGCAAGGGGCAGGAATAGGGATCTTGGACAAATGGGATTTGTCCATGCGTTTCAGATACGCCATTTTCTCAGGGAAAAACGGACTGCCGTAACTGTATTTTTAGGGATGTTCCTGGCTTTGCTGGTCTGCATGCTTGGCCTGAACTGCTATGTGCTTTGTGAACATGTAAGAACGGACAGTGTGGCAGATACCAGATATGAATATATGTACACATATACTTTATCGGCTGCCAGTCCGCCCGTCCCGTCAGGGGAAGGTATCACGGGATCCCCGGATGAGTATCCTTTGTGGGAGGAAATACTGCCGGAGGACGGAGAAGAAGCCTGCGGCATGAATCTGAAAAAGGAGACAATGGGATACAATATTGATGTGACACTGCTTGGGATTCATCCGGACAATCCTTACTTTGACGCGCCGGTGGAAGAGGGGCAAAGCAAGATTCTGATATCTTCCGCCATGGCGGGCAAGTTCAGGCTGAAGCCGGGAGATGACCTTGTATTGGACGACGAAGAAAAGGACAGAAGATACGCGTTTACCGTGGATGGAATCGTGCCGTATTCAGCAAGGATGTTCGCATTTATGGAAATAGGCAGCATGCGGGAGCTAATAGGAGAAAAGGAGAATTATTACAACATAGTATTCGCAGATCATGCATTGGATATTGAGCCCGGCAGGTTATATGCCGTGTCTGCCAAAGCAGAAGTAGAAAAGAGCGCGGCAGTCTTTGTGGAGAAGATGCGGCCTATGGTCAGGATGCTGATGAGTGTTTCTGCATTGCTCTTCCTTGTCGTCATGTATCTGATGCTGAAGGTAATGATAGACCGCTGTACAGTGCCTATTTCTATGATGAAAATCTTCGGATATCGGAATAAAGAAATCAGAGAGCTTTATCTGAACGGGAATCTGGCCGTCGTGGCAGTCAGCGCGGCGCTGGGAATTCCACTGTCAAAGGTATTTATGGATGCGATATATCCTTATCTGGTGTCAAACGTAGCGGTTGGCCTGAACCTGACATTTCGCTGGTGGATGTATGCAGGACTGTTTGCGGCGATTTTGGGATTATACTTTATCAGTACGCTGTTTTTGATGAGGAGGGTAAAACGGATTCTACCGGCGGAGGCTTTGAAAAATAGGGAGTAGAGATCTGGGCGGGGAAACCTATGATAAATGAAATGACAGGTTCCCCGCAGATTATATCTCTATATCCGCTTGCCTTCTAAATATGTGTGGGATATAATAAATATATCAGATTTTGGAGAAAATAGTGTGCTGACCGCATTATATCAGGCAAACCTCCTTGGCTATTCGTCCATCTGCCGCGTTGGATTCACTTAACGGTCGGTCATAAGGAATCCTCCCGCAAGCGGGTCCCTCCTTGTGACAACAGCCACCGCTACGCCCTTGAAAATCCGCCTTGCTGATGAACGAATATCCTGCGGTGTTTCGCCAGATATAATGGAGATAGTACAATCGATTGGGAGGAGGGTTGCCATAATGAAAATGACGATGGAAAGGTTATGCCAACTGATTCAGCTGCAGCCTGAAATCATAAAAAAACTGGAAGTAACCGCCAGCCGAATGGATTTTACCCAGATAGAGTGTGACCTGAACCGGCTGCTTGACAAGGAATTAGCAGAACCGGCATACCATCGCTTAGAAGCTGCTTTCCAGGATGATGCGGACCATTTCAAGATGCTCTGCTGTCAGTTAGAATGTGCCTGCTGCACATATGACGGATATCTGGAAAAAGGAATTCCGGAAACAATTTACATTGATACCATGAAATGTTTCCCCAGATTTATCCGGGAATGTGAAGAGAAAAACGGCCGCATGTTTTTTGACAGAGGATGGTGGACTTACAGGCAGCTTTGCATGAGCTTGTTCCGCATCGGGGCATTGGAATATCAGTTCAAAAACTACGGCGGTGAAGATGTGATTGCGCTCCATATACCGTCGGATGCGGACTTGTCGGAGGAATCTGTGGATGTTTCCATAGAACAGGCAAATCAGTTTTTCGCCGCATATTACAGGGATTACAAATATTGCAAATATACCTGTAATTCCTGGCTTCTGTCCCAGGCGTTAAAGCCGCTGCTGCCGGAAAAGTCGAATATCCTATCCTTTCAGGAGAGATTTGAGATTGTGGAAGAAGACAGGGAGGATCAAGGGTATCTGGAATGGCTGTTTCAGGTTCCGCCGGATACGGAGCATAAGAATCTGCCGTCTGTGACCAGATTACAGAAAAAGGCCAGGGAACTGCTCCTAAATGGAGGGAAAATCGGTTCGGCATACGGAATTATGGGACGGTGGCCAGCCTTGACGCCACAATCTTCATAAATAAAAAGACGGGGATACCGGGAAATGTTGCATTGTCTGTAATATATGCCATCCTTCTTTACCGAAGATACCATATTGTCGGACAACCGCATTTCCCGGTGTACTAGTACATCGAAAATTAAATAACTGCTATATTCACGCAGGATATGCTTTTGAGAGTGCAGAGCAAAAAACGTAGGCGTAGCGGGCTACGCTGAGGCTTTTTGCTCTGTGCTATCGGAAGCATAGACAAGTGAAGATGGCAGTTATTAATTATTCGATGTACTAGTATTATATGGTTATGTCGCTTTCAAATAAAATATTGTACCCAATTAATTCAGATAGCTGTATCCGCCTTCCTGGATTCCTGTCAGCTCACTCTTGTCAGCGCTGAGGCTCACAAAGAATTCGATCCCGCACTCTGTTGAAATCTTTTTCAGCCTTTCAACAAAATCCGGCACATTCGCAAGGGAGATGTCGGCATGCTTCATAACGCCGTCAATGAAGACGCACTCGATATCATGGTTAGAACTGTACATACCGTACAAAAAGCCTATGTATTCGTCCGTGTTCGTAATGGAGGTGAAGTCATCCATGCAGATTGTCCGGATATCAAATGTAACACTCGCTGTGTCTCTATGGGTTTTCTTGATAAATACAACGTTGCCGTTACATTCCTTTGCTTTCTTATTCGCAAGCTCGATCATTTTCTGTGTCTTTCCGCTCCCTTTTGGGCCAGTCAATAAATTTACCATCGTAAACCTCTCCTTTATGTATTATTCAGTTACTGAAATCATCAGTATGATCCGTGTACAACTATTATACACTAAACAGGCAGACGGAACAACTATAATTGTGACTTTTGTATAAGAAAATATTACTTGACTTATTTTTACATTCTTCATATAATAAGTAGGAAATAGAGCAGATGAAGAAGTGTGCAGATTCTAAGCCTTTTCGTCTCGGTGGAGATGCAAAGGCTTTTTATATCCTGGCATATGAGAATTATTTTTTGAAAGAGAGGAATGAATATCGTGTCGAAGATAATACCTTACAACCATAAGGCGATTGAGAAGAAATGGCGTGAGAACTGGGAGAAGAACCCGGTCAATGTCAAGGTCGATGAGAATGGGAAAGAACGTCAGAAGTACTATTGTCTGGACATGTTCCCTTATCCATCCGGAAATGGGCTTCATGTGGGGCATTGGAGAGGGTATGTAATTTCTGATGTATGGAGCAGGTATAAGCTGCAGCAGGGATACTATATCATCCACCCTATGGGATGGGATGCGTTCGGGCTTCCGGCAGAGAACTATGCTATCAAGATGGGCGTGCATCCGGCGATTTCCACGGCGGAGAATGTAAGGAATATCAAGAAGCAGATCAATGAGATTGCGGCGCTGTATGACTGGGACAGGGAGGTGAATACCACTGACCCGGAATTTTATAAATGGACCCAGTGGATTTTCGTAAAGATGTTCAAGGAAGGGCTTGCTTATGAGAAGGAATTCCCGATTAACTGGTGCCCGTCCTGTAAGACCGGCCTTGCCAATGAAGAGGTCGTGAATGGCAAATGCGAACGCTGCGGGGCTGAGGTCACGAAGAAGAACCTCCGTCAGTGGATGCTGAAGATTACAGCGTATGCGGAGCGGCTGCTTAATGACCTTGATAAGCTGGATTGGCCGGAGAAGGTCAAGAAGATGCAGTCGGATTGGATTGGAAAATCTTACGGCGCGGAGGTGGACTTCCCGATAGAAGGAAGGGACGAGAAGATTACGGTCTACACCACAAGGCCGGATACGTTGTTCGGAGCGACGTTCATGGTACTGGCTCCAGAGCATGAGCTGGCGAAAAGCCTGTCTACGGACGAGACGAGGGACGCTGTGGAGAAATATATCCTCGAGGCATCCATGAAGTCCAATGTGGACCGTATGCAGGATAAGGAAAAGACGGGCGTGTTTACCGGTAGTTATGCCGTCAATCCGTTAAATGGAGAAAAGACGCCAATTTGGCTGTCAGATTACGTGTTGGCGGATTATGGTACGGGAGCGATTATGTGCGTACCGGCCCATGACGACCGTGATTTCGAGTTTGCGACGAAGTTCGGGATTCCGATTGTGCAGGTTATTGCCAAGGACGGACAGGCAATTGAGCATATGACGGAGGCTTATACCGAGGCAAGCGGAACCATGATTAATTCCGGAGAATGGAACGGGATGGAGTCTGCGGTCCTGAAAAAAGAAGCGCCCCATATCATCGAGGAGCGGGGAATCGGGCGCGCGACTGTGAATTATAAGCTACGCGACTGGGTATTTTCACGCCAGCGCTACTGGGGGGAGCCGATTCCAATCGTACACTGCCCGGACTGCGGCAATGTACCGGTCCCGGAGGAAGAGCTGCCGTTGCGCCTGCCGGAGGTAGAGTCCTATGAGCCGACAGGGACAGGCGAGTCTCCCCTTGCCGGAATTGAGGAGTGGGTGAACTGCAAGTGCCCGGTATGTGGAAAACCTGCGAAGCGGGAGACTAATACCATGCCCCAGTGGGCGGGGTCTTCTTGGTATTTCCTGCGGTATGTGGACAACCATAATGACAAGGAACTGGTTTCCAGGGAGAAGGCGGACGCGCTGCTTCCGGTAGATATGTATATCGGCGGCGTGGAACATGCGGTGCTTCATCTGCTGTATTCCCGTTTCTATACGAAATTCCTGTGCGATATCGGAGCGATTGATTTCGACGAGCCGTTTCAGAAGTTGTTCAATCAGGGGATGATTACGGGAAAGAACGGAATCAAGATGAGCAAGTCCAAAGGAAATGTGGTGTCTCCGGATGATCTGGTGCGGGATTACGGATGTGATTCCCTGCGGATGTACGAGCTGTTCGTAGGACCGCCGGAGTTAGATGCCGAGTGGGACGACCGGGGGATTGACGGTGTGAACCGTTTCCTGAAGCGTGTCTGGAACCTTGTGATGGACAGTAAGGATCAGGATGTCAAGGCATCGAAGGCGATGGTCAAGGAGCGACATAGGCTGGTGTGCGATATTACGAAGCGGCTGGAGAGCTTTAGCTTGAACACGGCGATTTCCGGTTTCATGGAGCACAATAACAACCTGATTGAGATTGCGAAGAAAGAGGGCGGCATTGACAAAGAGACGCTTTCCACCATGGCGGTTCTGCTGTCACCCTTTGCCCCCCATATGGCGGAAGAGATTTGGGAGCAGTTAGGGCATGAAGGAAGCGTGTTTACTGCGGGATGGCCTACCTATGATGAAGAGCTAATGAAGGATGATGAGATTGAAGTTCCGGTGCAGATTAACGGGAAGACGAGAGCCGTGATTTCGGTAGCGGCGGATATCTCCAAGGAGGATGCGATTGCGGCGGGGAAGGCGGCAGTGGCGGATAAGCTGACGGGGACGATTGTGAAAGAGATTTATGTTCCTAAGAAGATTATCAATATTGTGCAGAAATAATTGAGAAGAGATGGCGTAGATGGTGGAAACATTATCTGCGCCGTCTTTTTAAATAAATGGGCATCCTTTTTGGCGGTTCTGTGTTATAATGAATTTGTCCGGGATAGATTTTACAAGTCATAGGAGGAATTTTGTAATGGAATTGGAAGTAAAAAAGCGAAGAGCGCAGCTGTATCGGTATCAGGCAGCCGGATTTTTCATCTGTATCCTTGGGGCAGTCTATGTGTTTTATATGGTATTCGGGATTGACTCCTACGTTATGGCATGGAGATTCGGCAGCGTTATTTTTGTGCTGGTTACGGCAAGCGTCTGTATCGTATATGCACTGATTGAAGCGATTGCCTGCCTTATCATACGCCTTGGCTCAGTCAAAATTGCAGAAATCCTAGCTACGGAATGCGACCCGTTTTTATATGAGGCATGTATCCGAAGAAACAGCATGGTATTGTATAAAGACAGAATCCTATGCAATATCGCCCTGGCACAGCACAGCCAGGGGAATTACGACCGGGCATGGGAGACCTTGCAGGGAATCAATCCCCGTAAGCTGAAAGGAATCTTCCGGGCGAATTATTATATTCTATTATCTGACCAGTATTTTAAGAGAGGAATGGGAATGCAGGTGCATGAGCTGGAACAAGCATTCCTTAGGAGTATTTCCCGCCAGACACAGTATCAGCAGGAGTATGAACGGATGAACGGCACGGCGGCAGTAACGGACGCCAGGCTTAGAAGAAAGAGGGACTGGAAGTATTTTGAGATGCTGTGTGCAGGCAATAACCTGACAAGGGCGATTGAGAATCAGGATTACCAGTCGGCGTCCAGATTCCTCCATGAGCGGATAGACTTGAACGGGAACGCCGTCAGGCCATGGATGAAAGTGAATTATGCGCTGAAGGAGGCTCAGATTTATCTGGGGCTTGGTGAAAATGAGAGTGCTAAGCTCAGCCTCAACTATGTGGTTTCAAAGGGCAACCGTATGTGGTGCGTACAGGAGGCGCAGAGGATACTTGCGGGTATGGGGACAGAAGAGGAAAAAGCGGAAAAAGCGGAGGGAAACGATGATACGTCAGATTCATAGCCAGGAAGAAAAACAGGCAGCCGCAAGAAAGATACTCGAAGCGCTCCCGGAATGGTTCGGCATCCCCGAATCCAGAGAAGAGTATATCTCGGAAAGTTCGTCACAGTTTGTCTTTGGGGCGTTTGACGCAGAAAACCCGGTGGGGTTCCTGTGCATGAATGAAACCGGAACGGATACCGTAGAGGTATCCGTCATGGGCATATTGAAGGAATACCACCGAAGGGGGATTGGTACAAAGCTGTTTCAAGAGGCGAAAGCATTTGCGGCGTCAAAAGGCTATTCCTTTATCCAAGTGAAGACGGTACAGATGGGAAGGTATCCGGCATACGACGACACCAACCGTTTCTACCTAAGCCTTGGCTTTAAGGAATTTGAAGTATTCCCCACGTTGTGGGACGAGTGGAATCCCTGTCAGGTCTATGTGATGGCGTTGGAGAAGGCATTCAGCCTTCCGTAAAATTCCTGATAAAAATCACCGTCTGCTGCATATGGTTTCAGATAAAACTGCTGTAAAATGAGCATACTGAGTTTTTGGATATTCTCCCCATGTTCAAAAGCCATAGCGTATTCCTGCAGAGGTTTTAGGAAATAGTGCCAGTCTGCTATGAATTTCTCATATCGTTTGATATCAGGCGTATCAATCCATTTACGTATCTTGACCTTATTCTTGCCTGGCGCAGGACACTCGTGTATCTGCAGAAAATACTGAAAAGAGTGATTCTCATAGAACCGTCCCAACGGAAAGAGACGGCAGAGTCCGGGGCGTATGGAATGGATGCTGCATCGCCCGCCCCGAAGGAAGACGCAAGCCTCCTCCTTCCCGGTCATCCTGAGGTTGGGGAGGATAACGCCGTCCACTACATTTAATTCGAGACAGGAATTCAATAATTCTTCACAGGATTTCTGTAATCCTGTGGTCAGCCTATGGATATCCAGAGGGTCTAAGACGATAGAATTCCCCATACCGCGGCAGCAGGACGAACATCCCCTGCATCCGTTGCAGTCTGTCTTCGCCATATCGTTGCTCCCGTACAGTTTTCCATCCGACACTTTATTTAAGTCAATCTCCCGTAACATAAATTCTCTCCTTAATAATTGAAAGTAAGTTGGTTTACATACATTAGTATAATGTCCGATGATTTTAAATGTAAATAGAAAGGAACATATTTATGAAATTTTTTCACCTGTCCGACCTGCATATCGGCAAACAGCTTCATCATTACAGTCTGAAAGAGGAGCAGGAGGCCATACTTAGTGAAGTCATAGCCTACGCCCGTTCTCTCTGCCCGGATGCCGTAGTGATTGCAGGGGATATCTATGACCGTTGTGTGCCGTCTGCGGAAGCAGTGGCAGTTTTCGACCGATTCCTTACAAGCCTGTCAGAGATTATCCCTTCTATTCCAGTATTGATTATCAGCGGAAACCATGACTCTGCAGACAGGCTTACATATGCGTCGGATATCTTGAAAAAGCACCAGATTCATCTGTCAGGAAACGTGCCAAGGGATGCGTCAAAGCGGCTTAGGAAGGTCACGCTTTCAGATGCATACGGTGAGGTAGATTTTTATCTTCTGCCATTCATGAAGCCGTCATATGTGCGGAATGTGTTTACGGACGCTCTGAAGCCGTCAGACGAGAAGAAGATATTTGAGGAAGGCCCGCCGCAGACGTATACGGATGCAGTTGAAAAGCTTCTTGCACGGGAAGAAATCGATTATAAAAACCGGAGAAATGTATTGGTCTCCCATCAGTTTTATACGGGAAATGTGTCCGGCACACAGGATGCTTCTGCACCTGCCTGTGAGAAGGAGCCGGCTCTTAGTGATAAGCCTGTATTCTATCCCGCAACCTGCGATTCTGAAACCTTCTGTGTAGGCGGGTTAGAAAACGTAGATATCCGCGCCGTTTGGGAGTTCGACTATGTGGCCCTGGGGCATCTGCACGGAGCCCAGAGCGTGGGAAGCCCCCACATCCGTTACTGCGGGACGCTTCTGAAATATTCTGTCAGCGAATGCAAGCACGAGAAAACGCTTACCGTGGTCACTCTGGGTAAGAAGGGCGAGCCGCCTTTGATTGAGCTTCTGCCCTTACATCCGCTGCGGGATGTGAAAAAGAAAACAGGGAATCTGAAAGACATCATAGAACATGCAGAAGATGACGAACGGGGAGATTACATCAGCGTAACACTGACAGACGAGACAGAACCCTACAAGCCGAAAGAACAGCTTGAGAAGGTATTTAGCCATATCTTGGAAGTCCGCGTAGATAACGGCCGGACAAGGAAAAAGCTGTCAGAATTGGATGAGAAATTGACTTTAAAAGACCCGCTGCAAAATTTTGCCGATTTCTATCAGGAGATGCAGGGGAGGAAGTTAGGAGAAGAGGAACTGGAAATGATGCGTCAGATTTTTGGAAAGGCAAAGGAGGAATAACCCATGAAACCAGTCAGATTAGTGATGTCAGCCTTCGGGTCTTATGGGGAAAAGACGGAGATTGATTTTGCAGATGTGCAGCATGGGCTGTTCCTGATTACCGGGGATACAGGCGCAGGGAAGACGACGGTATTTGACGCAATCACCTATGCCTTGTATGACCAGACCAGCGGCGGGAAACGGGACGGAAACATGATGCGAAGCCAGTATGCGTCGGAAGAGACGGATACGTATGTGGAGTATACCTTCTCCTACCGGGAGGAAATGTATACCATCCGCCGGAATCCAGAATATACGAGACTGGGAAAACGGCGGTATGCAGACGGTTCTCCCAGATATGTGAAGGAATCCCCTGAAGTGGAGCTGGTACTGCCGGATGGGAATGTGTACCGTGGGAAGAAGCGGGAGACAGACCAGAAGATTGTGGAGATTATGGGAATGGATGCAGACCAGTTTACCCAGATTGCCATGATTGCACAGGGGGATTTCCTGAAATTACTCCATGCGGAATCTAAGGAACGCCGACGGATTTTTTCGAGAATCTTCCGGACCGGATTGTATTACCGGGTACAGGAGGAGTTAAAGAGGCGCGCGGGGGTGTTGTACGGCCAGTTGGAGGATAACGTGCGGGCTGCAAAACAAGAGATGGAACGGGTAGAATTTGCAGGAAATCTTTCAAATCCAGACGAAAATCTGGGTGAAGATGCATTTATGGAGCGTTTTAGGGAGCTAAAGGGCTATTCGGTGATTCCTTATGAAGAAGTGATAGAAACATTAGAGGAGATGATAAAAGAAGGGCAAGTCTTAGAAAAAGAGAAGAAAGAGGCGGCCGCATCCCTCCAGAAAAATTTGGACAGGCTGAACGGGAAGAAAAGCGAGGGAGAGACGGTGAACCGTTTGTTTGAGGCCTTTGACCAGGTAAGGCGCAAAGAAGAGGAGCTTGCCGAAGGGCAGGAGGAATGTAAGGAATGGGAAATACGGTTCCATACCGCACAGTGTGCCAAGAAGGTTCAGGTTCAGGAGGAAAGGCTTGTCGCAAGCCGGGAAACGGCAAAGAAGACCAGGGAAAATATCGAAGACATCAGCCATAGGTTGGACGCCGTAAAACACAGGGTTCAGGAGATGCACGAGACAAAATTACGGCGGGAAAAGGAGCTTGCACTGCACGAGAAATCCTGTAATGCTGAGGTGGTAAGGCTGGCGGATGCATTGCCGCAGTATGGCCTGCTTGAGACGTTGAGGGAGCAGTATGCGAAGGAACAAAAGATGCAGAAGAAGCTTCAAAAAGAACTGGATAAGCGAAAAAAAAGGATGGATGATTTAGCAGAACAGAGAGAGGAGGCGCGGCAGCTTCAAGAAAAATTTGCCGCAAGTCCGGGAAGAATGGAAGGCTTGAAACTTAGGGAGGAACAGCTTGCGTCCCTGAACCGGGATTTGGAGAAGCTGGTAATCCAGTGTGGGCAGCTTGTCCAGGAAAGAAAAGAGTTAGAGAGGAGAAAGAAAGAGGCGAAGAAGACCCAGAAGTCTTATCTGGATGCGTTCCAAGCATATGAGGAGCGGTATCAGGCTTTTTTTGCGGAACAGGCAGGAATCCTTGCGGGAGGACTGAAAGACGGCATGCCATGCCCGGTATGTGGTTCCTGCGTACATCCGGATATCCGACGGCTTCCGGAAGGCGCGCCGACGCAGCAGGAAGTAGGACAGGCGAAGAAGAAACGGGAGCAGGCGGAGGAAAAAAGAGAGCAGGCCGTGGCGATGTTCCGGGAACAGGCGGCGAGATTTGAGGCGGGAAGAGAGGCATTTGCCAGAGAATATGTAAGGGTCATGGGGGATGTATTTTCGGGGGAAGAAGGTAGTGAGGATGGGAATACGTTTTCAGGAGAAGACGAGGAGAGGATAAGGAGAAAGATTCAGGAAGTTACTGTAAAGAATAAAGACGCCATGGAGAAAACACAGGCCGAGCTTGTAAGATTGGAGCAAGAGGCGCGGCAGTGTACACAGGCGGCTGAGAACGAAAAGAGAATGAAAGAAGAGATTCACAACCTGGAGCAGTCCTATGGGCAGGAAAAGTTAGAATATGAAGAGTTGTTGTTGGAAGTAAAACGGTTGGAAGCAGAAATCCGGATGAAAGAAGAAAAACTCCCTTTCCCTTCACGGGAACAGGCGAAGGAGCGCATGGATGACTTGACGAATAGGCTGGAGTCGGCGAAGACAGCCTACGGGCAGGCGGAGAAGAAGGAGCGGCAGTCCGTCGAAGAGCTTAGGAAACTGGAAGGGCAGAAGGCTAGCAGTGAAGCGGCGCTTAGGCAGCAGGAGGAAGAAGTAAGGGAATGCCAGACAGGCTATGGGACAATGCTTCAAGCTCAAGGATTTGCTGATGAAACGGCATATCTTGAGGGAAAACTATCATCGGATGAGGCGGCAGGGCTGGAAAGAAAAATCAAGGAATTCTATTTGCTGGTAAAGGAAGTGTCCGGAAGGAAAAAGTCCTTAAAGGAGCAGTTGGAGGGAAAGGAAAGAGCCGATTTAGGGCAGATTGGGGAAATGATCCAGGAGGCGGCTAAGCAGCAGAAGAAAGCTCAGGAAGAGTATGTCCGTCTGTATACCGCGAATCAGAAGAACCGGGAAGTGAGGAGCCGGTTAAAGGATTTTTTTCAAAAGGATGGAGATTTGCAGAGACAGTATGAGATGGTGGGAAACCTAAGCAGGACTGCCAACGGCAATCTAAGCGGGACGGTAAAGCTGGATTTTGAGACATATGTACAGAGGCAGTATTTCAAACAGATTATACATGCCGCAAATAAGAGGCTGGTTCGTATGACCTCAGGTGAATTCATGTTACAGTGCCGGGATGTGAAGAATCTGGCAAACCAGGGGCAAGCCGGATTGGATTTGGATATCTACCACATGGCAAGCGATTCGGTGAGGGATGTGAAGACCCTGTCGGGCGGGGAGTCGTTTATGGCTTCGCTCTCTATGGCGTTAGGGTTATCCGATATTGTCCAGAACACGGCAGGGGCAATCCATCTGGATACCATGTTCGTAGACGAGGGATTTGGCTCTCTGGATGATGAGGCCAGGGGGCAGGCAATTCGGATTCTGGCGGAGCTTGCGGATGAGGAGAGGCTTGTGGGAATCATTTCCCATGTGAATGAACTGAAAGAGCAGATAGAGCGTAAACTGGTGGTTACAAGGTCGGAGAAAGGAAGCGCGGCAAAATGGGCATAAACGGATAGAAAATCAATTTGCCAGCGTGATAAGATTTTGGTATAATGTAAAATACTTGAAATTGTAGGTAGGTTTGTGGTTAATAGCGAGGTATTTGTATGAAAAAAGCATTACCAATTGGTGTGGAAAATTTTGAAGATATGGTGAAGTCTGGCTATTACTATGTGGATAAAACGTTATTTATCAAAGAATTGTTGGATCTGAAAGGGAAAGTGAACCTATTTACCCGCCCAAGAAGATTTGGGAAGACGTTGAATTTAAGTATGCTTAGATATTTTTTTGAAGATAGCGGGGATATGGAAAAGAATCGTCAGAATAGAGAACTCTTTCGGGGAATGAAGATTCTGGATGCTGGGGAAAGGTATAGCAGCCAAATGGGAAAGTATCCTGTGATGAATCTGACGCTGAAATCGGCTAAGCAGGAAGATTTTGAGAATGCCTATTATGTACTGCAGGCGGAGATCGCGTCAGAATTTGACAGGCATAGAACTGTCATTGAGCAGGGGAGAGAACGGCTCACGACGAAAGAATATGAGCAATACCTCCATATTGCAGATGAAAAAGCAGATGAAAAGCAGGTTCGGGGTGCGTTGAAGCTATTCAGTAAGTGTATGTATAAGATTACAGGTAAGAATACAGTTATCCTGATTGATGAATATGATGTACCGTTAGAGAATGCGTATTTCAGAGGATTTTATAAAGAAATGGTAGGTTTTATCCGGTCATTATTTGAATCTGCGCTAAAGACGAATGATTATCTGCAGTTTGCCGTTATAACCGGATGTTTGAGGATTTCAAAGGAGAGTATATTTACCGGGCTGAATCATTTGAAGATTATATCTATACTTGACCAGAGATATAGTGAGCATTTTGGTTTCACAGAAGCGGAAGTGGGGCAGATGATGGTGTACTATGGCGTAGAGAGCCGTTTCACGGTTATGAAAGAATGGTATGATGGGTATGCGTTTGGCAGTACAGAGGTCTATAATCCATGGAGTGTAATCAATTTTATGTATGATTTATATGCGGATGTCAATGCATTTCCGCGTCCACATTGGATTAACACCAGTTCTAATGACATCATAAAGGACTTGATAGCCAGGGCGGATAGGGAAACAAAAAGACAGATTGAAACACTTTTAGGTGGTGGGACTTTAGATATTCAGGTTCATGAAGAAGTTACCTACGGGGATATGTATAACAATGGTGAGAATCTGTGGAATTTTCTCTATTTTACAGGATATCTGACGAAAGAGAGTGAGTATTTTAAGGAATCATCTATCTTCTTGCGGGCAAGGATTCCTAATATAGAGGTAAAGACAATTTATCAGAATACTATCCTGAATTGGCTGAAAGATATGATAAAGAAGGAGGATTTTCATGATTTGTACTGTGCAATGGAGAATGGGAATGCCCAGAGGATGACGGATATATTAAATGGTCAGCTTTTCCGAACCATTAGTTTTTATGACAGTGCAGAAAATTTTTATCATGGTTTTTTGACAGGAATATTGAGCCAGAGTGAGAATTATTTGGTGAAGTCTAACCGTGAAACCGGAAATGGCCGTTCTGACATTATGGTGAAAAGTCCTTCGTTGCGGGGGAGGTCATTTATTGTGGAAGTGAAAGTTTCGGATTCGATAGATGATTTGGAGAATGATGCCCAAAAGGCGTTGCAGCAAATCTATGATAAAAGGTATATGGAAGAATTGCGAGAAGAAGGGTATCGGAAGATTGATTGTTATGGGATATCATTTTTCCGGAAGGACTGTGAGGTTCGGTTTGGTAAAGAAGCGTGATTGAGACAGAAATAGTAAGAGAGTAGAGAGGATGAAAAGAGATGAAGTATGATTATTTAATTGTAGGCGCAGGATTGTTCGGATCTATTTTTGCGTATGAGGCGAATAAAGCGGGGAAACGTGTGCTGGTGATTGACCGCAGGAAACATATCGGAGGCAATATTTACACGAAAGAAATGGACGGAATTCAAGTTCATGAGTATGGCGCGCATATTTTCCACACGTCGGACAAGGAGGTGTGGGATTATGTGCAGCAGTTCGCAGAATTTAACCGTTATACCAACAGCCCGGTGGCAAGATATGGGGATGAATTATATAATCTGCCATTTAACATGAATACATTCAGTAAGATGTGGGGAGCCAAGACTCCCAAGGAGGCGAAAGAGATCATCGACAGGCAGATTCAGGAGGCAGGAATCACGGAGCCTAAGAATCTGGAGGAGCAGGCGATTTCTCTGGTAGGGAAGGATATCTATGAAAAGCTGGTGAAAGGTTATACGGAGAAGCAGTGGGGCAAACGGGCGACGGAGCTTCCCAGCTTTATCATCCGACGGCTTCCGGTTCGGTTCGTGTATGATAATAATTATTTTAACGACAAGTATCAGGGAATTCCGATGGGCGGTTATACCCAGATGATTGCAAAGATGTTGGAAGGGATTGAGGTGCGTCTGGATACGGACTTTTTTGCAGAGCGGGAGGAATTAAAGCAGCAGGCAGAGAAGGTTGTATTTACCGGAATGATTGACGCTTATTATGATTATTGTTACGGGGAATTGGAATACCGCAGTTTAAGGTTCGAGACGGAGACATTAGATATGGAGAATTATCAAGGAAATGCGGTGGTCAATTACACGGAATATGAGATACCGTACACGAGGATTATCGAGCATAAGCATTTTGAGTACGGATGTCAGGGAGGATATGGCAATACAGGGGAGAGAAATCCGAAGACGGTCATTACAAGAGAATATCCGGCAGCGTGGGAGAAAGGGGCAGAACCTTATTATCCGATGAACGATGAGAAGAATAATGCCCTTTATGGGAAGTATAAAGCGCTTGCCGAGAAAGAGGAAGGGGTCATCTTCGGCGGGCGTCTGGGGATGTACCGCTATTATGATATGCATCAGGTTGTGGCAGAGGCGTTGAAATGTGTAAGGGAAAATTAGGGAAAAGGGAGGGATTGCCGGAAAATATTACTTTCCGGCAATCCCCCTTTTTCATCTGTCTATGCATTTGTTTTCAGTTCAGGCATAATGTTAGCCGCGGTATTTGAGCGCAGCCTCAATAAATCCGCGGAACAGAGGATGCGGGCGGTTTGGGCGGGATTTTAGTTCCGGATGCGCCTGTGTGGCAATGAACCAGGGATGTTCCGTAATCTCAATCATTTCCACGATATTCCCGTCTGGCGACAGCCCGGAGAGCTTCATGCCATTGGCTGTAAGTTTTTCCCGGTAATCATTATTGACTTCATAGCGATGCCTGTGCCGTTCCCGGACCTCTCTGGTTCCGTACATCTGATATGCCTTGGAATTCTCATCAAGGACACAGGGATAGGAGCCAAGGCGCAGAGTGCCGCCGATATCTTCCACCCCAATCTGTTCCGGCATGATATGGATGACCGGATGAGTGGTGTTAGGGTCTAATTCTGCGCTGTGGGCGTCGTTATATCCCAGCACGTTTCTTGCAAATTCCACGATGGCGAGCTGCATTCCAAGACACAGTCCCAGAAATGGGACGCCGTGGGTGCGGGCGTACCGGATTGCCTCTAATTTTCCGTCAATCCCCCGATGCCCGAAACCGCCGGGGACAAGAATCCCGCTGACATCCTGCATGAGGGCGTCTACGTTTCCGGCAGTCACAGTCTCAGAATCAATCCATTTGATATTCACGGTGGCACGGCTGAAAATACCGCCGTGTTTCAACGCCTCCACCACGCTGATATATGCATCGTGGAGCTGGATATATTTGCCTACCAATGCGATTGTGATTTCCGTGTTGGGGTGTTTCAGGTAATCTACCATCTCCGTCCAGTCCTTCAAATCCGGTTCCGGGCAGTCAAGGTGCAGACATTCACAGACAACACCGGCCAGATTCTCTTCTTCCATTGCCAACGGAGCTTCGTACAGATATTCAACATCCAGATTTTGAAGTACATGGCCAGACGGCACGTTGCAGAATAAGGCAATCTTGTCCTTAATCCCAATATCAAGCGGATGCTCGGAACGGCATACAAGAATGTCCGGCCAGATTCCCATTCCCTGCAAGTCCTTCACACTTGCCTGTGTGGGCTTGGTTTTCATCTCTTGGGATGCGCGCAGATAAGGAATCAATGTAACATGAATGAGAATTACGTTCTCATGCCCTTTCTCGTGCTGGAACTGGCGGATTGCTTCTAAGAATGGCTGGCTCTCAATGTCGCCTACCGTTCCGCCTACCTCGATAATGGCAATCTCCGTATGTTCTGCGGAAGGATTTCGGTAGAATCGGTTTTTGATCTCATTCGTAATATGGGGGATGACTTGAACCGTCCCTCCGCCGAAATCTCCCCGCCGTTCTTTTTGCAGAACAGACCAGTAGATTTTTCCAGTGGTGACGTTGGAATTCTTGCTTAGGCTCTCATCGATGAAACGCTCATAATGTCCCAGGTCCAAATCAGTCTCCGCGCCGTCGTCGGTCACGAACACCTCGCCGTGCTGGACCGGATTCATGGTTCCGGGGTCAATGTTAATATAAGGGTCGAATTTCTGCATGGTCACAGTGTATCCTCGCGCCTTCAAAAGCCGTCCGAGGGATGCGGCTGTGATTCCTTTTCCAAGGCCTGAAACGACCCCGCCGGTTACAAATACATATTTTACTGCCATAATGTCCTCCTAAATAAACACATTATACACCTTTCCCGCCAAAAAATACAGAATTTTTTTCGTACTTCGCCTCAAAGGTCGCCTGGATGGATAATTTTTTGAACTGTTTCATATCCACGGAGCTTACCATAACAGAGGTATGGACCTGGCAGCCCCTTAGCTTGGGAAGCTGTTCCAATGCAAGCCTGGCCGCCGGGTCTGTCGCCGCGCTGACCGAGAGGGCAATCAGGACTTCATCCGTATGGAGCCTGGGATTTTTGCTGCCTTGGTAAAGGGTTTTGAGCCTCTGGATGGGTTCGATTGCCTCCGGGGAAATGACATGGCGTTGATGGTCGAGTCCTGCCAGCTCTTTCAGTGCATTCAAAAGAAGGGCGGCGGAAGCTCCCAGCAGGTTAGAAGTCTTGCCTGTGATGATGCGTCCGTCGTGGAGCATAAGCGCTGCGGCAGGTCCGTTCGTTTCTTCGGCACGCCTATGCGCCGCATCCACCACCGGACGGTCGTGTACATTAATGCCGGCCTGATTCATCAGCATCTCAATCTTCATGACCTCAGAATCGGAACAAGTGCCGAACAGCAACCGCTTTAAGGAGTCATAATATCTCCGGATGATTTCCTGCCGGGAAGCCTCCCGGCAGGCTTCGTCATCGCAGATGCAGTTTCCCGCCATATTTACCCCCATGTCGGTAGGAGATTTGTAGGGGCTTTCACCGTAAATGCGCTGGAACATGGCGTTCAGCACAGGGAAGATTTCTACATCCCGGTTGTAATTAACGGTAGTCTGCCCGTAAGCCTCCAGATGGAAGGGATCAATCATATTCACATCATTCAGGTCTGCTGTGGCAGCCTCATAAGCAAGGTTCACCGGATGCTTCAGCGGGATATTCCAGATGGGGAACGTCTCGAACTTGGCATAGCCCGCGGAGATTCCCCGCCGGTGTTCCTGATAGAGCTGGGATAAGCAGACTGCCATCTTGCCGCTTCCGGGACCAGGGGCGGTCACGACGGCAAGAGGGCGGGAAGTCTCGATATAATCGTTCTTTCCGTAGCCCTCGTCGCTTACGATATAGGGTACGTTGGAGGGATAACCGGGAATGACGAAATGGCGGTATACCTTGATCCCTAATTTTTCCAGCCGGCTTTTAAAGAGAGTTGCGCTTTCCTGGCCGCCATACTTGGTGATCACGACGCTTCCCACGTAAAGTCCCTGTTCCTGATATGCGGACATCAGCCTAAGCACGTCGGAGTCGTAGGTGATGCCAAGATCGCCCCTGACCTTGTTCTTTTCGATATCCTCTGCGCTGATGGCGATGATAATCTCCGCCTGGTCGGAAAGCTGTTTCAGCATCCTAAGCTTACTGTCCGGCTGGAAACCGGGAAGAACTCGTGAAGCGTGGTAATCGTCGAATAATTTACCGCCGAATTCCAGATATAACTTCTGCCCGAATTGCTCAATACGTTCCCGGATATGGGCTGATTGTGTCTTGAGATACTTTTCATTGTCAAATCCGATTTTCATAGATGATTCCCCTTACTTGTCTTATTTTTCCGCGGCAATCACACGTGCCGGTAATCTCGGAAGAGAAAAGGAAGATGTGCGAATGGTTGGAAAATGTTTGACATATTTATTAAATGTGGTTATAATATATTTAACAGGATAGCCGGAAGGTGATTGCAGCTCACCCAACCCGGCGAAGATTTACAACAAAACTATAAGGAAATAGCCGTCTACTTTGCAGAGAGCAGGACGGCTATTTCTTACTTTTCAGATTCAGAATTCCGATTATCACTAACGCAAAAGTCAGCAGAATCATAAATTCTTCATATGTACTCATAATAATCACCACCTTCCGACAGGATCTCGGATTGGGTGAGAGCACGTCCCCCGGCTACCCAGGTAAATATATTATTATCAATGTCCAGAACTGATTTGATATTAACATAAATTGTAATGAAAAACAATTTAATTGTAAAAATTCCATAAAAAGCATTAAAAAATCAGTCACAGGCAATGTTTGTATTGATTTCCGGCCAGGCTCTCCGTATAATGAAAGGGTAGTACAGGAGGAAGAAGATGGACAACCAGAATAATAATAACCAGAACAACAGGAATCAGAATAATAATAGAAATAATAAGCAGGGCTTATCGTTTGTCATATTGGTGACGCTGGTTACGTCGATCATGGTCATGGCATTGTTCCAGTTTCAGGGAATGGGTGATGATAACGAGATTAGTTACGATGAATTCCTTGAGATGGTAGACGATAAGAAGGTGGAGGAAGTCGTCATCCACAGTACACGTATCGTGATTACGGAAAAGAAAGAGAAGGGGCAGAAGATTGCCAAGGAATACTATACCGGGGTAGTCAGGGATGATTCCCTGCCGGAGCGTCTTGACAAGGCAGGCGTGAAGTTCAGCCAGCAGATTCCGGATACTACTTCTGCCGTTGTGGCGCAGACGCTTCTTACCTTGCTGCCCATTGCGGTGCTGGTAGGCGTTTTCGTCTGGATGACCCGGAAGATGGCGAAGGGCGGCGGAATGATGGGAATCGGCAAGAGCAACGCCAAGATGTATGTGGAGAAGCAGACCGGCGTTACCTTCAAGGATGTTGCAGGGCAGGATGAAGCGAAGGAGTCCTTGCAGGAAGTGGTAGATTTCCTGCATAATCCTGGGAAATACACCAGCGTGGGCGCGAAGCTTCCCAAGGGCGCGCTTCTGGTGGGGCCTCCGGGAACCGGTAAGACGTTACTTGCCAAGGCGGTTGCCGGTGAGGCGAAGGTGCCGTTCTTTTCCCTGAGCGGCTCTGCATTTGTGGAGATGTATGTTGGCGTGGGGGCGTCAAGAGTACGGGATTTGTTCAAGCAGGCGCAGCAGATGGCTCCCTGTATTATATTTATTGACGAGATCGATGCCATTGGAAAGAGCCGGGATAATCAGCTGAACAGCAATGATGAGCGGGAACAGACCCTGAACCAGCTTTTGGCGGAGATGGATGGGTTTGAGAGCAACAAGGGGCTTGTGCTTCTGGCGGCTACCAACCGTCCTGAGATTCTGGACCCGGCGCTTCTTCGTCCGGGACGGTTTGACCGGCGCATTATCGTGGAGAAGCCGGATTTAAAGGGAAGGGTGGATGTCCTGAAGGTACATTCCAAGGATGTACGCATGGATGAGACGGTAGATTTGGAGGCAATCGCGCTGGCGACCAGCGGAGCAGTAGGTTCCGACCTTGCCAATATGATTAATGAGGCGGCGATTAATGCCGTCAAGAATGGCAGGACGGCCGTGTCTCAGGCAGATTTGTTTGAGGCTGTGGAGGTCGTGCTGGTAGGAAAAGAGAAGAAAGACCGCATTATGAGCCAGGAGGAGAGAAAAATCGTCTCCTATCACGAGGTCGGCCATGCGTTGGTGAGCGCATTGCAGAAGGATGCAGAGCCGGTGCAGAAGATTACCATTGTGCCGAGGACCATGGGGGCGCTGGGATATGTGATGCAGACGCCGGAGGAAGAGAAGTTCCTGAATACCAAGAAGGAACTGGATGCAATGCTGGTAGGCCTGCTGGCAGGGCGCGCGGCGGAAGAGATTGTATTTGACACCGTAACGACGGGAGCATCTAACGATATCGAGAAAGCTACGAAGGTGGCAAGAGCCATGATTACCCAGTATGGTATGAGCGAGAAATTCGGCCTGATTGGACTTGAGTCTATCCAGAACCGATATCTGGACGGAAGGGCGGTTTCAAACTGCGGCCAGAAGACGGCGTCTGAGATTGACCGGGAAGTGATGAAGCTTTTGAAGGATTCTTACGAGGAGGCCAAGAAACTTCTTGCCAGCCACAGGAAGGCGCTGGATAAGATTGCGGCGTTCCTGATTGAGAAAGAGACGATTACCGGAAAAGAATTCATGGAGATTTTCCATGAAGTAGAAGGAATCAATCCGGAAGACAAGAAAGAGAAGAGCGAAGAGAGGATTGCGATGAATCCGGTAGAGACAGAAGAAGACGTATCAGAAGAAGATGTATCAGAAGAAAACATATAATAGAAAGCCCGGGAACTTTAGTCGTTCCGGGCTTTTATGCGCAGACCCGTGCAGAGGAAATATTCCGCTGAGGCGGCGCACGGGCCGCGGGCTGAGTAGGGGAAGATGGCTCTTCCTACTCGATTGCAAGAAGGAGTACCTATGTTTGATATCCAGGAAGAGTTAAAGAAATTGCCGGGAAGGCCTGGCGTATACATTATGCATGATGAAACGGACGACATTATCTATGTGGGCAAAGCTATCAGCTTAAAGAACCGTGTCCGGCAGTATTTCCAGAGCAGCCGCAATAAGGGAGCAAAGATTGAGCAGATGGTGACGCACATTGTCCGGTTTGAGTATATTGTCACAGATTCAGAGCTGGAAGCCTTGGTATTAGAGTGTAACTTGATTAAGGAACACCGCCCCAAATACAACACCATGCTGATGGATGATAAATCCTATCCGTTCATCAAGGTGACGGTAGACGAACCCTTCCCGCGGGTCATGCTGGCCAGAAAAATGGTGAAGGATAAGGCAAAATATTTTGGCCCTTACACCAGTGCTGGGGCCGTTAAGGACACCATCGAGCTGATACGGAAACTGTACTGCATCCGAAGCTGCAACCGGAAACTGCCTAAGGATATCGGAAAGGAAAGACCTTGCTTGAATTACCATATCCACCAGTGCAAGGCGCCGTGCCAGGGGTATATTTCCAGGGAAGATTACCGTCAGTCCATACAGGAGGTAGTTCATTTCCTGAACGGGAATTATGATGTGATCTTAAAAGAGTTGGAGCAGAAGATGCAGGAGGCGTCGGAGGCGATGGAATTTGAGAAGGCAATTGAGTACCGGGAACTGCTTGCCAGTGTTCGGAAGATTGCCCAGAAGCAGAAAATCACGGATACGGCGGGAGACGACAGGGACATCCTTGCCGTGGCAGTGGAGGAAGAGGATGCGGTGGTCCAGGTTTTTTTCATCCGGGGCGGAAGGTTGATTGGAAGGGACCATTTCTATCTTAAAATCGTGAAGGGAGAGACAAAGAGCGAGATTCTGTCCAGTTTTATCAAGCAGTTCTATGCAGGGACGCCGTATATACCTGCCGAGCTGATGCTGCCGGAGGCTGTGGAAGATATGGAGGTCATCGAAGAGTGGCTGACAAATCGGAGGGGGCATCGGGTACATTTACGGATTCCTAAGAAGGGGACGAAGGAGAAGCTGGTGGAGCTTGCCGGTAAGAATGCGGCCCTTGTATTAAGTACGGACAAGGAACGGCTAAAGCGCGAGGAGGGCAGGACCATCGGGGCAGTGAAGGAGCTGGAGAAAATGCTGGGACTTAGGGGAATCCTGCGGATGGAGGCGTTTGATATCTCGAATACCAGCGGGTTTGCATCGGTGGGCTCCATGGTGGTGTATGAGAGGGGGAAACCAAAACGCAATGATTACCGCAAGTTTAAAATCAAGGGAGTTCAGGGGGCGGACGACTATGCCAGCATGGAGGAAGTCCTGACCCGCCGTTTTGAGCATGGGATGCGGGAGCAGGAAGAAGGAAAGGATATATGGGGATTTACTGCATTCCCGGATTTGATTCTTATGGACGGAGGAAAAGGACAGGTGAATGTTGCGCTCAGGGTATTGGATCAGCTAGGGCTTAACATTCCTGTGTGCGGCATGGTCAAGGACGACAACCATCGTACCAGAGGGTTATATTATCAGAATAAAGAGATTGCAATCGATAAGAATTCCGAGAGTTTCCGGCTGATTACCAGGATTCAGGATGAAGCCCACAGGTTTGCCATTACGTTCCACCGGCAGCTTAGGGGAAAGAATCAGGTACATTCTATATTGGATGATATTAAAGGGGTGGGGCCGGCAAGGAGGAAGGATTTGATGCGGCACTTTGAAAATATTGATGCAATCCGGAATGCCACGGTGGAACAGTTAAAGGAACTTCCGTCAATGAATGAAAAATCTGCACAGGATGTCTATGACTTTTTCCATTGATGTGATATAATCTTAGCGAGGTAAAAATCTGCTGTGCAGAATATGCGGGCGGCAGACAGCCGCCTTAGTTGGTTACAAATTTGGGAAGGAGAAGAGTATGGCAGGTAGAGTTGAGCTGAAAAAAGTTGTGGAGAAGATGGATCTGAAGAATCTTACGCCCAATGTGGATATTGGGGATAAGACTCTTGGGATTCCGGACATTAACCGTCCTGCGCTGCAGCTTACAGGATATTTTGAACATTTTGATTCTGACCGGGTACAGCTGATCGGGTATGTGGAGTATACATTTCTGGAAAAGATGGATGAGGATCATAAGAGGGAGATTTATACCCAGTTATTGTCCTATCCCATTCCATGTATTGTATTTTCAAGGAGTTTAAAGCCGGAACAGATGTTGCTTGAGATGGCGGAAGAAGCGAATATCCCGGTCTTTAATACGGAGAAGAAGACAGCCCAGTTTACGGCGGAGATTATCCGCTGGTTGAATGTGGAACTGGCTCCGTGCATCTCAATCCACGGTGTCTTGGTGGATGTCTATGGTGTCGGAGTCCTGATTATGGGCGAGAGCGGGATTGGAAAGAGCGAAGCTGCGCTTGAGCTGATCAAGAGAGGGCATCGTCTGGTCAGCGACGATGTGGTAGAGATCCGCAAGGTCAGCGATGCGACGCTGGTAGGAACTGCGCCGGATATCACGAGGCATTTTATTGAGCTTAGGGGAATCGGTATTGTGGATGTCAAGACGCTGTATGGTGTACAGAGTGTGCGCGAAACCCAGAATATCGATCTGGTGATTACGCTGGAAGACTGGGATAAGGATAAGAAGTATGACCGTCTGGGCATGGAGGAGGAGTATACGGAATTTCTGGGAAATAAAATCGTATGCCATCAGCTCCCCATCCGTCCGGGACGAAATCTGGCAATCATTGTGGAGACGGCGGCGATTAACTACCGGCAGAAGAAGATGGGATACAATGCCGCACAGGAATTGTATAAGAGGGTACAACGGAACCTAACGAAAAAATAGTAAGAGAGGGCAAGAGGATGAATTATTGTTTTGGTGTTGATATCGGTGGGACTACGGTGAAGATCGGACTCTTTCAGACAGATGGGGAGTTGGTCGATAAGTGGGAGATTAAGACCCGTACCGAGAACGGGGGAGAAGCAATCCTTCCAGACGTGGCAGAAGCTTTGAAAAAGAAGATGGAGGAGAAGGGGCTTGACGATTCCCAGATGTCGGGAATCGGAATCGGGATTCCGGCTCCTGTGGATGAAAATGGGGTTGTGCAGAAAACGGCGAATCTGGGATGGGGATACAAGGAAGTGAGCCGTGAGATGGAAGAATTGACTGGCATGAAGGTTGCGGCAGGCAATGACGCTAATGTGGCGGCTCTTGGAGAGATGTGGCTAGGCGCCGGGAAAGGGAATAAGAATATGATTATGGTCACGCTTGGCACGGGTGTCGGCGGAGGCGTCATCGTGAATGGGCAGCCGTTGATTGGAGCCAACGGTGCAGGCGGTGAGATAGGGCATCTCTGTGTGAATTATGAAGAGACGGCCAGGTGCGGCTGTGGGAATCATGGGTGTTTAGAGCAGTATGCGTCGGCAACCGGGATTGCCCGTCTTGCGAAGATGCGGCTTGAGAAGGATGATAAGGAATCTGCGCTTCGCAGTGTAGATAAGGTGGATGCAAAAGCAGTGTTTGATGCGCTGAAAGAAGGCGACCAGATGTCTGAGGAGATCGTGGAAGAATTTGGCTCTTATCTTGGGCATGCTCTGGCGAACCTTGCGGCTGTGACCGATCCTTCTGCAATCGTGATTGGCGGAGGGGTGTCCAAGGCGGGAGACATTCTTCTTGGTTATATCGAAAAATATTTTATGGAGAAAGCGTTCTTTGCCAATAAGAAGACGAAGTTTGTATTGGCAGAGTTAGGGAATGATGCGGGAATCTGTGGAGCGGCGAAGCTGATTTTATAAAATATTCACAAGTAAAAATACCGGCAGAGATATGTTGACTCTCTGTCGGTATTTTCTTGTTGTAGAGTTCTTTACTGTTGAGGTGTATCCGGATTCGCATCCGGCGGCGGCAGATCCGGAGTCGCCGATTGGTCGGGATCCGGCAGATCCGGAGTCGCCGATTGGTCAGGATCTGGAATTGTGGGATCCGGATCGTCCGGAATATCCAAGGAATAATCCCGGTTATCCTCTTCGGTTTCCCCTTCCTCTCCTTCCTCGTAGCTATACCCATGCCCAGTGCATCGTTCCGTCGGCAAGATATCGGTAGCGAAATATTCCGTAATCCCCGGACAGCTTCCAGGCACGGCGAGCATACCGCTGATGGAACAAACGGTTTTCTGCTCCACAGACGGCGGCATAGTGAATTCCTTTCGTTCCAGATTCGCATGAATCCTGCTCATAATGCTTTTCCAGAGCTGCAGATGGTAGACGGTATTCGTTAATTCCTTGTTATCGTCATATCCGCTCCATACAGCACAGGTATAATACGGTGTATATGCACAGAACCAGATATCCTTATTATCACTTGTGGTACCCGTCTTGCCCGCAACAGGCATATTGGGGAGCTGTGCCCGTGAGCCAGTACCGGCGTTTACAACATCCTGCATGGCGCTTGTAAGAAGCGCTGCCGTACTATCTTTGATTACAGTACGGGTTTCCCCGATTCCTTCTAACAGCACGTTGCCATCGTGATCTAATATCTTAGTGTATAAGGTAGGCGAGTTATAGACACCGCCATTTGCGATCGTCGCATATGCCGCGCAAATCTCGTAATTGTAGACGCCGTCTGTCAGACCGCCCAGTGCGAGGGTCTGGTTATCTAGGTCACTAAATACGCCCGCCTCCGTAGTCTTGCTCTTGACCAACGTGGAGATGCCGAATTTCTCGCAGTATTCAAAACCTAACTGCTGGGTAATCTCATCGCTTAACTTGACTGCACATACGTTATTAGACCAGGTAATCGCCTTGCGGATGGTGGTATCGCCGCCGTAACGACCATTGGCGTTCCTCAACACCTTGCCGTTTCTTAAAGTATAAGGCTCGTCCTTTATTACGGTGGCAAGTGTCTTCCCGCAGGAATCCATTCCGGGTCCATATGCGGCAAGAGGCTTGAAGCAGGAACCGGGCTGTCTCTTTGAACCCTGATAGGCTCGGTTCAGTCCAAGGCTGGTCTCTTTGGCTCCCCGACCGCCGACCATCGCTTTAATCTGACCGGTGTTCTGGTCGATGATGGTTATCGAAGACTGCGGCTGAGGTGTGATATTGATGTTTTCATCATAGGTGTCGCCTTCTCTGGCGATCGTTGATTTCCATTCTTCTACCATGGCCCGAGCGGCTTCCTCACTGGAGTAAACAAGACCTTGTGAATCACCGTATGCATTCTTTGCATACTGTTTGATATGACCGGAACTGTAATTCTCTACAGTCCCGTCCGCACGGGTTACGGTAATCGCACAGTCCAGGCCGTATTCTTTCAGATTCGGATAGTTTGCATCGTTATTCGCCTCTTCATCACAGATCTGCTGCATCAAAAGGCTCTGGGTCGAGTAAATGCTCAAGCCCCCGCTGTATACAGCGTTGTAAGCCTGTGTCTCGGTATATCCCAGCTGCCCCATCAGGTCGTCGATCACCTGTAAAACAAGTGCATCCACAAAGTAACTATAGGGACTGCTTTCATTCGTAACACTGTTGACGGACTGGATTCTGGCATAGACGTCATCCGCCATTGCTTCATCGTAGGCAGCCTGATCGATATACCCCTGTTCCAGCATATCGTCCAGTACCTTCTTCCGTCGTTTCGCATTCCCTTCTGGGTTAGAGATAGGGTTTAGCCGCGATGGACTCTGGGTAATACCGGCGATAACGGCACATTCCGACAGCGTCAGGTCGTTCACGTTCTTGCCGAAGTACCGCTTGGCAGCGGCTTGTACGCCCAGACAGTTCTGACCGAGGTTGATGGTGTTCAGATAACTCTCCAGGATGGCGTCCTTGTCCATCTGCTTTTCAATCTGGACTGCGAGATACTGTTCCTGTAGTTTACGCTTCACAGAGTCGTAAAAGGTATCCTCATTCATAAAATCGAAGAGGTTATTTTTGATCAACTGCTGTGTCAGCGTACTGGCACCTTGAGAGAAATCTCCAGAGGTAAGTCCGATCACTCCTGCACGGATGATTCCCTGCAGGTCGATTCCGTTGTGTTCATAAAAACGTTCGTCCTCGATTGCGACAATGGCATGCTGTAAATCCTCTGGAATCTCCGAGATGGACTTAGACGTACGATTTGCGCCGGATTTAACGAAACGTGCAATCTCGGTGGTGCCGTCATCTGCATATACAAAAGAAGTAAAACCCTTAGGTTTCACCTTATCGGGAGAAATCTCCGGGCTGTCGTCGATGATCTTCTTGGCAAATACGCCGACTCCAACGACTCCTGTGACCCCGACTACGATAAGGCAGAGAAGAAATGCCTTAAAAAGCCGTACGCCAATCCGCTTCCCCTGCATGGTAGACTTAGACGTTATTTTTTTTTGCTTTTGTGAAGCTTTTTTCTTACCATAGTTCATATGTGAAGCCTCCTTTATACCTCGTTATTATAGCAAACAAATCTGGCGAAATAAAGAAAAAAATGAAAACTTCATATTTCGGTAGGAAAATCTTAAGAAATTCGTTATAGTAGTATATAAGAATGTAATAATAAGGAACTACTAAGGAAAGGATGATAAGATGTTGCCAGAATATAAGACGGTCTACAGAGGCGGAGAAGGGGAGATTACGGAGAAGAAATCCAGGTTTATAGCGAACGTGGTTCCCGTCTCCTCAGAGGAAGAAGCGGAGGAATTTATCGAATCTATGAAAAAAAAATACTGGGATGCAAGGCACAACTGTTATGCCTATATCATCGGGGAGCGGGGAGAGATAAAGAGGTTCAGCGATGACGGGGAACCGGGCGGGACGGCGGGGAAGCCGATTCTGGAGGTCTTGGCAGGGGAAGGGATCACCAATGCGGCAATTGTAGTGACCCGATATTTCGGAGGCACGCTGCTTGGAACCGGCGGCCTGGTTCGGGCATATGGGGCGGCGGCGAAGGAAGGGCTGTCGGCGTCGGCCGTCATAAATAAAATCCCTGGTATGCGGCTTTCGATTACGACGGATTACACGGGGCTGGGGAAGATCCAGTATCTATTGGGGCAGAGAGGAATCACCGTGTTGGATACCGTCTATACCGATAAGGTGGAGATGGAGGCGCTGGTATCTCTGAAAGAAGGCGCGGCGGTAAAGGCCGAGATTACGGAAGGAACGAACGGACAGGCTGTCCTGCAGGAGGGAGAGCCGTGTTATCTTGCTAAGATAGACGGGAAGATGCAGATAGTATAGCAATAAAAACCGGCAGTTTTAAAACTGCCGGCAAGGAAATTCTTAAACATACATATTCTACGAAACAAATCCCCCAATTTTAAACTTACGCATTATACCTGACGCCCCGGACTTGAACCTATGAAAATTCTGGTTCAATCAGCCCGAAGGAACCGTTCTTTCTGCGGTACACAACATTCACTTCATCAGTCTCCGCATTGCAGAATACATAGAAGTCATGTCCTAACAGCTCCATCTGTACACAGGCATCCTCCGGATACATGGGTTTGAAGCCGAATCTCTTGGTACGGACAATCTTAATCTGGTTCTCATCCTCGGAAGTCTCTTCTCCTTCGTAGAACTCATGCTTGAAGTTACCGCCTTCCTGATGCCTTGCAATCAGCTTGTTCTTATATTTTCTAAGCTGGCGTTCGATTACTTCCTCTACAAGATCAATGGAGACATACATATCGTTGCTTTCCTGTTCCGAGCGGATGATATCGCCTTTGACAGGAATCGTCACCTCAATCTTCTGACGCCCTTTCTGTACGCTCAATGTCACATGAATCTCCGTGTCAGAGGTGAAATACCTCTCTAATTTGCCCAGCTTGTTCTGTACGGACTCCTTCAAGCCCTCTGTTACCTCGATGTTCTTTCCAATAATGATAAACTTCATTCTGCCCAACTCCTTTTCGATCGCATTTCAAAAAGATTAGTCTGATAATTATTAGTCCGACTGGTAATCTATCTGATATATGTAGTATATCACGTTTGATTACTAATGTATAGAACGAATTACCTCAATTCTTGAAATTTTTTCGTCGTGAAGTTTGGCGACCCTCAGACCGCAGTCATGGAAGTATACACATGCGCCGACACGGGCAGTCTGTTCATTTTCCGCCAGCTTTTGGTTTACCACATCCATGAGGGTTTCATTTGGCTCATGGGGGATACCCAGGTTCAAAAGCCTGTTAATGGACTTGACCTTTGCGCTTGCACGGAAAAGGATAGCGTCTGAAATATCAAACTCACAGAAGAGGTATTTTCGTGTGGCAAATAAAACTGCAATGGCGGTGACGCCGACCAAGCTCCCCCAGATAGAAGAGTGGTCTGTGATAATCTGGCGCGCGATGGCAAACAATAGAACCTCAAAAACGGTATCCGGCGTATGGTAGTACATCATGCGGATTAGCTCCACGCCGATGATAAGGTTAAAACAGGTCTCGAGAAGATCGTCATAATTGGGCCATACCTCAAGGTTCGGGATGTTGCTCATGGCGCCGATCATACGGAAGCAGAGCAGGACGATTCCAATCGCTAATATAATAGAAATAACGAATTCCAGGACTTCCGTGACTCTCTTTAAAAAACGGGCGATAATCTGCTGCATAGGGTTTTCCTTTCTAATACGGTTGAAATAAAGACACTCTTTGGAATATACAGGGATAAATTACAATTACCCATAATACCAGTATAAAGTATTCGGACATCTTTGCCAAGATGGAACTTCCGAATATCAATGAAAAACCTCCTTTCAGCAGAAGTGCGGCAGTAAGCCCAATCAGGAGCTTTAGAATCTGCGTCCACATTCTGCCGGTGTGTGTGTCGAAATTCAACTTCGTCCGCTCCACATACCAGCCTACAGCAAAGCCAAGCCCCGCCCCGGCAGCCTTGCAGCAGTCCATGGCATACTTTGTCTCAATGACGCCATTACCATTAAGAAACAGAGAATAAGCAGCAGTTGCCAGAGACAGGCATACTAAGACAGCGGCAATCTGTTTCAGATACCGGGTGTCGTCAAGCAATACCGACTGGAATTTACAGATGACAGTGGAAACCACAAGGGACAGGCCCATAGACACCAAGACGTCTTTCGGAGTGTGGCATCCCAAATACATTCTGGAAAATCCGATGAGCAGAAAGGCGGTGACGCACATAAGCCTGACCCATCTCCGGGAAACATAGAGGGACAGGGGGTAGAAGAGGCAAGTCGCACTCTGGGTATGGCCGCTTGGGAAGGAATAACCGGTTGCTCCCGAAACGGCGCTGTCTACCGGCTGAAATGTTGGGTCCAAAATCCATGGCCTGGGGATACGGAATGTGATTTTCAACGCCTGCACGCCCAGACCCGCCGTAAAATAGGTAAAGCCCAATAGATAAGCAAAGCGTTTATCCGCACACCAGTAAAATGTGCAGATAACCGCTATGACAATCAGTTCTTGCCCGAAATAGGTAATGAATTGCATCAGTTGATTCAGGAAGGGAGTCCGTATCCCCTCCAAAAGAAATAAAAACGTCATGATCGGTTTCCTCGTTTCCGCATCTTAGGGTCCAAGATTTTCTTGCGAATCCTAAGTGATTTTGGGGTGACTTCCAGTAATTCGTCTGTGTCAATAAAGTCCAGCGCTTCCTCTAAACTTAGAATCTTCGGCGGAGTCAGGCGGAGCGCCTCGTCCGCGCTGGAAGAGCGGGTATTGGTCAGATGCTTGGTCTTGCATATATTGACTTCGATATCGTCCGTCTTGGCATTCTGCCCGATGACCATACCAGAATAGACCTTTTCACCAGGCCCGATGAAGAGGATTCCCCGCTCTTGTGCGCCAAAAAGCCCATAAGTGACCGATTCTCCTGTCTCGAACGCAATCAAGGAGCCGCTCTTGCGGTACTGGATGTCGCCCTTAAAAGGAGCGTACCCTTCAAATGCTGTGTTCATAATCCCATTCCCCTTGGTGTCGGTCAGGAATTCCCCGCGGTATCCAATCAAGCCTCGGGCAGGGATCAGGAATTCAAGCCTCGTATAACCGCCGTTGGAGGTTCCCATGTTCTGTAGTTCCCCTTTCCGCTGGCTTAATTTCTCAATGATAGTCCCGGTAAATTCATCTGGGACATCGATATAGGCAGTTTCCATAGGTTCCAGCAGCTTGCCGTTTTCGTCCTTTTTATATAGTACTTCTGCCTTGCTGACAGCAAACTCATATCCTTCCCGGCGCATATTTTCTATTAATACGGATAAATGCAGTTCCCCGCGCCCGGATACCTTGAAGCTGTCGGTGCTGTCGGATTCTTCCACCCGGAGGCTGACATCCGTATTCAGTTCCCGGAACAGGCGGTCGCGCAGATGCCGGGAGGTGACATATTTCCCTTCTAATCCCGCGAAAGGACTGTCGTTGACGATGAACTGCATGGCAATCGTGGGTTCTGAAATCTTCTGGAAGGGGATTGCAGACGGGTTCTCCGGCGAGCAGATGGTATCCCCGATGGAAATGTCTGCGATTCCGGAGATTGCCACGATGGAACCGATAGAAGCCTCCTTCACATCCACTTTGTTCAATCCGTCGAATTCATATAATTTGCTGATCCGTACTTTTTCCTGGCGGTCAGGGTCATGTTCGTTCACCACTACCGCATCCATGCCTACCTTGATGGTTCCGTTATCCACTTTCCCGATACCGATCCGTCCCACATATTCATTATAATCAATGGTACTGATCAATACCTGGGTATCTGCCTTTGGGTCGCCCTCAGGAGCCGGGATATAGTCAAGGATCGTCTCGAAGAGCGGCTTCATGTCCCGTTCCTCGTCTGTCAAGTCTAAGACGGCTACCCCGGACTTGGCAGAAGCATAGACGAAGGGACAGTCAAGCTGCTCATCGGAGGCGTCCAGATCCATGAACAGCTCCAGAACCTCGTCGATGACTTCATTGGGCCTTGCCTCCGGGCGGTCGATTTTATTGATACATACGATGACCGGCAGGCTTAATTCCAGGGCTTTCCTAAGGACAAATTTTGTCTGGGGCATGGCTCCCTCAAAAGCGTCTACCACCAGGATTACTCCGTTGACCATCTTGAGCACCCGCTCTACCTCGCCGCCGAAGTCCGCATGTCCCGGCGTATCGATAATGTTGATTTTGGTTCCATGGTAATAGACGGCAGTATTCTTGGACAGAATCGTGATTCCCCGTTCCCGCTCGATATCGTTGGAATCCATTACCCGTTCTTCCACCGCCTGATTCTCACGGAATACCCCGCTTTGTTTCAGCAGTTCATCTACCAGCGTGGTTTTTCCGTGGTCTACATGTGCGATAATCGCAATATTCCTTACATCTTCACGTTTTGTTTTCATATTATTATCATCATCCTTTTCTATGCACAACTAAAACTCACACGTTAGTTTACCATATTTTTAAAAATTTACAAGTATTTTGGTTCTAAAATAGAAATGAGCGTCATAAACTAAGTAATGACCCCGCAAATCTAAGGGGGAATGCTTGACAACGTAAAATACGATTCGGAGGAAGGGAGATTGTAGAATTATGTCAGATAAGATTATTGAAAACAACCAGGTAACCATTATGGGAGAGATCGCGTCACCGTTTCTTTTCAGCCATGAGGTCTATGGAGAAGGATTCTACATGGTAGATGTGCATGTGAAGCGTCTGAGTAACTCGGAGGATAATATCCCTCTGATGATATCGGAGCGGCTGATTGACGTGACTCAGGATTACACGGGCGAATTCATCATGGTGAGCGGGCAGTTCCGCTCATACAACCGGCACGACGAGCAGAAGAACCGTCTGGTGCTGTCCGTGTTCGTGCGGGAAGTATCTTTTATCGATGAAGAACTTGACGGGGCGAAGACGAATAACATTTTCCTGGATGGGTACATATGTAAGCTGCCAGTCTACAGAAAGACGCCGCTGGGAAGAGAGATCGCGGATCTTTTGCTTGCCGTGAACAGGCCTTACGGGAAGTCGGATTACATACCATGTATCTGCTGGGGGAGGAATGCGAGATTTGCGTCAGGATTTGAAGTTGGCGAGCATGTCCAGATCATCGGGAGGATTCAGAGCAGGGAATATATTAAGAAACTGTCGGAGACGGAGACCGAGAAGCGGGTTGCCTATGAAGTCTCGGTGAGCAAGCTGGAATGTCTGGAAGATTAGAAAACATCCTGAAAACAACCCGAGACTTTCATTGACATCATATTTGATTGATGATAGAATTTTTATAAAATGAATATGAATGTCAGGAGGATTACGAATGGCTATTTTTACAGGAGCCGGGGTGGCGATTGTCACACCATTTAATGAAGATGAAAGTATTAATTATGATAGACTGGACGAACTGATTGATTTCCATTGTGAGAACGGGACGGACAGCATTATCATTTGCGGCACGACGGGGGAATCTGCCACGATGACGGAGGAAGAGCATCTGGAATGTGTGAAGTTTGCCATCGACCGGGCAAAGGGGCGCATTCCGGTGATTGCCGGGACTGGTTCTAACTGCACGAAGACGGCGGTGGACATGTCGAAGGAGGCGGCGGACTATGGTGCGGACGGGCTTCTGATCGTGACGCCGTACTACAACAAGGCCACTCAGGCGGGGCTGATTGCCCATTATACTGCGGTGGCAAAGGAGGCGAAAGCGCCGATTATCATGTACAGCGTGGCAAGCCGTACAGGATGTAATATCGAGCCGGCGACGGTGGCGTCCCTTGTCAGGGATGTGGAGAACATTGTGGGCGTGAAGGAGGCTTCCGGCAATATTTCCCAGGTGGCGAAGATTCTGTCACTGACGGACGGGAATGTAGATTTGTATTCGGGAAACGACGACCAGATTGTACCGATTCTGTCGCTGGGCGGCAAGGGCGTGATTTCCGTGTTGTCCAATGTTGCGCCCAGGGAGACTCACGATATCTGTGCGAAGTTTTTCGAGGGAGATACGGAAGGGAGCGCGAAGCTCCAGCTTCGGGCGATTCCGTTGGTGGAACAGTTGTTCAGCGAAGTGAACCCGATTCCGGTGAAGAAGGCGATGAAGCTTATGGGTATGGACTGCGGGGGCTTACGCATGCCGCTTACGGAGCTTACCAAGGGACATGAGGAGACGCTGGCGGCAGCCATGAAGGAATTCGGAATTAAACTTTAGGAGGACAAAAGATGGTACGTGCGATCATGCATGGATGCAACGGTAAGATGGGGCAGGTGATTACCGGTCTTATCAAAGCCGACGAGGGGATAGAATTAGTAGCGGGAATTGACACCTATACAGGGTTAAAGAATGATTACCCGGTGTTTGAGCGTATAGACCAGTGTAATGTGGAAGCAGATGTCATCATCGATTTCTCGAACGCAGGGGCGGTGGATGCGCTGCTTGATTACTGCGCGGACAGGAAGGTTCCGGTGGTGCTGTGTACGACCGGGCTTTCAGAAGACCAGCTTGGGAAGGTGAAGGTGGCGTCGGAAAAGACGGCGGTGCTCAAGTCTGCCAATATGTCTTTGGGCATCAACCTTCTGATGAAATTACTTCAGGATGCCGCAAAAGTGCTTGGCACGGCGGGATTCGATATTGAACTGGTGGAGCGCCACCATAACCAGAAGGTGGACGCGCCCAGCGGGACGGCGCTTGCGTTGGCAGATGCAATCAACGAATCAATGGATGATGCTTATGAGTATGTGTATGACAGAAGCCAGGTGCGCAGAAAGAGGGAAAAGAAGGAGATTGGCATCTCGGCAGTCCGTGGAGGGACGATTGTGGGCGACCATGAAGTGATTTTCGCCGGGGCGGACGAAGTAATTGAGTTTAAGCATACGGCTTATTCTAAGACGGTGTTTGGCAAGGGAGCCGTGGAGGCGGCGAAGTTCCTTGCGGGAAAACCGGCGGGGGCATACGATATGTCGGATGTCATCCGGTTTTAGTTTTAGAAGAGCAGTGACAGGTACGTAGTATACGGAAGAGATAAGTAATGCGGCAGTTATGTGCGGCGGTATTTGCCGAATTTGCCGAATTTGCCGCATGGAATGATATTTACATGGGAGGATTATCATGAAAGAATTGGAAGTACGTTATTTGGAGAGGCTTTCCCAATTATATCCGACCATCGCAATGGCATCGACGGAGATTATCAATCTACAGGCGATTCTGAACCTTCCGAAAGGAACCGAGCATTTCCTTACGGATATCCACGGGGAATATGAGGCATTTTCCCATGTGCTCAAGAATGGTTCGGGAGCAGTGCGCCGTAAAGTCGATGATGTCTTCGGGAATACTATGAGTAGCAAGACCAAGCAGGCTCTTGCTACTCTTATTTATTATCCCAAGGAGAAGATGGACAGGATTAAGCGGGAAGAGGACAACATGGAGGACTGGTACAAGATTACCCTGTACCGTCTGATTGAGATCAGCAAGCGGGCAGCCAGCAAATACACCCGCTCCAAGGTGAGGAAATCCCTGCCGGAGGATTTTGCCTATGTCATCGAAGAGCTGATTACGGAGAAGGCGGATATCATGGATAAGGGATCGTACTATAACTCGATCGTGAGCACGATTATCAGAATCGGAAAGGCGGAGAAGTTCATCATTGCCCTGAGTGAGCTGATTCAGAGGCTTACAGTGGATCACCTGCATATCGTGGGAGATATCTATGACAGGGGGCCAGGTCCCCATATCATCATGGATAAATTAATCGACCATCATTCTGTGGACATCCAATGGGGGAACCATGACGTGCTGTGGATGGGGGCGGCGGCAGGACAGAGGGGATGTATCGCCAATGTCATCCGTATTTGTGCAAGATACGGTAACTTGGATATTCTGGAGGAAGGGTATGGGATTAATCTGCTTCCGCTGGCGACGTTTGCCATGAATACCTATAGTGACGACCCATGCAAATGTTTCCTGTTAAAGGGCGATTCCGGCCATGGGAAGAATGAGATGCTGATTGATATCAAGATGCACAAGGCAATCTCTATCATCCAGTTTAAGGTGGAGGGCCAGATTATCCGGAATAATCCCGGTTTCAACATGGATGATAGGAATCTTCTGCACCATGTTGACTATGAGAAGGGAACGATTGAGATTGACGGCAAGACTTATGAGATGCTGGATAAGAATTTCCCCACAGTTGACCCTAAGAATCCCTATGCGCTGACCAAGGAAGAAGAGGATATCATGGAACGGCTGGAGCAGGCGTTCCTGAACTGTGAAAAATTACAGCGGCATATGCGGTTCTTGTTGAATAAAGGCGCTTTGTACAAGGTGTATAACAATAATCTTTTGTATCACGGGTGCGTTCCGCTGAATGAAGACGGAAGTTTGAAATCTGTGTGCATTTACGGGAAGTCTTATCAGGGGAAGAGCCTGTATGAGATTCTGGAGAGTTATGTGCGCAAGGGATTCCATGCCCTTGACGACGTGGAACGGGAGCGGGGCAAGGATATGATGTGGTATATCTGGCTCAGCGAGGGATCGCCGTTATTCGGGAAGGATAAGATGGCGACTTTTGAGCGGTATTTCCTTGCGGAGAAGGAGACCCATAAGGAGAAGAAGAATCCGTATTACAGCCTTTTGGAAGAGGAGGACGTGGTGAACGGAATTCTGAAGGAATTCGGGTTGCCGGAGGAAGACACTCATATCATCAACGGCCATGTCCCGGTCAAGAGTAAGAACGGGGAGAACCCAGTGAAGTGCGGCGGCAAGGTCATGGTCATTGACGGCGGATTTTCCAAGGCTTACCAGAAGGAGACGGGGATTGCGGGGTATACGCTGATTTCTAATTCCTATGGGTTGATTCTGGTGGCGCACGAGCCTTTTGAATCTACGGAGGCGGCGATTGAGAAGGAGAGCGACATCCATTCTGACAGCGTGATCGTGGACCGGGTGCTGGAAAGGAAACTGGTCGGGGATACGGATGACGGAAGGGATTTAAAAGAGCAGATCGCGGATCTAGAGGTGCTTCTTCGGGCGTACAGAAGCGGGCAGATCGCGGAGCGGCTGTAGATATACCCAAGGGCCATCTTGTGATGCATGCTTCTTTGGGGCGGAGGTACTTCGTCCGTTAAGGAACAAGGGGGTGTCTGAAAATCTTATTTTCCGGCACCCCCTGTTTTTATACCACGGCCTCAATGATTGTCTTATTGCCGACAACAATTTCATTGACGCCGATTTTTTTCTTCTTGTTGAAATTAAAACTGAGCATATAGCCTTTATCCGTATGATAGGCATCCAGATAAGCGGATAGCTGACGCTCGCCGCGAGTATGATATTCTAGCCCATGCCATATCTTGATTTCGATGATAAATTGTTCCCCGCGGTAATCGACAATCACATCTGTGCGCGCCATGTCCCGTGTCTGTGCTTCCACATAATAATTGCCGACTCCGTTAATAATTGGGCGGAGGTACAAGAGGAACAGTTTGCGGCCAGAATTTTCAATAAAAGTTTCATCGCTGTCTTTGTAAAGGTCGTGGAAATGTATGACGAATCTTTCCAGAATATGCCGCATATTCAGATGACCGTCCATCACAAAACAATTCTTATCTCTTTGAGATGCCGTGTAGATATCCATGCGCTGCATTTGTGCGCCGGATAGGTACAGGTTGTAGAGGCGTGTCTCAAAGATACGGTTGGAAATCTCTACGGTTCCATGGTTGTTCCGGATGAACCCAAACATAGTGGCAACATCAAAAGCAGGTTCATCCATATTATAAGAAATCGCAGCTCCTGTGAAAAGCAGTTTTTCGATTAATGTGTTTAATTCGGGATAATCGGTAAGTTTTCCAATGAGAGAGTCAAACAGTGTGTTTTTCTCCGAAAGCAGCATACGTTCCGCAGCAAAGAAACCGTCGCTTGTCCAGGGAGATTTTGTGCGGAAAGCATCGGATTGAGCCACATCCTCGTCTATCAACTTGCACAGTGCGGATACCAGATATGGGTAGCCGGAAGTGTAATGAAACAGCAGGCCTGCAATGCTGCCGATATCCATCCCGGTATGCCGGTCAGCTTCGTATGACCTTAACATTCCTGCAATATCATCTTGGGAAAAACTCATGTCTACCTTAAAGCGCGTGGCAATATTCCAAGGGCTGTTCGTCTTGTGCGCGTCGTCCGGGCGAAGTTTTCTTCTCATATTCTTCACGTCGCAGACTCCGGCCAGGATTACGGAATGGAAGGTCTGCGTGCCAAGGGTATCCCGTTCCAGATAATAATTTCTTAACTGTGCGAGAAAATCCAGAAATACCTGATTGTCTGCGGCGCTGTCCACTTCGTCGATAATCAGGATGATTGGCCTGGCTGATGCGTGGCAGATTCGGATTAAATATTGAAATAAATCATACAATGAAAACTCTTTTTTTTCTTCTGAGACTGCCATATCCAATTCGGAAAGAGAGTCTTGTAATTCTTCCGGAATAAGAGGGTTCTGCCGATATATCCGCTGCAGAAAATACCGCGCAAAAGTCAGGGAAAATATATTGCCATCTGCAAATTTTGCCGTGTCCAAAGCCTGAAAATCCAGATTCACCACCAGATAATCATCACCAAGAAACCGGTTCAGGGCATATAATGTGGTAGTCTTGCCATATTGCCTTGCCCGGTTGATCGTGAAATAAGCTCCCTGGTCAATTAAAGTGCGTATTTGCCCAAGCTGTCTGCTGATATCGACCATATAATGCCTGGTTGGAATGCATACGCCCGTTATATTGAAGATTTTTCCCATCTTTTCAGGCTCCTTTCCTATAAGATATGAAAATCATAGCATAGAAATAATGTTCTTTCAAGAATGGCGTCCCTATGTTTTGTAAAAAATTCCAGTATAGGATTTCTTTTTTTGCAGATATTACTGATAACAAGTATTACTTGATTATAGATAAAGATACATGAAAGGGAGAATTTGACATGAAACAGTTAAAGAAAATGGTACTGATTTTAATGTGTACAGGCGCAATGCTTGGAATGACGGCCTGCGGAAGCGATGGCAACGCAGATGACAATGCAGCGAACAACAATGCGGCAAACGACGGCAATACCAACAATGGTAACACCAACAACGGCAACACCAATAACGGAAATACCAATGGCGCTACAGACGGTACGGACCGTGACGATGGAGATAATATAGCCGATGAGATTGGCGATGATGTCCGCGACGGCATGGATGACGTGGGAGATGCCCTGGATGGGAACGACGACAATAACAACATCAATAACAACAATGACGGCGTCAATGATGACAAGGTTAGATAATATTTGAATGAGGAGCTGCTTTTCCGGTTGATTCTGGATGAGCAGCTTTTTGACAGTTTGGCCAAAAGACTTATTGTGACAGAGGATTGAATAAAGGCTTTACACCTAAATCACTTATTGATATAATGAGAATACAAAAGTAAACGGCACTTTAAAAGTGAGGTGATAATATGGGCATGAGCGACGAACAGTTTGAAGTGTATAATGCATTGATCACTTTTGTCGATGAATTAATTGACAGAGAAACGGATGAAAAAGAAAGAGCGAAGCTGAAAATACGCAAGAAAAATATCCTCGCAAACAACAAAGAAGTAAATTAGCATGAACCAAAGGTGCGAAGTCTTTATTGAGATAATAAAGATTTTGCACCTTTTTTATGCGTAGGTTTTCGTCAAATTGGATAAAAGATAGGAAATATATTGTTAAAATTTCTACAAACAAAATGCTTGTTAATTTATTGTCAATGTGTTATGATGTCTTCAGAAGGCGGCAGGAAACGACAAATTACACAGTGGTTCTGACGCCAGGCGTACTGGCATAAGCTAAAGAGAGCCAGTATTCCAGAATCAGTAGAAAATGCATAGAGAAGGAGAAGAAAACATGAGCTGCAAAGTCACAATCATTGGTGCCGGAAGCGTAGGCGCCACAATTGCGTACACATTGTCCGGCGAGGACATGGCATCTGAGATCGTTCTGATCGACATCAACAAGGAGAAGGTAGAGGGCGAGGTCATGGATATCGAGCAGGGAACCTGTTTCAGAGATCCGGTAGCTATTGTAGCAGGTGAGTATGAGGATGCGAAGGATTCCGACATTGTAATCATCACATCTGGAATTGCGCGTAAGCCAGGCCAGACCAGAATCGAGCTGACACAGACCAACGTTGATATCTTAAAGCAGATCACACCGGAGATTGTAAAGGCGGCACCAAAGGCGCTTTATATCATTGTAAGCAATCCGGTCGATGTTATGACCTATGTATTCACAAAGATTTCAGGTATCCCGGAGAATCAGATTATTGGTTCCGGAACTGTCTTAGATTCCGCGAGACTCCGTTGCGGACTTTCCGAACATTTTAAAGTAGCACAGAGAAATATTCATGCATATGTATTTGGCGAGCATGGAGATACATCCTTTATTCCATGGTCTGCGGCGCGGATTGCAGGCGTTAACGTAGACGATTTTGTTGCAATGATGCCACATCTTGGAAAAGACGCCAAAGAATTGGACAAAGATGCAATGCTTACCTACGTGCAGAAATCCGGCGGCAAGATTATCGCCAACAAGGGAGCGACCTTCTATGCAGTCACGAGAGGCGTCTGCAGATTATGCAGCATTCTGATGTCCGCGTCCGAGTCCGTTACCACCGTATCTTCCATGATGCACGGGGAATATGGAATCGAAGACGTATGTTTAAGCACATTGGCTTTGGTTGGCCCTAACGGTATTCAGGGCAAGATTCCAATGGCCCTTACAGAGGAAGAGGTAGGCAAGTTAAAGGCAAGTGCGGATGCATTGAAAGCTGTCATCGCACAGATTGAACTGTAGTCACAGAATTATTGACTTATGAAAAACTTCATATTAATATAAAAATGAAGTTTCGACAAAATATAGTAAGAAAGGACAGCGAGAACTATGAAGTACAGTTATTATCCGGGATGCACTTTGAGAACAAAGGCAAAGGATCTGGATGTTTATGCAAGGGCTTCAGCAGCGGCTCTGGGAATCGAGTTAGAAGAGATCGAAGACTGGCAGTGCTGCGGCGGGGTCTACCCTCTTGGTTCTGACGAAATCGCCACGAAGTTGTCTTCTGTGCGCGCCTTAAATGCGGCGAAGGAGAAGGGACAAGAACTGGTGACCATGTGTTCCGCATGCCATCATGTCATCAAACGTGTCAATGACGACATGAAGAACGTAGAAGACATCCGCACCAGGGCGAACAATTACATGGAGCTTGAAGAACCTTATGCGGGCGAGACGGTAGTTCTTCATTTCCTGGAAGTCCTTCGCGACAGAGTAGGATTTGACGAATTGAAGAAGAAAGTGACGAATCCTCTGACGGGAAAGAAAATCGGTGCATACTATGGGTGTCTCCTCCTTCGTCCGAGCAAGCTGTTAAGTTTTGACGACCCGGAGAACCCGAAGATCATCGAGGATTTTATCCGCGCCATCGGCGCAGAGCCGGTTATTTATCCGTACCGCAATGAATGCTGCGGCGGGTACATTTCCCTGAAAGAGAAAGAAATGTCCAAAAATATGTGTGAAAAGATCATGGACAGCGCAGAAGGCTTTGGGGCGCAGATGTTGACTACGGCATGTCCGCTCTGCCTGTATAACCTGAATAAGAGTACAGGCAAAAAACTTCCGGTGGTCTACTTTACCGAACTGCTTGCCGAGGCTCTGGGAGTGAAAGAGGAGGTGCCAAAATCATGAGTTCTGAAAAGAAACAGGCGGAGCTGATTAAGGAAATCAGCGGCGTGAATCCGCTGAAATGTATGAAGTGCGGCAAATGTTCCGCCACCTGCCCGTCCTACAACGAAATGGATATCAAGCCCCATCAGTTTGTGTCCTACGTAATCAATGAAGATATTGAAAGCCTGGTAAATTCTAAGTCCCTGTGGAAATGTCTTTCCTGCTTCGCGTGTGTGGAGAGATGTCCCCGCGACGTAAAACCAGGGAAGTTGATTGACGCCGCAAGACAGGTCGTCGTGCGTCAAAAAGGCCAGAATTATCTGCTGGCAGACGAGATTCCGGAGCTTTTAGACCCGGAGCTTCCGCAGCAGTTATTAGTAAGTGCATACAGAAGGTACAGGAGGTGAGAAAAAAGTGCAGCGGATAGGAGTATTTGTCTGCCATTGCGGAAGCAATATTGCCGCTACGGTAGACGTAAATAAAGTAGCAGAGATGGCGCTCATGGAGCCGGGGGTTGTCCATGCCGAGGATTATCAGTATATGTGTTCCGAAGCCGGACAGGCGAAGATTGCGGCGGCGATTGCCGAGAAGCATTTGTCAGGAATCGTAGTATGTTCCTGTTCCCCGCGTATGCATGAGGCTACGTTCCGGAAGGCGGCCGAGCGCGCAGGATTGAATCCTTATATGGTGGAGATCGCCAACATCCGTGAACACTGTTCATGGATTCATAAGGATATGGATGAGGCGACCAAGAAGGCGGTTATCCTGATGCGGGCGGCAGTTGCAAAGGTGAACTTAAACACGCCGCTTCAGGCGGGAGAGAGCCGCGTTACCAAGCGTGCGCTGGTTATCGGCGGAGGTATCGCCGGCATCCAGACAGCCCTTGACATTGCAGACGCAGGTTATGAAGTGGATATCGTGGAGAAGACCCCGAGCATCGGCGGAAGGATGTCGCAGCTTGACAAGACCTTCCCGACCCTTGACTGTTCTGCATGTATCCTGACCCCTAAGATGGTGGAAGCGTCAGCCCATGAGAAGATTACCATCTATACATACAGTGAAGTGGAAAAAGTCAGCGGATTCGTGGGTGATTTCACCGTAGATATCCGAAAGAAAGCAAGAAGCGTGGATATGGACAAATGTACGGGCTGCGGCGTCTGCCAGGAGAAATGCCCGTCCAAGAAAGCGCCAAGCGAATTTAATCGTGGCCTTAACACAAGAAGCGCCATTTATACGCCGTTTGCACAGGCAATCCCGAACGTTCCGGTGATTGACCGCAATGAGTGTATCAAATTCAAGACCGGAAAATGCGGTATCTGTTCCAAAGTATGTCAGGCAGGAGCCATCGACTATGAGCAGAAGGACGAGATTATTTCAGAGAAATACGGTGCGATCGTAGTCGCCACAGGGTTTGACACCATCAACCTTGACAAATATGACGAGTATGCTTACAGCCAGAGCAAGGACGTCATTACATCCTTGGAATTGGAACGTGTGATGAATGCGGCAGGACCGACCCATGGTCATTTAGAGCGTCTTTCCGACGGAAAAGCGCCTAAGGAGATTGTATTTATCCAGTGCGTGGGAAGCCGCTGCTCCGATGACAGAGGAAAACCCTATTGTTCCAAGATTTGCTGTATGTACACGGCAAAACATGCGATGCTGATAAGGGACAAATATCCGGACGTGAACGTGACGGTATTCTATATCGACGTACGTACTCCCGGCAAGAACTTCGACGAGTTCTACAGAAGAGCGGTAGAGCAGTATGGAGTGAATTATATCAAGGGACAGGTGGGGAAGGTAATTCCGCAGCCAGACGGGAAATTGCTGGTACAGGGTTCAGACCTGCTTGACAACCGGCAGATTTTGAAAGAAGCGGATATGGTAGTCCTTGCTACGGCCATCGAGCCGAATCCGGACGTGCGCAAGATTGCGACCATGCTGACTGCAAGTATTGACACCAACAACTTCCTGACGGAGGCTCATGCAAAGCTTCGTCCGGTAGAGTCGCCCACAGCGGGAATCTTCTTATCCGGCGTCTGCCAGGGACCGAAAGACATCCCGGAGACGGTGGCGCAGGCAGGAGCCGCTGCCGTGAAAGCCATCGGATTGCTTGCCAAGGATAAGCTGATGACGAACCCGTGTACCGCCAAGGCAGATACCTTGCTGTGTAACGGATGTTCGACCTGTGAGAATGTGTGTCCTTACGGTGCGATTACTTATGAAGACCAAGAGGTCAATGACCATGGAATCCGCGAGACGCGCCGGGTGGCAGTAGTCAACAATGCGCTCTGCCAGGGCTGCGGTGCATGTACCGTTGCATGTCCGTCAGGCGCCATGGATCTGCAAGGATTCTCAAATAGACAGATTATAGCGGAGGTGGATGCAATATGCCGTTAGAAAATAAAGAATTCAAACCTAAAATTGTAGCGTTCTGCTGTAACTGGTGCAGCTATGCGGGAGCCGATCTGGCCGGGAGCAGCCGTTTGACCTACCCTGCCGACGTGAAGATTATTCGTGTGCCATGCTCCTGCCGCGTGAATCCCATGTTCATTCTGCGGGCATTTGAAAAAGGCGCGGACGGAGTCATTATGTGCGGATGCCACCCGGGAGACTGCCACTATAGCACCGGAAATTACTACGCAAGGAGGCGTATGACGCTTCTGTTCTCCATGCTTGATTACATCGGCGTGGAAAACGGGCGTACCCGCGTGGAGTGGGTGTCTGCGGCAGAGGGCGTGAAGTTCTCCGACACGATGAACAGTTTTGTGGAGAAAATCTATTCTCTCGGTGAAAACGTAAGATTGGGGGATTTGAGATGCAAGAGCTAATAAATCGTGCAAAAGAGCTGCTGGCAGACGGGACTGTGGCACGGGTTCTCGGCTGGAAGGCCGGAGACTTGCCTTATAATCCGGAACCGGCTTACTTCGAGACGGAAGAAGAGTTAAAAGATTTTGTTTATAATGGTTTCTGCGGGGCGAATTTGAGCAAATATATGATTGAGGCTTCCAAACTTGACGGGAAGACTATGGTCTGTTTAAAGCCATGCGATACATATAGCTTTAACCAGTTAATCAAAGAACACCGGGTAGACAGGGACAAGGCGTACATCGTCGGTGTAGGGTGCAAAGGCAAACTGGATATTGAGAGAATCAAGAAGCAGGGAATCAAAGGAATTGAGAGCATCGAAGGCGCAGAGATTACGGACGAGGCAGAAAGCTTAAAAATTCAGACCATTTACGGGGAAAAGACCCTTGCGTACGCAGACGCCATGTTAGAGAGATGCCATGTCTGCAAAGGCAAAGACCATATGATTTTTGACGAGCAGATCGGGGAATCCAAGGATACCAAGGATGCTGAGCGTTTCGATGAGGTAGCGAAGATCGAGGCCATGAGCCCGGAGGAGAAATTTGCATTTTTCCAGAGCGAGTTAAGCAAATGTATCCGCTGCAACGCCTGTAGAAATGCCTGTCCGGCCTGCAGCTGCCGCAAGTGTGTGTTCGACAGCAACAAGTTTGACAGCTCCCAGAAGGCAAATGTGGATTCCTTCGAGGAGAAGATGTTCCATATCATCCGTGCGTTCCATGTGGCGGGAAGGTGTACGGACTGCGGCGAGTGCAGCCGTGTATGCCCCCAGGGAATCCCGCTTCATCTGTTCAACCGCAAATTTATCAAGGACATTGATGAATTATACGGTGAATATCAGGCAGGGGCAGATACCGAGTCAACGGCGCCGCTTACCGACTATACGTTTGAGGACGCGGAACCAAGTATTGTAGGAAAGAGGGGATAATGTATGTACAAGATAGCCAAAGAAAATCTTTCCGCATTATTCCAGTTAATCGCGGATAAGCAAGAGCTGTATGTTCCGGTAAAGACCGCTGGGCAGACCAACTTCGGGGCTTGGAGCAAGGATGCGGAAGTAGACCTTGACACGTTAAAGACTGTAAAATCGGCAAAAGACGCATTTTTCCCCCAGAGTGAAGGGCTTTATACGGTCCGGAAAGAGGGAAAGAAGATGTCTATCGAGCCGGAGAGCTTAAAAGAGCAGGATTTTGTAGTGTTCGGCATGAAAGCCTGCGACGTAAAAGGCATGGAAGTATTGGACAATGTATTCTTGTCCGACCCGGTGGATACGTTCTATGCGGCAAGAAGGGACCATGGGACGATTGTCGCTTTTGCCTGCCATGAGCCGGAGGAAACTTGTTTCTGTAAGGTATTCGGCGTGGACGCTGCAAGCCCGGCTTCCGACGTTGCAGTATGGACGGCAGGGGAAGAACTCTACTGGAAGGCATTGACAGAAAAAGGGGAAGCGCTTACGGAAGCCGTGAAAGAGCTATTTACAGACGACGCAGACGGCGAGGCGAAAGTAGAGGCGGAAAAAGAAAATATCCATAACATTGTGGAGAAACTGCCCTATATGAACCTTTCCTTGGAAGGCTGGAACGGGGACGCCCTTTCCGAGAAATTCGATTCCCCAGTTTGGGAAGAGTTATACAAGCCATGTCTGGCATGCGGCACCTGTACCTTTGTATGTCCTACTTGCCAGTGTTATGATATCAAGGATTATACGGCAGGAAACAGCGTATCCCGTTATAGATGCTGGGATTCCTGCATGTACTCAGACTTTACGATGATGGCTCACGGCAATAACCGTACCAGCCAGATGCAGAGGTTCCGCCAGAGGTTCATGCATAAGCTGGTGTATTATCCGGCGAATAACGACGGAATGTACTCCTGCGTAGGATGCGGCCGCTGTGTGGAGAAATGCCCCCAGGCCCTTAACATTGTGAAGGTTGTAAAGGCGTTTCAGAATCAGGGAGGTGAAAAATAATGGGTGAATGTACATGTCATAAGAATTATACATTAGATACGCTGATTCCTCAGGTGGGCGTGATTACGGATATCCGTCAGGAGACGCCGGATGTAAAGACGTTCCGGGTCAATGCTCCCGAGGGCGGCAAGCTTTTCGAGCATATGCCGGGACAGTGCGCTATGGTCTGTGCGCCTGGAATTAGCGAGGGTATGTTTTCCATTACTTCTTCTCCGACCAATAAAGAGTATCAGGAATTCAGTATTAAGCAGTGCGGTATCCTGACGGACTATCTCCACAGCTTAGAGGTGGGCGATGAGATTACGGTCCGGGGACCCTACGGCAATTCCTTTCCGGTAGAGACGGAGCTTAGAGGTAAGAACCTGCTATTCATTGCAGGCGGTATCGGGCTTGCGCCCCTTCGTTCTGTGATCAACTATGTGCTGGATAACCGTGAGAATTATGGGACGGTGGATATTGTCTATGGTTCCCGTTCTGCGGAGGATTTGGTTCAGTTAAAAGAGATACAGGAAGTCTGGATGAAGGCAGAGGGCGTGAACGTCTATCTGACCATCGACAGGGAGCAGGATAACTGGGACGGACATGTGGGTTTTGTTCCGAACTACGTAAAAGAGCTGGGATTCGACACAGACAGGACGGCATTGGTCTGCGGGCCTCCGATTATGATTAAGTTCGTACTTGCAGGATTAAAGGAGCTTGGATTTACGACGGAACAGGTGTATACCACATTAGAGCTGCGTATGAAGTGCGGAGTCGGCAAATGCGGACGGTGCAATATCGGCTCGAAGTATGTCTGCAAAGACGGCCCTGTGTTCCGTTATGATGAAATCGACGAACTTCCCAATGAATATTAAAGGCTCACCAGTTTAGCCATATAATTTAGAGAAAGGATACGAATAACATGGAAAATATGGTAAATGTATATTTTAGCGGTAAGCGTTACAGTGTTCCGGCAGACCTTACAATTATGACCGCCATGGAATACGCCGGCTATACATGGAAAAGAGGATGCGGCTGCCGTCATGGTTTCTGCGGAGCCTGTGCGACCGTATACCGTATCAAGGGAAAAAATGAATTAAAGACCTGCCTTGCCTGCCAGACTCAGGTGGAAGAGGGAATGTATGTGGCAAGTATTCCATTTTTCCCGACTGATAAGAGAACCTATGACATTGAGGATATCAAACCGACCCAGCAGATCATGATGGAACTCTATCCGGAAATCTATAGCTGTATCGGATGTAATGCCTGCACAAAGGCATGTACCCAGGATCTGAATGTTATGCAGTACATCGCATACGCGCAGCGGGGCGAGTTTACGAAGTGTGCGGAAGAATCCTTCGACTGTATCGGGTGCGGCTGCTGTACCGTAAGATGTCCGGCAGGTATCTCTCATCCCCATGTAGGTGTTCTGGCAAGAAGGCTTACAGGAAAATACATCGCGCCTAAGACTGAGCATCTTGCAGACCGTGTAGAAGAAATCAATAAAGGCGAGTATGACGAGCTGATTGAGCAGATTATGCAGAAGCCAATCACAGAGATGCAGGAACTTTATAATACCAGAGAGATTGAGAAGTAAGGGAGGGCGTAAACATGTATACACCATATCCAGAGAATATGATGGAATCCATCAAAAAGGTAGAGGCTACAAGAGAAAAACGTATGTCTACAGAACCCAGGCGTCTGACTGCTGATGAAAAAGACGCTCTCCTGAAAGAATTCCATCCAGATTATAATCCGGAGGCATTTGCGGAAATCAAAGTAGGGGCGAACAAGGGACAGAAAGCGCCGTTAGAGCTTACAAAAATGCTCCACTCTACCAGCCGTATTTTGAATGAAGATATTGATATTACGAAAATTGATTATGATGTAGACGTGCTTGTCATCGGCGGCGGCGGCGCCGGCTCTTCCTGTGCCATCGAAGCCCACAATGCAGGCGCCAATGTGATGATCGTAACAAAACTTAGGATTGGAGACGCCAATACCATGATGGCGGAAGGCGGTATCCAGGCGGCAGATAAGGAAAATGATTCCCCGGTACAGCATTATCTGGACTGCTTTGGGGGCGGACATTTTGCTGCAAGGCCGGAATTGGTAAAACGTCTTGTCATGGAAGCGCCGGACGCAATCAAATGGCTGAACGAGCTTGGCGTCATGTTTGATAAGGATGGGGACGGACGTATGGTAACGACCCATGGCGGCGGTACATCCAGAAAGAGAATGCATGCATGTAAGGATTATTCCGGAGCGGAAATTATGCGTACCCTTAGGGACGAAGTACTGAACCGCCAGATTCCTGTGGTAGAGTTTACTTCTGCAGTAGAGATTATCAAGGATGAGAAGGGACAGGCGGCAGGCGCCATTCTTCTCAATATGGAGACTGGGGATTACTCGGTGGCAAGGGCAAAGACGGTTGTCATCGCAACGGGCGGCGCAGGAAGAATGCATTATCAGGGCTTCCCCACTTCCAATCATTACGGCGCAACGGCAGACGGACTGGTCTTAGGATACCGGGCGGGCGTACCGCTTCTCTATCAGGATTCTATCCAGTACCATCCGACAGGCGTTGCCCATCCGGTGCAGATCCGCGGCGCCCTTGTTACGGAGAAAGTACGTTCGGTAGGCGCTCAGCTTGTCAATGCTGAAGGTGAAGCCTATATCCATCCGCTTGAGACCCGTGACGTCAATGCGTCAGGCGTTATCCGCGAGTGCAGAGAAGGACGGGGGGTAGAGGCTCCCGGCGGACAAATGGGCGTATGGCTTGATACACCGATGATTGAGCTGATTGGCGGAGAGGGAACCATTGAGAAGAGAATCCCTGCAATGTTCCGTATGTATATGAACTATGGGATTGATATGAGAAAGGTTCCGATCCTGATCTATCCGACGCTGCATTACCAGAACGGCGGTCTTGAGATTGACGGAGAAGGCTTCACCAAGACGATTCCAAACCTCCTGGCGGCAGGAGAGGCCGCAGGCGGTATTCATGGAAGAAACCGTCTGATGGGCAATTCCCTTCTTGACGTTATCGTATTTGGCCGGAATGCAGGTAAGAAAGCGGCGGCGAAAGCGAAAGAGGTAGAGCTTGGTACGATGAATATTGACCATGTGGCGGCTTATGAGGAGGAACTGAAGAATGCAGACGCAGCTTCCGGCGACGTATCACCATTGCTGCTGCCGAAATATGCCCGGCATGAGAGATAGAGATATGCCGCAAGGATATGAATGAAAAAAGGAGACAAGATTATGCGTGAGATAGAAGTAAGCAAGATTACGGATGTCGTAGAAAAGCTTTGTATCGAAGCAAATAATCATCTTCCGGAGGACGTAAAGTGTGCGATTAAAGATTGCCGTGCGTGTGAGGATGGTGAGATTGCAAAGGGCGTTCTTGATAACATTATTGAGAACTTCGAGATTGCGGATAACGAGTGCGTACCGATCTGTCAGGATACAGGTATGGCATGCGTATTCCTTGAGATTGGCCAGGACGTACATCTGGCCGGCGGCAATCTCGCGGACGCTGTGGACGAGGGAGTACGCCGCGGTTATGATAAGGGCTATCTTAGGAAATCCGTTGTCAAAGACCCGGTACGCCGTGGAAACACAGGGGACAATACCCCTGCAATGCTCTATACGGAAATCGTTCCGGGCGAGCAGATTAAGGTTACGGTAGGGCCAAAGGGCTTCGGGAGCGAGAATATGAGCCAGATCCGTATGTTCAAGCCCTCCCATGGCTTACAGGGAATCAAGGATTTTATCCTGGAAGTGGTAGAGACTGCAGGACCGAATCCATGCCCGCCTATGGTAGTGGGCGTCGGAATCGGCGGGACTTTTGACAAGGCGGCTCTTCTTGCAAAGAAAGCGCTGATGCGCCCCATTGATTCTTCCAATCCGGATGCGTTCTATGCAGATTTGGAGAAAGAAATGTTAGAGAAGATTAACAAGCTTGGAATCGGGCCTCAGGGCTTCGGCGGAAAGACTACGGCAATCGGTTTGAATATTGAGACTCTTCCGACCCATATCGCAGGTATGCCATGTGCAGTCAATATCAACTGCCATGTCACGCGCCACAAAACGGAGGTGATTTAGATGGCTGCAAAGAAGATTACATTACCATTGACAGAGGAGCTTGCTAAGACACTGCATGCAGGCGACAGCGTACTCGTGACCGGAACCATCTATACTTCCCGGGATGCAGGACATAAGCGGATGTGCGAGGCGCTTGCCAAGGGAGAGGAGATTCCATTTGATCCTACGGACGCTACCATCTATTACGTGGGACCCACCCCGGCGAAACCGGGCCAGGTCATCGGTTCTGCGGGACCCACCACCAGCGGGCGTATGGACGCCTATGCGCCGACTATGATGTCCGTGGGCGCAAGGGGCATGATTGGAAAAGGCGCGCGTCTTCCGGAAGTTGTGGATGCAATGAAGAAGTATTCCGGCGTGTATTTCGGAGCCATTGGCGGGGCAGGCGCCCTTCTTGCCAAATGTATCAAGAAGGCAGAGCTGATTGCCTATGAAGACTTAGGTGCAGAGGCTCTTAGGAAGCTGTATGTAGAGGATATGCCGCTGGTCGTTATCATTGACAGCGAAGGGAATAACCTGTATGAGAGCGGACGTGCTGCTTATTTGAAGGAGCATGAGGCTTAAAACGGGAGGCGTTACGATATAGAAGGGAGTCATAGGACATGGAGTTATTTGGAGGGATATTGGCAGTTAAGGCTGTAGTATTTCTGACATTCTCAATCTTCGCGATTGCCGCTGTCGGATATTCCATCGGCAGGATAGAAGTAAAGGGAATCGACCTTGGAACTGCCGGAGTATTTATCGTTGCTCTGGTCTATGGGTGTCTGTTATACGGAAAGCTGTCGGATAACCTGATGGCAGGAGATGCGTCGTTTGCTGCGGACGCGCTGAAAATCGTCGAGAATATGGGACTGGTTTTCTTCGTGACTTCCGTAGGTTTTATTGCAGGACCGAATTTTTTCGGGAATTTGAAGCGGAATTTTAAATCTTACGTCCTGCTCGGCGCAATGATTATCCTTGCGGCTGCGGCTACTTGTGTATTATGTATCATTATCGGCGGTAACTTTACGGAACTTGACCATGACCAGTTCAAGGCGATTCTGGTGGGCATCCTTTCGGGAGCGTTGACCAGTACGCCGGCATTCTCCGCATCCAAGGCGGCAGTGGGCGCAGATTTGGAGGCGCTGGTGTCCGTCGGGTACGGGATTGCATATCTGTTCGGGGTCATTGGAGTCGTATTGTTCGTACAGATTGTCCCCAAGGTCATGAAGGCGGATATGAACGAGGAAGTTGCGAAGATTGCCGCCCAAGAAGGCGGGAGCGCAAAGAGGAAGAGCCTGATTCTGACAGAGGTAGACGAGTTCGGGTTCATGGCGTTTTCATTGGCCGCGGTGGTGGGGATTCTGGTGGGAAGTATCAGTTACCGGAACTTTTCCCTGACCACTACGGGCGGATGCCTGCTGACAGCGTTGGTGTTCGGGCATTATGGGCATATCGGAAAGATTTCCATTGTGCCTAAGAGTTCTACTCTGAAAATGCTGCGGGAACTGGGACTGATGCTGTTCCTGATTGGAGCGGGAGTATCCGGCGGCGCCAAATTCGTACAGTATTTCGAGCCGATTTATTTCCTGTATGGGGCGATTATGACGATTCTGCCGATGATTATTGGATTTATCATTGCAAAGAATATATTGAAATTGCCGCTCCTTAATAATCTTGGTTCGCTGACCGGAGGTATGACCAGTACGCCGGCTCTTGGGACGCTGATTAATATGGCGGGGACGGAGGATATTGCGGCCGCATATGCGGCGACTTATCCCATTGCATTGATTGCAGTAGTGCTGGCTTCCCAGTTGATCATTTTGTTCTGTTAGAAGTGAAATATGAAAAACCGCCTTGCGTTATCAGGATATGATACTTGCAAGGCGGTTTTTATTCTTTTATCTGAACAGACCGAACAGACCTTTTTTCTTGGATTTTGTAGATTTCTTGAATGTATAATCATCATCATCGTGCCTGCTGCGGTGCTTATCCATTGTAATGTATAACTGGCAGACGGCTTCTTTTGTGTTGCACCAGCTAAAAGGAACGTCAATATCCTGAAACCTGAGGCGGAGCCGTTTATATTCCTGGTCGCTGATTGCTTCTGGTTTGCTGATGTCGCGGTTTCCAAACATTTCTTCAAATGTATCCCTGATTTTGATGAACTTCGCCGGATTGTCGGTGATTAATTTCATGACTTGTTCTGTAAATTCTTTTTTTTCCATTATTCAATACCTCTCTTGAAATATACCATGTGTATGTCCATTACGGGATGACCTTTGGATATACTGTAATGTATGCCCTGACAGGGCTGTATGTTTCACCGGATAAGGGTGAAACTTGATATGGTTCGTATTTTGTAGTGTAATATAGAATGTAGATTATTGCAATAGGGAAAATATAATAATTTTACGATTTAAAAAATATTTTTGTGTTTGCCGGTGGCAGAAGGGCGTAAATAATAAAGTCTTCTTCTTGTTGACTATATAGAAATATGGTAAAATGAAAGAAAGTGGAAGATAAAATGTATATGGAATATAGAGGAGATGGGTGATATGCAGAAGTTTTGCTTGAATAATATCAAATCCTTCAAACAATCAGAAGAAATTGAAATGAAGCCGATTACAGTATTTGTTGGAAAGAATAGTTGTGGAAAGAGCAGTCTTTTGCGTTTCCCAGTCATGCTTGCCCAAACATTTCGGGAAGACACACTTACACCGTTGTTGCTTTTTGGCAATTTGATTGATTATGGCAATTATGATGATGTTTCATATAGGCATGGAACGATGCCGTTGGGATTTAAAATTTCATTCGGGCCAGAACTTGCAAGAAGAATTAGAAGTAGATATTATTTAAGACGGCATGTATATGTTGAAGAATTATTTAAAAATCAGGAGTTTGTTAAAAATATAGAATTGGAAGTTTCTATTGATAAACCAGAAAAAAAGCTGCAGGTACGGGATATAGAATTATATGCTGACGGAAAAAAGTTATGTACGATTGAAAGGGACGGAACCGGTTATATATTTTCAGTCCATCAAATATTATATGAAAGAAGATGGGAAGACCGTGAAGAGAATTTAGGTAAAGTAAAAATGAATTTCTATAAGTTCATCCCGCTAATAGATGAAGATGAATTGATGGAACAATATCTGGATGTGGATCAATCTTTAAATTCCAAATATATGTTTGACATGATGGAATATGTTGAGAACAATGTTTCGACAGACAAAAAAAATATAGCAAGATCACTTTTGCAAACAGTCTCTATTATAGCGTTATACTTTAGGGGTATACAGGATTATTTGAGAAATGAAGCAGAGAAGACAGCATATATCGGGCCTTTCAGAGAAAATCCCAAACGGACGTACAGGGATTCGGAAAGTAATTTTAATGATGTCGGAGTTAACGGTGAAAATACAAGTATGATTTTGCGTCAAGCTGCGCAAGAGGATAGAAAATTATTAAATAATGTATCTGATTGGCTATATAAAACTATGGGATATTCTCTGAGTATTAATGATGTAGGGAATGGGTTATATAGTTTGGTCGTATGTGGGAATAAGGAAACGGACAATATTATAGATGTAGGGTATGGTATCTCTCAAGTATTGCCCATAGTAACACAGTTATATAATGAAAATGATTATAGACGGAGTCCATATACGGCGAATACAACAAAGCGTAGAACTGTAATATTTGAACAACCGGAGATTCATTTGCATCCGGCCGCACAGGCACAACTGGCAGACTTGTTTGTTGAATGCATCAATGATAAGAAAGGGGCGGTCAATCGTATATTGATTGAGACCCATAGCGAGCATTTAATAAGAAAATTGCAAGTGTTGGTCGCTGATCCTGACGTAAAGATTAGCGACGACCAAGTGGCAATCTATTATGTAGATAAGGATGAAAAAGGAGATTCTTATGTAGAGAAGATGAAGCTGTGTGAGAACGGGCAATTTGAAAAAACGTGGCCGACCGGATTTTTTGATAAAAGTTACGAATTGACCAAAATGTTGATGAAAGCGAATAGCAAAGTATCCGTTTAGGAGAAATATTATGATAGATCTTGTAGTATGTTATAGTATATTAGAAAAGTGTAAATCTGTCGATGCATTCTCTGGTGATGCAGAGAGTGTCGAGATGATAAGGCGAATCCGCCAGCATCGTATGGTTATATCTGAAAAGCTAATAGAGCATTATGAAGAGTATTTCCAAAAAAAGGGAGTAGAATGGCTGGAATGGTTCAGGATTCTTTGTACGGATATATTCTATACAAAGGAGAGAACCGTCATAATAAATACATCATCTGACAAAACCAATATAAATGAGAATGAATATCTTAATGAATTAGTGACATTATGTAAAAAGACAGAAGATAAGATGATTCTTATGGAGTCGAAACGTAGAATCGGGGTGAAGTATATCAATAAATTTGGAATCTCGGTGTTTGATAGCGCAGATATCAATGATGCCGGTGGGAATAATCTGTTCTCAATGTATACATTACCAGTAAATGGGAAGTCTATATCAGAAGGAGAAGACAGTAAATTTGTAGCAGAATGGCTGGGAAGATTTTTAGGTAAAGAAGAATATATACAGATTTTTGACAGTTATCTGCTTACAAAAGAGGGGATAGATTATTTGAAAAAATATATCCTAAAATATGTAAAGGCCAATGCGGATATTGAAATATATTCATTAAAAAAAGAAGATTTTTCAGAACAGCAGATAAAAGATATGTTTGAGGGGGAGAATTTTAAAAATTGGAAATTTTCCATATACATAGTAGAGAATAAAAAGGATTTGCATGCAAGGAGTATTCAAGGGTCAAAATATATTATTCAGATAGACCGTGGATTATCGGTTTTTGGCAGAGCAGGGAAGACATTTCAGACTACAGTAAGTATTTTTGAGAACATGGGTGTTCCGAGAATGGCGCTGAAAGAAACGCAATTAAAACAGATAGTATAATATTTAAGCGAGGTATAGGACATGGAAATTAAATTGCCATATAAGGTGGCATGTTTAAATTGTGGGGCAGTAGTTTTGACGGATATGGAATTGGAATGCGTAGGTTCTTATGAAAGAAAAATGGGATTAGAATTAGAGCATTTGGCGACTTTTGACGGCGTATGTCCGAAATGTGGAGGAGATATTTACGTACAAGTAGAAGTATGGGAGTATCCGGAAGGGAATATTGAGGATTACGGCGTAGTAACGAAGGGAGCAAAAGAACTGGAGGAGCCGAAATTTTTTGATAGCGGCTGTCTTTCGGAAGAATTATTATAAGGACAGGGAATTTGTGAGGAAGCATGGGTGCATGTCCTAAACCTTCAGAAGTAGGGGAAAACGGGCTGAGCTATTAAGGCGGATGATAATATATCAGCCATTCTAGCATTTGCTTGCTTCAAGCGCAAGGTTTTGTTAGAGAGAACTGCGAAATGACGGAAAACCAGAAGAAGCTGCCTCCCCCGGCAGCTTCCCTGAAACATCTATCAATCAGACATACCAATACAGTATTGACAGATCCTTAGTGTTTTGCAAAGACGACCTCTCTTTTTACCCCCGGCTCGGCAGAGGCCTGACCGTCGTTTGGCACGTCTTCGATCTTACGGTTACTCAACGCCCCGGCTTCCATGGCGTCGGCAAAATTAATCGGATGATTGCGCATATGCACCTTCAGCACTTCAAACAGCCTGAGGGTTGGACGCTTGGATTCCAATACCCCTGCGACGTCAACATACTTGCACCCGGTCTGTGAAGCCAATGCTTTCAGCCGTTGATTAATCTGAAAAGCCGCCGGACTGTTGGATACGATTGGCACGATATAGATGGAAGCCTGTGTCTTTGTGTGAATCATGTACAGGAGCCACTCATATTTGGAAATAAAATTGTCTGCGTCTACATTTTCATCAAGAATATCAATATCCCCCATATTTACGAATATCTTGCGTGGGTTCAAGTCATACAGGCATACCTTTAGGTAGCTTTCAATCTGGTCGATGCGCACGTCTTTGATACTCCGGTTGTAGATGGGTTCCGTTATGCGGAACGCCTGTGCCAGTTCTCCCACGGGGAGGGCGGCAAATGTGTTGGAGCCGAAAAGCACGACGCCGCCGGCTTCCGTAATACTGTTCATTTCACGATATGTTTCCATTTCATCTTCTCCTTGACTGTGAATCGATGGTTTTAAAGGTGTGGACTCTTGAGCCGTCAAAGCCGCTGTTTCCACGGATGTATTGACTGCATTGCCGGAAATTTGTCTGCTTAGTTTGGCGTTCGCCTCTTTTGCCTGTCTATCGTAGCGGCGGTTGATGAAGAATACGACCACATTTGCAGATACGACGATTAAGTTCAGAAGATAAACGACAAGTACATAATTGAATCTGTGGTTATAGATTTTTGCAGAGATTCCAGCGATATACCCGATGATAATTAGGAGTATAAACTGGAGGCTCATGTTTCTTGCTGATTTTGCTTTGATATTCTTGGCAAGGTTCATAGGCCAGGACAGGCCAAAACAAATCAGCATGGTGGACTCTAAAAGTTCAGCCATTTTCATTCCCTCACTTTCTGGTTGGTTCATTTTTGTTCCTCACATAGTTTAGCATTGACCTATGATTATGTCTAATATATAATATTTATCATAATCATAATGTTTACATTATGATTATTGGATTGTGATAATGTTTCAGGAAAATAGTTTAGATTCGATATTTTCCGGAGACAGGGAAGAGGAAGCACAGGAGGATATCTATGGAAATCATGCAGATTCGATATTTTCTGGAGGCGGCGAAGACGAAACATATGACGAACAGCGCAAAGAACCTGCATATTACGCAGCCGGCGCTGACACAGGCAATCCGCAGGCTTGAGAAGGATTTGGGGGTTCCTTTGTTTGCGGCAAAAGGCAGGAATATCGTGCTGACAGAATACGGAAAATATTTACAGAGGAAATTAGAGCCTCTGATGGAACAGATGGACGCCATACCTGAACAACTGAAAATGATGGTAGCGCTGGAGGGGGAGACCATCCATATGAACGTGCTGGCAGCGTCGGGGCTTGTGATGGAGGCAATCATCGAATATAAGAAAGAACATGAAGAGATCAATTTCCAGATCCAGCAAAATTCGGAGAGCGAGCTGTATGATATTGCTGTGACCACGAAGCTGTTCTATCAGGGGCAGGAGGAACAGAACCGCTTTGCATGCGGTGAGGAAATCTATCTTGCGGTGCCGGAAAATGGGAAATACAAGGGAAGGGAATCTGTGCGGCTTGAAGAAGCGGCAGACGATGGATTTATCTGTCTCCTTGGTTCCAGAGAGTTCCGTTATATCTGCGACCGGTTCTGCCAGCATGCGGGCTTCACGCCTAAGGTCATTTTCGAGAGCGATAACCCGTCTGCCGTGAAAAACATGATTGCAGCGAATATCGGAATCGGGTTTTGGCCGGAATTTACATGGGGCAGTATTGACAACGAGCATGTAAGGCTGTTAAAGATTGATGAGCCAATCTGCCAGCGGGACATTATCATTCACTATAACCGGAATAAGACGGACAGCCGCAATGTAATAGAGTTTTACGGGTTTTTGACCGATTTTTTTGAACGGCGGAAAAGGATGGACATGTTTTGATATGGTGTTTTTTGCTGTAGTGTGCTAAAATATTGCGATAAGAATGTAATTTCAAAGGAGAAACAGATATGGCAGTACAATTACTGATGGGAAACGAGGCCATCGGATTAGGTGCGATTCATGCCGGAGTCCGTTTGGTTTCGGGATATCCGGGAACGCCCTCCACAGAGATTTTAGAGACTGTGGCGAGGAATAATACGGAAGGCAGAATCCACGTGGAATGGTCGGTAAATGAAAAAGCGGCCCTTGAGGTGGCGGCAGGAGCCGCATACACAGGAGCGAGAACCATGGTGACAATGAAGCAGGTGGGGCTTAACGTGGCGTCCGACCCGCTGATGAGCCTTGCGTATGTGGGGGTGAAGGGCGGCATGGTCATTGTATCGGCGGACGACCCGGGGCCTATATCCTCACAGACGGAGCAGGACACCCGGCATTTTGGATGGTTCTCGAAGCTTCCGGTGTTTGACCCGACGTCCCCGGAAGAAGCCTATGAGATGGTAGGGGATGCATTTGCATATTCGGAAAAGTATGGAACGCCTGTGATTCTGCGCCCTACCACCCGTATCTGTCATGGGTGCGCGTCGGTGACGGTCAGGGAGACGCCGGCTGATGCATCTTCTTACGCGGCGGATGAGACGTGCGGGGAAGAATTTGGCAAGCCGGAAGGTTTTGTCAAAGATTCGGAACGGTGGGTGATATTTCCGAAACTGTCTTATCAGAACCATAAGAAGATTGAAGCGCGTAACGAGGAGCTTTCTCAAGTATTTTCTTCCTACCGTTTTAATACTGTAGAGGGGGGCGCAGGAGTCCGAAAAGGCGTTGCGGCGGGAGGAATCAGTTATGCTTATGTGAAGGAGAGCATTTCTTCGGACGTCCCTCTTCTGCGGGTAGGGACGCCGCACCCATTTCCAGAGGAGCTGGCGCGCAAGTTCCTTGCAGAGCTTGACGAAGTGCTGGTATTTGAGGAGCTTGACCCTGTAATTGAGAGGGCGCTTCTTCTGATTGCCGGGAAGTACCATCTGAGTGTGACGATTCGGGGTAAACTTACCCATGATACTGCTAATGCGGGGGAGAACAGTGTCGAGAGCGTGAGGGAAGACCTGGGAAGGTTTGCAGAAGAGACGCTGAGGGAAGACCTAAGAAGATTTGAGGCGGAAAGTCTGCAAATACCGCCGCTGCCTGTTCGTCCTCCGGTTCTCTGCGCGGGATGTCCTCATCGTGCCTCCTTCTATGCAGTGAAACAGGCGGCAAAGGGAAGGAAAGCTGTGTTTAGCGGGGATATCGGCTGCTATACCCTTGGCAATGCAAAGCCTCTCGACATGGTTGACACCTGTCTGTGCATGGGCGCAGATGTGACAATCGCACAGGGGCTTCACATTATAGAAAGAGACGCGGTAAATTTTGCTTTCATCGGAGATTCTACCTTCTTCGCTTCTGGAATTACAGGCGTAATCAATGCGGTTTACAACCAGACGGACATCGTTCTGGTTGTTCTGGATAATTCCACGACGGCGATGACCGGACACCAGCCTCATCCAGGGACAGGAAGGACGATGATGGGGGAGGTTGTGGAGAAGGTAAGCATTGAGAAGGTGTTGGAAGGTATCGGCGTGAGTAAGATTGTAAAAGCAGATCCCTTAAACCTCGAGGAGGCGATTGACGCAGTGGGCCAGGTTTTGGATGAAACGGGAGTAAGGGCTGTGATTTTCAAGTCCCCATGTATCGCTGTTACGAAGGCAGAGACTTGTTACCGGGTGGATGAGACGGCATGCGTATCTTGCAGGCAGTGTATCCGGGAATTGGGGTGTCCGGCAATGGCGGTATGCGATGGGAAGGTTTCCATAGAGCCGAGCCTGTGTTATGGATGCGGCGTCTGTGCAAAAATATGTAAGTTTGGCGCGATACAGGAGGTGGACCATGAATAAGAATTGTTTACTGTGCGGAGTCGGGGGGCAGGGGGTAGTCCTTGCCTCCAAACTGATTGCTTATGCCGCAATGGAGAAAGGAATGTTTGTCCGTACGTCGGAGACAATCGGAATGGCGCAGAGAGGCGGTTCTGTGGTCAGCCATGTGCGGGTGGGAGAAGAGATTCATTCTCCGATGATTCCAAAGGGAAGCGCGGATGTACTTCTGGCGTTTGAGCCGGCGGAGGCTGTGCGCAATCTCTCTTATTTGAAAAGGGGGAAAGAGGGAGGAATCGTGATTGTGAACCAAAAAGCCCTGCAGCCTGTGACCGCAAGTTTAGACGGGAAGGGGTATGACAGCGGGGAGATGCTTCATTTCCTAAAGAAGCAGGTGGAACGATTGTATGTGATTGACGGGGAGAATATTTGCAGAAAGGCAGGTTCGGCAAAGACGCTGAATATTGCCCTTCTTGGTGCGGCGGTGGCGGGCAATGCCTTAGAAATTGGTATGGAAGAGATGGAACGTGAAATCAGGAGACGGGTGAAACCGCAATATCAGGAGATGAACTTAAAGGCGTTAGAGCTTGGCGCAGAGGCTGTATGTACGGAATGAGAACAACGCTTAAAGGAATAGGAAAGGAACATACACATGAAAATGACAGAATTACAATTCAGACTAATCAAGACGAACTTAAAATTGCTGACGTCAAAGCCTTGTTTCTATAAAGAGAAATTCAAGGATATTGATATTGACGCAATCAACAGCCAGGAAGATTTTGAGAAACTTCCGTTTACATGGAAGGGAGACCTCAGGGAGGCATATCCGCTGGGGCTTCAGGCAGTGCCGGACGAAGAAATCGTCCGGATTCATTCATCCTCCGGCACAACGGGAACTCCGGTCATCATCCCTTATACTCAAAAGGACGTGGACGACTGGGCAAAGATGTTCGCCAGATGCTATGAGATGGCTGGAATTACTGCTTTGGACCGCATCCACATTACGCCGGGATACGGGCTGTGGACAGCGGGCATCGGTTTCCAGTTAGGAGCGGAACATCTGGGGGCAATGACCATCCCTATGGGGCCCGGCAACACCGACAAGCAGCTTCGCATGATGCAGGATTTGAAATCCACCGTCCTATGCGCCACCTCGTCCTACGCGCTTCTCCTTGCGGAAGAAATTGCAAAGAGGAACCTGACAGACAAAATCAGCCTGAAAAAAGGCGTAATCGGCTCTGAACGGTGGGGCGAGAAGATGCGGAAGAGGATTGCGTCAGAACTTGGAGTCAAGCTTTATGACATTTACGGGCTGACGGAGGTATATGGCCCGGGAATTGCCATGAGCTGCGACTATGAGTGCGGAATGCATTACTGGGACGACTATGTGTATTTCGAGATTGTAGATCCTAAGACAGGCGAAGTCCTGCCGGACGGTGAAATCGGAGAGCTGGTTATCACTACGCTTCGCAAGCAGGGCGCGCCGCTGATTCGCTACCGCACCCACGACCTGACTCGCTTTATTCCCGGAGACTGCCCCTGCGGTTCCCGTTTCCCAAGAATCGACACTCTGATTGGAAGGACGGACGACATGGTGAAGGTCAAGGGGGTCAACATTTTCCCCAGCCAGATTGAGGAGATGCTAAAAGGCGTGGCAGAGGCGTCAAGCGAGTACCAGTTCATGCTGGACCATATGAACGGGAAGGACGTCTGCACCCTGTTTGTAGAAATCAACCATGGAGCAGAGCCGAAAGCGGCTTCCAAAGCAATCCAGCAGGAATTTAAGAACAAGATTGGCGTTACGGTAAACGTAAAGCCGGTTTCAATCGGGGATCTTCCAAGAAGCGAGAAGAAGTCTACCCGGATTTTCGATAACCGGTATTAAAAAGGAGAACATATGAGATTCAGACCTTGCATCGATATCCACAACGGGACGGTGAAACAGATTGTGGGCGGGAGTTTAAGAGACGAAGAAAACCAGGCGGTGGAGAATTATTCAGCCGCCCAGGATGCAGAATACTTCGCACATTTATATAGAAAGGACGGGTTAAAGGGAGGCCATGTGATTCTTCTGAACCCGCCTTCCTCTGAATACTACGGGAAGACCCGCCGGCAGGCTATGGACGCGTTAGAGGCGTACCCCGGCGGCCTGCAAATCGGCGGCGGAATTACGAAAGAGAACGCCGGGGAGTACCTTAAAGCCGGGGCAAGCCATGTAATCGTCACATCCTACGTCTTCAAAGACGGCGAAATCCGCTGGGACCGCATGGAAGAACTGTGCAATGCGGTAGGAAAAGAACACGTCGTAATCGACCTGAGCTGCAGGAAAAAAGAGGACGGTTACTATATCGTAACAAACCGCTGGCAGACTTTCACCAATGTAAAGCTGACCTGTGAAATCCTGGACAAAATTGCTGGTTACTGCGGCGAATTTCTGGTACATGGCGTGGACGTGGAGGGGAAAGCCTCCGGCGTCGAGGACGGGCTTGTGAAGCTGTTAAGCACTCGGCAACAGATACCAACCACTTACGCCGGAGGAATCGGAAGTCTTGAAGATTTGGAGCATTTCCGCAAGATTTCCGGGGGGCGGCTGGATTTTACCATCGGAAGCGCCCTAGACCTTTTCGGCGGAAAGATTCCTTATGAACATGTAAAAAAATATTGCTGATATACCCTTAAAATGGATACAAACGGAAAATTAACAGTTTGTAAACACTTTATAAATTAGTTGAATTGACTTATAGATAGTGTTATTATGTAGGATAAAGTGGTTTACCATGGCTAAATTAGTGATAAGGAGCTATCCGATATGGGGTTAATGCAGAAATTATTTGGAACACATAGTGAGAATGAGTTAAAGAGAATCTATCCGATTGTAGACGCAGTGGAGGCTCTTGAGCCGGAGATGCAGAAGCTTTCGGACAGTGAATTAAAGGATAAGACCAGAGAATTTAAGGAGAGGCTTACAAGCGGCGAAGCCACTCTTGACGATATCCTGCCCGAGGCGTATGCCGTCGTAAGGGAGGCGTCTGTGCGTGTGCTGGGGATGCGGCATTTCCGCGTCCAGATTATCGGCGGTATTATCCTGCATCAGGGGCGTATTTCCGAGATGCGTACCGGTGAAGGAAAGACGCTGGTATCCACCCTTCCGGCTTACTTAAATGCCCTGACGGGAGAGGGCGTACATGTGGTAACGGTCAACGACTATCTGGCAAAGCGTGACGCCGAATGGATGGGACAGGTACATGAATTTTTGGGGCTGACCGTAGGCGTCGTACTTAACGGCATGGACAATGACGAGCGCCGCGCCGCGTACAATTGTGACATAACTTACGTGACCAACAATGAACTTGGGTTCGACTACCTGAGGGACAACATGGTCATTTACAAGGAACAGCTTGTGCAGAGAGGCTTGAAATATGCCATCATCGACGAGGTGGATTCCGTACTGATTGACGAAGCCCGTACGCCTCTGATTATTTCTGGGCAGAGCGGCAAGTCCACGAAGCTTTATGAGGCCTGCGACATCTTAGCACGCCAGTTAGAGCGGGGGGAAGCCAGCGGCGAATTCAGCAAGATGAACGCCATTATGGGCGAGGAGATTGAGGAGACTGGAGACTTTATCGTCAATGAGAAGGAGAAGAATATCAACCTGACAGAAGACGGTGTACAGAAGGTGGAAAAGTTCTTCCATATCGAGAACCTTGCGGATTCGGAGAACTTAGAGATTCAGCATAATATCATCCTGGCGCTGCGCGCCCACAATCTGATGTTCAAGGACAAGGATTATGTGGTGAAAGAGGACGAAGTCCTGATTGTAGACGAGTTCACCGGGCGTATCATGCCGGGACGCCGTTATTCGGATGGTCTGCATCAGGCAATCGAGGCGAAGGAGCATGTGAAGGTGAAGCGGGAGAGCAAGACCCTTGCCACCATCACCTTCCAGAACTTGTTCAACAAGTTTGCAAAGAAGGCGGGTATGACCGGTACGGCGCTGACGGAGGAGAAGGAGTTCCGTGAGATTTACGGGATGGACGTCATTGAGATTCCGACCAACGTGCCGGTACAGAGGAAAGATTTGGAAGACGCCGTGTATAAGACCCAGAAGGAGAAGTTTAAAGCAGTCTGCGACGCCATCGAAGAGGCCCACAGCAGGCATCAGCCGGTACTGGTTGGTACGATTACCATTGAAAATTCTGAGCTTTTGAGCGGTATGCTGAAACGGCGGGGAATCAAACATAACGTGCTGAATGCCAAGTTCCATGAGATGGAGGCGGAGATTGTGGCGCAGGCAGGTATTCATGACGCCGTGACTATCGCTACGAATATGGCGGGACGTGGTACGGATATCAAGCTGGACGACGAGGCGAAGGCGGCCGGAGGTCTTAAAATCATCGGAACGGAGCGGCATGAGTCCAGACGTATCGACAATCAGTTAAGAGGACGTTCCGGACGTCAGGGAGACCCGGGAGAATCCAGATTCTATATTTCCCTGGAGGATGATTTGATGCGTCTGTTCGGCTCAGAAAGGCTGATGAGTATATTTACGGCTCTTGGCGTGGAAGACGGGGAGCAGATTGAGCATAAGATGCTCTCAAGCGCCATTGAGAAGGCGCAACAGAAGATTGAGGCGAATAACTTTGGAATCCGTAAGAATCTGCTGGATTATGACCAGGTCATGAATGAGCAGAGAGAGATTATTTACGAAGAGAGACGCCGGGTACTGGACGGAGAGAATATGCGGGATTCCATTTTCCATATGATGAATGAATATGTGGAAAATGTGGTAGATATGGTGACTGGAAAGGACCAGGATTATGACGAGTGGAACCTGGCAGAGCTGAACCTGACGATTCACAATACCATACCGATTGCGGCGGTCACGGAAGAAGACGTAAGAGGAATGGGGCAGAAGGAATTGAAGCATCTGCTGAAAGAACGTGCGGCAAAGGCGTATGAGGCGAAGGAATCCGAATTCCCGGAGCCGGAGCATGTCCGTGAAGTGGAGCGTGTCTTCCTGTTGAAGGTGATTGACGCAAAGTGGATGGCGCACATCGACGACATGGATCAGCTCCGTCAGGGAATTGGACTGCAGGCTTACGGTCAGCGTGACCCTAAGGTAGAGTACAAGATGCTGGGATACGACATGTTCGACGAGATGACGAAGGGGATTGCGGCGGATACCATCCGGGCGTTGTTCCATATCCGTATCGAGCAGAAGGTAGAGCGTGAGCAGGTGGCGAAGGTGACAGGAACCAACCGGGATGAAAGCGCTGCGCGGGCGCCTAAGAAACGGGCGGATAAGAAGGTATACCCCAACGATCCATGTCCGTGCGGAAGCGGGAAGAAGTATAAGCAGTGCTGCGGGCGTAAATAGCTAAGTAGCTATAGATAGAAAGAATATAAGAAAGAGGTGATAAGATGGTTGAATTAGATCAGTTCAAGACACTGATGAATGCATATGAAGAACCTCTTGCCGAGATGAGGGATTCACTTTGACCTGGCAGGGAAGGAAAGACGGATTGAGGAACTGCAGCACAAGATAGAGGAGCCGGGCTTCTGGGACGATCCGGAAGAGTCCCAGCGGTTCATGAAGGAACTGAAAACTCTGGAAGAGCAGGTGGATACCATCAAGAAGCTGTATACGGCTTACGATGATATCAACCTGTTGATTGAGATGGGATACGAGGAAAACGACGCTTCCATGGCGGAAGAAATCTGGACGGAGATTCAGGAGTTCGAGGCAGTGTTCGAGGGGCTTCGTATTCAGACGCTTTTGTCGGGAGAATATGATTCCTGTAATGCCATTGTGACCATTCATGCAGGTGCGGGCGGGACGGAATCCTGTGACTGGGCCAGCATGCTCTACCGGATGTACAGCCGATGGTCGGAGAGGAAGGGATTCTCAATCCAGGTGCTTGACTATCTGGACGGGGATATCACGGGCATCAAAGCCATAACCTTTGAGGTAAATGGAGAGAATGCTTACGGCTATCTGAAATCAGAAAAGGGCGTCCACCGTTTAGTGCGGATTTCTCCATTCAATGCGGCGGGAAAGCGGCAGACTTCCTTTGCGTCCTGCGACGTAGTGCCGGATATTGAGGATGAGATTGATATTGAGATTGCAGAGGATGATTTGAAGATTGACACGTACCGGGCAAGCGGCGCGGGAGGGCAGCATGTTAATAAAACGTCATCGGCAATCCGCATTACCCATCTGCCTACGGGGATTGTAGTGCAGTGCCAGAACGAGCGTTCCCAGCACCACAACAAAGAGAAGGCAATGCAGATGTTGAAGGTAAAATTACAGCTTTTGAAGGAACAGGAACAGGCGGACAAGGTTTCGGATATCCGTGGTGAAGTGAAGGAAATCGGATTTGGAAACCAGATTCGTTCTTATGTGATGCAGCCTTATACCATGGTGAAGGACCACAGGACCAATGTGGAGAACAGCAATGTGACGGCGGTCTTAGACGGCGGTATTGATCTGTTCATGAACGCATATCTGAAACAGTCAGTGAATATCTGAAACAGCCAGTGAATAGTTAGAGGAGGGACAGCAAGATGGTAAATATAGCAGTTATGGGGTATGGGACGGTAGGCTCCGGCGTTGTGGAGGTAGTGAACACCAACGGCGCGCGTATCAACCAGAGAATCGGGGATGAGCTGAATATCAAGTATGTGCTGGACTTGCGGGATTTTCCAGGAGATCCTGTACAGGAGAAGATTATCCATGATTTCGAGACGATTATTGGGGACGACGAGATTCAGATTGTGGTGGAGGTGATGGGGGGCATTGAGCCTGCTTATACCTTCGTAAAGCGATGTCTCCAGGCGGGAAAGAGCGTGGCCACGTCCAACAAGGCGTTGGTGGCAAAGCATGGGGCAGAGCTTCTGTCCATTGCCGAGGAGCAGAACATTAATTTCCTGTTTGAGGCCAGCGTTGGCGGCGGAATACCCATTATCCGCCCTCTCAATTCTTCCCTGACGGCAGATGAGATTGAGGAAATCACAGGCATCCTGAATGGAACCACCAACTATATGCTGACAAAGATGTTCTATGAGGGAGCGGACTACGATACGGTCTTAAAAGAAGCGCAGGCCAACGGTTATGCGGAGAGAAATCCTGAGGCGGACGTAGAAGGGTATGACGCCTGCAGGAAGATTGCGATTCTGTCTTCGCTGATTTCCGGGCAGCAGGTGGATTTCGAGGATATTTACTGTGAAGGAATTACCGAAATTACAGTGGAGGATATGAAGTATGCCCGGGCAATGGGAACCACCATCAAGCTTCTGGCGTCCAGCAAACGCCATGGGGGAAACAGGCTCCATGCCATCGTGGCTCCCTGTATGCTGTATCCGCAGCACCCCCTCTATAATGTGAACGGGGTATTTAATTCCATTTTCGTACATGGAAATGTTCTTGGCGACGCCATGTTCTACGGCAGCGGCGCGGGAAAGCTTCCGACGGCCAGCGCTGTAGTGGCGGACGTGGTGGATGCGGCAAAGCATCTGAACCGGAATATTATGACCATGTGGAAACAGGAGAAGCTCAAACTTGAGGATAAAGCAGATGCGAAACGCCGCTTCTTTGTACGTATCAAGGGAGAAAAAGAGGAGATGCTGCCAAAGCTTAGGGATTCCTTTGGGGAGATCGAAGTGGTGGAAGTAAAAGAACTTGAGGGAGAATTTGGGTTTGTCACTCCGGTCATGATGGAGGGAGACTATGCGACCAGGGCAAATATCTACAGAGATGAGATTCTGCACATGATACGTGTGGAAGGATAGCCCTTGCGTTACGTGTCCGATAAGAGAAAATGGGGGTGAGATAACAATGAAATATGTAATTATTCTGAGCGACGGGATGGCGGGAAGACCTCTTGAGAAGCTGGGGGGAAGGACGACCCTTGAGGCGGCGCATACTCCGTTCATGGACAGTCTTGCGCCGGTGTCAGAGCTTGGCATGGCGTCTATGGTTCCGGAGGGGATGGCGCCGGGGAGCGATACGGCGAACCTGTCGGTTATGGGTTATGACCCCAGGGTCTACTATACGGGCAGATCTCCGTTAGAGGCGCTGAGCATCGGCGTGGATATGGAGGATACGGACGTGTCTTTCCGGTGTAATTTGGTGTCATTGTCGGAGGAGGACGCAGCTTATGAAGAACAGACCATCTTAGACCACAGCTCTGACGAGATCGACACGGCGGATGCGGCTGTATTGATAGAAGCGTTGAAAGAAGGGATTGGGGCAGAGGGATATGGGTTCTATGTGGGTACCAGTTACCGCCACCTTCTGATTCAGAAGAATGGCAAGACGGCAGAACTGACCCCGCCCCACGATATCCTGACACAGCGGATCGGAGCGTATCTTCCGGAAGACAGAATCTTGCGGGATATGATGGAGAGAAGCTATGAGATATTAAAATCCCATCCGCTCAATGAAGCACGGAGAAAAAAGGGATTGAAACCTGCGAATTCGGCATGGTTCTGGGGCGCGGGGAAGAAACCTGCGCTTACGTCTTTTGAGGAACGGACCGGGAAGAAAAGCGTGATGATTTCCGCAGTGGATTTGCTGAAAGGGATTGCAGTCGGGGCAGGTATGGACCGAATCCTTGTGGAAGGCGCCAACGGAGGGCTTCACACCAACTATGAAGGAAAAGCGAAAGCTGCGGTGGATGCCCTTACAAAAGACGGCTATGATTTTGCGTATATCCATGTGGAGGCGCCGGATGAGATGGGGCATCAGGGAAAGACAGAAGACAAGGTAACTGCCATAGAAAATGTAGATGAGAAGGTATTGGGAACCGTAGTCAGGGGGCTTGAGGAGTCAGGGGAAGATTTCCGGCTTCTGCTCCTTCCGGACCACCCGACTCCCATTGAAGTCCGTACCCATACAGGGGAGCCGGTTCCTTATCTATTGTATGACAGTACGAAATCCATAAAAGGAGCGGAAGAATATTCCGAGAAGACCGCCGCCCTGACAGGAAGGTACTATCAGGACGGATACCGGTTAATGGAACATCTTTTGCAGGAGGGACTATGCTGATAGTGAAGAAATTCGGAGGCAGCTCCGTAGCGAACAAAGAGAGGATTTTTAACGTTGCCAGAAGGTGCATCGAAGATTATAAGGAAGGACATGACGTGGTGGTCGTGTTGTCCGCCATGGGAGATACGACGGACGATTTGCTTTCTCTTGCCCAGACCATCAACCCGAAGGCAAAGAAGCGGGAGCTTGATATGCTGCTGACCACAGGGGAGCAGGTATCGGTGTCGCTGATGGCGATGGCGATGCAGTCTTTAGACGTCCCGGCTGTATCCCTGAATGCCTTTCAAGTACGGATGCATTCTACCTCCCGGTACGGCAATGCAAGATTTAAGCGTGTGGAGACGGAGCGTATCCTCCATGAACTGGATTCCCGGAAGATTGTAATTGTGACCGGGTTTCAGGGGGTGAACAAGTACGACGACGTGACCACCCTTGGACGGGGAGGGTCGGATACGACGGCTGTAGCCCTTGCGGCTGTGCTGCATGCGGATAAATGTGAGATTTATACGGACGTGGACGGTGTGTATACGGCGGACCCAAGGGTCGTGAAAAGCGCCAGAAAAATCGATACCATTACCTATGACGAGATGCTGGAGCTGGCGAGCCTTGGGGCGCGGGTACTCCATAATCGTTCGGTGGAGATGGCGAAAAAATACAACGTGGAACTGGTCGTGCGGTCCAGCCTGAACCGTTCGGAAGGAACCGTAGTCAAGGAGGCAAAAGGAGTGGAAAAACTATTAGTTACGGGCGTGGCTGCCGATAAGAATACGGCAAGGATTTCCGTGATCGGCGTGGAAGACAGGCCGGGAATCGCATTCCGTATCTTCGATACGCTGGCGAAGAACAATATCAATGTGGATATTATTCTACAGTCTGTGGGACGGGAAGGGACAAAAGATATTTCATTTACGGTAGCGTCAGATGACTTAGAGGCGGCAATCCGGACGTTGGAAGAGAATAAGGAGCGGCTGACCATCAAGGACATTACGTGGAATGAAGATGTGGCGAAACTGTCTGTGGTCGGGGCGGGGATGATGAGCAATCCCGGCGTTGCCGCGAAGATGTTCGAGTCTCTTTATAATTCCAGAGTCAATATCAATATGATTTCTACCTCAGAAATCCGTATTACGGTCCTGGTGCCGAAAAAAGATATTGACAAGGCAATGAATGCGGTGCATGATGGCTTCGCAATGTCAGACTGATGTCCGGGGATTTTCAGGCAGACGGCAGCCTATGGGAAGCCGTGAATCCGGATGGCGGCATGCGCAGCCTGTATGGACTATTGTTTGCTTAGGCTACTGTTATGGTACTTGCCGGAGAATGTGACGTCTTCCCCGAACCAGGACGGAGGGACGAAGGAATTGGCCTCCTCCTCTGAAGAAAATTCCACCTCCACGAGAATGAGCGGGGCCAGAGTTCCTTCAAAGACGTCCAGTTCCGCAGTCAGCCCATGATCCAGCGGAATCATGTAACGTCTTTTTTCAATCAGCCGTCCGTCGATTTTTGTGAGAAGATGTTCATAGGCTTCCCGGGTGAGCGGAAGGTTGTATTCCTGCCTTGCCATGAAGCCTTTTGATTTGTAGGTAAGCTCATACTTGTCGTTATCCCGGCGGATACGCACGACGGGGTTAATATTTAAGTATCCCTGGGAGATGATGCGGCAAGGATAATCCTCTATGTGTCCGGGGAGTTTGTCTACGAGATATTTGCGTTCGATTTCCATTATATGCCTCCTGTCTGAAATTTGCGGACGGCATTTGCATAGGAAGCCGAACCGCTGATATTATCATAATATAAGAGATTCTAAATGTAAATGAGAAAATAGAAGGGGGAAGACCAATATGAAGAAAGTGAGTGTAATCCTTGCGGACGGATTTGAAGAGGTGGAGGCCCTGACCGTCGTGGACCTTTTGAGGCGCGCGACTATCTATGTGGACACCGTCTCTGTCATGGAAGATTATACGGTACACGGCGCGCACGGAATCAATGTGCAGACGGAAGATTTGTTCGAGGAAGTGAACTTTGTCGAGTCAGACATGATTGTGCTGCCAGGAGGGATGCCGGGGACGAAGAACTTAGACGCCCATGCCGGGGTGCGCCGGGTTGTGAAGGGATTCTATGACGAGGGCAAGAAGATTGCCGCAATCTGTGCGGCTCCGACAGTGCTTGGCAACATGGGGCTTTTGAAGGGAAAACGTGTTTCCTGCTACCCTTCCATGGAGAAGGAGATTCAGGGAGCAGTGATTTCCGGCGGAGCCGTCACCGTGGACGGGAACATCATCACCAGCCGCGGCGTGGGTACGGCGATTGATTTTGCATTAAAGCTGATTGAAGTGTTGTCGGGACCTGCAAAGGCGAAGGAGATTGCGGAATCCATCGTATATGAGACGAAATAATACTGGATATTTAGAGAGGTTTGTGTTATACTTCTTTGGTGAATGTTAACTGTCGGCGGACAGTATAGAAACAGGAGGAAATGGTAGATGAGCTTACAGGTAGAGAAGTTAGAGAAAAACATGGCGAAACTTACAATCGAAGTTTCTGCCGATGATTTTGAAAAAGCGCTTCAGAGTGCATATAAGAAGCAGAAGAACAGAATTGCAATTCCGGGGTTCCGTAAGGGAAAGGTTCCGCGCCAGATGGTTGAGAAGATGTACGGCGCAGAGATTTTCTTTGATGATGCGGCCAATGAGCTGATTCCTAAGGCATATGGGGAAGCCTACGATGAGTGTGAGGAGGATATCGTATCCAGGCCTCAGATTGATGTCGTACAGATTGAGAAAGGGAAGCCGTTCATCTTTACGGCTACGGTTGCGCTGAAGCCGGAAGTGACCCTTGGGCAGTATAAGGGGCTGGAAGTGGAAAAGTATTCTACGGATGTAACGGACGAAGAGATTGATGCAAGGCTTACGGAAGAGGCGGAGAAGAATGCGAGAAAGGTTACGGTAGAAGACCGTCCGGTTCAGGATGGAGATGAAGTAATCCTCGACTATGAAGGGTTCGTAGACGGCGTTGCCTTCGAGGGCGGCAAGGGAGAGAACCATCCGCTGGTAATTGGATCCGGTTCTTTTATCCCGGGATTTGAAGAGCAGCTGATTGGCGTCAATGCAGGCGTGGACGTGGAAGTTAAGGTGACATTCCCGGAGGAGTACCATGCAAAAGACCTGCAGGGCAAGGAAGCTGTGTTCCAGTGCAAGGTACATGAGATTAAGGCGAAGGAGATTCCGGAGATTGACGACGAGTTCGCATCCGAGGTATCTGAGTTCGATACGTTAGAAGAGTATAAGGAAGACCTGAAAAAGAGCATTGCCCAGAAGAAGGAGTCCGAGGGTAAGGAGAAGCAGGAGGATGAAGCGGTAGAGCAGGCTGTGGAGAATGCACAGTATGAGCTTCCTGAGGCGATGATTGAGACACAGGTGTCACAGATGGCAGAAGATTTCTCACGGAGAATCAAGGGCCAGGGACTTACGATGGAGCAGTATTTCCAGTTCACAGGGTTATCTGCCGAGAAGCTGTTAGAAGATATGAGGCCGCAGGCTGAAAAGAGCATTGAGACCCGTCTGGTGCTGGAGGCAATCGTGAAGGCTGAGAATATCGAAGTCAGCGAGGAAAGATTAGACGAAGAGATTCAGAAGATGGCAGAGATGTACCGGATGGACGCAGATAAGATGAAAGAGACGATGGGCGACAAAGAGAAAGCGCGCATGAAGGAAGATATCGCAGTTCAGGAAGCGATTACATTCCTTGTTGAGAACGCCGTGGAAAAATAATCGCTGTCGCAGATAGGGAGGCAGATACATGAGTTTAGTACCTTATGTCATTGAACAGACAAGCCGTGGGGAACGCTCCTACGACATTTATTCAAGATTATTGAAAGACCGGATTATTTTTCTCGGGGAGGAAGTGTCCGACGTATCGGCAAGTGTTGTCGTTGCACAGCTTTTATTCTTAGAGGCGGAAGATCCGGAGAAGGATATCCACTTGTATATCAACAGCCCGGGAGGGTCTGTGACGGCAGGCCTTGCGATTTATGACACGATGCAGTATATCAAGTGTGATATTGAGACGATCTGTATCGGTATGGCGGCAAGTATGGGTTCCTTCCTGCTGGCAGGCGGGACGAAGGGAAAGAGGCTGGCTCTGCCCAATGCTGAAATCATGATCCATCAACCGTCAGGAGGAGCGCGGGGACAGGCAACGGAGATTGAGATTGCCGCGAAGCATATCTTACGCACCCGCGAGAGATTGAACCGAATATTATCAGAGAATACGGGACAACCGATTGAAATCATCAGTGAAGATACGGACAGGGATAATTTCATGTCGGCAGAGGAAGCGAAGGAGTACGGGCTGATTGACGAAGTCATCAAGAGCCGTTAAGCTGTCTTCTAAAAGATGTCCCTTAGACGAGGTGAGAGAATGGTAGGAAGGAACGACGATCAGGTCAGGTGTTCGTTCTGCAATAAGACACAGAATCAGGTGCGCAAGCTGATTGCAGGCCCGAACGGGGCGTATATTTGCGACGAGTGTATCGACGTGTGTACCGAGATTCTGGAGGAAGAGTTTGAGTTCGGCGACGAGCGGCAGTGGAATCCGTTTTCGGACATCAATCTGCTGAAGCCGGAAGAAATCAAGGAGTTCCTGGATGAGTATGTTATCGGCCAGGATGAGGCAAAGAAGGTCCTGTCGGTGGCGGTGTACAACCACTATAAGAGGATTATGGCGGGAAGGGACTTAGGCGTGGAGCTTGGCAAGAGCAATATCCTGATGCTCGGTCCTACGGGATGCGGGAAGACCCTGCTTGCCCAGACCCTTGCCAGAATTTTAGGCGTTCCCTTTGCGATTGCCGATGCGACGGCGCTTACGGAAGCCGGATATGTGGGGGAGGATGTGGAGAACATCCTGCTCAAGATTATTCAGGCTGCCGACGGGGATATTGACCGGGCGGAGTATGGCATTATCTATATTGACGAGATAGACAAGATTACCAGGAAGTCGGAGAATCCTTCGATTACGAGGGATGTTTCCGGTGAAGGCGTACAGCAGGCGCTCCTGAAGATTGTGGAGGGTACGATTGCCAACGTACCGCCTCAGGGGGGAAGGAAGCATCCCCATCAGGAGCTGATACAGATTGATACGACGAACATTCTGTTTATCTGCGGCGGTGCATTTGAAGGGATAGATAAGATTATTGAGAAGCGGATTGACCGGAAGTCCATCGGATTCAATGTGGAGATCGGCGACAAGCATGAGAACGACGTTGACCGGCTGCTTAGTCAGGCGCTTCCTCAGGATCTTGTGAAGTTCGGGCTGATTCCGGAGCTGGTAGGGCGCGTCCCGGTCACGGTGGCGTTGGAGACGCTGGACGAGGAGGCGTTAATCCGGATTCTGACAGAGCCTAAGAACGCCATTGTAAAGCAGTACCAGAAGATGTTAGAGCTTGACGGAGTGGAGCTGACCTTTGACGAAGAGGCGCTGAAAGCGATTGCTCGGACTTCCTTAAAGAGAAAGACGGGAGCCAGAGGATTGCGGGCGATTATGGAGAATATCATGATGGATATCATGTACAAGGCTCCTTCGGACGCTTCGTTAAAGGCGTGCCGGATTACGGCGGATGCCGTAAAGGGAATCGGAGAGCCTGAGTACGAGCGGATTGCAGTCCGGTCGGAGAGCGCTTAGTACGAAGAAACGTAGAGGCAGGAAAGAATAAGAGGCGGGTGCATATGTCTGTACCCGCCGTAAGCGGAGAATCTCGCAAGCGGGATTCTTTTCTTCATACATGGATATTTATTAGCTTAATTCTTAGAGGAGAATTGTTTATGAACAGAGAGACGATGAGTCTGCCAATGGTGACTTTAAGAGGGATTACGATTTTACCGGAGATGGTCCGCCATTTTGACGTCAGCCGTTCCAAATCCCTCAAGGCAATCGAGGAAGCCGTTGAGGGAAATCAGAAGATTTTCCTGACAGCCCAGAAGGACGGCGATGTGGAGGAACCGGGGCTTGAAGATGTATACCGTACGGGATGCGTAGCGACGGTGAGGCAGATTATCAAGCTGCCCAGGAAAGTGAGCCGTGTCCTGATTACAGGAGAACAGCGGGCGTATATCAATACCATTGAATTCGAGGAGCCTTATCTTAGGGCAAATATCACTGAGGTTCCGGATACGGACGTCTCCGGGGTTCTGGCGTACCAGCCGGGCATAGATGGAGAGCTGGAGAGGGGGATGGAACCGCCGCTGAATACGGAGGCGATGCTCAGGGGACTGAAGGATATTTTCAAGGAATATCTGTCCAAGAACCCTAAGCTCTCGAAAGAGCTGGGAACACAGGCAGAGAATATCGGCAAGCTGAAGAAACTGGTTGACGTGGTGGCGGCGAATGTGCCGTTTGCCCATACGGACGCCCAGCAGATTCTCGAAGAGGCTGATCTGGTGAAGCGTTACGAGCTGCTTTCCTTCAAGTTGATGAATGAAATCCAGATTATGAACGTCAAGGATGAGATTCAGGCGAAGGTGAAGAAGCGGGTGGATAAAAATCAGCGGGAATATATCCTCCGGGAAGAGGCGAAGCTGATTCGGGAGGAGTTAGGGGACGACAGCACCCTTTCCGATGCAGAGGAGTTCCAGCAGAAGACGGACGCCCTTGAGGCGCCGGAAGAGGTGAAGAAAAAACTGAAAAAGGAAATCCGCAGGTTCCAGAATACCTTGGGCAGTCAGGCGGAAAACGGTGTAATCCGTACTTATATCGAGACGATGCTTGAGATGCCTTGGGACAAGACCTGCGAGGAATCCGAGGATATCGAGTCTGCAAAGCAGATATTGGAGGAAGACCACTACGGGCTTGAGAAGGTCAAGGAGCGGGTATTGGAGTTCCTTGCTGTCCGGACTTTGACGAAGAAGGGGAATACTCCCATCCTCTGTCTGGCAGGCCCTCCGGGAACCGGTAAGACGTCTATCGCGAAGTCTCTGGCAAGGGCGCTTAACAAGCCTTATGTGCGCATTTCCTTAGGGGGAGTACGGGACGAGGCGGAAATCCGGGGACACCGGAAGACCTATGTAGGCGCGATGCCTGGCAGGATTGCCAACGGTTTGAGGCAGGCGGAGGTGAAGAACCCGCTGATGCTTCTGGACGAGATTGACAAGGTCAGCAACGATTACAAGGGGGATACCTTCTCGGCGCTTCTGGAAGTGCTGGACAGTGAGCAGAACCGGAAGTTCCGCGACCACTATCTGGAGGTCCCGGTGGATTTGTCGGAGGTACTGTTCGTTACCACGGCGAATACCTTGCAGCCAATCCCAAGGCCCCTTCTGGACCGTATGGAAGTGATTGAGGTCAGCAGCTATACTGAGAACGAGAAGATGCATATCGCGACAGAGCACTTGCTTCCCAAGCAGCTTGAGAAGCATGGGCTGGATTCCGAACAGCTTAGTATCAGCAAGAAGGCGCTGTGGAAGATGGCACGCAACTATACGAAAGAGGCAGGTGTGCGCCAGTTGGAGCGGAAAATCGGGGACATTTGCCGGAAAGCAGCAAGGGAAATCCTGGAGATGAAGAAGGAATCTGTCCGTGTGACGGAGCGCAACTTATCCCATTATCTTGGGAAGGAATTATATATTTACCAGATGGCGAATGAATCGGATGAAGTCGGGATTGTCCGGGGATTGGCATGGACCAGCGTGGGCGGAGATACCCTTCAGATTGAGGTGAATATCATGCCGGGAGAGGGAGAAGTATTGCTTACTGGGCAGATGGGAGACGTGATGAAGGAATCCGCAAGGACCGGGATCAGTTATATCCGTTCCGTCAGCAAGGAGCACAAGATTGACGAGAATTTCTTTAAAGAGCATGACATACACATCCATATACCGGAAGGGGCGGTCCCCAAAGACGGGCCGTCGGCCGGAATTACCATGGCGACTGCGATGATGTCGGCGATTACAGGAAGGAAGGCGCGTGCGGACATAGCCATGACCGGTGAGATTACGCTGCGCGGCCGGGTGCTTCCAATTGGAGGCTTGAAGGAGAAACTATTGGCGGCGAAGAATGCGGGCATTAAGATGGTCATTATCCCTAAGGAAAATGTATCCGATGTGGAAGAGCTGTCCCATGAGATTACCAGAGGCCTGAAAATCGTACCGGTTTCCCGTATGGACGAGGTTCTGAAACTTGCGCTGGGCGGACGGAGCAAGGCGTCGAAGCCCAGGAAGTAAAAAGAGGTAGAACATGATTATTAAAAATGTTGATTTAGAAACAGTATGCGGGATCACCAGCAAGATACCGGAGAATCAGATGCCGGAGATTGCATTTGCGGGCAAATCCAACGTAGGGAAATCATCACTGATTAATACGCTGATGAACCGGAAATCCTATGCCCGTATTTCTGGGAAACCGGGGAAGACCCAGACCATTAATTTTTACAATATTAACCGAGCGCTCTATCTGGTTGACTTGCCGGGGTATGGGTATGCCAAGGTGTCCGAGCAGGAGAAACAGAAATGGGGGCAGATGGTGGAGCGTTATCTTCATGGCTCGAAACAGCTGCGCGCCGTGTTTCTGTTGATTGATATCCGCCATGAGCCGTCTGCAAATGACAAGATGATGTATGACTGGATTGTGGACCAGGGATATCCGCCGATTATTATTGCGACGAAGCTTGACAAGATTAAGCGGAGTCAGCAGGATAAGCAGGTCAAGGCAATCCGGCAGGGATTGAGCCTGCCCTCGGGAACGGCGGTGATTCCGTTTTCCTCGGTGACGAAACAGGGAAGGGATGAAATCTGGGAGCTGGCAGAGAAGGAATATCTGGGATAGAGGGATATTTCCCTAAAAAGAGGTGAATAATACGTGGAGATGAATTTAAAAGAACAGATGCAGGATGAACGTCCCTACTGGAAGGTAGCCGTAAGCCTTGCTTTCAGCCTGATAGGGACGGTCTTGTGCCTTTATCTGGGATATAAGCTGCTGGGGTTCTTTATGCCCTTCGTGGTTGGCTGGGTCATTGCGGCGATTGCAAGCCCTGTGGTGAATTGGCTGGAAAAGCGGGTGAAGCTGATTAAGAAATGGGGTTCTGCGCTGATCATTATCGGTGTTTTAGGGATGGTCGGCCTGCTCATCTATCTGCTTGCCAGTACGATTGCCCGGGAGGTGGTAAGCCTAATCCAGAACATGCCGGAAATGTATCAGGATTTGGAATCCGGTATGGATACCATTGGGGAGAGCCTAAACGGCGTCTTCCGGCTGCTTCCCGCAGGCGTCCAGGAGGGCTGGCATACCATGATGGACAATCTGGAGCAAACCATGGGGGACATTATCGGCAAGCTCAGCGAACCCACCGTTTCGGCGGCGGGAAGGTTTGCCAAGGGAATTCCTTCCGCCCTGATTGCAACCATCGTGACTTTCATCTCGGCCTATTTCTTCATCGCAGAGCGGGAGGACGTGATTGTGTGGGCGAAACGGATTGCACCTAACGCTTTGGTGAGCCGGATGACGATGGTAGTGGATAACCTGAAATATGCCGTGGGAGGATATTTTAAGGCACAGCTCAAGATTATGGTGGTCGTCTATGTATTATTGCTGGTGGGATTTTTGGTACTCAGGATTCACTTTTCCTTCCTGCTTGCGTTCTTGATTGCCTTTCTGGATTTCCTTCCCTTCTTTGGGACGGGGACGGCGTTGATTCCGTGGGCGGTCTATAAATTCATGATGGGAAATTATAAGATGGTGGCAGGGCTTCTCATTTTATACGGCGTTACCCAGTTGGTGCGCCAGTTAATCCAGCCTAAGCTGGTGGGGGACAGTATGGGGCTAAAGCCCTTGGTTACACTGGTACTACTGTATGCAGGATACAAAGCGGGCGGTGTGTTCGCAATGATTTTCGCCGTGCCCGTGGGGCTGATTGTGATAAACCTCTATCAGGCGGGAGCATTCGACTATATTTTGGATGATGCAAAGATACTGGTGGAAGGGGCGCTGAGCCTGCGGAATTAAAGCGCTGTAAAAGGGAAGCCGAAGGATAGGAGACGAGAGTATGGAGCAGTTGTTAAAAGAGTTCAGGGATGATATCGCGCAATTTCGTGAGATGACGGAGAAGTTTTATGCAAACGAAGTCAGTGTGAAGGAATATAAAGGATTTTCCGGAGGTTTCGGAAGTTATGCACAGAAGGGCGGTACGGCGAGCATGTTAAGGCTCCGTCTGCCGGGCGGACGGATTGACAAAGAAAAATTAAAATTTATCGTGGATTCCATTCAGGAGTATGGAATCGAGAAGGTACATGTGACGACCTGTCAGACCGTACAGTTCCACAATCTCAGCATGGAGACGGTCTGTGAGATTATGGAGAAAGCCTTCGATGTGGGTATTATCACGAGGGGCGGCGGCGGAGACTTCCCGAGGAATGTGATGGTGTCCCCGTTATCCGGCGTGGAACAGGGGGAGTATTTCGACGTGATGCCTTATGCGCTGGCAGTGTCGGACTATTTGCTGGGAATCATTAAGACTGTGAAAATGCCGAGGAAGCTCAAGGTATGTTTCTCGAATTCTCCTGCAAATGAACCCCACGCCACCTTCCGGGATTTAGGATTCGTGGCGAAGCCGGACGGAACTTTTGACGTGTACAGTGCAGGCGGCCTCGGGAACAATCCCCGTATGGGCGTAAAAGTTGCCGGACAGATTTCGCCGTCAGAGGTGCTGTACTATGTAAAAGCAATGGTCGAGACATTCGTCGCCTATGGGAATTATGAGAGCCGCGCAAAGGCAAGGACCAGATATATGCAGGAAACCCTTGGCGTCGAGGGGTATCGGCGGGCATATCTTGAGAAGCTTGAGCAGGTGAAGGCAGGAGAGGATATGACAATCCGCGTATCCCCATGCCCGGTCACAAAGGATGGCAGCGAATTCGTTGGCAGGGATGGGGCTTATAGGCCTGTTCAGGGAGGCAGATATTCCCGGGTGATTCCACAGAAGCAGGAAGGGCTTTATGCCCTGGCGTACCACCCAATCGGCGGAGTGCCCCAGGCGTCAAAATTTGCAGAGATTTACGAAACGATTCAGGATATGGAAGAGGTGGAGCTTCGTCTGGCTCCGGACGAGACGATTTATTTTATTAACCTCAATGGCAGAGAGGTGGAGAAGGCGCTTCAAGTTACCGCCGACGGGGCGAAGAATCTTTTCGAGACATCCGTGGCATGCATCGGCGCTTCGATTTGCCAGGTGGGTTTACGGGATTCCCAAGGTGCGTTGGCGCAGATCATTGAGGAAGTAAGGAAACAAGATTTTGCAGACGGCGTCCTGCCGAGAATCCATATTTCCGGATGTACGTCTTCCTGCGGGACGCACCAGATTGGCACGCTTGGCTTCCACGGAGGGGTAAAGCGGGTAAATAATGTGGTGGAACCGGCGTTTACCTTTCATGTCAACGGTTCTGACCGGGAGGGGGAAGAACGGTTTGGCGAGCAGTGGGGAGTGATGCTGCAAAAAGACCTTCCTGCATTTTTTACGGAACTTGGACAGGCAGTCCAAGGGGAGCATACTACGTTTGATTCATGGTTCGCCCAGGAACCTGAGAAACTGCGGAAGATTGCAGAAAAGTATTTTGTATAACATTTTAAAGAAATATACGGTAAAAGTTTTGATATTTTATGCCGGATGTAGTATAATGACCGTATACGTGAGAAATTCTGCACCAGTTGACGGAAGAGCTGTAATTATACTATATAAAAGAGGAGGAATACATTCTGATGAAATGTCCAATATGCGGTCAGGAATTGAAGCCGGGGAAAAAAGATCCGAATTATCTCTTATGTTATAACTGTAAGAAGAAGTTCAAGGTTCCCCAGAAGAAGATAGAGAAGAGCAGAGATGAAGAGGAGGAGCAGGAAGAGCAGACTTACTCCAATATTCCTCCTAAGAATGTCCGTAAGAAACGGGAAGCCGAGATGCGCAAGGCATATGACGAGATGCTTGCCGTAGGCGACGGGAAAGGCAAGAAGAAGCCTGCTCCTAAGCCGAAACGTAAAGAAGAGATTGACGACGATTATGATGACGACGATGACGATTATGATGACGACGATGATTTCTATGATGACGATGAGAAGATATCCAAACTCCCGATTATCATTCTTGCTATTGCGATTGTAATTGTGGCGGCGTTGATTGTATTCGTGTTGCTGAAGTAATGGAATTTTACCATAGGAGGTCTAAGGATAGCGTGACGGGGGCCACGCTATTTCTGTTGCCTGAGTCTTTACTCACGAAGAGGCGATTGCTGTAAGGAAACGGCGCACAGGATTGGAGTACGCCGTAAAAAGTAGATATTGATGGAGGAAGGAAACGTGAAGAAGAGTATTAACAAAAAAATAGTAGTAAATACTACTGCTATTGTCGTTGTCCTGGCTGTGATTCTTGTGATCGTTATGGCGCTGTCTATGAAGGTTCTTACGAGAGAGATTATGACAGATGTGCTTCCGTCTACGACCAAGATGGCTTCCCAGAGCATCGAGTCTAACATGCATATGCTGGCAGACCGGATTTTTATGATCAGCGACCGGGTTGCCATCCAGAATCCCGACAGTTCCAGAAAGGAGAAGGAGGAAGCCTTGAAAGAAGCGCAGTCGGGGATAGAGTTCCTCTGGCTTGGGCTTTACAAGGAGGACGGCTCCCTCTATCTGGGGGATAACGCCTGCCCGTCGTCGATTGCTGACAGGGAAATGTATTCTCTGCTTCAGGAGACACAGAATCTGGCTGTGGATGATGTAGATTCTGCGGGGGGAGAATTAGAGCTTGCTATGGGAATCCCTGTGATGTCTGGGGAAGAGCTTCACTATTATTTGGTGGGAAGTTATAAATATGACGTATTGAACGATGTACTGAGCAATATCAACCTCAGCGCCAACGGCGAGGCGTATATCGTGAACTGGGAAGGCGAGATTATGGGATGCCGGAATACGGAGCTTGTAGGAAACCAGAAAGGGATTGAGGATGTAACACAGTTTTCCGGCATCAAAGATTATTTAACGGAGAAAGAGACTGGCGTGACCAGCATAGGAAAATCCTTAGATGCGGCATTCGTAAGCTATGCGCCGATCAACGGGACCAGATGGCATCTGGCTTTAATCGTACCGCAGAGGGATTTCATGGGACCTGCCAATACTGGGATTTTAGCGAGTATTGGGCTTACCTGTCTGCTTCTTTTGCTTGCGGGAATCGTTACCCTCAGATTCTCATCCAAGATCCAGAGGTCGCTTCGTGGGGTGACAGAAAGAATCGGGCTTCTTGCACAGGGAGATCTGAAGACTCCGACGGAGGTCATCAAGACTGACGATGAGACGGAGCTGTTGTCCCATGCTTTGAGCAATACAGTAGAGAGTATTAATGGGTACATATCGGAATTGTCCCACATTCTGGAAAATATGTCCGGCGGTAATTTCCAGGTGGACGTAAGAGGGGATTTTGAAGGAGATTTTATCGTGATGAAAGAATCCCTTAACAAAATCATCGATGCACTGAACCGGATGCTGAAGTCTATCAAGATTTCTTCCGAGGAGGTGCTTTTAACTGCAAGCGCCGTGTCAGAGAGTGCGCAGCAGGTACACCATGGTTCCACGGAGCAGTCGGAATCCTTGAATGTACTGTCTCAGGAGACGACGGCTATTGAGCAGAATATTCTCCACGTGGATGAGAATACGAAGACGGTGGAAGACCTGATGAAGACGACTCAGGAACACATGGAGACGGGCGACGGCAATATGAAGAACCTGCTAAGGGCAATGGAGGATATCAACCGGAACTCTGTGGAGATTACGAAGATCAATAAATTCCTGGAAGATATTTCCTTCCAGACCAACATCCTGGCGTTGAATGCGTCCGTGGAGGCTGCAAGGGCAGGGGAGGCTGGCAGAGGATTTGCGATTGTAGCGGAAGAGGTGGGAAATCTTGCCGCACAGAGCGCGGAATCCTCTAAGCGTACCACCAGCATGATTGACAGTTCTATTCAGGCAGTGGAGCGGGGAACTGAATACGCCAAGAAGGTAGCGGAATCATTCCGCGATATCGGAGAGATTGCAGACCAGATTTCAAAGATTACGGAACAGCTTGCGGAAAATGTGACTGTCCAGAAGCATTCTCTTGGCAACATGACAGGGCAGATTACCCAGATCAGGGATGTGGCGCAGCATAACCTGAATGCAAGTTATGAAAGCACCACGGCGAGCCAGAAGTTGAACCGGCAGGCACAGAAGCTTAAAGAGATTGCCGGCAGTTTCAGATTGAGGGAGGAGTAGCGTCATGTGGAAGAAGAGGATATGGATTCTGTTATTGTGTATGTGTACCGGGCTTTTCGTGGTTTCCTGCAAGAAAGAGGAGAGGCTGAAGGACGGATATTATACTGCGCAGATGTCGGATTACAGCCATGGATGGAAGGAGTATGTGACCATCTGCGTGATGGAGGATAAGATTGTGTCCGTGGAGTACAATGCGGAGAATGCAAGCGGTTTTATCAAATCCTGGGATATCGCTTATATGAAGAATATGAATAGGGTACAGGGAACCTATCCGAATAAGTACACAAGGGAATATGCGGCGCAGCTTCTTGAAAACCAAGGAGCTGGCGATATCGATGCGGTGAGCGGTGCAAGCACCTCGGGAGGGAATTTTGTCAGGCTTGCGACGGCTGTCCTTGAGCAGGCGCAGAAGGGAGATACCACGGTCGCAATCGTGGAGTCAGAGAAAGAATAAGTACATTTCAAAAGGCAGGATACACAACATCCTGTCTTTTTGCATACTATAGTACAAAAAAATATAGGAGTAAGAGTATGGCTTATTCAATTATTTTGGACGCAGGCCACGGGGGGAGTGACCCTGGAGCCGTGTATAATGGCCGTCAGGAGAAGGACGACGCCCTGCGCCTGGCCCTTGCCGTGGGAGAAATCCTCCAGAACCATGGAATTGACGTAGAGTATACGAGAACGACGGACGTATTCGAGACACCCTTACAAAAAGCTATGGAAGCGAACCAGTCGGGGGCAGACTTGTTCCTGTCAATCCACAGGAACTCATTTCCCACAGACAATGAAGTGTCAGGGGTCGAGACATTGATTTACGACCTGTCAGGCCTGAAATACCAGATGGCGCAGGACATTAACGACCAGTTAGAGGCTGTGGGATTCGTGAATCTTGGCGTGAAAGAGCGTCCCAATCTGGTAGTACTTAGAAGGACGAACATGCCGGCGCTGTTGGTGGAAGCCGGATTCATCAATTCAGAAGTGGATAACCAGTTGTTCGATGAAAATTTCCAGGATATCGCCCAGGCAATCGCGGCGGGCGTGTTAGACACACTGGATTCACAGGGAATCGTCAAGGATGAGGATTACCGCGTCCAGGTAGGCGCATTCCGCAACCGGAGATATGCGGAACGGCTGCTGAACGAATTATTGGAGGAAGGGTTCCCGGCATATATCGACGATTCGGGTCCTTACCTCCGGGTCCAGGTGGGAAATTTTGACGATATGGATGATGCGGTGGATATGGAACAGCGCCTGAAACAGGCCGGATTCCCCACCGTAATTGTGAAATAGAGTCCCAAATGTCAGTACACCGGTGATACGGGGGGGGGGGCAGCCCCGTATTGCCGCCCCATTACCCTTTGGGGAGGGAGAAGATGAACTCCGTCCCGACTCCCTCTGTACTGACCACGCTGATGTTCTCACCGTGTGCCTGGATTGCCTCCTTGACGATGGCAAGCCCCAGCCCGGTTCCTTTCTTATCCTTCCCGCGGGAGAGGTCGGACTTATAGAAACGCTCCCATATCTTATTGAGGGAGGTCCTTGGTATCCCGATACCGTCATCCTTGACGGAGGTATATATTTTCTCTCCCCGCTCCGTCGTCTCAATGGTGACGACCGAATCCGAATCGCTGAATTTGATGGCATTGTCCAGAAGATTGTACAGGACTTGCTGAATCTTACGTTTATCTCCGTTGACGGTCAGCTTTTTCGGCGGAAAAATGACTTCGATGGAAATCTTTTTCTGCGTGCAAGTCCCCTCGAAAGAAGCCGCCACATTCTTGATCATTTCATGGATATCAAACACTTCTTTATTCAACAGCATGTTTTTCGTGTCAAATTCATTCAGGGTCAGGAGATCCTGAGTAAGATCCGTAAGCCGCTCTGTCTCAAAGAGGATAATCTTCAGGTACTTTTCATGAAGTTCCGGCGGTATGGTTCCGTCTGCCATCGCCTCTACGTACCCCTTGATGGAAGTCAGGGGGGAACGGAAATCATGGGAGACATTTGCCACAAATTTTTTCTGGTAATCCTCCATATCCCTAAGCTGGGAGGACATATAATTCAGGGAGGCGGACAGATACCCCATCTCATCCTCCGTGTTCACAGGAATCTCGTAGTCCAGATTGCCGGAAGCATACTGTGTCGCAGCCTCCGTAATCTTGCGCAGCGGCAGGTACACGAAATACTGGAAGGCAAGAAGTACCATGAAGGAAAGGAGATAGATAACAAATACCGTGATGACTGCCGCCCGGAGAAGGATTTTCTGGGAATTACGGGAATCGGAAATATACTTGTGAATCAGCAGATATCCTTTGGGAGAATACCCGAAGACCACAGGCGCAATGACCGTAATGACATCCTCCTCAAAATATCCGTGATAGCCGCCTGTCTGGTACTGGCTCCCCCCGCTTTCCATGGGGTCAAAGCCTTCAATCTGACGGGGGGCAGAAGGGTAATCATTAGACACGGCAGAGGATATGACGCCGCCGTCCTTGTCCACGAACCACACGGCGGCTTCTAGCTGAATCTCAATGCCGGATAGCTGCAAGTGTACCTCCGAGGCGTCAATCTCTTCCGAAAAATAGGAGGGGAGATACCGGCTGGCAACGAGATTCGCCTCCCGGTACAGGGAGGTTGCCATCTCGGATTCCAACGGGCTTTCCGTCAGGCTAAACGTCAGGGTAGCCACGATAAAGATGTTGAGGAATCCGAAGATGACGTATATGATAACAAATTTTAGGTATAATGTACTGCGCATGTAATCCGCCGCTCCTTATGGTATCGTTTGTTCTACTTCACTTCAAACTTGTAGCCAATTCCCCAGACTGTGCTAAGCCCCCAGGAGCTATGGTCTTTGATTTTCTCCCGGAGCCGCTTGATATGGACGTCCACCGTGCGGGTGTCTCCGATATATTCATACCCCCAGATTTGATCCAAAAGCTGCTCCCTTGTAAATACCTGATTGGGGGAGGCGGCGAGGAAATACAAAAGCTCCAGTTCCTTAGGGGGCATATCTACCTGAACGTTGTCCACCAGTACGGAATAATTCGTAAGGTTAATGGAAATGCCCGGATAGTCCACGCATTTTCCCTTATTCTCCGGGTCTTCCTCCTGCTTAGGCGCTGTCTGGTAGCGGCGCAGGACAGCCTTCACCCGGGCGACCATTTCCTTGGAATCAAAAGGCTTCATGATGTAGTCGTCGGCGCCCAGCTCAAGCCCTAACACCTTATCGAAGACTTCGCCTTTTGCCGACAGCATAATGATCGGCACATTTGACCGAGTCCTAAGCTCCCGGCATACCTGATAGCCGTCGATGCCGGGAAGCATCAGGTCTAACAGTATCAGGTTGGGCTGGTAAGTATCGTGGGCAATCAGAGCCTTTTCCCCGTCGTGTACCATCATTGTGTCAAAACATTCTTTGGTCAGATACAGGGAAATTAGTTCGGCGATGTTCTCGTCATCGTCAACGATTAAAATTTTCTGTTTATTTACCATTTATGATATCTCCTAGCTATTTCAGTTCTACGATTGTCACTCCTGCGTCTCCTTCTCCGAATGCACCCAGCCGGAAGGACTTCACGTGCTTCTGGCGTTTCAGGTAGGTATGGATGCCTGAGCGCAGCGCGCCGGTTCCTTTGCCGTGGACGACGCGTACATTGGACAGGTGGGCAAGGGCGGCGTCGTCCAGATATTTATCCAGTTCCGCAATCGCCTCGTCTACCGTCTTGCCCAGCAGGTTAATCTCCGAGCTGACTGAGAAGGACTTGCCCATCTTCATCTTGCCCTTGGAGGTCTTGTGCATCTGTTTTGCAGAGTAGGAAGGTGTCTCCTCAATAATCTCCAAATCGGAAATGTGGACCTGGGAGCGCAGGATTCCCATCTGGACGGTGACGTTCCCCTTGGAATCAGGCAAGGCAATGACAGACCCGTTCAGGTTCATGCTCAATACCTTGACGGATTCTCCTAATTTAAAGTCCGAAGGCTTGTGCTGTTTCTTTGGCTTCTGTGTTTCAATGGCCAGTTTGGAGCCGACGGACGCCATCTTTTTGCGCAGCCGCTCCCGTTCCTTTTCCATCTCTGCCGCGGAAATGTTCTCCTTGCCGAACTTGCGGAAATTGCGCAGTGTCTCGTCTGCTGTCTCCTTGGCGTCCGCTAAGATAGCGTGGGCCTTCTCGTTGGCTTCACGCAGAATCCGCTCTTTCTGAGCCTCTAATTTTTCCTGCTTTTTGCTGACCTCTGTCTTGAGCCGTTCTAGTTCCCGCTTGTAGGCGGCAATCTCGTCTTGTTCTTTCTGGATTGTCCGCTTGCTGGTCTCAAGGTCGGTGAGCAGATCTTCAAAAGATTCGTCCTGCTCGGTCAGATGAGTCTTCGCCTCTGCGATAATATAGTCCGGAAGCCCCAGTTTCCCCGCAATGGCAAATGCGTTGCTCTTCCCGGGAATCCCAAGGAGCAGGCGGTAAGTGGGACGAAGTGTCTCTAAGTCGAACTCACAGCAGGCATTCTCAACGCCGGGTGTGGACAATGCGTATACCTTCAGCTCGCTGTAGTGGGTGGTCGCCATGGTACGGATGCCCCGCTGATGCAGATAGCTCAAGATTGCCGTAGCAAGGGCCGCGCCCTCCGTGGGGTCGGTTCCGGCCCCAAGCTCGTCGAAGAGGACGAGGGAACGCTCATTCACCTGCGAAAGGAAGGAAACGATATTCGTCATGTGGGAAGAAAAGGTACTGAGGCTCTGCTCAATGCTCTGTTCATCCCCGATGTCCGCATAGACCTGCTCGAACACGGCAAGTTCGGAACGGTCAAGCGCCGGGATGTGAAGCCCCGCCTGCCCCATGAGGGTAAATAACCCCACGGTCTTTAGGGAGACTGTCTTTCCGCCTGTGTTGGGCCCGGTCACGATTAAAAGATCGAATTCATCCCCAAGAGTGACCGTGATTGGGACTACCTGACGTTTATCTAACAGCGGATGCCTTCCTTCCCGGATACGGATACGCCCTTCCGTGTTAAAGACCGGCATAGAGGCGTTCATATTAAGAGCAAGGCTTCCTCTGGCAAAAATAAAGTCCAGTTCGCCAAGGACGGTGTAATCCGTATGGATTTCTTCGATATACTGTGCGGTCTCTTCGCTAAGGCGGGCAAGGATGACCTGAATCTCTTCCTGTTCCTTCCCATAAAGTTCTTTTAAGTCATTATTCAGTTTTACCACTGCCATCGGTTCAATGAACAGTGTGGAACCGGTAGAGGACTGGTCATGAATCAGGCCGGACACCTGGCTTCGGTATTCTGCCTTCACCGGGATACAGTAGCGGTCGCCCCGCATGGTTATGATGGGGTCTTGCAAATAAGTGCGCAGAGAGCCGTTCACCATGCCGGACAGAGTCCCATGGACTTTATCATTCATTTGGCTGATAGAACGGCGGATATGCTTCAATGTTGGGCTTGCGTCGTCGCTTATTTCATCCTCTTCTAAGATGCACCGGCGGATTTCCGCAGATAGTATGCTTAAAGGCTCTAACTGTTGGAAAAATGAATCCAGGCAGTCCTCCTCGTCGTCGCTATTGTCGTGCCTTCCGTAGGCTTTGGCGCGCCCGGCGGCTTCTAAGAGCTTGCAGATGCGCAGAAGTTCCCCGCTTCCAAGGGCTGCGCCCACCTCGAGGCGTTTCAGGGAGTCATTGACCGGATTGCATCCGCTAAGGGAAAGACGCCCTTTCTTGACAATACGGGTAAATGCAGCCGCGGTCTGCTGCTGCGCCGTGTTAATGTCCGGCAGAGAAGTCATGGGGCGCAGTTTCCTGCACCGTTCTTTACCGCTGAAAGAAGAAGCCTGCTCTGTGAGCAGTTCGATTACTTTATGGTATTCCAATTTGTTCAATGTTTTTTTATTCATATTCATCACCTAGCACTATTCTAACCTATTTGCGCCATAAAGGGAAGGATAAATATTGAACAATCGTCTTTCTTGGAGTATACTATATCTACTAGGGTGTATTTTAGAGTATTATGTGTGTTGTCCTGACGAGTGGACCGCGCCGGATGCCCGGACGGACCATAAGGAATGGAAAAGGAGAAGGGCGGGTCTATGGAAGAGCAGAAAGATCCAAGGGAAGCATTACATCCACAGGAAACGATAAAGGATGAATCTGAGGAGGGGCTTAAAGAGTATTCTTTTTTGCAGGAGACGATCAAGAGAGACCGCAGAGGCGAGAGGAAAGGATTTTTCCGGATGGCAGGCCGGGGCCTGATATTCGGCGTATTTGCCTGCTTTAGTTTCAGCGCGCTAAAGCCGGCGATGGACAGCATTTTTCAGGATGATCCAAAGGAGGTCACGATTCCGGCGGAGGAAGAACCGGAGGAGAAAGAGGAGGAAGAGCCGCCGCAGCCGGAGGAGGCGGTAGTACAGCAGCCGCTGGACGCGGACAGTTACCGGCAGATGCAGCAATCCCTGACGGCCATCGGCGTTAAGGCGAACCGGTCTGTGGTGGAGATTGCGGGCGTGTCGCAGGAGAAGGACTGGACGGAGGAATCGAAGGACTATAAGAACAGCGTGTCCGGCCTGATTGTGGCGGATAACGGGCGGGAGCTTTTGATTCTGGGTAAATCTTCGGTGGCAAAGGATGCGAAGGAATTAAAGGTTGTATTTAACAATGGCCAGGCGTATCCGGCGGCGCTGAAAAAGAGCGACGGGAATCTGGGGTTCGGAATCTATGCCGTAAATCGTTCCGATATTCAGGATTCTACATGGGCGCAGATTGATATGGCGGTTCTTGGCAGTTCTAACGCCGTGTCCAAGGGGGATATTGCGATTGTGCTTGGCAAACCGTTTGGGTACGCGGGGGCAATGGGCTTCGGTTCCATTGCATCAGGAAAGAATGTCCGGGATTCGGCTGACGGGCAGTACCGGCTGATTAACACGGATATTGCCGGCTCCAAGAACGGAAGCGGCTTTATCGTGAATCTGAAAGGGGAGATTATTGCCCTGATTGACCAGAGCGCAGCGGAGGAAGACAGCACGGAGCTGATTATCGGTTACGGGATTACGGATGTGAAGGATGTGATAGAATTCCTTTCCAACGGGCAGGGCGTCCCGTATATCGGAATCTGGGGGGTGGATGTTACGCAGGAGATTGAGGAGCAGGGAATCCCCAAGGGATTGTATGTGAAGAATGTGGATGCTGATTCCCCGGCGATGGCGGCGGGAATCCAGAATGGCGATGTGATTACCAGCATGGACGGCGTGGAGATTGGGTCTTACGGGATTTACCATGGGACGCTGATGGGGAAGAAGGCTGGAAGTGAGGTCGTGCTCAAGGGGCAGCGCCAGGGCGCTGACGGATATGTGGATATTGATTTTAAGGTGGTGGTCGGGAGCAAGGAGATGTAGAGGGAGAGTTTTACGGAAAACCTGGGTTGAGGACAGTACGGGCCTGACGCACCTGCAAAATGGTGGGAGTAGGGGCATGTGGGATGAAAGATACCGGCATACGGGCTGAAAAATAGAAGACGATAAATAGACAATCAATAAGACAGAATGAAAAGAGGCAGAAAAATGAGATATATCAATACTCTTCGTGAGGGTGAGACAATCAGGAACATTTATTTATGCAAGGGAAAGCGTTCGGCGGAGACGAGGAACGGGAAACCATATGACAATCTGATTCTTCAGGATAAGACGGGAGTCTTGGATGGGAAGGTATGGGATCCGAATTCCGGCGGGATTGCAGATTATGAGGAGATGGATTTCATCGAAGTGTACGGTGAGGTAATCAATTACAACAATAATCTACAGTTGAATATTAAGCAGATTCGCAAGGCGCAGGAAGAAGAGTATGTAATGGCGGATTATCTGCCTACTAGCGATAAGAATACGGAGCAGATGTACCGGGAACTGATGGGATATGTGGGAAAGATTGGGAATGCTTATCTGAGGCAGCTGATAGAATTTTATTTTGTGAAAGACGAGGCGTTCATCCGGCGGTTCAAGGCACATTCGGCGGCGAAGACCGTTCATCACGGGTTTTCGGGAGGACTCTTGGAGCATACTTTGAGCGTGGTGAAATTCTGTGAATATATGGCGGGAGCTTACCCGATACTGAACGGGGATTTGCTGTGCGCAGCGGCAATCTGCCATGATATCGGCAAGGTCAGGGAATTGTCTCCCTTTCCGGAGAACGATTATACGGACGACGGGCAGCTTTTAGGGCATATCGTAATTGGTGTGGAGATGATAAGTGAGGCGGTAAGGTCGATACCGGGATTCCCTAAGCGGCTGGCAAGTGAGCTGAAGCATTGTATCGTGGCGCATCACGGGGAGCTGGAGTATGGGTCGCCGAAGAAACCGGCCCTTGCGGAGGCGCTTGCACTTAATTTTGCAGACTGTGCGGATGCAAAAATGCAGACGCTGACGGAGATTTTTAAGGATAAGAACAGTAATGAATGGCTGGGGTATAACCGGTTATTTGAGTCGAATTTGAGGAAGACGACTATGGGGATATAGAAGTTTTTAAGTGATAACCCTTGGCGGGCAAAAGGAGCAGATAGAAGCTGCGAGTGGTTCTTTGCCTGCCGAGGGTAATTTTGACTTTGCCGAGGACGGCAAAATGGATGTTGAAGATGCTAGTGTGCTGTCTGTATTATATCTGGCGGAACTCCGCAGGATATTCGTTCATCTGCAAGGCGGATTTTCAAGGGCGTAGCGGTGGCTACGGCTAGAAAATCCAACGCGGCAGATGGGCGAATAGACAAGGAGGTTTGACTGAATATAATGCAGACAGCACACTAGAGTGCTGTGTTGAAAGTTGGAGTGGAAATCAGGTATGGATACATTGCAGGTTGGAATGGAAGTCGGGTATGATACATTGCAAGTTGGAGGGAAAAATGCGGAAAAATGATATGGTCACGGTAATGATTGAGGATATGGGCAGCAATGGGGAAGGCATCGGGAAAATAGACGGGTATGCGTTGTTTATCAAAGATGCTGTCATTGGGGATGTGGTGGAAGCCAAGATTATGAAAGCCAAGAAGAATTATGCATATGCAAAACTGGTGAAGATTGTTACGCCTTCTGCGTACCGTGTGGACAAGCCTGCCTGCCCGATGGCGAGAAGCTGCGGCGGATGCCAGATTCAGGAGATGGAGTATGGCAGGCAGTTGAAATTTAAGGAGGATAAGGTCAGGGAGAATCTGATTCGGATCGGGGGGATGCCAAAGGAGACTGTTTCAGAAATCATGGAGCCGATTGTGGGAATGGAGGAGCCGTTTGCTTATAGGAATAAGGCACAGTTTCCGATTGGGACAGATAAAGACGGGAAGATTGTCGCTGGGTTTTATGCGGGAAGGACTCACAGTATTATTCCGAATACGAGATGTGTGCTGGGGGTGGATGTAAATGAGAGGATTCTGCGCTGTGTGATTGATTTTATGGAGGAGTATGGAATCAGCGCTTACTGTGAGGAAGAGCATTGCGGGCTGGTCCGGCATGTGTTGATCCGTTATGGTTTCCGGACAAAAGAGATCATGGTCTGCCTTGTGATAAATGGGGCGGAGATTTCCCATGGGGATGTGCTGGCTAAGCGGCTGGCTGGGATTGAAGGGATGACCAGCGTTACTTTAAGCGTCAACCGGGAGAGAACGAACGTGATTATGGGGAAGGAGATCAGCCTGTTGTGGGGGCAGACGTATATTACGGATTGGATTGGGGATGTAAAGTACCAGATTTCGCCTTTGTCTTTCTTTCAGGTTAATCCGGTGCAGACGGAGAAATTGTATGGCCTGGCGTTGGAATACGCGCAGCTAACGGGGGAGGAGACGGTTTGGGATCTGTATTGCGGGATTGGGACGATTTCCCTGTTTTTGGCCAGGAGGGCAAAGCAGGTGTATGGGGTGGAGATCGTGCCTGAGGCGGTCGTGGATGCACGGGTGAATGCGAAGGTAAATGGGATTGGGAATGTGGAGTTTTTTGAGGGGAAGGCAGAGGAGGTGCTGCCGGAGTTTGGAAGGAGATTTGAGGAGGAGCATGGGGGGAGGAAATGTCATGCGGACGTGGTGGTGGTTGACCCGCCTAGGAAAGGGTGCGATGAAGGGCTGCTTAGGACGATTGTGGAGATGGGGGCTAAGAGGGTTGTGTATGTGAGTTGTGATCCGGCGACGCTTGCGCGGGATTTGAAGGTTCTGCGGGGGGAAGGGTATGAGGTGGAAAGAGTGAGGGCGGTGGATCAGTTTCCGCATACGGTGCATGTGGAGACTATTGTGTTGATACAAAAGAAAAACTCGTAGAAGTCCTTTATTTTAGGCACTTTGCGAAGCATTTCATGTTCACTTCGGAGGGTGAAAAAATCCGAAATAAGCACCTCAAAAACTACTTTGATGTTTCGGTGGTAGTTGATATCGGGTGTGGGAACACAAACGGAAAATAAAGGGTTTCCGCAATCAACGTGTCTATGTAGTGTACACCCTGCTGATAAAATATAGGCAACAGGTTCTTGGAAATTGAAGGGGATAGGCGTATCATTAGAGATAGTGGTACGCTTATTTTTTATTAGAACCATATTTTAATAGGATTTTGTGAACTTTTCTCGATAGAAAAATAGCGGTAGATATGATAAAATATTGTAAAAAATACTTTTAATGTTGTCGTTGCACATGGAAATGTTTAGAATCATTTTCTGATGATATAGTAATTAGGGTTATATTCTTTTGAAGATGATTTGAAATACAGAGACTAAGTTTCAGATATAATTTTACATTATTTAGAGTTAATCTCTTTACAGTTTATAGTGTGGATATTGTCTTAGGGGGGAAATGAATGAATATAGATAGAGTATGTTGGAACATTACTAGTAGATGTAATGATAATTGTTCTTTTTGTTTTAGAGATAAGGAAAGTAAATCTATATCAATAGAGAATGCGTTAAAAATAATTGATAATTTATGTAATAGTGGAATCAAACATATTGCATTTTCTGGCGGAGAAGCATTACTATATAATAAAATTTTTGACTTGCTTGATTATGCACATGGGAAAAAATTGGAAATAACATTAATATCAAATGGTATATTGTTGGATAATGTAACAATAGATAAATTAGAGAAAAGTGTAAATTGGGTAGCTGTACCTATAGATAATTTAAAAAATGTTATGATGTGTGGGAGGAATGATAAACACATGGATAACATTGATAGGTGTTTAAAATATATAGAAACAAATAATATCAATATTTCTGTAAAGATAAATACGGTTCTTACTTCTAAGAACTATAATTATTTGGAGGAAATATATACGTATATAAGCAGATTTAATTGTATTAAACGATGGAATATATTTGAATTTATCGATATTAGAGGAAATGCAGTAGATAATTCAAAAGTATTTCGATTAACTTCAGAGCAATATGCTTATGCAAAAAAATGTCTTAAGAAGATAAACATTGATAAAAGACTGAGAGTGACATTAAAAAGTAGAGAAACATTATTATCTTCTTATATTGTAATAAATCCCATGGGATTGTTAATGTTATATAATGAAGATTCAAAGCAAGAAGTTGTTTTAGGTGATTTGAATCAAGAAGAATTAAAAATAATGATGAATAGAAATATTGACAGATATGATTTAGAACGTTATAAAAAAAGAATTCAAAATGAAAAAGTGATTTTTGTATAGGAAGGAAATTGATATATGGAGGGTTTAAATAATTTTCTAAATTCGCTTATTTTAATAATATTGAGTATATCAACAGTTATTTCTGTATTAGAGCAAGTAGGATGGCTTCCTAAAAAGGTAAGAAAGTATTTGAAATTATCTAGGTCTGCAGAGATAATAGAAATATTAGAAGAACTGGGAATTGATATTGATAAATATAGGCGTTCAAATGTTTCGGTTAATTATCCTAAAGACTATAGTAAAGGGTCTGTTGAGAAACAAGTCAGAGATAGTCTAAAACAAATAACAATTAATAAACCTATTTCTATAGGTAGAAATAGGGTCATTAAATTGGAATCATATATAGACTTAATAGGTTATTCATGTGATAGTACATATGCCTGTTATTATGCAAGGTTATTAAGTACATATTGGGCAGAAGCGGTTAAAGATAATAATATGGTTAAAAATCCGTTGTTTGATTTTGTAGTTACACCTAAAGGTGGAAGTCCAATATTAGGTTATGAATTTTCTAAACTTATAGGCAAACCATTTATGTTACATGAGGATATAGAAAGATTTAAAGATAACGATGATGATTTTAGAAAATATTTTAATTGTGCGAGCATACCTAAAAGTGGGGCAAGTTTTTTGATTGTTGATGATAGTACTACGGGAGGAGCATTGATTATTAGTGTTGTGCATGATTTAAAAAAGTATGGATATATGGTTACAGATAGTTTGGTTGTTTTTGAATTGACAAATAAAGATGCTCGGAGAAAATTAAAAGATGAAGGAGTGAATTTAGTATCTCTAACAAAAGTGCATCAGTAGAAAATGATACGTTTATTTTTTGTTTACACCTTTGAGTGTTATTGTTAGATTCTTGTATAATGAAACATGAGAGAAAAGAAAAATCATTTGTATGTGGAAGACAAAGAACGAAGCATTTTATTACACAACCTTGTGGAACTGAAAAATCAGCTTATTCAACAGGGCAGATATACGGGTTGCATTGGCGAGGTTATCTTTAAAGTCACGAACGCGCCGATTAAGAGAATGAAAATTGAATATGTCTAAGGCACATCACAGAGCCGCTTATTCTTATTGTTTTTTAAGAGTAAGCGGCTTTTTTGCGTTCTGTCGTTCTCTGATATTGTTACATAGCCACCTTGACAAAGTGGCTAAATCTATGCGAAAGGAGGACGCATCTATGTCAAATTGCAAAGTAATCGCTCTGACGAATCAGAAAGGCGGTGTCGGCAAGACCACCACGGCGGTCAATCTGGGTGTCAGTCTGGCACAGCAGGGTAAGAAAGTCCTGCTGATTGATGCCGATGCACAGGCAAATTTAACTATGTCGCTTGGTTACAGCAGACCAGATGACTTGTCGGATACGCTTTCAAGCATCATGCAGGACGTGATAGATGATAAGCCTGCTAATGTCCAGAAAGCTATCCTGCACCATGACGAGGGCGTTGACCTGCTCCCATCCAACATTGAACTGTCGGGACTGGAAGTGAGGTTGATAAACGCCATAAGCCGTGAAAGTGTGCTGAAAACCTGCATCAATGAAGTAAAAAAGAATTACGATGTGGTTCTTGTGGATTGTATGCCTAGTCTGGGGATGCTGACCATCAACGCACTTGCGGCGGCTGACGGCGTGGTTATCCCGACACAGCCCCATTATCTTTCTGCAAAGGGTTTAGAGCTGTTGCTTCGCTCCGTGTCTAAGGTCAAACGGCAAATCAATCCCCATCTGCGGATTGACGGTATCTTAATGACGATGGTAATGCCACACACGAATATTTCTAAGGAGATTACCGCAACGATAAAGAGTGCTTATGGACAGAGGATTAAAGTCTTTGATGCCCAGATACCCCATTCTATCCGTGCGGTAGAAGCAACCGCAGAGGGAAAGAGCATTTTTGCCTATGACAAAGGCGGCAAGGTAGCCGCAGCTTATGAGCAGTTCGGAAAGGAGGTGGCAGAGATTGGCGAGAAGCAGAGAAAGCAAAATCGAGTTGACCGCATACGATGACCTCTTTGAAACAGACGAAAGCCGTGCAGAAGCGAATCTAAGCAAGATAAGGGAAATTCCCATTTCCGAGATTGACGAGTTTCCAGACCATCCGTTTAAGGTTTTATTGAATGAGGATATGGAACAGCTTGTGGAAAGTGTAAGTCGGAGCGGAGTAATGACCCCTGCGACGGTTCGGCAGAAAGAAGACGGGCGGTATGAGCTTATCAGCGGTCACAGGCGGAAAAAGGCTTGCGAGCTTGCAGGGCTTGAAACGCTGAAATGCGAGGTTAAGGAGCTGACCCATGATGAAGCGATTATTGTCATGGTTGAAAGTAATCTCCAACGCTCTGTTATTTTGCCAAGTGAGAAAGCCTTTGCGTATAAGATGCGGCTTGAAGCAATGAACAGACAAGCGGGCAGACCACCAAAAGATAATTTGACACCAGTGGTGTCAGATTTAGAAGCTTCCCGAACAAATGAGAAGTTGGGAAAAAAGGTTGGTGAAAGCCGTGAGCAGATACGCCGCTTTATTCGCTTAACCGAACTTGTACCCGAAATTCTGCAAATGGTAGACGAACGCCAGATTGCTTTCCGTCCTGCGGTAGAAATCTCTTATCTTTCCGAGGAACAGCAATACACCCTGCTTGAAGCGATGGGCTACAACGATGCCACGCCCTCACTTGCACAGGCTATCAAAATGAAAAAGTTTATGCAGGAGGGGAAGCTTACGGACGAGGTTATCCAGAGCATTATGCAGGAGGATAAGCCGAACCAGAAAGAGAAGCCTGCCTTTAAGGACGAGCGGATAACCAAGCTCATACCAAAATCCATACCCAGAGGGCAGGAAACGGATTTTGTCGTAAAGGCGTTGGAGTTTTATAACCGCCATTTGCAGCGGAGCAAGGCTCACGAGAGGTAAAGCAGGTAAAATGGGGATTCTGGTATGGAACACCGAGGGAGAAGTATGCCCTTTTGGGAACGGTAAATTTTTTTCCGTTTCCCCCTCTCCACACCTCTCCCCCCTTAATACTGCCAGTAACTATCCGAGAAAAGGAATTATTTAAGGCTGTCCAGACGGGCAGCTTTTTCTGACAGAAAATCAGTCAGCAACTATCAACATGAGAATGAACAGGAGGTAACGATGAAGATTCGTAAATTATTCAAAAGGGCTGCGGCGTTAGCGTTGGCTGCGGTCATGGCATTGTCCGCCATCCCTGCCACGACAGCAAAGGCAGCAGGCGACATCGGCACGATTTCCTTTACCCACGTTTATGACGGTGCAGGGAACGCTATCCGATATAATTCCAGTGCCAACATCGGCGGTCATACCGCAGGAGGCACGGGAGAATACAAATACCGTATGTATGTGGACGGGGAAACGGCGTTCTGCCTTCAGCCGGGCGTGCCGCTGAAAACAGGGAACACGCTTGCAAAGGCATCTTCCAACACATGGAACGCACTCTCCGCAGACCAGAAAAAGGCGGTGGGGCTTGCCCTGCTCTATGGGTATCAGGGCAACAGCGGAAACCTGTCTGGGAGCGATGACGAGAAATGGCTTGCCACCCAGACCCTTGTGTGGGAGTTCGTCACGGGATGCCGCAACGCCACAAGCCCATACAGCCAGACAAGTACAACGGTTTACAGCCTGCATTTTGGCTCTGATTATGCAAACAGCGGGGCGAGGGCTGCTTATGACCAGATTGTGTCCATGCTGACAAGGCACAGCACGATTCCGAGCTTTATGTCGGCAGGGAAGAAAGACATCACAAAGGAGCTTGCATATAAAGACGGCAAATACAGCCTGACGCTGACCGACAGCAACGGCGTTTTATCCGAGTATTCTTTTACAAGCTCCGACAGTAACGTGAAAGTCTCCAAGTCTGGGAACAAGCTGACCATCACATCATCAAAGGCGATTGACGGGATGGCAAGGATTACGGCAGCGAGGAACAACACGCCGACCGTCAGCAGCGGTGCGATGATGATTGCCTACGGCGACCCGAACTTGCAGGATGTAATCACAGGCGTGGAAAACGTGGATACCATGATGGCGTATATCAACGTGGAAACGCCGACAGGCACGGTCGCACTCAAAAAGACTTCCGAGGACGGCATTGTTGAGGGGATTTCCTTTACCATCAAAGGCGATGGGTTTAATAAGACCGTGAAAACCGATAAGAACGGGAACATCACGGTGGAGGGGTTATTCCCTGGCACTTACACCGTTACAGAGCAGTCCATAGACCGTTATGAGCCGCAGAAAACCCAGACCGTAACAATTATCGGGGGAAAGACCTCTACGGTCACATTCAGCAATACTTTGAAGCGTGGCAGTCTGGAAGTAGTGAAAACATCCGAGGATAATCTTGTGGAGGGCGTGAAATTCCACCTTTACGGCACGTCTTTAAGCGGGATTGCGGTAGATGAATATGCCATAACCGATAAGAACGGATTGGCGAAGTTTGAGAATGTCCTTATCAGCGGCAGCAAGCCATATACCCTTGAGGAAGTGGACACGGCAATCCGCTATGTTGTCCCTGCATCCCAGACAGCCCCGATTGAGTGGAAAAAGGTCACGAACCGCAGCTTCCACAATGCTTTGAAGAAGTTTAATGTCACGGTATTAAAGACCGATGTGGAAACGGGAAAGAAGCCGCAGGGCGACGCTGCCCTTGCAGGTGCGGTTTACGGCATCTACAAAGGGGAAAAGCTCATTGACACCTATACCACAGACGAAAACGGAAAGTTCACAACGAAATATTATGTATGCGGCGATGACTGGAGCATCCGTGAGATTACCCCGTCCGAGGGCTATCTTCTGGACACGACTGTACACCATGTAGGTGCAGAGCCGCAGCTTTACACCGTGGAATACAATTCTGCAAAGAATGATGTAAACGAGCAGGTCATCAAAGGAAATATTGCTATTATTAAGCATACCGATAATGGAGAAACCCAGATTGAAACGCCAGAGGAGGGTGCTGTTTTTGAAGTATATTTAAAATCCGCAGGCAGCTTTGATGCGGCGGAGGAAACAGAACGTGACACGCTCATTTGTGATGAGAACGGATTTGCCCAGACAAAGGATATGCCTTATGGCATCTATACGGTTCACCAGACCTCTGGATGGGACGGGCGTGAGCTGATGAAAGATTTTGACGTGTTCATCTGCAAGGACAGCCAGACCTACCGTTACCTTATCAATAACGCCAATTTTGAAAGCTATATCAAGGTCGTAAAGAAAGACGTGGAAACAGGCAAAGTTATCCCATATGCAGGCGTTGGCTTCCAGATTTACGACCCAGAGGGAAACCTTGTGACGATGACATTCACTTATCCCGAAGTGACGAAGATTGACACGTTCTACACCACGGCAGATGGGGAGCTTATCACGCCGCAGACCCTTGAATACGGCAAAGGTTATTCTCTTGTCGAGGTGCAGGCTCCGTATGGATATGTTCTGGATTCCGAGCCAGTCTATTTTGACGTGGAGCAGGAAAACTCCGAGGATGAAAGCGGCATCACGGTTGTCAAAGTGGAACGCTCCAACGTGGCACAGAAAGGGAAAATCACGGTAGAAAAGTCTGGCGAGGTATTCAGCAGGGTATCAGGAAACAAGGGATTGTGCCAGCCGATTTTTGCGGTGGACAGCCTTGCGGGTGCGGTCTATGAGATTACCGCAGCCGAGGACATTATCACGACGGACGGAACGGTAAGAGCCGAGAAAGGCGAGGTTGTGGATACGCTTACCACAGGCGAGGACGGCACGGTAGAATCCAAAGAGCTTTATCTCGGAAAGTATGAGGTAAAGGAAGTGACCGCCCCGTATGGCATGGTGTTAAGCGGGGAAGTCCACGCCGTGGAGCTTGTGTATGCAGGACAGGAAATCGAAGTGACGGAAACAGGCACGGATTTTTACAACGAGCGTCAGCGTGTGGAAATCGACTTAACCAAGAGCCTTGAGGTTGACGAAGCATACGGCGTAGGAAATAACGGAGAAATCAAAGACGTTACGTTCGGGCTGTATGCTGCTGAAGAACTGACCGCCGCAGACGGTACAACAATCCCTTCGGATGAATTGTTAGAGGTTATCTTCCTCGATGAAAACGGTCACGGAAAGGCGGTCAGCGATTTACCGATAGGCAGTTACTATGTGCAGGAAATCAGCACAAATTCCGCTTATCTTGTAAGTGATGAGAAATATCCTGTTGTATTTGAATATGCAGGGCAGGAAACCGCCGTTGTAAACATCACGGCGAACGAGGGCAAAGCCATTGAAAACGAACTGATTTACGGCTCTGTCAGCGGTAAAAAGTCCAATGAGGACGGTGAAGATTTAGGCGGTGCGTTAATCGGCATCTTTAAGACGGGAACAACAGAATATACAAAGGAAAATGCGATTGCGACTGCCACATCTGAAGATGACGGCAGTTTTTCTTTTGAGGAAGTTCCATATGGCACATGGGTAATCCGTGAAATTGAAAGCCCGAAAGGATATGTACTCTCCGAGGAAGAAATCAGCGTGACAATCAGCGAAGTGGATGAAGTTGTAGAAGTAGAGCTTGTCAACTACTTCATTACAGGCAATATCGCTCTGACCAAAGTAGATAAAGACTACCCAGACAACAAGCTCTCTGGTGCGGTATTCGAGGTTTATTCTGATACAAACGAAAATGGAAAACTGGATAAGAAAGACGAGCTGCTCGGCGAGATGGGCGAGGTGGAAAAAGGCATTTATCAGATGGACGACCTGCGTTACGGCAAGTATCTTGTCCGTGAGAAAACCGCCCCGACAGGATTTGTGCTTGATGAGAATGTCTATCCCGTATCCATTGAGGAAAACGGCAGGACTTACAACGTGGAGAATGAAGCAGGAAAAGGCTTTATTAATGAAGCACAGAAAGGCAGCCTTAAAATCGTCAAGACATCTTCTGACGGAAAAGTGGAGGGCTTCTCTTTCCGTGTGACTGGAAAGGATTACGACCAGACCTTTATCACCGACAAGAACGGTGAAATCGAGATTGACGGCTTGCGTATCGGCGAGTATACCGTATCCGAGGTCAGCGACAAGGCATCTTCTAACTATATCCTGCCTGCCGACCAGAAAGTGACAATCAAGACAGATGAAACGGCGACAGTCACCATGCACAATGAACTCCGTGACACCCCGAAAACAGGCGAGGATTTCAGTTTAGGCTTGTGGGTGAGCCTTGCGGCTGCATTTACGCTTGGTGCGGGAATCTTCGGATTTGTAGGCTACAAGAGCGGAAGAAAGAAAAAGGAGGACTAAGCAGAATGAGAGAAAAAACCATTATCGCTATTGTGCTTGTGGCGTTTATCGGCGGTGCAGCTGCGTGGCTGCATATCCGCAGAAAGAAATAAATTAGGCAGATTTTGTGTGGATTGGGGCGATTGAAAGATACCGCCCCTTTTCCATTTATGGAGGTAGCTATGGACAATCTGAAAACCGTAGAGGGAAAAGTGAAAGCTGTCCTGCAAAAGAATGAGGATGCCAGAAATGACGACATGGTGCTGTACCTTGCCCTCTGCAATCTTTATCTGGAAGATGCAGGCACGATGCCACTTGCGGAGATAATGACACGGCATAAAGAGCTTGGCTTGCCGAGCTTTGAGAGCGTGGGCAGGACACGCCGCAAGTTGCAGGAAAGACACCCAGAGCTTTTAGGAAGCGTGCGGATGCAGAAAATCAGAGCCGCAGGCGAAAAGGCATACCGTAAATATGCGAAAGAATCTTGAGGTGCATGATGCAGGAAATGTCTTTTGAATACGGTGGGCATCATTTTATCCCAGAGCGGCAGTTTACAAAGCGGGAAGATGATTTTTTCAAGATTACCCGCAGGTTAAAGACAGACAGGGAACTTGGATTTTTCGCTGCTGACTATTACGGCAGGGGAAGCCAGAAATTCCCATACTCATACGATGATTTTTACGCTGCATCCACGGATAAGAAATGCGATATTTTCCGCTGCGTGGAGAATGGCAGGCTGTACGTCCCTTGCCAGTATGAATTGCAGCAGTATATGGACGTACCACAAAAGGAAAGGAGGAACGCCTATGAACGGTGAAACACGCTCCAATCAGGGCTATGAAATCATAGAGAGCTGCACTATCGGGAACACGGAGCTTGTCATCGGGCACCACCCGAAAGCCCCGAACCCGTATGTATGTTGGTACTGCAAAGGCGGCGACAACTATTACTGGGGCTGCTACTGCAACACCCTTGAAGCCGCAAGGAAAAAGCTAAATGAACGCTACCAGTCGGAAAGCCAGATGCCATACAATCAGCAGCCCGATAAAAAGGCGAAGCATCACGATGAGCGTGAGCGGTAGCATAAGCAGCAATGAAAACCAAAAGAAATACAACTGTACGACCTGCCCTTATCCCCGATATAAGGACAGCCGTACCATCTTCTGCGATGTCTGCATCCGAAAAATTTTAGACGAGCAGAGGGAGAAAAAGCGGGGAAAGGAGAAGCCCGATGAAAAATGAGGAAAAACGGATGATTAGCTCCTATGAGGTCACGCAGAGCATCCATATCGGTAAAAAGGAAGTGGTGTTCGGTGTGGATTTGAAAGAGGAATATCCCTTTTTAGTCTGTTACTGCACTTACGATAATCCCCTGTCCGCAGAATGGGTGACGGATGCGGTCGGTTCTGACGATTATCTGGAAGCCATGCAGATTTTTACGGACAGGGTGCAGGAACAGATAGGGCTTGTGAGAGCCGAGCAGGAACAATTCAAGTTCGACATGACGCCGTTTACCATAGAGGACTGCATCCCAGACAATAAAAATGACAGCATTGTGGGAAAGGTCGTTGTCATCAATGCCGAAGTCAACCGCTATGAGTACCGGCATTCCGCCTATCAGCTTGTGTTGGTGGATGGCGGACACGGTGCAAGGGGCGGCAGGGGGCAGGCGGTGTTTGGAACTAGCCTTGCAGACGGAAAGCACGCCAGATGGGAAAGGTATGATGTGCTTGGGGAAATCAAGCCAGAAAGAATAACCGATTGGGCAAAAGAAGCCCTTGCCAGAATCCAGACGCAGGAAAAGGAGAAAAAATCAAAGAGCAGGGAGGAACGCTGATGGAGATACGAGCTTTGACACAGCCCGAACAGAAATACACCTACGCCCAGAGTATGCAGCTTGAGGGGCAGACGGGATGCATCGGGCATCTGCGAGGGGATTTTGCCCCCTCTGGATATGGCTTTTACACTGCTTGGTCTGATACCAGAGAACAATGGAAAACCGATGAATTTAAGTCGGAGCTTGATGATGTAATCAATGCCCTGCGTGAAGATAAGGGGCTTCTGCATAACCGTTATGATATGGCGGCATTTGCAAAGGCGAATCTCGAAAGTTCTTTTAAAGGTAATTATTGCACAGAGTACGGCTTCCGTGCGGATACGGAGAAACACGCTTTCCTGCTCCGCTGCAACCCGACAAAAGGCGATTATAACTTTTACTGTTACTGCTATGTGAAAGAATGGCTTGATAAGCACATTTCCAGAGCGGAACAGGGCATCCGCTTTATTGACCCACATTACAAAGAGCTGTTCCGTATCCCAGACGGCGGCAAAATCATCATCACTTCCGCTTGGGGAGAGAAAACGGAGCTTGCCTGCCGTTATATTGATGAAACCCATACCGAGGTGGGCAGCAATCTTCTCCATATATGTGAATTTGCCGAGCGTATGGAGAGGAACGGTGCGACTTATGAGCCGAAAATCGAAGAACCGCCGCAGGCACAAAAAGCGGTGAAACACAAAGACCATGAACGATAGGGGGATGGAAATATGGCTGTCAACCAGAAAGCCGTCAAGGTTTTAAACAAGATATTTGAAGCAGGCTTTACCGATGAAAAAGCGATTGCCGCCATGACAATGGACGACATTCTCTCCATGCAGGGAATCACGGTTGCGGACATCACGCTCATCAATGAGCTGCAAAAGAGCATCAAAGGGAACAAGGTCATCTCATTTCTGGGAGGTGGCACGGAATGAGCGGGGGACGGAAAATCTGTATGACGGACAGCGGAGGAAAAGCACTTTTCTCTGTTCCCGATGGCGGCATCATCCGTATGTTTTATGGGAACGGGGAGGATTATTTTGCCGTCTGCCGTTATCTGGACGAAACCCATGCAGAGATTGACGGTGTAAGATACGCCGTGCGGGAGTTTGCAAGGAGGATGGAACGAAACAAAATCAGCTATGCCCCTGCTTAAAGGCGGGGCATGGAAAACAGGAGGATTGATATTTTTATGGAACAGATTGTTTTATCGGGCGGTGGTAAGAAGTGAGTACCGAGCTTATCAACCGCATCACGGTGAAGAAAGACGGCGTTTACCTGTCCTCTCACAGCTCCAATGACACCTCTCCCTACCATTCATGGAGGTGCAAGGGCTTGTCGGAAATCTATGATGCAGAGGGTCAGAAAGGGCTTGACCGTGAGGGTATCCGTATGCTTTATGAGTATGCCGAGCTTCGTGGCTCTCATAAAAGCCTTGACCGTTACCGATACGCAAAGGACGCCCCTGCCGCCCGTGCCATCTACCAGAGGTTTATTGACCAGATTGACGACCGCTATGGGCAGATGGATGAAGCCGACCAGAAAAGCGTCTGGTATAAGCCCACGGAAAAGGCAAAGGAATACCGAGCCTATGAACGTGAGATGCGGAAAAAAATGTATTCTGAAATCGCCGAAAGGTGCGGGGAATACGATAAGAAGCATAAAAACAGGGATTTAGAACGATAAGGAGGTGTGAGCCTATGGCTGCAAAGTATCAGCTTATCACGGAGCTGTACCGCCGCACGGGGAGGGACGTCACGAGAAACCCGCAGGCGTGGCAGGGCTTTTTATCCTCTGCCTGCCGCAATTACAAGTGCCGCTTTGACGAGCAGCTCTTAATCTACGCCCAACGCCCAGACGCTACGGCAGTCGCCGAGATTGGAACATGGAACAGGCTCTTTAAGCGTTGGGTGAATAAGGACAGTAAAGGGATTGTGGTCTTTGACCCGAAAGGACGCAGGAACACGCTGAAATATTATTTTGACGTTTCCGACACCCATGAGGGCTATTATGGCAGCCGCCCCGTCCCGATATGGCAGATGGATAAGCGGTACGAGCAGCCTGTCATGGAACGGCTTGCGGACAGGTTCGGCGGCACGGAGGGCGGCGACCTTGCCACGTTTTTAATGGGAACGGCGGAGAACGCCGTGGAGGATAACCTGCCCGATTATCTTTCACAGTTAAAAGGCTGTACGAAAGACAGTTTTTTAGAGGAACTGGACGACTTTAATATAGAAGTGATTTACAAGCGGCTTGCCGTAAACAGCGTGGCATATATGCTTTTGAGCCGCTGCGGACTAGATGCGGACGGATATTTTGAGCGTGAGGATTTTGCTGACATTACAAATTTCAACACGCCCGCCACCCTTAACGCTGTCGGCATCGCCACAAGCGACATTTCCGAGATGGCGTTAAGGGAAATCTCTGCGGCAGTCCGAAATGTGCAAATCGAAGCGAAACAGCAGAACCGCACATTTGCAAGGGATACCGCAAGCCAGTATGATAAAGGCAGGAAACAACCCGAAAGGAGCGAATACAATGAGCGAAATCACTTACACGAAACAGGCGGATTATCTTATTCCCGACCTGACATTACCGACAGAGCCAGAGCTTCCGCTTGGCAGGTACGCTTTGATGCACAGGGATTATCTGGAACAGCACAAGAGAGTGACCTATCTCAACCTGCTGACATTGGGCGGGCTGAACGCACACCTGCACCAGACCGAGCAGATGGCATTACAGAGGTTGGAGCTTCTGACAAAGCAGCTCGCAGCCGAGCAGGGAGTGACGGAGGAACTGAAAGAGAAAGCACCGATGCAGTGGGTGCAGGCAATGAACGCCATCCGCAGCCAAGCGGAGGAAGTGATACTGGAAGAACTGATTTACAATTAACAGAGCCTGCCGAGGGCGGCGTTGCCAACGAGGAAGAAGTCAATGCAAATCTTCCGACCGTAGAGGAACAGATTGAAATGATTGCTGAAGCAGAGGACGAAAAATCCTCTGCTTTTGCCGTTTCACAGGAAGATATTGATGCCGTCCTTGTAAAAGGAAACAGCGTTGAGCATGGGAAATACCGTATTTACCACCAGTTCCAGAAGCAGGAAGATAAAAAAAGCAACATTGAATTTCTCAAAAAAGAATACGGCATGGGCGGTTTCTTTGTTGATTTTTCAGACGGCACAGAGGGTTATGTGTGGTATTCAGGCAAAGGAATCTCCATTGACCGCAGCGGCATTTCTACCGAACACGACCTTGTTTTGAGCTGGTCTAAGGCAGAAAAACGCCTGCGTGAGCTTATCCGTGATAACCGCTATCTCAATCCCAAAGAGAAAGACCATTATGCCGATTATCTGGAAAGCATTTCTGCCCCGCAGCATGAAATCGACACACAGAGGAAGTTAAAAAGGCAGCGTTTCATTGAAGAAAAGCGTGAGCTGCCGCCTGCCGACAAGAGGGACACGCTCGCTCTGCGGCTCTCTGATTTTATCCGAGATTTGGACGGATATGAAAAAGCCCTGCTTGAAAATGTGGGGCGTGGCGACCTTGCCGATGTGACCGAGGGACAGATGGAGCAGCATCTCTCTGACCCTGCCGCCGTGCAGCAGCTCCTAGATTTCCTTAAACTGGTGCAGGGTAAGACAAGCGATGTTTACAGCCGCAGCAATGCCTACCGTTTTTCACAGGAGCTTACGGAGTTATATCCTCTCCGCTACCTCTATCACGAGGGCGATGTGGTGTATATCGGTGCGGATAAATATGAGGTCACAGCTTTGGATGAAAACGCCGTGTCTTTGCGAAATGCGGAGTTCCCATTGTTCGGCAAAGAGTTCAGCCGAGCCGATTTTGAAGAAAAGCTCCGTGAAAACCGTGCGAACGACCATCTGAAAACGGTCATCACCGAAAGCCAGAAAGCAGAAACACTTGCCGAAGAAAAGCCCGACAGTATCACTTTTTCCATTGGATTCTCCGAGCATCCCGCCTTTTATGACAGGGAGCTGAATGACAGATTTACGGAGCTTAGCTTTGCACTTGGGAATAAGCTGCTTGGCGTTCTGGACGAAAAGCAGCACCGTGAGAGGCAGGACGAGAGCAAACAGGTCGGTTGGTATAAAAAGACCGACTTTGAAATCCATGCAGTTGTCGGCGGGGAAGAATTTAATTATGAGGGGCGGTTTGACATCGGGGACGGAGAGGGAGATTTGATTGCCCATATCCGAAATTTTTATGAATACTCCCTCTCACCAGATTGTCCGTTTATCCCAGAATGGAAACGACAGGGCGAGGACTATTATAAAGAACAGATGGAAACCCTGCGTTTCGGGCAGGAGATGTTTATCCCGTTCTTAGAGCAGCATACCGAGCTGACACCAGAAGATAAAAAGCTCCTTGCCGAGATAATGGCGACTGAAACCGACTGGAACAGGAAAGCCGAGGATAAGGAACAGCCCGAAGAAACTGAAAATACCGAGGAACAGCCTGCCGCCCGTGAAATGTCTGCGGAGGTTGAAAAAGATGCCGAGGAACAGGAAACCGAGCCGCCACAAGAACGGTTTGAGGTTACAATGACTTCCGATGCTTTCCCAGACCCCAAAGATTCTTATGCCATCTGGGACAACAGCCGTGGGGATTATTGTATTGATGACGATGGCATGGTGATGACTTACCCCACGGAAGAAGAAGCACGGGAATCTGCTGACAGCTTGAATAGTGCAGGGTATATTGTCGGGCTGTTTGCAGAGAAAGATGCACAAAGGGATGCACAGGAATCCGCCGAGCCGGCTGCACAAGATAACTCTGATTTAATTGGCAGGGAAATCGTAATCGACAACCGCAGATATATCGTTGAAAGCATTGGAAAAGTCAGCGGTGATGTTTCCATGCGTGACATCACTTTCCAGAACAGCACGGGATTCCCGATAAACCGTGTGGAGAAAATCGGCTATGTCCGCAGGCTCTTGGAGCAGGCACAGAAAGAAGCACCGCCCGAAGAAAAAGCGGAAACTTCTGCAAAATCCACTATGGCGAAGCCGTCTGTTTCTGCTGAACGCCATAATTACCACATTACCGATGATGCTTTAGGCGTTGGCGGTGTAAAAGAGAAGTTCAAAAACAATATGACCGCAATCCGTCTGCTCCACGACCTTCAGATAGAAAACCGCCTTGCCACGCCCGAAGAACAGGAAACCCTTGCGAAGTATGTGGGGTGGGGCGGTTTGTCTATGGCATTTGATGAAAAAAATGCGGCATGGGCAAACGAATATAAGGAGCTGAAAGCCGAGCTGTCTGATGAAGAATACCGTGCGGCAATGGAATCAACTTTAACCGCTTTTTATACGCCGCCCGTTGTCATCAAGGCGATGTACGAAGCACTTGACCGTCTTGGATTCTCACAGGGGAACATCTTGGATGAGGCAGTTGCGTGATTGATACAATTTAACGGGGTGAGTACGGAGAAAATTCGTAGAAATAAAGGTATTTTAGATGAGACTGCCAATTGCAGTCTTTTTATGTTCACAGAAAAATTTGTTATGGTAGGGTGGATAGTAGATGAATACGATTGAAATTGCATACCTTCTTAACGATTAGTAAATGGAATTGTTATATAGTATATAATCGTTAATGGGTACAAAACCCAGAAACGAACCGGAATGCTCTGTCGGTGGAGCGTTATATGGAGCGGTGTAGAGGATAATTTATTGTGAGTGTCGTATCTGGAAAATCTGCCAGAATAAGAAAACTTGTGTAATCAAGGGTATTGTACTATTTTTTTGATAGAAAATGTGATAGTGTATTTAAAACAGACATGTTAAATATATTGCTATGAATGATGAAATGAAAAACAGGAAATATGGTGGTAACATGGATGTCTTGACAAAAGAACAACGACGTAAAAATATGCAGAATATCAAATCAAAGGACACATCAATTGAACTGGCATTAAGGAAAGCTTTATGGAGAAAGGGATACAGATATAGAAAAAATTATAAAAAACTTCCTGGTAAGCCGGATATTGCGCTGGTGCGGTACAAAATAGCTGTATTTTGTGACAGTGAATTTTTTCATGGTAAGGACTGGGATGCTTTGAAAACTCGGTTAAGCCATTCTGATAAAGGAGAATATTGGATAAAGAAAATTGAGAGAAATATGGCTAGGGATGACAAAGTGGAAAAAGAGCTTCAGTATCTTGGATGGAAAGTTATACGTTTTTGGGGAAAGGATATCAAGAAAAATCCAGAGGAGTGTGTTAAGGTAATACAAGAAGCTATTTTTGATGAAATGATTGAAGAGAGTGAATTGTCATAATGCAAAAAGGCTTGCATAGTTCGCTTCAACGAAATCCCTATTTTGCGTTAACAGTGTAAGTGGTTCAGTTGAAACGGTGTAAACTTGTCATTCCAAACTTTATAAACTATTATTTCACAATAATCATACTGTTTAAAGAGAAATTAGCGAACTGGTGGATTGAAATTTGCAAGCCTGCACCTCATAATCAAGGTGCAGGCTCCTTGTTAGCTATTTTGCAAAAACATCATCTAAAAAAGTTTCAATAAAAGCTTCCGTAACTCCCTTGAGTTTGCGTTCCTGACAAAGTCCAAGCATTTCGCTGACTGCTGAATATGGAAAATAGAACGCATGAAGATGGTCGAATTCTGGCTTGTTAATTTCACGAGTTACTTTTTCGCGGTATTCGTCAGGCGCAACAATGATATATCGCATACCACGGTATTCTGGAAGAGTTTTCTTGAAATTCGACATACGGGTTAATCCTGAAGTGACTCCCGTAGATTGTTCTACTTCAAAAACAGCAGGAATGCTTTTGTCTCCTAACCAGATTGCATCAATAAGTTTCCCGGCAGCGGCCGCACCATCAAAAGCTCCTATTGTAGGAACTGTCCTAAGGTCCGTAATAATGCTTTCGTGCTCAGATAGCATTTTTCCTTTATATCGTATGCCAGTATCATTTTGTGCGATGAAAGTTTTAAGGGATAAACAGCATCCAATTTCATAAATAGCCATTTGCATTTGTGAATGGATTCTGTTTTCATCTGTATCTACTTTGCCGGATTTCGGAGTATGTGCGGGCAACTCTAAAGCATTGTATACAACATTTTTGGATGGTATCTCATTAATTTCAAGGTGTTCTAATTTCCTTTCGCATAATACACCTTTGTCATGAGGGACTTCCGGTAAATAAATTACATGCTTGTGTCCTGCCTTAATTTTTGTTTTGCCATGAATTAATTCAATTCTTCCGGGATAACAATAGTAAAACGGTGGGGTATGGCACAAAAGAGTTTCTAATGCAGACCTGGTGTTGTAAGACGCACCTAACAGTCTGTCAATATTAATGGGAATTCCGTTTGTAATTGCATTTGCAATACGATTCATCATTGCAGTTGAAATAGTCTGGGGTTCGGCTGTATTTTTTGTTTCGCCTTTTGTGGGATCCCAGCGTTTAATAGTAATAGGACCATATGGCCGAACGACTTCTTCGATTGTAACAACTGTATGTGTTGAATCATTAACGTATGGATACTCTATTCCCTTGGGAAGGGAACTAAGTAGATTGACCATGTTCGCAACTGTTAATCCGCTTGTTGTGAGTAGACTCATAATTTTTCTCCCTTTAAGTGTGTAATGTATTTTTGATAAATGCATTGTATCACGGTTTTAGGGTTTTGTACATAATAAAACCCGCATAAAATATTAAAATTTTATAAAATATACACATAAATAAGGGAAATAGTTAAATTTCCAAGGTTTTATTTGCGATAAAAACCCAAATATTAGTTATCTCTTGTGTTTTTGTATTATTTGATTTAGGCAGAAACAAAATAAAAATATTAGTTGATATTATTCGCTTTGTGGTATAAAATAGAGAATGAAAATGAATTAGTTGTTGGGAGATTATTATGGAATACATGACAATCAAAGATGCAGCAGAGAAATGGGGAATTACTCAAAGGCGCATTCAGGTTTTATGTGCAGGAGGAAGAATAGTGGGAGCTGTGCGGTTTGGAAAGGCATGGGCAATACCAGTCGATACAGAAAAGCCATCTGATGCAAGAGTAAAATCTGGAAAATATATAAAACATCAAGGAGAAGAGAAAAACATGAGTGATCAGAAAATTAAGTTGTTTTCTTTTTTTTCCGGGAGCGGATTTCTGGATTTGGGTTTTGAAAAGGCAGGGTTTCAGATAGAGCTTGTAAATGAATACCAACCTAATTTTATGGCTGCTTATAAATATGCCAGAAAAAAAATGAATATTAAGCCTCCTAAATACGGCTACTACAATACGGATATAAACGAGTTCCTGGAACAGAGACAAAAGGAATTACAAGAAAATTTGGCGGATGCAAAAAAGGATGGCTCACTTATCGGATTTCTGGGAGGCCCTCCCTGTCCCGATTTTTCGATTGCTGGGAAAAATAAAGGCAGAGATGGAATAAATGGTAAATTGTCTTCAAGTTATGTAAAATTGATAGCTAATATGAAGCCGGATTTCTTTCTGTTTGAGAATGTAAAAGGTTTATGGAGAACGGCGAGGCACAGGGAATATTTTGAGGAATTGAAAAAAGTATTATATGATGCAGGATATATTATGACTGAAAGGCTGACAAACGCAATAGAGTATGGCGCTCCACAGGATAGGGACAGGATTCTTTTATTTGGTATCCGGGAAGATGTGCTGGCAGGGCTGGGGAAAAAGGATATATCAGATTTCCCCTGGGACAAATACCAAAAGTATAAGGTAGATGAAGTAAAACAGAGGCAGTGGCCGGAATTGGAAGAATTTCATGCGGATGTGGAAACTCAATGCCCGCAGACCGTGATAAAAGAGCTAACGGTAGAGTATTGGTTCAGAAAGAATGATGTAGAGAACCATCCAAATGCCAAAGACTATTTTACCCCGCGTGCGGGATTGATAAGGATGCAGACAATTGAAGAGGGCGATGTGAGTAAGAAGTCATATAAAAGATTGCATAGATGGCGTTATTCACCAACGGTTGCATATGGAAATAATGAAGTGCATTTACACCCCTACAAGGAAAGACGGTTATCGGCAGCCGAAGCCATGGCATTACAGACTCTGCCAAAGGATTTTGAATTGCCTGCAGATATGTCACTGACAGATAAATTCAAAACAATCGGTAATGGTGTTCCATTTTTGCTGGCAAATGGAATCGCACAAACCATAGATGATTTTTTGAGAGGATAACAATATGAGAAAATTTAAAGATATTATTGAGGATATAAAAGGGCTTATTGGCATTGAACTTTCCAGCCTGTCAGGAATTGCTGCTAAGATAACGGTTACAGAGGTGAACGAGGAAGAAAACCGCGTGATAGTATCTGTTGCAGGTGGGGACAAGGATTCCCGGTCATTTGAAGAACTTGAAAAAATTTCTGCTGTGCTGCTGTCAGGTAGATTTGCTCATGTCGACAGTATCTTAAATGGCAGTGGCAGTAGCAGAAACCGCCCAGAGACGATTCTGGCCAGTCTTCCTTATGTTGAGTGGGCAAAGCTGGAAGGGAAAAAGTATCTTGCTTATGTGGAGAATGATACACATCCTATCGGAACGATCAAAAAAATGACGGATGAGGAAATTGCAGATTTCAAAAAGAGACAGGCATATTCAGAAGAAAATGACGAATTATCAGAAAAAACTGAAAATGAATATGAGAGAGCAGCTAAACTGCTTACTGATTACATATCTGAGACAGGAATTGAAGGTCCTGTTTCGCGTGAAGAATTTGATTATAATAGGGAATTGTTTTTGAGTAAGTTTGCACCGGAAAAGTTGAAAGCACTACAAGGTGACGATCTGTTGACGAGTGTTTTTTATGCAATGGGTGATAATACGGATTCTCTGTGTTGCTGGATTGAAATGAATAAAGACTGCCGTGCGGTATTCGGGAGCATTGCAGGTGGTTCAGCATACAAATTCGGGCTGTTCCAAAGGAAGGAAACGGGAGTGTGGACTACAGGAAGTCCTAACAGCCCGCAAGAATTAAGTGAAGATGAAGCAGTTACACTCGGTAAGGAAATAAGGGATGCGTTGATAAAAGGAACGGAGGTTATACAAAACGCAACATTGAATACACTTGCTGACTATGAAAAGCTCGATGATGACCTAAAGGCAGCAGTTGGGGAAAAATATTATAATTGGGCGTGGTTTCATAAATATTATTCGATAATTTTTTCAGAAAAATTGAGCTGTTTTCATTCTCCGGATTGGCAAAAACATGCCCTTCGGTGTTTTCTGATTCAACCGAGCGAAAAATATTATGCCCGGAGCGGACAGCTTGCAATGATTCAGAACTATGGGGGGCTGTTCTATACAAAGTTCATTTCTGCCCTTCGTGAGCGATTCAGTCCGGCTGTTGTTCAGTTTATGCGACTGGGAACATCTGACAGTAGCAAAAACTATGCTGCAGAATGGAAAAAAAGGTCTGTTGTTGGGATTGGCTGGGCTGCTCTTGGGAGTCTGGAAGAATATACTGCAGGGGACAGTTTAGATAAAAGCTCCATCACTCAGAAACTGTCAGAAGAGTATTATCCAACGGATTCAAGGACTGCCTCCCGTAAGGCAGGCGAACTTGTCCGCTTTTACGATTCGGATGTTAATACAGTTTTTGTGGCAATGGATGGGGAGCGCCTTTATGGTCTTGTGGATGAAGTAGGGGCATATTATTATGATGCTTCTTCTGATATGGCACATAATAAAATGGGCAAATGGCATATGCTTTTTTCCGAAAATGATCGTATGCCAGAGAAGAGTGAAGGGTTGAGGACTTCATGTGTACAGATTAAGGATGACAGAAATCTTCTTTATCTGTATGAAAAGTATTTTTATGCATCTGAGGATTTGGAAAATGAAAAGGAGCCAGGTGCGGAGGAGATTAAAATGAAAACGTGTTTTGAAATCGAACTTGCTCCGAGAACGAAAAAACTGCATCCTATGAATTGCATTATTTATGGTGCGCCAGGGACAGGGAAAACATATTCAACAGCAGAATATGCTCATGCGATTATTGAAAACCGCTCAGTCGATTACAGCAAAAAGAGCCTGGCAGAGCGTAAAGCAGTAATGAAAAAGTACAATGACTACGTAAAAAAGGGACAGGTAGTGTTCACAACTTTCCATCAAAATTATGGATATGAAGAATTTATTCAAGGCTTGCGGCCGGACACAAAAACAGAGAGAATGTCTTTCAAAACTGTAGACGGAGTATTTAAAAAGATAGCGGATCAAGCGTTGAATGATGCAGAGAATAATTATGTGATAATTATTGACGAAATCAACCGCGCCAATATTTCAAAGGTGTTCGGAGAACTAATCACTCTTATTGAGGATGATAAAAGGTGGGGAGAGGTTAATGAAACTTGTGTGACATTGCAATCAGGAGATGTGTTTGCAGTGCCAAATAATCTTTATATAGTTGGGACGATGAATTCTGCGGACAAGTCGATTTCACTGATTGATGCTGCCCTCAGAAGGAGATTCTCTTTCGTGGAGCAGAAGCCGGATGCTGATTTAGTAGAGGATGCTGTTTTGCGCAGTATCCTGCTCAAACTGAATAATCTTCTTGCTGATGAACTGGAAAGTTCTGATTTGTTGATAGGGCATTCTTATTTCATGAACAAAAATGCGGATGATTTGTGTTCTGTTTTGAATAACAATATTATCCCTTTGCTGTATGAGTATTTCTATGACAATAAAAAGAAGGTTGCCGGGGTATTAAAAGAGATTATAGACGATGTAGATATTGAGATAGTAGATGATAAGATTGGGCGATTGAGAGTGAAAAGGACTGAAGAATAAATATGGTGTTGAACAGATATGAAGAATCCCAGATTCCGAATCCGAAATTACCTGTCTCATGGCAGTCAGCAAAAGCATTGGAGGAGCTGGAGGATTTCCTTCAGCATAATTGGGAGCAGAGGGCTGTTTTTTATGAGGATGGGAAAATAGAAAGCAGGCAGCAGTTTCTCGGCTTTATCGGCCAGCGGGGTATTAGGACAAAAAACTATATAGGTACTATTGTTTTTAATGGTGAACAACTGAATATCTTTCCAAAGGTTTTCAGGGAGAATAAGTATGAATCAGATACGGCTGATTTATCGTTGAAGCACTTAATGAATAATCTCGTCCGATGGCTTGAATACTGTAACAAGATGGCATATCCGTTTATAAACATAGCCACAGAGTTGAATGATGCGGAAGATTTGAAGGAACTATTTATTACACTCTATATAGGCTATGTGCGGAGTGCCGTCGAAAGGGGGCTGTATTTTCAGTATGTTGATGAGACAAAAGTCCTTAACAGTATCAAAGGAAAGTTCGACATTAAAGACTATTATGTCAATAAGATACCCAATGGGCAGGCAGACAAATTCTTATGTACGTACTCTAAATTTGAATTCGACAATACTGTTAACAGGATTATAAAGTATACCTGTAAGTTGCTGTTCAATATTACTTCAAAAAAGAACCAGAAGGCAATCCATAATATTCTGGTCAGACTGAATGAAGTGACGGATGTTCCTTGCCAGCCGGGTGCCTGTGACAGGGTCCGGCTCAGCCGGATGCAGGCGTATTATCGGATAATCATGAGTATGAGCAAGATGTTTTTACTGAATAAGACATCCGGCTATACGATGGACATAAACGAGTCCTTTTGCTTTCTGTTTCCTACAGAATTGTTATTTGAGGGATTTATTGGTGGTTTTATGCAGGAAGTCGTGGAAGGGTACGGAGGAAAGGTCCGGCTTCAGCAGAGTGAGATGCATCTGATTGAAGACATCCAGTATGCGGGGCATTCTCTTGGAGCGGCCTTTACTATGAGGCATGATATCCTTGTGGAGTTTGAGGACAAAGTATTCATTTTGGATACCAAATATAAACAGGTTTCCCGTTTTGAAGGTGACACAGAAGAAATCAAGCGTATTGTTTCTGAAGAACCTAAACAGACAGATATTTATCAGGTATGTGAATATGCCCGTAAGCGAAACATATCAGATGTGTATTTATTGTATCCTATGTTTCGGTATGAGGAGAATGAACCGCATTTTCCGATAGGCAAAAGCCAGGGTGCAACGAGTGATATAACTATTCATTTTGTACGCCTTCCATTTGTTTTTGAAGAGGATGAGCAAAAAATAAAGCTGCAGCTTACGGATGTAATTACAAGAATCCTGTTATGCAAGGAGTAGGCAGATTCAAGTAAGAACTATGTAAATACATAAGCAGAGGGGGGATGGCGGTGAGGAAGAAATATAAAGATTTTAAAGAGTATATGCAGCAAAACTATTACAATGAGATATTTCAAAGCGTGGAGAAATTCGCATATGCCAACAAGGGCAGGCTAAATTTTGAGAGCGGCCATATTTATGAGGTTACATACCAGAAATTAGATAGTATAAGAGTTACGGGAGTTACTTTCAAAGAAGCGGGAAATGAAATGCTGGAAATCCGTGTGAGTGTTGATGCGGAATTTGAAATCTATGGAAACACAAAATATGGAAGGGAGTCTGATTCTGCTACGCTGTGTTTCTGCGTTTTCTTCCATGCCTTTTTGGAAAATGGTCTTCATGATATTGGAGATTTTAAAGTGGAGGAATATGAGAAAAACAAATATGAGCGCGACAGAAGTTTAAGCCAAAGTCTTGTGCCATATATGTATGAAGAGGATGTGGAGAAGCATGCAGAAGCCTTCCTCCATAAACATTTTCCAAAGGCGTTGCTGCAGCCGATGGCGCTTCCGGCATATGATATCCTTACTGCAATGGGAATGAAGATGTATTATGCCCCCTTGGAATCAAATGTTTTTGGGAAAACCTATTTTGCAGAAGAAAGAGTTAAGGTTTATACTGATATTATAGGAAACGAGACTGTCGAAATTATAACCAGTCCAGGGACAATGCTCATAAACCCTAATGTGTATTTCATGTATAACATTGGGACAGCCAATAACACTATCATTCATGAATGTGTGCATTGGGACCGGCATCGCAGACCGTTCGAATTACAGAAGCTGCTTGAAGGAGATTGCAGCTATATTACTTGTGAAATTGTTGAAAAATATGATGGCATGGGGGAGGATGCATCAGCATTTAAGTGGATGGAGTGGCAGGCAAACCAGTTGGCACCAAGGATTCTGATGCCAGCAGAAATGACCAAAAAGAAGCTTGATGAGTGTCTCCGCAGGTTGCATGCAGAGAATCCGCTTACAAGGAATGCGGAATTATTCGAAAAAGCTGTTGGTGAACTGGCAGCGTATTTTAATGTGTCGATGATTGCGGCAAAGATAAGGGTGGAAGAATTAGGATTTGATCAGGCACAGGGTATACGTGTGTTTTGCAATGGCAGGTATCTTCCACCGTTTTCATTTCCTAAAGGGACGATTAAGAAAAATCAGTCATTTGTAATTGATGAGAAAAATGCCCTGTTTGTGATGTTCATTAATCCAACATTGCGGGAGCTGTTCCTTGAAGGGAAAATCGTTTATGCTAACAGCATGATTTGCCTAAATATGCCGAAGTACATTATGCTTAATGAACGCGGCACACCTATTCTTACAGAGTATGCTTTGGAACATGTACATGAATGTTGTTTCATTTTCAACCGTAAATTTAATGTTAGCGATAATTACAGCGATACATTTTATCGCAGGTGCTTTCTTTGTAAAGATGTAAATTCAGAAACATTTATTGAAGCAAATTATGACCCTGAAAATAAATCTAATCAGTCAAAGGAAAAGAGAAAAGAAGAATTATCCAAAATTGCTGATTTTTCAGAGGAGTTAGCCGAAACGATGGGAAATTTGCCTGGGTCATTTTCAAAAACCCTGAGAGCGCATATGAAGAGGCGGAATATCAATGAGGAAGAGCTAAGTTACCGATGTAATATCAGTACGGTTATGATTAGCAATTACTTAAACCATGAAGACCAAGAAAAGAAGTTTGCGAGCGTTTTGGCTCTCTGTATAGGGCTGAATCTGCATCCAATTTATATGGAGGATTTGATAGAGAAAGCAGGTTATTCTATGAAAAAAGACCAGGCACACTTTTTTATAAAGTTTCTTATTTGGAACCATCCTGATGATACGATTGAAGAATGGCAAAGGAAACTTGACGAAAGCCATATAAATATCAAACTTCCTATGCGAAAAAAATAATTTTTTTAAAGTGGTACTTTAAGCATAGAAATGAAAAATAGGGATTTCAACATTCCAGTATTATGAGGAATGGTTGGAATCCTTATTTTTTTGGCCTTTTTTGCTTAAAGTGCGGCTTAATGGGCTTTTTTTCTTAGTGGATATAAAATGGCACTATCAAAAGAAAGAAATAGAGAATAAAAAATTGGGTGCTGAGATTGAAATACAGATTATTCTGCTTTTCAACCTGAGCATCCAAAAGATGTTCAGATAAAAAATGTTAAAGCCATAACGTGCGCACATTTGGCGAGGATAAATAAAATCTCAGAAATTTTCAAGAAATATTGTGGAAATTTCAAGATTTTATAAATCTCGTCTATTTCCGTGCGCCAGATGGGATTGTCCTCGCCAGGTGTTGCAGCCATGGCGGAAGGGACAATCTTATGAAAATCAAAGTAAAAAGAACTGTAACTGCCAATCCGAATCCACTGCACTATCGGCATCCATATTATGTACAAATTGAGGATGGAGATGAGGATTCTATTAAGTATTACAAGAGAAATGGAGTTCCTGTTTCCTACATCCGTTTGTTACATCGTATGCCGCATTATTATGCTGTATTCAGTGCGGCAAGCCAGGAAGAAGCGGACTCAATGAACCGTTTTTTCAACAACTGGGACAAGAAGGAATACCGCGATGCAAAGGCGCAGATGGAGAAAGAAGCCTCCTATGAGAAACTGGTGGAGGAAGGGTTCGATGCGGCACAAGCAGGAACAAATCCAGAGGAAATCGTGGCATACAGAACTGTAATCAATGCTCTGAATAAAGAACTGGACGAGCTTACAGAAGAGAAGCTCCGTTATTGCAAAATGGTAGCCCATAAGGAGCCGGAGCGTGAAGTGGCAAAAGAAATGGGGATTCCACGCACAACATTGAGCGGGCGGAAAAACTCGACACTCAAAGAACTGGGCAAGAAAATGAAAGATTACAGATAAAGGAGATGTCCCTGGCAATAGCACGGATTGCCAGGGCTTTTCTCAGTCTTTTTTATAGAATGGTGTTTCAAAGCCATCTGCCCGGAGCAGCAGTCCGGGAATCCACTCAGGAGTCCTGCCCATCTGCCCGCATATGGCATCCAGGTCTACATCCTTGCTGCATTCAATGATAAGTTCATCATGCACGTGGCCGCAGATGTAACAATGGGAGAGCGTCCGCATGGCATACATCAAAATATCCCTGGAAACCGCTTGCACAATATTTTCCACAAATTTTGGGCCGTAACTTTCAATCCGTTCCCATTTCTTATTTGTTCCCACGCCTTCATAGGTGACAGATTCACCGCCGAAACGATTCTCGCCAATCCGGGGCTTGACGTAGGAAAGCCGCCTGCCGGACGGGAGGGCGATGAAGAGCATCCCGCTCTGGTAAATGAACCTGATTCCATGCGTCTCCGTGGCGGTTCTCATTTTGATGGCATCCTTTACGGCCCGGTCAACATTCCACCAGAACTGTACGATATTTTGATTGGCAGAACGCCAGGCATCCACAAGGGGCTGGAGTTCCTCCTCGGCAAGCCCCATTTCCAGCGCACCCATGGATTTCAGCGCACCGACAGAGCCGCCATAGCCGAGGGCCAGTTCCGCGATTTTGCCCTTTTGACGGAGGTGCGAGTTCTGCCCATGTTTTTCAACGGTCACGCCGAACATGGCAGATGCGGAAGCACAGTAGATGTCCCCGTTGTCCGCAAAGACCTTTGTGCGCCATGGCTCACGGGCGAGGTGGGAAAGCACCCTTGCCTCGATCGCGGAGAAGTCCGACACCACGAATTTGTATCCTGGCCTTGGGATAAAGGCGGTACGGATGAGCTGGGAGAGCGTGTCCGGCACATCGTCATAAAGCATACTCATGAATTCATAATCGCCGGATTTGACCACGTAACGGGCTTCTTCCAGGTCGGCGAGATGGTTCTGGGGAAGGTTCTGTAACTGGATGATACGGCCTGCCCATCTGCCGGAACGGTTGGCTCCGTAGAACTGGAACATCCCCCTTGCCCTGCCGTCCGCACAGACGGATGCCTGCATTGCCTGGTATTTCTTGACGGAGGACTTTGCGAGCTGCTGCCGGAGCCGGAGGATATCCCCCACATCTTCCGGCGCGGTTTTCAACAGTTCAGTGACGGCTTTCTTGTCAAGGGAGTCTGTATTTATGCCTTTACCAGCAAGCCATTCCTTCATCTGCTGCACGGAGTTTGGGTTCTCCATTCCTGTATCCTCTTTCATCGCTGTTATGAGCGCCGCCCTGCTGAAGGCATCGAACCGGATGGCATTTCCGACAACTTCCATATCCAGGAGGATGCCCCTGTCGTTGATTTCCTGGTCGAGACGGTATTCCTCCCAGATAAAGTCCGGGACAGGGAACCTCGAAAGCCTGTGCTGGATGGACATCTCCACCTCCACATCCCGCTGGTTATATTTTTTGAATGTCTCCCACTTTTCCGGGTCATGCCCCGGCAGGTTCCGTGTCCTCCCGCCGTTTGCTTTTGTGGCGGGGCAGGGCTTGCAGAAATACCGTATCAATGCCTTGCCCTCCTTCATCTTCTGGTCTTCCAGCCCAAGGACAGCCCCGGCTCCTTCCAGGGAGAGAGGAAGCCCCATGTATGCCGACCAGACCATGGAACACCGCCAGGAGGACGGGGCAAGGTAATCCCTAACCGTGTCCCCGTCAATGCTGTAGGATGAAAAATGCTGCGAGTGGTTCCGCTTAAGCCAGACGGAGAGGAACACCCTCTCGAAAGCGGCGTTATATGCCCATTTGGTGACGGACTCATCAGAAAGTGCGGCAAGAATCTCTTCCGGGATTTCACTGCCGTTTGCCACATCGTATACAGTGACAGGCCCGCCATTGACGGAGCAGGCGAAGAGCAGCAGTTCGGCATCCGGGGATTCCGCGTATTTGTAGACGCCGCACCTGTTGATGTCAATGCTGCTGAATGTCTCCAGGTCGACGCTCATATACTCTATTTTCATTGGCTGCCTCCTATAGGACAAAAGCGGCAGGGGAGATGCCCATGCCGCCTGGTGTTGGTTATTCCTGTTTCTTTTTCTTCCTTTTCCGGATAAATGCTTTGAACGCTTCCAAAGCCATAGATATGACCATGCCGATGAATCCGCCGACAATGATATAGGAAGCCAGTTGGATCATAAAAGGATAGTTTTCCATATGTTTTCACCTCGATTGTCTTGGACTGCCGGACGGCGGGAAGCCCGCCGCCCAGGTTGGTGTATGCCTTATGACAGGAAATCGTCATCGTCTGCGGAAGCGAAGTCGTCTTCGGCGCGGCTCTTCCCGCCGAGGGGTTCCCCGTCACGGATCTTCTGGAGATTGTTCAGGCCGCAGGCAATCCCCTTGTTGCCATTGGTGTTGAACGCGTAAAAGTTTACAGACGCCCTGCCGTAAACGCCGGAGTAGACCTCGGAGCGCTCAAGGATAGGCTGGCGGTCCGCATCCACGATGCCGGGAGCCGTGGAAGAATTGGCGTTGATGAAATAGGAATTTGCATACGCCGCATCGTCCGGCCTCTCCAGGTCGCCGTCGCGAAGGGGAGTCTTGATGGACTTGAGGGGCGGGACGGCCTTGCCGCTGCCCTTCAGCTTGGACTCGCCTTCCTCGTAAGCGGCCTGGATCGCGGCTTTGATCTTGTTTACGGTCGCCGCGTCATCCTTCGGGATGATGAGGGAGACGCTGTACTTCGGCGCGCCCCCGTTGATGGATTTTGCGTCCCACACATTTGCGTAGGACCATCTGGTATTCACTCCCGTGATTACCTTCGTTGGATTGAACATACTCTTTTCCTCCTAATTTTCTTTGAAGTCATCGGTTGCCGTGTTGATTGCCGGGCGCTTGTCTTTCTCCGGCACGAGGGCCGGCTTGCCCGGAGGCTTCATGACCAGCCCGCCAAGCAGTTCGTCAAATTTCTTCTTCCCAAGCAGTGAAGTCATCGCCGTGATGCCGAGGAGCTTTTTCTCATAAGGCTCGTACCCCGCGCCCTGGACTGCGGAAGCCACAGCCGTTTCATCCGTGAACCTGCGGTTCGACTTGCCTTCCACGACCTTGAAGCCGTCATACTTCACGCCGGAGAGCGCCTGCTGCAGGGCATAGTCCTTGATGTCGCTGCCCCAGGAGACGAGTTCGTCGATCCGGGACAGGATGGCGGCGATTTCGGACGGCTTCAGGGTGTCCGGCACCGCAAAGTCGTATCTCGCCATCTCAAGGTTATGTTCCGCCCGTTTGCGGCACGCCGCCTTGACCTTGCAGAACTGGCAGTGTTCCCCCGCATGGAATTCGCCGCCGCCTTCATATGCCAGCTTTGCGGCCGGGGCAAGCGTGTTCTCTGCCCAGGCGAGCAGTTCGTCCTTGCCCATGGAGGCAGTGCTGATGTTGTCCCTGCGGGGCTGGAAGATGGTCATCTTCACCGTTTCGATGTCATAAATGCCATCGTAGGTGTCCAGCGCGCCGAGCGCATAGCACCGCATCTGCGGGTTGTCTTCGGCATTGACCAGGACGCCGACCCCGTACTTGAAGTCGATGACATGCAGCTCCCTGTCGGAGACGATGACGCAGTCCCCGGTGCCGAAGCCGTCCGGCACCCACCTGGAAAAGTCCAGGCGCTCCTCGATAAGCACCTGCGGGTCGGGGCAGAACTTCTTCGCCTGTTCCAACTGCTCTAAGACATAATTCCGGTACTCATCGGTGCAGTCATCCATCTCCGCGTCAAAGTTCTCCAGGTGTCCCTCCGGGTTTTGCAGTTTCCTTCCGAGGGCTTTCCCTACCTTGTATTCGCAGAGGGTATGTGCGTCCGTGCCTTGCTGCGCGTAAGGGCTGGCCCGTTCCTCTACACTGGCGCAGGCCAGAGCCGACGGCGGGCAGTTGAGCCACCTGTGGCTGGCGGAGGCGGAGAGCAGAGCGTGTTTAGCCATTGCCGATTCCCTCCAGTTCCGCGAGCACCTCCGCGTATTTCTCCGCGGGTATGCTGCTTAATTGCCCTGTCCCGGAATACTTCCTCACCAGTTCCTTCACCGCGGGCTTGTACGCCCCGCCGTCAGCATTGGATTTGGCTACGAGGAGCTTCCTGACATCCTCTTTGGAAATGCTTTTTTCCGCGGTAGGTTCAGGGTCTTCTTTTTTCAGTGGTTCCGCAGGCTTCCTCTCCTGCGCGGGTCCATTTTCGGAAGAGTAAAAAGCCTTCAATGCTTCGGCGGCTTTTACCAGTCCGTTGCCGCACGCGATCATTTCGTCAATCGCGGCGGACAGCTCGCTCATTTTGCCCATCTGATGGCACCTCCGTTTTCCTGAGATTTTCGTTGATCTTCCGTGCAAGCCGTTTCGTGATGACGCTGATCGCCACCAGGACATCCGCCAGTTCTTCGTCCAGTTCCCTGTCCCGGATACGGCCCGCGTCTGCCGCATTTTTTACATCCATGTGCAACACCGCCTTCCTGATCGGCATCTTTGCCTTTCAATTTCCTATGGACACGTTTTCCGGTTTTGGACGGAAATTTTTTGAGGGACTTTGCGGGGGCGCCGCCCCTGTCTGCCCTTCACCTTCCCATGGACACCTTCCCTGGATTTGGACGGATTATTTTGAAAAAGTTTTTTGGGCGGGTGCCGCACTTATATGGAAGGAAAAGAAACCAAAAGTTTTTCCGTCCAAAACGCCCCGGCGTGTCCATGGGAAGGTAGGAGGACAAAACAGTCCTTACTAATTAACGAAAGGCGTGATGCAGGATTGGGATAGCTTACAAGAACAGTGAAGGCTACAGCGACCCCGTCCCGTTCCGGGCTGTGGCAAATATGGGGAGGAAAGGGTACCGCCCGCTTGTCTATATCTGTTCGGCGTTTTCTGGGGACGAGGAAGGGAATGCGGAGAAGGCGAGGAAATACAGCAGGTTCGCCGTGGACAGTGGCGCGATCCCCCTAGCGCCGCACCTGCTCCTGCCGCAGTTCATGGACGAGGGGGATGAGCGGGAGCTGGCAATGTTCATGGATCTGGTGTTCCTTGGGAAATGCGAGGAGGTCTGGGTGTTCGGCTCGGAAGTCCGGCTGTCGGAGGGCATGAGGGCGGAGATCGGGAAGGCGGAGCGCAGGGACATGAAGATCCGGTATTTTACGGAAGGCTTAAAGGAGGAGACAGGATGCAGATAACGATTTGCCGCGCCGACTGTGCGGGCAATGCCAGGAACTGCAGGTACCCCACGAAAGTCGTGGTGGCGGACGCGGGGATGATGAAGGATGCGGCGGCTTATGACCATGTGTGCGGGGAATACAAGGGGAGCTACCGTACCAATGGGAATTTCCTTTCTTCGGATGTGGTGGTCATGGACCTGGACAATGACCATACCGATGACCCGGCGGAATGGGTGACGGAGGGGAAGCTGGATGGAATGATGCCGGATATTTCCTATATATTGGTGCCGAGCCGCCACCACATGCTGGAGAAGGACGGGGAGTCCGCAAGGCCCCGGTACCATGTGTACTTCCCTGTCGGGGCGGTTGCGGATGCCGGGCAGTATACGGCCCTGAAGCGGGCGATCCATAATGCGTTCCCTTTCTTTGACGGGAATGCTCTGGACGCAGCAAGGTTCATCTTCGGGGCGGACTGTGGCGACGTGGTGTGGCACGAGGGATGGGTGAATATTGACGAGGAAGTGTCAATAGGAACAGAAGAAGAGGAAGAGGCTCCGTCTGTGGGCGGCCCCATCCTGGAAGGGAGCCGGAACAACACCCTTTCCCGCTTTGCCGGGAGGGTGCTGAAACGCTATGGGGAATGCAGCAAGGCGCATGAAATCTTCCTGGAGGAGGCAGGGAAGTGCGAGCCTCCGCTGGAAGCCACGGAGTTGGATACTATCTGGTTTTCCGCGCTGAAGTTTTTTAGGAATACCATCAGTGGGCAGGACGGCTATGTGCCTCCCGGCCAGTACAATGATGATTTTGCGGGAGGGAAATCCTTAAAGCCGGACGATTACTCGGACATCGGGCAAGCGAAGGTGCTGGCAAGGGAGTATGGGGACGAGCTGATCCACACGAACGCTACGGACTACCTCCGGTATGACGGGGAGGTGTGGCGCGAGGACCGGCAGCTTGCGGTCGGCGCGATAGAGGAGTTTTCAGACCTCCAACTTGCAGATGCGCAGGACGAGGTGGAGAAAGCGAAAAAGGCATTGAAAGATGCCGGGGTTGCGGAGGACGCGCTTGCCGCAGGGGGGAAGGCGCTGGAAAAAGCCGTGCCGGGCAATCTGCTGGGGCTGTATTTTGCGTATGTCGGCGCGAGGAACTACCTGGCCTTCGCACAGAAGCGCAGGGATTATAAATACCTCACGTCCGCGCTCAATGCCGCAAGGCCGATGCTGCTTGCCAACGTGAACGACCTTGACCGGAATGAGAGCCTGCTCAACACGCCGCGTGCCACCTATGACCTCAGAAAAGGAATGGCCGGGGAGCAGCCGCATGACCCGAAAGACCTGATCACCAAGATCACCGGGTGTTCGCCAGGGGATGAGGGGAGGCAGGTCTGGGAGGACGCGCTCTGGCTGTTCTTCTGCGGTGACCAGACGCTCATTGACTATGTGCAGCAGGTGGTCGGCATGGCGGCGGTGGGCAAAGTCTACCAGGAGCATCTCATCATCGCCTATGGCGGCGGGGCCAATGGCAAGTCCACCTTCTGGAATGCCGTCTACCGGGTGCTTGGCAATTATGCGGGGAAGATATCGGCGGAGGCGCTCACGATGGGGTGCAAGAGGAACGTGAAGCCGGAGATGGCGGAGCTGAAGGGGCGGAGGCTCATCATCGCTTCGGAGATGGAGGAAGGGATGCGGCTGAACACGGCGGTAGTCAAACAGCTCTGCTCCACGGACGAGATCCAGGCGGAGAAGAAATACAAGGACCCGTTCCAGTTCGTACCTTCCCATACGCTGGTGCTGTATACCAACCACCTGCCGAAGGTCGGTGCGAACGATGACGGCATCTGGCGCAGGCTTGTGGTGATCCCCTTCAATGCCCATATCGTGGGGGACACGGATATCAAGAACTATGCGGATTATCTTTTTGAGAACGCAGGCTCCGCCATCCTGGCATGGATCATCGAAGGGGCGCAGAAAGCAATCGCGCAGAACTTCAAAACCGACCCGCCGCAGTGCGTGAAGGATGCGGTGCAGGCATACCGGGAGGACAACGACTGGCTTGGGCGGTATATCGAAGAATGCTGCGAAGTCGACCTTTCCTGCCAGGAGAAGTCGGGGGAGTTTTACCAGCAGTACCGGGCTTACTGTATCCAGAACGGCGAGTATATCCGCAGCACCACGGATTTTTATTCCGCTGTGGACAAGGCGGGCTTTGTCCGGCGCAAGACGAACAAAGGTATGTTCGTGCATGGCGTGCAGCTCAAGAGCGGTCAGGACTTTCTGGGTTAGTGCAGTGTGTGGAGGTCTTTTGCGTACAGTGCATAAGACTTCCACGACATACACGAATCCTGCATTTAAGCCATTTGTGACAGTTTAGATACTCTTTTCCTAAAAGTTTACTATATAGAAAAATATTAGTAAAAAAGCCTTATAGGAAAGTTTATGCAGGGAGGTTCATGAGCGTCACGCTTTATCGATTTGACGGAGGTTTGCGATGCGTGAAAAAGACATCGAGAGGAAGTTTGTTGCGGAGGTGAAGAAGCGCGGCGGCATATGCCCTAAGTGGGTGTCGCCGGGATTTGACGGGATGCCCGACCGGATTGCCTTGCTGCCGGGTGGGAAGTCCGGCTTTGTGGAGGCCAAGGCTCTGGGGGAGAAGCCCCGTCCCCTCCAGGCTTCCCGCCACGCATTATTACAGCGGCTGGGGTTCCGGGTGTATGTCCTGGACGACCCGGCGCAGATTGGAGGGATCATTGATGAGATACAGTCCACATAAGTACCAGCAGTATGCGATAGATTTCATAATCCGTAACCCCGTGGCGGCAATCCTGCTGGATATGGGGATGGGAAAGACGAGCCTCACGTTGATGGCAATCTATAGATTGATGTATGAGGAATTCGAGGTAAGCAGGGTATTGATTATCGCTCCCCTGCGGGTTGCCAAGAATACATGGCCGGCAGAGATTGAGAAGTGGGAGCAGCTTAGCGGACTGCAGTATTCCGTCGTTGTGGGGACGCCCGCCCAGAGGAAGAAAGCGTTAAAAGCAGATGTAGACATTTATATCATTAACAGGGAGAACCTCACCTGGCTGGTGGAAAGCAGCGGCATCCCGTTCGGATTCGACATGGTGGTGGTCGATGAACTGTCCAGTTTCAAGTCCTGGCAGTCGAAGCGGTTCAAGTCGTTCATGAAGGTGCGCCCGCTGGCCAGGAGGGTGGTGGGGCTTACGGGGACTCCCAGCAGCAACGGGCTCATGGATCTGTTTGCGGAATTCAAGGTGCTGGACATGGGGAAAAGGCTTGGGAGGTTCATCGGGCAGTACCGCCTGGATTATTTCAAGCCGGACAGGATGAACGGTCCCGTCGTGTACTCCTACAAGTTGCTGCCGGGTGCGGAGGAGAAGATATATGCCAGGATCTCGGATATAACCATCTCCATGAAAGCGGCGGATTACCTGGAGATGCCGGAACTGATAGTGTCGGAATACCCCGTGTACATGGATGCGGAGGAGCAGGGGATTTACGATGCCATGAAGGAGAACCTGGTTGTCGGGAAAACAGAAGAAGAGATTACAGCCGCAAATGCGGCATCCCTTTCCAGCAAGCTGTCCCAGATGGCGAATGGTGCGGTGTATTCTGATAACGGAGAGGCTGTCCAGATCCATGGCCGGAAGCTGGATGCATTGGAGGACATCATCGAGTCCGCCTGCGGGAAGCCGCTCATGGTGGTTTACTGGTACAAGCACGACTACAGCCGGATTGCGGAGAGGCTTTCAAGCCTTGGCGTGGAACATGAAAAGCTGGATACGGATGCCAGCATCAGGAAGTGGAATGCCGGGGAACTCCCGGTCGCCTTGGTGCATCCTGCCTCTGCGGGGCATGGCCTGAACTTGCAGGGCGGCGGTTCTGCGATGGTGTGGTTTGGGCTTACCTGGTCGCTGGAACTGTACCAGCAGACGGTGGCACGTCTCTGGAGGCAGGGGCAGACATCCGGGACGGTGGTCATCCAGCACATCATCACCAGGGGAACGGTTGATGAACAGATTATGGAGGCATTGCGGTCTAAGGACACTTCGCAGGCGGCACTCATAGAGGCGGTGAAAGTGCATCTGAATAGATAGGCCAATCCAGGTAAATCAAAGTCAATCCATGAAAATCCGTGGGAAGCAAATATATTTTGACTGGAGGCATGGCTTATGAGCATTATCTGGAAATACCTTGACAAGCGGTCGGCGGCTGTGGACGCGCTGAAGGATTACAGCAATATGAGATTCATCATCGAACATACGGATGATGAGATTAAGGCGGCATATGAGAAGATGGGCGGCATCAGCAGCCAGCCGCCTGACGGGATGCCCCATACCCACAATCCCAATGCCATGGAGGACAGGATGGTTAAGGGGATTGAGGAAATCGACATCCTGAAAGAGCGTTACCGCCAGGCGGCGGAATATATGGTGTGGTTCCTTCCGGCATGGGAGGAGCTTTCTGAAGATGAGAGGTATGTGCTGGAAACCTTTTATTCGGATTCGGAAAGCCAGACCAGCGCCGTGTACAGCATCTGCGACCGCTTCGGCATTGAGCGTTCCTCGGCGTACAATAAAAAGAACCGCGCCCTGGGCAGGCTGGTGACGCTGCTGTATGGGAAAGCATGATGCGGCCGGTGTGAGTAATATCGTGGATGCTTTTCCTTACCGGGCGTGGTATGCTGATAGCATGAAAAAATGTCAAGAGGGCCTTCGCGGGAGAATCGGAATCCTGAGGAGGCTTTCTGCCGCAAGGGAGGTGGAGACGATGCCAAGGAAACCAAAGAGGCCGTGTTCCTTTCCCGGATGCCCGAAGCTGACCGAGGGGCGTTTTTGTGAGGAGCATGAAAAGCAGGAGAACCGACGCTACGAAAAGTATGACCGTGTACGCCGTAAATATGGAAGGAAATGGGAACATATCCGTAACCGCTACGCCGCCAAGCACCCATTCTGTGAGGAGTGCCAGAAGAAGGGATTGCTGCGTCCAGTGGAGGAGGTACATCATAAGCTCCCACTGGCGGAGGGTGGCACTCACGATGAGGATAACCTTTTGTCATTGTGCCGGACGTGCCATGCAAAACTCCATGCATTGCGCGGGGATAGGTGGTGTACAAATAAAAAGCCACGGTAAACCGTGACAAATATTTTCAGGCGGGTAAGCCATTCGGAGAGAAGAGGAGTAGCTAACAGTTTCATACCTAAGAATGAAACAAATGAAACTACTGTAGCGATATCTGCTGCTATTGGCAACACCTCCTTCAGAAATAGTGGCAAATGTCCCATGAACTGCCACTACCCCTCCACAGGCTTCTCCGCTCGTCAAGACTTACCACTGGGACATAAGGATTATATCATGGGTGGATGATTTGAGTCAATACCGATGGGGAGGGGCGGTCAGAATCTCTACAGCCTGTGTACCGGGGAACGGGCGTGGGGTGTTACGCATAAAAACCGGAAATCAAACGGGGGATTGCCCTGCCCTGATTTTCCGCAGAATAAAGGCTTTTAAGGTGCTGTGGCGTTTGATTTCCGCAGCATTTTTTCAAAAATAATCAAAGGAACGGGGTGAAAACGGTGGCAAAGGACGGCAGCGGGCGCGGCGGCGCAAGGCCGGGGGCGGGGCGGAAGCCCAAGGCGCTCACGGAGAAGATCAGTGAGGGGAAATCGGCGGCGGTCATGCTGGAGCCTGCCGAGCTGGAGGGTGTGGATGTGCCGCCCGTGAAGGATTTCCTCAAATCCCCGCAGAAAAGCGGGCGGGAACTGGTGGCGGAGGAAGTGTACAACGAAACCTATGCATGGCTGAAAGCGAGGGGCTGTGAAAAGCTGGTCACCGTGCAGATGGTGGAGCAGTATGCCATGAGCGTGTCCCGGTGGATACAAAGCGAGGAAATCGTGTCAGCCACGGGATTTTTGGCGCGTCATCCGACGACAGGAGCAGCCATTGCCTCTCCATATGTTGGTATGAGTCAGTCTTATATGAAGCAGAGTAACTATTGCTGGATGCAGATCTACCAGATTGTAAAGGAGAACTGCTCGGTGGAATTCCAGGGGAACACACCCCAGGATGATGTGATGGAGCGGCTGCTTCGAGCCAGGAAAGGCATATAAGGATGTTTAAAATGGGTGGTCATGTGAGATTTTTTTGTAAAGCTCTTGATTCTTCATCTGCAAGTGTTATACTGTAATGATTTAGAAAATTTTTGCTAAATGGGTGGGAGGACTGGGAATAAATGAGAAGGAGAACAAAACTATGCAGCATGATTTTCATTACATTTCCAAACATGACCCAAAGGTGCAGGAAGCCTATAAAGACATCCTGGCTATTCTCAGGGAGGCGCAGGACTTATTAAGGCCCAAGTTTACATTCAGGTTTGACGTTGTAGGCAGTTACAAAAGGAACATGATCACTTATGACAGCAAATCGAATGTGGGTTATGACTTTGATTTTAATATCGAGGTCAACGATGATGATGAGATATACAAGCCGAAGCAGCTAAAGAATATGCTCCAGAAAGCGATAGGAGCTGCCTGTGTGAAATACGGATATGATTACCCGGAGGATTCCACGCGCGTATTGACGATCAAGATGAAAAACAGGAGAGAATCCCGCATCCTCCATAGCTGTGATTTTGCAATCGTGAATAATTACATTGATGATGAAGGATATGAGTGCCAGGAATATATCCACTTTGACAAGCAGCATGGGAACTACACATGGTGTGAACAGCCGGACGGATATTATATGCTGCCGGAAAAGATTGACTGGATCAAGGAAAACGGCTTGTGGGATGTCGAGATGCGGGACTTATACATCAAGAAGAAAAATAAGAACCATAATCCGGATATTCATTCGAGAGCCATTTTTGCTATGGCTGTCCACGAGATATGCCAGAAACATGGTTTTTATGAAGATGAAAAATAAATAAGGATGTGGCTGTTAAACCAATGCCGTCCAGCAGAGATGTTGGGCGGTTTTTTCATGCAATTTTTTGGAGGTGGAAATGAAGACCACGACTGATATGCAGCTTGTCCCTGTTGGCAGGCTTGTACCTTATGTGAATAACGCGCGGACGCATTCGCCGGAGCAGATCACAAAGCTCCGCTCGTCCCTGCGGGAGTTCGGCTTCATCAACCCGGTCATTATCGACCGGGATTTCAATGTCATCGCGGGGCATGGACGGATTGCCGCGGCAAAAGAAGAAGGGATTACGGAAGTTCCGTGCGTGTTCGCAGACTTCCTGACGGAGGCGCAGAAGAAAGCCTACATCCTTGCGGATAACCGCATGGCTCTTGACGCGGGGTGGGATGAGGAGCTGCTCCGCATCGAGATTGAATCTCTGCAGGGCGCGGATTTCGATGTGTCCCTGACAGGTTTCGGAGAGGATGAGATTGCCGACCTTTTTGCAGGAGAAGGGGATAAAGATGTGAAAGATGATGGCTTTGACCTTTCCGCAGCGCTGGAAAAGGCGGCGTTCGTGGAGCGGGGAGACATCTGGACGGTGGGCAGGCACAGGCTGATGTGCGGCGATGCCACCAGCGCGGAGGACGTGGCGGCGCTCATGGACGGGAAGAAAGCAAACCTAATCGTGACGGATCCGCCCTATGGGGTATCCTTCAAAAGTTCCGGCGGGCTGACCATCCAGAACGACAGCATGAAGGGGGATGAATTCTACACTTTTCTGCACAATTCATTTTTGCAGATGGCGGCACACCTGGAGAATGGCGGCGCGGCGTATGTGTTCCATGCGGACACGGAGGGCCTGAATTTCCGCAGGGCATTTGTGGATGCGGGGTTCCATCTTGCCGGGGTGTGCATCTGGGTGAAGAATTCGCTGGTGCTTGGGCGCTCGGACTACCAGTGGCAGCATGAACCGATTCTTTACGGCTTTCTGAAGAACGGCAAGCATCCGTGGTATTCCGACCGGAAGCAGACAACCATCTGGAACTACGACAAGCCGAAGCGGAACAAGAACCACCCGACCTCGAAGCCGCTGGATCTGCTCGGCTACCCCATCCGCAATTCCTCTCAGGAGAACGCCATTGTGCTAGACACCTTTGGTGGCAGCGGCTCCACGATGATGGCATGTGAGCGGACGAACCGCATCTGCTACATGATGGAGTTGGATGAAAAGTATGCGTCCGTCATCCTGAGGAGGTATGTGGAGGATGCCGGGGATTCGGAAAATGTGTTTGTGGAGCGGGGAGGGGAGAAGATTGCGTACTCTGCGCTTGTGAAGGAGGTGGAGGCGGATGGATAAGCCGGAATACTGCGTGGTGGCGCTGTCCGGCGGCAAGGATTCGACTGCCATGCTCCTTGGGATGATGGACAGGGGGATGCAAATTGACTGTATCCTGTTCTGTGACACCGGGCTTGAGTTCCCAGCCATGTATGCCCACCTGGACAGGCTGGAAAAGGATACCGGCAGGCAGATTACACGCATAAGAGCAGAGCATCCCTATGAGTACCTGATGTTTGATGCCCCGGTCCGGCGCGGTCCGGATTCGCCAATTGTCAGGAGGTATGGTGCAGGGAGCCTTGGGTATGGGTGGCCGGGGCCGAGGCAGCGGTGGTGTACGACCCGGCTGAAGGATATGCCGCGGGAGAAGTTCTTCCGGGAGCTGCGCGGGCGGTACCATATAAGGGAGCATATCGGGATAGCTGCGGATGAGCAATACCGATTGGAGCGGGAGAGGAACAGGAATCCGGACCATGTGCATCCGCTTGTGGAGTGGGGCATGACGGAGGCGGACTGCCTGCGGTACTGCTATGAGCGTGGGTATGACTGGGACGGGCTGTACGGGCAGTTCAGGCGGGTATCGTGCTGGTGCTGCCCGCTGCAGTCATTGCCGGAGCTGCGGCAGCTATACCATAACCACCCCGCATTATGGGGGCAACTAAAAGAATGGGACAGGCGGACATGGAGGAAGTTCCGTGCCGATTATTCCGTGGAAGAACTTGAAAAACGCTTTGATTTTGAGGACGAATGGCAGAAAGCCGGGAAGCCCCTCAGAAGCAGGGCGTTTTTTTCTGCCCTGAAAAGGAGGCTGGAGACGGAGGATGGGTAAAGTAAATTTGACATTGGGGAGCCTGTTCGATGGCAGCGGGGGATTCCCGCTCGCCGGGCTTCTGGCGGGAATCACGCCCTTATGGGCTTCGGAAATTGAGCCGTTCCCTATCCGCGTGACCACGAAACGGCTGCCTTTTGTAAAACATCTGGGTGATATTTCCCTGGTAGACGGAGCGGAGGCTGACCCGGTGGATATCGTCACGTTCGGTTCGCCCTGCACCGACATGTCGGTGGCGGGCAAGAGGGCCGGACTGGACGGGAAGCAGTCCTGCCTGTTCTACCAGGCAATAAGGATCATAAAGGAAATGAGGTGTGCGACAGATGGAAGATATCCAAGGTTTATCGTGTGGGAGAACGTCCCCGGAGCCTTCTCGTCCAACAAAGGGAAAGATTTCAGGGCAGTCCTCGAAGCAGTATGCTCCGTCAAAGGCGGGGAGGTTCCTGTTCCTATGCCTCCAAGGGGGAGATGGGCAAACGCGGGGAATATCGTGGGAGACGGGTTTTCCCTCGCGTGGCGCGTCCTCGATGCCCAATTTTGGGGAGTCCCCCAGCGTAGGAAACGCATCTACCTTGTCGCAGATCTTGCAGGCAGGTGTGCCGGAAAAATACTATTTGAGTCCGAGGGCGTGTCAGGGTATTCTGCGGAGGGCTTCCGTGCGTGGCAAGGAACTGCCCGCCATATTGAAAAGGGCTCTGGAGCGGCAGGCGGCGTCCGGGGAGTGACCTGTCTCTGCGACCAGGGCGGGCAGAGGATGGATGTGATGGAAGATGCGGCCTGCACCCTGCGGGCGGAGGCGCACCACCCGCCGTGCGTAATGGATAAAAAGCATCCATCGGAATCAGCAGGTTTCTGCGAGGAATATTCCGCACAGGCACCGGATGCCAGCTATAGGGAGGAAGCCCCACCCATGTTCCATGCCGGGACAGGGCCTGCGGCGGCAATGTTTGAGAACCACTCCCAGGACACACGATACACGGGGCCGCTGGAAACTTCACCTACGGTCAGCGCCACCTATGGCATGGGCGGGAACAACCAGCCGTTCGTGGCGGAGCCGGGCATCCCCAGGACGCTGAAGATCCGCTCTGGCTGTGAAGGCGGCGGCAAAGGCATTTTGATACAGGAAGATAAATCGGCTACGCTCTCCTGTAATAATGACCAGACGGTGTTCGTGCCGTCCGGCAGGGAGCATCCGGTACAGGCATTTGGCATATGCTCCAAGGACAGCCATGCCATGCTGTCCGGTAACCCGCGCAGCGGTTTCTACGAGGCGGAAACCTCCCGGACGCTGGATGCCAATGGCGGGAATCCCGGCTGCAGCCAGGGAGGGATTGCCGTGGTGGAGCCGGAGGGGATGTCGGCGTTCCACATCAACCAGAGGGACGAGGTCATCGACCTGCGCGGGAAGTCCGGGGCATTGATGGCGGCCCGGAATATGCAGATGCAGACTTTTGTCCTTCAGGGGTCCATGATCGGACGGGATGATGGGAACGGGCCGCAGGGCAGCGGCATAGGCGGGGATGTTTCTTTTTCCCTTACTGCGGCAGACCGCCATGCTGTGGCACAGCCGGCCTACTGCGCCAGCAGGGCATCTTTTTTCACGAAAGCGGAGAAGGAACTGGCGAACACACGGATGGCTACTGACTATAAGGATCCTCCCGTAGTCAATGATGTGGAGGAAGAACCGGACTACATCGTGCGGAGGCTGACACCCACGGAATGCGCGAGACTGCAGGGCTTCCCGGACTGGTGGTGTGCCGGGCTTGGGACGGAGGAACCCGCAGAAGGTGAGCTGGCGTTCTGGCGGGAGGTCTTTGAGACCCACCGGAAGGCCATGGGGACTTCCAAAAAGCCGAAGACCGACAGGCAGATCATCAAGTGGCTGAAAGACCCGCATTCCGACAGCGCCGAATACAAGTTGTGGGGGAACGGGATTTATCTTGGAAACGCATATTTTGTGCTTGCGGGCATTGTGTACTACGCCCAGTTCCCAGACTTTTTATTGTGACATTTTTCCTGCGGTTTCCCTTGCTATTTCCAGGGTTTAGAGTGATTAATGTAGTACCACAAAAAAGGAGGGCAATAAGCATGGAAAGAAGATACAACGTGGCAGGGGAACGCAGGAAAGAGATGGTGGAGGTTATTTCCGGGATTGTCGGTATGAAGGCGGTCTACATGAGGATGCCGACCTGCGCATACGCCGTCAGCAATTTTACGGTCAGCAAAGAAGGGGTGCTGGTCTGGGATGGGCGCACGGACAGCGGTATGGTGGAAAAGGTCCTGGCAGGGCTGGCGCAGGCAGGTTTCACGGCAGAGCCGGAGGATTGCATAGAAGAAACGGCAGGGCCGCAGGAAGACACAGTGCCTGAGGATTCCGCAGAAGTAGCAGCGAAAGAGCCGGGAGCAGTTATCGGGGAATCGGTAGCAGAGCCGCAGGAAACAGCCACAGACGCGCCGGAGACGGCGGCAGGGGAAGAAAACCCAGAATCGCAGGAGGCGGGCACCGGGCTCACGGTGTCGTTGCCGAGGGAGGTTTTCACGGATGCTGCGCTGGAGAACCTGCGGAAGCTGGTGGATGCCAAGGCCGCCCTAATCAAAAAGGCTCTGGCGGTGGAAAGCCTCTCGGTGGAGGCAGACGAGGAGAAGGTCTCCTTTCCCTGGTTCGTAGATGGGCAAGACGGGGATTCGGTGAAAGCATACACGCACTTCATCACCGCCCTCTGCGACATGGCGAGGAAGCAGAAGCGTGTGACGGCAAAGGAGAGGACGACGGACAACGAGAAATACGCCTTCCGGTGCTTCCTGCTCCGGCTCGGATTTATCGGGGAGGAATACAAAAACGAGAGGAAGATCCTGCTGAAGAACCTGTCCGGCAATGGCAGCTTCAAGAGCGGGGCAAGGAAGGGGGCGGCAGACGATGGCATTTCCGAGTAAAGAGATTGTGGAACGCGTCCGCAGGGAGTATCCTGCGGGGACGCGGGTCCGCCTCGAAAAAATGGATGACTGCCAGGCACCGCCAATCGGGACGGAGGGCGTGGTGGAAGGGGTGGATGACACAGCCTCCCTGATGGTTCGCTGGAGCAACGGGTCTCACCTCCACGTCGTCTATGGTGTTGACGAAGTCCGAAGATTTAGCGGAAGGGGGCTGGAAGGATGAAGGCATACGGCAGGAACCTCCGGTGGATTGAGAACCACCAGTACGGGGATGAGATACATACCGGGATTGCCATGCCCGCGTCCGGGAAAAGGCGCGGGCAGAGGCGGAGGCGCTACAAGCGGCCATTCAAAAAATCGGAGCGGCAGCACTCCAAACACATGATCCGCAGGGAGTTTGGCGGGGATTAGCCTGCCATAAACCACACAATTTCCGGCGCGGATATTTGTACAGTTTATGCCCGAAATTGACTTGATAATATGTGCTTTTAGAGCGAATATGTTTACTATCAAAAGGAAAGGGGGCATTGCAATGGAATATGATTTTTATGCCGAACAGAAATACTATGGCGATGGGAAAGTGGAAGCCCGTGTGCTGACGGCTGGTGAAGCGGAAAGCCTGGGCTACGAGGATGGCTACAAGGGCAAAAAGGATGGCTGTACGGTTTATGTCGATGGGTTCTACAGTGAACGTGCGGCACGGAACTTCCTATCCGGTCTGTACAACTGCATCACTGTAGACTGATGCCTGTGTAGCGCCAGCCGGATTCCCATGCTTGCGGAATTCGCAAAACAAGGCTTCCGGCTGGCGGGGGTGAAGGCAAACTACACGGACTTCCAGACCCGGAGCGGGCGGCTATCCCAGCAATTCGGGTGGCTGCGAAAGAATCATAAGGCACAGGGGTGGCCTGCCGGATAGGAAAATCGGTAGGCCGGAAGCCCCGGAAAAAGCAGGAAGGAACAGAAAAATACATCTGTAGGGCAGTGCGGGGCGAAGGAGGAGTTTTATGGCAGGGATGAAATGGTACAAAGTATGGCTGGTGGTTCCGGGGACGGACGGGGATGCGGAGAACGGCCCCTGCGAGCCGGAATGGTGGAACGACATGGAGCAGGCTCCCGATGAGGAAACGGCAGTCCGGCAGGCAAATGAAAAGGCCCGGAGGCAGTGGGAAGAACCGAACCAGTATGAGCCTGGGGCGGAGGCCCCATCGGACAGGGAGATGGGGCAGGAATGCCCGATCTGCACCGGGGCGGCGGAAGTCACCGACGAGGAATACGCGGAATGGAAAAGGGAAATGGAGGAGCCGGTGGAGCTTCCGTTTGGATAACATCCGGGCGGGATTCCCACAGGGCAACTGGGCCGGAAGGCTCTTTTGCCCGTGGCAGATATACTTAGTTTCCCCACAGATATTTGTGTACTTTATGCCCGTTAATTAACTTGCTATTATCCGCAGAAAGAGCGAATATGTGTACTACCGAAATAAAAGGGAAAACAAAAAGAAAACGGAGGACACAGACCATGAAGATCAACGATGCAATGAGAACCTACAGACTGCCGAATCCCACCACGCCGGAAGATCTGGAATGCAGATGGAGCAGGCTGCTGACCTTTGGCGACAGGGTGGTCATCGCCGGGTACTTTTTCAACGGCCCGAACAAGCCCTGCTACTTCGGGGCGGCTTACGAATTCCTGGGTGACGACCACACCTGCGAAGGAGCCATCGGACTCCGGGCGGCAAGCGGAGTCGAGTTCGAGGATGACGGCCACGCAATCGCCTGGGCGATGCAGCAGTAAACGAAAAACGGAGCATTACAAGAACGAAGCCGGAAGGCTCTGTGTCTTGTACTGATAGATTGGGGCTTGCCGCTGGCAGGCCAATTTTTATGCCATTTTCTGGAGGTGATGCCGATGGCGATGCGGAAACTGAAAAAATACAGGCCGACGAAGTTCAGGGCGAAGGACAGCCGTTACGATAAGGATGCCGCCGATTTTGCGGTGATGTTCATCGAGAGCCTCTGCCACACCAAGGGGACATGGGCAGGGAAGCCCTTTGAGCTGATCGAATGGCAGGAGCAGATCATCCGTGACGTTTTCGGCACGTTAAAGCCCAACGGTTACCGCCAGTTCAACACGGCCTATGTGGAGATTCCGAAAAAGCAGGGGAAGTCGGAGCTTGCCGCTGCCGTGGCGCTGCTTTTGACCTGCGGGGACGGGGAGGAACGTGCCGAGGTGTATGGGTGCGCCGCCGACCGTCAGCAGGCCACCATCGTTTTTGATGTTGCCGCTGATATGGTGCGGATGTGCCCTGCGCTGAATAAGCGGGTGAAGATACTCGCCTCGCAGAAGAGGATTATCTACACGCCCACCAATTCCTTCTACCAGGTGCTTTCGGCGGAGGCGTATTCCAAGCACGGCTTCAACATCCACGGTGTGGTGTTCGACGAGTTGCACACGCAGCCGAACCGGAAGCTGTTTGATGTCATGACCAAGGGTTCCGGGGACGCCAGGATGCAGCCGCTGTATTTCCTCATTACCACGGCGGGGACGGACACCCATTCCATCTGCTACGAGACGCACCAGAAGGCAAAGGATATTTTGGAGGGCAGGAAGATCGACCCGACCTTTTACCCTGTCATCTACGGTGCGGATGAGGCGGACGACTGGACAGACCCGGAGGTGTGGAAGAAAGCCAATCCCTCGCTGAACATCACGGTGGGGATCGACAAGGTGGAGGCCGCCTGTGAGTCGGCAAAGCAGAATCCGGGGGAGGAGAACAGCTTCCGGCAGCTCCGCCTGAACCAGTGGGTGAAACAGGCGGTGCGGTGGATGCCCATGGATCGGTGGGATGCCTGCGCCTTCCCCGTTTCCGAGGACGGCCTGGAAGGGCGCGTCTGCTACGGCGGGCTGGACTTATCCTCCACCACGGACATCACGGCGTTCGTGCTGGTGTTCCCTCCGCTGGATGAGGAGGACAAATACTGCATCCTGCCGTACTTCTGGGTGCCGGAGGAGACGCTGGAGCTGCGTGTGAGGCGCGACCATGTCCCCTACGACGTGTGGGAGCGGCAGGGGAAGCTGATGACCACGGAGGGGAACGTGGTGCATTACGGCTATATCGAAAAGTTCATCGAGCGGCTTGGGGAGCGGTTCAACATCCGGGAGATCGCCTTCGACCGGTGGGGAGCGGTGCAGATGGTGCAGAACCTTGAGGGGATGGGCTTCACGGTGGTCCCGTTCGGGCAGGGCTTCAAGGATATGTCCCCGCCGACCAAGGAGCTGATGAAGCTGGTGTTGGAGCAGATGATTGCCCACGGCGGGCATCCGGTCCTGCGGTGGATGATGGACAACATCTTCATCCGCACCGACCCGGCGGGGAACATCAAGGCGGACAAGGAGAAATCCACGGAGAAGATTGACGGGGCGGTGGCCGCCATCATGGGGCTTGACCGCGCAATCCGCTGCGGGAACATCTCCTCTGAGAGCGTCTACGACACCCGCGGTCTCCTCATCCTGTAGGGGTAAAATGCACAAACACCGCCGTGGATGTTTGTGCAGGATACGGCTGTATACTGCTTGCTATTCTGCCCATTCAGAGCGAATATGTCACTTACCGGGAGGCTATCCCGGAAAACAGGGACGGAGGTTTTTGGCATGAGGGCATACGGAGAGATGGAGCAGCACGGGAAGTACACGCTGGAGGACTTCGGCGGCTGGTCGAGGAACCACACCAAAGCGGCGTCCATCCGCAGGTGGAAGCGGCCGCTGAAAAAGAGGGCGAGGCAGGTGTGCCGCGCCGCGCTGAGACGGCTTGTCTGAGCGGCTTTTCCGGGGCATAATTTACACAAAAATGCCCCGGATGTTTGTGTACTTTATGCCCGTAATTGGCTTGCTATTATCCGCATTCAGAGCGAATATGTGTACTGCCGAAAGGCAAATTAAAAAAAACGGAGGTAGCGCACATGAAGGTACACGAATTTATGGAGAGACACGGGATCGGCGAGTCAAGGGTGAGGATTTTTGACGCGGAGCTTGGGAAAGAGATATGCGGGATTTTTGAAACGGGGCTCTATTACGACTGCGAAGTGTCCGGGGCATATCCAGCGGGCAGGAACACGGTTTTAGAGGTCGCATCAGTAAACGGCTAAGACAGGAAGGCACAGGGGCGCTGCTTCGGCGGCGCCTTCCTGCTGTCCGTTTTTGGAAAGGAGCGTGGTATTTATGGGATTATTCAGCGGCTTGTTCCGGGCGAGGGATGCTCCCCAGAACAGGACGTCGGGGAGCGCCTACAGCTTTTTCCTTGGGAACAGCACCAGCGGGAAAAGGGTGAACGAGCGCACCTCCATGCAGATGACGGCGGTGTACTCCTGCGTCCGGATTCTTTCCGAGGCGGTGGCGGGGCTTCCGCTGCACTTTTATAAGTACACGGAGGACGGCGGGAAGGAAAAGGCGGCAGGCCACCCGCTGTATTTTTTACTCCATGATGAACCGAACCCGGAGATGACTTCCTTCGTATTCCGGGAAACGCTGATGACGCACCTGCTCCTGTGGGGGAACGCCTATGCGCAGATTATCCGAAACGGCAAGGGCGAGGTTATCGGGCTGTACCCGCTGATGCCGGACCGGATGGGTGTGGAACGGGACTCAAAAGGACAGCTTTATTACGAATACACGGTCAGCATGGAGGACGCGCCCACGGTAAAAGGCAGCACGGTCATCCTGCCGCCCTCGGAGGTGCTGCACATCCCAGGGCTTGGCTTTGACGGGCTGGTGGGCTATTCCCCCATCGCCATGGCAAAGAACGCCATCGGCATGGCGATTGCCTGCGAGGAGTACGGGGCGAAGTTCTTCGCCAACGGCGCACAGCCGAGCGGGGTGCTGGAGCATCCGGGGACGATAAAAGACCCGACCAGGGTGCGGGAGAGCTGGCAGTCCACCTTCGGCGGCAGCCACAACGCCAACAAGGTGGCCGTTTTAGAGGAGGGGATGAAATACACTCCGATCTCCATTTCCCCGGAACAGGCGCAGTTCCTGGAAACACGGAAGTTCCAGATCAATGAGATCGCGCGGATCTTCCGTGTGCCGCCGCATATGGTGGGCGACCTGGAAAAGAGCAGCTTCTCCAACATTGAGCAGCAGAGCCTTGAGTTCGTGAAATACACCCTGGACCCGTGGGTGTCGAGGTGGGAGCAGTCCATGGCGCGGTCGCTGCTGACGGCAGAGGAAAAGAAAAAGTATTTCGTGAAGTTCAACGTGGACGGCCTGCTCCGGGGCGACTACCAGAGCCGTATGAACGGCTATGCCGTGGGGCGGCAGAACGGGTGGATGTCGGCAAACGACATCCGGGAGCTTGAGAACCTTGACCGCATCCCGGAGGAAGCGGGCGGCGACCTGTACCTCATCAACGGGAACATGATGCCGCTTTCCATGTCCGGGGCGGCATATCAAAAAGGGAAGGAGGAACCCAATGAAGACGAAGAAGTTCTGGAACTGGAAAAAGGCGAAAAACCAGGAAACGGGGGCGGAGGAGCGCATCCTGGAACTGAGCGGCACCATCGCGGAAGATAGCTGGTTCGACGATGATGTCACGCCGCAGCTTTTCAAGGATGAGTTGAATGCCGGGAGCGGTGACATCACTGTGTGGATCAACTCGCCGGGCGGCGACTGCGTGGCGGCGGCACAGATCTACAATATGCTTTCCAACTACAAGGGGAAAGTCACCGTGAAGATAGACGGCATCGCTGCAAGCGCCGCCAGTGTAATCGCCATGGCGGGCGACACCGTCCTGGTATCCCCGGTTTCGATGCTGATGATCCACAACCCCGCCACCATGGCATGGGGCGACCACGCCGAGATGCAGAAGGCCATGGATATGCTTTCCGAGGTGAAGGAGTCCATCATCAACGCCTATGTGTTAAAGACGGGGCTTTCCCGTCCGAAGCTGTCGCACCTGATGGATGCGGAGACATGGATGGATGCAAACAAGGCGGTGGAGCTTGGCTTTGCGGATGACATCATGGCATGGGCAAAAACAGGGCCGGAGGAAGATGGCGAGGGGGATACGGACGGGGAAGAAAAGAAATCCCCTTCTGCCCACACCTCCATGCTGTTCTCCCGCAAGGCGGCGGACAATGCCCTGCTGAACAAGGTCATTGCCAAATACGGGGAGAAAAAGCCAAAGCCGGGCATCGGGGAGCAGGCAAGAATCCCCGCGCCAGAGGAGAAAACAGCACCGGAAACAGAAACCGGCCGTTCCGTGGACGCACTCATGGAGCGGCTTAATTTATTGAGACATTAAAAAGGAGGATTCCATTATGACGATTCTTGAACTGCGTGAGAAACGCGCGAAGGCATGGGAGGCGGCAAAGGCGTTCTTAGATTCCCACAGGAAGGAGAACGGCACCCTTTCCGCAGAGGACGATGCCGCATACACAAGGATGGAGCAGGAGATCACAGACCTTGGGAAAGAGATCGCAAGGCTGGAGCGGCAGGAGGCGCTTGACGCAGAGCTGAACCGCCCGGTCAACAAGCCCCTCACAGGCAAGCCGGGCGGAAAGGCGGACGCGGACGGCGGGGAGGATAAGACGGGGCGCGCCTCCGACGATTACCGGAAGAACTTCTGGAACGCCATGCGCTCCAAGGCGCCGATGCCCGCAGTCACCAATGCCCTGCAGATTGGCACGGATTCCGAGGGCGGCTACCTGGTGCCGGATGAATACGAGCGCACACTGGTGGAGGCTTTGGAGGAAGAGAACATCTTCCGGCAGATGGCGAAGGTCATCAAGACCTCCAGCGGCGACAGGAAGATCCCGGTGGTGGCAAGCAAAGGCACGGCATCCTGGATTGACGAGGAGGGCGCGTTTCCGGAGAGCGACGATTCCTTCGGGCAGGTCTCCATCGGCGCTTACAAGTTAGGCACGCTGATCAAGGTTTCCGAGGAGCTGTTAAACGACAGCGTCTTTGACCTGCAGTCCTATATCTCCCGCGAGTTTGCCCGCCGCATCGGGGCGAAGGAAGAGGAGGCGTTCTTCACGGGGGACGGCAAAGGCAAGCCGTTAGGTGTGCTTGCATCAACAGGCGGCGCGGAAACGGGCGTGACCGCCGCATCCGCCACGGCCGTGACGGCGGATGAGCTGATGGACCTGTATTATTCGCTGAAATCCCCGTACCGTAAGAAATCCATGTGGGTACTGAACGATTCCACCATCAAGGCCATCCGCAAGCTGAAGGACAATAACGGGCAGTACCTGTGGCAGCCGTCCCTGGCAACCGGGACGCCGGACATGATCCTGGGCCGCCCCATCAAGACCTCGGCGTATATGCCGGTTATGGCCGCAGGCGCAAAGACCATCGCTTTCGGTGACTTTTCCTATTACTGGATCGCTGACAGGCAGGGGCGTTCCTTCAAGCGCCTGAACGAGCTGTTCGCTGCAAGCGGGCAGGTGGGATTCCTCGCCTCGCAGCGTGTGGACGGGAAGATAATCCTTGCGGAAGCGGTGAAGGTGCTGGAACAGAAAGGGGCTTCGGCTTAAGGTTTTTCGGAGGGAGGTGGAGGCATGGCAGTGACGCTGGAAGAGATGAAGAACTACCTCCGTGTGGACTATGACGAGGACGACGCCCTGATCGAAAGCATCATCGGGGCGTCGGAACGCCTCTGCATGGACGTGGCGCGGATGGATTCAATGGAGGAGTTTTCTGCTGTGGAAAATGCCAGGATTGCCGTGCTGTATGCGGCGGCCTACCTCTACGAACACCGGGAGGAGGCCGATCACCGCGCCCTCACGCTCACCCTGCGGGCATTGCTCTTCGGGGCAAGGAAGGAGGCGTTCTGATGGATGTGGCGGCGATGAACGTGCGGATCATGTTCCAGAAAAATGAAATGGTGTCCGATGCCATCGGGAACCATGAAAATGTGTGGACGGACTACTATTCCTGCCATGCCACCGTCAGCGATTCCCTGGGGAAGTCCTCTGTGGAATCCGGGGCGGCAGGGCAGACCGTGGCGCACCCGGACATCAGCTTCACGGTGCGCTTCTGCAGGAAGTTGAAGGCCGTGGACACCACAGGCTTCCGCATCCTGTGGGACGGCGGCGTCTATGACATTTTAAAGGTAGACCATCTGAACAATAAAAAACGGGCATTGAAATTCAAGTGTGAGAAAGCGGGGCGGTGAAATGTCGGACAGGGTAAGGATTGACCAGCTCGCGGCCGCAGTGATGGAGGGGCTGACGGAGTATGCGGACCTTGCGGCGGATGAGCTGAAAAAGGCGGTGAAGAAAGCGGGGAATTCCGTGAAGAAGGATATCCAGGAGAATGCGCCGAAGGACACGGGCGCCTATGTGAAGAGCTGGTCTGTGAAGAACGTGAAGGAAACCTCTAACTCCATCGAGCTGGTGGTGCATTCCAGGAACCGCTACCAGCTCTCGCACCTCCTGGAATTCGGCCACGCCAAGCGGGGCGGCGGGCGCGTCCCCGGAAAGGCGCACATCGCGCCTACGGAAGAAAGGGCAGAACGGACGCTGGAGCAGGAAATAGAAAAGGCTCTGAGGGGGTGATGTATTTGGAAAAACTTATTGAAGTGATTGCGGAAATGGGAATCCCTTCCGCCTATGACCATTTCGCGGAAGGGGAGTCGCCGGAGCCTCCGTTCCTCTGTTACCTCATTCCGGGGAGCGACAACTTTGCGGCGGACGGGAAGGTGTACCACAAGGGCGCAAACGTCCATGTGGAAATCTACACCGATAAGAAAGACCCGGCGGTGGAGAAAAAAGTGGAGGATGTGCTGGATGCGCACGAAGTCTTCTACAACAAATCGGAAACATGGATCAGCAGCGAGCGGCTTTATGAAGTTCTGTATATTTTTGGATGGGAGGCATGACGGATGCAGAATAAAAAGAACAAAGTGAAATACAACCTTAAGAACACGCACTATGCGATGCTCACGGTTTCGGAAGACGGGGCGGTGTCCTATGGCACGCCCGTCCCGATGCCCGGCTCGGTGTCCATCTCGCTGGACGCCAACGGCGAGCCGGAGAATTTCTATGCGGACGGGACGGCGTACTATGTCATCAACAACAACATGGGTTATGACGGCGACCTGGAGCTTGCCATGATCCCAGAGTCCTTCCGCAAAGACGCTTTAAAGGAGGAACTGGACAGCAAGGGCGTGCTGATCGAGAACGCCTCGGCGGAACTTGCGGCGTTTGCCCTGCTTTTTGAGTTTGACGGCGACCAGAGGCACATCCGCCACGTCCTCTACAACTGCTCCGCCTCAAGACCTGGCATCGAGGGCAAGACCAACGAGGAGAGCCGGGAGGTGCAGACCGAGACGCTGACCGTCAAGGCAACGCCCCTGGCGGACGGCATGGTGAAGGCGAAGACCGGGGATTCCACGGACGAGACGGTCTACAAGGACTGGTACAAGGCGGTGTATATGCCCACGGCGGCTGAAAGCGGCGGTGGAGGACAGGGTAGCGGGGAGGAAACGGCATGAGCATGACAAGGAAGATCGAGATTGACGGGAAAGAGGTGCCGTTTCGTGCATCGGCGGCCGTGCCGCGCATTTACCGGATCAAGTTCCACCGGGACATCTACAAGGACCTGAGTGCGCTGGAAAAGAGCATCGGGAAGGGTGACGAGGAGAATTCCAACTTGGATTTATTTTCCCTGGAGCTGTTTGAGAACATCGCCTTTATCATGGCGAAGCACGCCGACCCTTCCATCCCGGACACGCCGGAGGAATGGCTGGACGGCTTCGGCACGTTCTCCATCTACCAGGTGCTGCCGCAGCTCATCGAGCTGTGGGGGCTGAACGTGAAGACCGACGTGGAGGCTAAAAAAAACTTCGCGCAACTGACCGCCCGATGACCACGCCGCTGTTCCTCTTGCGGTGTGTGCAGCTCGGTATCTCCATCCGGGATTTAGACCTTCTGACCATCGGCATGGTCAACGATATGTACGCGGAGAGCAGCAATGACAGCGCGGACTACTCCATCATCGCGGGGCAGGACGAGTTCGATTTATTTTAAACGCAGATTTGGATTTTTTTGATAACGCCTGGGCATCCGGGCTTTTTTTGTGCCGTTAAGGGGGTGTTGGTGTGGCGGCAAACAGGATCAAAGGGATTACGGTAGAGATCGGCGGCGACACCACGAAGCTCCAGACGGCCTTAAAGGGCGTGAACACGGAGATCCGGAACACGCAGTCACAGCTTAAGGACGTGGAGAAGCTGCTGAAGCTCGACCCCGGCAACACGGAGCTGATGGCGCAGAAGCACCGGCTCCTTGGGGATGCGGTCAGGGAAACGAAGGAAAAGCTGGAGACGCTGAAAACGGCGGCGGAGCAGGCGAATGACGCGCTGGCAAGGGGCGAGATCTCGCAGAGCCAGTACGATGCCCTCCAGCGTGAGATCATAGAAACCGAAAACAACCTGCGCGACCTGGAACGGCAGGCGGGGCAGTCCGCCGTGGCATTGCAGAAGATCGCCGCCACGGGGGAGAAGTTAAAGACGGTCGGCTCCGCCATTGAGGGCGTCGGCCAGAAGCTGATGCCCGTCACTGCTGCGGTGGGCGGTCTTGGCGTGGCCGCCGTGAAGGTGGCTTCCGACTTCGACTCGGCCATGAGCCAGGTGGCTGCTGTGTCCGGGGCGACCGGGAAGGACCTGGAAGCCCTGCGTGACAAGGCCCGTGAGATGGGCAGCAAGACCAAGTTCTCCGCGTCCGAGGCGGCGGAGGCGATGAACTACATGGCCATGGCCGGCTGGAAGACAAACGATATGTTCTCCGGCATCGAGGGCATCATGAACCTTGCCGCCGCTTCCGGGGAGGATTTGGCGACCACCTCGGATATCGTGACGGATGCGCTGACTGCCCTGGGGCTGTCGGCGGAGGATTCCGGGCATTTCGCGGATATCCTTGCGGCGGCAAGCTCGAATGCGAATACAAACGTATCCATGATGGGGGAGACGTTCAAATACTGTGCGCCCGTGGCTGGCGCGCTCGGCTTTTCCGCAGAGGACACTGCCGAGGCCATCGGCCTGATGGCGAACGCGGGCATCAAGTCCTCCCAGGCAGGCACGGCCATGCGCTCCATGATGACGAACCTCACCGGGGAAGTGAAGTTCGTGGGGGACGCCTTCGGGGAGCTGACCATCCAGACCACGGACACGGACGGCAGCATGAGGAGCCTTGGGGACATCCTGGCAGACTGCCGCGCAGCATTCGCACAGATGTCCGAGTCGGAGAAGGCCGCCAATGCGGAGGCTCTGGTCGGGAAGAACGCCATGTCCGGCTTCCTTGCGGTGATGAACGCCGCGCCTGGGGACATTGAAAAGCTGAACAGCGCCATCAACAACTGTGACGGCACGGCGGAGAAGATGGCGGCCACCATGCAGGATAACCTTGCGGGGCAGCTTACGATTTTAAAGAGCCAGCTTGAGGAACTTGCCATCTCCATCGGGGAAATCCTGATGCCCTACATCCGGCAGATCGTGGGCTGGATTCAGGGGCTTGTGGACTGGCTGAACAGCCTGGATGAAGGCACGAAGAAGATCATTGTCACGGTGGCCCTTGTGGCTGCGGCGCTCGGCCCCGTCCTGATTGTCATTGGGAAAGTGGTCGGGGCAGTCGGCACGATTATGACGGTAGTGCCGCAGATAGCCGGGGGAATTTCAAGTGTGATCGGGTTTGTGTCCGGGACGCTGATCCCGGCAATCTCCGCCGTGGTGGCGGCTATCGGGTGGGTGCCTTTGGCGATTGCGGCAGTGGTGGCGATTCTTGTGGTGCTGTACAACAAATGCGGATGGTTCCGGGATGCGGTGAACGCCATCTGGACGCAGATCAAGGAATTTTTTGTTTCCGCATGGGAAGTCATCTGTTCTTTCTTTACGGAGACCATACCCAATGCCTGGAATTCCCTGGTGTCGTTCTTCCAGGGCATCCCGGCATGGTGGAGCGGGCTGTGGCAGTCCGTGGGCGACTTTTTCAGCAATATCTGGACGAATATGATGAACAATCCCGTGCTGACGGGGATTGTGGACATGATACGCTCCCTGTGGGAGAACCTCTCCACGACGCTGCAGGGCATTTGGAACGGCATCAAGACGGCGGCTTCCGGGGCTTGGGAGCTGATCAAGAATGTGGTGCTTGGGCCGGTGCTTCTGCTGATCGACCTGGTGACCGGGAATTTTACCAAGCTGAAGGAGGACGCCGCCAACATCTGGAACAACATCAAGAATGCGGCGTCCAATATCTGGAACGGCATCAAGCAGGTGGTCGGCTCGCTGGCGCAGGGGCTTGCGAACCACGTTTCCATCCTGTTCAACGGGCTGAAAACCACAATCGCAAATATCTGGACGGCAATCAAGAATACAGCCTCGTCCGCCTGGAACGGGCTGAAAAACCTGGTGTCGTCCATTGCGTCCAATCTGAAACAGGCGGCGGTGAACGCTTTCAAGGCCATGGTTTCCGGCATCGGCTCCGCGCTTTCCTCCCTGGGGAGCGTGGTGCAGTCCGGGTTCCAGTCCGCCATCAGCTTCATCACCTCGCTGCCGGGGAAGGCGCTGGAATGGGGGAAGGACTTCATCAACGGAATCGCGGACGGCATCCGCAGCGCCATCGGCAACGTGGTAAATGCGGTGTCGGACGTGGCGGATAAGATACGCTCCTTCCTGCATTTCTCCGTGCCGGACGAGGGGCCTCTGACGGATTACGAGAGCTGGATGCCGGACTTCATGTCCGGGCTGGCAAAGGGCATCGAAAAGAGCCGGGGCATGGTGAAGAAGGCCGTGGCCGGGGTGGCGTCCGACCTGATGCTCCAGCCACAGGCGGCAGTCCAGGGGATGCAGGGCGGCAGGGATTCCTCCGGGGATTCTTCCGTGAGCGAGCTTTTAGGAGGGCTTCGGGAGATGCTTTCCGGCCTGCAGGAAATGGCGGGCGGCGGGACCATCTGCATCCCCGTGTATGTAGGCGGGACGCTGTTAGACGAAGTGGTGTTGGACGCCCAGGCAAGGCAGAACTTAAGGTCGGGAGGGAGGTAAGGCGGAATGGCGTATATACAGTATCTGGCAATTGACGGTGTGCCGCTCCCCCTGCCCGATTCCTACGAGGTGCAGATGACGGACGTGGAGGCGGATTCCGGGGGCGAGACGGAGGCCGGGACCACGCAGAGGGACGTGGTGAGGATGGGCGTGGTGTCCATCCCCGCCGCTTTTTCCGTTTCCCCGAAATGGCTGAAGCTGCTGACGGGGTTTAAGCAGAAGGAGAAGCTCACTGTGGACTACTTTGACACGGAAACGCTGGAAACAAAGCAGACGGAAATGTATATCAGCGGCTATAAGGCAAGTCTCGTGAAAGACACGTCCTATAAAGGATTGTGGAAAGTGTCGTTTACTTTGAAGGAACTGTAAAAATCGAGTGATTTTTGAAGGGGTATGTGATACAATAAAAGGCACAGATCGGTATTTGAAAAAAGTAGAACAAGGGAGTTGAAGATAAATATGTCAGAATTAACAGCTATGATGAATATTGGCAAGGAAATGGAAAAAAAGCTAATATCTGTTGGTATTGAATCTTCCGAGAAACTAATTGAGGTAGGTGCAAAAGACGCATTTCTTAAGCTAAAGCAGAAATATCCAAATGTTTGTCTGGTACATTTATATACATTAGAGGGTGCGATTCATAATACAGAATATAACAGACTTTCCGAAGATACAAAAAAGGAATTGAAAGAATTTAGTGATTTTCTGAAAAAGTAACAGCAACGTAAATTCCAGTCTGCCAGTAAGCTAAAGAATTATTTCAGATAAAACAACAATAAGGTCATTCGTATAAGGCATCAGCCATAAAAGGCTGGTGCTTTTTGCGTGAAGGGGGTGTTTTCCATGTACCCGGTGAGCGATGCGTTCCTGCAGGCGGTGCAGGAAAACACACGGAACTACCGCTGGACGGGGCAGATCACGACAAAGGGCGGCGCTGTATACCCGTTTGTTTATGAAGATATCGTGAAAGGGAGCGGGTATATCACGGCGCAGTGCTGCGGCAGCGCAGAGATTGAGCTGGGGACGGTGTACGCCGCCGAGATGGGCATCACGCTCTTTTCACAGATTGACCGCTACACGCTGGAAGGGGCGGAGATACGCCTTTCCTACCACCTGCGGCTTGCGGACGGCAGTTTCGAGGAAGTGCCGATGGGTATCTTCGAGGTCAGCGAGGCGAACCGGACGGCGCACTGTCTGGAGCTGAAAGCCTACGACTATATGCTCCGGTTTGAAAAGAGCTTCAATGGATTTGAGACCGTGGGCAATGCCTACGCCTTTTTGGATCTATGCTGTAAAGCCTGCGCCGTGGAGCTGGCGCACACACAGGCGGAGATCGCGGCCATGCCCAACGGCACAGAGCTGCTCTCCATCTACCCGGAAAATGACATCGAAACTTACCGGGATGTGCTGTACTTTGTCGGGCAGGTGCTTGGGGGATTTTTCTGCATCAGCCGGGAAGGGAAGCTGGAGCTTCGGAAGTACGGGGCGGAGCCGATGATGGAGGTAAAGAGCAGGCACCGCTTCACCAGCAGCTTTTCCGACTTCATCACCCGGTACACGGCGGTCAGCTCCACGAACCTCCGGACGCAGACGGCGGAGTATTACGCCCTGGAGCCGGACGATGGGCTGACCATGAACCTGGCGGTGAACCCGCTCCTGCAGTTCGGGCTGGAGGAAACACGGGAAACGCTCTGCAGGAACATACTGGCGGATATCTCTGTGGTGGATTATGTGCCGTTTGATTCCAGCACCATCGGGAACCCGGCGCTTGACCTTGGGGATGTGCTGACCTTCATGGGCGGGCAGGCAGACGGGACGCAGATTGCCTGCATCACTTCTTCCAACTGTAGGATTGGCGGGAAGCACACCTTAAAGTGCGTGGGGAAGAACCCAAGGCTGGCGCAGGCAAAGTCCAAAAATGACAAGAACATCTCCGGCCTCTTAAACCAGATCGAGGCGGGGAAGATCGGGATACACACGTTCACGAATGCCTCCGCCTATACGGTGGCGGAGACCAATGTGCGGATCATCAGCATTGAGTTTGCGGCGAAGGAGGAGACCCATGTGCAGTTTTTCGGGCAGGTGCTGGTGGATGTGTCCGCAGGGCAGGTGAGCCGTTCTGCCAGTGCGAAAGGGAGCATCGTGGTCCCGTTCCCGGCAGGGGGCGGCGGGGATACGGGAACAGACACCGGGGCGGATACGGGGGACAGCAGCGGAGGACCGGGGACGGATACGGAAAGCGTTACGGTGGACGTGGAGCTTCCGGTCACATGGACGGAGGACGGGAAGGCGGTGGCGTATGTCACATACGAATTCAACGATTCCGAGATCCTCATCCATTACCCGGTGGAGACCTGGGGGAGCGGGAAACACATCCTTTCCCTGTACTATCCGATTGACAACCTTGTGCCGAACATCACGAACACTTTCAATGTCCACCTGCGGATGGAGGGCGGCACGGCGGTGATCGACACGGGCGGGTGCATCGCCTCCATCAGCGGCCAGGGCATGGCTGCGGGCGCGGCGTGGGACGGCACCATCACAGTGGAGGAATACGTACAGCCGTTCGCAGTCGGGAGCGGCCTGCAGGCGAAGGCGTTCTCCGGGGAGATGGGATTTGAGACAATGGAGCTGGTAAAGAAATATTATTCGGACAGCATCAGGAAGGCGGGCATCGGCGCATTCGGGAAGCCCGTGGAGCTGCCACAGGAAGGAGAGGGGACAGGATGAAGCTGAAAGGGACGATGGTACTGGAACTTACGGATGAAGCCACGGGGGAAGTGGAAACGGCCACGGAGGAGAACATGGTGACGGAGGCGGTGAACGACATCCTGGGCATGAACCCCATGGGCGTGTTCTACTCCGAGGAGGAGCTGGGGGACGTGCTTGCATGGAACAATGTGCTGCTCCCCATCTGCCCGAACATGGTCGGCGGCATCCTGCTCTTCCCCAAAACGCTGGAAGAGGATGCGGCGCATATCTACGAGGCATCGGGCAACCTCCCGGTGGCCTATGCCTCCAACAATGTGAACACCACGGCGAACACGGCCAGGGGCAGCATGAACCAGACGGAGAGCAAGGCTTTGGAAAACGGCTATAAATTTGTGTGGGAATTTACACCCAGCCAGGGCAACGGCACCATTGCGGCGGTGGCGCTGACCAGCGCCCAGGGCGGGCAGAACGCCTACGGGAGCCTGGTGGGGGACGCCAGCACGTTCCTTAAGATAAAAAAACTGGATATCGGGGACCTGGGGAAAGCAAAGCAGATGGTGCTGTTCGAGGCGGCGGAGGTGGATTTTGGAAATGACCTGCTGTACTCCATCACATTTGCGGATTCCAGCGTTCGGATACGCAAAGTCCGCATCCCGATATTCACGGTCGGGCTGAATGAGAAGCTGGACGATTCTACCTATACCGTGCTGGAAGACCATGCCGTACAGACGGAGACCTTCCTGTTCCTGGGAAGCTACACGAAGTACGGGGAGTTCCTGGACGGGAAGGACGGGTACTGGTACGGCTTTTCCAATGAGGGCAATTCCTCCGGGAACGCAAGGATGCTCTGGGTGAAGGTCTCCAAGGCCGACTATTCCATGACGGAAGGGGAATGGACGCTCTCCAACGCAAGGCTGATGGCGGTGGGGGAGCGGGACACGGACAGCAGCTATCCGGAAAGGAGCTGCCGGTGCTGTATGCGGGGCGGTTACCTGTATGTCCCCGCTTATGACAAGAAGGGCATCTATAAGATCAACGTGGCGAACACGGCGGACGTGACACAGATTGATTTTGGTTTTACGTCCAAGATGAAGCCGCTGGGCGAGTCCGGGACCTGCGAGCTGTACCTGACGCTGGTGGGCGACCTCATCATCGGCGGGGACTTCCAGGTTACGGCGGCGGATGCGGTCATCCATACCCAGGGGAGTGCGCGGCTTGGCTGCCTGGCTACGCCGCTGTTCCAGCACAAGCAGTTCCTTGTGGGGTGGGGAGGCAGCTATGGGAACGAGTACCGCCATATGTACCTGCTGACGCCCTACCTTGCCACCATCAACAACCTGTCCTCGGCGGTGGTGAAGGACGCCAACAAGACCATGAAGATCACCTACACGCTGACGGAGGAGGCATGACGGACAGCTTTACGGCAGGGGGACGGTGTCTCCCCTGCCGTGATAAAAGGGTGGTGTGTGCCGGGAGCCCCGGCGTGCGGCGTTTCTTTAGTTCCGGGAATCCGGTTCAGATGCGGCGTATTTTATGGACGGTTCCGCGACCATGGAGAGGGATGCGGCTTCGGTGTCGATGCGGCGTTTCATCTCATCCAGATCCGCGATCCTTTTTTCAAGCTCCGTCTGCGCCTTCCGCTGCTCCTTTGCCGCCAGTTCCTCTGCGGTGAGGGTGCGGATGTGGATGGAGCCCTCCTCGTATTCGACGATGAGTGGCGCTCCGATGGTGAAGCCGAGCTGCTCCAGCCACCATCCTTCCATCTGTATCTTTGGGACTGCGGTGCATGGGCCGCTGCCGGAGTGCAGGACGCCGCCGCTCTGGTGGTGGCGGTAGGTGTAAACGACTTTGATGTTCTTTGTCTTCATAAGGTGTCCTCCTTGGGTTTTTATTTTCCTCTGCCGCCTCCCGTTTTCCGGGCAGGCGGGGCTTCGGGGTAGTGTTATTAATCACTCTGAAGCCGTGAAATAGCAAGGGAAACGGGAGGCATAAATGTGACAAAGATTCCCACAGATACTTGTGTAAACGACACAAATAAATAGTTCAGGGAAACAGGCGGATGACCATTGCGGACACCCGCTTTTTTCATACAAAAAATCATTTAAAGGAGGGTTTCACTATGAAGGAATTCTGGAACACGATCCAACTCATTTTCACTGCCACCGGAGGGTGGCTCGGCTGGTTCCTCGGCGGCTGCGACGGCCTGCTGTATGCGCTCATCGCATTTGTGGTGGTGGACTACATTACGGGCGTGATGTGTGCCGCAGCGGATAAGAAGCTGTCCAGCGAGGTGGGCTTTAAGGGCATCGCAAAGAAGGTGCTGATCTTCCTGCTGGTGGGGATCGCAAATATCCTTGATGTGCAGGTCATCGGGAGCGGCTCCGTGCTGCGGACGGCCATCATCTTTTTCTATATCTCCAACGAGGGCGTGAGCCTTTTGGAGAATGCCGGACACCTGGGGCTTCCCATCCCGGAAAAGCTGAAGGACATCCTGGCACAGCTCCATGAGAAAGCGGAGAACGGGAAGGGGGATGAATGAGGATGAAACTTGTGGAAAGCATCCTGACAAGGAACCCCTGCTACACGGCAGGGAGGAAGATCACGGTGAAGGGGCTGATGCTCCATTCCGTTGGCTGCCCGCAGCCGAAGTCATCCGCCTTCATCAGTTCGTGGAACAGCCCGTCACACGGCAGTTCGTGCGTCCACGGATTTATTGACGGCAACGACGGCACGGTGTACCAGACGCTTCCCTGGAACCACAGGGGGTGGCACTGTGGGAGCGGAAATAAAGGGAGCGGGAACAATACCCATATCGGGGTGGAGATGTGCGAGCCTGCGTGTATCCGATACATGGCAGGCTCTAACTTTACCTGCTCCAATCTGACAGAGGCAAGAGCGGTGGCGGAGAGAACCTATAAGGCGGCGGTGGAGCTGTTCGCCATGCTCTGTAAAAAATACAGCCTGGACCCGCTGGCGGATGGTGTGGTCATCAGCCACAGGGAAGGACACAGCCGGGGCATTGCCAGCAACCACGGCGACCCGGAACATTTGTGGGTGCAGCTTGGGATGGGGTACACCATGGACGGGTTCCGTAAAGCGGTCAAGGCGGCAATGGTCGCATCCTCCGGCACGGACGGGTACACGAAGATCATGGGGGATGCCGCAGCAACGGTGGAGCAGATGAAAGCGTATCTGAAAGCGAAGAATCCGGGAGTAGAGCAGTCCGTCCTTGATATGGTTCCGCTGTATCTTTCGGAAGGGAAAGAGGAAGGGGTGCGGGGCGACATTGCCTTTGCGCAGTCCTGCCTTGAGACCGGGAACTTCACTTTTTCTGGCTCTGCGGTCACGCTTTCACAGAACAATTTCTGCGGCATGGGCGTGACTTCCAATGGTATGAAGGGGAATTCCTTTGGCACGCCGCAGCTCGGCATCCGGGCGCAGGTGCAGCACTTGAAAGCCTATGCCTCCACGGACGCGCTGAAGAACGCCTGCATCGCCCCGCGTTTCAAGTATGTTACGAGGGGCTGTGCGGAATATGTGGAGTGGCTTGGGCAGAAGGAAAACCCGGACGGTAAAGGGTGGGCGGCGGGAGCCGGCTACGGGGAGAAAATCCTCTCCATCCTGAAAGGCATCCTCGGCACGTCAGGCGGCACATCCAAGCCTGCGGAAGCCTGGTACCGCGTCCGGAAGTCGTGGGCGGACGCTCCCTCGCAGAAAGGGGCGTTCAAGTCGCTGAATAATGCAAAGAAATGTGCGGACGAACATCCGGGGCATTCCGTGTTCGATGAATCAGGAAAGGCGGTGTACACCAAAGCGGCGGTATTCCAGCCGTACCTTGTGTGGGTGTCCATCCCCGACCTGAACATCAGGCGGGGACCCGGTACAGACTACGCAAAAACCGGGGAATATACGGGAACCGGCACCTTTACGATTGTGGAGGAGGCAGACGGGAAAGGAGCATCCAGATGGGGGCTTTTGAAATCCTGCCGGGAAAAGAGAAACGGATGGATTTCGCTCGATCACGCCAGCCGGATATAAACACAGACAGCAGGGCCCGCGGCATTTTCCCATGTGCCGCGGGCCCGTTTTTAGTGGGTGTAAACTACACGGGAAACGGATGGAAAGATTGTGCATCTTATGGCGCAGATATAAGTGGATAATCTGCGGAACCTGATTTAACATGGCCCTACCCCAAAGGGCGCTGCCAAGAACGGCGGCAGAAAAATAAAGGAGGCACACGCTTATGACAGAAAGATTTATGGAGACATCCCGCCTGTCACGCAGGGGGCGGCGGAAGGAGGGATGCTGATGTTCACTGCAAAAGAACGCACACTTCTCACTTCTCCTTACTTCCGGCTCATCCGCCAGACGGATGACTTCTTTGAGATCCAGTCCAGATGCACAAAACACTGCTGGATTGTCCAGAAACTTTCCTATGACCGGTATCCGGTCCGCATCTACCACAAGCACACGAAGGGGACGGCCTACTACCATAAGCACGGCCATGCCTACACGGTATCCTCCGCCGTCCGCCAGATCAAGAGCCACGATGTGTGGCAGCTAAATGGGAGGCGCACCATGGCGTAAAAGTCGGCGCGAATAGTAACAAGCCCACGGTATTTAGTGGGCTTGTTTATGTGAAGAAAAATCCGTCCAAAAACAAAAATCACGTCCATAGGAAGTTGAAAGGGATACCAGATAACGATGGATATGGTTCCCTTCCAATCGTTTATGGAGGTGTGCTATGACCGAAGGACAGAAAACACAGATTGCAAATCTAAGGGGCGAAGGTTATGGGTATGTGAGGATTGCCCAGGCTCTCGGTATATCAGAAAATACAGTGAAATCATTTTGCAGGAGGAAGAAGCTTACCGGGAAAGCGGCTTCCCAGACCATGCCGGCCATGACCAGGGACGGGAATCATTTCTGCCTTTGCTGTGGGAAAGAGGTGGCGCAGACTCCTGGGAGGAAGGAGAAAAAGTTCTGCTCGGACAGATGCCGGAACAAATGGTGGAACAGTCACCTTGACCGGGTAAAGCGTAAAGCCAACTACGAGTTTATCTGCCCGCAGTGCAGAAAGCCGTTCACAGCCTACGGCAATGCAAAAAGGAAATACTGCAGCCATGAGTGCTATATTGCCCACAGGTTTGGGGGTGGCGCGGATGACTGAAGAGCAGTTCAGGGCTGAAAAGTTGTACCAGACGACCATGAATGTGGCGGGGAGGATGCTTTCGCAGGGGCTGATCTCGGAGGAAGAGTATTGTCAGATTGATACAATCTTTCTGGAAAAATACCGCCCCGTTTTCGGCACATTATTTTCTGCTATGTCGTTGACTTCCAGGGCGTAAAGAGTGATGTATGGTAGCGGAAAGGAGTGATTTCATGGCGAAGATCAGAAAGATTGAGCAGACGGTGCCAGCTATTGCGCCCAGGAAAAAAGTGGCCGCTTACGCCCGTGTGTCTGTGGAAAGCGAGAGGATGAGCCATTCCCTATCCGCACAGGTCAGCTATTACAGCGCGCTGATCCAGCGTAACCCTGACTGGGAATACGCCGGGGTATATGCGGATTACGGGATCTCCGGCACTGGCACGGCCAGGAGGGACGAATTCAGGAAAATGGTAGAGGATGCGGATGCCGGGAAAATCGACATCATCCTAACCAAGTCGATACAGCGTTTTGCGAGGAATACGGTTGACCTTCTGGAGACTGTACGGCATCTGAAAAGTATCGGCGTGGAAGTGAGGTTTGAAAAGGAAGGGATAAGCTCCATGAGTGGCGATGGCGAACTGATGCTGACCATCCTCGCGTCCTTTGCCCAGGAGGAGAGCCGATCCATCAGCGATAATGTGAAGTGGGGCACCCGCAAGCGGATGGCGGAGGGAATCCCCAACGGGCGTTTCCGGGTATATGGTTACCGATGGGAGGGGGACGCACTGGCCATTGTGCCGGAGGAAGCGGCGGTGGTCCGCAGGATTTTCCAGAACTTCCTCGATGGGAAGTCAAGGCTGGAAACAGAGAGGGAGTTTGCCGCCGAAGGCATCACCACGAGGGATGGCTACCGCTGGGTGGATTCCAATCTCAAGGTTGTCCTTACGAACATCACTTATACGGGCAGCCTGCTCCTGCAGAAAGAGTTTATCGCAGACCCCATCACCAAGCACAGGAAGAAGAACCGTGGCGAGCTTCCGCAATATTATGTGGAGGGCACGCATCCCGCCATCATTGATAAGGACACTTTTGATTATGTGCAGGCGGAGATGGAACGCCGCAGGGAACTTGGCGCGCTGGCGAACAAGAGCCTCAATACCTGCTGCTTTACCGGGAAAATTAAATGCCCTCATTGCGGCGTCAGCTATATGCACAACAGGCGCACGGACAGAGGATTGATGGAGTTTTGGAACTGCGGCAGCAAAAAGAAAAAGAAGGTCGGCGCTGGCTGTCCGGTAGGAGGGACGATCAACCACCAGAACCTTATGAAAGCCTGTGCGGATGTTCTGGGGACGGAGGAGTTTGATGAGGATGTGTTCCTTGACAGGGTTGACCATATAGAGGTGCCGGAGAAATACACGCTCGAATTTTTCTTTAAAGACGGGAACCGCATAACCAGGGATTGTCCGAACACAGGACACCAGGACTGCTGGACGGCGGAATACCGTGCCGCCACATCTGAGAAAAGGCGGAAGTATGGGACGAACCCCAGGGGCGCGACCTGCTTCACAGGCAGGATCAAATGCGCCGAGTGCGGGAACAATTACCGCCAGCAGACGAGGAAGCGAAAGAATGGTGAAAAGTACCATATGTTTTCCTGCGCCACCACAAACACCTGTGGGAACAACAGCATCCATGGGGACGACCTCCAGAGGCTTTCCGCCGAAGCCATGGGGCTTGATGCATTCGATGCGTCGGCTTTTTCTGAGAGGATTGACCATGTTGTGATTTCCAAAGGCGGCAGGATTACATTCCATTTCAAAGATGGCGGAATCCATGAGGCTTCCTACAGCACTAAGCGCAAGGCGCAGCCATGGACGGAAGAACGCCGGAAAAAACAGGCAAAGGCGGTCAGGGACAGCTTTACCGGGGAACGGCGGCAGAAGATGAGCGAAAGCATGAAGCGTCTCAGGAAGGAGCGTGGGGATGGATGGCGAAGAGAGTAACGACAATACCAGCGACGGTAAAAAAATATACGGCTGAGCCGCTGGCCGGGACGAAAAAGCGGCGTGTAGCGGGATATGCCCGTGTCAGCACCGACCATGAGGACCAGGTCACAAGTTACGAGGCGCAGGTGGACTATTATACCAGTTATATCCATGGGCGTGATGATTGGGAATTTGCCGGGATATATACAGATGAAGGCATCAGTGCAACTTCCACCAAAAAACGGGAAGGCTTTAAAACCATGATTGCCGACGCGAAAGCCGGAAAAATAGATCTCATCATCACGAAGTCGGTCAGCCGTTTTGCGAGGAACACAGTAGACAGCCTTACGACAGTCCGGGAGCTGAAGGACAGGGGCATTGAGATATATTTCGAGAAAGAGAACATCTGGACGCTGGATTCCAAGGGGGAGCTGCTGATTACCATCATGTCCTCGCTGGCGCAGGAGGAGAGCCGATCCATTTCGGAAAATGTCACCTGGGGGCAGAGGAAGAGGTTTGCCGATGGAAAGGTCAGTTTTGCTTACAGCCGGGTTCTTGGCCTGGACAAAGGGCCGGACGGCAGGATCGTGGTGAATCCCCGGGAAGCTGAAACAGTGCGGCTGATATTCAGCTTATTCCTTGAAGGGCTTTCTCCTCATTCCATTGCGGCGGAGCTTACCAGGCGCGGCATCAAGACACCGGGCGGGAAAGATGTGTGGAACCAGCAGACGGTGCGCCGGATGCTTTCCAACGAAAAATATAAGGGAGATGCCCTTCTCCAGAAGGAATTCACGGTGGATTTCCTGAATAAGAAGACGAAAAAGAACGAGGGTGAAGTCCCGCAGTATTATGTGGAGGGAAACCACGAAGCCATCATCAGTCCTACAGTTTTCGATATGGCGCAGGTGGAGCTGGAGAAACGGAAACGGTGTGGCTCCCGGTACAGCGGGGTTAGCATCTTCTCCAATAAGATTAAATGTGCTGACTGTGGCGGATGGTTTGGCTCCAAGGTCTGGCATTCCACAGATAAGTACCGCAGGGTCATTTACCGCTGCAACAGCAAATATAAAGAGAAAAAGTGCGGGACTCCCCATGTGACGGAAGAAGAGGTCAAAGCGGCATTCCTATCCGCTTATAACAAGCTGGTTTCTGAAAAGGCGGAGATTGTAGCGAATGCGGAAATTATCCGGGAAACACTTTGCCGGACGGATGCGCTGGAGGAAGAGAAGCGCAGCTTGGAAAATGACATGGTGGTGTTGGCGGGGATGGTGCAGAGTGCTATAGATGAGAATGCCCGTATAGCCCAGGACCAGGGAGAATACCAGGAACGCTATAATGGGCTGGTGGGGCGGTATGATACGGTTAAAGCACGGTACGATGAAGTTGTCAGAGCCATTACGGAAAAGGAAACAAAAAATGAGCGGCTGGCAGGCTTCATCAAAATTTTGAAGGCACAGGATGGCATCATTGCTGAATTTGACGAAAGGCTTTGGAGCAGCATGGTGGATTTCGTGACGGTTGGCAGGAATAAGGAAATGGCGGTGACTTTCCGGGACGGTACGGAGATAACAGCATAGAAACACAGTTTGTGAAGCACCTCGTTTAGGCGGGGTGTTTTTCATCTTTATGGAATCAGAGGAAAACAAACGTATTAAAGGTATGGTATGTGTGGAAACAGATTCTGCCGGATGGACGAAGTTTAGCTGCTGATATAGAGAAAACCTTGTATTCTTTGAGAAATCATGATACAATAAATTATCTAAAAAGTGAAATTTTTGTTGTTGTCATAAATGGGAGAATTTCATTATGTTTAAAAATAATATTGAAGTAGATGTAAAAGTTAAGTGCATAGAGGTAGGGATTACACAAGCAGAACTGGCGCAGAAGATTGGTAGCACCAGTTCCTATGTAAACCGTATTGTTAAGAAAAAGGACGGGGTGGTTAATAAGACGTTTGTTCAGATGTTGGAAGCCCTTGGTTATGATGTGGAAATCACCTATGTGAGACGGGAAGACTGATACGTAGAATTGTATACAGAATGGTTAATTTTTCGTCCGTGAGAGTTGAGAGATGCAAGATAAATGATATAGTTATGCAAGGAGGGATGTGTTATGGAAAAGAAATATCAAGTGTTTATTAGTTCAACATATGAGGATTTAAAAACAGAACGGCAGGCGGCAATAAGTTGTTTGCTTGATATGGATTGCATTCCAGTAGGAATGGAACAGTTTCCGGCAAGTTCGTTGAGTCAATGGGATTATATTAAAAAAATGATTGATATGAGCGATTATTATTTGCTCATTGTCGCAGGGAAATATGGTTCTATTGACCCCGAAGAAAATATAAGTTATACGGAAAAAGAATATAATTATGCTCTAAATAAGAAGATGCCTATATTGGCTTTCCTGCATCACAATATTGATTTATTGCCAGCGATTAAAGTAGGGGCAACAGATGAAGAGCGTGATAGGGTGAGAAATTTCCATGACAATATAAAAAAGGCAGGAAGATTGGTGGATTTTTATTCTGACGTTGATGTGTTGAAATATAAAATCGCTATGGCGATGCCCAAGATTATAAATGATGCACCTATGCCTGGATGGGTAAGGGCAGACCAAGCGAAAAAAGCAATTGAAACTGCAGGGGATCCTGACGTGTTCCAGAGGTTGCAGGAGCAGTTAATGTTGATACAAAATGCAATCATAGATAAAGTTGAGCAGACAAGCATGAAATGGGAACCTATTTCCGCTGATGAAATACAGGAAATGTTTGAAAAAGAGAAAGAGGAGGTAAAAGTGCCAGCATTGTCAAATGAAGCAAAAATGCTTCTTCAGGAAGCGGCGAAAGACTCTGCTGGTCAGATACTGATGATTACTTCGCTTGAAGGAACTGAAATACAAACAAATCATACAGTAATGAACAGCAACAAAATAGGAAAAGATGTTGCCGTATGGAAAGCTGCTCTGGATGAACTGAAAAGTAATAAGCTGGCTGTTGCAGTTGGATATAAAAACGAAATATTTCAATTAACAAAATACGGGTATGAAGTTTCGGAAAAAATATGCCATTAAGGAAAAGGCGATTTGATGATTATACTATAGATTGGAGTAAGATATATGGTTTCAGAGGAATTAAAGAATATTGTTGAATGTTTTAATCAAGAAGGGGAAATGAATTTTTTTGCTGGAGCGACAGAAGAGCAGATTGCGTTATTTGAAAAAGAATATGAAGTGACATTCCCATTGAAATTCAAAGAGTGGTTATGTTTTTCTGATGGAGGAGAATGCTTTTTGCCTGCAGGGGTTCAATTCTATGGTGTAGTTCATAAGCCAGTTATAGATGTAAAAGATAATGATCGGCTTGATGATAATTATATAGTTATTGGCAGATTAGCTTCCGGGGATCCAATTCTATGTGGAAGAGAGGGGGAACAAATCTCAATTTATAATCATGAAGCTGGGAGAATTGAAAGTGATGAAATATATGCTGACTTTTTTTCGTTTTTAAATGATTTATATGAACTCTTGGGAATGGGAGATTGATTTATGTCAAGGCGTATTTCTGAGGCAAACAAAGCTGTAAGAAAGGCTTGGGAGAACGAGCAGCAACTCGTATTTGAAGGTAAGGGAACGCGGGATTGGACACCTGAACAACAACAGTCCATCATTGATAAGGGCAAGGCGTATGATGATGAAGGACGAGCATTTGAAGGTCATCATATGAAGAGTGCGGAGGCATTTCCAGAGTATCAAGGTGATGCGGGAAATATACAGTTTCTTACGAGAATGGAACATCAGGACGCTCATGGTGGAAGTTTTCGTAACCCTACAAATGGTTATTATGATCCGACTATACGTGTCACGAGAGAATTTTGCGAGAATAAATATGAGCCATGTGAAATTATCAAATTGAGCGAACCAATAGTAAACACAAGTGTTATTGTTAGTGATGTTGCTGAACTTTCACCAAGTAAAGATATGGATGTTACTGAACCGGAAACGGGAATAATTGATAGGGTTAGCACTATTCAGTCAAGAAATGAATTATCCCAAAAAGTTGCTGATATGCAGAAGTTACCGTTAAATATAAAGTCTTCGTCAAAGATAGATAAAGGAGCAGTCGATAAAATCATACATGCAATAGAAGCTATTAATGAATTCAAAAATAAGCATCCAGTACTAACTGCGATAGGAAAAGTAGTAGGAGGAGCAGTAGTTTCAGGTGTTGTGGCAAAGGTTATTGATAGTAGTAGAAAATCAAACAATAACAGCCTTGATTATTCTTTGACTGCAGATTCAGATGGAAGCGGAGATAATAGCAATGTGGATGTATCAATAGAAAATACTACTTCGACCATTCAACGGGACTATCCGGAAGAACGATCCTCCCCACGTAAGCATGAGGTCTCTGGACATTGGCAACACTATGGTAAAGGCAAAGAACTGAAATGGGTAGACACATATCCACGGGGAGGAAGTAAGGATAATTGAAAATAGAATGTGTATTTTTGTGATTTACTCTGTGGCAATGCACTCTTAACCGTTAATGCCGTGTGCAAAATGCACCTGGTGCGTGTTCATCGTTACCGTAGTACAGATATGTAAAAATTGCATTGTATCATTTATAGGACGGCAACCGAGCCGTCCTGCGGCACAGGGAATTTCTTAGGGTTTTTACCCGAAAGCATGGAGAAATCAAGGCTGCACGGCATTGAGATTGACCCCTTATCGGGCAGGATTGCAAAGCAGCTTTACCAGAAAGCCAGTATCGCCATTGAGGGGTTTGAGGACACAAAGCTCCCAGACAACCACTTTGATGTGGTACTTGGCAATATCCCGTTCGGGGAGTTTAAGGTCAACGACAGCCGTTACAATGCCCAGAAGTTTTTAATTCATGATTATTTTATCGCAAAGGCTCTGGATAAGGTGCGGGCAGGCGGTGTTGTGATGTTCATCACCTCTAAAGGGACAATGGACAAGGCAAGCCCAGAAGTGCGGAAATATATCGCACAGAGAGCCGAGCTTTTAGGTGCGGTAAGGCTTCCCGATAATACGTTTCGGGCAAATGCAGGCACGGAAGTCACAAGCGACATCCTTATTTTACAGAAACGTGACCGCATCATGGAGACAGAGCCAGAGTGGGTATACCTTGACATCGATGCAAACGGAATCACGATGAACAGCTATTTTGTCCAGAATCCAGAGATGGTGCTTGGCGAGATGAAGATGGAAAGCACAAGGTTCGGCATGGACAGTGCCTGCAAAGCCTATCCCGATACGCCGCTTGCGGGGCTTCTCCATGATGCCATGCAGCGGATAAACGGCGAAATCCCAGAGCAGGACAATGAGATTGATGAAATCTCTGATGAACAGCCTGCGGATATTCCTGCCGACCTGAACGTGCGGAATTTCTCTTTTGCCCTTGTGGACGGCAAGGTTTACTTCCGAGAGAACAATAAAATGACCCCTGCAAAAGTATCCGTGACCGCAGAGAACCGCATCAGAGGGCTTGTGGAAATCCGTGATTGTGTGAGAAAGCTCATCCAGTACCAGACCGACGATTACCCAGAGGAAATGATACAGACCGAGCAGAAAAATCTGAACCTCTTATACGATGCGTTTACAAAGAAATACGGTCTGATTAACAGCAGGGGGAATTACCTTGCTTTTGCAGTAGATGAAAGCTACTTCCTGTTATGCTCTTTGGAAGTGCTTGACGATGAGGGGAAATTTAAACGTAAGGCGGATATGTTCTCAAAGAGGACGATAAAGCCCCACCGTGAAGTGACCTTTGTGGAAACAGCGAGCGAAGCACTTGCCCTCTCTATCGGGGAGAAAGCCCGTGTCGATTTATCCTATATGGCACAGCTCACAGGCAGGACGCAGGAGCAAATCATAAATGATTTGCAGGGCGTTATCTTCAAAGTGCCAAGCTCCGAGCCTGCAAGATATGTGACCGCAGACGAATATTTATCGGGGAATGTGCGGGAAAAACTGAAAGTCGCAGAAATAGCGGCAAAGGCAGACCCAGAGCTTGCCTTGAACGTGTCGGCTCTGGAAAAGGTTATCCCAAAGGATTTGCCCGCAAGCGAAATCTCCGTCCGTTTGGGCACGACATGGATACCGCAGCAGGATATACAGCAGTTTATGGTGGAGCTTCTAACGCCGTCAAGCTATGCGGCGGGCAGGCTGAAAGTACGCTACACGCCGATGAACGGTGACTGGTTTATTGAGAATAAGAGTTCCGATATAGGGAATGTCAAGGCGGACAGCACTTACGGCACAAAACGGGCGAGTGCCTACCGCATTATGGAGGACACTTTGAATCTCCGTGACACCCGCATTTTTGATTATATTTATGACGAACACAACAATAAAAAAGCGGTGCTGAACCATAAGGAAACCACGGCGGCACAGGCAAAGCAGGAGGTGATAAAGCAGGCGTTCCAAGACTGGATTTGGAAAGACCCAGAACGCAGGAACCGCCTTGTACGTTATTACAATGACACATTTAACAGCATAAGACCCCGTGAATATGACGGAAGCCATATCACGTTTGGCGGCATCAGCCCAGAGATTAAATTAAGACCGCACCAAGTCAATGCGATTGCCCATATCCTTTACGGCGGCAACACGCTCCTTGCCCATAAGGTAGGGGCAGGCAAGACCTTTGAAATGGTAGCCGCCGCACAGGAAAGCAAGCGGCTCGGCTTATGCCAGAAATCCATGTTTGTCGTGCCGAATCATCTTGTCGGTCAGTGGGCATCGGAGTACCTGCGGCTCTATCCGAGTGCGAATATCCTTGTGACGACCAAGCGGGATTTTGAAACGGGAAACCGAAAGAAGTTCTGCGGCAGGATTGCGACAGGGGCGTATGATGCGGTGATTATCGGACATTCGCAGTTCGAGAAAATCCCCATCAGCGAGGAACGCCAGAGAGAACAGCTCATGCGGCAGCTTGATGATATTGAGCGTGGCATTGACGATGTGCAGGCATCCCACGGGGAGCAGTTCACGGTCAAGCAGCTCATGAAAACAAGGAAAGCAATCAAGGCGAAACTCGACAAGCTCAACGACACCAAGCGGAAAGACAGCGTGATTACCTTTGAGGAATTGGGCGTGGACAGGCTTTTCATAGATGAGAGCCATTTTTACAAGAACCTTTACCTTTACACCAAGATGCGGAACGTGGGCGGCATCGCCCAGACCGAAGCCCAGAAAAGCTCCGACCTCTTTATGAAGTGCCGCTATCTGGATGAAATCACTGGCAATCGTGGAGTAGTTTTCGCCACGGGAACGCCTATCTCAAACTCAATGGTAGAGATGTATTCCGTGCAGAGGTACTTGCAGTACGACACCCTTGCGAGGAACGGATTGCAGCATTTTGACAGTTGGGCGTCCACTTTTGGCGAAACGGTCACGGCTCTGGAGATAGCACCAGATTTAGAGGTACATAAACAAATCCAGGGAGAAATACGCTAAAAAGAGCAACCATAAATGAATGGATTGCTCTTTTAACATATTTGGAAAGTATTGCATAAAAAACTCAGTTTGCTATAATAAAACGCAAGAATGAAAAATTGGTAAGCAGATATGAAAGGTCAGGAGAGATGCTTCATGTATTATATTGTAATCATAGATGATGATCTATCTGTTCAAAGAGAACTTAAGTTATTGTTGGAAAATGCCGGATATCGTGCAGATGTTGCGGAGGATTTTGCTAACATTCCAGAATATGTGCAGAAACTGCAGCCGGATTTGCTTCTTCTTGATGTTGCTCTGCCGGGAGCCGATGGAATTACTCTGTGTTCTAAAATACGGATGATATCGGATGTCCCTATTATTTTTATTACTTCACAAAGTTCCTCTTCCGCAGAATTAGAATGTATGATGACGGGTGGCGACGATTTTATAGAGAAACCTTACCGTCCTGCAGTATTACTGGCACACATAGCCGCAATATTGCGGAGAGTTTCTGGAAAATCACAGAATAAAGTGCTTGTCTTTGGAGGAATAGAGCTGAATCTGCTTAATGGTACAGTGCGGTGTGAAAAAAAGGAAGTTGAACTTTCCAAAAATGAAATGCATATACTGTCCTATTTTTTTATGCATAAAGATGAAATAATATCAAGAGAAGATTTAATGAATAATTTGTGGGATAATGAAAGCTTTGTAGATGATAATACATTGAGTGTCAACATCAGAAGAATCCGCCAGAAGTTAGAAGATATCGGAGTACAGGATCTGATACAGACAAAAAGGGGAATGGGCTATCAGTTAAAAGCAAGAGAGGGGACGGTATGAAACTGAAAGATTACTGTAAGGATAGAGTAACAAGGTTATTAGGGACACTGGTAGTTTTATTTATTTTATCTGAATTTTTATATATCGTAGGTAATACTTTTGCTTCTATTTTTTTGATTGATTTAACAATTATCAGCATACTATTCATAAAGAATCTGATAGAGTGGTACAGAAGAAAAGAATATTTCAAAACAATCCGGGAGCGGGTAGAAGGTATGGAGCATCCCTGGCTGATCGCTGAGCTTCTGCCCGTTTCTTATCGTGCCGAGGACAAATTATATCAGGAATTATTAAGGCTGGTGGGAAGTTCAGCCATAGAGCAGATTCATAAGATAGAGGATGAAGAAAGGGAGTATGAGGAATATATTGAAGAATGGATACATGAAGTAAAAGCGCCGATTACCTCAATGCAGCTTATGATAGAAAACAGGGCTGGAAATAATCCCGTCTTGAAAAAGGGGTTGAACATAGAATTGGGAAAAATTGAAAATGACGTAGAACGTGCGCTATATTATGCTCGTTCAGAACAGGTATATAAAGATTATTTGATTAATACTTTCCCAATCTGCCGGACTATAGAGTACTGACAGACTGGGATGAATTCTTTCTAGGGCGACCACGTGGGCGCTTTGGCTTCTGCTCATACTGATCTTTGGGCTTGGGTT
>CAJTDD010000003.1 GCA_910574885.1 Lachnospiraceae bacterium | reverse complement strand
GAGGGGAAAACCTAAGAATAGCGTATCTGATAATGCTCATCTTTTGTACAAGAAAGTGAGGATTTATGGGAAATAGTTTAAAAGATCAACATTATAAAAACATGGATATAAGGCTTCCACTTCTTTGCTTTCCCGGTCTTTATAGACTGCTTTCTCCGTATCCTGCTCCGCTTCCCTTGCATGGAGCTTTGCGTGCGCCACTTCATGGACTCCGGTCTTTGCGGTCTGCGCTTCGCTCATGCCCTCTTTAATGGCGATAGGGCGGCTTAAATCAATAAAATATCCTTTCCTGTCACCCTCCATTTCCTCATATCGGATTGGGACAGGGGAAACCCTCTCTAACGCTTCCATAAAATCCCGGTAACGCTCCACATCCCCATGCAGTTCATTCACGCCAAGTCCGGGAAGCTCTTTCCCGTCCGTCTGCGAATAGTCGAACACTGTCACGACACGAAAGGCGGGTATCTTTATCTCCACTTCCTCCATGACGGGCATCCCGTCCCGGTCAAGCACAGGCTCATTCGTTACCGGATCAATCTTCTCCTGTTCCTCTTTGATTTTATAAGGCGCAGGCGCAAGGATACGGATACCCCTCTCGCCCTTATTTACATGGCGTTCAAAATTCCTCTGCCATGCCCTGTAGCCGGCAACGTATGTCGCATCCGGGCATTGCATCTCTATGAGCTGGATATTGTTTGCGCTGTAATTGTGGAATTTTGACATGGTGTTCAGGTAGCTTTTATATTTCTCCCCTTCAAACAGCTCCTTCAAGCCTTCCTCCAGCCTGTCCGTTATCTCTTTTACTTTCTGTTTTTCAGTTCTTGCATCTGCCATATGGTTATCTCTCCTTTTCCTCCATAAAAACAGAGGGCAGATAAGTTTCCCTGTCTGCCCCCCTCTTTGGATATTTTTATTCGCTGATATTTTTATAAACATTCCTCTTTGCTTTTTGCCTTATCCGGCTCCGGCGCTTTTTTCTGCTGTCCCGCCTTTTCCTTCATCTGCGACAGCTTATCCTTTACGGACACCCGCCCTCCTTTCTCCGCTTCCTTCCCGGCATCCAGACGGGCAGAGAGCCGATCCAGCTTTTCAAACGCCTGATCCGCCCCGTTAATCTTCTTCCGCAGGTTCTCCACTGCCTTTTTTACAGGCGTGTTGACCGCCCTCGTCAGACCGACACCCGGCTTTTCGTCCGATGCCTCTTTCGTTCCTTTCCCGGCTAACAGCCTGCCCACGTTGGAAACGCTGTTCCCAATCTGTTTCAATTCATCCCCGATGCTGTCAATCTGGTTGGCTGTCTTTTCACAGTCCGTTATCACGTCAACCAGACGTTCCCGGTAGCCGGAAAGCATGGACTTCACGCCGGAGATTCCTTTCTGGAGAACCTTGCACATCTCCGCCCTGCCTTTTTCCTTAAAAGTGCTGACCGCCTGCGCTGCTGTTTCCACCAGACGGTTTCTTACCGCTGTCAGACGTTCCGACAGGCTTGTGACTTTCTCCTGAAGGTGGGATATTTTCTCCATAAGGTTCTCCGTAACGGACTTCGGCTGTTTCTCCTGCATCTGCGAAAGCTGCTCCCGGACACCCTGTAATTCATCCACCATTGCGGCAAGCTGCACCTGCATACCCGCCACATACCAGAAAACCCCCATAAAATCCTGTGACTGCTCGTTCATGTTCTGCTGGTTCAGCAGCTCCATAAGCTGCTTTAATGCGTCATTTTCCTCCATGACCTGTTTTGTGTTCTGTCCTGCTGTTTCCATTTTGCCCTCCTTATAAACTTTCCTCTTTTCCTTTACCTTTTGAAATATCCGGCTTTTCCGGCTGTTTCTGCCCATATGCCCTCTCACGCATCTCGGCAAGTTTCTCTTTTACGGAAATGCGCCCTCTCGGACTGTCGGCTAACATCCTCTCCTTCCCATGCTCCGCCACCTTCTCCGATACTGCCCGGTTCACCTGCGGTCTGAAAGGCGCATCCGCCACCGCTTCCGCATCACGCCCCATTTCCTCTGTATCAAGTTCCTCCTGTTCCCCGTCATTCTCCGGCTCATCGTCCATATCAATCCCATCGCCGCCCTTTTCGTCCATGTTTAACAGGGCATTTAGCTCTGTCAGGCGTTCCAGTTTCTCCGCAAGCTCCGTTTCCTGTGCGAATGGCTTTGTGACCTCCACCTTTGCGGTTTCAAGCTGATGCTCCACGTTCTCCAGCTTCTGCGCCACCGTTTCCATTTTCCCGGTCATGCCCTCTAAGGCGTTGCTTAACCTCTGCAAATTTCCCAACGGATCAGTGCCGATTTCCACCTCATGGCTGATGCTGCCTTTTAAATTCACCGTAAACTTGGAAAAGAACGAATCGAAGGAAACGCTCATCTTGAACCCCTGATACTCCCCGATTGTGACCGCCATATTCGGCTGTTTTGCGCTCCGGCACATATCAATCAGCGCTGCCCCGGCTTCCTTCTTGTCCGTATATACCCGGTTCCCGATTTTTATGGAGAAAGTGTCTTTATCCGGGAATTTATTCTGTGCGTAGGTCTGAATGTCGGCACGATACCCCGCAAGGCGTTCTTTCATGGAAGCAATCTGCACCGGGTAGTGCTTCACGATGTTGTCCTCTAAGCGGTACTTCTGACTGGTGTGGTTCGCCTTTAACAGCTTTAGCTTGGATATCTGAATATCTAAATCCATCTTTTCTTTAATATAGGGATTGCCTGTTGCCAGAGCCTTCACCTCGGCATAAGTGAGAGCCGCTTCGTCTATGTCCTCACAGCTTCTGACTGGGGATTTGCTCGTCATAATCTGCCCGATGAATTTTTGCTTATTCTCGATAAGCTGCCAACTGTACGAATCGAACGTACCTTCTGTTACATACCGGAATATTTTCACCTTGTCATTCATGTTGCCCTGCCTTAAAATCCGCCCTTCCTGCTGTTCAATGTCAGTCGGTCATTTTTTGCGGACAGTTCAATACATACCATCCTTTTCTGTTCCCTGCTCCTGCGTCTGCTCTCGTTTGACTTCTCCCTCTGCACCTTTTTCGCACATATCGGGCAATATTTTGAGATAGCAGAGCCGGGGACATATTCAACACCGCACACCGTACAATTCTTTGGCGGCAACGCTGTCCACCGTTTTGTGGGTGTAATATGTAATTCACCGACAAAGCCGATGAATTTATAATAAATCTTGATTTCCTGTTTCACTGTTCCGTCTGCCATCTTCTCACGCTCCGAAACAAGTATCTTGTCTATCAAGGCGTTTACAATGGTTGCGTCCAGTTCCTTAATGCCTTGGTAGTTGCGGATAAGGGAGAGGAAGTCACGGATTCCCTGCGATTTCTCGTAGCTTTCATTGAGCGTTTCCGTTACTTTTTTCAGTCTTGCTTCAATTTCAAGCTGTTCTTTCTGGTATTTCCCCGACATCATCTCAAAATTCCGCTCGGTGATACGCTCCATGACCTTATCCTCATAGAGAGAGGAAAACAGCCTGTCAAGCTCCGCAAGGCGTTTGTTCAGCTTCTTTTGTTCTTTCTCCATTGCTTTCGCTTTGCTCTGGTCTGTTTCCGTGAGCCGCTTCTCAATCGCCCTCACCGCCCGCTCGTCATTCACCGCCATATCCGCAAAACGGTTGATGTCGGCAAGCACGGCGTTAAATAAATCCCTCGCTTCAATGGCGTGTGCGGTACACATAACATTGCCGTACCTGCCATAATTATTACAGGTGTATTGTACGCAGTCGATGATGTCGGGGCGTTTCCTCCTGTTTGCGCTCATAGCCCGCAAAGCGTAGCCGCAGTCCGCACACTTGATAACGCCTGCAAAAATGTTCTCAAAGCCGCCCTTATTTTCGGGTAATCTGCGGCTTGTGATAAGCTGCTGTACGGTGTCAAATTCCTCCTGCGTGACTATCCCCTCATGGGTGTCGGGTATCACTTCCCATTCTTCGGGCAGCTTAGAGGGGCGTTTCCTGCTTTTCATGTTGGCGGCAATCCGCTTGTAGCCTGCAAGGTTTCCCGCATAGATAGGGCTTCTTAAAATGCCCCTCACGCTGTTCTCGCTCCAGATATAGCGGTTTTCTTCGTTGTCCTCAAAGTACCGTTCATAACCTGTTGCCCCCTGCTCCGCCGCATAAGCGGCAGGGCGTAAAATGTGCTGTTTATTGATGTGCTTACGGATTTTGGAGATTCCGTTTCCTGCTAATGCAAGGTCAAATATCTCCCTTACCACATGGGCAACCTTATCATCTATCAGCAGATGGTTGTGGTCGGCAGGGTCTTTGATATATCCGTAGGGTGCATACGTCCCCATGAATTTTCCCTGCTGAAATCTCGCACGGTATGCCGATTTTATCTTGACCGACACATCGGCGGAATACATTTCGTTTAGGATATTTCGGAATGGGGTAATATCCATCGCTGATTTATTGAGCGTGTCCACGCCGTCATTGACCGCTATATACCTTACATTGTTTTCGGGGAAAAAGACTTCCAGATATAATCCGCAGTCAAGATAATTCCTCCCCAATCTTGATAAATCTTTTGTAATCACGCAGTTTATCAGCCCGTTTTCAATGTCCTTAATCATGTTCTGGAAGCTCGGTCTTTGGAAATTCGTACCAGAGTACCCGTCGTCCACATACGTTTTTGCCAAGTGCCAGCCCTGCTTTTTTACATAATCCGTGAGGATGGATTTCTGTGTGGCAATGCTCGCACTCTCGTTATCCGTGCCATCGTCTTTCGATAAGCGGCAGTAAATGCCTACTTCATAAATCTTATTTTCCGTTCTTATTCCTGCCATGCTGTTAAACCTCCGTCTTTGCTCTACTTAATTTCATGTTCCATTGCGTACATTCTAAGCGGATATATCCTCATTGTCGAAGGTGTCATCTTTGGCAATCTTCCTCCGTATATCCTCGGAGATAATCGGGATAAATGCTTCCGCAACAGTCTGTGTGCCGACATATTCCCGACTGATAATTACCTGCACTCGTGCTTTTGGCACGATACGCTTTCTCTTTCTGTTCGCTGTCTTATCCTCGCCCATATTCAAATCTTCCTTTCCAGACAGGGAAGGGGAGCGTTTGAAAATGCCCCCACCCTGCCAATCAGATACCATCAATCGCCGCTGTTCAATTCTTTCTGCAATGCTTTAAGGAGTGCCGCCGCTTCATCAGCGGTCAATGTGATTCCCTTTCCACATTTCTCATGGTTCGGGGAAAAACTGCGGATGTCATACTTTGGCTCGTTCCCATTCCATGAAAGCAAGTTGATTTCCTTTGTATAGCCGCTTCCGCTCGCAGGCAATACGGCAATTTCCTTTACAATCTCATACTGGATTTCTTTCATTTTCCACCTCAACTTTCTGTCTTATCTGGCTGTCTTTTTCTTCCACTGCCTTATATTTACCTCCCGAAAAGAGAAGATTAGCGGCTGTCCCTGTTCCGTTTCCTCTGTAATTCACGCTCTAAAAGTTTGATGATGGTGTCCTCCATCTGCTTCGGCGTTGTGTTCTTCGGGAAATATTTTTTCAGCTTGCTTGTGTTGATTTTCAATGTTTCTTTCTGGTTTCCCTTTTCCTCCGTCATAATCTCAAATATCGTATCCATATCAAGACGCCCGCTCTGGCTCAAGGTTTTCATCCGCTGTGCCTGTGAGAGTGAGGGCGTTGCTTCTTCACTTTCCATTGTGGCGAATAAATTCTCCTGCTCGTCTTTCTTCAAAAAAGACAGCTCCACCGCAGGCGTGAGGGCGATTTTCCCCTCGTCCACCATCTGCAAAATCGGCGGTATCAGCTCCGTCAATCGGATAAAACGCTGCACGGTCATCCTGCCAATGCCGAAGCTCTGCGCCACTTTATCGTCCGTCCGCAACTTCGTCCCAACTTGTGACGAGGTTAAATCTGTGCGGAAGCCCTGCCGCTTCATGGCTTCGGATTTCATCTTGTAGGCAAACGCCCGCTCGCTCGGCAGGATATTTTCACGCTGTAAATTACTGTCTACAAGGGTGATAATGGCTCGGTCACGGTCTAAGGGCAGGACAAAAGCGGGGATTGTGTTTACCCCTGCAAGCTCCGAAGCACGCACACGCCGCTGCCCTGCAATGATTTCATATCCATCCCCGTCCTCTTTCGGGCGTGTGATGATCGGCGTTACAATGCCAAACTCTTTGATACTCTCTGCTAATTCTGACAGCATTTCGTCCTCCACTACATGAAACGGGTTATCGGGAAACGGATATAAATCTGCGGTCTTTAATACCTTAAAATCCTGTTTCTTCATTCACATTCCTACCTTTCTTTCGCTCTATTCCGATTGCTTTTCTGCAATTCCGCTAATACTTCTGACGGTACTTTTTTCAATAACCTTTCCATCTGCTGATTGGTTTTCTGCAACTCAAATATCCTCTGGTTGGCTTTCTGTACCTTTAATTCCTGCTCGTACTTTTCATCACGCATACGCCCCGCATAATCGGATTCCTGCCCGATTCTCTCTTTCAAGCTGTCAATATACGTCTGCTGTTTTCCGATTTCCTTAGAGAATTTCTCCACGTCTGGGAGCCATGCCGCAATCAGTTCCAGAGCCTTGTCACGCTTCTTTCCTGCGTTAAAGGCGTTGATGTCGGAGAGGGCAGACACGATTTCCGCATACTGTTTATCCAGCCTGCCGCCCAGTTTATAGAGCCATGTGGGGATATGCTTCCGTCTGGTTTCCATTGAGGACTGACCTCTTTCAAGCTGATTCCATCGTGAGGACATCCGCTCATGGTAGGCGGTCTGCCACTCGGATAAGGATTTCTGGTTGCCTAAGATGGCTTTCGCTGACAGCTTGTTATCTGGCGTAATTGGTACAAAACATAAGTGCATATGGGGCGTTCTCTCGTCCATATGGACAACAGCGGAGAGGATATTCTGCTTCCCCACACGCTCCGAAATGAAGTCAAGAGCCGTCTGGAAATACTCTCTTTGTTCTTCGGTCGGTAAGCTGTTCATAAATTCTGGGGAAGCTGTGATGAGCGTTTCCACCATCATCACGCTGTCTTTCCTCACCTTACAGCCTGCTTCAGCTACCATTCGGTTTATCTCTTTCTTGTAGGTGTAACGGGGCGGATTCACAAGATGGTAGTTATCTTTGGAGCGTCCCACGTCAATGTCTGGATTGCTTTTATAGGCTTCTTTCTTCCGCTCGTTGTGGCGTTCACAAGCCGCAACGCCGCCCGCTTTCCGTTTCTGGAAACGAAGGATTGCATAGGACATAGTTCATCATCTTCCTTTCTTTCGGCGGGTAATCTTCCAAAGGGTGACGGTTGGTGACGGTGGTGACGGTGTTTTTGGGATACCCCCACGGGAGCCGCCGACTGTCACCGCACATTCTTCCATCCGTAGCCGCAGGGCGTAGGATGGGCAGGGCGTAAGCCCTGCATTAAGGGAGTCCAGAGGGAACGTCTGGCACACGACTTTGCAGGGCAAAGTGTAGTGTGTTACACCCTGTAAACGCAGTCGGAAAAATCGGAGGATTTTTCTGACCGCAGGGGGCGGCTTTACGAGCCGAAAAGGGCGAGTAATGCCCACGCCTGCATTTTGCGTTTACGGGGTGTTCTCCCGAAGGGCAGAACCGCCGATTTTACATACATTTGCTATGACTGTGACAGCAGCAGGGGGTATCCCAATCTAACCGTCATCACCGTCACCACCGTCACCCGACCGCCTTGTGAGGGAAATCTCCCTGCACCCTTTCTTCCTGTGGTAGCCGTAACGGATATTGTTTTCGCTTAGGAAACTGGCACGGTATTCATTGAGCCGCTTCGTCATGATGTTGGGAGGCATTCCCGTTTCCCCCATCTGCTCCAGAAGCTCCGTTGCTGTTCCAGTCCATTCCTCCCTGCCCTGCATAAACTTCACCAACCGAAAAAGAATGTCTGGTATGGATTCCCTTTCAATCTGTTCCTGCTCTTTCCGCTCCACCAGTTCCCAACTGCAATCACGGAAACGGAGCGTGAACTCCTGATAGGGCGTGTCCCTGCCCGTCACATACAGCTTGGCGGCATTGGACGCACGGTTTTCCTGTTCCAGAACAAATGTTGCGTCCGCACTTCCAGTCAATCCCGTCGTGCCAGACACTTTGTTGAACACGTCGCTGTCATTCTGCTTTCGGATGTGGTGGACGACAATGACCGCAAGAGAATGCCTGTCGGCAAAGTCTTTGATAAGGGAGATGTCCCCGTAATCGCTTGCATAGGCGTTGTCTTTGGATGCGGTGCGGACTTTCTGCAAGGTGTCAATCACAATGAGCCTGCTGTCTGGATATTCTTTTAAATAATCTTCCAACTGCACGATAAGACCGTCCGACAGCTTATCGCTCGCCACGGCAAAGTGGAGCCGCTCGCTTGCTTCGTCCGTCAAGCGGAACAGCCTGTCTTGTATGCGGCAGAACGTGTCCTCAAGGCAGAGGTAAAGCACATCGCCCTCCCGTGTCGGCATATCCCATAAGGGGATTCCCTGCGACACGCATAGGCAGAGTTTTAACATGAGCCAGCTCTTGCCGATTTTCTGTGAGCCGCAGAACAGAATTAAACCCGTGGGTATCAGACCATCCACCACAAAGGACGGCTTCTCAAGCGGCTCATAGAGGAGCGTATCTGCATTGACTGTCTGTAACTTCTGCATGACTTTCCTCCTTTCGGGTGTTGTCTTTTGTTTTGTTGCACATAAGCGTTGACCTCCTTAAAATGGATTTACTCCCACAAAAAGAAAGTGAGAGTATGTAATGCTACCAATGCCACACCGATAAAAAGCGGATTCCTTTTTCGGGCGGTAATAGTCAAGGTTGGAGATACTTCTTCATTTCTGCCTTTACCTTTTCCCTCGCAACCGAAACAGACTTCTGAATTGCGGAAGCGGTGCAATGCTCTATCTCGGCTATCTGATAAAAGTTGAAATCATACTCGTAGTACAGCAGGAAACGCCGTCTTTGTATCTCTGGCAGTCGGGCAACAGCTTTGTAAAACAGTTCATTCCGTTCTTTTTCAATCATTCTTTCATCAAGCGTTTTAGGCACTCTTAACGCACGTCTGTAAAGCGTTTCGTCCCATACCTCATTAAACTCCCTGTGCCGCTGATTCCATTGCTGAAGGTTTCTGTTCTTCCTTTCCATCTGCCTAAATTCAAAGAATAGCTGTTCTGACACTTCCAGTTCGTGGTGTTCCCCCTGCCCGTCCTTAAAGCTGATAAAATACTTTGTGCCGCTTTCCGTGGATTCCTCCCGAAGCGTGTACGCCTTTGCCCCGTATGCCATTTCCTTTCCTCCTGCTAAAAAGTAGGAGAGAGTTTTTCTCTCCCCACCCGATAGCCCATAGGAAAGCAGGATATATGAGACGCTTATAAAATTTTCCGCAGCTTCTTCCGCAGATGGTTTAACCTCGCATAAATAGCCCCTGCCGTTAAATGCACAAGCGGGGCAATCTCCTTTGTGGAATAGCCTTGCATTTTCAGCAGGACGATTTGTAACGTGCGTTTATCTACCGTGATTAAGGTAAGGTACAGAGTTTCGTCCTCAATCTCGTCCAGTAAATCAGAAACAGACTTTACCTCCGCCTGCTTCTCCCTATCCGCTATGCCCTCAAGGTACTCGCCGAAGTCGCTCGCCCATCGGTAAAACCGCCTGTTGGAATTAAAATCTGCCCTGTCGTCTGTGCGGATTTGCTCAATGACCGCTTCGTCAACGCCACACTCACGCAAAATCTTTTCTTCCGCTTCTTTCCAGATACGCCATTTCCTGTCCTCCCATCCGTGGTTGTATGCCATCTTATTTCCTCCAATCGAAATTGATTGAGAGGGCAAGAAAAGCCCCCTCATTTTCCCAAAGGAAAAAACAAGGGGGCTGAACGCCATAAAATTTAGTTTTCTAACATCCTTCTCAACTTCGCAAGGATTTTGGCTTTGCGTTTGTTGACAACGCTCTGTGTTATGTCTAATCGCAATCCGACTTCCCTCTCGGAAAGTTCTTCATAGAATATTGCCTTTACTAATGCCTGCTCACTGTCCGAGAGCAAAGACAGGGCAGTTTTCAGCCTTTCCGCCATCACCACATGGACAGCGGATTCTATAACGTCCACTGCTTCATCAACTATGAAGTCAATGACATTGCCTTCACTGTCTGTAAAGCCATCCAACGACAGCAGACCGTTTTTGGTGTCCAATTTTTTCAGATAACGCCACCGTTCTTTATCCTTGTAAAAATCTGCATACTGTTCCCGCACGACTTCAAGCAGGCAGCCTTGCACGGGGATAAACAGCTTGTCCATGTAGCTCTGGTCGGCTTGCCTGCGGCGGCAGAAATCCCGATAGGACAGTTCCACATAGCCGCTATTCTCTCTGATATATACTTTTCTTGGTGCATACTTCACCGTAAGTACCTCCCATCTGAATTTTTGAAATGCTAAAATCCAGATGGAGAGGGCGGGGAGCGGCAATGAATACCACATACAGCCCTGCGGCATAATCTGATAAAAAACGACAAAAGAAAAACCGCAAAGGCACTGTGACCTCTACGGTTATAGGAGATATATATTCTGTTAAGTGGAGATTCTACTTCTGGTTTCATGGTGAGAAGTAGCGTTGCATAAACAGGGATTTTTTTAACTGGCTTCCTGCCATTCCCCGATATGCTATATATGGATTAACTCTGCGTTGTATGAGCAGATAGGATACTGCCCGAAAAAAGGACATTAAAAAATCCCTCCAAACTTCAAAACAGGTCTGGAGAGTGTCTGTTAAGTCTTTTCGGGCATAGCAATACCGCCCACCATAACACCGTTTTTTTATATGGTGGGCGTTTGCCTTAAAACCTTATGAAATAAAATAGAGCCAACGAACTGTGATTTTATTTCACACGTTCATCGGCTCTGCGTCTGTGCGTCTGGCTCTTTTATCAACGTATTCCATGCTTATTTATTCAAAATACCCATAAATTCTTCCTTTCTGAATAATATGGCGATTAGCCTTACTCAAAACTTTTCGTTTGAAAGAAACGGGGGACAAATCAAGTTTACAATCTAATACATAAACAGTAAAGCAATACTTGTGAGATTTTCCTTTAGGCGGTTTCGGTCCTGCATAACAATGAAAGCCATACCCAATTCCTTGTATCGCACCTTGTAATGAAGATATTGATTTCCCTGACGGAATTGCTTTTATAATTTTATCTGTTGCAGGAATATTCCAAATAATCCAATGCGTAAATCCCTTTATCGGATGGCTCAAGTCCTCAAGCGTAATCATCAAAGTAACTGCATTTGTATTTAAATTCTGAATGATAAATTCTGGTGAAATATCTTGCCCTCTGCCTGTATTCTCAATAGGGAATTTTCCACCATCATTTAACCCTACACATTCAAATTCAAGAATATTACTTTCCATATCATTTTCTAACCTTTCTGTTTTTGATTTCATTCTTCAGCTTCACTTAGTATCCAATTACTTGATAACGGTTATTTGCAAATCCTTTACTTCTATCAAACTTTCATGTTTACATTTCGGGCAGTAAAGGGGGAAATTCTTCAGTTCTGTATCTTCTTTTATCCTGTTTCGAGTTTTATTTCCACATACGGGACAACGTATCCATTCATATTTTTCCATTTTCATCCTCCAATGTATCCTATAAAATATCTTGTATAATCCTACTGAAAAAAGCAAACTTGAACTTACCAACAAAACAACACATACATCTTTTACAAAATACCATATCACCCATATTGGAACACCAATCATTTCGGGCAAGCAAAGTAAAAGTAGCGGTAATATACCATGTCTTATAATATCAAAAGCGGTCAACGGTTTTGTCCGTTTCTTTTTCTTCCATTTTTTTATTGTTGCTATTGGATATACTGCTGTTGTTAATAACGCAAAATATGCCACATTCAGCAACAAATGCCTTACAATATATGGGTTGCCAGATACTTTATATTGCTCTTTACCCAAAATAGCAAATATCACATTTTTGCTTATAATATCTGCCAACTGATTGGTAACCAGATAGTCATTCATATTAATAAGAATGACGATTCCTAATCCGCTTTCTGGTAGCAACAACATATTTGAAATATAATTCTCAACCAATCCAGAATGCCCCAATACAGGCTCTGTATATTCTTCTGTCAAAGTCCATCCCATTCCGTAATAATAGGGCGTATTATCATCTACATATACATTCTCATAAAACATAGTGTTTAAGCTGTCTTGACTGATAATTCCCATTCCCCCGTTTAGATACATCTGCAAATACTTTGCCATATCTGATACGCTGGAACTCAAATAACCTGCTGGAACGGTAGACCACGAATGTTCATCGGGATAGTCTGGCTCCTCTGCAATCGGAAACCCGAAATAATTTTGATACCCTCTGATTAATCCATTTTCTTTACTTTGTTCAAGTGTCGCCGCCGTGTGTTCCATATGTAGAGGCAGAAAAATTTTTTTATTCATATACTCAGAATAACTAACTCCACTGACTGCTTCTATAATCTCGCCCAACAAGCCATAATTGATATTTGCATATTGATGCTGACCGTAACTCTCTGTTATTTTTGCATTGCCAAAACGCTGATATGTGCCTAAGCCGCCTGTCTGGTTCAAAAGCTGTCTTACTGTGATTCTATCTCCATCTGATTCATTTATAAAATAAGCTGAGGGGTCAATATAAGCCGAAATTTTTTCGTCTAAATCAATTTTATCTTCTTCCACAAGCCGCATAATGGCTAACGCAGTAAATGATTTGCTTATAGACCCTATAATAAAAGGTGTATCTATGCTTTTACAATTTCCATAAGTTTCAGCAAGCAGAACTTCTTTTGAATCTACAATGGTAACTGCCATTCCCGGGATATGTAATTCATCCAGTTCCCTCTTTAATTGGTTGTCAATATTATCATATTTCACATTTGTGTTTGCCAAAACCGTATTATTTCCAAATGTGATGGCATAAGCCAGCAATATCATTACGCAAATAGCTTTTTTAATTTTTCTTTTCATATTTTTTACTGATATGCCATTATGCTACCATTTCTCCTCTAATTTTTTCATCCCTTCAATCAAAATATCTATTGACAAATTAAAACTATCTTCTATTGACTGTACATTCCCAAAGGCACGATGATTTTCAAGTAATGCAAATCCCTCTAAAAACCCTCTAAACATTCTAACTAAGTGAGAGCAATTATCTTGCGAAATATTCAGTGATTTAGTTATTTTGAAGAATACCGAAAACATCTTTGAAGTTACTTCTCTGGTCTGTTCATTTTCAAATTGGTTGTACCAAAGCATAGCACTGAAAACCCCTTGGTTTTCTGTTGCATACTTATGGAAAGCGTGGCACATAGCTCTAATTGCATCATATCCAGTAAGTCCTATTACAACTTGGATAATTCTATCTTCCATTTCCTTCCACCCATAAAGCATAATCTGCTGTTTTAGGTCATCAAGTCCATCAACATGATTATAAAGTGATGGTGACTTAACACCTAATTGTGCTGCGAGTGTTTTCAACGAAAGATTTTCTATGCCCATTTTATTCGCTATATATGCAGCTTCTTTGATAACCAATTCTTTATCTATTTTTGTTTTAGGCAAAATAGCACCTCCCATATACTTAATCAGATTTATATTTTAACAAATTAGATTAGTTAAGTCAAGGGCTATCTCATGCTGCACCATTTACTATAACCTTGTTATAAAAAGGCGATAGAGCTTCTTATACTCCATCGCCATTCTATTATACGTAGATAATTTCCCTATTCACAATTTCTCTCGCACAAGCCCTTATGTTGTTGAGCCGCCCTGTCCATTCTAAGGCGTTTTCTTCCTTTAGGCGTTCCGTTATGCCCTGTCCTTGTTTCATGCCCTCTATGAGCCTTTCAAAGCGTTCCTGCGCCTGCCTGTCAATGTCGGCAAGATAAGCGTTGAGCCTGCCGCTTGTGAGAAGATTGGTGTATGTAACCTTGCGGTACTGCTTCAAATAATCCAAATGCCGCTGCCCCCATGTGCCTATCGGCTGTTCTTCTTCGGCGGGTAAAGCTATACACGGTATTAGATAATCGCCTTGCCTTTCGTGTTTGCCACCCAGTTCCTTAAATAATGATTTTGCCATTGTCTGTTACCTCTACATTCTTTTTTATTTTGAATGTCCGCAAAATCCGTCCTACATCGGACGGACGCCAGGGCACATCGAGGTGGTGTAACGCAATCAACCTGTCCTGCACGTTGGTTCCGGCTCCCATTTTTGCGGTTGAGCCTAACAAAAAACGAACCTGCCCGCTTCTTACTTTTGCGAACAGCTCCGCTTTCCTTGTTTCCGTATTGGCGTTATGGATAAAAGCTATCTCCTGCTCCGGCACTCCCTTCGCCATGAGCTTATCCCTGATGTCCTCATATACGTTAAATGTCCCATCTCCCTTCGGTGTGGATAAATCGCAGAAGATAAGCTGCGCCGATTTCTGCTCTTTTGTATGCTCCCAAATCTCAAACGCCTTATCCACACAGGTTGTGGCTTTGGAGTTTTCTTCATCGGGAAGCATATCATTGATGAGCCGCTGGTCTAACGCTAACTTTCTTCCATCGTTGGTGATTTTCAATACCGATAGGTAACAGTCTGAACTGGCTTTACAGTTCTCGCCGCTTTCCCCCGGTTCGCACCGTGCATGACAGTTTCCCATCACACGGCGCTCCATCAATAATTAGATTGCAATAGTATTATCCAAAGAACTTATTTCTGTGTTTCCAGCTAAGTTTCTCAACTCATTCAGTTTGCGTAAATCTATGGTGTCTTTGTATTCATAAATATACTGTGATATTGTGTCCTGCTTTGTCGCATGGATTAGCCTGTGGATGTCCTCATGCACGATTACCAGATTTCTATATTCATCTGTACCGCCTTGACAGCATGGGGTTTTATGGTGGCAGTGGATGTCGCTGTATTCCAGTTTTATCCCTGTTACTGCACATTTCCCATACTGCCCGGCATAAAGCGAAATCCTGTTGTCCGCATACTGTATGCTCCTGTTGCTGACAGGGTTCTGCATGAGTTTCAACAGCGTAAAGGTGTCTATCCCTAAATTATTGTGGATTTCAGCACGCCCTTCGGCTGTGTATTTATTGACAGACTTTTTCTTACACTTAGGGATTTTGTTCTGTACATATCCAACCGGGGCTACTGCATAGCCGCTTATAAATCGGATTTGCTCGCTTTTCCCATAGTTCATTTTCACAGCTTTTGATATGTTTGGCACTCTCTTTTTCCGCTTTTTATAATACTTCACGGATTTAAAATTTTTCCTCATACGGTTCTTGAATACAGCCGTTGCCTGGAATGCTATCTTTCGGCAGTCAAGGCATATCCGGGTAGCTATTTTATAATAATTGTGTATACCCATGACTTTTGAATTGTAGTTTTGTATCATCTTATACTGCTCTTTGCCACTGTCCGGCTTCTGTATGCGCTTTATCTGCTCCACCAGCTTCTTTGCCGCCTTTTTCACAGCTTTGTCGCCCATACTGCTGACAACAGTGTATTTATTCCTTTTCCGATGAACCTTTAACTTAAATCCAAGAAAGTCCGAATAGTGTTTCCGCAAGTTTACTATCTTTGATTTTTCGGGTGAGATGTCCAGTTTCAGCCGTTCTTTCAGCCAGCCTTTCACCGCATGGAATGTCCTGACGGCGGCGTCATAATTCCTGCAAAAGATTTTGAAGTCATCCGCATACCGCACAATCCGCATTTCCTTTACATTGGTTTTCTTTAATGCTTCCATTGCGCCGCTCCTGCTGACCGTGCCGTTTTTGGTGGTGGTTGTGTAGTATTCATACCTTGTCGGCATGTTTTCCCAGTTGCTGCTGACCCACCAGTCCAGCTCATTCAGCACAATATTGGACAGCAGCGGCGACAAAATTCCGCCCTGTGGTGTTCCTTTTGTTGGATAACAGACGGTCTTGTCCGGCATTTTGACCGGGGCTTTTAACATCTTCCTTATAATCACTAATAACTGCCTGTCCTGTATTCCCATTGTCCAAATCTGCTTTAACAGCTTTGAGTGGTTGACGTTATCGAAAAATCCCTGTATGTCTATATCCACACAGTAATGCAGGTTGGATAACTGCATATTCCTGTGCGTCTGGGCGATAGCATGTTCCACGCTCCGGTTTGGGCGGAACCCATAGCTGTGTTCATAAAACTTTGCTTCACAGATTGGCTCCAAAACCTGCAAGATACATTGCTGTATCAGACGGTCATACATTGTGGGGATTCCAAGCGGCCTTGTTTTGTCGCTCCCTTCTTTTGGGATTTCTACCCTTTTTACTGCTTTTGGCTGGTAATCCTTAAATTTACGCTGGATAATCTGCACGAACTCGCTTACTTCGATTCGCTCAATATCTTTGATATTCATATCGTCTGTACCATACGTTTTACTCCCGGCATTGTCTTTGATGTTCCTATACGCAAGTTTTATATTGTTTTCACAAGTGATATACTGCATTAGGTTCCTGAATTTCCCGCCGTCTTTGCTCTTTTGGTACAGCCCGTCATAAATATTCTGCATATCGTAGTATTCGTTGTGCCTTAGCTTCTTGTTTTTCAGTTTCTTTGTCATAGAACATCACTCCTTTCGGAGCAAACTTTTTGTCTTGCTCGAACCTATGGTGATAATTCCTATTACAAATCTGACTACTGACTGGAGGCTATCCCTCCTCACGCCTTATTATTGCGTGTATCATCAGTACTGTGCCTCCACTTTCATCACCCGCAAAGACGCTTATATGATTCGTCATCACCACCTGCAAATGGGCAGGTGTCGGGTAACTTACTACGTTCCGATAATCTTATCCCAATCCCTGAAAAAAACTTCAAGGATTTCAATATAGTTTTAGGTTCTGCTTTAAGCCTGCCAGCTTGATGCCGCCTGTAACGGCATAAGGTATTTCATAACATGCACTTTTACTTTACCTCACTGGCTCCACGCCCGTGGAATAGACATTTCTATCTATGCGACATATAGACTTGTACGTTCGCAGATATGTCAGTCTTTTCAGACATTCTAACCATGACTATATATAGACCTCCGACCTGTCATATACAGCCGGCACCTCTGCCGACCTTTCCACAGCTTTGCCTGTTTGGGTACACTTCAGCCGTCCTCTCCGTGCTGTAGACCGTGAACTTTATCCACTCGCCCAACGGGGTATTAAGGGAAGCGTTTCCGGGCGTTACCCCTTCATTCCACTTCTCAGATTATCAGTTATCCTGATGTGCTCTATTTTTTTTATTACTACACATCAGTCACAGCTTTTGTCACGTTTTCCTCGTGATTTATAGCTGTAACGTATCGCTCACGCATATTGTCGATGTTCGGCTGCACTTTCCTGTCCCTGACCGCCTCCGCCCTGTCCGCAAGTGACTGAACCATGTCCTGCTGGTACTCGCTCGGCTTTAACACGATATTTTCATAATCTGCTTCCGGCACAGGAAGTTTCAGCATATCCGGCGTCTGAATGTCCGCACTCTCCTTAAATAACGCAATCAGCTCCGGAAGATTGAAAAACTTTGCAAACCTTGTTTTTGCCCTGTATCCAGTCCCCTCCGGCGCAAGCTCAATCGCTGTCTGGGTTTCCCCAAATGATGCCGCCCAACTATCGAAATGCCCCAATCCCAAACGCTGTAAGGTATTGTACTGGAGATAACGCATATTAGTGTATAATTCCGTCATGCTATTTGAGATTGGCGTACCCGTCGCAAATGTGATGCCTTTCCCTCCGGTCAGTTCGTCCATATACTGGCACTTGGCAAACATATCCGAAGATTTCTGCGCTTCCGTTTGTGCGATGCCCGCCACGTTCCGCATTTTTGTGTAAAGGAACAGGTTTTTATAATTATGGCTTTCGTCTACAAACAGCCGATCCACGCCCAACTGTTCAAAGGTCACAACATTGTCCTTCCGGCTGGAATCATTTAACCGGCTCAACCTTGCGGACAGTGATTTCTTTGTTTTTTCCATCTGTTTAATGGAGTATCGCTCGCCGTTTTCCGCTTTGAGCGCTTCGATTGCCATTTCAACTTCCGTTATCTGCCTTTCAATCATCGCCATCTGTCTTTCGGTGGAAAGCGGGATTTTCTCGAATTGGGAATGTCCGATAATCACAGCATCGTAATCCCCGGTTGCGATTCTGGAACAGAACTTTTTCCGGTTGGCGGGTTCAAAATCTTTCTTGGTTGCCGCTAAGATATTCGCACCCGGATACAGGCGCAGGAAGTCACTCGCCCACTGCTCCGTCAGGTGGTTCGGCACAACAAATAAACTCTTTTGACACAATCCTAATCTTTTACTTTCCATTGCTGCCGCAATCATTTCAAAGGTCTTGCCTGCCCCCACGCAATGGGCAAGCAGCGTGTTGTCCCCGTATAACTGATGCGCCACAGCGTTAAGCTGGTGCGGTCTGAGTACAATGTCCGGTGTCATGCCGGGGAATTTTAAGTGCGAACCGTCATATTCTCTCGGTCTGGTGGAATTGAAAAGCTCATTATATTTTGCGCATAAATCCTGCCTGCGCTCCGGATCACGAAACACCCAGTCCTTAAAGGCTTCCCGGATTGCTTCCTGCTTCTGGCTTGCAAGCATGGTTTCCTTTTTGTTGAGGACTCTTTTTTCTTTCCCGTCCTCTGTCACAATGTCAAAAATACGGGTGTCACGCAGATTTAAGGAATCCTCTAAAATCCTGTATGCGTTTGCCCGCCCTGTTCCGTAGGTCATATTGACAAGTGCGTTTCCCCTGTCCGCATTTTTCCCCTTCACGTTCCACTGCCCGGTCACGCCTGAATACTGTATGCCCATTGTCTTACGTTCAAGCAGGTATCCCGGCGTTTCAAAAGTTTCACGCATGAAGTCCTCAATATATTTTGTGGAAATCCATGTTGCGCCGATACGCACCTCAATCTCCGATGCGTCAAGCTCCTTCGGCTGTACGCTTTCCAGTGAGGACACGTTAATGGCGTATTCCGGGTGGTTTTCCGCAAAGGTTCTCGCCACTGACAGCTTCTCCCGCACATTCCCGCTTAAATACTCGTCTGCGGTTTCCCATTCCTCTGTGACCGGGTTCTGGAAGATTACCCCGGCAAGCTCTTTTGTGATTTCTTCCTCGCTTTTATCCGCAAGCTGTGACATATAGGCTAAATCCACGCCCGCCTTCTCGCTTAAAGATACCGCCAGCGCTTCACTGGCTGTGTCCACGCTCGTCACAACTTCCTGCTTTTTAATGGTACGCTTCGTGAACATATCCGCCTTGCCAATAAACTTCCCCTCATCGTCCAGATTTTCAAGGGAACATAACAGGCAGTAGCTGGAATCCTGATTGAACGCCCTTTTATTGGTCTGTGAACTGATAAGACCGAATTTTTTGGAGAAATCATCGTATAATTGATTCAACTCCGTCTGTTTATTTTTAATCATTTCATCCGGGTATTCTTCCAACTGGAAGTTTATCAGTTCCTGCGTACAGTCCCGGATTGCCACCATGCCCTTCATGCGCTGCTCCGCTTTCTCCGACACGTCCACAGGCTTCATAATGGAATTTTCCCGGTAATACACTTTATCGTCCACTACGGTATAGCTGTAATTCTTCACGTCCGGATCGGCGGGTATGTTCTCCCTTGCCAGTTCATCTTCAATCTCGTTAAAATCCGCCTGCTCGATGCTGCCCTCCACATGGGAAAGCGCATGGTTAAGCTGTGCCGACAGGGGAAGGGAATCATCCGGCAGACAGGCGCTCTCCATGCCATGCGCCCCTGTAACCATCTCCATTTTTCCAAGCACCATTTCCGGGTGGTCTGCGAAATACTGGTTCATCACGATACCGTCTTTTTCCGTCAGATGCACCCAGTCAGGCTCAATGTCTAACACCCGGTCACGCTTCTTTAAGAACAGAATGTCCGAAGTGACCTCCGTACCCGCATTTTCCTTAAAGGCTGTGTTCGGGAGCCGGACTGCCCCTAAAAGCTCCGCCCGCTGTGCAAGGTATTTCCGCACCTCCGGGTTTTTCTTATCCATCGTTCCCTTTGAAGTGACAAAGGCAACAATGCCGCCCGGACGCACTTTATCCAAAGTCTTTGCGAAAAAATAATCGTGTATCAAAAAATTGTGCTTGTCATACTGCCTGTCAGACACTTTATATTGTCCGAAAGGCACATTTCCTACCGCCACGTCAAAAAAGTCATTGGGATAGGTGGTGTTTTCAAAGCCAGTGATTTGAATGTCCGCATGAGGGTAGAGCTGTTTTGCGATGCGCCCGGTAATCCCGTCAAGCTCCGCCCCGTAGAGCCTGCTTCCCTTCATTTCCTCCGGCAGACAGCCATAGAAATTCCCGATGCCTGCGGCGGGATCTAACACATTCCCTCTGGCAAACCCCATTTTCCCCACTGCGTCATAGATTGCCTGAATGATGACCGGGCTTGTATAATGGGCATTTAAGGTGCTTTCCCTTGCAGAAGCGTATTCCTCCGGGGATAACAGGCTCTTTAACTCCTGATACTCATTCGCCCAGTTCGCTTTGGAAGAATCAAAGGCATCTGCAAGACCGCCCCAACCCACATATTTTGCTAAAACTTCCTGTTCTTCCGGTGTGGCAGTGCGGCGTTCACTTTCAATCTTTTCAAGGGTTCGTATGGCTTCCACGTTCTGCCGGAACTTCTCTTTCGGCGCAAATCCTTTCCCGGTATTCTCTGCTTCGTTGAAAGAGATATGGTAATTCACTGCATTTGATTTATCAATCTCCGACTGTTTTCCTGATGCCTTCCCCGGTTCTGGCGGATTGCCCCCGGTCAGAGTTTCCACATCCCCCATGACCTGCTGGATAAACGGGCTGTTTTCCAAAGCATTTTCGTCTACAACCTGCCCGTCCACAATGCCCGCTTTTTCCAGACCTTCCCGGATAGCCTGTGTGTCAATGTCGGGGAAATCATCTTTTTCAGCAGTATCTTTTGATTCTGAAACAGTTCCCGGCTCTGTAACCATATTTTCTGCTTCTTTCCCCTGTAAATCTCCGTTGAGATTTTGGCAGAAAACATCCGCTTCCTCCGCTGTGCCAAACGTCGGCACTGTGCCATCGCCAGTTATATAATAATCCTGTGCTTCGCTGTCCCATACCGCATAAGGCTCTGTAAAGGCATCCGAAGTTTCCGTAACCGTAAAACGTGTTGTTTCTTCCTGTTCTGGTTCTTCTGTAAGGTTTTCCGGCTCGGCATCCGGGAGAGGTTCTTCCTTCTTTTCTTCTGACAGCTCTGCTTCAGAAACTTCCGCAGCGTGTCTTTCCCTCTGCTGTTCCTGCTCGCTCTCATAACGTGCCGCATACTTCTGAGCCTCCTTCAGCAGAGCATCCATTTCCACCGCTTTTTCCGTATTGCCGCTTAATGACTGCATCAGGACATAATCAGTGGCTTCTAAAAACAGAGCATCATAGACCGCCTTGCCCTCTAACCTCCTGCTGTCATCCTCAATGGCAACCGCCCCGGTATCCTCGTTCCAGCCGACCACATCTTTCATAGAAAGCGCACCGCAGATTTTTACCACAGCGGACATCTCCGCAAGCCTTTCCATCAGCGCTTTTTCATTGTCGCTGGCTTTATTTTCCGGTTCGGGACTTTGGGATTTTTCCCCGGAAATTTCCGCTTCCTGTTCCGGTACAGCAATTTTTTCCGGCTCCCTGTCACGCTCTATGTACCGCCTTGTCTGGTTTGTAAAACCGTCCAGCACAGCCGGGTGGGACGTGACGAGGTAATCCCTGGTCTGCCAGTCAGCGGAAGGGACAAGGCTTTTTGCCCACTCCTTATTGTCGGGGGAAAACCGCCCGTCATGGGATAAGTGCATGATTGTGTTTGCAAGGACGATTTCCACACGTTCCTTCCCATACTGCCGGATAACGCCCTCTGCGGCATCCCCCGGAAGGGTGTAACCGTCAAATTTCTCCGCAATCGCTTTTTCTATGGCATCTTTACATTCTACCCGGACACCATGCTCCAGCTTTTCCTGCTCCCGGCGCATGGCTTCCTCCGCCTGCTCTTTTTTGTACTGTGCAAAGGCTTCCTTGCCCTTCGGCGTAAGGTATTTATCCGCATTGACAAGCTCCCTGATGCGCTTCTCCACCACGTTCCATTTTAAAAGCACTTTTGCGTATGGATCGCCTATCCTGCCTTTCCCCAGTTTGATTCCTTTGGAATCGTGCCATTCATCGCTCCGGTCTGAACCGATTAAGGCGGGAGCGCCGCCGCCCGTCCCGTATTCATTTTTAAGGAAAGCAATATTTTCTTTCTTATCATGCCCTTCCATAAAATACTCATAGATACGGAACTGCCCATGATGATAGTTGCTGCCGCCTGTCAGACGCTCATCTATCTCATCCTGTGTAATAAAATCCTCATGCAGCACCTCCATGCTGTCCTGTACCGGGTATTCCGTTTTCTCTGTACTTAAATCCGCAATCTCTGAAAGCAGATGCTCCGGCTTTTTCACATACCGCCACCTGATCTGCTTTTCCCCGGCTTCAATCTGCTCTTTTGCGTGGGAAAGCTCCCCGGCGATGACATCGCGCCCCTCCTGTGTGGATAAAAGCTCGCACAGGATTGTCATGCTCTCCGGGTGGTTGTGGCTTTTAATCGGTATGCTCTCCGGCGCTTCCCCGATACCGTCCCAAAAGAAATTGAACAGGTCATTTGACACCCTCTGACGTTCCACCGCATCCACAAGGAACACTTCATTTGCGCCCATGTAAGAGCCATTCTCCACCATAGAACGGACAACGCCCTCTATTTCCTGCCATCCCATCACCGCAACCGGGTTTTCCTTTGCGGACATCCCGTAGCCGACGCTCATGCCGGATTCATTGAACCAGACGGAAATGGGATTGCTGCCAAAATCAAAGCCTTTCCCCGTAGTTCGGTACTCATTTTTCAGAAACTCCGCCATTTCCTCCGGCGTTTTGCCCTGCTGGTACTTGGCATAAATGCGGCTCCTGCTGTTATCCCGTCCGCCCCCTGTGCGTAAAATGGCTTCAAGCTGCTCCTTTGGCAGAGAAAAAGCGGCGGGCATGATATATTTCTCTCCTGCCTGCGCCGCTTCTATCGTGCCGATCTGTTCCTCTATGGTGGGGAATAAACTAAGCTGCTGGTAAACTTCCGTTTCCTTCGGTTCTTCCCACTGCGGAATCTGCCCTTCTTTCAGATATTCGCCCTTTTCCATGTAAAAGGCGATACTGTCCCTCACAGCTTCCCATGTAATAACTGCTTCTGCTTTCCGATGTGCATATGTTCCGTTCCAAAGCGTCATACCGCTTTCGTCCGCCCTGTATCCGGCTCTTTCTTTCCCCACATAAAACTCTGTGTTTTCCCCATGCCGGTAACTGTTTTTGATGTATTCCGTCTGTTTATCCTTATCCGGCTCAAAAAGCATTACCCCGGCAATATCCGGGCATTTATGCATCATAAATTCATCAAACTGCAAAATCCCCTTTTCAATCTCTGCCCAATGCCTGTTAATGATTTCCTCGCCAGACAAAGAAAAACCGGATAATGCGCTTTCTCCATTACCCGGCTCTGTCAATTCCTTATTTTCAGTTATTTCTTCCTCATTTACAGGCTGTATACCAGTTCCCTCAGCACGATTTCCTCCGCCGAGTGCCTGATGTTGTTCATCTTCTGAACCCAGAGCATCTGGTTCTCTGCTTTGAGTTTTTCCGTCACTCCCTCCTGCTTCATCATCTGCCCGGTCAGCAGTTCCATCCTCTGCTCCGCCTGCTCCTGAATGGTCAGAAGATGCTCTTTCAGCTTTCCTTTCAGCAGAAGCCCGGTGTAAATCCCCTTCTTGTGTTCCTGTAAGTAATTCTTCCTCATCAGCCCGTATTTCGTGAGCGTCCCCTCCGGCTGCTCGTCCACCTGTAACATCGGTATCATGTAATCCCCGTTCTTCTCGTAGGTCAGATTCATCATTATTTCCCCTTTCCCCGGCATTTCCGGTCTGTGTGGTAGGTTGTACGTCCTCCATTTCGCTTTCACGCTTTAAAGCATTATAGCGTGTGTCAGAGGTATTTGCAAGTCCTTTTTGGGCAAAATTTCTCGCTGCTTCCTTTCCGGCGATTTCCCTGTCATACACCCCGATTGCTTTGCCAATCTCCATAAGCACAGGCTTGGATAAATCGGATATGCTGTCACCGATATGTGACAGGGTTTCTATTGTATTAAACTCATGGATATAGGGGAACTGGATTTCCTCTGCCAGCTCCGCATCTTCCATGCCGCACCGCTTTAAGACGGTGTAGGCGATGCTGTCCGCCAGTGTTTCCCGGACACGAACAGCAATATTCAGTTCGTCCAGTTCCTCCAGAAAACTTCCCTCTTTCAGATATTCCATATCCGAAGCAAGCTCCCCATAACAGTCCTGTGCAATCCGGGAAGCAATCTCCCTGATCCTGTCCGTAAACCCGGCTTCTTTGTCAGTATCCCCGTAAATCCCTTCCAGACGGTTCAGAACCGCTTCCTGATGTTCCTCCCGCATCTCCCAAAGCTGAGGGAAACGCCCGATGCGCCTTGCCTTATGCACGTCCGATATGTCAAAAACGTACCTCAGTCCGGTGTAGGGACTCCCTTCTTCGTCAAGAAGTGCAATCCCCTTTGCGCCCTTGTTTACCCAACAGTGCATTTTTTCATTCCATATCTCTATGGAAGCGCAGGCTGTGGCGTCCGGTCTTTGGGCATAGATAAGGAGCTGGTCTTTGAACGGGTATTTGTAGAGCCTTGATGCTGTGTTCAAATATTTCTTCCAGCTTTCTTCATTTCTCGTCACCCTCCTTGAAGTTTCTTCGGAGAGTATGGAAATTAAGTCATATTTTCTCATGGCAATCCTCCATTTCCTGTTTATTGTTTTTGGGCAATATAAAAGGTGGCTATGGTTCGTTCATAAGCCATTGCCACCAGTGACGGTAAACTTTATTCAATTTTTGTATGCTCCTTTCCTCGGATTTTTAATATAAGAAAAGCACCTAAGATTTCTCCTAAGTGCTACTCCAAATATAATATTCAATATAAAACAAACATCTTTATTGCTTAATGTATAAATCATATACCATTACATTAATCGTCAATGTATCTTTTGAATCAGACTCCTTAGAAAAAATACCTTGCCACTGGTTATGTTCAAGTCGAATGATATTTTTACACCTATCTGATGCGTTCAAAGCCTGATCTATGCTATCAAGCAGCGATTCAAAATCTTTATTTTCCTTATTAAAAATTATAAGTGATGTTTTTGTTTCTCTCCAAGTTGTATAACTGCATAGCTGGTCTATTGCTTCAACAAATTTTTTACTGCCATGCCAAATTTTACATTCAGCTACATATGCTGCCTTATTATCAAATGGAATATAGATGTCAGTTTTTCCAATTTTGTTAAAAGTTTCCCCTGAAGCTGTACCCTGATAATGTGTGTTCAAGTTTGATAAAATAATATCTCTCAATTCTTCTTCCAACAACTTACTAAAAGTACGAGCAGTTTTTTCCATAGATACACACGCTAATGAAATAATACTCTTTATATTTTCGTAATGCGCATCGGAAATCTCATAATTTTTCTCAGGCTCTTTCTTATTTGGAAAAGATATTTCTTTTTTCTTCTTTGCTTTTTTTAAAATAACAGGCTTTGTGTTGGGTGCATTAGCATTCAGCTTTAATGGCAATTCCAATCTTTCTCTCATTTGTAAATAATCATTTGCTTTTTGTAACCTTGTTTCCAAATATTTGTTTACAATATTTGACAAACCGTTATTATAGCTTCTCACTTCCTGATTTATCGTTTCTATTGTCTTAAAATATGTATCTATTTCACGCTGAAACCCCTTTTGAACAATCTCATTACTATTCTCACTTCTTTGCAATTCACTCTTTGCGTACTCCAGAGAAAATATAATTTTCCCATAATCATCGTCAGTTGGTGCTATTACTCTGTCAACTGGAAAACTTTGCCTATAAAAAGTTGACGGTCTTAAATCCAATAAATCTTTATCGCCATCAAAAGGAATTGTAAAAGTAATTTTATAGCCATCTAACATATGATACTGAGAACCAAATTCACTATATCCGGGGCGATAGAACTGATTATATCTTTGTAATTTTGTTTCGGTAAGCTCTTTCGTTATGTTTTCCGTAAATATCTGAATTTCTTCAATTTGATACTTTGCGAAATAATACTCTGTCAAATCCCCCAAATCGGTGTTACATATTTCTGTATTTGCCAAATTATTTATTTCATTTCTAATATTATCAGATATAGCCCTAAACCATGATGTTGTTTCCCCTTTTTCAAATAAGTTCATCTTTCATAATCTCCCTACTTCATAATAGCACAACCTTTCTCTAATTATATCCTTTAACCACATAAATCTCAACTACTTCTAAATAGACTGCAAAACACTTTTAAATGCTTTACAGTCTATTTTTATCAACTATATTAAATTTTCATTATTCATAAAAGCCATGTTCCTCAATGCCTTTTTCCAGAATGGTATGTATCAGTTCCTCCAGCTCCACACCGTTTATCTCGCTGACCACGATCAGCTTTGCAAGGGTATCTTTCTGTACGGATATGGCATACTGTTCCTCATCGGCACGAAGTTCATGGACGCAGATGCCAAGTCCGTCCGCAATCCTGCATACCACGCCAAGCTCCGGCTCCCTGATGCCCGCCAGAATATCCATGATTATCCTCTCCGGCACTCCCGACATTCTGGAAAGCTCGATAATGCTGATTTCTTCCTCTTTCATCACGTTTAATAACTTATCCCCGGTTGTAAACATCTTTCTTCCTCCCTTATTTCTTCTTCCCGCCAGAAGTTTTCTTTTTCGGAAACTCCATGACAAACTTAAACTGTACCCCGCTTTTTTCTGCCCCGTCTTTGGTGTAATGGTATTCTTCCATCCCACTCGGAATGATATAAGCATCATAGGGCTTGCCCGCCTTGCTCTTTAACCCTTTTAACAGGATTTTCTTTCCGGCAAGCATATCCTTCACCTGTGCATCGGTAAGGGCAGCACCCATTACCCGGCTCACGTTCATACCGCATTTTTTCACGCAGTAAGCGCCGAATTTTCCTTTTACCACCTGACCGCCGCAGTTCGGGCATACCCCAAGAGCCGCCTGCTCCTGTGCGAACATCTTTTTCTGTTCGTCACTGACCTCATGGTAGGTATGTATCAGTTCCGACACCATGTTTTCAATGTCCGCCATGAAGTCCTCCATAGGAAGCTCCCCTTTCGCTACCAGTGTCAGGGCATTTTCCCAATCGGCGGTAAGTTTCGGGGACTTCACCACATCCGGCAGCACCGTAATCAGCTTCATTCCGTCCTCTGTTGGTATGATCTGCTTCTTCTCACGCTTCACAAACCCGTCCCTGACTAACTTCTCAATGATGTCCGCCCTTGTCGCAGGCGTACCCAAGCCTTTTCGTTCCACGTCATCGCCCATATCTTCCGCCCCGGCACGTTCCATTGCCGATAATAATAAATCTTCCGTAAAGTGCTTCGGCGACGAAGTGAAATGCTCGCTGACTTTCGTCTGCACACCGTCAAATGCCTGTCCCTCCGACAGTTCCGGCAGCTTCTTTTCCTCTTTTTCTTCCTCCTGATTCCCGGAGATTTTAAAGGAACGCTTAAAGGCATCCTCAAAGGACTTCCACCCGTTATGCGTGACGGACTTCCCGGAAACCGCAAAAGTATGTCCATTGCAGGAAAACTCCGCCTTTACCGTTTCATACAGATGTTTCTCCCCGGTGGCGCATAACAGGCGGTTCGCAACCAAAGACAGGATTTTACGCTCCGTTTCCGGCAGTGCCGCAAGGTCAGCTTTCGCTATCTCCATTGTGGGGATAATGGCGTGGTGGTCTGTCACCTTTTTACTGTTCAGAATCCGCTTTATGTCTGGTCTGGAAACCTTGTTTTCCTCAAACATCAGGGAACTGAACACTGCTTCAATCACGCCCTCTGCGGTCTGCCCCATGTCATCGGATAAGAACTGGCTGTCCGTCCTCGGATATGTGGCTAACTTTTTCTCATAAAGGCTCTGTGTGTACTCTAAGGTCTGCTTGGCGGTAAATCCAAACAAGCGGTTCGCATCCCTCTGGAGCGTGGTAAGGTCATAGAGCTTCGGCGGCATAACCGTTTTTTCCTCTTTCACAACGGACGTGGTAAGAGCCTGCCCGTTTTGGCAACCCCCCGCAATCTCATCCGCTTCATTTTTATCATCAATACGCCCGGTGGCGGCATCCATCCCGTCCATCAGAATATGTGCCATGTAATATTTTTCCTTCTGGAAATTCATAATCTTTGCTTCCCGGTCTACTAACATCGCAAGGGTGGGTGTCTGCACCCGCCCCACCTTTAAAACCTTTCCGCCATATAAAACCGTAAACAGCCTTGTACCGTTGATGCCCACAAGCCAGTCCGCTTCCTGCCTGCACAGTGCGGAATGGTACAGGTTGTCATAATCGCTCCCCGGCTGTAAATTTTCAAGCCCTTCACGAATGGCGCTTTCCTCCATTGAGGAAATCCACAGGCGTTTGATCGGCTTGTCACAGCCTGCCATTTCATACACAAGGCGGAAGATAAGCTCTCCCTCCCGTCCGGCGTCAGTGGCGCAGATCGTAGCCGAAACGTCCTCCCTGTGCATCAACTGGAAAAGCACGTCATACTGCGCTTTCGTGTCCGGCTTCACCTCATACCGCCATGTTTCCGGCTTGACGGGCAGGCTCTCATACGTCCATTTTTTCCACTGCTCCCCGTAGCTTTCCGGCTGTGCCAGCTCCACCAGATGCCCTACGCACCAGCTCACAACATAACCATTCCCTTCCATATATCCGTCATGGTTCTCTGCTGCGCCGATTACCTCCGCAATGCTCCTTGCTACACTCGGTTTTTCCGCTATCACTAACTGCATTTTTCTTTTCCTCCTATCAACTCAATATCACATTCCACTTCATTTCCCCACACATCAAACCCCTCTGCCTTTCTCCGGGCAAAAAGTTCTATTTTGGGCACACTACCCATTAGCTGATTAATCCGGTGATGTACTTCTTCCGGCTTCCTGCTGTGTTCTTCGATATGGGATACTACTACCTGATGTACCCCTGCATGGACACGCTTTGGTCTGCCCTTTGTTGCCAGTATGCAGATTTCTACATTACTGCGTGTCCAATACCCCATACCCCAAAAAAGCGACTCACTCTTTTTATTCTGTTTTACCCATACAAACGCTACCGTCTTATAAGCAAACCCCCATGCTTTTATCACTTCCAAACCTTCCAAAAGGCATGGGAATGTCACCCAAAGAAATAAGGCGCAGTCCTTGTCCGCAATGCCAGCTACCGGAAGTGCCTTTATATCTTCAATGTTCATGGTGGAATAGTGGCTTTCTGCGGTTCTTCCCGCATCTTTTTTAGAATGTACATAGTAATGCCAAGGGGGATCAGCCAGAATAACTGAATATTTCTTTTCTGCCATATCGCCGTCTACTCCTCCCCGTCATCCTCAAAGAAATCATCCTCTTTTTCCTCATTCTCCTCATCATCTTCGTATTCTTCTTCCTCCTCATCATCGTCCTCGTCAAGAAATTCCTCTTTCTTTTTCTTTGCTACCTTGAAATAATAGCCGCCGCCAATGGCTACAACCGCCACAAGCCCAAGAATGATATAGGTTGCCGCCGGGTTTTCCCCTGTTTTCTCCGACTCCGGTTCGGGTTCTTCGGTATTTTCCTCCCCGTCCTCTGCCGCTTCTTCCGCAGCTTCTTCTTCCGTTTCCTGTTCCCCGTTATTATTGGGAAGTGCGCCCTCCGTCACAGGGATTGCGGATTCCAGTGCGGCGGAATTTTGCGGTAAGGTGTCGCTGTTGTCCGCTGTCACGTTCAACAGGTCATTTTCCGTAACTTCCGTCAGGAAATAAACCACTTCTTCCTCCCCGTCCCGGTCAATGATAAGGTAAAATACTTTTTCCGATGCGGTCTGGATTGTATAAAATTCCTTCCCCGTTTCGCTTTTCTCCTTCTCCCCGGCTTCCTCTTTCTTCTCCGATGCCGCCGCTTCCGCCATTGCCTGCTTTTTCTGCTCTGCAAGGCTGTTTTCGGAAACGGTGTTCCCGTCACTGTCCGTTTTGGTATGTTCCGTTACCTGTGCGGTAGCGGAGGAAGGCTTGGTTGCCTGTGCGTTCACCGGGAGCTGCTCTGCCGGGTTCTTCTCATTCCCGTCCGCCTTTTCCGGATCGGTATAATACGGGTTCGCTGTCTTATAGACTTCTGACATATTCCCGGCATTGTCCATTGCGGAAATGGTGAAATACTGGTAGCCTGCGTCAAACTGCTGCAGGCGGATATTCAACACGCCATTGGTAAGCTCCGTAAATTCATACCCGTTCACATACACCGCCTTGATGCCGGAATCCATATCGTGCGCCTGTACGCTTAACAATCCGTCACTGACCGCAGCGTTTAAGGTAGGCTTCGTGAAGTCAAAGCACCTGATATAGCGGTTTTTCTCATAGGTCTTGCCCCTCTGGTCTGTCACAAGCACATAGACGGTGGCATTTTCTGAAATCTCCACATACATATCCTCTGTGATGTCCGTCCAGCTCCCATTCTGCGCCACTTTCGCCTGCACCGTCTTTATGGAGAAGTTGCCGGAATGTGCCACATCTTCAACGGAGATATGTACCTTTGTGGTGTCATTGTGCCAGCCGGAGGGAGTGGAGATTGTGATTTTTACATTCGGGTTCACATATTCGCATAAGCTGAAATCCCCCTTGCAGACCTCACAATCTTTATCAGCGGAATACTGTGTGCATTTTTCTTTGCAGGTACATTCCGGCTCCGGAACTTCATTCCCGGATACTGTTCCGCCTTCCGTACCTTCCCCACTGCCACCGGATTCTGCTTCGCCTTCATTCTCGCCGGATTCGGATTCTGTTTCCCCAGTTTCACTTTCTCCGGTTTCCGTATTTTCCTCTGTCTCAGTGCTTTCCTCTGTTTCCGCTTCGGTACTGCCTTTCTCTGACGTTTCGCCGCTTTCCTCTGTAAGCGCACCCTCCGCATAGACATCTACCGTATTCCCGCTGTTCGCCATAAACGCCCCTACGGGCATACAGAACAATAATGCCGACAAGAGCAGCGACACCGCCGCCCTAGCTGATAACTTTTTCTTCATTTCCTGCCATCTCCTTTGCATTTTCTTTTTCTTCCAATAACTTCAAAATCTCGTCCTCGCTGAATTTAATGAGTAATTGCAGCTTCTCGGACGAGATTTTATGCTTTTCGATAATATCCATTTTTTCTGTTCTTTCCGCCATGCGCTTCTGTTCTTCCAAATCCTTCTTTTTCGCCTGCAAGGATTCAAGCTGCGCATCCACTTTGGAAAGCTCCTTTTCAATGCGTTCCTTTGTCATAAATGCCTCCTTAATTTAATCTTCCGAAACTGTAAAAATGACTCTGCCAGTAAGACGAGTTGATGCTTGCGTAGCTGATTGGATCTCCGCAGTGAATCATTGTTCCGTTGCCGCAGTAAATCCCCACATGGCTCACCGCCCCGGCAGAATTGTAAGTCCCGGTAAAAAATATGATGTCCCCCGCCTTTGCGTCTGATGCGGAAACCGGAGTACACTGGTCATAAATCCCCTGTGCGGTTGTTCGTGGAAGGTTATGCACCCCGCTGTTAGTAAATACCCAACAGACAAAGCCGGAACAGTCAAAACTTGTGGAAGGGTTTGAGCCGCCCCACACATAAGGGTAGCCGAGGTATTTTGCGGCTTCCTCCATAAGAGCCTGCACTGATGCGTCATCATAGGCATCCGGCGGTATGGCGTTCCCCGGCAGACCGCCCGGTGTTTCCCCGTACAGTGTGCCTTCCCCCACGCCAAAATAAAATAACGGGTTATAATACTCCCCGTCATATAAACATTCGATATGCAAATGGCTTCCTATGCTGCTCCCCGTATTCCCCGTTGTGCCGATGACCGCCCCTTTTTCCACTTCCTGCCCCGCACCCACGCTGATGCTGTCCATGTGGGCATACTTGGTTGTGTAACCGTCTATCTCAATCGCTACATAATTCCCGTAGTGGCTGTCATACGCCGCCGCTGTCACCGTACCGTCATGGGCGGCATAAACGGTTGTGCCTGTCGGTACAGCTATATCCACGCCCCGGTGAAATTCCTCGTTCCCTGTGGCTGGATTTTTCCGGTATCCGTAATAACTTGACACATAATAATACCAGTAAAGGTTAAGCGGCGATGCGAACTCCTGAAGCAGACCGTTTGTTTCCCGGTACATGGCGAAAATCTCCGCCTGCTCCGTATCCATTTTCCCGGAAACAAGGCTTTCAAGCGGTATGACCGTCAGTGTCACCCGGAGGATACTGACCTCATATTCTTCTTCCTCCTCATACTCATATTCTTCCTCTGTTTCCTCCCCTGTGACCGGATCAGTGACCGTCCTCGTTCCTGTCTTTGTGACTGTCCTTGTCCTCGTTTCCGTATCCGGCGTAAGTGTGAGCGTATACATCTCATCAAAAAGAGCCTGTATTTCGCTTTCCACCTCACTTGCGGTAAATTCCGTATGGACTGCCGATAAATAGCCGATAAGGGTAAACGGGTTATGCCCGATTGCCCCAAGATTATAAGAATATTCATCATACCCCGGATAATCCGTTTCCACCCGGTCAATCTCATTCTGCAAGTCAAGCTCCAGACGGGTAAGCTGTAAATCAGCGGTGTCAATCTCTTTCGGCTTGCTTAAATAACTCGCTGCTAAAATCGTGGACTGCGTATCCGCAAACATCGCCCCACAGGACGATACGGAAACCATAATCATCATAAGGAGCAGAGCCATGATGCCCACCGTCACAAGCAAGCCCGCATTTCTCCTTGCGAACTCCTGTAACTTCCTCGCCACAGTGACCGCACCGTTTTTCGTCTTTTCAAACGCCTGCTCCGCTGTTTTTCCTGCCGCTGCTTTCTTCCTCGCCTTGATGTACTCCCGTTTGATGCGCTGTTTCTGTAACCGCTTCTGCAAGGCTTTTTTCTGCATCTGCGGGTTTTCTTCCAAGAATTTCTGGTACTGGAAACTGACTTCCTTTTTAAACTGCTTCTTTTCCAGCTTTGCCACTTTCGCCCGCTGTTTCTGCTCTTTCCCTTTTACCTGCCTTTTGACGAAAGAATAAACCGCTTCCACTTTCTGCTCCGATTTATGTGCGCCCTCCACCGCTGAATTTTCTTTCTCCGTTTCAGCGATTTTCCCATGCACGAAATTCCGGCTCTCATTCTGCATCCGGCGCATGGTGGTTTTGGGTATGCCCTCCTGCTTGAATGGCTTCTCTTTATCCAGAGGGACAACCACATATTTTCCCTTCCCGGTTTTCTCGTCAAACACTCTCTGCAAGGTGTATTCCCTTGTCTTTGGCAGCTTCGCCCTTGCCTTCTGTACTTTTTTTGCGGCTTTTTCTGCCTGCCGCTGTTTCTTTTGCAGCTTTTTACTTCCGGTAAATTCAGAATCCCCTTCCCCCTGAAACAGATTCCCGGTATTCTCCGTAAAAGATTCTTCCGTAAAGGTTTTATTTTCCGCTTTTTCCTTCGTACTTCCTTTATTCCGGTGTTCCCTCTGCACCCGCTTTTTATGGTATTTCCCCTTTTTCTGCGACTGCCTGTAAGTGTCCCTCCGGTGGTAATCTTCCGCATCTGGCTGTTGCTTCTCTCTGTCCTCCGTCTGGTTAAAATTCTCCTGCCCGGTAAATCCACTGCTTTCCTTTACAAAATCCGGTTTTTCTTCCTGCCCCGGCTTCGCTTCGGACTTTTGGACTTTTTGTCCAGAAGTGTTCCGGTACATCTGCTTTTTTGCCTGAACCTTTGAAGCATGGTTCGGTTTACGCTGTCCGGCATCGCTGTTTAGGGAATCCACGCTTTTATTCTCTGTAAACGTGCTGTTTTTTCCCGTCTGGCTCTCTTTGGACTTCTGGACTTTTTGTCCAAAAGTTTCCTGCTGTGCCTGCATACTCTTTTCCGTCTGCCTTTTGCCGCCCGAACCACGCCCCGGCTTCCCTGTGCCGGAATCCCTCGGCTGATAGGCAGCATTGCCGCCGCCCGTAAAAGCATTGTCAGCTCCCTTATGAAACTCCGCATTTGCTTCTTTACGGTAGACGGTATCCTGTTTTTTCTTCCCTTTCTTTTCTGCCATTAACTGTCCTCATCCCCCTTTGTTACGGATTCTTCCGGCTTCGTATTCATAATCGCAAAGGTCTTTGTATCTGCCGGGTACTTATCCACGAAGGGGATAACCACGTTGTCAAACAATATCAGACCGCTTCCCGGCTCGGAATTGGTGACGTGCATGAGCTGTTTCTCCGACAATCCCAACTTATCCGCCAGAATATGCTGGTCTTTGGCGTTCTGGTTTAACAGGTACACAAAATCGCTGTTCCCCAAGATGCCCTCGATTTCCTCCGATTTCAGAAAATCGCCCACGTTCTGCGTCAAGCCTGTCGGGATTCCGCCCCACTTCCGAAACCTTTTCCATATCTCGACCGAGTAAACTGCTGTCTGCTTTTCCTTCAGGAGCAAATGGAACTCATCACAGTAGTATCTTGTGGCAACTTTCCGTTCCCGGTTCTGTGACACCCTGTTCCAGACCGCATCCTGCACAATCAGCATCCCTATCTCTTTTAACTGGTTTCCCAAATCCCGAATGTCAAAGCACATGATCCGGTTGTGTGCGTCCACGTTGGTACGGTGGTTAAAATAATTCTGCGAGCCATGCACATACAGCACTAAGGAATTGGCAATCCGTACCGCCTTCTGCTTCGCTTCCCTCTGCATCTCCGGCGCAACGTCCCTCGGCTCATACTTTAACAGCGCATTATACAAATCTTCCAGTATGGGCATATTCTCCGGCTTCGGGTGCTTGAAATACCCGTCATAAATATGCTTGATGCAGGTGTCAATGATGCCCTTCTCGTCATTCTCCAGACCGTCCTTCCCCCCGGCAATCAAGTCGCACAGGGTAATCAGGAAATCGCTCTTTAACTTCAACGCTTCCTTGTCCCCCTTATGTGAAAGCTGTATGTCCATCGGATTTAAGAAGTCTTTTGAATTGGTGGCAAGCCTTACCACCTGCCCATGAAGTGCCTGCACTAACGGAAAATACTCGCCCTCTGGATCGCAGACAATAATATCGTCCTTTGTGATAAGGAAACAGGAGAGAATCTCCCGCTTTGCGGAGAAAGACTTGCCACTTCCCGGCGTTCCCAAAATCACCCCATTCGGTGTACGCAGCCTTTTTCGGTCTGCCATAATCATGTTATTGCTGAGTGCGTTCAAACCGTAATAAATGGCGGGCGCAGGCATAAAAAGCTCCTGTGTGCAGAAAGGCACAAGGACAGCGGCGCTTTTAGTGGTGAGGTTTCTTTCAATCCCCACCTCATTACAGCCAATCGGCGCACTCGCCATTAACCCCTGTTCCTGTAAATACTGCAAGCATCTGAGGTTGCAGTTTGCCTGCTGGATAATGCCGGACACCCTCTGCGTCAGGTTCTCCAGTTCCCGCTTCGTCCTCCCGTAACAGGCAATGAGGAAGGTCATCTTGATAAGTTTCTGGTTGCTTGTGTTCAAATCGTCCAGAAGCTCTAACGTGTCCTTCTCATAAGTCACGATGTCCGTAGGCAGAATATCCATATCGTAACCGCTTCTGACTGCCTTCTTCTGTTCCTCTATTTTCATTTTCTGAATGTCAGTGAGCGCACGTTTTATCATCTTGATTGCTTCCACCGGATCAATGGTCTGCATATGCATGGTAAGTGTGAGGTTATCGTCAATATCCAGCAGCTTCTTAACCATCTCGTCCGTAAACTTCGGCGCAATCATATCAAGGTAAGACACGCTCCCATAGATGCTGCCGGACTTAAAGCGGCTCGGATAGCGGAAGTCAAACCCCGGCGGGGCGATATAGTCCTTGACCGACTTCCCGGATTCTGACAGCTCCTTAAATGAAAAACGGAAAGGCTCCATTGTACCCTGATTGAAATACTCATGCAGGATACGCAGCCTTTCCTTCCCGTCAAGACCTCTGGCGTTTGTGCCGATACTGTTTAAATTGCGTACCACGTCTTTTTCAATATTGCTTAACTTGCTCTTTGCTTCCCTGTACCCGGCGCTTTCCACGCCGAAAATCAGATACTTGGACTTGATGATTCCGTTGTTGCCTTTTGCCGACTGGTGCTTTAGCATATGCGTGTACTCGTCACGAATATCGTCAAAATCATCCTCCTGCAGAGGAATGTCAAACTGCTCCGCAAGAGCCTGTTCGCTGACCTGCCTGTTGAATAAGAACAGCTGGAACTTTATGGACGGATCGAAGTAGTTAATCAGCTTGCTGTATTCTTCCAGAATATCCGCCTGATCCTCCACCTCCAGCAAGTCATAGTTGATGTCAAAAAACTCCACCATTTTCGTGTAATAACTGTCCGCCACCTGACAGATGCCGTCCCGGTACATTTTTTTGAATGTAATGGTTTTCTGTGCGGTGTCCGGCTTCGCCTGCTCTTTACTGTTCCCGGCAAGCACACGCCGAAGTTCCGCAAGGCGTTTCTTTTCCGATAAAGTCAGTCCCGCTTTTTCCGGTGTCCGCTTATTTTCCTGCGGTTTTGGCTTTGCCGCCCCCGCCTTTTGCTTTTTGTTCAAGGAAACATACCTCCTTCCTGATTTTTTCCCGTTCCTCCAACTGCTTGTAAAGGTTTTCCGATTTATACGGTCTGATTCCCGGCGTAAGTACCTTCTGCCGGAGCATGAAGTATAAAATCTTCTCTGCCGGGAAACCGTCTTTTTCATACATTGCCAAAAAGAAGAATGGCAGCATTGCGCCCACCATGATAAGCGCCGCCCCCTGTGTGCCTAATACTCCTTTTGTAAGGAAATATAATGGCACTCCCACAAGGGCGGCTCCCGAAAAGCAGATAATCTGCCTTCTGGTAAGGTTCAACGCCACTTTTGTCTTGATTCCACTCAGGTCTTTCGGCACTGGTACGGATATTGCCATAGTCTGCTCCTTTCGTGGGAAATGCCCAATAAGTACAGTATTTTCGTACTCAATGGGCATTGAAAATTGATTTTGATAATGAGCCTGTCTTAAATAAGCTGAAACAGAGGATTACGGTATATGCCGCAACCGACCACAATGCACTGTGCAGATTGCCCGCCACTGCGACACTCGCCACAAGCACAGCATAGATCGCCACGCACACCATGATAAAGAACCCCTGAAATGCAAGAGCCACAAGCCCTTTTAAATAATTTGTCCCGATTGTGCCCCATTCCCGGTTGGTAACTGTCGCTGCCGGGATTGGCGCTACTGACACATAAAGGTATATTTCAATCATGCGCCCGTATAGAATGACGGTGATGAGGACGGACATGATTTTCATACATAAGCTGATGACCATAGTTTCCATGCCAAGACCGATAAGCTCCCCTATCCCCATTGTGTCAATCTGGTTGTTGAACATGGTGGTAAGGGTAGCCTGTACGTCAAGGCTTGTGGAGCCGGATATGGAAGATGCCGCCTGTGTCACCACATGGCTTCCCACATCAAACACCGCCATGACTATATCAAAGGTCTTGGAAAGCAGCATGACAGCGATACAAGCCTTAAATAAAAAACGGAAGAACAGGCTTGTATCAAAGTCATGCATATTGTTTTTGTCGATTACCATTGTTATCAGCTCATAGATCAGCACAAAACTGATTATCATGCCTGCTATGGGGACTACCACGTTTTCCGATAATGTCCGTATCATGCTGAATATGCCGGAGTTCCAAGTGCTTGGCGTCTTGCTGACTTCCCCCGCAATCGTGCCGACCTTATCATTGACGTCGGAAAACATGGTATCAAGGTTATTAAGTACCCACCCCTGCAGCATCTCCTTTATGAAATCAGTGATTTTGTCTATGATGCCGCCCATTTATCTTATGAAAACAAGCTGGAGAGCTGTGGAATCACCGTCTGCGCCACAATAATAATGCCCCCTCCACTCATAAGCTGCTTGATGCCCTGCGATTTTGCACCCGGATTATCATTTCCATATCCTTCAAGAAGATTGATGACGCCCCATACGCCCACGCCTGCTCCGATTGCTGTTACGACTGTCTTTAATCCTGTTACCGCTGTTGTAAAAAATGCCATGTTTCTACCTCTTTCTTTCTCAAAAATAATTTTGTCTGGTTTCTGAAAGAGTTTTTTCGTGTAAAATTCCCTGCCTTATGGTAAGATAAAGACAGGGCAATCCTTTAGGAAGAACCCTGCGGGCATCCGGCATATTCAGTTTGGCGATTGGCTATGCCGGACGCTTTGTTTTGTCCTTTCCCAAGTACATTCAAAACTCCGTTTCCGTAACTTTTGGACTTTTTGTCCAGAAGTCCTGTTGCTGGTTTACAAGTTCCCTATTCAGTTTTTTCCATATTCAGTTGTCATGCTTCAATCACGCCCGCATCCTCCACCTCATCAATGGTGTCATTGTCCCTGACTCTTGCTTTACACAGGTTTTTCACATATTTTTCGATGTCTAAGGCGTTCTTGTCATCAAAATCGGACAGAAGCCGGTACTGCTTGTGCTTTGTGATGTCAAACTTATTGGAGAAGAATGGTCTAACCCCTCTAAGCTGCATGATACATTTTCCACCATCCATAACCGAAATCTCATCCATCGACATCAATTCTTTTCCGGTCTTTTGATAATTTAAACCGTAGGACTGCGACGTACCCCTTGTGTCAGAGGTATTGTAAAGGTCTATCGTTTCCTTACCCAAAATTTCCGCCATCTCTTTTAAGGTGGTCTTTTCCTTCCCTCCGAGGAATAAGGTGGTATCACAATTCCCTTCAATGGTGTCGGCATTGTCCTTATAAATCGCTTTAAGCTGCGACTTTGACTGCAAGATAATGGAAGCTGATATTTCCCGGCTTCGGATTGTGGCAATCAGCTTCTCAAATTTTGGTATTTGCCCGATATTGGCAAACTCATCGAGCAAGCAGCGCACATGGACGGGCAGCCTGCCATGATACACATCGTCCGCCCTGTCACAGAGCAGGTTGAAAAGCTGCGTATACATGATAGACACAATAAAATTGAACGTGTCATCGGTATCGGAGATAATGACAAACAGCGCTGTCTTTTCATCCCCAATCATATCCAGTCCCAACTCGTCATAGCTTGTCAGGTCACGCAGCTCCTTGAATAGCGATAGGTAATCCTTTGATGTTATCTCCGGATTTTCCCCCGCCCTAAACCGGGCGTGAACCTTTCAGCTCACCCGGCTTGCCATCAGGAACAGATTTTATTTCATCTCAATAACTCTCAACGTGGACAAGGCTTCTTAACTTATTGAGTTTTTCTTTCTGCTTTTGGTCAAGGCCTAGGATTTCCATATACTTTCTGATAATATCAGGGTTTGTGGCATGAATCAGATGATGTACATCTTCACATACCAACACCAGATTTTGATAGTTGTCCTTGCCGCCTAAATACCGTGGCACTTTGTGATGGCAATGAATATCGCCAATAGAAAGCACTTTGCCAGATACGGCACATTTTCCCATTTGGGCCGAATATAGTGAAAGCCTGTTATCGTTGTATTCGATAGTACGGTATAGAACCGGGTTCCTCATCAGGTAATGAAGAACCGTCATATCGATTCTGTCCAGATTCTTATGGATTTCGGCTCTGCCCTCGGGCGTATAAGAATTGATTTTGCGGTTCATGGACTTTGGGGGCTTGTGCCGTATGTAACCTACCGGGACAACTGCGTGTCCGGCTACATATCGGAGCTGTTTGCTCTTCCCATACCGTTCCCTGATAACTTTTGGGACTTCACACGGAAGTTTCCTTTTCCTGACCTGTTTTGCAGTTTTAACCCGTTCTTTCAGTCTTGCCCGCAGGCTCTTGTGGACAGATAAGGCGAATGGCGTAAGGTCGTCGCAGACCTTTGTGGCTAATTGATAGTAGTCATGGATTCCCATTACATAAACGTTGTAGCGGCAAATCGCCTGATATTCAGTACGCTTGCCTTGTGACGGGAACTCAATGTCGTAAATCAGCCGTTTTAAGTTTGGTTTTATTTTCGCGATAGATTTCTCTCTGATATGGCTCTCCACTACATATTTGGTGCGTCCGTCGCTCCGTTTCCCACGGGGGATAACCTTTAGCTTGAAACCGAGAAACTCTGAATACTGCTCTTTCAGGTTAATCACCTTCGATTTTTCAGGGCTGATTTCAAGAGCGAGCCTTTTATGGAGCCAGCTTTTGGTTGCGTGGAATAGCTTCACTGCATTTTGATAGCTGTTTGTAAATATCTTAAAATCATCAGCATATCGGACGCAGGTAACTTCTTTCAGTTTTGTCCTCCGCAGTGCGGAAAACTTATGGCTTTTACTCACGCTTCCATTCGGATTGACTGTTTCCTTATACGGGAACTCTGTCGGTATTTCTTCCCATTGACTCGCAAGCCACCAATCTAATTCATTCAGAACTACATTGGAGAGCAGGGGCGAGATAATACCGCCCTGCGGCGTCCCGACTTCCGGGAATCCAATCCCGGCCACCTCCGCTTTTAACATAGCGGATAGGATACAGAGCAGCTTTTTGTCATGGATTCCCATTGTCCAGAGCTGTTTCAGCAGTTTTCCGTGGTTCACGTTGTCGAAGAACCCCTTGATGTCTATATCTACGACATAGTGGAGATTGCTTCTCTGCATATCCTTATGAACCTGAGCGATTGCGTGCTGTTGGTTCCTGTTAGGGCGGAATCCATAGCTATGGTCGTGGAATTTAGCCTCACATATCGGCTCCATGACCTGCAATACGCACTGTTGTATCAGCCTGTCCATAATTGTCGGTATTCCAAGCGGGCGTTTCTTTGTTGGGTCATTTCCTTTCGGAATCTCTACCCGCCGGACACTTTGCGGAACGTACCAGTCTAACTTGTGCTGTACGGAAGAAATTAGCTGTTCATCAGAGAGTGTTGCTAATTCTGTAATTGTTTTTCCATCTGTGCCGGGTGTCATGCTCCCATGGTTTTTCTTGATGTTGCGGTATGCCAGCCGTATATTTTCGGGCAATGCAATGATTTCAACCAGATGTTTGAAAACTTTACCCTTACTGCTGTCGGCGTACAGCTTATCTTGAATTTCCTGAAAGTCATAATACTCGGCGTGCCTTAACTTATCTTTCTTTTGTGCCTTTCCTGTTGCCATAGTCGGTTACTTGTCCTCACTTTCGTTTGGATTTTCGCCTTTCTTAGTCCTACTCGAACCTATGCGTGTTTATTGATTATGATTTTATTTCTGTTCCTGACTACAGCCCGTCCCTCCACCGCTTACTTTGTTCACGGCTTCACAGGTAGCATGGCTGCTCTTTCCTCCCGGATTAAGAACGGTTATACCGCACCTCCCATAAGGGCGACACGATTTTCCCGTTCAGTGCTTCATCGTGCGTATCCACTCCACATCCGGGGCTTTCCACGTTCCGATATTCCTATCTGTGCATAATACCCTTAACCCTGCCCTTTAGGCCTGTATGCTTGATGATGCCTGTAACACCATAGGGAATTTCATATCGACAAATCTTACTTTCCCCCACATACGCCGTTTTCACGGCTATGGCATTTCTACCATATCCCGTTATAGACCTGTACATTCGGGCTTTTGTCAGCGGTAGTCAGCCGCATTCTGGACATAGGTACTTTATAGACCTCCGGCCTAACACCCCCGGCCACCTCTGGCTCGGTTTTGCTTTATCCCCAAAAGGGACAGTCGCAGGTGCAGACAGCCGACTTCAGCGTGCTGTGTCAGTTGTGGGAAATACGTCCCGTTTCTTCCAACGCAGTATCAAGGGAAGCGTTTCAGGGCGTTACCCCGTCATTCCACTTCTCGGAATATCAGTTAGAAAGGCTGTTGCCTTTCCGTCACTTTTACCTCTTTGCAGGAAAATCCTACGCAAAGTTTATATGCGACAACGTGTCGCTGCACTGTCAAAGGGGGCTAAACGTGCGCCGCAGCTAATTAAGATGCTTTTCGCTGTCTTGCCCGCCGCCAGTTTGTATTTTTTATACTGCTTTACTGCAAAATGCTCCGGCTCTCTTTCCTCCAGCTCATCGAACATCAAATCAACGGGATTTTTAAATTCCTCGTCATCCTCCCTTGCTTCGCTGGCATTTATCATGTCAAGCAGAGTAGTGAAATTCTGTTCTTCCTCCACGCACTCATACCAGATGTACCCGATCAGTGCGGTGTAATAGAGCTTTTCGGCTTTCACCCAAAAATCTTCGCCGGATTGCTGCCCCTCCCCTTTGGTGTTTAAAATGATTGTGTTTACGAGTTTCAAAATGTCCTTCTCGCTCCGGATATAAACGAGAGGGTTATAGTTCATGGACTTTTTAAAGTTAATGGTATTCAGCACTTTCACCCGGTAATTGTTCTTTAAGAGCATTTTTCCGCACTCCACTAACACTGTCCCCTTCGGATCAGTGACAACATACGATGAGTGCATCTGCATCAGGTTCGGTTTTACGAAAAACCTCGTCTTGCCCGAACCAGAACCGCCGATAACAAGGATATTTTTATTCCTCGCATACTTCGGCTGTTTTGGTCTGCCGGACATCATCAGCCTTTCCGTTTCTGTGAGTAACACGTTGTTCTCAAATACCGGATCGACATAAGGCTCAATGTCTTTCGCTGTCCCCCACCTTGCAGAACCGTACTCCATGCCATGCCGGAACTTCTTGGCGTTCTTGGCTTTGAAATACACTATAAGGCGGAGCGCAATGCCACACCCTATCCCTATCAGCAAATCTTTTGGGTGGAAACTTGGTAACGGGTTGGAAAATAAGTCCTCCATCCCCGCCATGACCGCCATCGCCTTTGCGGAAGCATCCTGCCCCGGCGATACCCGCCACAGCCACGCAATTTTGTCGCAGAAATACCCGGCAAGCGCATAGGGGAGGTTCATAAGGAAAAGTTTCTTTTTGTCAACATTCCCCGTCTTTGCCTTGAGCTTTTCAGGGATTGACTTTAGGTCTTTGGCAATGCCCTCTACGATTTTACTCATAATGACTGCCCCCTGTCCTTCTGGTGTTCCCTTGCCCTCTCCCGGTTTTTGTCTTTTCCTAACTGCTCCCGGAACTGCGCCAGCTTCTCCTTTACGGAGATGCGGTTATGCTTTTTCTCATTAACTTTTACAAACTCCTTAAATGCCTGCGTTATTACGTCGGCATCTTTGCCCTTGAATAATACGATGTGCTTCGGCGGCTTTTCCGTCTTATCCTTCTTCACAGCGAACTGCACGTTATACTTCTTTGCCACTCTCTCAAAGGACTTGATGTTGTTATCCGTCACCTCAATGCTCGAAGCGCCCATACCCTGACCGACCAGCTCTTTCACTGATATTTTCCCATGCGGCATCTGCTTTCCCTGTTTCCGGTGTTCCAGATACATCTTCATAGCCTTTTTCAGCACGTCGGCAGTCAGCCGGGAAGATTTAAACACAAGGGCAATGGTTTTCTGTGTCACTTCCTCCTGCATGGTTTTTCCTCCTTCTTTTTTTATTGCTGTACGCCCGTCAGGGTGGGACGTACAGCCTGCGAATTAAATATTTCATAAGCTCTCCTTCCCACTTCTGGACAAAAAGTCCAAAAGCTGTTTTTTATCCTATAAGCACCCGGAACGGATACAGGATTCGTATTCTTCCAGTCCTGCGCCTGCGTCCTCCCCGTATGACAGCTTTATGTCACAGAAGTCATGCAGTGTGCCGGATAACAGGAAATCCTTATAAAACCTTGCAAAATCGCCGCAAAACTTTTCTATGATGCGTGTAAAATCATCATTCTCACGATATTCATAGTAAATCCGCTTCCCGCCAGTGCTGCCAAGCATATCCGTAAGCTGGTAACTAAGCTCCCCTGTCTGCTTGACGGAAATCTGCATCAGGTTATAGTCATTCCGCAGCTTAAAATAGGAACTGTGGAACTTTGACGATACTGTAATGTTGGGATTCTCCCCCAACTCCGCACAGACCGCCGCCAGCCTTTTCAATAGCTCCGCTGTTGCTTTTTTCTGGAACTCTCTTTTTTTCATTACATCCTCCATTCTGCTTCTGGACAAAAAGTCCAAAAGTTATTGAAACGCAAAAAGGGCAGCTACAAACCGCTGTTTACGGTCTATAACTGCCCTCACGCTGTTTCTGGTATTTAATTATCTGTATCGGATTACCGGACACTGCTTTGTCTTTTTCCCTACTTTCCTCCGTTCCAGAGCGAAAACCATATCCCCGGTACGCTCAAAATATCCGATGTCTTTTTTCCAACTTATGCCGCATTTGCAGTGCTGTAACCCGATAAACTGCTGTTTCATCTTCCTTCCGCAGTTCGGGCATACTTTTTTGCTCCTGCCTATCTGCTTTACTTTCGGCTTGTCGGCATCTTCTTTCTTTTTCTCTTTCTTTTCCGGAAGCCCGTTCTCTGCAATCCTCGTTTCATAACGTGGCAGACGGTAAAGGTACAGGCTGTATACTTCATCAAAAGAAGCCTTTTCCGCTATCCCCTTTACCCTCTGGTAAATCTGCCCCACAATTTTTTCACAGTCCTCTCCTTCCGGCATCCTGCCATGCTCCCTGTAATAATCACAGGTCTTTTGGAACATACTGTCTGCTATTCCTGCTTTCTGCTTCTGCTTTAAGTCTTTATATGTCCTGTCTGCCCTTTTCAGGCGCTTCCTGTTTCCCAAACACACCACTCCTTTACCCTGATACGGTCTATTTTAGCAGAAAACGCCCCGAAATTGTAAAAAATATCTGCCACCTAAGCGAAAGCATCTTCACACCGGGAAATAAAATATTTCTTCTTTTCCAAGATTTCCTCCTGCCTGTCTTTGGAAAGCGACCTGAATATCTCGTCATAGTCAAGCTCCGCAAGCGGCGTACCCAAAACAGGCGTTAAGACCTCATGTTCATACCATATCCGCCAGAGTTCCTCAAACAGTTCCATGCTGTCCGAAAATGCCATTGCCGAATCAAAGCCTTCTCCCTCACTGAACCATTGCAGACGGACAAAGCCGAACCTCCCGGCATCCGCCACCATTACATCTGCCAGCTCATACAGTTCCGCAAACGCATCCGCCACTTTCCGGCATTTTGCCCGCTGTTCTTCCGTAATATATTTTTCCGCCATAGCGCACCTCCTAACTCACTTCTGGACAAAAAGTCCAAAAGCTATTGATTCTATTTTAAACAGTAGATTGTGCAAAGGTCAGCGCATAACACGCCTTCCCCATATTTTACAGTGTCAAACAAAAGGCACTGGAACAGCACGTCACGCACACCCGCAAGGCTGACAATGCCCTGTTCTTTTTCTGAAAAGCCTGTGCCGGGAATATCCATATCCGCCGATGCCGCCCGCCTTGCCGAGATACAGTGCGTATAAAGTCCGAGGATATATTTATCCGACATGGGGAAAACAAAGGTTTCCTGCCCGTAATATGTCACCCTGTATTTCTCCTGTTCCCCGTCCGGCAGCTTAAAGAAACACTGCACTGTTTCCAGATAAGTATGCCCGTCAAAATCCGGCTTTATTTTCTTTCCGTAATGACTGATTGCGGAAAAAATGCAGTTCCGGTCAAATATGGAATAAGTTCGCTGAAAATCCGGCTTCCTGCCCCTGATGTTCATATAAACATTGCTCCCCGTCCCATTTACGGCAAATTTCCCATAATCGCCTGTCCGCAGCAGATAGGACAATACCTCCAGCAGCTTTTCTTTTGACGCAATCTCCTGATAGGGGGAATCGCCAAACTCTATCCCCACAAACTTTAACGGGCAGCTCCCCTTTGCGATCTCCCGTTCCATTGCCCGGTCAATATCCCGCATGGATTCCATTTATCCATCTCCTTCCGCTTTGGACTGGAACAGTCCTTTTTCTTCCCAACCGCCGCCATACATATCATGCTGAACTAACTGCTGGTAATAATGGTTCATGGTATTGGGGGCATTATAGAGGGCAGTCACCATGTATGCCCTGATGTTGGCTATTTTTGTTGTGGTTTCCTTCATACACCCAATGACATACTCCAAATGGGAACTGTCCAGCTTTAAAAACTTAGACTTTACAAGCTCATAAGGGTAATCCTCCCCATTCACCTTTACCGTCCTGCGCTTTACACACACAATCTCGCATATCACCTCATACAGTTCCTCATACAGACCTTTTTCACTCCAATCGCCATATTTCATGTGATGCTCATACTCAATATTTTTCTTAATGATTTCCATGTAGGCGCTAGCTTCATCCATCACATCAATCATACCATTATCCAGCTTGCCCGGTTCCTGTTTTTCTGCTTCACTGTCTGATTGATTGATAGGATTGGTATAACTCAGATCAGTATAATTAGTATTGTTATAATTAGGGTTCGATTCCCGAACTTCCGCAAGTTCGGTTTCCGAATTTCTTGAAGTTCGGTTTCCGAACTCCTGCAAGTTCGGTTTCCGAATCTCTTGAAGTTCGATTTCCGAACTTCTTGAAGTTTGATTATCGAACCTCTTGAAGTTCGGTTTCCGAACTTCTGCGGAATTGTCAGCATTATCAGCTTTTTCCGGCTCTCCTCCCGGTTCTTTCCCGGTATCCAGTGTCGCAAAATTCTTCACATAGATGATGTCCGGCTTGCCCAGTCCCCGTCTTTTCTTCTCAATCAGACCGATTCCCTTTTTGCTGTCAAGCTCCGCAATCACTTTGGCGCATTTCTCCCTTGCGCATCCCAAATCCTCCATTATGTTATCCAGGGTGTAATGGATATACACCCTGTTTTCCTCGTCAAGCCAGCCATTCTTGATTGACAATGCCAGCCTGTCAAGCATCAGACCATAAAGGAGCTTTGCATCGCTGGACAACTCTTTAAACCTTGCGTCTTTTATCAGCAGCCTCGGAACCCGGTAAAAAGAAAACTGTTCCGCTTCGATGCCATAATAATAGTCAAATTTTATTGTGCCATCCACGCTGATGCACCTCCCCTCTATTGTCTTTTCTTCCATTCATCCAATAGCTGAATGATGATGCCCTCTATTTCCTCACTGCTGCAATCCTCCGCAAAATATTCGCTGATTTTATCCGCTTTGAGTGTCACTTTCCTTTCCTTCTGCTTTTCCTCCGTCAGTATCAGGCGCACCATTGCAAGGGTAAGCTCCCCGGTCTTGCCATATTCCTTAATTTTTGCCGACTGCACCATGCTGACGTTACAGCCTTTTTCCTCTATGACTGCCTGTACCCACCCTTGCGCTTCTTCCGCAAGAAAGGAAATATCAACGCCCTGTGAGAAGCCGAGCTTCTTACCGTCCACCATAGCAAGGAGTTCATCAGACAGGCGGGAAAGCCAGATATACCGCTGAACCTTTTTAGCGTTCTCCCCGGCAGCTTCCCCGACCTCATCCAGTGTGTTTCTGCCTGACTTTTTCCCCTGATGCTTCATGGCTTCGTATTTCATCTTGTAGGCTCTCGCCTTTTCGCTCGGTAAAATATCTTCCCGCTGGATATTGGAATCCACCATGATTATCGTAGCTTCATCATCGGTGTAGTTGCGGACAACCACAGGCATCTCCGTCTTTCCGGCAAGCTCCGAGCCACGTTTGCGGCGGTGTCCGGCTATGATTTCATAGCCTCCACCCGCCCTCGGTCTTGCAATCCCCGGCACAAGCACCCCATACTGGCGGATACTCTCGGTTGTTTCCTCCATCTTCTCATCGTCCTCCACCCGGAACGGGTGGTCTTTGAACGTGTAAAGCTCTGCCAGTGGCGCATTGATAATCTGCTCTATCCCATTTTCCTGTGCGGTATTTCCACCGAACAAATCATCAAAACTTTCCAGAGCAACCTTTGATGCGCTTCTTGGTTTTGCGTTACTGCCCATCTGCAAGCACCTCCTTTGTCAGAGAATCGTAAGCTGACGCCACTTTCCCCTTTGGATCATGCTTGTAGATGCTGACGCCCTCCGCTGAAATCTCCGCCGCCCGGACGGAAATGGGAATGACATTGGCAAATATCCTCACCCGGCTTCCATAGGCTTCCTTCAGCATGGCGCTGATGTCCTTTGCGTAGTTCGTTCGGCTGTCTACCATTGTAAGCAGGATCCCTTCAATCTCCAGCTTCGGGTTAATCTGCCGCTTTACCTTTCCCACCGTCTTAATAAGCTGCTGCAAGCCTTTGACGGGCAGGTATGCCGCCTGTACAGGTATCAGGATACTGTCGGCGCAGGCAAAGGCGTTTATGGTAATCATGCCGAGAGAAGGCATACAATCAATTAAAATATAATCGTAACTCTCCCGGACAATCTCTATGTATGACCGGAGTACCGTTTCCCGGCTCATCACATTCACAAGGGAAACCTCCAGACCGGAAAGCTCAATGTTCCCCGGCATTAAGTCTATCCCTTCCTCATGGTGGAGGATACCTTCCCCCGGCTCTACTTCCCCGTCATTGATTAAGTTCCCCATAATGGTTGCAAGCGTGATTTCCAGACTGTCCGGCTCTGTAAAGCCTAAACTTGCGGTCAGACTGCCCTGTGCGTCCGCATCAATCAGAAGCACTTTCTTTCCCTGTTTTGCCAGCCCGATTCCTAAATTGCTTGTGGTGGTGGTCTTGCCCACACCGCCTTTCTGGTTTGCGATTGCGATTATTTTACACATGATGATTCTCCTTTGCTTCTACTAATTTTCTTTTACGTTGCTTTTCCTGACTTCCACATAAGTCCTGTAATATTTCTTTGTCCCTTTGTTTGGGAACATATCGGAAAACTCCGTCACTTCGATTTTCGGGTTACGCTGTAAAATCTTCCCGAACCACTTAATATCGTTCTTCGTTCCCATAAGCCTGACTTTTAACATCAATCCCGTCCTCCAAGCATGGCGTACAAGTTGTGGTTATATGTTACATATTCCGGATAACGAATCTGTACCGCCTGCCAAAAATAAGGCGCATAGGCACAGCAGAACAGTTCTTCCACTGTGTACCGTCTGCACTCGTCCACCTGTTCCTCCGCATCATCATAGTCAAGGACACTCGGCGTACCATTGCAGTAAAGGTTAAACGCCATCCTGACTACTTTTAAGCTCCCGCTGGTCTGCCAGCCTTCGTGCAGGCACTCCGTTTTTACACAGCCTGTCTTAAAGTTATAAATGCTGTTGATATTTCTTCTTGTGTCATCGCTGATACCAAGACAATATACAAGCGCTTTGTGGTACACGTCCTGATACCTGACCTCTTTCAATTTTTCATAGTAGAATTTTTCATGTGCATCACTGATAAAAATAATCGCTTTCTCTGCTCCTAACGCTGTACTACTCATGTTCATTTCCTCCATTTCTTATTTTGTTTTTTGACCATAACAAAAGGACACTTCCCTAAAATTTTCTTTTAGAAAAATGTCCTTATCGTACAAAATATTAACTTGAACTGACACGAGTTTAATTTAAAATCATTTATTTTAACCCGTTAAGAGAGTTTATTTTGTCGTACTCTTGTCGTACCATACTGTCTTTAAGTCCGCAAACCCTTGATTTTACTGGTCTTTTCCGCCAAGCGTTTTCATTGTGGGGAGTTCATCTATACTCCTTCAACAATATTCAATAATTTCTAATATCTTGATAAACGAGCCTAAATCTTCATCTATACTTTTATATCCTGATACTTCTTAAAACAGATGTATGTCCTATTTGATGTAAAATTTGATGTAAGTGATGTAAATTCCTAAACAATAGGTTAAACTTATAATAAAAAAAAATCAAGTTATCTTTGCTCTTAAAAATATATCCTTCAATAAACTTAGAAAAAATATTTTACAGAATAAAGCAATTTTATGTAATATGATCTACAAATCCGCAAAAAATAGGAGCGCCGAAGCACCCCCATTTTCCTAAACCCTCTTGCAAAATTTACAGTGTTGGTTTATAATCATCTTAGACGCCGAAGGATATTGCTCGTCCGACGGGTGTTCAATCGGAAACAATAATCAGTTTTAAAATCAAACGGATTATAGGCTATCCTCTATTGCCAGTAGAAGATAGCCTTTTCCGTTACTTGTGGTTGTGTCTATTGTCTATGTATGTTAAGGCTGTAAAAATTACCAGCACCAACGTAAGTATTTCTAACGTATTCATACCGACCTCCTTTCCGTTTCCAGAAAGGACAACCGCCGACTATCCCTACCTGCTCTAATCTGACTAAATGAATTATAGCATGTTAGGTAGAAAAATGCTATAAAAGTTTGTAAGTACATGATTCAAATTTTGCTTTCATTATTACTTTTCATAAAAAAATCGTCAAGACCTTTAAATTCTTCCTTCCTCAATTCTTTCGTCACATCCGTATATATATTCAATGTGGTAGCAATATCCGTATGACCAAGCGCATCCTGCATAACCTTTACATTTACACCTGCTTCACACATTCTCGTTGTAAATGTATGCCGAAGCGAATGACAGCTAAAATGTGGAAGAAGCAACGTCGCATTTTCATTTTTTAATAACTGCTCGTCATTACAGTCACGAATGATTCTGCGAATGGCTTTATTAAGTGTAGACTGCTGCTGCGTTTTCCCAAAACGATTAATGAAAATAAAATCACTGTAACCGTCAATCGTAACTTCGCACTGGATACCTAACAGCTCTTGCTTCTCTTTTTCCATTAAAAATGCTTCTTTCACAAACCCAAGCATAGGAACCTGCCGCACACTTGCTGGTGTTTTTGTACTGTTAATATTGAAATAGCAACCTCGCTTACTCCCTTCTGTCCTGTGGTCGTAGTAAACTAACGTGTGGTTTACGTCAATAATCCCTTCCTTCAAATCTATATCGCACCACCTAAGCCCTGTGACTTCACCAACCCTAAGCCCCGTTCCTACCATAACTGCAAATATTGGATACCAGTGTTTATATATTGGATGGTTATACAGATAGTCAAGAAATAAATCCTGCTCTGGTCGGGTTAATGCCCTGCGCTTTTCGGTCTTGTAGCAATGTGCTTGTTTCAGCTCTTTCAATACATTATCAGCAGGGTTTCTCCTAATATAATCATCATCTACTGCCATATTTAAAACTTGGTAAAGCACAGTATGAATATTGTCAATCGTCGTCACCTTCAGCCCTCTTTCATCAAGAAGGTAATTAAAAAATCTTTTTATATCTGATTTTTTCAGTGAAGAAATTCTCTTAGTCCCTAAATTATTACGAACAAACATATTATACATATATTTATAGTTCTCAAAAGTAGTATTTTTCAGCCCTCTTTTCAATACTATCCACAACTCGAACAAATCATTAACTGTTGTATACCGCGCTTCTGCTTTAATGCCGTCTTGCTTATCTCTCTCAATTTTGGCTTCCTTTTCGCGCAATTCTTCCAATGTTTTTGCATAGACAAACCGCCTTTTCATATTACTATCCGTCCAACTATAATGATATGTTCCATTGCTCCTTTGACTCTCACCTTTACGGAGAACTACCCTTGATTTATCCTTTCTTTTTGCTTTTGCCATATCCTCCCCTCCTATATTCTTGATTGCATTTCTGTAAACTTATCGAGATTATCTTTAATGATATGGATTTTATTGCCCATCCATATTGCAAACGGGCATCCATTTTTATTTGCCAACTCCCTAAGCTTCGTCCCACCTATTCCCGAATATGCTGTTGCTTCGTCAATCGTCAGCCATTTTCTCTCCCATATCGGAACTTCTTCTTTCCTTTTCATTATCATTTCTTTATAAGCGAAAATCTCTGTGTCCATTACCACACCTCCATCAAATCGAATCCATTTTTTCAATATAATCATCAAAAACCCGTCTCTTAATCAATCGACGGTTTCCGACCCAAAGGACAAACGGGCAATCATCTCTACTAGTCATTTGTCGCAGCTTATATTCTCTAATCCCTGTATATGCCGCCGCTTCTTCAATAGATAGATTCGATTTGTGCCATAATGGTACTTCATGTCCCCTTTTTTTACTTTCCTTTTTCATTGCCTCCATCTGCATAACCTCCTTTTATTTTGGTATCCACATCATAAAAAAAAATTTGCGATACGACAAATATACAAATAACTGCATCGTAAGCCTATCGCAAATTTGACATATATTTTAAATGGAATACATATTTTCAAGATATTCATCTAGCTGTTTTCTTTTTAGCAGCCTTTTTGTGCCATTCCAGAGGACGAATGGGCAATTCTCAGAATTTGATAATTGACGCAGCTTTGTCCTTCCTACACCTGAGTATGCTTCCGCTTCTTCAACAGTAAGATTTGATTTATGCCACAATGGAACATAATACTTATCCTGTCTTTCAGTACTATCACGCATTTTTACACCTCTTTCCAAGCACTATCCTCTTATCATAAACCACGTAATCATATCCCATATTCTGGCACTTATCGCATCTGTCTTTCGTTGATGATAACGGGTCTAGCCTATGCACAATATAATTACGGTTAGACATATAATCTTTCAGGCATTTCGGACACAAGCAGCGTATATCGCCTTTTCGGTCTTTCTTAACCATCCATAACCCAAATGTTTTCTTGAGGGCTATGTTGATACTCACCCAACTTTTTTCGTCATCAATATAGCCTATATAATCCTCCAGATCGTACTTATTTACCGTACTTATCTGTTCCAGCAGCACCATAGACGGCTTTTGCAGACCATAATTTTCTCCTAAGATTACATGGGACGGAAGATACCGTTTTTTGATTACTGTTGTAATTGCGGCGACAATAATTGTGGGGGCTTTCGCATTAAAATTGTCAGCCTGTAGGACTAATACAGGTCTGCGCCCACTCTGGATCGAGCCTTCCGTATTTCCAAAATTATAATAGTATATTTCGCCGCGTTTAATTGTCTGTTTTTCCTGCTCCTTCATTATCTGTACCTCACTTTCTCCAAATTAATAAAAAAATCCTTTCACTTATTTGGAATAGAAACCGGCAAATGCCACCTCTCGCCAAAAATATTTTTTCATTTTCTTTACTGCCGCATATATTGACCTGTCTATTACCTGATAACTTACATTTTCTTCCATACCTATTTTCCTTGAGCTTTTTCCTTCTATATAATGCTGCGTGACACGCTTTTTCTGTTTTGGGGTAAGTTCCAACATTGCCTTATGCAGACACTCAACTTCTATTCTCTGGGTTTCCATACGTTCCAGTTTCTCCCAATAGTCCCCGTCAATAAGTTCCTTATGGAAACATTCTGTTAATCCTTCTTCATAACCGTAGACATCATCATTATTTACAGAACGTTTACGAAATTTATCCTCGTTGCGGTTATAATCGCCTATCGCTTTGCCTTGTGCGACAGATAAGAGTATAAATGGCGTGTAGCCTTTGATTTCTTCGGGATACTTTTTCATAATTTCCTGTTCAGTCAGTTCGGACACTATCGCCCACTTCTCATTTCCTATATATCCGTAGTATTCATATCTAAGATTGATTATCCTGCACTCTTCCTTAAATTGTTCTTGTCTTTCTTCATGTATTTTTCTCATTGTCATAATCTCCTTTGAATTTTGAAATCTGGTTAGAAAGTCAAAATTCGGAGATTATGGATATTTCGCCGTCTGGCATTGCCAAGCATTGTAATACATAGAACCCTTTCCCAAGCAATGCAAAGGGATGGACTCTATGCAGTATGAAGCAAATCGAAGCAACAAAAAAACGCCGTAGAAATCAGATAATTAAGGGAACTTTCCTTCTTTATATCTGGCTTCATACGGCGCATGGTAGTTCAATTAAATATTGTCTCCGCTTGCTCGATTAGAAATCATATTTACTATTTACTTTTTAATTATCGTGATTGAGAGCCTACATTTCTCTCAATACGTTTTATCTTGCGGAAGTATGCAAGGTTTAGTATATGTATTCCTTTGCATTTCGGACATTTGACACGTAAATGACCTGAAATATCAGAATATAAGGTCTGTATTCTGAATCCGCATACTGGACAGAGTAAATCTCTTTCCTGTAATGTTTCTGCTTCTATCCGAGATAATAACAATTTTCTGTTGCTGGCGGGGCTTGCCTTTGCCTGCATGGTTACGCGCCTCCTAACTTTAGCTCCTGCGATATATATTCACATATATCATGTCTTTCCAACATATTAAGGTGTGTCAGTCTGATGATTAATGCTTTGTAAGACACTCCGAGATAAGTTGCCATATTCCGCATGATGGCTTTACCGTCTGCGGTAAATGTCGAATCGCCATATAGCTTGATAAGTTTGGAATCAGCAAACTTGCGCAAGGCATTTTCCACAAGAAATCTTGGCATAAGCAACGAGGCTGCCATTGTATCCGCCTGCCATTCGGCTGACTGGAGCATTTGCAGAATTTCCTCCTTGCTATATGCCCTGTCATTTTCGTATTCTGAATGGATACGGTTATTTTCCTGCGTTGTCTGTACTTTTCCTAAGATATGGTGCGACGCTTCGTGCGCCATTGTGAACCTCCTTCTGCCATACTCTTTTTCTGCAAGAAGATATTTGTCGAGTACGATGGTATTCTTCGGGAAAACAAAGGGAATCATTTCTCCGTTAGAATGAAGCAGAATCGGCGTTTCCCCGTCTGCCATGAACCCTGCTTTGCTGTCGTCATCTTCTGCAAAGGACGCATACTCAATCTTCAACATTAGAAAACCTGTTATAAAATGTTCAATGTCTATAGATTGAACTGTTTTTTTCGGGTTCTGCTTTGCGTATACTTCTATTAGTCCATGGCTGATTTCTTCAAGCTCCGCCCTTGATAAATAGTTACTCAAGACGTTTTCACCTCCAACATAGCCGTCTCGGAAGAACTTAGAACCGATTTGGCAATCTTTTTATTTCCGCACTATCTGAAATTGGATAGCGAATTCCTTCTATATATTTTCTTTCTGGTTCTGATTCATAACGCTTTTATGACATGACAGGCGATTCCCTGTATATAACAATCATCAACGACAATATCAGCCATGCTCTCATTTTCGGGATGGAGTATAATCTTTCGATTTTGTTCATCACGATAGAATGTTTTCAGTGTATTCTGGTTCTCTACAAGTGCGACTACAATATCTCCGTCGTTTGCATAATTTTGTTTCCTGATTACTACAAGGTCGCCGTCGTCTATCCCTGCGTCTATCATTGAATTACCGCTTGCATGAAGTATGTAGAAATCTCCCTTACCAAAGATGGCTGTCGGGAGTGAAATATATTCTTCAATATTTTCTTCTTCATATTGAAGCGAACCGCAAGGGACAGAACCAACAATCGCCGTCTGGGAAGTTTCTGTATTTAATTTCCTCGTCATGTCTGTCTGGATATTCTTACCGTCATATTCAATCATTCCATTGTCATTCATGGCAATCAGATATTTATATGCTGTTCCCCTTGATACTCCTACTGCCTCTGCTATCTTAGTTGTAGAGGGTGAAGTACCTTTCTGGAAATAATATTGTTCTGCATATTGGTATATGGCTTTCATTAGCTCAAAACTTTTACTTCTCATCTTAGCACCTCACTTTTCTATCAGAAGCAGTTTGCTTTTGATAGTTTTATTATACATTTTTTTCCAGTTTTTGCAACAGATTATATCTACAACCCAAAAAGGTGTTGCATATTCGCAACACCTCACCACAACTTTTACTTTATACTTTCACTTGCTTGTAAAATCATTTGTCTATACTGTTCCTTTACGTCCTCTGGCGCAAGTATCTGAACTTTGCCGTCAAACCCAAATATCCACCCGAAAAAAGTAGGACTCACAGAAACCTCAACATTCACTTGAAAAGTACTTGTATCGTGGAAAACCGTAGATATATCTTCCCCAAATCGGTCAATCATTGTCTTCATCAAGCTATTATCACATTGCAAATTAACCGTTGTCACATCTTCTCCGTCATACATATAGAATACTTGCTTTGTAAATTCTGCTATATCAAAACCTTCTGGAACAGGAAGCGCATCTGCTGTCAATATTTTCGGCTGTGACGCTATACGGTCAACTCTGAATGTAACTATTTTCTGCCGCTTTTCAGAATATCCGACAACATAATAGTAATCATCATTCCAAACCAAATGATAAGGACTAATCGTATAGACTTCCCCTTGATTTTTCAGTACTTTCTCTTTTAAGCCTGTGTATTCATAATACTGATAAGAAATCTGCTTTTTCTCATTAATTGCGTCATTGATTGTATCAACAATATAATAGATTCGTTCATTGTTAGGCTTTATCCGATCTGAGACGTAGTTATTCCGCTTTAATTTCTTTATCTGCCCGCTGCTTGTCAGCATATGTATTTTCTTTATAAGGGCTTCGCTTTTCTTATTTGTGATAAACTTTGACGATTCTACCGCATCAATAAGCAGTTTTAATTCGGGCAGTTCAAACTGCCGGCTTCCTATGAAGTACTTACATTGTGTAGAATGGATAGTAACAATATCTATGCCAAACTCCTGCAACGCCGCAATGTCTTTTGCTATTGTTGTTCGGTAGGTTGAGATTCCATATTGCTCATCCAGCATTTCTATGAGCTGTTTCGTTGTCAACGGATGTTCCTCGTCGGTAGACTGTTCTAATATCCGCAGCAAATATAGTATTCTTGGTTTTGACTCCATATTCCTCGTCCTTTCGGGAAACAATGTCAATTCGACCTTAACCTTTGAATTGATTTTACACATTGCGATCCCGATTTTCAAGTAAGATATGGATTTTTTACCAATCACTCTAACTCATACAAAAAACACTCTGTTATTCCGATTTTCTGTTCTTCATCCATACTGTCGTTACATTCCTCGTATTAACGGAGAATTGGCAAAGCTGATTTAATATAACTATAATTAGAAATGTTTGTTACCAGAGTTCAATTATCGACAGAAAGAGCCGAAACTATCAACCTAAAATATCCTCGTTGATAATTTCGACTTCTTTATGGGGATACTGCAAGTTCAAGTCGGCAGTCCTATCCGTTATTCTTTGCTATCATCCCCGCCTCTCAAATCAAAAGTCTCCCCATCTGTTCTACCCGCGCTAATAATATCCCCCTGCATACTGCAAAAAAATGTATATGACACCCTATCCACTATAACCTCTATCGACATCCCATCCATTTCAAGCATACAAAACATACTAAATTCCAACTCCTCTTTATCACGATTTATAAATCTGCTAACTGCCTCTTTCGTCTGTTCTTCCAATGCATTTCTCTCATCTGTCACATCTTTTCCATTGCGATATGCTGAAATGACCTCCCCACCCGCTGTGATTACCGTAGATGAATCTCCCTTTTCTGGTTCCTCTGTCTTGGCACATCCCATCGGCATTATTAATAATGTTGCTGCTAATAGCAAAATAACTCTCTTTTTCATAAATTTATAACATTTCAAATAATTAGTAAATTTTTTCATTTCTTTCTTCCTTTCGCCATTTCCATGCACTACAACTTTATCTTTCTACCTATGTAAATATCTCTATATACAAATATGTCTGTATAAATAGTTTTAACTTATACAGAATATTTTATCATAGCAAAATATATTTTACAATAGGTCATATATATATTTACACAGACAAGACGAGGTGATTTTTCTGCAATCAACAATAGATTATAAAAAACTGGGTCTAAGGATAAATGAAGTTCGTACCAACAGAAATCTCACACAAGAGAACCTTGCGCAAATGGTCGGATGTAACCCTTCTCACATCTCAAATGTAGAAAATGCTCATACAAAAGTATCGCTCGTCGCTCTTCTGTCCATTGCTAATGCCCTTAATACCACCATCGACTATTTATTAGCAGGTCAGTATGCATTATCTAAAAATACTTTAGATAGCGCAATATTAAAGGCATTACAAAAATTTGATGACGAAAAGAAAGAACGCATACTCAAAATTATTGAACTTATGTAAGGAAATTCCGACAAATTTGTCTGTATAAATAGTTTTAGCTTATACAAATCATTCTTTCACGATTGCACATATTTTACAATAGACATATAAATATATACACAGACAAAGTGAGGTGTTCTCTCTGCAACCAACAATAGATTATAAAAAGCTTGGAATGAGGATAAAGGAAATCCGTATCAATAGGAATCTTACACAAGAGAATCTTGCTCAGATGGTGAATTGTAATCCTTCTCATATCTCAAATGTAGAAAATGCCCACACGAAAGTATCATTGATTGTCCTTCTTTCTATTGCCAATGCCCTTGATACCACCATCGACTATTTATTAGCAAACCAGTACAAGAAATCTAAAACTGCCTTAGACAGTGCGATATTAAAATCGTTAGAAAAGTTTGATAACGAAAAAAAAGAACGCATACTTAAAATGATTGAACTTATGTAACTTCATTATATACCAGTTCTCATGTAGTAATATTAAAAGAAATACAAAATAATCATTTGCCAGTAACAACACCAAATAAAGTAATATTATCAGTTATGCCACTAACAGAGGAACTACCAGTTTGTACTATCTTTTTGTTTACAAATCTGCAAAAATTGAGACCAACAACGTAAATTGAAAGGATACTTCAAATCCATAGACTTCTCTCCTACGTCATGAAAACTGCACGTATTCTTTTAATAAATAAAATCCCTCCAAATTACACAAACTACAAGTTCCTCACCTATTCTGGATACTCACGCTCTATTACTTTTCATCTCTGGTAAGAATTGTACGGATACTTACAACCATACGCGACAGCAGACATTCCGACCATTATTTTTATTCTATCTAACGCCAGCCGAACCTTCCTACTAATAATCATCATCATAAATCCGCTTAATTTTTTCATTAGATTCTTCTTCCCCTGCTAACTGCCAGGTTTCATCTTTCTGGCAGATAAAACGCCTCCACTTCAACTTCATTTTCATCAAATCCTATTTTTATCCAATAATCTCTGATAAAATACGCCGGATATGTCCCCTGCATTGGGTAAATCTCCAATGTGTCAAAATCCACCAGGCAAAGCGGTATCGCTTCCTTCTTTTCATTCTCCTTTTTCCAATACTTTAGCGACGCTGTTACCTTGTCCAGACACCCCTGGCAAAGATTCTGTGTCAACATATCCCTATTCAACTTATAATCTTCTGTTAATGTCACCTCTATTTCTGCCATTCCCCTTGATACTGTGCCATCGCACGTATACATAATTTCCCCAGTATTACCAGACGTCATATAATTTGTATTCTTTCCAATAACTTCATTTCCTTCCCCATCATAATTTTTTAACGGAAAATCCAGAACATACCAGTCGTTTAAGGATATCAAGCCTATTGTATCAAACTTTCGGTAATATCCCATTAGGCTTTTATTACTATTGCCGCATAAATAACATTGCCCTACATCCTGTAATTCTGATTCCATTCCGTCAAACGTCACTTCTATCGTTTTCGGTCTATCCTCTTGCCCTATCTCCTTATCCTCTCTGTTAAGAATCCACTTGTTTCCAACAAATATTACAATTAGCAATACCAAAAAAGATATGGCGGCTCCCCAGACAACTGTGGCTCTGACTAGGTAATATTTAGGTTCTTTCTTCTTGTACCTCATTTTTCCTCCTATTTCAAAACATATTATATTTGAAAGAAATCCATCATTAATCCTTAAAGTGGACTCATTCTAGTCCCATTATACCAGAAAGAACCATTATGATAAAGAAAAATTGGACTATTTTTAGTCCATATTTGTATTAAGAGGATAATATGGAACAGAAAATCAAACAATATGAGATAAATATCGGTGAAAATATTCGTAGAGTTCGGTTAAAAAAAGGATATAAACAGACTGAACTGGTTCGTATGTTACACCTCAAAAACATAGATATGACCAGAGAGGCATTAGTAAAAATCGAAAGGGGTATTCAACATATTACTGCTTTACAGCTTCGTGGTATCCGCGACTGCCTGGATACCACTTATGATGAATTGCTGGAAGGTAATCCAACAACTACAAATTAAAACCATTCAAAGCAATCGGTTTGATGTGCCGATTGCTTTTATTCTGGACTCATTTCAGTCCCTTCTTATGATAGCAAACCATTATGATAAAGAAAATTTAGACTATTTTCAGCCTGTATTGATGTTAAGAGGATATTTATGGAACAGAAAATTAAACAATCTGGGATAGATATCGGCGGAAATATCCGCAGAATCCGATTAGAAAAAGGGTATGGACAGACGGAACTTGTCCGTATGTTACAACTTATAGATATAAATATAACAAGAGAAACATTAGTAAAAATAGAGAGAGGAATCCAGCACATTACCGGCTCTCAGCTTCGCGGCATCCGCGATTGTCTGGATACTACTTATGATGAATTGCTAAAATAAATATTTTGAAAACACTGGATTTAGGAATATTTATGGAAAAGGATAAACATTTAGGATTGCGTCTTGATTCTGAAACACACAAGAAACTTAAAAGCCTTGCCGAATTTGGTGGGCGTCCTATTAATGGAGAAGTGCTGTACTTGATTCCCTAAGCAATTGGCTGCCATGCTCGACCGATTGATAATAAAGCTCTGCTCATCATTAAAACAACATCAAATGAGTTATGTAGTGCAAAAGTTCCAGAGGAATTACCCTCTGGTATTCTTTTGCTTTAGACTTAATATACAGGCGTGCCATAACCGTAAATTGAACCGCTCCCAACTGGATAGCTCCGCTGTTTACAGATATCCCCAGAATTTCCCTCCACAGTGTAAACCATTCCATTCTCGCATTTCTCTACAATGCCCACATGGTCGATAGAACCGTCATTTCCCCAATCAAAGAAAATAAGGTCGCCCGCCTGCGGCTCATAGTTCCCGCCCCTCCATTGTTCCTTGCTTTTAAACCAGTTTACTCCGTCCGAACAGAGAGAGAATTTCGGGATGCTGCCGCTTTCCAGATAACCGCACTGATCGGCACACCAGGAAACGAAGCAGGCACACCATTCCACACGTCCGTTAAAACCGTACCAGCTCCAATAAGGTTCTCCGCCCTCGTTGCCAATCTGTGTCAGGGCAACCTCCACAATGGCTTCATTGCCGCCGCTGGTGAACGCCCGACCGTATGGATAATACCGAAGCACATGGGCGGGGTACTGTGTGTCGCCGTATTTCTCCCAACCTAGCCGCTGTGCCTGCATTGCGGAAAATTCAACCGCATTTGCATAGGAATAACCACCGTAGTTGTTCTTTGCCCATGAGATATAGCCGTTACCAAAATTATAGCCCTGCAAAGCGAGTTTGATACGCTCCATGTCAATCGGACTTTCCACCTCGGCGGCTGTGAGTGCGGCTTTCAATTCCTGTACGCCGCACTCGATAGAATACTCTGGGTCTTTGATGCCGTTCGGTTCATGGGGATATTTCCTGTTGAAACTCCCCTCCGCCGCCTGCATTGGATCGCTGCCCTTTCCTCCAGATTCCTGCATCATCACCGCTTTTATCAGTTCCACATATTCGGGGATACCGTATTGCTTCGCATATTTCTGTATCAGAGGCGTATAGGCTTCCACCTCCACACTGACTGGGATATAGGATGTGCTGCCGCTGCCGCCCAACAGGGAAACGGCACACCCTAGCAGAACAACGATTAGGATTATCACAACGGCAGCCCACCCGCCTGCAATAATGGCTGAAATCATAGCCTTTGTCCCTTCTATAATTGCCTTGACCGCCGCTTTCGTTGCTTGGGCAGTCGCCTTTGCGGCGGCTTTTGCCGTCTGTGCTGTTTTGGGGATAGCTTTGGCAGATGCTTTCGTCATTTTATGTGTCTCTCTTGCCGTCTGCGCGGTAGTCTTAATCGCTGTCTTAGAGGTCGCCTTTGCGGTTTTCACGCTTTTTTCCGTTGTCCTGACCATTCCTTTCGCTGTGGTCTTGACAGTTCTCTCCGTATTTCTGGCTGTAGTCTTTATCGTCCTTTTTCCCTGCTGTCTGGTCTTTATCAACTGACTCGCCCTTGTCTGCGGGACTTCGCTTTTAACAGGAACATCAGGTGCGGAAACACGACTCGCAGTTTCGTGATGAATCTGAAATCCTGCCTGTTCTGCATATTCCTCTGCTTTTTTCTGCTCTGCGGCTTTCTTTGCCCGCTTCACCTTAAAATCAGCAATTTTATCCTTTGCCCTGCCAATATTCTCCCTTGTGGTCTGGATGTTTTTCTGCCCCTGTCTGTTGAACTGGCGTATGCCCTCATCCTTAACACGCCCCGAAACATGAGAAAACTTATCGGCGGCATATTCCGTAGGGGATTTTTCTTCTGTGCAATATCCCTGCTCCGCCTTATCCTTTGTCTTGGCATAGGCAGATTTCATGCGTTTCCCTGCGGCGGCGGCTTTATCAAGGGTCTTTATCGTTCCTTTGACCACATCTCTGGTCTTAATGTCAGCCATGCGCAGCCTCCTTTCCCAAAAGATTTGCGGTCACGCTAATCTGCCTTTTTCGCCACCACAACAAGTCTGCCGTTCTGTGCGGAGTATTCGCAGGTAGAGAGGGTAATGAGCCTGTCCCCATATTTAGCAGTCACGCCTGTATCATACAGGGCAATCTCCTTACACTTTCCGATATAATCGTCAAACTCTTTTTCATTTTCCGCATTGACAAAATCATAATAACGGTAGCCTGCCGAGCTGTACGCCACAGTCTTAAACACAGCGATGATTTCATACTCTGCCTGCTCCGTAAGAGTATCAAACTGGATGGTCTTGTGCTTCTCATAAAAACTCTTGGATTTGTATTCTTCCAATGCCCCGAACATCCTGCCGCCCTTGATGTGGTGTCCGTAAATAACCAGATTATCGCTTGCGGCAAGATCGCAGTCCTCTTGGATATAAGGCACTCCCAAATCGCTGTACTGTTTTTCAAAATTATGCTTTAAATAGAAATTCGGTTTGTTCCTGCTCTGCATAACAGGGTAATTGATTGTTGTGCCGTCAATGGCAATCCAGCCCGCCATATCCTCATTCTGCAAATATAACTCCTTGTACTTTGCCAGAATATCTTCGCCCTCGCTGACAGGTTCATCTTTAGGCGGTTCTTCCTTTTGCTCGGCGTTCTCCACCACCTGGGCAATCTCCGCAAAGGCTTCGGTCTGCTCGTCTATCTGCTGGTAATGGCTGTAAATCTTAAAGCCGCAAAAAATCGCCGCTCCCAAAAAGATGACAGCGGCGGCAATAAAGAGAATCGTTTTATATCTTTTTAAATCCATAGGCATATCCTTTCCTTAATTTTCACCCTGCTTTTTGGGTATAGAGGGATACCCGCAGGGTGTTTCCTTATTTCTGCCCTGCTCTTTGGCATAGAGGGATACCCGCAGGGTGTTTCCTTAATTTTCACCCTGCTTTTTGGGCATAGAGGGATACCCGCAGGGTATTTCTTCAAAATTTGTTGTTTAACGTGTATGCTCCGCCTGTTTCTTAGGCGTGGATAAATCCCTGCAATATTCGGGATACCTCGACTTAATGCCCTCCATGAAATACGGGGCAAACTCGCAGCAGAACAATTCCTCTGGCGTAAAGTCCTGCGGATGTTCCCTGTCCGTATAGCCGTTCCAGAGGTTAAAGGCAAGGTGGCAGACCCTGACCGTACCTCTGGTCTGCCATCCTGCGTACATCCCCTCTGGTTTAATACAATCCGTCTTGAAATCGAACATGGAATCAATATTCTTCCTTGTTTCCCCCGCAATTCCCATCACATAGAAAAATGCCCTGTGGCAACAGTCGTTGACTCTGCATTTCATCATATTTTCCAGAAAGAAATCGCGGTGGGCTACGTTGCGGAATCTTATCTCTGACATCTGTTTATACCTCCCCAAATTTTGTCGTCATCAGTTTATACAGCTCCGTATTATGCGGAAACTTATTCACGAACGGCACAAGGGAACTTCCAACCTTTAAAAGCCCCTGCCCTGCGCCGACATTCGTGATATAGCTCATCTGAAGGTCGGAGATATTCAGGAGCTTCGCAAGCTCAATACGGTCTGTGGACGCTTGGTTGAGCATGATGATAAACTCGCTGTTGGCAAGCATCGTCCTCGCCGTATGGCTCTGTAAAAGGTCGTCAAGGTTTTGGGTGATTCCAGTACAGTACGCCCCGTACTTACGCACACGTTTCCAAAGGGTAAAGAGGAAGTTGGCAGAATACTCATGCTGGAACAGCAGATAGATTTCATCAATGAAAATAAAAGTGTTCCTGCCTTTCGCCCTGTTCATCGTGATGCGGTTTAGGATGCTGTCGAGGACAACAAGCATCCCGATAGGCTGCAACTGCTTGCCCAAATCCAGAATATCATAGCAGATAAGGCGGCTGTGGGTGTCCACATTCGTATGCTTGGCAAAGGTGTTGAGAGAGCCGTCGGTAAAAAGCTCAATCGCAAGTGCGATTTCCTGTGCTTCTGGCTCGTCCTGTTTTAGCAGTTCCTCACGAAAGTCCTGCAAAGTCGGCGGCGTCCCCATATAATTCCCCTGCTGATAAAAGCGGTATACGCTCGCCGTACAGCGGTCGATGATAGACTTCTGCTTTGCCCCAAGGCTTGCACCTCCGATAAGCTGCTCACACAGAGATAAAATAAACTCTGATTTGAGGATGACAGGGTTTGCACCGTCGCCGTAATCAGAGTTCATGTCCATAGCGTTGATATGGTTGTCGCTCGTTGCTGAGATATGGACGACCTCGCCCTGCATGGCTTTCACAAGCGGGGCGTACTCATGTTCGGGATCTATAACGATTACATCTGCATTAGGGTCAGTCAGGATGATGTTCGTCATTTCCTCCTTTGCCGTAAACGACTTGCCCGCACCAGACACGCCAAGAATAAAGGAATTTCCATTCAGAAGATGTCGGCGGTTGGCAATAATCATATTCTTAGAAATAACATTCTGACCATAATACACGCCGTCCTTGTGGTAGATTTCCTGCACACGAAACGGGACGAACACCGCAAGGCTCTCCGTAGTGAGGGTACGCAGGGCGTCTATCCTCCTCACGCCAAACGGCAGGGCAGTATTCAGACCGTCCATCTGCTGGTACTTCAATACGGCAAACTGGCAGAGATGCTTTCTTGCAGTTGTCAAAAGCGCTTCGGTATCATTGTCAAGCTGTTCTTTGGTATCCGCCGTATGCACCATCGTAAGCACCGCAAACATCATCCTCTGGTCACGAGTCGTAAGGTCGTCCAGAAATTCCTTGCTCTCTTTCCGCTGCTGTTCCAAGTCGTAGGGGATGACGGCGGAAAAGTTGTTGTTCTGGTTCTGTTTCCTCTGCCAGTTCGTGATATTTGTTTCCACACCGAGCAGGCGATTCTCCACCTCCCGCACAGCTTCATCTGTAGGGACGGGGACGACATCGACGGAGAGCATCATGTTACGGTTTAACTCGCAAAGCTCTGCAACCATGCTGTCCTTGATATAGGCGGCATACTCCCTCAAAAAAATCACACGCCCGTAACGGTTGCCAATGCGGAAATGATCTTTCTCAAACTCAAAGGAATCTGGGCAGATATAGTCCTTAAAATCGTGACCTTTCCGCATAGCCTGTTTCAGACATAAGGAAAATGCCGTTTCCTCGCCCGTACGGTAAAAGTCGTGGAGGATTCGCAGTTTATCATTGGCATCCAACTCCGTACACTTCGAGCCTAAACTGTTGAAATGACCGATGAGGTCAGCTCCCACACGTGCAAAATAATTCCTCGCTTCTTCGATGTTTTTCTTACAGACAGAGATTGTTACATACTTGTCCTGCACGATGGAATGAACCCCTGTCGCCTTGTCCAGCAGCATTTTGTTATATTCCCTGCGGTACTTGTCCAGATTATCCCCCGCCAATGGGATAAGAATGGTCTTCTCAAAATCCGCTTTGTTGATCCTGCGGTTATTGATGGTGATTTTCGTAGTCGCCCCGCTGTCCAGGGCATTGAGAAGCTCCGAGTATTCCAGAAACATCACTTCTTTATCCTCACGACTCGCCACAGCATAATTGACGTCCTCAAACTGAAAGGTTTTTGCATACTTGTTCCTGCCGACAAGGAAAATGCCGTCCTCCCACATGGTCTTTAACGGGATGACCGCCTGCACCGATTTCGGTACGGCGAATTTCTCCCTGTCCTGCTTGAACAGGTTCCTAAGCGTCTTAATCATAATCTTCCTCCTTGCGTTTTCTTGCTTTTCGATTCTGTTTTCTCATTTTCTCGCTCTGCTTTCTTGCTTTTTCTGCCTGTTTCCTCCGCTTTCTTGCCGCCTTACGCCTTTTTGTCCTGTATTTTTTTCTCTTACGTTTTTTAGACAAGGCGGGCGTCCCCTTTTCATGGGCTTCAATGACGTTCTTCATCGCTTCGTAATATAGATTCTCTGGCATAAACAGCACCCTCTTTGGCATTAGAAATTCAGACTTTATCCATGCCCACACGAACTGCTCTGCGTTCATGCCGTTGTACCGCACAAAGCCCATGACCGCAAAGGGCGAAGCACCAAGAACACACATCCAGCTTACAGTTTCCGTCCCAAACCTGCCGCGAAGCAGGAAAAACAAGCCCGCCGCCACGAAGCAGGCAAGGACAGAAAAAAAGAACTGCCGCATAGACAGTCCGAAAAACATACTCTCTGTGTAATTACGGATTTCCTTATTTATCTTTACTTCCAATCATCTTCACCTCCTATCGTTCCATTTCCTTTTTATGTTGGGACGGGGGCTGCTTCTGCCGTTCCCTCTGGGGGACTAAGAATAGCTCCCCGTCGTTTTCTCTTATACGGGTGCGGGTATGATATCCTAATACCTTTAATGCTTTCTGTAAGTCTGATACGCACTCCTTATCTGGCTTACAGACACCGATTGCCAGATACATCTGCAAATCCCCGTACCATCTTTCATTTTCAAAATTATCTGCCCGAAAGAACATATCCTCTCTGATTAGCTCCAACGGCGTTTCAAATATCCTGCGGTATTCCGCTTCAAAATCGTACAAAGCTGCACCTCCTATCGTTCCATATCAGCTTTTTTCTTGGGCGGCTTCTTCTTGGACGGGTAGGGGATAACTTCTTCCTCCCCGACAATAATGCTGAACTCCGACCGAAGCATTTACAAGCCCATCATCTCACGCACAACACGATCCGCCATCTTGACCGCACCGACAAGAACGAGCATATTGAATACCAATTCCCCAATATAGCCCCATACCATTGTGACCGCAACCGCATTAGGGTTGACGGCAGGCGGGGATGCCGCAAACACTGAAAAGATGATACAGGCAAGCACGATGATTGCCCCCTCAAGGCACACCGCACAATAACTCTTGACAAAGCTCCTGCCCACGCTCTGGCTCGGTTCTCCCGCAAAGGACGACAGCGGCACAGGAGCGATGGCGGTATAAAGGTACAGCTTGAAAAACCTGCCGTACACCGACATTATCATAATAAATGACAGCACTGTAATGAACAGCCCGCCAATCAGCGTCACCGCCCACAAAGGGATGCTCTCCAAAAAACCGCAGTCCTCAACCGCAGTCACAATCTCCGTCGGCAATACCGTTTTTTGCGCCTCCCCGAAGCCTGCGGTTTTCATAATCGCCGCAATCACGCCCTGCACAATCTGAAACAGAGCCATCATAAGTTCCAGTCCGTAAGTCACCGCGCCTTTGGCAAGGGCGAAGCGGATAAACAACTTCAGTGCGTGTTCGGGCTTCTTGACCTGTGCGAAGTCGCCGCAGGTACGCATCACTCCCACCATAAAGAACAGCACAAGCAGGGCAAGCCCGACTGCCTGCAACGCATCATGGATGTCAATGATGACTTTCCAGATCGCACCGCCTTTGAAATTTTCTGGCGACTGGGTAATAAGCTGCCATATCTCGGCTAACTTCTCGTTCCAAGTGTTAAGGGCATTTTCCAGGTTCTGGACTACCCAGTTATCTGACACATAAATCACCTCCCTGGCTTTTCTGGGCGGCTGCTTATCTGGACGTCAGGCACGACCTCGTCGCCCCATACGTCCCATCCGTCTGCCCCATTACGGGCAAACAGCTCTAATCTGGGCAAATCCCCCATAAGCTCAACGATTTTTTCCCTTGCTTCTTCAGGTTTCTGGCTATGTCCACGCAAAGGGCTGATAATAAACTGATGCACACAGGCAGCTTTCCTGCGTGGTTTCCCTTTTGTAGCAAGCAGGCAGATTTCCGCATTGCCCCTTGTCCAGAACCCCAGACCAAAAAACCATCCTTTTCCGCTTTTATTCTGCTTCAGCCAGACAAAAGCAACCGTCTTGTATTGGAATCCCCACGCATTGATTACCCTCAATGCTTCCTGTAATTGGGGGAAAGTTGCCCATAAGAACAATACGCAATTATCCGCCGCCACTTCCGCAATATTTAATTTACAGATTTCATCTACACTCATTGTGTTGTAATGGTGTTCCGCAGCTCCAGAAAGATTTTTCTGGTCATACCGCCATGGCGGGTCAGCGTAAATGATGTCATATTTCTTTCCATTCTCGATAATTCAGCGACCTCCGTTCTAAAATTGGATAACGGGGCAGCCCCGCAGGGTGGAGTTTCCCCCTTGCCCCGTCTTATATCAGCCTGTTTTTTCATTCTTTTTGCCCTTCCCCTTACATTATCCTGTAATAAGGGTCAGGATTTCTTTTGCAAAGGTAATGACTACGCCGCCTGCAAGGGTCAGGAAACCGTTCGCCCTCTGGGACGGGTCGTGGGATTTCAGCGACAAACCCACCTGCACAATACCGAAGCCAAGCATAATCATCCCGACCGCCTTAATCAGTCCGAAGATGAAGTTTGAAAGGTTATTAACCACTGTAATCGGATCGCTGGCGGCAAAGGCAATCGTCGTGCCGAAAACCATGCCGCATACAAGGGCGGCATATACGGCAAAGAGCTTTTTTGCCTTTCCGCCCATCGGTAGCTTCTGGGTTTCCTTTTTTCTGCCCCATAGCATAGAGGTTTCCTTGTAAATGGCTGCTTTTTTCTCATTCTTCTTAAATCGTTTCATAGGGTAAATCCTCCTTATAAATTGAACATTTCTTCTAAGTCCTCATCGGACAGAAGCTCATAGGAAGTGCTGACAGCTTCCGGCGTAACAGCGTTCTTAGGAATATCACTGTCAAACACAAGGGTTGCCACAGCCTGTGCCGGCTCGCCGTAGATATAGGGCGGCTTCCCTCCGTCTGCCGTCAGTTTCACGTTAGGGTGTTTCAAGATGTCGTACTTGAAATCCATTACAGGGCGTTCCCCACGCACAAAAAGAAGTGCGTAGCGGTTGTCAAGCATACGCACCTCGTCTGGGGTCAAAAGCTCACGCCCCGAAATCTGGTAGTTGGTGGAATAGCTGCCGCTCCGCCCAGAGCTTTTCCCGTAGGTGTTCGTGTCTATCGTGGACTTGCCGAGCAGCTCGCTCACATACTTGTGCGTACTCTGCTCGTTGCCGCCCAGATAAAGGAACTCATCGGCGTTGCCGACAATGCTTTCCCACTGTTTCTCAAAGAGCGCCTTTAGCTGTGCCAGATTTTGCAGGATAATCGAAACGGATACGCCCCTTGACCTCATAACGGACAGTATCTTGTCAAAGTCATCGGGCAAACTGACGTTCGCAAACTCGTCCATGATAAACTGGCAATGGACGGGCAGGCTTCCACCGTACTTGTGGTCGGCAAGATAAAATAGCTGTTGGAATAACTGCGTATATAGCAGAGATACTAAAAAATTAAAGCTGGTGTCGTTGTCTGGTATCAGTGCGAACAGTGCTACTTTCTTCTCGCCCAAGGACGGTAAATCAAGCTCGTCCGTAGCGGTTAGGGATGCAAGGCTTTCCAGATTGAACTTCTCAAGCCTTGCGGCAAGGGTGATCTGGATACTCTTTAAGGTCTTAGCACTCCCGCTGTGGTAATCTCGGTAATACTTGAGTGCAATGTGTTCTGGGTCTGACATCTCAAGGCGGTCAAACAGTTCGTCAAGGGGGCTTACATAGCTGTCGTCGTCCTCCCTTACCTCGCCCGCCCTTAAAAGCTCCATCACCATCGGGAAATTCTGCTCGTCTGGCGGGGCTTCGTATTTCAGATAGAACACAAGGGATAGGAGCAGCATACTCGCCGCTGTGTCCCAGAATGGATCTTGCGACTGTGAGCCTTTCGGCGTAGTCGCTTTAAACAAATTCGTTACCAGCCTCTGCACATCGTTGTCGTTCCGAAGATAGACAAACGGGTTGTAACAATGGCTCTTATGCATATTGATTAAATCAAGGACACGTACCTCATAGCCTTTCTTCTCCAGCAAGCCGCCTGTATCACGAACAATCTCGCCTTTGGGGTCTAAAATCACCATTGACGTGTTACATTGCATGACGTTGGGTTTGCAGAAAAACCTGGTCTTTCCTGCGCCAGAGCCGCCCACCACAAGGATATTTAAGTTCCTGCGGTGCTTCTTCCCGTCAATCCCGATACGGACATTCTGGGTCAGCAGCTTGTTGGCAGAATGATCTTTATCTCGGTATTTTTTATTCAATGCGCCTGCGTCGCCCCATTTAGCAGAGCCATGCTCCTCCCCCTTGCGGTAGTTCCTGCGTGTGGAGAAATATACGCCGATTCCCATGCCATAGGCAATCAGAAAAATAAGGACAATTCGGGGCGTGTCCTCACATACCGTTATGGAAAATGGTGTCTCGACCGCTACGGATAAGTTTGCAATGATCTCCACAATGCCGCCGCCGACATAAGGGGCAGTCAGCAGGGCAAACCACACGACAGGGACGATACCAAGCAGGGAGAGGATTACGCTCTCCTTATAGCCGTCACCGTTCTTCATGACATCTACACAGGGCAGCCTTTACTTTTTTCATTGGGGCTTTGGACACTCGGATAATCAGCTCGTCAACGGGATCGGTGGGGCGTTCCTCCCTGACCTGCTCGGTACGCAGCATATTGAGTGCGTTGAGTATGATGTTCTTATCGTATTTGTCCATAGCCAAGTAGTAGCGTTCTTCTTTCATGGGCTGCACCTCCGATTAGCGTTCCTGCTCCTTTGATTTTGGCGGCTTGTTCTTCTCAAGGCTTTTATACATATCCGACTGGATTTCTCCAAGGACGTCGCGCATCTCCCCAAGCTCGCCCTTTAATCCCTGCTCATCCATTTCCTTATATTCTTTCGGGAGTCTGTCAAAATTGAATCCCTTTGTGTCCACTCCATAGCGGGAACTTACCATATAGGCGACGCAGAATGATTTGAACTCGGATTCATCCCGACTCTCCTTATGCTTGAAATCAAAGACCGCCGCCGACACTTCCTTAGCCATACTGGCAAAAAGCTGTTCCTCATTTAAATCCGTACGGATAAAAATTGTCTTTTGTGAGCTGTCATAGAACGCAGGCAGCTCAAGGTCATCGACTGGCACAAAGGAAACGGGGCTTGCGTCAATCATCGCAGACACAAGTTCCCGCATGGTTTTTTGTTCCTGCGGCTGCCGCCTGTCCTTTGCCGAGGTCTGGGAAATGTCGTAAACCACTTTTGCATTGTAGCCCACCGCCTTTGATCCGTCCTCCCGCCTGTACTCTTTCCCTGGCTCAAGGATGGTGATTTTCTTTGCATCCTTGTCCACATAGACGCGGCTCTGTTTCCAGCCTGCGTAATCTTTAAGCCGCGTCGCTTCGGGCATCTGTGCCGATACTAAGATTGCGTTGTTGACAGAATAGCGGTCAAACTGCCCCTGCACGTCAAGGTATCTCTGGAACGCCCCGCCGTCCGCCGCAATCCTGGCACACGTATTGTCTATCAGCTCATAGGCTTCCCTCCGCCGCTCCTGTTTGGCGGCAGCCCATTCCTCTTTGTTAAAGGCTCTGCCGCCCCCGCTGAATACATCATAAATGCTCATGCTTATCTCGCTCCTTTCGATTTTGGTTTCCGTTTCCGCTTCTGTGGCTGCTTATGCTCCGTCTTTCCTTCGGTCTGCTTCTTCGCACTGTCGGAAGATTTCTCTTTCTCAAGAGTCGGGGAAACGTCCGATTCCTGCTCCTTACGGCTCTCCTTGATTTTCCGCAGTTCGTCTCTGACCGACGGCTTCCCCGCCTTAGCCATAATAACCCCCTCTGCGGACTTCTTTTGCTGCTCTGAGGTAGGCTCGGACAGAGGGGATTTTTCCGTCTTTGCCACTGAAGGGTTTCGGGTGTTTCCCTCGTTATTGCCAGACAGCATAAAGGTATCCCCGACGCAGGGTTCCTCTTTCTGGACTGGCTTGCCCATCAAAGCATCCATCAGCTTGTCTTTCTCCGCCTCGTCCTGCACGCCGATACCTAGCTCTGGCTTACCCTTTTCCTCTTTCGATTTCTCCGCTTCGTTCACAATAGAAGCGGTATCCACAGACGCAAGACTGAACCGTTCCACGATGCGGCTGATTTTTGACGCGTCCTCTGCACGTGCAATCACGTCTACCTCCGCATTGGGATCTTTATTCCCCCTGTCTGCTAAGACACAATAGAGTACGCCGTATTTCTTTGCTTCCTGCGTAAATTTCTTTAAGTCGCCGCTCTTGACGGTAAAAACCTTCAGCTCCTTTCCAGAGCGGAGCATATTTGTAAGCCTTGCCTTTCCCTTTGTTTTCCGTTCCTCTTTCAAAATTGAGTAAAGCAGGATGGCAATGTTCTTCGCGCCCGCCCCCGTAATTTTGGCTGCGACCTCAAATCCCTCCAAGCTCATCCTCACGATTTGCTCTGCCGCTTCGCCGCCTGTGTTCATGCTTCACCAGCTCCTTTCTTTGCTGTTCTTTTTCGTCCGCCCATATAGTCTGTAACTTCTCCTTTAAGGCGTCGCTTCGGGCAAGGGCGCCCTCGCACAATCTGACCTCCTTTCGGATAGTTTTCATTCTCTCCTTGATTTCCGACAGCCGAGCCTTGACCGCTTCTTTTTCTTCTTTATTGCCGCCTGACTTGCGGCTCTGGGAGTAAAGCCCTTTGCGTTGTTGAATCAGCTCGCTCATCTCGGATTCCAGAGAACCTTTATATAAAAAAGTGTCTTCGACACCTCAACTCCCCTAACCCCTCACTCATGAGGGGAATTAGGGGTTTCTTTTTGTTTCGTTTTCCTGCATAATAGTCTTATGAGCATACTTCAAGATATTTTTAGGGACCATTATGAAGAAATGATTTATATCCTACATCCCCGTGACTCTGTCATTGAAAATGTTGAAAAAATGATCAACTGCGGCGATCCCTCCTTTGGCGGCGCCATGTATGGCTGTCCCCACTGCGGAAAGCTTAAGTTTGTCCCTTTCCGCTGTAAAAGCCGTTTCTGCCCCACCTGCGGCAATAAATATGCCATGGAACGCACTACCAGTATGTCCTTTAAACTCATCAATGTCTCCCACCGCCACTGTATTTTTACCATTGATGAGCATCTTCGGGAGTTTTTTCTAAATGACCGTTCCCTCCTCGACTGCCTTTTTCATGCTGTTAACAATGTTGTTTCACGCATGTTTTTTAAGCAGAATAAGTCCATGAACTTTACTCCCGGTTTTATCATGGTTCTCCACACCTTTGGCAGGGACTTAAAATGGAACCCCCATATACACTGCCTTATTTCTGAGGGTGGTTACAGCGATAATGGTTTCTGGCGCAATACCAGCCACTTCAACTATAACTATCTCCGCACTGCTTTCCGTACTGCCCTGCTGAATGAAATGGCATCCAAAATCGGTCCTTCTTTCAAAAAGGCTAAGTCACGCTGTTACCGGGAACACAAGGACGGTTTCTATGTCTATGCAAAGCCTAATAAATGTGACCCAAAAACTGCCATAAAATACATTGGGCGCTATCTGGGGCGGCCTGTTATCGCCACGTCCCGGATTGACAGCTATGATGGTGACTTTGTCACCTTCCACTACAACCGCCACGAAGATGATGCCTATGTCGAAGAAACTCTTCCTGTTATGGAGTTCATAGAGCGCCTCATCCGACATATCCCGGAAAAACATTTCAAAATGATCCGCTACGGCGGCATTTATGCCCGCCACCGGGAGATTGATAAAAAACTTCACAGAGCCATTTCCCGTGAAAAACATCATATTTACAGAAGCTTTAACCAGTGGCGTACCGCCATCCTTTCTTCTTTTGGTTATGACCCCTTAAAGTGCGAATGTGGTACAACCATGCTGTTTTTAGAACTTTACTTCAGCCACAAACGTGTTTCTCTGGAAGAAATGTACGAGAAAGTCATGTCCCGTTCTCGTCAAAGAAGGTCGTCTGCATGACTTCCTTAAATCCCATTCCTGTGGTATACTCCTTTCAAAGGAGGCTGTGCTTATGAACCCAAACGCAGAGAAACTACGTAAAAAATATATGGATGATCCACCGGAAGGAATGACATCCGAGGACATTCGCCGCATGAGCGAGGATGACCTTCTCGACATGGATTATTTCCTTAATGAAGATGACCCATTTGGTGACGATTTTGGAGAAGAAGGCTTTTATATCTTCTAAATCCTCTACCGTCTGTTTTGTATACCCAAAACACATATTCATCTAACGTATGTTCGATGAACATACGTTTTTCTTTGTGCCGCAAAAGGACGGAATTTCCTATAAAGGAACAAAAGCTGCTTTGCCGTTTCTATACGGCAGCGGCAGAGCAGCCTTGTTTCGTCTGTGATAGCGTCCATCTTCATCAAATCGTCTTTCAGAAGATAATGAAGCCTTGCGTAATTCTGCTGTTTCTTCTTTGGCAGGACGCCGAGCTGATAGCAGTAATGCAGATACAGCCCACGCAAGCCGCCGATTTTCTTCGTATCTTTTAATGTGCCTTTTACCCTTATGACCTTAACGGGCTTTGTGGGAGCGGCAAATCGGCTGAACTTCACCGCATAGGAATTTTCCCGTATGCGTTCCGTAATCCTCTCGTTCGTGTAATCTTCTCCGAGCTGATAGAGCCGTTTCGGTCTTTGCCAGCCTTTGCCGATAATCGTCCAGTATTTGCGGTTGGGATCAAAGTTGATACGGTATCCCATTTCCGACAACTGGCGGTCAAAGTCTTTCAGCGTAAACGATTTCGAGATTGCTTCGTCCACCGCCTGCCTTGCCACAGTATTCCTCGTAGGCAGACCGTTCTTCTCAGCTTGGTATAAAGCGTAAGGCTTCTTCCTGCCCCTTGGGTGTTCGACGACGGATAAGGAATACTCACGACACAATTCATCGGAACGCCTGCGCAGCAACCGCAGGTTCTTCTTATTGTCATGATAGTGCTTTCCGTCCACATACGAAACAGAGTTGACGACAAAATGGTTATGCAGGCACTCCGTATTCAGATGGGTAGCCACAACCACTTGGAATCGGTCGCCCCACATCTTCTCGGCTAACTTCACGCCGACCTCATGTGCCTGCTCTGGCGTGACTTCGCCCGCCTTGAAACTCTGGAATCCATGGTAGCAGACAATCTTGCTTTCGTCGTTCCACTGACGCTTGGCTATCGCCATCTCCTCTCTCGCTGTGGCAGGGTCGCAGTTTACGCCTGTAACAAAAAACTGTTTCTCGGTCTTATCGCCGTTGGCTGCATACTCCATTACATCCCTCACCGCCTGTAGGTCCGCATCCGTATATCTGGGGTTGACGGTCTTTCCTGGGTTCTCGGCATAGTCGATGGGATGGTCGAGCCTTCCTTTCACGTCCCAGATTTCGCAAACCGCCATCAATTCGACATCTTCTTTGGAATAAGGAAACTCCTGCTTACGTCCAGACGGAAATCCCGCCACCGCCTAGCTTCGTCATTGAGCAGCGGCGTGTCCACATAATTGAGGGCGTTTGCCTTTGCCGCAAGCTGGTTGATACGGTTGCCGATAGCCGACAGCTCCCGCATGATTTTATAAAACTCTGGGTCTGGCTTCTCGCATAGGCGGTAGCCCATGACCATCGACTGAAGCAGGGCTTGTCTGGAACGCCCCGCCCTCTTTGTAAGGGAGCAGAGGTATTCAGCTTCTTCCTCGGTCAGACGAAAAAGTATCTGCACGTTCCTTTTCCGCATCGTCTTCCTCCTTTCCCTCGTACAGCCTGTTAATCTGCAACACGCACATACACGCCACGCCGCACATCCCTCCGAGCATTGTGCCGAGCATGAAAAATATTGTGTCTTTCATTCTTAAAACTCCTTTCCTCCTGCCGCGCTCTGGCGGCGGTCTTTTCTGAGGGGTATTAGGGGCTGTGACCCCTAACAAGCGAATTTTGTTTCCATCGGCAGATGGATAACCAAATTCAGTGCTTGGTAAGACGTGTCTTTCATCTTTGCCCTCATACATACATTCTTCGCATACAGGGCAGAAATACGGACAGTCCGAACACCATACGCCCTCCACATCCTCGTTCTTAGCCTCATCTTCTTCACATCCGTCCTTTATCTCGGCTTCCCCGCATATAAAATCCCTATCGGAAAACCTCACAAGGTCGGCGTCAAACAGGACAGTCTTTAATTTTTACTGTGGCTGCGGTCATTTCTGGCAGAAAAAAACTCGAACAGTCAACGCACATCACCTCTTTCACGCTTTGGTTTCTGCCTTTCAAGCCCCAAATAAGACATTAAAAAATCGTTGAAGTCCTTGCCGACTGGCGGCGGTTCGTCAACGATTCGATAGTCTTTCTGCAATAATTCTTTCAAGGCGACGGTACATAGACGACCTGCCTTGTCCTTATCCAAATGCAGATAAATCGTCTTTATTTCTGGGTTCGCGTTCAAAAAAGTAGTAAGGGCGACGGGGATTTTGCTGTCCTTTATCTCTTTCTTGGGCTGATACACGCCCGACAAAGAGAGCAGATTCTCCGCCTTATAATCCTTTCCTTCCCATTTTAAATAGGTGGCATAAGAGAGTAAGTCAATGGCGGCTTCAAATAAATGCAGGGTATCTTTCGGCTCTCCCGCTAAAAGCCGGAACGAATACCGTTTGTCGCTCCCCGCTGCGTCACCCTTGAAGCTCCCTACCGTTCCACGACAGGCGGCGTACTTAGTCGTTCCACTCTCATCCTTTCCAACAAAAACAGCGTTATGGTAATCTGCGCTCTCAAAAATCACACCGTCTGCAATACAGTCTTGGATGAGCTGGTAATCAATGCCACGCCCGAAAAGATACTCTGTTACCCTGTCGCAGTTCTTATTTTTCGGCGGCAGGAGCAGTACTTTCGGCTCGTCTTTTTTCATAGCAGGGGGCGGCGGTTCCCATTCTGCCATCGTCTGCCCAGTAAGGATTTCCACAGCTTCTATGAAGCCGTATTCCTTAACTTTCATCAGATAGTCAAGGGCAGAATAGCCGCCGAATCCCCTTGACCACCAGTACCATTTGCCGTTGGAAATCTTTAGGCTGTCATGCTCGGCGGTGCAGTACACGTTTGTTGTGCCTTTGGCTTTTACCAGATTACTCGGCTCGTAGGCTCTAAGATAGGATAACAAATCTATCTGCCTTGCCCGTTCAAGCACGTCTGGAGCAATCTGCACATAGGGTCTGCTGCTTTTCAATAGAATCAATCACCTCCCGAAAATAAAATAAGCCAAGGGATTTTCGTAAATGAAAACCTCTCGGCTATGTAAAAATCTGTTCAATTCTTTGGAACGATAAACTGGGATTTGTTTGATTACATAAACTTAAATTTATGTATCAATTATTTTAGTAGTTCTTATTTAAGTCATAGATGTTATTGTGCTTAATACAAATCAAGTACTCGTTCAATTTTTTTCTTTTTTTCTACAATCATTCTTGAAACGAATTGTTCATAACTTTCGTCTGGATAAAGGGGATTAGGTTCTACTACTCTCTTTCCCTGCATTGCCGATTTTGTAATAGCGTCAAAAATAGAAGCTACTCCAGCCGCAAAACCAGTTTCGTAATATACATGATTTTTTTCAATCTTTTCATAGAGAATTTTCAATTGTTTTAGATGTTCTTCTAATTGAAGCGGCTCTCCGCTTAAAGGATGTAAATAATTCATCCGTCTGTTAAGCATTGATTGTAATTCTTCTTCATTTGCAATTTCACAAGAAGTTCCACGACGAACATAAATCATATTTTGTTTAAGTGAACCACTTTCCTTTTTGGGTAAAAAAGGGATACATTCTGGTGTGTCTTCTACAAACAACATTTGAAATTTCTTATCCTTTAATGCCTCGTATTCAGATGTACTGTATACGAAATCGTAGATTTCATATTTTAAATTCGACGATATAAAATTCTTTATTCCATTAGAAATAACAGCCTTGTCCTTGATTTCAGACAAGCCTTCAACGCACATACTTTTATCTTCGTTTTCAGCCACTCCAAATACAATAAAACCACCTTGTGAATTTGCCAGTGCTAATATTTCTTTTGCTAAAGCCGCATTTTCAATCCATTGTCTTTTGAAATCAATAGCATTATGCTCTCCTGTTTGTGCGTGCAAAAACTCTCTAAATTTATCAAGCGTAGGTTCTTGTAATAATCTATATACCTGATCTTTCAACTGTTTTGGAAACTCCATAGACATTCCCCTTTAACTAAAATAATGATATATTAAACCGTAAAATAATAATTGCGCTTTGTTAACCAATATTAACATTACAAATTCCAATTTACAACTCTGATTATATCATTCATTTATGAAAAAATCCACCAGAGCAGGTTATTTCACATCTGCAAGAAAGATGTTTTATCTCTGCTTGCTATGTAAAAGACGGTATCAGTTTCCCGCTGACACCGCCTTTTTCTTGGTTAGTCCGTTATAAAATTCCTGCCTTTTTCAGATAGCCCACGCTGTCATAACAGCCGCGAAAATAGACCGACTGCATCTCCATATCCGTAAGTTTGTTCCTAAGTTCAATCACTTTAATGAGTGCAGCACATTCTTCCTCGGTCAGCCCTGACGCTGTTTCCGTATCAAACACGCCTAAGACTTTCGGATATTTCTCATAAAAGCTCTCAATCTCGGCTCTAAGGCTACGGTATTCCTCGTTTTCTTTGGAAAGTTTCGCTATGACAGAGCCAAGATATTCCTCAAAAATATTGCTGTGGACATCGACAAATGTTTCAAATTTGAACGTATCAGACATTCTTCCTCACCTCCGTTTTTTTCTTGCCGCCTTTTATTATACTTCACCAAAATCCGCAATACAAATGTGCAAACAGGATTTTACCGCTCCCTGCCCGTATTTTTTCTTTCGGTCGGTTCATCGTTATTCTGCTCTGGCTCATCGTCAATGACGGCATTTTCTTTCTCATTCAGATTCAGTTCTATATTGAGTTCGTTCAGCCGTTCCGTCTTTTCTTTCAGCTCGTCCTCAAAGGCAAAGGGCTTTTCCACCTCAATCTTTGCAGTTTCAAGCTGCGCCACAGTTTCTTCCTTTCTGGTCTTGGCGGCTTCCAGCTTTGCAGGGAGTTTAGCAATCTCATTCTCAATTCGGGTCAGATTGCCGAGAGTGTCCGATCCTAAATCAACCATGTGTTTCCACATTCCACAAAGGTTTAGGCAGTAATGGGTATTGATGGGATCATAAAAAACCTCCATCTTGAAGCCGCGATAGCTGCCGATTTCCATTGGCTTTGACAGCGGATTATCCTTGCAGACAGCAATAAGCATTTCCCCTGCGTCTGCTTTTTCCTTATAGGTTACGCCCCTTATGGTCATCGGGCAGAACTTTTCTTCTCCCTGGGGCTTATTCCGGCTGGCAATCCCTGTATCATTCCCATAGGCTGTGATACGTTCCTCATAGTCTTTAATCGCCTGCGGATAGTCCTTCAATATCCTGTCCTCAAGGTCGTAATGCTCGGAAAGGTAGCTCTGCTTCAATACTTTCAGCTTCGATACCTGCATATCCAAATCCATTTTTTCTTTAAAACGTTCGTCGCCTGTGGCAAGCATTTTCACCTCAGCGAAAGAAAGGGCAACCTCGTCCACGTCCTCGGCGGAACGCACAGGGCTTTTGCTCGTCATGATCTGGGAGATGAATTTCTGTTTTCCCTCCACTAGCTGGTAGAGGTATGAGTCAAAGGTTTGCTCTGTCACATAGCGGTAAACTTCCACCTCTGGGAACATATTGCCCTGCCGCTCAATCCTCCCCTGCCGCTGTTCCAAACATGACGGTTTCCAGGGGCAGTCGAGATTATGGATAGCAATGAGCCTGTCTTGTACGTTCGTCCCTGCGCCCATTTTCTGGGTAGAGCCGAACAGCACACGAACTTCACCGCTCCTCACCTTTGCAAACAGCTCTTTTTTCTGTACGTCTGTGGTCGCTTCGTGTATGAAACGCACCTGCTCCGCAGGGATACCGCGGGCGACGAGCTTCTTCCTCATATCATCATAAACATTCTCAAAGTGGTCGGGTATCATCTGAAAGACATTTTCACTAACCTCCTGCGTTTCTATTATCTTTCTTTTTGTTGGTGTCGATAAATCACAAAAGACGATTTGGGTTGCTTTTGTGTCGGCGTGTCCCTCCCAGATACGGTACACATTGTCCACACAGACGTTGACTTTGCTGTTCGGGTCGTCTGGCAGAATTGGGTCAATCACTCTCTGGTCGAGGGCAAGCTGCCGCCCGTCGTTTGTCACTTTGAGCATATTGTCTGTCTCTGGCTTTACCAGTTTCGCACGAATTTTTTCTGCCCGTTTTGCAAGCCCCGCCACCATTTCCGTCTGTATCCGGCTCGGCTTCGTCTTGACATTATAGTAATTTACTTTTGGCACAGGCAACTTTAACATATCGGCGGTCTGGATGTCCGCCACCTCTCGGAACATCTGCATTAACTCTGGCAGATTATAGAACTTTGCAAACCTTGTCTTGGCTCGGTAATTTGTACCCTCTGGGGCGAGTTCCAGAGCCGTAACTGTTTCGCCAAATGTGGACGCCCAACTGTCAAAATGCTGTAGTCCTTTCCTCACAAGGGTGTCGTACTGCAAATACCTCTGTACAGAATACATCTCGACCATCGAGTTTGAGATGGGTGTTCCCGTCGCAAAAATCACGCCGCGGTTGCCCGTAATTTTGTCCAAATAGCGGCATTTCATAAAGAGGTCAGAGCTTTTCTGTGCTTCGGTCTGGGCGATGCCGCCGACGTTTCGCATCTTTGTAAATAGGTAAAGATTTTTGTAAAAATGACTCTCATCTATAAAAAGCCTGTCTACGCCCAATTCCTCAAAGGTAATCACGCTGTCTTTTCGTTTGGTATCGTTGAGCTTGTCGAGCTTCGCCTTAATTGCTTTCCTTGTTTTCATGAGCTGCTTAACCGTAAACTGTTCCCCTTTGGATGCCCGCACGTCGTCGATGCCACGCTCAATATCGTCAAGCTGACGCATGAGCTGTTCCCTCTGGTGTTCCTGGCTCATAGGGATTCGCTCGAACTGGCTGTGACCGATAATCACCGCATCATAATCCCCTGTCGCAATCCTGCCGCAAAACTTCTTGCGGTTTCCCGTTTCAAAATCCCGCTTGGTGGTCACAAGAATATTTGCACTCGGATAGAGCCTTAAATACTCCGACGCCCACTGACCGACAAGGTGGTTCGGCACGACAAACATGGATTTCTGGCATAACCCCAGCCGTTTACTTTCCTGTGCGGCGGCTACCATCTCAAAGGTCTTGCCCGCTCCCACTTTGTGGGCAAGAAGCGTGTTGCCGCCGTAAAGGATATGGGCAATCGCATTGACCTGATGCGGTCTTAATTGAATCTCTGGGCTAATACCGCCAAATGTGATATGGCTTCCGTCATACTCGCGGGGTCTTACGCTGTTAAATGTGTCGTTGTAGTAGCGTACAAGGCGGTTCCTCCGCTCTGGGTCTTTCCAGATCCAGTCCTGAAACGCCTGTTTTATCACCTCCTGCTTTGCCTGCGCCGCTGTGGTTTCCTTATGGTTCAGCACTGGTTTTTTATTATTATGCTCGTCATAAACATAGTCAAAGATTCGGGTGTCCCTTAAATTTAATGTGTCCTCTATCATACGATAGGCGCTTGCCCGCTTTGTGCCGTAGGTGCTGTCCGCCTTGACGTTCCCTGCGTCGGCATTCTTATTCTCAATGAACCAGCCGCCGTTATAGGGCGTGTAGTGTACCCTGATCTTTCCCGCCGCATAGCTTGACGGCGTCAGAAGCTCCACCACAAATTTCTGTATATCCTCCTGCGGTATCCATGTCGTGCCTAAACGGACGGATATTTCACTTGCGGGCAAATCCTTGGGGATGACCTTTTCCAGAGCCGCCACGTTTATGCCAAGCTCTGGGTCTGCCTTTGCCGCTATCCCTGCGGTTTTCAGTTTTTCACGCACATTTCCCGACAGATATTCGTCTGCGGTCACATATCTTGCAGGCTCGGATAACGGCACTTTATAGATAACCCCCTGCAATTCCCTTATGATTTCCTCCTGCGTCCTGCCTGTGAGACGCTCCATATATTCCAAATCGACAAGGGCTTTCTCCCCGATAGAAAGGGCAAGGGCTTCGCTCGCCGTTTCTACAAAGGTCACTTCACGATGAGGCTTTATCGTCCTTTTTGAGAACATATCCGCCTTTTTCTTGAATTTCCCCTCGTCGTCAAGCACTTCCAGAGAGCATAAGAGGAAGTAGCTTTCGTCTGCCGCAAAAGCAAGGTAGTTTCCCCTGCTGTTGATTAAGCCGTATTTTTTTGTGAACCCGTCATAAAGACGGTTGAGATTTTTCTGCTCGGTCTGTATCATTTTCTCTGGGTAATCGTCGGTCTGGTACTGGATGAGCTTTCTCACGCAGTCACGAATTTCCACAAGCCCTTTCATGCGGTTCTCTGCGGTAACGGATGCTTTTGCAGGGGTCATTTTGTTGTTTTCTCGGAAGTAGAGCTTTCCGTCCACAAGGGTAAATGAGAAGTTCCGCACGTTCGGGTCGGCGGGGATTTCCGCATCCTGCTCGTCGGAGATTTCATCAATCTCATAATCGTATTCTGGGATTTCGCCGTTTATCCGCTGCATAGCTTCAGACAGCAGCTTAGACAACGGTATTTCCTGCCTTGCTTTGCAGGTGGAGTCCATGCCAAACCTTGTGCTTTCCATCTTCATCTCGCCAAGCACCATCTCTGGATGCCGGACAAAATAGCTGTTTATAGTGATTCCATTTACATCGGTATCAAGATTTACCCATTCCGGCAGGATATCCATTACACGATCACGTTTCTGTAAAATAAGGATATCACTCGTAACTTCTGTGCCTGCGTTTGCCCGAAACGTATTGTCTGGAAGCCTTAACGCTCCCAGAAGCTTTGCCCTCTGGGCGATATATTTCCGCACCTCTGGGCTTGCTTTATCCATCGTACCCTTAGAGGTAACGAACATCACAACGCCTCCTGCCCGCGCCTTGTCCAGAGCCTTTGCGATAAAATAGTCATGGATTAGGAATTTCTGGGCATTGTAGCGGCTGTCGTTGACCTTAAACTCCCCGAACGGGATATTGCCAAGCACCACGTCAAAATGGTTGTCGGGCAGCTTTGTGTCCTCAAACCCCTCGACGGCGATATTGGCTTTCTGGTAGAGCTGCTTCGCTATCCTGCCTGATAAGGGGTCAATCTCAATGCCATGCAGCTTCGATTTTTCCATGCTGTCGGGCAATAGACCAAAAAATCCGCCCACACCGCAGGACGGCTCCAAGATATTCCCCTGCGTAAACCCCAGACGGTCAAGTGCTTCATACATCGCTTTGATGACAACGGGCGGCGTATAAAAAGCGGTCAGCGTGGATTCCATAGCGGCACGATATTCTTCGTCGGAGAGCGCAGACTTTAGTTCCTTATATTCTTTCGCCCATGCCGCATTTTTCTCATCAAACGCCATAGACAGACCGCCCCACCCCACATATTTTGCAAGGGTTTCCTGTTCTTCGGGCGTTGCAAGGCGGTTCTCTGTCTGAAGGTCGTGGAGAAGTCGGATTGCGGTCATATTGTTGTGGAATTTCTCTTTTGCACCGCCAATGCCTAAACCATCATCCGTAATGCGATAATTATGACGGCTGCCAGAAGCAGACGGCTTTTTCGCAGTTGGTTTTGAAGAAAGTTCTGCTTTTTCTTCGGGCTGTATTTCTTCCTGCGCCTGCTCCAAAAGCCTGCGGACATAGCCGATTTTCTCCACACGCTTTATCGGGAATCTCGTACTGTTCTGGAATGTGACGTCACACATGGAAACTTCGCCGTTGATTTCACCAATGCTCTCAACAATATATCTTCGATTGTCGATAGTGAGTTCTATGCCGATAAGATCTGAATTATCCTGTGTTTGTCCTTTTCCCCTTTGAAACCAGTCCTGCTCCGTCGCCATTATCTCGGCAAACAGCTTTTTGTCCTCTGGTGCCAGTTCGGTGTGCCGCCTTAAAAACGGGAGGAACACTTCCTGCCCGAAACGCAGGGTATCCATCTGCTCTTGGTAGTAATCTTCACCCTTCCGTTTCCATTCTGGGATAAACGGACAGTCGGGGGAGAGGGAATAGTCATAATAGTTCTGGATATGGGCAATCAAATCGCCCTCGCCGTCCCCGATGTCAAACCGCCCCTCGTAATTAAATTCTTTCCCGCCGATAACCGCATGGATTTCAAAATCAGTCTTTTTATACCATCCCACATGGCTATCCCTGTTTTCCCTTTCACAGTGCTGTTTTTCATCCAGAACGCCAAGCAGCTTATTCCCAAGTGCGAAGCTCAAATCCGTAAATCGGTCGTTCAGTTCTCTGTCATAAAAGGCGGGATGCTCGGAAAACCCGACGGAAAACGCAAGTCTGTCTGGCTTTTCTTCGGCAGACGTTTCCGTTTTCTGCCGCTCGGTCACGATTGCTTTCAGATGGTCGTTCGCAGGGTTTTCCTTTAGCTTTTCATTAAAATCCTCCCTGGCGAACTCTTTTCCAAACAACGGGAACTTTGTATTTTGTAAAGATACTGCGTTTTCATTAAAGGCTGTGATCTCATATTCATCTACCCCGATATACACCACATCGCCCTCATGATAGAGGTAGCAGAGAGGATACAGTTCCGTAAGCTCCTGTGAAAAACGGTAGGCGTTGCTCCTGCTGTAGACATCGCTTGTCTTGCCCTGCACCAGTTTAAGGAAATCAAGGAGCTGCTGGACAACGGCAGGGTCGGACAGATACTGCTCCATCTGCCCGTCAGTCACATCGGCAAGGTCGGTACGCCCCACGTTTTCAAGCAGGGCTTTCTCATACCCCTCCAAATCACAGATAAAATCAGAGAGCCGCAATGCAAGGCTGTCCCTCTTGTCGGCAGGCGGCAAGTCTCTTTGGCTGTCAATGAACCGCCGTTTTTTTAATTTCCTCTGGGTATCAACCTCATACTGCGGGGCAGAGATTTCTTCCAGATAATCGACGTAATGTTCCTTTTCTTTGGGGTTAAGGTAACGGTCGTTCTGGATAAGCTCACGCAGGCGTTTTTCTATTTTAGACCAGCTCAAAACAAGGTCGTGTTCGGTGGAAATGCCGTCATGGTCAATGGAGATCCCCTTGTCGCCGTACCACACATAACCTTCCGTTCCGTCTGAAAAATCAACAAAAAAACCGCCTGTGCCGTATTCCTTTTTGAGAAATTCAACGCTGCCCTTTTTATCTTCCTGCTTCTGGAACTGGTGGTAAATACGGTACTTTCCATTCTTAACGCTATTCCCTTTTACAAGGACGGCATCTATATCTTCCTGCAAAATAGAAAAAACAGAGGATTTTTCGTCCTCTGCTTCTGCTATCGTTTCAATCTGTTCATCTATGGTCGGGAGATTCGCCCTTACTTCTTCCTTTGCAGTAACGCTGTCCCCGTCATTTCCTGCCTGTTTTTCTGGTTCTGGCTCTAACTGCACCGCAGGCACTTTTTCCGTCTGCCAATCCTCCTTCGTCTTTGGCTCAGATTCTTGGGACGTTAGTTGTAAATCAATTCCTCCCGTATCACTTCCTCCGCCTGGCTGCGGATGGCGTTCATTGCCTGCACCCACTGTATCGGCGCTTTCTCTTTCAGTTCCTCCGTCACGCCCTGCTCGGCTGCGAGCTGCTTCGTCAGAAGTTCTAACCTCTTGAGCGCCGTCTGTTCGGTCTGGTAAAGATGTGCGTTCAGACTGCCCGACGTCAGCAGGTTGAGGTAATCTACCCTCCTGTGCTGTTCCAGATAATCCCTGTACATCAAAGCGTACCTGCCAAGCGGAAGTTCTGGCTCTGTCGGTAATGTCAGGTCGGGTATAAGGTAATCGTTTTGTTTCGTGTAAGTGATTTCGCTCATTGTTTTCGCTCCTTTCGGGTTGTTGCCTGCCTTTATCATACTGGCTTGCGATGTCCCCTGCAAACGTGCGGTTCTGCCGTTCCGATTCCATTTGCACATTTCGGATTGCGGCTGAGATTTCCCGCAACGCCATCTCGGAAATGTCGCTTGTGGCAATGCCGACAGCATTGAGGGTGGCGGGGGTGTTGAAATTTGTGATGTCGGCAAAATCCTCCGCCTCAAAATACCCCTTTGTATCCAGCCCGCAACGGCTCAAAAGCATATAGGCAACACTGTTTACTGCCAGACGCCTATATATTACTTCTATATTAAGATCGTCCAGTTCCTCTAAAAAGCTATTTGTCGTACAGCCTTTCAACTGCAAAAGATAATCGGGCAGGTTGTCCTCCACAGCGTTCTCCGCCGTTTCCAAAAGGGCGGCGGTAAAATATTCTGCCTTTGTTTCCCCGAACCTGCCTGCAAGCCGTTCCATGACAGGCTGCTCGTACCGCCTATCCATCTGCCATATCGGTACGGGGCGGCTGCCATAATAGCCCTCATAGGTGTCGGAAACGTCAAAATAATATTTCAGCGTGTTCCTGCGTCCTTTCAGGTCGAACACCGCAATCCCCCTGCTTTCCTTGTTGACCCACCTCTTAAAAAGCCTGTTCCACGTGCCAATCTCTGCAACGGCTGTGGCGTCTGGGCGTTGGGCGTAGATTAAGAGCTGCTCGTCAAAACGGCACTTGTAATTGCGGCAGGCAGAGGTTAAAAATCTCTGCCATGCCTGCGGATTCTTTACCACCGTCGCGCCTGTCCGACGGTACAGCTCCGTAATTAGCTGGTACTTTGCAGCCAATAGAATCACACCTCCTTTGTCGTTCTAAATTCCTGTCTTTTTGTTTCCTGTCGTATTCCCCGCCTTCCGCTCAGTCCGTACCGTCTCCCAGAAATGAGACGACCTTGTTTGCCTTGATACCCTTTTGCAGCTCATTGATGAGCGTGATATCCGCAACTGTGATTCCATGCATGGAGAGAATGTCGTCCATCGTCATGGCTGCAATCGCCTTTTCATCGGTAAAACCTGCGTCTAAGACCTTGTTTAAGACTCTGACGGCTTTTGGGTTCACTGGCATATTTTAAATCCTCCTATCGTTCATGGTCTTTGTGTTTCGGGGCTTTCTGTGCCGCCTGCGGCTCTTGCTGCTTCGGCTCATAGCTGTGCCCACTCCTTTTCATACGCTCGGCAAATTCGCAGATATGGTAGAGATTGCCGCCCACCTCGGTATGGTACTCGTCAATAAAACGGCAGGTCTTTTCTGCCCGTTCTCCCCAATCATATGTGATGATGATTTTGCCGCCGTCTGGTATGCGGAACAGCTCCTTGTAATGCGGGTCAATAAAACGGATACCCCGCTCTGCTTTTTGGATATGCTTATCCAACCACTCTTTCACATAGCAGTAACAATAAAAATTACCGTCGCCCTTTGTTGGATTGCAACGGAACAGAAAGGCGTATTTGTCCGTATCTGCACGAAAACCGTACTCAGTACAGTAATTCCCCAAAAAGGTGGCGGCGGGGGTTTGTCTTACCGCCGCCGACATATCACGTCGGCTGTGCAGAATCCCCTTATCCCCACGCAGAAGATTGATGAAATCTTTAAACTCCGCCTGAAACCCCTCCGTTTTCCACTGTTCCCTCCTATCCTTCCAGTCTGCATGAAATTCACTTCCAGAACTGCCAAAATCCCCTCGGAGATGACCGATACATCCCGTCTGTCCCTCTAGCTGCATACTCTGGGCATAGGCATATTTCTGTTCCGGCTGTGTCAAAGCCCTTATCTCCATCAGCGTTCCTCCCTGCTTTTTGATTTCTTCTCCCTTTCCTGTGCCTTGATTCTGGCAAGGGCTTCTTTCGCCCATTCGGGCATTTTCTCTGGCTTGAGTTCGCCAAGCACGTCGCACCTTTCCCATCTGGCGTGCTTTCCGTCCGCAAGGCTGGTTCCAAACACCGCCTGCCCCCTGCCGCCCCTCGCGCCGTTTCCGCCGTCCGCCAGCACAAGCTGGTAGGCACAATGGCGGTACTCATGACGGTTGACTTCGGCATTGATGACAACCACCTTTCCCACAATGCTGCCTCCCTTATCGTCTGGGATACAGTCGTCTATGGTAAACGGGGTCATGTCGAACTTGAACTGTTCCTGCTCGGCTCTTACACTCTCTATCTGCTCCTGCACTCTGTCTGTAAATATCTGCATGGCTTCCAGATAGTCGTCTGAGCCGACCGCATCCTCCACCCATTCTGCGGATAAAGGGTTATCATACGTGCAGTAGCAGACTAAATAGGGATATTCCTCTTTCCCGTCTATGCCAAATACCACTTCCCTTCTTCCTATGTGGATACTCTGCGTGACCTCGTAGGTACTGATCATCCGCTTTTCCTCATTCTCCATCGTACCTCTCCTTTCTCTGTTTTTTCTCCCTCTGCCAGTCTAAGATTTTTCGGATACAGACATCGCAGAAGATAACACGACCGTCCTTATATCGGGGGTAAGGGCAGTCCATACAGTCATATTTTTTTCCGCTACCGCTCACACTCATCGTAATGCTTCGCCTTTCTGTCGGTCTGTCGGTTGTACGGCATATGGCACTCCGACCGGCGGCGTTCGTTCAGCTTTTCCCTTGCGGCTTCAAGGGTGTTGCAGTAGCAGCCCCAGTAATAATTGTCGCCGCCCTTACAGTACCAGCACACATAAGGGTTCGGCGCTGTTGGGTGATTCCCGATAACAATCTCTGTATTCCCGATAGTACAGCTCTCTATAATCTCGTAGCCCTGATTGGAACGTTTTATTTCCTCCATAGATACCTCCTTACGTCTTTGCATACTTACGGTATGCCTTTTCGCCTGCGGCTCTGATTTTCTGCCTCCGCAGACTTCCTAAAAGTTCTGGGTGTCTTTCCTGCAACTTTCGGCGCGTCCTTCCCACGCTCTCAAAGCTCGGTAAACCAAGCTCTTTATACCTGGTCATGATCTCTGCAAGCGGCATTGAACCTGCATGATTCAGATAAAGGTTGCAGAGGACAAGGTACAGTACCATGTCGTCGTTTCTGGCGTCCTCATTCTCTTGCAGGATGCTCCTGACTTTGCCCTCAATGGTTTTCAGGCTGTCCATAACTTCCTCCTCTCTGTATATTTTTGGCATAACAGTCCTTATAAATGGAAAGAGGGCGGTATCTTCCAACCGCCCCACTCCCTATCCATTTTACTGTTTTATTTCCTTCTTCCGCACCGATAGCCTGCAAACCCGAAGATTCCTGCGCCGATGGTAAATGCAGCCGCAAGGCTCGCCCATAATCCCAAGCTGAAATCATCTCCTGTTTTCGGGGTTTCTCGAAGTTCGTTGTGCATGGCGATGTTCGCCGTTTCATCTGTCTTAATTGTCACTGTCTGATCGGCGGGCAGGATATAGTCAGAAGATGCCTTGTCGCTGACCTCGGATACAGTATATTCCCCGATTCGCAGCCCCTCGATGGTAATCTCGCCTTCCTTATCCGTCGTGAATGTCTGATCGTAATCTTTTCCGATAACCTGGAAAGAGAAGCCCTCCACTCTGCCGTCAGATGATGTCTTGACGATTTTAAGCGATCCTTTCTGCGCTTCGTTCAGGAAGCCTTTGCCCGCTTCATTCTCCACATCATAGGTCTTGCCGTTTTCCTCGATGGATACGGGATAGACGTTCTCATCCAGCACAAAACCTGTGGGGGCGGTTTTCTCACATACAAAATACTTGCCGTAACGCAGGTCGTCCATCTGGTAAACTCCTTTCTCCACCTCACTCATTTCGCCCATCAGCTCATCTTTCTTATCCAGTTTTCCGTCGCTGTTGCTATCGGAGTAAACCTCGAATACTGCGCCAAAGAGTTTCGTTTCCGAGCTGTCTTTATCCCTTTTTATCAGAGAAATACTACCCTTAATAAAATCATTTACAAGCTCGATTTCTACAAATTCCCCTGCTTTACCGATTGTCACAGTGATTTCTTCCTCGGACAGTATATATCCTTCTGGGCTTTCCACTTCACGAATGATCCATGTGCCATACGGGACTTTTACAAAAGAAAAAGTCCCGTCATCTTCGGATGTCGCGGTCTGGATTGCATTTTCCTTTGTATATTCTTTTGTCCCTGTCTTAAAGATACCGATCATAGCGCCGCCTAACTCTTTTCCGTCCTCATCGGTCTTTTTGCCGCCGACAGAGCCGTAAATCAACTTATTTTTTATGGCTTCTCCCTCATTTGCAGCGATATGGACAACCTCTGTGTCCTGCCCTGCATATTCAAAATTTACAGGGTATTTCTTATTATTCGCCAGGTATGCGGGATTTGTACGGATTTCCTTCACATAGTATTTTCCAGTCGGCAGGTCGCTTTTCGCTTTTCCATGACCGTTCTCGTCAAGGGCGATTACTTCTAACAATCCGTCTGCTGGAATGACGGAACCGTCTGCGGCAGTCAGTTCTTTTTCTGCATACAGCCCGAAACAAACATCTTTCATTTCTCCATGATCGCCTATGCCATACGCCTTATTTACTTCAAGGCTCTTTACAATGTCTATTTCTACCCTCTGGCGTTCATTGCGAAAGTCTGTGGATATCTCTGTGACTGCAATGTCCTGCCCTGCATACGCAAGCTCAACTATATGGGGAGCCGCATTTAACACCATCCCTTGGGGAGCCGTTACTTCTTTCACTTTGTATCTTCCCAGATATAGGTTCTTTGACTTGGCTTTTCCGTCTTTCCCTGTGGTCAGGGTATCTACGACCTCGCCCTTCCTGGCTCTGACTGTGCCGTCTGTGGTAACGATATCCTCGGCGGCGGCAACCTCATAGACTGCCCCTTCTAAGGAATCTTCGGCAAAGACTGGCTGATACATCTGATTGCTGCTGGATACTTTGCCGAATACTTCGCCGGACTTGGATACGGTAATTGTTCCTTTCTGTGCAATATTAGAACATTCTACCTTGATTACATGAAAACCGTTTTCTTCCTGGGAATCTCCCTGCACTACGTCAAACGGTATCGGCTTGGAATCCAGCACGTAGCCATAGGGAGCCTGTACCTCCACAAGCGTATAGCCCTCTCCGTATTCAAGGGGCTGCGGCGTGATTAATTCACCGTCTATTGTGGTGTAGAACGTATCAATCGTTGTCACTTCTGGGTAGGTAAACGTCATGGATACCCGTTCTCCATTTGGATCGTAAATCTGGAAACCTGCGCCTGCATATGGTATCGTCTTTCCTGTCTCGATATCTTTTTTGGCAATCTTGATATAACTCTCAAAGTTTGCGTTGTTGATTAAGTAGCGGTAGGTCTGGCTGTCTTGGTTGATAAATACGTCAAAATCTTTCATCAATTCACGCCCCTCCCAACCGGAAGCCTGATGAACGGTATAAATACCGTAAGGCATATATTTGGTCTGGGCAAATCCGTTTGCGTCGCAAGTCAGGATCTCCCTCTCTGCTTCTTCCGCCTGTTTGTAACTTCCTGCGGATTTCAGGTATACCTCAAATACTGCCCCTTCTTCCGGCGTTTCAATCTGTGTCTCTCCGTTGTCCGTATGCTTGGTAATGGCAATCTTTCCTTTTGCGACCTGATCATTTACGTTATTTCCTGTTGTATTATATTCAACCGTATAAAGCCTCGGCTCTGCCCCTATGTGGTGGATTCTGCTGTCCAGAAGATAGCCTTCGGGCGGAACTAACTCACGAATACTCCAATCATCGCCGCATATATAATTTTTTGTTGTGAACTGCCCGTTTTCATCGGTTGTATAGGTGTCAAGGAGTTCCCTGCCTTTATAGACGCCGTACACTGCTCCTGCCAGAGAAGCGTCGCCCTGCGGCGTTCCTGTTTCCCGATCTGTCTTACGGACAATTACGTTAAATTTTTTCAGTACGTTATGGAAACTTCTGTTCGTAACTTTCTTCCATTCAATCGGTGCGGTCTGGGTGGCTGGAACGACATAGCGGTCTGCTGTGTCCATTTCTTCGAGTACATATGGCGTATTGCCGCTTATCAGGATATTTTCAAACCTCGCAAGTCCATTCCCGTCCGTCACCGCATATTCGTCAACAGCAATTCCGCTCAGGGATGTTCCGTAAAGGTGAAACCGTACCCCTCCGTTGCAATCGTCCTCAGATGTTTTCACAACCTCAAGACTCCCTCGTTTTAGAATGTTGTCGAATGTTACGGTGGCTGTTTCTCCTCCAATAACCGTCAAGGTCTGGGTTTGGGGCTTCTCATAATGGTCTATCGGCTGCTCGGTGACTGTATAAGTCCCAGGGAATAAGCCCTCAGCCGTTATATTTCCGTTTGCATCTGTCTCAAGGGTCTTGCTGTAATTCTCTCCTTTGACGGTAAATGAAATCCCCTCTACCACGCCGTCCTCCGATGTCTTTTTCAGTGCGATTGTCCCTGTAGGCGTTTCCACATTGAGATATGCCCTGACTGTATCCACGTTTTCCACACCTGTTATCACATCCTGCAAATTCGGATCTCCGTATGCGATCATTTTTGCGCCGCTGCTGACGGTCGGCGTGTTATTCCTTGCCGCCGTTATCCTGACTGTGCCTTTTACTGCCTTTTCAGACGTTACGGTCAGCTTGTTCCCGTTCTTGGATACCTTGATGTGGCTGTCGGAGCTTGTAAAGTCATATTCAGAAAGGGTATTGTTACTATCAGTAAATGTCATACTGTATCTTCCATCCCGATAGGAAAGCTCTCTTGTTATGCTGCCCTCGCCGCCCGACATAAAACTGGGAATCGTATTGTGCTTAGACATCCTGGCGATGATCTGGTCGTATGCTGCCCTCGCCTGGCTGTTTGGGTAGTTTGAGCCAAAATGCAGGTTGTAGATTGTACCGCTTGTCTGTCGGTAAGTTCCTATAGACTCACGGCATCCTGTGACAAACTCCCATACCAGTGTTTGGGTGGCGAGCCACTTTTCATCGTCGTTCCCTGTCAACTGATTCCTGTTTCCCTGATTCCCATAGAGCAGGGCAAGCCCTACCGCTTTTTTCTGATTCCCAGACAGCAGGTTCCATGCGCTTGAGGAGTCTTTTGCCAATGTGTTTCCTGTCCTTAAAGGTACGCCTGGCTGAATACAGTATGCGTCTTCTCCGTCTACATACATACGGTTGATATATTCGCCTGTATTCCCTGGCACATGACCGTCAATGTTAGCAGTTGAATTGTATCTCATGGCGTTCCCTGCACTGTCGTAGGTGTGGTCGAATGAAATCGTCCCTATGCTGCCTGCTCCAAGTACAGATGATGCAGGAAAGGCGGATAATATAGTGACCGCAGCAAGGGTATAAGCTGCTGTCCTTTTGAATCTTTCACGAATCTTCATTGTTTCCTCCTGTTCGTTTTTAATTTGATGATTTACGGGCAGAAAAAAAGCTGCACACCTATGCAGCTTTCATGATTTCTTTTCTCGGATAGTTACTGGTAGTATTTCGGGGGGAGAGGTGTGGAGAGGGGGCGTTGTGTGCCAGTGGCACACGTTTAACGCCGACCGAAGCGGAGACAGAGAAAAAATAGATAGCCCTCAAAGGGTATACTTCTCCCTTGGCGTCGGCTTACCTCTCCTTCCCCCGCTGCCTTTGCAGGTGGCGGTTATAATACTCCAATGCTTTAACTACAAAATCGGTTTCCTGCCCTCTGGGGATAGTCTTTGGTATAAGCTTGGTTATCCTCTCGTCTTTGAACGCAGGTTTTTCTTTTTGGTTCGGCTTTTCCTCCTGCATAATGGACTGAATAACCTCGTCTGTCAGCTTCCCCTCCTGCATGAATTTTTTCATTTTGATTGCCTGTGCCAGTGAAGGCGTGGCGTCGTTGTACCCCATCGCTTCTAAAAGTGTGTACTGCTGTTCCTCGGTGAGATAGGATAACTCCACCGCAGGACGGAAGGCAATCTGGCGTTCATCAACCATTTCCAGAATTTCAGGTACTAGCTCTGTCAGACGGATAAATCGAAAAATCTGATTCTTGCTTTCTCCCACTTTTTCAGCAAGTTCATCACTCGAAGTCGCAAACTCATAATTATTACCCACTGGGGAATAATTATCTTTTATTGGTCTGCCTGCTTGCCGTTTCATCGCTTCTAACCGCATCTTATACGCAAAGGCTTTCTCGCTTGGCAGGATAGTGGAGCGTTGCAGATTACTTTCAACCATCACAATGACTGCTTCGTCATGGCTCAGCTCCTTAACCTCGCATTTCAGCACCTCAAACCCTGCAAGTTCGCAAGCCTTTTTCCGCCTGTGACCGCTGATTAACTCATACCGTCCGTCCTCCTTTTGCCGAACCGTTGCGGGAGTCATTACGCCAATCCTTCTAACGCTGTCAACAAGCTGTTCCATATCTTCATCCATAAGCACTTTAAAGGGATGGTCTGGAAATTCGTCTATTTCGGAAATGGGTATCTCCCTTATCTTGCTTAAATTTGCTTCTGCGCGGCTCTCGTCTGTCTCAAAGAGGTCATCGTATGCGGTCAGCTCTATTTTGCTTTTTCTGCTTCTCGCCAATTTCTTCCACCTCCTTCGCAAGCTCTCCATATGCTTTCGCTACTTTGCCTCCTTTATCATAGGCAAATATGCTCTTGCCCTCCGCAGTCGCTTCTACTGCCCGTATGGAATGTGGTATCTGGGATTCAAACACTCGGATTCTCTGCCCATAAGCGCTCTTTACCGTAGCTGTGATCTCCTTGGAAATGTTTGTGCGCGGCATTACCATCGTCATAAGGATTCCGTCTATCCGCAGTTTCGGGTTTATCTGCCGCTTGACTTTCGATACGGATTGAAGCAATAATTCTAAGCCTTTGGCGGAAAGATAGTGGGGCTGCGTCGGGATAATTATGCTGTCGCTTGCAGCAAGTGCATTAATTGTCAGCATCCCTAAGCTCGGCATCGAGTCTACCAGTACCATGTCATACTTCTCTTTTACTTCATTAATGCAAGTTTTCAGCACGCTTTCTCGGCTTATGGCATTGATAAGCCTTACTTCTAATCCTGACAGCTCAATATTGGACGGGAGCAGGTCAACGCCTTCTTCATGGTGCAGAATGGCTTTCTGTACGTCTATCGGCTTGTCGTCTATGACATCCTGCATGATACTTGAAAGGGTGTCAGACAAATCGTCTGGTCTGCCATAGCCAAGGGACATTGTCAGATTTGCCTGTGCGTCGGCGTCAATCAGAAGCACTTTTTTACCCTTCTGTGCCAAACTTACCCCCAGATTGACCGTCGTGGTGGTCTTTCCGACACCGCCTTTCTGGTTTGTCAGGGCGATCACTTTGCACTTTGGCGTCATGCCCTCTGAGTTCATAAGTATATCCTCCTTCTTCAAAAATTTAGCCACGTTGTCAATGTGGCTATGTAATTAGCAGGGACAATCTTCCTGTCCCCGCAAAAATTTAAAATGCAGTATTTGTCCTCAACACCCCCTGCAAAAAAGCAATCTGCTTCGGGAAATCGCTAAGCAGCAGACTGTTATCTGCTTCACAGGAATCTCACCTCTCCAAGGAACTCTTGGAGCTGCGTACAGGAGTATCATTATCATTCTGACTGTCATCGCCATATCGGGGACAACCCGATACTTATAGCTGGAATTATCGCTCATTTATTCTGCCTATCATTTGGGAATAAAATCTTGGCGTACCTGCTAAGGTGGCTCGTCATCAGAAATTTTGTCTTAGCGAATGACTGATTCAATTTTCAAAATACAGTGAAAAAGTATCCCTTCTCTAATGTTGAAAGTCAACCCCTTCACTTATTTGGAATGAAAACGCAAAATGCCACCCTGTTTTTTTGAAATTTTTTATTTTTTTGCTTTTCCTTAATTTGAGGGACAAAAAAACCGTCTATTCATACGAAGAACAGACGGCGTCATACGCTATTCTTTTATTTGCTTCTCTCTCCATTTATAAAAATGCTTCCTTATCGTTACTACATCTTCTTCCACATCCGAGGATATAAAAATATGTATGCTTTGAAACAGCCTTTTTATTTTGTATGCAAACTCTGTTTCACTATCCTTTGTATGATAGGGGATCTTAGCCAGCCTGATCCCCTTCTGTTTGCAGATATACCTCTTTACACTCTCCATTTCCTTTGAACCTTCAAAAGATTCAACCGCAACTTTTTCTTCGGGTATATAGATTTCAAGCGGGATTCCAAGGACTGTATTCGAGTCAAACAAAACTTTCATCCCTTTTTTCGCCGCATAAAATCCGACTGCTAATTGCGGGAATACACTTTGATATTCTTTTTCACATTCCCTGCATCCTTTTCCGTCTACCGCTCGTTCTGACACCTTCCCTTTCCAGGAATGTCCAAGCGGGCATCTCCACCAGACTTTACGCATGGAATTTCTTGAAATATCCTCTGGCAATATGTCTGTATTCTTTTCGTAGTCCCAATCTCCAAGCAGGTGCGGGTCAGTCGCCGCCAAATCATTATATCCAGAGAGTACCGCCCTGTCTGCGCATACGGGACATTTTGCCCCTTTTACCCTTGAATGGACGACGGCTTTCCATTCATATCCGCATTTTCTGCATTTCCACCAGACATTTTTCCTGGATTTCTCATTTATCATGTCTGGGGTCAAAGGCAGATTTCGTTGTGACCATTCCTCGGCAAGCTGCGGCTGTCTTGTCTCGAAATCATTAAATCCCCTAAGAAGTATCTCTCCGCTGCAATACGGGCAGTTACTTCCGTATGAACGGGTCGAAACCTGTGTATTCCACTCATGACCTTCTTTGCACTTCCACCACACTTTGCGGTTCGTATAGGCTGTCACCATCGTTGGGCGCAACGGCTCATTTTTATCTGACCATTCGGCGGCTACCTGCGGAAGCTGAGAAGCAAGGTCATTGAACCCTTCCAGCACAAGATTATGGGAACAGTACGGACAGCCGCTGCCATGCACCCGATTTTTCACACTGGCTTGCCACTCATGCCCGCATTTACCTTTCCATATCACTTTTTTCTGGGAGCCTATGCCAACCATAGATGGCTTTATGTTTTTATTTTTCTCTGACCACTCTAATGCAAGTTCCGATTCTAGCGTTTCTAAATCGTTAATCCCCTTAACGATCCTTTTTCCTGCACAGATAGGGCAATTCTCGCCAGAAGATCGGCTTTTCACACTGGCTTGCCATTCATGCCCGCAAGCCCCTTTCCACCATACTTGTTTATTTGAGCCATAGGTGACGGTATCGGGAGTCAGCGGCAGGTTACTGTCCGACCATTCCTGTACAAGTTCTGGGTGTATGTCTGCCAAACTATTTTTCATATCAAACCTCCTTGTATTTTCTATACAGTATAGAAAATCTCTGATATGGAGAATAGTCTGCGACCTGCCGTATCTATCCCCAAATGAAAAAAGGCTCTAAGAGTTTATTTTCTCTTAAAGCCTTTCCCGTAATCTGTATTTCTTTTTCAAAACATTGCATAATAAGAACGCCCGATAGAATCTTTATAACTGCCCGCATCCAACAGAACCTTCGATGAATGCAGCCTCTCTTTCGCCATCTTCAGCCGATATTTCATTAAATCTACTCTTACATCAGGCAACGATATCCACCCCTTCACTCTGTATATTTCTGTAATAAGGCAAATCATTTTTGTACTTCTCAAACTCCTCATAAGGAATTACTGTAGGAGAGATAATCGTCCCATATTCCAGTTCCAAATCAGAAGACATATCCCATACCTGCCTTAATCCTTCCTGCAGCGCAGTCCTCTCTCCCTGTACAATTGCCGCTATGTCTATATCTGAATCTTTCTGATAATCACCACGCGCATAAGAACCATAAAGAACAATTTTTATAATCTGTTGTCCATATACCGCACGATACACTTTCACCATCGTCTGCAAAATCGTTTCTAACTCATTTCTTGTACACATAACTCATTGACCTTTCTGTTAATGATGACACCATTTTAATTTTGCCAAAGAGGGTTCCGCTTCTACTTTATTATATCGTAGCCCTATTCAAAAGAAAACCCCCTGATATACTCTTGAATTGTAACAATCAGCCTCCGGCTTCATAGTTACCTTAAATCTTCTTTTCTTCCCCCAGACCCAAAAAAGCTCTAAGAGTTTCTTTTCTCTTAAAGCCTTTCCGTAATCCATATTTCTTTTTCAAACCCCCGCATTTCTGTACGAAATGTACGATTTTTCTGCCTCTGCACAACTTTCTGCATCGAATGATGTAAGTTTGATGTAAAGATGTAAATCGGGGGTCGAAACCCCTTGATGTTTTTTATCCTACTCTCCGCCTTAATACAGCTTCGCCCCCGCAGGAATATGGTCGTCTACCATCAAAAGATGAAGCCTTTCTTCCCCTTCCTCCTGGTGAACCGCACTGATAAGCATACCGCAGGAATCAATCCCCATCATGGCTCTCGGCGGAAGGTTTGTAATGGCAATCAGCGTCTTTCCAATCAATTCCTCCGGCTCGTAATATGCGTGAATACCGCTTAAAATCGTACGTTCCGTATCTGTCCCGTCGTCCAGCGTAAACTGTAAAAGTTTCTTACTCTTTGGAACCGCAGCGCACTCTTTCACCTTCACAGCCCTGAAATCCGACTTACTGAACGTCTCGAAATCCACGCAATCCGAGAACAGCGGCTCGATTTCCACCTTGGAGAAATCAATCGCTTCCTTCACAGCTTCAACCGCCTTCTCCGTTGTTTTCTCTTGACCTTTCTTAACCTCAGAACCACCGAGTGACTTCATTGTCGGGAATAGCAAAACATCCCGAATCGCCGCTGAATCCGTCAGCAGCATACACATCCTGTCAATCCCGAATCCAATCCCCCCAGTCGGAGGCATACCAATCTCCAGGGCATTCAGGAAATCTTCATCCGTCGTATTCGCCTCTTCATCTCCCTGCGCCAGCAATTCCTCCTGCGCCTTGAAACGCTCCCGCTGGTCAATCGGGTCATTCAGCTCAGAATACGCATTCGCCATCTCCCAGCCATTCATGAACAATTCGAACCGCTCCACATATTCCGGCTTCTCCGGCTTCTTCTTCGTAAGCGGGGAAATCTCAATCGGGTGATCCATCACGAACGTAGGCTGAATCAAATGCTCCTCAACAAACTCCTCAAAGAACAAGCTCAGAATATCGCCCTTCTTATGCCTGTCCTCAAACTCCACATGATGCTCCTTCGCAAGCTCCCTCGCCTGCTCAAGAGTCTTCACCTCATTCCAGTCAACGCCTGTATATTTCTTCACGGCATCCACCATCGTAATCCGCACGAACGGCTTGCCAAGATCCATCTCTACGCCATTATAAGCAATCACAGCCGTCCCAAGAACCTCCTGCGCCACATGGCGGTACAGATCCTCCGTCAGATCCATCATCCCATTATAATCCGTATACGCCTGATACAGCTCCATCAGTGTAAACTCCGGATTATGCCTGGTATCCAGCCCCTCATTCCGGAACACACGTCCAATCTCATACACTCGTTCCAGTCCGCCTACAATCAGACGCTTCAGATACAGCTCCAGAGAAATACGCAGCTTAAAATCCTCATTCAATGCATTGAAATGAGTCTCAAAAGGTCTTGCCGCCGCGCCGCCCGCATTGCTCACCAGCATCGGAGTCTCCACCTCAAGGAACCCTTGCTCATCCAGATGTCTCCGGATAGCGCTGATAATCTTAGAACGCTTGATGAATGTATCCCTTACCTCCGGGTTCATAATTAAATCCACATATCTCTGACGGTAACGCATATCCGTATTCGTCAGGCCATGGAACTTCTCCGGCAAAATCTGAAGGCTCTTGGATAATAATTTTACAGAAGAAGCATGGACGGAAATCTCACCCGTCTTTGTCTTGAACACTTCTCCCTCCACGCCGACGATATCTCCGATATCCATCTTCTTGAAATCCTTGTATGCCTCCTCGCCAATGCTGTCCCTGGCCACATAAGACTGGATATCCCCGCTCTGGTCGAGAACATTACAGAAAGAAGCCTTTCCCATGACACGCTTCTGCATAATACGCCCTGCCAGCGTGACCTGCGCCCCTTCCAGTTCCTCAAAATGCTCTTTAATATCCATGGCATGGCATGTCACGTCAAACTTTGTAATCTCAAACGGATTTTTCCCGTTGCTTTGTAAATCTGCCAGTTTCTCACGGCGGACCTTCCTTAACTGGTTAATGTCCTGATCCTGTACTTTCTCCTGCTGCTTTGCCACGTTTTCCTCTCCTTTCCTTTTGCAAGGAACTGTATCAGTTTCTCCACACAATTCCTTCTACAATGACCGGCTGATATGCAATACCTCATATTCCATAACCCCAGCCTGAGTCTCCACCTGTACCTGGTCGCCAACTTTACAGCCAATAAGCGCCTGTCCGACCGGAGACTCGTTGGAAATCTTCCCTTCCAGGCTGTTCGCCTCTGTAGAACCGACCAGTTTGAACTCCATTTCCTCGTCAAATGTCTTGTCGTAGACCTTTACCGTACAACCTACGTTAATCTTATCAAAATCTACCTCATCCTCAACTACGACTTCCGCATTTTTCAGGATGCCTTCCAGCTCTTCAATACGCGCCTCGATATCCCGCTGCTCATCCTTTGCAGCGTCATACTCCGCATTCTCTGACAAGTCTCCCTGCTCCCTCGCCTCTTTAATCTTGCCGGCAACCTCTTTCCGCTTTACGACTTTCAAATGTTCCAGCTCGTCCTCCAGTGCTTTCAAGCCTGCATAAGTAAGTAATTTCTTCTTTGCTTCCATGTGTCTTACTTCCTTTCCTATTACTCTCTTCACTATCTTCAAAAAAATCTATTTGTTATTTAAAAGATTAAAGAAACTTTCACAATTTCATTATTATACCCAAATGGTAAAGTTATGTCAATAATTTTGCCCTTGAAATTCGCCCGTTACAGTATATGCACAATCCCTGTCTTTCATACGGCCAACTCGTCACATATGGGCATCCAAAAGTTTCTCCAATTCCGCATACGACTCCACCCGGTTAATCGCCTCCCTAAGCTTCGCCGCGCCTTCCATCCCCTTCGTATACCATGCCACATGCTTACGCATTTCACGGATACCGATAAAATCCCCCTTGAACTCAATCTGCAGTCTTGCATGCCGCAGCATCGCGGCCTTTACCTCTTCTGCACAAGGACGCTTTGGTTTCACTCCCGTCCTGTCATATTCTGCAAGTTCACGGAATATCCATGGGTTCCCTTGCGCGCCGCGCCCAATCATCACGCCGTCGCATCCCGTCTGCCGCATCATGGCCAGCGCTGTTTCCCCGGAAATCACATCGCCGTTCCCAATCACGGGAATTGACACCGCCTCCTTCACCTGCCTGACAATCTCCCAGTCCGCCTTCCCGGAATAATACTGCTCCCGTGTCCTTCCATGTACGGCAATTGCCGCCGCACCCGCCTCTTCCACTACCTTTGCAATCTCTACAGCATTGACATGGGCGTCGTCAAACCCCTTCCGTATCTTCACAGTGACCGGTTTCTGGATTGCCCGCACAGTCTTGCTGACAATCTCCCCCACCAACTGAGGATCCTTCATCAGCGCAGAACCCTCCCCATTCCTTACCACCTTAGGAACCGGACAGCCCATGTTGATATCCAGGATCTGGAAGGGAAGCTCTTCAATCTGTTTCGCCATCTCGCTGATAATATCCGGCTCCGCTCCAAATAGCTGCAGCGACACGGGATATTCCTCAGGATGGATGGCAAGCAGCGCCTTCGTGTTCTTATTCTTATACTGTAACGCCTTCGCGCTGATCATCTCCATACATAAAAGACCTGCCCCCTGCTCCTTGCACAAAAGCCGGAACGGCAGATCCGTGACCCCCGCCATCGGAGCGAGGATGTATGGGTTTTCAAGTTCAACATTTCCTATCTTCATACCGCTTATTCTTTTCATAAATAAAACGCAATCCCTTTAGCGTTAACTGCGCATCGTAGATATCAATCACATCCGTCTCCGCCGCGATCATTTTCCCAAGGCCGCCGCTGGCGACCACTTTCGCATCCGCATAACCGGATTCTTCCTTAATCTTCCTCACAATATATTCCGTCTGTCCAATCTGCCCATATACCAGTCCCGCCTGCATGCTGGCCACCGTTTCCTTTGCAATGATAGAGTCAGGCTTTTTGATTTCAATCGCCGGCAGCATTGCCGCCTGTTCGGTCATGGCATGGGCAGAAATCCGAATACCCGGTGCAATTACAGCACCCTCAAAGGTTCCGTCCACGCCCACGATATCGTAAGTCGTGGCAGTCCCGAAGTCAATCACGATGACCGGACCTCCATAGAGTGTATACGCCGCCACCGCATCCACAATCCGATCCGCGCCCACCTGCTTAGGGTTTTCCGTCACAATCCGGATGCCTGTCTTAATCCCTGCCGACACCACCATTGGCTTGATGCCGAAATACTTGATAAGCGCGCTCCCAAGAGAATGCATGATATCCGGCACAACGGACGAAACAATCACAGCGTCAATATCTCCGCTATGGATTCCCTGCCGTTCAATCAGCTCCTTCAAAGTAATCCCATATTCGTCAGACGTCCTCGGCAGCTTCGTTGTCATGCGGAATGTACCCGACAGCTTCTCCCCTTTGAACACTCCCATCGTAATATTCGTATTCCCCACATCTATGACTAATAACATCTTCTCCTCCATTCATCTTTACAGCCGTCCGACCGCTTACCCTTCCAGAAAAAACACCTTGTAATACATCTGCAGAGCCTCTAACAAATCCTGCTTCTCCCGCTGCAGCTGTTTGATCTTCAACTGGCTCCCAATCTCGTCAAACATGGGGTCAAATTCCTCCGCCGTCACTTCAAAACACAGATTCCCGTCCTCCTCATAGACCAATGTAAGGATTCCTCCCACATCATTTACATAGAGTACGCACATAATCTTCAGCTCATCCTTGACGCTCCCCGGCAGCTGCTCAAAATCCGGGTTCAGATAATATTTCTCCTCATAGGAATTCGCGCCGCAGAGCACCACTTTCCCATCATACATAACCATATACCCCTCTCACGGACACTTCTCCGGCATAGACTGCCCTTTCCTGCCCCTCTGTCCGCACAATCAGCTCTCCTGTGTCATTAATCCCGACTGCGTGCGCCTCATACTCATTCCCCGGCTCTAAGACCCTCACATCCTGATTCCGGTTTACCAACAACTGGTTATACTTCTTTCTCACACCAGACAAATCTTCCGTCTCAAGAAATGTCCCATAACAAGACTCAAACTGCTCCATCACAGCGGCAATCAGCTCCGCGCGCCGGACGTTTGCGCCCAGCTCCAGTTTCAATGACGTTGCCTTATCCCCCAGTTCTTCCGGGAACGTTTCCTGATTCACATTAATCCCAACGCCAATGACGACATAATTAATAAAACTGACCTCTGTACTCATCTCCGTCAAAATCCCGCACAGTTTCTTTCCCTGGTAAATGACATCGTTGGGCCATTTAATCCCGCAGGCAAGTCCCGTGACCTTGCGAATCGCCTCTACCACGGCCACCGCCATCAAAAGCGTCAGTTGGGGCGCCTTGCCCGGAAGGAACTTGGGGTGCAGCAATATGGTCATATAGATGCTGGTTCCTGCAGGCGACTCCCATCCCCTGCCCCTTCGCCCTTTTCCCGCCATCTGCCGTTCCGCCACGAAAAGCGTACCGTGTACGGCGTGTTCACCGCCTTTCTCCCCGGCGTCCTTGGCGCGGATATTGGTAGAATCCGTTTCTTCATAATAGACCACCTGCCTGCCCGCCCACTCTGTCCGGACCAGGCTTTCAATCTCCGCCTTAGACATCACATCCGGGCTGCCCACCAAACGATAACCCTTGTTGCGCACAGCCTCAATCTGATATCCCTCTTTCTTCAAATGCTCAATCACTTTCCACACAGCCGTCCGCGACACCTGAAATGCGTCACAAAGCTGCTGTCCCGACACATAGCCATTACTCTCCTTTAACAAACGCAAAATCTCTGATTTCATGCTCTCTCGCCCAATGTTGCAGCCATTACTGCCTTAATCGTGTGCATCCGGTTCTCCGCCTCGTCAAATACCTTCGACTGCGCTGACTCGAATACCTCGTCCGTCACTTCCATATCCTCAATGCCGAACCGCTCATGAATATCCTTACCAATCTTCGTCTTCAAATCATGGAATGCAGGCAGGCAGTGCAGGAAAATCGCCTCTTCCTTCGCATTCGCCATGACGTCCTTCGTCACCTTATAAGGGGTAAGCTCCCGGATTCGCTCTTCCCAGACTTCATCCGGCTCGCCCATGGATACCCAGACATCCGTGTAGATGACATCCGCACCCTTTGTCCCTTCCGTCACATCCGAAGCCAGCGTAATCGTTCCCCCGCTTTCTTTTGCATATCCCCGGCAAGTCTCCACCAGTTCCTCATTGGGGAAATATTTTTCCGTCGTACACGCCACAAAATGCATTCCCATCTTCGCACAGGCAATCATCAGAGAATTGCCCATATTGTACCTCGCATCCCCCATATAGACCAGTTTTATTCCTTTCAGATATCCGAAATGCTCGCGGATCGTCAGCAGATCCGCCAACATCTGCGTCGGGTGGTATTCATTAGTCAGGCCGTTCCAGACCGGTACGCCCGCATATTTTGCCAAATCCTCCACAATCTCCTGTCCAAACCCACGATACTCAATTCCGTCATACATCCTGCCAAGAACCCTTGCCGTGTCCTCGATGCTCTCCTTCTTGCCAATCTGGGAGCCGCTTGGGTCGAGATAAGTCGTTCCCATGCCCATGTCGTGGGCCGCTACCTCAAAGGAACATCTGGTTCTGGTACTTGTCTTTTCAAAAATCAAGGCAACATTCATTCCCCTGTACTTGTCCACCGGCACGCCGTTTTTCTTCTTTTCCTTCAAATCCTCCGCCAAATCCAACAGATAAGTAATCTCCTCCGGCGTGTAATCCTTTAACGTCAAAAAGCTTCTTCCTTTTAAATTCATCGCCAATCCCTCTCTTAATCCTGTTAGTATATGGACGAACCTTGGAAGGTTCATCTTATCGTTCAACGCTTCGTATTTTTTCCAGACCAGATCGTATAGCTGGTCTACGGTGTATATCTGGTATTTGGGAATCTGCAGCAGCTTTGCCGCCGCCTCCAGCATGCCCATAAATAAGTCTTTACTGCTGAAACCAAGGGGTAATTTCAGGACAAATCCAATCTCTGCCTTTTCAATCTCCCGCATATCCGTGAGTAGCCCGTCGAAATACGCCTCGTCATGGGTCTGCTCCAAATAGTAAATGGTTCCTTCCAGTCCATACAGCATCCGTTTCGCATCGTAATAGCCAATCACAAGATTCTGCCGGCTGCGTTTGCCCGAGAATTCAATGATACTCCCAAGCTTTACCCTTGGGGCAATCTCGTACTTCTCGCTTTCCTGGGGCATCCGTACCCGCGGCTCCCGCCCAGGGCCATAGATGCGCACGGCTATAATGTCCTCGTATCCCCGTTTTACCAGTGAATTTAATGGTACATTATTCACCACGCCCCCGTCAATATATTTCTTGCCCTGAATTCTTTCATTTTTAAATCCGATCAGGTAGGCGCTGGCCAGCAGGAAATCTTCCAGAAACCCCTCCGGGATATCTTCAATACTCAAATCCAACTCCTTGAATTCTGACAGGGAAAATGTAAGCAGGCAGAATTCCTTACCGCAGCGCCGAATCGCCTCCTCATCCACCGTCTCATGGATTAATTGGCGCAGCGGCGTCACGTCTACGCCTCCGTCTTTCAGCATCTTCCATCCTTCATTCAGGAATTCTTTGACGGTCGTCTGCTTCCGGAACAGACGTTCCATCCACTCGTCGTCTACGTCCATGACGGTCGAAAACGTCATCTCCCGCCAGATTCCCTCAGCCTTCTCAATATCGCCCATGCAGATCAACGCGCCGTTCAATGCGCCTACCGAAGTACCGGCAACGGCATTGAACTTCACTCCCGCTTCCACGAGAGCCTTCCATGCGCCAATCTGGTACGCGCCGCGCGCTCCGCCGCCGTCCAGTACCAGTCCATACTCTTTTGAAATATCGATCACAGGTTCCATAACATCACACCTCTTTCCTGTCTGCTGCAAATTGTGCATCTGCTTATTCCTTAACTTCTATACTAACCGCGTCTCTGCCGCGCAGCCTCAAACATCAGCACAGAAGCCGCAATCGCCGCATTCAGCGACTCAACCTCACCCTTCATCGGTATCTTAATATAAGTATCCGCCAATTCCGCAATCTCTTGCGTCAGCCCGTTTCCTTCATTCCCAATCAGGAACGCACAAGGTTTTTGGTAGTCTTCCTTATCATAATCACAGATTCCCTCCAGATGCGCCGCATAAGTCCGAACACCTTTTGCTTTCAGGAATCTGACGGCATCCGCCAGATCTGCCGTATAGCAGAACGGCATCCGGTAGATGGAACCCATGGTCGAACGGATGGTCTTTGGATTATAAATATCGACACTCTCCTGATTCATGATAATCCCGGTGACGCCGGCTCCTTCCGCAGTCCGGAAAATCGTCCCCAGATTGCCGGGATCTTGCAAATGGTCTAACACGATAATGTGGGGAATCTCTCCTTTCGCCACATCTTCCACCCCATACTCCTTCTGTCTGGCCACACAGAGTATCCCCTGAGGCGTCTTGGTATCGGACACATAGCCGAATACCGTATCCGATAATATTTCCACAGCGGCTTTTTTCCTTCCATTCTCCGTCAGGAATTGCCCTGTCATGTCACGTTCTTTCTTATAAAATGTCTCCGACACATAGACTTCTTTCAATATTTCCGATGGCATCTCCCGGAACATCCGGATTCCCTCCACCAGAAATACCTTCTCCTCGTCCCTTGCTTTACGCTTCTTTTTCAGATTCACCAGACGTTTTACTTTCGCGTTGGATGTGCTTGTTATCTTATCCATTCCTGCCCTTTCTGCTTCCATCTCTCCAAACTTATCACGCTATATTATAGACCATCCCGATAGTGAATACAACTATTAGTATTTGTCTTTAAAAGCAATCCTCAACGCGGCAGGCGTCAACCTCACGGATATCGATGAATTAAAGGAATAATCAGACGGGACTGTCGGTTAAAGAAAATATCCATTCCCCTTAATCAACAGTCCCGTCTGAATCATTCACAGCGCCGTCCTTATTACGCTCTCATCGCTCCATCCACAGACAGCACTTCTCCCGTCACATAACTAGCCATATCACTTGCCAGGAACAGGAACGCATTGGCAATATCCTCTGGCTCGCCAATCCTGCGCAGCGGAATTGCCCCAATCATCGGCTGTATCATCTGTTCCGGCAGAGCAGCCACCATATCCGTCTTCGTAATTCCCGGAGCCACCGCATTTACCCGGATATTGCTCGGTCCCAGCTCCCTTGCAAGAGAAAGGGTCATACCATTTACCGCAAACTTACTGGTGGGATAAGCAACGCCGCCCGGCTGTCCGGATATGCTGACCATGGAGCTTGTATTCAGGATACATCCGCCGCCCTGTTCCCTCATAATGGCAACCGTCGGCTGTATCGTATTGAACAATGCATTGACGTTCAGCTTCATCACCTTCTCGAACTGCCCCTCGGCATAGTTCTCGACCTTTGTGCTGTCAGAAATACCGGCATTATTAACCAGAATGTCAATCCTTCCGAACTGCTCCTTAATCTTTTCAATCGCAGCCTTCACCGCTCCTGCGTCCGAAAGATCCGGGCAATCCCCCGCTACTTCCCAGTCTGCGTTCTCCGCTTTCAGCGATGAAAGCGCCTTATCTACCGTTTCCTGTCTGGAACCGAACAGTACGACCTTTGCGCCGTTTTCCAGATACTTCTTCACGATTGCATAACCAATCCCTCTCGTGCCGCCCGTAACAACAGCCACTTTTCCTTTTAACATGTAACATTCCTCCTGTCTGTCCTGAAATTTGCCCAGGCATCTACCGCCAATCCCTTGGGACATACGGACAATTTTTTATTATAAACCATATGGTCTACACCTTAAATCTGTATCCAACCCCCCATATCGTCTCAATATACTGCGGATTGGAAGTATCCATCTCCACCTTCTCACGAATCTTCTTGATATGCACCGTCACCGTAGCAATATCCCCGATAGACTCCATATCCCAAATCTCCCGGAACAGCTCCTCCTTCGTGTACACATGGTTAGGATGGCTTGCAAGGAAGGTCAGCAAATCGAATTCCTTCGTGGTAAACGTCTTCTCTTCCCCGTTAATCCACACTCTTCTCGCCGTGGTGTCAATTTTAAGGCCCCGGATTTCTATGACCTTATTCGCCTCCACCGCGCTCCCGGTCAGCCGGTCATACCTTGCAAGATGCGCCTTCACCCGCGCCACAAGCTCGCTGGGGCTGAATGGCTTCGTCATGTAATCATCTGCACCAAGGCCAAGCCCCCGAATCTTATCAATATCATCCTTCTTCGCCGAGACCATAATAATCGGCGTATTCTTCACATCCCTGACCTGACGGCAGATGTCGAATCCGTCCACTCCCGGCAGCATCAAATCCAGGATGAACATGTCATAATCCTCTTTCAAGGCTTTCTCAAGCCCTGTTTCCCCGTCATTAGCCACCTCTACCTGAAAACCGCTCAGTTCCAGATAATCCTTCTCCAAATCTGCTATCGCCTCTTCGTCTTCCACGATTAAAATCTTACTCATACACCGGCACCTCCTGATATTTTCTAAGGACAAAATACATCGTCGTTCCCGTCTCTTCCCTGCTGGTTGCCCAAATCTTGCCGCCATGCTCCTCGATAATCTTCTTCACGATAGAAAGCCCGATACCGCTCCCTCCCTTAGAAGAATTCCTCGAAGCGTCCGTCCGGTAGAACCGGTCGAATATATTCGGCAAATCTTTTGCCGCAATGCCTCTCCCATTATCCTCTAACTCAACCTGGACAAAATCCCCCACGTCCTTTACCCGCAGGTTAATCTTTCCCTTGGGCTTGTCCATATATTTCATAGAATTATTCACAATATTGTGGACCACCCGCTTGATCTGCTCCGCATCCGCAATGACCTTCACGCCTCCATCCACATAATTAAAATACCCGAACTCCACGCCCCGAGACTCAAGCTCCACGGACAAATCCTCCGCACAATCTTCAAAATACGCATCCACAGACAGCGTATTAAAATTATAGGGAATCCGGTTGGTATCAATCTTGGTATACAGTGTCAGCTCATTAATCAGCGTATCCATCTCACTGGCTTTGTTGTATATCGTACGGATATACCGCTCCATCTTCTCCGGGGTGTCCGCCACACCGTCCATGATCCCTTCCGCATACCCCTTAATCGCCGTCACAGGGGTCTTGAGGTCATGGGAAATATTGCTGATTAACTCCTTATTTTCCTTATCAAACTTAATCTTCTCCTCCGCATTATCTTGAAGACGTTTCCGCATATCCTCAAGGCTCTGGCAGAGTTCCCCAAGTTCATCGTCCGCCTCCGCTTCCAGTTCAAAATCCAGATTCCCATCCTTAATCTTCTGCGCCGCAATCTGCATCTTCCCAAGAGGGCGCATCACGCCCCGATAAATCCAGAGAATCAGCACTGCCGCCGTCAGGATCAGCACCACGACAATTCCGACCACCACTTCCATGTAAAGCCGCTCGACCTCCGGAATCACGCCGCGCACATTTACCACCACGAACGCGCTCCCCTCTTTCTCATCGGGGTAGCAAAAATCCACCTGCTTCACAAGCACCTGCGCATCCCCGCCCAAATACAGCCCGTTCTCCGGCTCCAATTCCGAAGCTCCGTATCCCGGAAGGTTTGCGATGACAGGCTCAGCCTCTTCCATATCCGCGCCGACATAGATCAGCATACTGCCTTTGCGCACCAGAAGATACGCCTGCCTTTTTCTCAATTTCTGGTTAAATTCTTCCAAAAATGTAGCGTCTTCCATCTTGTCAGGATTATCGTCAACCATCTCGTCAAGTTCATGGTAAAATTTTTCCGTAAGGCTGGACAATACGGTAACAGAATTCGACAGACTCTCCGTCGTCATACCGGTAATCTCATAGGTTTTCTCGATTGCGCTCATCTGGTATTTTCCAAACAGACATGCAATTGTCGCCGTCAAAAGAATCGGGATTAAAATAACCGTCAGAAAAGCGATGATCAATCTTGTCTTTAACTTCATCTTCATGCCTCCCGTACAGCAATAAATAAAGTATAGCATGAAAAAGGACGCTTTACAGCAAAGCGTCCATAAACTTTTATAAAATTTTTATAAATAGTCAGACAATCTATAGATATTTCTTCAAAATCTCTACCTTATTCGTCTTCTCCCACGGCAGATCCAGATCCGTGCGGCCGAAATGCCCGTAAGCTGCGGTCTGTTTGTAAATCGGCCTGCGCAAGTCAAGCATCTGGATAATTCCTGCCGGACGAAGGTCAAAATTCTCACGGATCATGTCTACCAGCTTTTCATTGCTAATCTTGCCAGTCCCGAACGTGTCTGCCATGATAGAAGTCGGGTGTGCAACGCCGATTGCATAGGACAACTGAATCTCGCACTTCTTCGCCAGGCCTGCCGCAACAATATTCTTTGCAACATAACGCGCCGCATATGCCGCCGAACGGTCTACCTTCGTGCAGTCTTTCCCTGAAAATGCACCGCCGCCGTGGCGCGCCATTCCGCCATAGGTGTCTACGATAATCTTCCGCCCGGTAAGCCCGCTGTCGCCGTGAGGCCCGCCGATGACGAAACGTCCGGTGGGATTGATGAAGAACTTCGTATCATCGTCCACCATATCCGCCGGGATGACTGCGTCGAAGACATATTTCCGGATATCCTCGTGAATCTGCTCCTGGGTCACATCCGGGTCATGCTGAGTAGACAGAACGACCGCGTCCAGACGTACCGGGATTCCTTCCTCATTGTATTCTACCGTTACCTGTGATTTGCCGTCCGGCCTTAAATAAGGCAGTGTGCCCTCCTTCCTTACTTCCGCAAGCTTTCTGGAAAGCTTATGTGCCAATGCAATCGGATACGGCATCAGTTCCGGCGTCTCGTCGGAAGCGTAACCGAACATCATTCCCTGGTCCCCTGCGCCGATTGCCGCGATTTCTTCCTCTGACATCTGATTGTTCTTCGCCTCTAACGCTTTGTCAACGCCCATTGCAATATCGCTGGACTGCTCGTCGATTGCCGTGAGCACGCCGCAAGTCTCGGCGTCAAATCCATATTTTCCGCGCACATAGCCGATTTCTTTAATGGTTTCCCTAACGATTTTCTGAATATCCACATATGCCTTCGTTGTAATCTCGCCCATGACAAGGACAAGCCCCGTGGTGGTACTCGTCTCGCAGGCAACCCGGCTCATAGGGTCTTGCTCCATCAATGCGTCCAGAATCGCGTCTGAAATCTGGTCGCACATCTTGTCCGGGTGTCCCTCTGTTACTGATTCTGATGTGAATAAATGTCTCTCCATTTTTATTCCACTCCTTTTCTTCTTGATGGCGTACTTTCTCTTCGTCAATGACCGGACACATATGGCATAAAAACAGCCCGCCATAAGCGGACTGTTTTATATCTCATAAACCAATCCTCTTATTGTTCGATTACTCGCTCAGGTTGGCACCTTCCCGTGTCGGGGGTTGCCGCAGCTTCATAGATCCTTTGTATCTCCACTGCTCTGAATAAGAGAAAGTCAGCATGATTAAATTGTCTGTTTTCATATATGAATATAACCTATTTGGAGTGAATTGTCAATATAATTTCTGTTGTTATTCATGTTCCGTCAAAGGTTTAAACTCAATCCCGTCAATACAATTTTCATATAAAAAATGTTTTATCTCTTCCATATTGTTTGTTTCATAAAACTCAATTAACAATTTCGTAAAAGTGGGCTGTAACTCAATAGGGACGGAGATGATCCCACATCCATTTGCAATCATACCATGGTTTCCCGCCAACATAGACGTCCGCTTGTTGCCGTCCAGAAACATCTGTTTCCGAACCAGATAAAGCATCATAGTAAGCGCCCTGTCTGTCGGGTTATCTATCCGGTTAATTTCCGCCATTTCCTCTTTTATCTGTGATTCAATAGGCATATCAGGTTTCCAAGTCGTACCGCCGATACTGAACGGTACATCGCGCAGATATCCGGCACGTATAATCAGATTATCCCCGCCCACATATTGGTTAATCTTACAGACAAACGGATAATCTGTAGGATAATCTAATGTATCAAGCACGAACTGCCATGCATGTTTCAAATTATTCACGGCTACAATATCCGACACCTTAACTCCCTGAACACTCATTCCATTATAAATCGCTTCTGTATCAGGGTAAGTCACTGCCAGTCCTTCCAATCTTGCACTTTTCCAAATATAATCTACAATATTCCTTTTTGCAACAAAAATGTTCTCTTCCCGTGTCATATGGTATTTTGCTTCCATAATCACTCCCCCGTTTCCAATATATCAACAATTCCGTTAATCTATTTGCATCACCCATCATAACAGAAAAATTGCTGCATATCAACAGATGCTTACACAAGCCCATGCTTTTGCAGCCTCGCCCTGATTGCCCCGTTTGTCCTGCCATGTTTCACGGCAATCTGTGACATCTTCATGCCCGCCTTAAATTCACTGACCAGCCGCGCGTCTTCATCCTGCGTCCACGCCGACCTTGCATTCGCCTGCTTTCCAAGCGCCGCCGCCTCGTCGCCGCTTACCCCTCTTTCGCCGATAAAATAATCTACAATCATCTTCTGGACAGCCTCCGGGTACATAAAGACCTGGTATGGCGTTCCTCTCTGGCTCACTTTATCAATGGCCTTTATTCCCTGTTCCCCGCCTTGTTCTGTCCGGGATTTGAGAAATATGCCCTCTTGTTCTTCCTCTGCCATCAGGCCTTCTGTCATCAAGTAGTCCCATATAACCGTCGTTGTCGCCTTCTTTATATTCCCGGCAGTACTGACAGCGTTCAACCTGTCCCTGATTTCACTAATCGTATAATACTCGGCATATTCAAAATTCTTTGCGTCCTCCGGCTGAATGTAAAAAAGAGCTTTGGAACTTGCGGAGCCTGCCTGGCTATACATATCCGTACCAGTCTGGTTATACATCGCCGCACCTTCCTCTTCCACGTTCGATGTCGTTGCAGAATTGGGATGAGCCGCAGCAAACGACTTGATTGCATCAATAAACCTCTGCCCGTATTTATGGAATTTATTTTCCCCAACTCCGGACACGCCAAGCATATCCTGCCTATTCTCCGGCATCCTGACGCACATCTCAATCAGAGTCTTATCGTTGAAAATGATATAGGGCGGCATTCCTTCTTCTTTGGCAATCGTAAGACGTAACTGCCGGAGTTCTTCAAATAACTTATATCCTGCGCTGGTAAGGGAATCCGTACTTCTTGCCTTTTTCTTACTGGCGGCAGGCATCTCCTTTTCTTCAAACTTCCGGATCATCACCCTTGCGTCTTCTCTCTTTAACCCGGTGATATCCCCCATCTGAAGAACCGGGTACTCCCCGCTGGTCTGGACAATATATCCGTCCCGCTGCATTTGGTCGATCAGAAGATGGAGATCCTTCTCCTTCATATGCTCCAATGCACCATAGGAGCGATACGCATTCGCCCCGACTTCCCGTATGCGGGCGCGGTTCGCCCCAAGCAGCGTACCGACTACAATACTCTGCCCGTATCTCCCTCTGGTTTCCGCAATACAGTTAATAACCCATTTCGCTTCGGTGGTCATATCCACCTCTGTGTAATCTCGGTGGCAATTCCCGCAGTTGTCGCAAGGGACGCCTGCGCGCTCACCGAAGTATTCCAATATGTAATTCCTGAGACAGGACGTGGTCTTGCAGTATCCTTCCATAACCTGAAGCCTGTGGGCGTCCCTCTGACGAATCAGTTCGATGTCCTCAGCGTCCATTTCCTCAAAACTCTTCTTCTCAAGCAGGAACTTATTGATCATCACATCCTGCGCCGAGAACAGCAGGATACATTGGGAATTCTCACCGTCACGCCCGGCGCGTCCCGCCTCCTGATAGTAGTTCTCCATACTCTGGGGCATGTTGTAATGGATAACAAACCGGACGTTCGACTTGTCAATTCCCATACCAAAGGCATTGGTCGCCACCACTACCGACGCCCGGTCATAGATAAAATCATCCTGATTCTTCTTGCGGGCCTGATTGTCGATTCCTGCATGGTAACTGGTCACAGGCACGCCCCGCCGGGACAGGTCTTCAAACAACATATCCACATTTTTCCTAGTCGAACAGTATATGATTCCGCTCTCATCGGGATGTTTTGCGATATAATCTGCCACAAAACGGTCCTTCTGCTTCCCGGTCAGATGCTCCACACGGTAATACAGATTCTCCCGGTCGAACCCGGTCACGGTAATATTGGGGCGGTCAAGTTTTAAAATGCACTCAATGTCGGTCTTTACCTCTTTCGTTGCCGTTGCGGTAAATGCGCTCACGATGGGACGATTTGGCAGGGAATCGATAAAGTCTACGATTTTCAGATAGCTCGGCCGGAAATCCTGCCCCCACTGGGAGATACAGTGCGCCTCGTCCACTGTGACCATGGAAATCTCCCCGTTTAATGCAAAGCGCAGGAACCGGTCGCTTTCCAGCCGCTCGGGCGCCACATAGATAATCTTATACACACCCTTTGCCGCAAGATCCAGGGCTTTAGATATCTGCGTCTCGGTCAGGGAGGAATTGATAAATGCGGCGTGGATTCCGGCTTCATTTAATGACTTGACCTGATCCTGCATCAGGGAAATCAACGGGGAGATTACCAGCGTGACGCCGGGGAGCAGTAATGCAGGGACTTGGTAGCAGATGGATTTGCCTGCGCCTGTAGGCATGATTGCCAGAGCATCCCTCCCGGATAGGATTGCCTTTATGATGTCCTCCTGCCCGGTTCGGAAGGAGGCGTATCCAAAGTATTTTTTTAATATATCGACGGCATTCATAATATCATCATTTCCTCCTTGCTTATTGAAGTCCGATTCAAATACTGACTGACATTTATTATATTACAGAATTTCTTTCGTGAAAAGCGATAATTGTATTTGCTGAAAAATAATAGAACCACCGGACAGGACTGGCGTCCACTCCGTTTCTTCATATATTTAAGAAAACAAAAAAAGACAGTCATCACCGAAAAAATGACAACTGCCTCATTTTACATAAACTATTTCACGTCTAACTCAAAATCACCACAGCAAATACTGGTCAATCCCGTCCGCAATCCCCGCTGCAATCTTCACCTGATACTCCTCCGACGCCATCATCTGATCCTCCTGCGGGTTCGTCATATACCCCATCTCCAGAATCGTAGTCGGAACCTTCGCCCAGTTAATTCCGCTCATGGTATCCGTCTCCCACACCCGCTCATAACGCGCCCCCGTAGCCGCCACCGTGCTATTCAGTACACAGTCCGCCAGCGCCCTGCTCTGGGCATAAATCGCCCCGTTATATGGATTCTCCGGCGTCTGGCAGATGGTCATCATCCCGTTCACACTGCCGTCCGTCGAGCCGTTGGCATGAATGCGTACAAACGCGTCTGCCCCGGCATCATTCGCCGTCTGCGCCCGCTCTGCATTAGAGATATCCACCTCATTCGTCTCGCGAATCATCAGGACCTCATACCCTCGCTTTTGAAGTTCATCCCTAAGTTTTAGCGAAACCTGCAAAGTCAGCTCATACTCCGGCAATCCCGTGGCTGCCCCGCTGGTTCCTCCTGCTACTTTTGGTTTCGTTTCCGCCGCCCCCGGTCCGACCGGCTCATGCTCACTGTTTCCCCGTATCTGGTGCCCCGCGTCAATTGCCACAAGATAGCCATTCCTAACTGCGCCCGATGTTTCTCCTGTGTCCGATGTTTCTCCTGCAACCTCATCTTCGGAATCCGGATTCCCGGCAAGCCCCTCTCTCTGTTCGCCTGACTGCCCCGATACGTCCTCGCTGTCCGTCACTTCATCACCTGACAGGTCCCCTTCCCCTAATGTTTCCTCATCAAGTGTCTCGTCCTCCCCCGCTCTATCCTCCTGGCCTTTATTCTCATCCACGACAGGCTTTTCCTCATTTCCCCTGGAACACCCCACACACAACAAGAAAACCATCAGTAACCACATGAATCCTTTCCTACGTTTCATCCAACTGCTCCTTACTTAATATTCATAGTCAAATTATATCAAAGTATATACCATCAATCCTATGTTCAACGTGAAACCGGCAGACTACAAACGTAATCTGCCGGCCTTCTCACTACCCTATCTTCAAACGAAATTTCTGAGCCTCTTTCTCGGAGCCAACCTTCTCAATAATCGCCCCAATTCCCCTAAGCTTCTCGTCGAACCGCTCATATCCTCTCTGAATATACACAATATCATCCACAATCGTAATTCCATCTGTAGCCAACCCGGCGATACAAAGAGCCGCCCCTGCACGCAAGTCAGGCGCACTTACCCTTGCGCCGGAAAACCGCTTAATCCCCTCAATGGTTGCAGAATTGCCTTCCACCTTAATACAGGCGCCCATCCTCGCCAACTCATCCAGATATTTAAAACGATTTTCAAAAATGCTCTCCGTAATCGTACTTGTCCCCTTACAAAGAGCTAATGTAACTCCAATCTGCGGCTGCATATCTGTCGGGAATCCCGGATACGGAAGTGTCTTGACATGGGTACTGGTCAAATCCCCCTTGGAGACTACCCGCACAGCATCGTCAAATTCCTCCACCTCACACCCGATTTCCAATAGTTTCGCAATGGTCGCCTCAAGATGCTTAGGAATCACGTTCAATACCGTAACATCCCCTCTCGTCGCCGCCGCCGCGAACATAAACGTCCCCGCTTCTATCTGATCCGGAATGACAGAATACTCCGTACGGTGCAAATGCTGCACCCCGCGTATCTTAATCACATCCGTCCCCGCGCCTCTGATATTCGCTCCCATACTGTTCAAGAAATTGGCCACGTCAACTACATGAGGCTCTTTCGCCACATTCTCCATGATTGTCAGTCCTTCAGCCATCGTTGCCGCCATCATCACATTAATCGTCGCGCCAACACTGACAACATCAAAATAAATATGTTTGCCCACCAGACGATCTGCTTCCGCAATAATCTTCCCATGTTCAATCTCTACATCTGCCCCCAGAGCACGAAAACCCTTGAGGTGCTGGTCAATCGGCCTGCTCCCGATATTACACCCGCCCGGAAGCGCCACTTCCGCATGCTTATACTTCCCAAGGAGCGCCCCCAGCAAATAGTATGACGCCCGAATCTTCTTAATATAATCGTATTCTATGTCAACACTGTTAATATTCTTCCCGTTAATCTTTACCGTATGGCGGTCAACTCTGCGAACACTCGCCCCGATTCCTGTAATTGCATCCAGTAATACATTGATATCATTCACGTCTGGAAGATTATCGACTAATACAGTATCATCTGTCATGATTGATGCGGCAAGAATCGCAAGTGCGGCATTCTTTGCTCCCCCGATTTCCACTTCTCCTACGAGCGGATGGCCTCCTTTTATGATATATTGTTCCATGTGCTGCACCTCAATGTCTAAAATTTATTACTCTCATCTTTCATCTATATTCTATTATCCGTATTTTCAAATATAATAACCTCGGAAATCTCTGGTTTTTCTCTCTGATTTATCCTTATGTACATATAGCCTGCGTGGATATTATACCACAGATTTCGGATTTGTAAAATATTTTTTAATAAACACGTAATTAATTCGTAATATTTATTGTCAAACGGCCACAGATCCCAGAACTGCATCTACCGTATCCTCCAACGAATGTCCGTCCTCGCATATGGTGATATCCGCATACTTTTCAAATAACCGGACTCTTTCGTCGTAAAGATTCTTCAAGGTCTGCCCCTGTTTTAAAACGACGCCTCTGTTTTTGGCATCTCTCAGTCTTTTGTTTATTGTTTCAAAGGAAGCCTGTAAATATACCACTTTCCCAATCTCTTTGTAATGTTTCATCGCATTTTCACAGTAGACCACGCTTCCTCCCGGAGAAATCACCGTCTTTCTTACAGATACCTTCGCATTCACACGGTCTTCAACTGCAAGAAAACCCTCAATCCCTTTTTCCCGAATAATTTCCTTCAAAAGCTTGCCTTCTTCTTCCTGTATCAGTAAATCTACATCTATAAAACGATATCCTAACTGTTTTGCCACAATAATTCCTACCGTACTTTTTCCGACTGCAGGCATGCCAATGAATATGATATTATCCATCCGCCTTCCTCCCTTATCTACTGTTTTTTCATGCATTTTCTCAATATTCTACCATATCTTCTGCGATTCGTCCACCCCTTGTAAAGTTTCGGCAGTTACACCTGTCAAGTGCTTTCATTTTGGGTTCTTACGGAGTAAATCAGAAAAATCTTCTCCTGCAATTTCTGTACTCGCATCTTCTCTGGCACAGTTCATGGTAAGTCATTACCTGAATCAGCTCCATCAGCCAGTCTCCCGTCTCTTCTTCCTCCTCCGCCATCCGGTCATAGATTCTCCTGCACATCATCCGCAGCTGCAGCTGATCCGGAAATTCATCATACATCATACTTCCGTCGTATTCCATCCGGTCACATTCCTCCTCCACATAAGGAAGCAGCCGTTTTGCGGCTCTCGGGTAAATGCTCTTCATATATTCCAAGTCCCGTCTCATCATCTTTTCATCGTCATACAGTAACGGCATTGGATGGGTCATATAAAAAGGTAATCGATTGTCCATGGAATCTCCACTCCTAAGATAAATTATACCCTATCATATGCGCAGAATGGAGATATGTGCGATTTCCGCATTCATCAGAAACCGTTCAGGCAGTCCTATCGGTTTTGCCTAACTTTCAATCGGCCTTTTGAGAATGATGGCGATATAAGAAAAGCTTGACGGAAAAATGACAGAATTGTTATAAAATAGTCACGGCAGGGTCACTTAAATCGCTTATACTAAGCATACATCAGGACGGAAAATAAGAATCACGCCTGAGAGTCAGATAAGGAAGGTGAATTATAATGGAAATGGTGGAAATCAGGAGTATTAAGGAAGCATACAGAGACGGAGGGAATGCGAAGCCAGAGAAACGTATGGAATCATTGAAATTTACATGGGGACTGCTAAGCGTATATCTGGTGGTCCTGACATGGATTATACTGTTTAAGATGCAGTTTGATGTCTCGCTCCTTAGCCATATGAATCTTAGAAGTGTGAATTTCATCCCATTTGCAGAGTCCGCGGTGGTGAATGGCAGAATAGACATATCAGAGATTCTTCTGAATATCGCGGCTTTTATTCCATTTGGGTTCTATGTTTCTATGATTTGCCAGACAGACACATTCAGCTTTAAAGGAGGAAATTTTTTGCGGAAAGTCTTGCCTGTTTTTTGTGTAAGCCTGCTGTACGAGACTTTGCAGTACATTTTTGCCATTGGAGCAAGTGATATCACCGATCTAATCGGAAATACACTGGGCGGAATCATCGGGATTAGTATATTTTCTATGTTTTCTGCATTTCTAGGAGCAAAGGCGGTTAAGATTTTCAATGGTCTTGCGGCGGCGGGGACAGTGATTGTACTCTTGTTTCTGGGGATGCTGCTGTTGGCAAATATGTAAGGGAATCCTGTGCATTAATCTTGAAGTAATAGCGCTCGATATTCGTGTCATCTGTGCGTCTGCCAACGACGATGCAGCGAGCTGCATCCAAGTTAGCAGACGTGCAGATGGCGCGGATAGCGAGCGCTTATTACTCAAGAATTAATACAAAGATGTAAATCGGTCAGCACACTAGAGCAAGAAGCCGCCGGACTTCTAAAATGCATCCTTTCCAGGAAAAGATAAAATGCCCCGATTCCCTAAGGAACCAGAGCATTTAGACTATTCTTTCTCACTATAATGATGCGCTTCCTCCAGCATCATATCTTTTACTTTCATCAGACGAATCTGTGAGCTTCTCTCGTTCTCATCCAGCTTCATCGTGATATACTTGATCGTTGCCTGAGCTTCCGGGATTGTTACATGCTCTAACGCATTTACACGACGTCTGGTCTTCTCGATCTCAGCCGCCATAAGCTGGCATGCTTTCTCTGTCTCCGCAAGTTTCAGCATATCCGGCAGGATATCTGCCAGAGATTTTACGGCACCATCCAAATCACTGGATGTAAATGCGAAACCATAAGAATAGATGTCGTTCGCATCCGCAGTCCTTGTCTTTGTCTCGAAGACAGGAATATTAACGCTCATGACGTTCTTCTGTCCCACCTCAAGATTGACTTCCTGCTTCGGTGTCATAAGTGCTGTGTTCAGTGTCGCCTCGTCCATTCCGGCCTTGGCAATGACAAAGTTCTTATTTGCAGAGAGGATTCCGGCTTCTACTTTCTGGCGAAGCGCCATGTTCTCCTTGACCAAATCCAGGAACTGACGCATCAGCTCATCACGTTTATCCTTCAAGAGTTTATGTCCTCTTCGGGCTGTGACGAGTTTCCTCTTGGTCTTCGTCAGCTCCATACGGGTAGGAGTTATCTGTTTAGATGCCATTTAATAGGTCCCCCTTATATCAAAATTCCCGCCATGCCAGCTCGATTCCGCTTCGCTTCTTCTCGCTACGGGCTTACGCCCTATGCATGATGGTTGTTCCCGCCATGCCAGCTCGATTCCGCTTTGCTCCATCTCGCTGAGGGCTTGCGCCCTATGCATATATACGTAAGCCCCCATTAGCAAGCATGCTTGCATGGTTGCTTCCGTATATATGCGCATGGCTTACTGCTTACCATAATACTCATCTAAGAACTTGTCGTCGATACGTTTCAGCTCTGCCCTTGGCAGCATGGACAATAATTTCCAGCCGATTGACAGCGTTTCCTCGATAGACCTGTCGTTCGTATATCCCTGAGACACATACTCTTTCTCGAACGCCTCGGCAAATTCCGCATATTTCAGATCGATCTCGGTAAGAGCCGCCTCGCCAAGGATGGTCATAAGCTCTTTCGCGTCCTTACCACGAGAGTAAGCCGCAAACAACTGGTTCATCGTATTCGCATGGTCTGCCCTTGTCTTGCCCTCGCCGATACCTTTATCTTTCAGACGTGAAAGAGAAGGCAGTACGTCGATCGGCGGCTGCAGGCCCTTGCGGTACAGCTCACGGCTCAAGATTACCTGTCCCTCTGTGATGTATCCGGTAAGGTCAGGAATCGGGTGCGTCTTATCGTCTTCCGGCATGGTCAAGATAGGAATCATGGTGATACTTCCGTTCTTCCCTCTCTGACGTCCGGCTCTTTCATACATGGTCGCAAGGTCAGTGTACATATATCCAGGATATCCACGACGGCCGGGAACCTCTTTTTTAGCCGCGGAAATCTCACGAAGAGCGTCCGCGTAGTTCGTAATATCCGTCAGGATAACAAGTACGTGCATATCCTTCTCAAAAGCAAGATACTCTGCAGCGGTCAGCGCCATACGCGGAGTAGAGATACGCTCTACCGCCGGGTCATTTGCTAAGTTGATGAACAGGACAGTCCTGTCAATGGCTCCTGTCTCCTTAAAGGACTCGATAAAGTAATTGGACTCCTCAAAAGTAATACCCATAGCCGCAAACACAACGGCGAAATTCTCGTCCGTCCCGCGAACCTTCGCCTGTCTCGCAATCTGAGCCGCAAGCTGTGAGTGCGGCAGACCGGAACAGGAGAAAATAGGCAGCTTCTGCCCACGTACCAACGTATTTAGTCCGTCAATAGCGGAAACACCTGTCTGGATGAACTCCTCAGGGTATACACGAGCCGCCGGGTTCATAGGCAGACCGTTGATATCTCTTCTTTCCTCAGGCAGAATCTCCGGACCGTCGTCAATCGGACGTCCCAGTCCATCGAAGACACGTCCCAGCATATCGCCGGAAACTCCAAGCTCCATGCTCCGTCCAAGGAAACGTACTTTACTGTTGCTCAAGTTGATACCGGCAGCATTCTCATAGAGCTGGACAACAACGTCCTCTCCGTCTACTTCCAATACCTTACAGCGACGCTTCTCGCCGCTGGCAAGCTCAATCTCACCAAGTTCGTCGAATGCGACGCCTTCAACGCCCTTTACCATCATAAGCGGTCCGGCAACTTCCTGTATGGTTCTATACTCTTTTGGCATAATTAGAAGTCCTCCTTCCCAAACGCACCGGCAACCTCTGCGCTTAATTCATTCATAATCTTCTCGTATTCTGCCTCGATATTCTCTGCCGTCGTATATTTATAACGGCCGATACGCTCTCTTACGTCCATTCCAAGAAGAACCTTCATGGATGCGCCCTTTGAAAGCGCCTCAGTAGCCTGCTCGTAGAACGCAAGAACCAGCTTCATCATCAAATACTGCTTCCTAAGCGGTGTGTAGGTATCTACCTCATGGAAGGAGTTCTGATGCAGGAAGTCCTCACGGATAGAGCGTGCCGCTTCCATCTTGAGACGGTCTCCAGGCGACAATGCGTCCATACCAACCATCTGCACGATTTCTTCCAACGCAGCTTCTTCTGTCAGAAGGCTCATCATCTTCTGGCGGCCTTCCATCCAGTCCTCAGCTACCGAACCATTGAACCATCCCTGCATATTATCCAGATACAGAGAGTAACTGGTCAGCCAGTTGATTGCCGGGAAATGTCTCTTGTACGCCAACGCCGCGTCCAGTCCCCAGAATACCTTAACGATACGAAGGGTCGCCTGAGATACAGGCTCGGAAGTATCGCCGCCCGGAGGAGATACCGCGCCGATTACAGACAGCGCGCCTTCTCTTGCATCCTTACCTAGGGAAACCACGCGTCCGGCTCTCTCATAGAACTCAGCCAGACGGGAACCAAGGTATGCAGGATAACCTTCCTCACCAGGCATTTCTTCCAGACGTCCGGACATCTCACGGAGCGCCTCTGCCCAACGTGATGTGGAGTCTGCCATCAACGCTACGGAATATCCCATATCGCGGAAATACTCTGCAATCGTGATACCTGTGTAAATGGACGCCTCTCGTGCCGCGAAAGGCATATCAGAGGTATTGGCAATCAGAACGGTTCTCTCCATCAAGGAACGACCCGTCTTAGGGTCTTTCAGTTCCGGGAACTCGTTCAGAACGTCCGTCATCTCATTTCCACGCTCGCCGCAGCCGATATATACTACGATGTCAGCTTCAGCCCATTTTGCAAGCTGATGCTGGATAACTGTCTTACCGCTTCCGAATGGTCCCGGAACGGCTGCAACACCGCCCTTTGCAATCGGGAAGAACATGTCTACAACTCTCTGTCCTGTTACAAGCGGAGCATCCAGAGGAAGCTTCTTCACATATGGACGTCCTTTACGAACCGGCCATCTCTGCATCATAGTAAGCTCTTTGTCGCCGTCCTTGGTCGTTACCACTGCCACCACCTCTTCGACAGTGAAATCTCCGGACTTAATCTCCTTTACCTTACCGGACACTCCGTAAGGAACCATGATTTTCTGCTCAACTACCTGCGTCTCCTGTACCGTACCCAGGACGTCGCCTGCTTCTACCTCGTCTCCGACCTTTGCCACCGGAACGAAAGTCCATTTCTTATCTCTCTTCAGAGAAGCAACCTCGACACCACGCTGAAGGTTATTTCCCGAAATCTTCATAATATCATCAAGAGGACGCTGAATTCCGTCATAAATGCTTGTGATAAGACCAGGTCCTAATTCAACGGACATCGGCGCGCCCGTAGACTCTACCGGCTCGCCTGGTCCAAGACCAGACGTCTCCTCGTATACCTGGATGGACGCCTCATCCCCATGCATCTCGATGATCTCTCCAATCAGACGCCGCTCGCTGACACGTACAACGTCAGACATGTTCGCATCACGCATACCGGAAGCGATGACCAGCGGTCCTGCTACTTTTTTAATCGTACCTGTACTACTCATTTGCACGAATCACCCTACCTTTCTACATTTTGCAACTTAGCGAGGTTTTTTCGAGCTTAGTTGCAAAGTACATCCCGCCGACTTGGCGCGGTCTTCTCGAGCCTAGTGGCGCGGATGTTTCATATTATTGCTGAGAAAATACGATATCTGAGCCAACGGCAATCTCTACCGACTTCTTGACTCCTGCGACTCCCGCTCCGGTATTGCCTGCAATACCCGGAATCTGGATGATTGCCGGAGTAATCTGCTCCTGATATCTCGAAATCTCATGTTTCAGCTCTGCCGCCCATTTCTCCGTAATATAGATGACCCCATATTTACCGGAGGCAAGCCTTGCGAGCTTCTCTGCTGCTTCTTCCCGGGTACTTACTGGGAATGTGTCAAGACCCAGTGTCGCGAAGCCATAGATACTGTCATAGTCGCCTAATACTGCAATCCTATACATACATTTCCCTTACCCTTTCCCGGATTGAATCATCGGGCAAATCGTTTAATTTCCCGGAAAGTATGATTCGTACCGTTTTAATCTCATTCTGTCTTGCAATTACATAAGCCACTACCGGTCCTATGGTAAATGCATTATATTTCTGCGGGCTGATCGTCTGGATGATGCGGTTGTCGCACCAACGCTCAAATGCTGACGGAGAATCGGCAAGCGCCTCCGCTCCCTCTGCATAAGCGGTTCCTGACAGATACTCCCGGATTGCATCCATGCCGCTAAGAGCCGCCTTGGATAACCGATCCACACTGATGCTGCTGCATTCAGCCATCGCCCGCTTCATAAATTCCATTGATTTCGCGGTTTTCTGTGAACGTACGGCAATCTTGATGTCCGCCACCGCCACCGTAGACTCCGCATAATCGCGGATAATCGGCGCTTTCGACGCTTTTCCGGCCTCATAGACCGCATCAAGCGCTGCCTTGTCGATAATCACATCGCACAACTGCCCGTCCCTGGTGTGAAGAAGCGCTTCATATGCTTCTTCCGCCGCATGCTGCATACTCGCCGGAAGCTTCCCGAAGTTCTTCTCTTCGATGATTTCCACCATCTCTTTGCCGGAAATCTCTACATCGTCGTAGAAGATATGACGGCCGTTGTCACTGGTACACACTTCCTTGATTGCGGCTTTCAGATTATGGAAAAGCTTCGGATAGGAAAGAACCGCAAAGTTATCCATTCCCACAGACAACTCCTTGACAACCTCCCAAATCTTCTCTTCCTCTCTTGTCAGTATCGCCTCCGCATTTCCCGAAGTCTCACTGTCGCCCCATCCGCGCTCCTCCAGGAACTGCAGGCATTGCCCATAGTCCTGGCATGCAATCAACTGGTCAATGACAGCATTCGAGAACAGAGACACCTCTAAAGCACGTATGCGCGCAACCGCGTAGGTATATTGTTCACTCATCAGCGCCTCCTACGAAAATAACATACGATGAACCTTATCTGACAATTCATCTCTCTTTGCATCAAACATTGCCCTTAATGTGCAGTTCTCTTCAATACCGCCATAGACAAGGACGAAACCATTCTCAATATTCTTACCTTCTTTAGACACTTTAAGGCTTCCGCCGTTTGCCTTTGCACTCTTCTCAACTTCTTTGTCAAATCCTGCCGGAATCCTTTTCAGGTCCCCGGACGAGAAGAAAATCTCTCCCTCCTGCGCCAGAGCATACTTTCCGAGCAGTTTCAGAATCATGTCAAAATATTCTTTATCGCCATATCCTGTCACTGTCTCATACGCCTTGTCAAGCACCGATGCGATCATCTCCTGCTTTGCGCCGAGAATCTTCGTCCTGCGCTGCAAATCAATGGATGATACCACACGGTCTTTATAATTAGACACTTCTGCTGCTGACTTCTGGGAGATGCTGCTTCGCCGCTTCTCGGCCTCTGCCTTCGCCTGACTGAGGATATCTTCTGCCTCGGCATTCGCTTTCGCCGTCTTCGCATCGGCAGCCGCCCTTGCCTCATTCAGGATCTGACTTTTCATCTTATCTAATCCAGCCATAGCTATCTGCTCCTCCTATACTTGCAACTTGGCGAGGTCTTCCCGAGCCCTAGTTGCATGATACATCACTCTCTTCTTAATATTAAATCTGTACTGCGTTTACAGCCAGGATAGAAATCAGAAGAGCAAGGATTGCATAAGTCTCAACCATCGCCGGGAACAGCATAGCTTTACCGAACTGATCTGGTTTCTTAGCTACAATGCCGATAGATGCAGCGGATGTCATTCCCTGATACTTACCGGAAATCAATCCAACGATACCGATTGGCATACAAGCTGCCAGAATCAGAAGCCCTGTCTGCGGATCTAAAGTAGCAGCGCCGCCGCCAAGAAGACCAACCTTAGACAGTGTGATGAATCCAACCAGCAGACCATAGATACCCTGTGTACCAGGAAGAAGCTGCATGATCAGAACCTTCGCGAATTTGCTTGGGTCTTCCGTTACAACTCCGGCTGCTGCCTGGCCTGCGATACCTACTCCGATTGCTGAGCCTGCTCCTGCGAGAAATACTGCTACTGCTGCGCCAAGTAACGCATAAACAAGTCCTAAATTACTCCAAATACTCATGATAAAGTTTCCTCCTTAATATCTACATATTTTGTATCTGATTTGAATGGTTCAAATGGTTTTCCGCCGCCTTCATAGAATTTACCGAAGAACTCTACGAATTGCAGACGGTTCGTGTGTACATACGCACCAAGCAGGTTGATTGCTAAGTTCAGCACATGCCCAACGATAAATACGGCAATGAACCCAATCACACCTACGATTCCTTTACCAAACATACTTCCCATCTGGTTTACTACGGATGCGATAACTCCCGTAGCAAGACCGAGCGCCAGCAGACGTGAGTAAGACAACACATCGCTGAGCCATCCTGTAATATTGTAAATGTCATATGCTCCCAGAGCGATTCTAAGAGCCGGATTCTTGCTCTCACGCCCGGACATCAGCAAAAGCCCAACCGCGCCGCCGATTGCCAATACCTTCGCAAGCATATTCAAAAACGGCGGGAAGACGATCTTCGCCTGTGCAATGGACGCAAAAATATCTGACGGAATCAGCAGTAAGAGCAGTCCGATCAGAAATGCAAACCACAGTACAACGTCGCAGAAGAAATCCAGCACCTTGCCGTCTTTCAGTTCCATATACCCCTTGATTCCAAGTCCCACGAACAGGTGGACGACTCCAAATGCAAGAGAATATACCAGAAGGCGCATCGGGTCATTCAGTGGAATGAACCACAGAGCCGGTACAGTGACCGTCTTGCCGAAGAAGACTCCCGACACAATATCTACAACATTTCCAAAATATCCGCCGAACAAGATTCCCCATACCAGCGTAGATACGCCGCAGTACATGAACATTCTCATCGACTTCTTGAGCCCCGCTTCCATACGCGGGAACTTCTTCAACACCACAAAGCATGCAATCGCTATGATTGCGCCGTATGCGGCGTCAGATAACATCATCCCGAAGAAGAACACATAGAAGAACGACATAATCGTCGTCGGATCAAATTCTCCCTTGTGGGGCAGTCCGTAAGAACCAAGCACGCCTTCCACGCTTGCCGAAAACTTATTGTTCTCAAGGATTACCGGCGGTTCCTCATCCTCTTTCAGTTCCTCCACATCAATGACACAGTCAAAAGACTCTCCGATAGCTTTCTGCACTGCCGGAACCGCCTTTGCCGCGGCATATCCGCTGAGCACGAACGTCCGCTGTGACTGCGGAAGAGTTCCAAGGACTTCGTATTTGTCAGCCCTCATACGGAAATAATCTCCGACAATCTTCAATTCTTCCCTTGCGGAAGAATATCCCTTGATCTCTTCTTCAATCTTTGTGATCTCATTATTCAGTTCTCTAATCTTTGCCTCAAGCTTTTCCTTCTTTACGGAAGGAATCTTACCTGTCACTTGCGAAGGTCTGGCAAAACCTCCTGACCTCAAGGCATCTTCGACCTTCGTCTCTTCTTCCCTAAGACAAAAAACGCTCAGATAGGCCGCGTCCTTATCGCTGTTGATGATTTTTACATCAAGAGCTTCTACCTGAGGCTCACGCTTTGCGACCAGTTCATATACAGACTCAAGCGTTGTCTCTCCCGGCATTGTCCCTAACAGCATTGATACTTTGTCCGTACCCTTAAAATTCATCGGCACATCCAATGCAAGCCATGGACGAAGCGACTCAATCTGATTCTCCAATTTTAGAATATTCGCCTTGTTCTCGGCTATCTCTTTGTTACATGCCACCAGACGGTTGACCTTCGAGATTGTCTCGCCTTTGCCGTCCGCCGCTTCGCCGAACGTCTTCTTGTCGATGAGCTTCTTGCCTTCTAAGCTTGCGAACATCGATCGCTTCTCGGGTGCATACGCTTCTAGCACTGCCAAAGCCTGCTCGACTGCCTGTGCCTGCTTCTCAAAGCTCTGTCTGGCGCCCTGGGTATCCATCTTCTCGAATCCGTCTTCGTCCTCGGCGATCTGATTCATCTCGATTACGCCCATGGCCTGAACCTTCTCTAAGATAGCCTTACGGTCTTTTTTCAGCGCGCAGATACTAATTCTTTGCATCTGCAATACAGCCATAGCCACATCCCTCCTTTACTATCATTCTCTTGTGCGTCTGGCTGTGAAAACTATACCAGCTCTGCAATGACTGCTGATACCACTTCAGACTCTTTCGCCAGCGCATCTTTCCTAAGCGTCGCAATCTCTTTCTCCACGCTGTCCATTGCTTCCTGCTCTGACTTTCGCCCGGCTTCTTTCGCCGCTTCTAAGTCCGCCGCCGCCTTCGCTTTTGCTTCTGCCTCGGCGCGACCCACCATCTCGGCAGCTTCGGCTTTAGCCTTCTCAAGGATCTCGGTACATGCCGCATCTGCTTTTTTTATGATTCCTTCTGCCTCATTCTCCGTCTCCTTGATGGTCCTAATGGTTTCTTCTACCATCTGTTCACCACCTCTCCCTAATTGCTAACCAGGCATACTGTCCCTAGTTAAATATTATTATCATAAAAAATTATAATATAATATTTTCCAAAAGTCCACAATATTATGGCTTTTTCTGGTCATTTTTCCATATATAGACCATAAAAGAAAAATCTTTTATCTATTTTCTCACAATACTAGCCAAATTAACTGTCAGTTCCATGTCAGCTCATGAAGCTCTCCCGCAAGCTCCATGCCCGCAAATCCATTCTGCCTGAGCGCCTCGTACAGTATGACCGCCACAGAATTGCCAAGGTTCAGGGAACGAACGTCCCCTAACATGGGTATGCGGATACAGTCCTCTTTATGATTCACCAGAATTTCTTCCGGTATTCCTGCGCTTTCCTTACCGAACATGATATAGCAGTCCGGCTCATAACGGACTTCTGTATAAATTTTTGGCGCCTTCGTGGTAGCCATATAGATTTTCGCCCTGGGATTGCGTTCCAGAAAATCTTCATAATTAATGTAAGTCGTCACATCCAGTTTCTCCCAGTAGTCCATCCCGGCACGTTTCAGGTTCTTTTCGTTCAAACGAAATCCCAACGGTTCAATCAGGTGCAGCCGCACGTTCGCGGCTACACAAGTCCTTCCGATATTCCCTGTATTCGCCGGTATCTCCGGCTCATGCAACACGATATTCAGCATAATCCCTCCCGGATATTTCCCGGCAGATGTATTTTCAAATGCATCATCTGCCATATGCTTCTTACAACTTTCCTGTCTAGTGCGCTCTATCCCTGCGACCGTAACCGCTCAACGAACCTGCCGAGACGGGCGATCGCTTCCCGCAAGTCATCCAGAGAATACGCGTAAGACACCCGAAGAAATCCTTCCCCGCACGCCCCGAACGCCGTCCCCGGCACAGCGGCTACCTTCTCCTCATCCAAAAGCCTTGTGGCAAATTCTTCCGATGTCATACCAAATTCCTTAATGCATGGAAATACGTAGAAGGCTCCGAACGGCTCGAAGCAGTCCAGATTCATTTTCTTAAATTCATGGAGCAAGAACCGCCTTCTCTGGTTATACGCAGTCCGCATTTCCTGTACCTCATCCTCGCAGTTCCTAAGTCCTTCGATTGCCGCATACTGACTGTTCGTGGGCGCGCACATGATTGCGAACTGATGGATCTTGAGCATCTGCTCTGCGATCCGTTTCTGGGCGCAGATATACCCAAGCCGCCATCCTGTCATGGCAAATCCCTTGGAAAATCCATTGATCACCAAGGTCCGCTCCCGCATTCCCGGCAGAGAAGCGATGGACACATGGTCATATTTGTAAGTCAGCTCCGAATAAATCTCATCCGACAGTACGTACAGATCATGCTTCTTCACCACCTCCGCAATCGGCTCTAAATCCTCCTTCGTCATAATTGCCCCGGTAGGATTGTTGGGGTACGGCAGGACAAGAATCTTGGTCTTAGGCGTAATCGCCGCCTCAAGTTCCTCTGCCGTCAGTTTAAATTCATTTTCCTGTTTCAGCGAAACGACCACCGGGACTCCATTTGCCAGTGTCGTACAAGGCAGGTAGGAGACATAGCAGGGCTGGGGAATCAGCACTTCATCCCCCGGATCCAGCATGGCGCGAAGAGCGATGTCGATGCCCTCGCTCCCGCCTACCGTCACGATAATCTCGCTTGCCGGGTCATAGCTGACCTGCATCTTCCGCTGTAAATATTTGCTGATTTCTTCTTTTAATTCCTTCAGTCCCGCATTGGATGTATAGAACGTCCGCCCTCTCTCAAGGGAATAGATACCTTCCTCCCGTATCCTCCAAGGCGTATCGAAATCCGGCTCCCCGACCCCCAGAGAGATAGCGTCCGGCATCTCACTGACCATGTCGAAGAATTTGCGGATTCCTGACGGTTCGATTTCTACGATTTTTTTAGATAATGGCTCTCTCATTATGGTGTCACAGGCATCCTTTCTGACTTATTTTTGTGGAACATCAAAGTTCCATGGTCTTTGTATTTCTTCAATATAAAATGTGTGGTGGTACTGATTACATCCTCAATCGGGGACAGCTTGCCTGACACGAACCGAGACACTTCCATCAATGTCCGACCTTCTACCGTCACAATCAAGTCATATCCTCCAGATGTGAGATACACTGCCGCTACCTCTGGATAGTTGCAGATTCTCTCTGCGGTCTTGTCAAATCCTTTGTCCCGCTGGGGTTTTACGCTAACCTCAATCAATGCGTTAACCCGCTCCTCGCCTGCTTTATCCCAGTCGATTAAAGTATGATATCCGCAGATAATCTTTTCTTTCTCCATCTGCGCTATCTCATTGGCGATTGACACTTCATCCGAATCAAGGAGGACTGCCAGCTCCCCAAGGTCTGCCCTGCTGTTTTTTTCCAGATATTTTAATATCTGCTTTCTCATTTCTTCCATTTTGCTTACCTCCGTTTTCTACATCAATATTTTATATATCTCATCTGGCGCGGGGCGGTCAAGATACCGCACATCCTCGCCATTATGGATGATTTTGTCATTTCCCGCTGTGAGACGCCCGATGACTGACCCCTGAATCTGGTTCTCCCCCAATGCGTCTGTCAGCGCTTTTCCATCGGCAGTGACCATCAGGAAACTTCCGGCCGACGTCAGTTGATAGGGATTTATCCTGTACTGTTCACAGACTTCAATGGTTTCTTGTAGGACGGATATGCGTTTCATGTCCAAATCAAGCCCTAAGCCGGTGTCCTTCGCCAAGTCCCACAGCGCGGCAAGGATTCCGCCTTCGGTAATCTGGCGGACGGATGATACGCCGGCGCGCCTTGCAATCTCAATTTCCTTTCCGGCAAATAATTCCCTGTGCCTCGACTGAATCTGCCGAATAAAAACCGGGGCAAACCGCTGCCTTAGCTCGTCCCCCTTCTCATCGGCAATGCGCAGCATACCTTCTATGCCAATCCATTTCACAAGGACAATCATGTCGCCTGCATGTGCTGTCTCCATACAGGAATGTTGCATGCTCCCGCCATGCGCCGTCCCACAAGCCAAAACCGTAATGGCTGGCAGCGCAGCCAATGGATTGCTCTGGACCTGTGTCCTAATCATCTCAATTCCCCGCTCCAAACAGGTTTTGCGGAAGGATTTTTCCAGAGCATATATATTGGAATGGTCTGCGCGGGATGGAAACAATATCTGCGCTTCCACACCAGCACACTCTATCCCTTCCGCCGCCAGTGAATTGACCGCCGCCGCTAACGCGTATATACCTATGTCTTTTGACCAGCCCCATGACATGCCGCTGCCAGTTGCGAACCTGCACGTTTCTGTCCTTACTTCCATGCCCTTCTCCCCATTTTCAAGAATATCCCCCATCTCAGGGCCTATAGTGATTATCCCATTAAATACGGTATTATTGTAGTTGCAATCATGGCGACGATTACCACCATAATTACAATCGCTATGATTCTTTTTGTCTTCTTATCATTAAAATTCATATTCTTACCTTCTTTTTCTAATTTTTCGGCATTTTATATATTCTATACTCTTTATGGGACTTTTGCAAGATATTTCAAAGGGTTACGAAATGTATACCTTATAAAGAAAAGGCGTATAAAATTTCGCAAGTCCTGGCATCCTGGCTCAGCACATTCCGTTCTTTATAATCAAACAGCACACATTTTCCCATTAACTCAAAATATTCCAAATGCGTCATCTTTCGCATCTGGTTCCTGTCATACGCCCCATATGCCGGAAGATATTTTCGTTCCGTCTCTTCCTTTTCATAAAATGCCCTTACGTCTTCCTTAGAAATCTTATACTCTCCCGCAAATTCTGGACGTGTCTTTGCATTTTCACGCAAATAGTAATCATATGTCAATAATTCCCGGAAATATTCCTGTTCTTGCGGATGCTCTTCTCCTATGTATTGCAGAAGAATCTCATACCTCGTACAGCGCTTATGCTTAATCCCGCCGTAACCGTATGCCTCATAAAACCGATTCAGCTTGTCATACATCGTGAAGGCAGACGGGTATTTCCATCCCAGCTCTTCCAACGTATGGACGAACTGCCTGCTGTTATAGTAGACTTCCACCATCTCTTCGATTCCTTTCAACCGTATCACATCCTCATAGGAAAGCCATCTGGTATACAATACCTCATAGGGCGGGCGGCTCTGGTATACCAGCCCGTATGCATCTTTCTGCCTCTCCATGCCGGAGCCTTTCAGTACCTTTAGAAATCCCAGCTGAAGCTGTTCCGGTTTCAGGCTGTATACATCGTCAAATGATTTTGCAAAGCTGTCGATGCCCTCAAAGGGAAGCCCTGCAATCAAATCCAAATGCTGGTGGATATTGCCGCCTTTCCGAATTTTCTCCACGGCATTCCTTACTTTGGCAAAATCCATTGTTCTTTGGATTGCCCGGATTGTATCCGGGTTCGTGGACTGTATCCCGATTTCCAGTTGGACAAGCCCCGGGCGCATTGCGGCTAAGAGAGCCATTTCCTCATCATTGAAAATATCTGCGGCTACCTCGAAATGGAAATTCGTAATCCCATTGTCATGTTCCGCAATATAACGCCAGATTTCGATTGCATGGTCATGCTTACAGTTGAACGTCCTGTCCACAAATTTTACCTGCGATACGCCCTGGTCTAAAAAAAATTGTAATTCTTGTTTGACCAGGTTAATATCGCGGAATCTAAGGTGTTTATCTACCGAAGACAGGCAATAACTGCATGAAAATGGACATCCTCTGCTGCTCTCATAGTAAATGATTTTATTCTGGAATGTTTCCATGTTCTGGTAAACAAAGGGAACTGTGCCAAGCTCGATTGCCTGACGCCATGGGTTGTCTTGTATTCCACATTTCATATCCCTGTATGAAATGCCTTGAACTTCCCGAAGACAGCTGTCATCTATTACAGGTTGTCCTTGGAGGGCATATATTTGGCACAGTTTGGCAAATGTCTCCTCGCCCTCTCCCTTCATGATTCCTTTCACTTGCGGCAGACGTCCTAAAACTTCAACAGCATCATAGGATACCTCCGGCCCACCTAACCAGAGCGGCATATGGGGGCACAATTTTGCGATTTCTTTGACCAGGGCTTCGGTATGCTCCATGTTCCAGATATAGCAGGAAAAGCAGAGAATGTCCGGTTTCTTCCTGTAAATATCCATTAGGATATCTGGAATCGGCTGATTAATGGTATATTCTGTCAGTTTAATCTCCGCGTCCTGCCCGGAGGTTAGACCAGAATATGTTTCAAGCCACTTTTCTGCATAGGCTTTCAGACTATATATCGCCAGATTGGAATGTATATATTTGGCGTTTATCGCCACAAGCAAAATCTTCATACTTTTTCTTCTCATTGGACAGGTTTCTCCTCACTATCTTCTATTTCAATTATAATGAACAAAATGGAAAATCGCAACAAAAGGAATCGCATACCATGCACAACAGGCTATTGAAAAGGCATTACGTTTAGCAGAAAGTTGGCTAAAAAACATAGAAAAATAAAAACTACTCCTCACCCCGTTGACATTTTCCAGAAGATACAGTAAAATTAGTTACTGTGCAGCCGGGGTGCTAGCGGTACCTTGTACCTGCAATCCGCTATAGCAGGGGTGATATTGCGCAGAGGGCACAGGTTTGTAGAGCTGCCCTTGATAAGTGGCGATGAGGCTTGGGTCTTACGCGACGGGAATCTGTGAATCGTGTCAGGTCGGGAACGAAGCAGCACTAAGCAGAACCTTCCGGGTGCCGTAAGGGTGCCTGGGCTGAGTTAACTGTTAAGGTAACGTCTGGGAATCTGCGTTCGAAGCGCAATGCACAAAATAACTTGTATCAAGCAAGATCTTAATCTCTGTATCTTTTATCGGACTTTCTTCCATTTCCTTCTGGTAATGGTATAATGGAAATATAAAGGCTACTCACAAATTATCCAATAGCCGTATCGTTTACCATCTTTACGCTCTATTATCCCCTTGTCTTTCAATACATCCAGACCTCTCTGAACTGTGCGCTTGTTAACAAACAATCATTTTGCCATTTCAGTAGTAGTGATAGAAGCATTTTCTTTAAGCAATGCTAATATTTTTACTTCTATTGTGACATCTTTTGTGACATTTGGGGGCTTTGGAATTCAATACTTCAGCATTTTGAAGAGCAGTTAACCACCTTTTATTTCCATATGCACTTTTCTCCATTATTGCTCGAATACTATATCTTCTTCTGCCTTCGCATATACATCCAACTGATTCTCCATATCCAATTGGTAAACCAGCCAGCCACGCGCCATACACATCTTGATAAAATCATTAATACGATTTACACCATTCATTTCCTTCAATGTTACAACTACTCCAAATTGAAGTGGTTCTTTTCTTCTCTGCAAGCGTTCTTTAGTATTAATCCTAAGTCCCCAAAGACCAGAATCATATGCTTTCCTTGGTATTCTTCTTTCTTTAATCTCTTCACTAATATGCTTGATATTATCCCATTTCCGATACATTTTTCTTGCATCTTCTTCATAAAGAGTAATAAATTTATCTTCAGATTGCTGGTTATTATCTATTGGTTTTATTTTAACTTTTCTGTTTTTGACAACAACTCTACCAAAGTGTATGTCCATTTCAGTGCTTGTATAATCGACACCCTGATTACGAGCACACTGTGGAAAATATACTAATGTTGCTCTTGCATAAAATGGATGTGCATTATCTACAATCGGTACTGGCAGGTTATATGTATATGTCTCATATTCCTCTGATGCACCAGTCAAAATAAAACGTATCTCATCATTCGATGATTTCATAATGTCATTAATATGTTTTGGAACAACTCCATAACCGATACTATGTGAAACATCATCTTTCCTATTCCATCCCGCAGCAGCATCAATCAATAATGCTTTCGCAACTTCTCTACTCAGTCCCATAATGTAAATTAAATATGCCAGTTTTCTTGAAATCCACGGCGCTGCAAACGATGTTCCGCTTACATATGCTGCCCCCATATCATCACGGCATACAACCATTTTATCCTTATAGTTGGAACCATCTCCGCCATAATAACTGATATCAGGCTTATGAAAAAAAGATAATACAGGACCAACTCTAGTATAAGATGCTGATTTTCCTCTAAAGTCTACAGCATTGACTACCAGAGAATTCAGTGAATCTGCTGGCGATCCAATTTTCATATCCTTTTTTGTTTCACCATCCGGAATATTTGTCCCTGCAACAACAAAAATAACGTCATACTCACTTTGTATGCGGTCAAGTTCTGCTGCCTCTGGAGAAATAAAATTAGGCTTGATTTCGAGTTTGGAACCCAATGATAAATTCCATACTTTAATATCCCTGTTTAAGGCAACAATGTTTCGTATCATTTTTAACATGGTAAATGAACTGAAACCTCTATGTGTTGCAACACCAAAATGACGTACTCGGAATCTGCCACACCCATCATCAAGTGCCGGATTACCTTGCGGACCATCTACAATGATATAACTTACTTCTGTCCCATGCTCATAATCTTTTACAGTCAATGGAATATCCGGATCAAGTAAATTTCTATATTCCACCCACTCATGAAAATACACCTTTTCATTAAATTGTGTATCAATAACACCTATTACAGGTTCGTTGGTCGGATGGGGTATCAGGCTTTCTTCATTACTGATCTCCGCCTTATCCTCCAACACCTCGTCTCTCGTAAGCTGAGAAAAATCAGTGACACTCATCGCAATCAGATACGAAGCACGATTATATAGCAGTTTCGCTTCATCCGGATTAAGTCTTAATGTAGTGCCATCAATAATACGTTCATCAACGATATGAATTCCAAACTTTGACAACAATTTCTTCGTTTCAATCCCGGTCTGATAAATTGTTATAATGGACTCCTCTGTTATATCTTCTGTAGCTCGATCAATATCAAAACTTTCAACGTAAAATCCATCCACTACAGCGTTTAAAAAATTGGATTTAGAAAATTCACTAAATCTATCCGCCGGTGTCTCTGCTATCTTTTCTGTTTCTTCGCTAGTAATAATACCATTGAAATATTTTTCAATAACAGATATTGTTTCACCCAAAACTTCAATTGCTTTTTCAATCGCTTTAAGCGAAACATAATGGGTAAATATATGTTTTTGTATCTCTTTACCGTCCTCGTCCGGTTCCCAGATAAACTTAGCTCCTCTAATAGATTCCGCAGGAGATTTACTATTTTCAGACAACAAAATCTTCAATCTATTACTCTTTGCAACAATATGTGTATAGTGTACGCTAACCAAGGCTCCACTAATATCTGTATTTGTTTTCCAGTATTGCAAAATTCTTTTCAATTGCTCAGATAATTCAATAAGATGTAACGAATACACACTTTTTCCCTTAGGAAGTTTCGGCGATCCCGGTTTGGAGCTATTAGGTCTTTGTTCAAATCTTCCTTTTAATTGTAAAATGTTATTCATTCAATACACCTTCTTTCAAATCTCTTGCAATACTACTTTTTGATCTCCCAACCAATATTTCTATTTCTCTGACTGTAAATTTCTGGCTCTGAAGTTTTTTTAAATCACCTGGTTTTTCATTGCAGACTGCATAGTAAAGCCTTCTAAAATAGTCCATACCATCACTTGGATTGCTAAATGCAACAGACGTTTTAATCAAATTTTTCAGTTCCCCTGGATACGGTATATGTGGTATTAGTTTCATTATTTTACGGAATAAGCGGATATCTCTATTTGCCAGTTTTAATTTATCAAGATATTGATCTAACATCTTCTCTGCAATCGAAAGAAGATCTTCTTGAGTATATCTATCAAAATCAATGACTGAATCAAATCTTCTAATTAATGCTTTATCAAAGTATTTATAAAGATTAGTTGTAGCAACTAAAACTACATTTTCATTCATCCGGTCAAATTCTTTCAACATGGCAGAGGTTGCCCGCCCCATTTCCCGCAGATCATTTTGATTCGTTCGATCTAAAGCCAAAGCATCGATTTCATCAAACATAACAATTACCTTATTCGGTTGAACGAAACTATTTATTTCCTTGAACAACATGGATAAATTCTTTTGTGTCTGTCCCAGCTTACTATCAATCACTGCTGAAAAGTCTACCATAAAAATTTCTCTATTCAATATTCGTGCAAGTTGCTTAACTGCCTCCGTCTTCCCTGTTCCTGGTGCCCCCTGAAACAAAAACTTATTAATTCCAATATGATGTTCAATTGCATTTACTACGCCTAATAAATCACTGGTAATTACATCCGGAAGTAACAGCATATCTTCCTTCCCACCAATTTTTTCAAAAAAGGGAGAAGCATTCTCCGATATCTGTGGTACAAACGTATTCACATTGGACAATAAGGACATAATATACTCTGAAAGCTGATAATCTCCAGAAGCATCAAATCCTTTAGCGATTTCATAAGCTTCATTCCGAAAGCCCGCATCATTCTTTTCCGTATAATATTTTATTAAGCTTATCACATTTTTTTTCTTCATGATACGTACTCTCCTTCTCATTTTTCTCTATGCTCTAATCATAACGCTTTGGGACACTTTTGTCAATACTGGGACAATAACTAACAAACCAAAAGAGCATTTACACACAATCTTGTAAATGCTCTTTTGGTTTTTCTCTAGCAAATTTTATGTACAGAGCAGTTTGCCGCTGTTACGCCGTTTTCTGCAAGTGTCTCTGTGTTACATTTCCATCTCTGAATGGGTGGGCGATATACATCCCCACATATTTTTCAACAATTTCATCAAAGGTCGATTGAGGCTCCACCGCTTTGGCTTTTCATTTTTAAGAGCCATAGTTATCTCCTTTTAGCCGCCCCCATTCTTTTTTGATTCTCTTAATTCCTTAAAAAATGTTTTCATCATCTGGCTGCATGCATCTCCCAATACCCCTGTCTCAAGCTCGGCCTGATGGTTAAACTCTTCCATCTGCAGCAGGTTCAGTATCGAACCGGCACACCCCGCCTTAGGATTCATGCATCCCACGACGACCCGCGACATTCTGGACTGAACGATAGCGCCGGAACACATCTGACAGGGTTCCAAAGTCACATACATCGTACAGCCCTCCAGCCGCCAGTCTCCCATCTTCTTACTCGCTTTTCGGATTGCAATCAGCTCTGCGTGAGCTAAAGTATTCTTATCTGTTGTCCGCCGGTTATATCCCCGGCCTATGATTTTGTCCTCATACACAATCACACAGCCAATCGGGACCTCCCCGATTGCGTACGCTTTCTTTGCCTGCCGGATTGCCTCTTTCATGTACTTCTCATCAATATTAACCTTCTGCATGCTGTTCTCCATCCATACCGGCGTCTCGCCGGAAATGCCGCTTATTGTGTTCTCAACATTCTCTTAATCGGCCTGCACCAGTACCCAAATTGCTCCTGGCTGCTCTTCTCATCATCCGTCAAATCCATATCCGTATCCTTGTGTGGGATAAACTCGGAAAAGCCAAACGAGCTTGCCGCCTTTGCCTCCTGCGGGTGATAGATTCCCGGCACGCCGAGCCTGTATCTTTCTCCGTCATCAATGATAGCAAGATGATGGTAATTATAGTATCCATGTAAGAGAAAACTATTGTTCGCCCACTTCCACTCGCATCTGGGCAGTCTTGCCATGTCATTTCGCTGAATCTTCGTACATCGGAAATGTTCTTGGGGCATGGGCTCCCTTGTATCCCCGCAAATGTTCTCGATAGGTTCTACCGTCATCTCCTGACCAAATTCAACATCTGCATCGGATTGCGGGAACATGCCTCCTCCTTGAGCAGCCCCTTCTACGCCTGATTCCCTTACACTTGGTTCGATTGGCTCCTCTCTGACAGGCGTCTTCTCCACAGGTACGCCCGCATGCATGGCATGTTCTGGCATGGCCGGAATATCCCGCATGCCCATGTCATCCTGCATCCTCCCCTGACCTTGCATTGCATTTCCGCCCATTGAATCTATATTCTGCACCGGACTGCTTCCTTGTATGGGGTTCATCTGACGCATTGGATTTCTTTCCGGTACAGGGTTCATTTGGCCCATAGAATTTTCTCCCCGTACGGGGTTCATTTGACGCGCCGGTCTTCTTCCAAACATCGGATTCATTTGCTGTTCCGACATCCCTTCCGGCTCTGGCTCTTCCTCTGCAGACGTCCCTCCCGGCTCTGATTCCTCCTGCGCTGACATCCCTTCCGGCTCTGGCTCTTCCTCTGCAGACGTCCCTCCCGGCTCTGATTCCTTCTGCGCTGACATCCCTCCCGAGACCGTCTCCTCCGGCATAACCTCATTTCCAAGTACAGCATTTTCCTGTCCCGCTGGTTCGCCGCTTTGCTCAGACTCATTAAGCCCCTGCATTCCTTCGCCCTGCGCAGGTTCTTCCTCTTGCATCTCCTCCTGCGGCAAAGCATGCTCCACCAAAATTCCCTCTTCCGGCACGGCATCCTCCACAGGCATCTCTTCCTTTTGTACGTTATCCGGCCTCAACACCCGCATACGTCCCACGTCAATCACCGTATCATTCCATACTGCCGCATACTTCCGCCCTGTCTCACTCTCCAGAATAATCCCGTTAATTTTCTGGAAATTCTCCGGCACAATCACGTCCTCTTTCGTATAAAACAACCGGTAATTAATGGCCGGGGCCACATTGTCCACCGTTCCCTGCCAAATCCCCGCACACCCGCCGTCCTCATCAAAGAACAGATACAAATCAAGTTTGCGCTCTCCCTTCATATGCAGCCCTTTGCCATGAATACTCAGAGTGCAGTCCTCATCCTTCTGTTCTACTTTAACAAATCCCACATTACGCAGTCTTTTTCCCTGTTCATATTCATACAGATAACGAATAAAACGCTTCAATCCATCACTTCCAATCCTGGTCTTTTTATCACAATCTATTCCCCAGGATAGGAAAAAATACCTTGTCCTTATAAAATTGCTTTCAATTCCTGATATAAGCGTTTCGCATAACTATCCGTCATTCCGCAAATGTAATCCGTCGCCAAAAGCAGCCTCAAATACAGCCTCTCCACCTCCGGCTTACCCTTGGCCTGATAATGGTACGCCCTCTTATAATTGCTCGAAATAAATGAAACCATACGCTCGCTGACAGAATCCATTTCCTGCATCTCATCGTCATATTTTACGACCGCATTCATGAACATATCCATCAAAAAGTCAATCATCGCTCCTTCCGCCACCTCCATCCGGTAAATGGCATCCGACGTAAATACCTCGCGAAACGCCAGATTTCCCAACAAATCCATAAGCGGCGCGGCGGATGTCTGGTAGAACAAATCCTGCCCGTAACGCCCCTCCATGATTGCCTGATAATTCTTGGTAAACCCGTAAGTTGCGCTGCCAATCAAAAATCCTTGAACTCTCACAATCCAGTTCTTGACCGCATATTCTTCCGGCTCATCCACCTGCTTCTCCTTTCCGGAAAGGTACAACGCCCGAAGCTTCTCTGCCGGCCTAAAATCTGCCATGACGTCGCCGGGATATGCCTCCTCAAGCCTTACCATCTCTTCTAAAAGCTTATGGTAACTTAAAAATCCCTTCACAAATGCATCCTCAATATCCGCCGTCTTGTATGCAATATCGTCCGCCGCTTCCAGAATAAAAGTCAACGGATGCCGTTTCCCGTTCGTTCCGGTCTCTCGCGATATTTCTTCAAAAATATCTTTGTCAGCATAATAGTATCCCATTTTCTTGTCTTTAATATTACCGGAAAATTCATCAATGCCAATAGACGCCACCGGGTACTTCATGATTGTTGAAAGCAATGCATAAGTAAGGTTCATTCCATTTTCGTCTACAAGAAAATGTAACTTGCTGACCAGCCGCAATGCCTGGGCATTTCCCTCAAAATGATAGAAATCCTCCCGCATCTGCGGCGTAAGCACATGGTCAATAGTTTTCCCATGATACTCCATGACAGGAAGATTCCTCCGGAACCAATCCCGGATAGCGTCCTCCCCAAAATGACCGAAAGGCGGATTACCGATATCATGAATCAATCCCGCACACTGCAGAATATTGCAGATATCCTCCTTCATCTGCGGGGTGAAACTATTATCTTTCTTATGCACCAAAATATTTTCCCCTATATTCTGCCCCAAGGATTTTGCAAAAGAAGACACTTCCATGGAGTGGGTAAGCCGCGTCCTTATAAAATCACTGCGGTCCAGCGGAAACACCTGCGTCTTATCCTGCAAACGCCGAAATGACGCACTGCCGATGATACGGTGGTAGTCCTTCTCAAATTCGCTTCGCAAATCTACGTTCTGCCCGTCCCGATGCCTACGGTTCTTACGTTTTCTCTTTGTTGACAATAATTGTTCCCAATTCACGGTATCTCTCCTAATCCAGATAGATTGGCGGGTCGTAATCCTTCCCTAAAAGCTGTTTCTTGCGCTCCTGATATCCCAAGAACGCCCACTCTGTCATGTCTGTCCACTGATGGTTCGCCCGGTCGTAAACCTGCACATAGCCAATCCGGGACGGATGCATCCGCACGCTGTTGGTTTCATATTCCTTTCCGGTATATGGATTCATGTCTCCTTTGTCTTCCTCGTCCTCCTGAAGCTCCTCTTCCTGAACCATTTCCTCCGGATAACCGACATTTAGATATTCTTCCTCATATCTATCGCCTGAATATTGGTTTTCTGAATATCCATTTTCCGAATACCCGCCAACATACGCTCTTGCAGAATATTCACTTTCCAGACCGTCTTCTCCATAGGATTCAACTGAAAATTCTCCTGAAAAATGGCTTCTCTCATATCCGCCTTCTATATATTCACCGCCGGAGTAGCTTTCTCCGTATATTCTGCCGCCTTCCATTTGGCCGCCTTCTGGATCATTTTCCTTCAGATACCCGTTCTTCAACGCTCCATCCTGTGACTCTCTTTGGCCTTGCCCGCCAACGCCTGGTTCTCTTCCGCTATCAGCAGTTTCCTTCTCTGTCCGGGACTGCTCTCTTCCAAGTTTCTTGAACCGCTGCTTTAGATACGCCCTCCAGCCATGGGGCTTTTCTTCCTGCACCGGCTCCTTTTTCTCTGTCTTTTCCAAAGATTCTATCTCTTGCAGCAATTCTTCTACATGCCCGCTTTCCGGCTCGCCTAGATATTCCGCTCTATTCCCTTCTCCATAATCTTCCGAATATCCCGTATACACCCGTTCGCCATGGCTTTCCGGAAAGATTGCCTGTGTCCTGCCTCCATATTCTTCCGATTGTTCCTGCACACCAGCATATAACTGCCCGTCTGATTCACCAGCCCCCTTTATCCTTACCTTCTCATCCGGATAGTCAGCTCCTCTTCCCTGAGGATTCCCTTCTGAAAGACCGGCTTGGCTTCCCTGTACATGTTCTCCTAAATGTCCTTCCTTGCTTTCCTGCCCGGTTTCTCCTAAATGTCCTTCCTTGCTTTCCTGCCCGGTTTCCTTTATGTATCCCGTCTTACTTTCCTGGGAACGCTCCCCTATATGGCTTGCAACACTTCCTTGCGGGCGTCCTTCCAAATGTCCCGCTTCATTGTCTTGTGGGTGCTCTCCTACATGGCTTGCAACACTTCCTTGTGAATATCCTTCCAAATGTCCCTCTCTGCTTTCCTGCGGATGCACCTCGTTATGCCCCGCCTCATTCCCTTGCGGATGCTCGTCCGGATCATGTGCCGAATTTCCATGTTCATCCCCTTCTTTCGGGATGTCCCTGATATCCCGCTCTACAGCCGGCGCTTTGCCATTCCCCGCAAACTCTTTCTCCGCTTTGGCTTCTCCTGCCGCCTTCTGCATCAACGCATCCAGTTCCTCATGGATATCCACCAATTCCCCAATAGTTATGTCCCTCTCATGTGTCTGGACGTGGGACTCTTTTGGTTTCACTTTTCCTTCCGGCTGCTCTTTTTCTCCGCCTTCGCCAGACGCCGCCTTGTCGGATACCTCCTTTTCTGCCGCCGCCTCTTTCGGTTCCGCCAAGTCTTTTCCCTCAGACTGCCCCGCCCCACTTGCCGCGAAAGCCTCTGTCCCTGCACTCTGCCCTGTCTGCGTCTCGCTCTCTGTTATCGTTCTTTCATCCAGAATATTCAACTGAAACGGACACCCCAGAATTTCTGCAATCATCCGCATATCCCGCTCCTGAAAATTATCCCGCCCAAGCCTCTGTGTCAGATTCTGGCGGGACATCTTCTTCCCGGTACGCGCCTCTACCTTCCTTGCGAGTTCCTTAATCGTCATATCCTTACGGCTCAAGATAATCTTGACCTGCTCTCCAAACGTTAAATCCTGCATTCCTCGTCCTCCTTAACGAACCAGACTTTTGCCAATCTATTGTAAACTCTTTTGTTGTCAGGTAAACCAAAACTTTTCCCTTTGCTTATTCTAACAAATACTTAAAATCCAGTCAATAAAACTTCCCAACACTCTTAAAGTTTCTTCCTGTTCTTCCGATATATTTGTATAAGGAGGATTTTCACATGCGATTAAATTTTTCACCAACATTACAGATTAACAATCTTTTTCAATCATATCAGATAAACCGAAGCGCAGCCAACAAGGTTGGCGGTAAGGCAGAATCCTCTGAGGAAGAACGGCGCGATACATTTACTCTGTCTTCAAGAGGAAAAGGCGCGAATATGATTAACAACCTTATGAAGCAGAAGATGGAGATTACCGACCGCAAAAATTCTCTGATTGCCTCTACAATCGAGAAAGGGGCTTCTATGGAGACTATCAAGACACAATTAGAAGCCTACGACGAGCAGCTTGAGAATATCGATGTACAGATTACACAGGCGATGGCCAGGGAGCTCGAAAAGAAAGAAGACAAGGAGAACGCCGACGATACCCCTAAGACAAAGGAAGAACTGGAGAACGAACGCATGACTGATATCGTGACTTTGTCCGGCGACGTACAGAATGTTGATATGCTGGATTCGGTCAAGACGAAGGTAGATCGCAGGATTACGATTCTGGAGTCCGAGATTTCCCTTGACACCGGGCGGTTAATCGATTCCGATTTCAAGAAGGAAGAACTGTCTGAACTGAAAAAGAAATCCGCCTTACTTGCATCCGATATCGGTTCTAGGATGGCAGAGATTGCGGAAGAGATTGAAGAAGATAAGGAAAAAACGCCGGAGGAAGAGAGCGGCACGGAGGATACGGCAGTACCCGAACAAGAGAGCTGACAAGCCCGGTCAAATAGCAAGCCGGAATCAAACATGAGCAATAACTTTCCGGCTTGCTATATAATAATTAGTCTATTTCCTATCCAATGGTAATAATTCAAAAAACGGATTGGTAACGGCATATCGTACCCCTTTTGCCGCACACTGCCGAAGAACTGTTTTGAATTCAATAATTTTATTGGACGCAATATGGTCATCCACACCAATAACAATCCAAAATTCATCCTCCAAATGCTTATCAAACTCATATATATGGTCGTTTTCTTTTTTGAATGTCTCCAGCCTTTCTAGAACATATTGAGGACTCGATTTATTTTGCTCATTCCATTGTGCCTGTGTCCGTTCTGACCGGGGAATTTTCAAAAAATCTTTTCTAGCAGATACAAGACATATTTGACTTGAAATGTCCGAAAATACTTTTTCTGATAAAATTTGAAAATATTCTTCCTCTGTTATAGAACCTTCACAAGAAAAAAATATGATTTTTGAGCTACGAGGACGTTTCTCCCGTTTTGGGCATGGTATCATCGGTGTTCTGGTCGATAACTTCATTTATCAAATCCCCCTTTAATTACAGGAACAGCCCCAAACCGTCCTGCTAAGTAACTTTTAACGTTTGAATATCCGTCCACCATATCAGAGGGTATCGTATAATCCGAAAATGGTTTCAAATAACTTTCTCCCAGTTTATTTTTTTCTAAAAACCATATTTCATCTTGAGCTAAATCTTCTAAACTAATCAGATTAATATCATGAGCAGTGAAGATTAACTGATTTTTATGTTCTTTTGCAATAAAATCATTAATAAATGTTCTTGTTAATTTTGTATGCAGACAAAATTCACCTTTAAATTGTGGAACTCCTGTTTTATTCCCACTCTTCTGCGCTTCGACAATATAGTCCCTTGCAAAATCTAAAGATTGAATAAAATTTGATTTACCGGATGCATTGGGGCCTAATAAGGCGCCGCGGCGTAATATCTTCCAAGTCCCCTGAACAGTGGGCAGGGGAATAAAGTATTTGCTTTCAAGGTTATCTTCTGTTGGAAACATACTATATTCTATCGAGTGAGCAATTGACTTGTAATTTTTTACGATATATTTCAACAACATATGAATCCCTCCACTTTCCTGACTTTATACTTCCGAATTTACTGTCCATATATTATAGCATGGATGAATAAAGATTGACAAAGGAAAATCATAAGAATCTTCATGGTTGCATTTCAACAAAAATCATGGTATAATCCAAACAGTTCTATATAGAAATATTCCAACAAGATACGAGGTGGTTCATTGGAAACAAAAGGCGGATTTTATATTACACAAATCAAACAGCTTCAAGACAGGATTTTTGAACGGCTGTTACTTGAAAACGGTATTGAATTGAGCGGCGGGCAGGGGAGAATCCTGTTTATCTTATGGAAAACAGACAAGCTAACAATCAGCGAAATCAGCGAGAAAACTTCCCTTGCCAAGAATACGGTATCTGTAGTGATAAACGGAATGGTCAATAAAGGAATTGTAGAAAGAACCACAAATCCCCAAAACCGCCGGCAGGCCATCGTTTCGCTTACCGACTACGCCAAATCTCTACAGGAAAAATATGAGATGGTGTCACAGCAAATGAACCTTCTGTTTTATCAAGGTTTTTCGGAAGAGGAACAGAGACAATTTGAACAGTATCTTGCAAGGATACTTGAAACGTTGACCGAAAATTTACATATTAACAAATAATCAGAAAAAGGAGGGCTTTCTTTTGAAAACACGAGAACACATCATTGAATTTATCCAAAAACAAAAAACAGCTTTTATTGCTTCCGTAGACGAAGAAGGATTTCCAAATGTGAAAGCAATGTTCACACCACGCAAGATAGACGGTAATTGTTTTTATTTTTCAACAAATACCTCTTCCATGCGCGCGCAGCAATTCATGAAAAATCCAAAGGCAAGCATTTATTTTTATAGCAGAGGACGATTTAAATATGAAGGGATTATGCTGATTGGCACAATGGAAGTATTGCAGGATACTGAGATAAAAAAAGAAATCTGGCAAACCGGAGACACCATGTATTACAGGCAAGGCGTCGCTGACCCGGATTATTGCGTATTAAAATTTACGGCAGTAAAAGGAAGGCATTATTGCGACTTGAAAACAGAAAGTTTTGATATTGAGGACTTAAAATAATACCTCCATGTTAAGAGCTTATGAAAAAGACTGGAATAGGGGTCTCGATATTTTATGGCTTAGTAATATTCTCTATGATTACACTGCCGGTTATCCGTTTCTGATTTCCAGACTGTGCCAGATTATGGAGCAGAATTCCCCGGAAGGATGGAGTAAAGAAGGGTTTCAGTACGCAGTCCGGGAACTTTTGAAGACTCCTAACACATTATTTGACGATTTAAGCAAAAAACTCTCAGAATATCCGGAATTAAAAGAAATGATATACCACATTTTATTCCATGGGAGAAAATTTGCCTATGAAGCGGAGAACCATCGCATCCAAATCGGAAAAATGTTTGGTTTCCTAAAAGAAGAGAAAGGAATTGTCAGCATTTCCAATAGAATTTTTGAAATGAAACTATACAATCTTCTAATCTCCGAAAATGAAACTGACAGCAAAATGTTCACAGCCGCAGAAATGGAAAGCTTCAAAGCATTATCGAAGTAAAAATCTGGCATGGACAAGAATATAACCGACGGGGCGAACAACAACTGTTGGAATATCTGGAATACTATCATCTGAAAAAGGGATATATGCTTAGTTTTAATTTTAATAAGAGCAAACAGACGGGAATACGGCAAATTATATTAGAAGACAAGCTGTTGGTCGAGGCAGTTGTTTAGACATGACATCGACAGGGCTGCCGTCCCAAGGCAATTCATTTCACCTTAGCGCAGCAGCCCTGCCGGTTATCAGAAAGGCTGTCAGAGCCTCATCTTCTCATTCAATTCCCGTACCGTCTCCGCCTCTAATTTTAATACCTCCCGGTCATACGTCAGAATCCCGTTCGTCTCTTCCTCCACATCCGACAGCTGCGTATACACAGTAGCCGATAAGCCTCTTGGGATATTCGGAAGGACTTCCCGTTCTATCCACTCCCGGTATCCTGCGGTCAACTCAGATTTCTTCCGGTAAATCCGATACCCGTAGACCTTCCGGAACATATGATGCCCCGGGACACACAGAGAATACCCTCCAAACTCCGTAAGCGCCGTCGCTCGCCTCTCAGCCTTTACATACAATGGAAAGAAATAATCATGGATACTCCTGATATCCCCTCCCCCTTGGTCAAACCAGCCGCTCGCCTGGTCAATCAGCCTTGTTCCGTCCGATTCCCTCGCGATCTGCGTCACTGTTTCCCCATGGAACTGACCCCATCCTTCATTGAAAATCACCCATGTCACAATAGACGGATGGCCATACAAGACCCGAATCGTCTCGCGCATCTCCGCTACGAACTGCCGCCTCCCCTTCTCGTCCTTTCTCCCAAGAAGCCACAGTGCACAATCATGCATCCGCAGATGAAAATATTCCATAGCAGTAGCCAGATATGTCACATACCATGACTGGTAACTCCTGCCCCCGTTCACCATGTCCTGCCACACCAGCATCCCAATCCTGTCACAGTGATAATACCAACGCTGGGGTTCAATTTTCACATGCTTCCTCAGCATATTAAACCCAAGCTCCTTCATCCTGCGGATATCAGAAACCATCGCCTCGTCACAGGGCGGAGTATATAATCCCTCCGGCCAGTACCCCTGGTCCAGCACCCCGCGCTGGAAATAAGGGCTGTTATTCAAAAATATCCTCGGGATGCCCTTTGCATCCTTCTCCACACTGACCTTGCGCATAGCAGCATAACTTCTTACCAAATCTTCGCCGGCTTGAATCTCAATATCATAGAGAAATGGATCCTCCGGGCTCCAGCTATGCATATCCGGCACCGGAACCCGGACATCCTCCCCCGCATGCCCTTCTATCTGTATCGGCTGCATTTCTCCGGACGACAATGTAATTACAATTTGTCTTGACACCTCTGGTTTGATTCCGCTGCCATCCTGCTGCCTTGATGCCTTCCATGTCCCCGCAAGACCCACCCTGACGCAAAATGCCGACTCATCATACAACGGCGTCACTCTAAGCTCTCCAATATATACATCGGGCACCAGCTCCATCCAGACCGTCTGCCAAATACCGCTCTGCGCCGTATAGAACATGCCTCCTCTTTTTAATTTCTGTTTTCCCCGGCTGTAATAGAACGCATCGCTGTAGTCCCTGACCTGTACCGTCAGTTCATTCCCCGTTTCCTTCAAAAAATCCGTTACATCCACCGAAAACGGCAGATAACCGCCAAGATGTCGTTTGGCTGCTCTCCCGTTGACAGACACCACAGCATACTGATCCACTGCGCCAAAATGCAGAATCCACCGCATTTTGCCCACAGGACATACCTCGTCCGGCAACGCCCTGTGATACCATAATGTTTCCTGGGGCTTTAACTGTCTCCCCACCCCCGAAAGAGGAGCCTCCGGGGAAAAGGGCACCAAAATACGCCCGTCATACTTCCGTAGTTCTTCCCCCTCCCCCGTAATCCCATAATCCCAATAACCATTTAGGTTCACATAACTCTCTCTTTGAAGGAGCGGCCGCGGATATTCCATAAGAACATGTTCCCGGTCAATCCGCTTCCCCCACCTTGTTTCCAACTGCTTTCCTTTCATACGACGCCTCCTGCCGCTTTTCCAACACTGTATTTGCCTTTTATCTATAACCGCAGGACATGAAGCCGGCTGTCAATCTCCTGATCCGTCGTACAGACCGCAATCCTGGCGTTGACTGCCTCTTTTGCATACTCTTTATAAATATAATCCTCCGGGTACTCCTCGGGTCTTTGCAGCAGCACAGGCTCATCTCCCTGATCCCACCCAATCTCAAAGGAACGCATGTCCATCGCCATCCCCTGTCTGGTCGCCTTCATAAAGCTCTCCTTCAATACCCAGTACCGATAGAACATGCGTACCCGTTCTTCTCCCTCCTTCCTCATAATATGCTCATACTCACTCTGGCAGAAAAAACGTTTCGCCACAGGCTGCCGGAATTCTTTAATCTCTTCCAGGTCACACCCCACCTTAACCTCCGGCTGGTCGCTGAACGCACAGAGCGCATAACCTCCCGAGTGGGACAAATTGAACACAGCGTCTTCCCCAAGTGCGTACTGTGCCCTCACCCGTCTCCAGAGGCTCCATACCCCTGCGCTCTCCGCCCTGCCCTTCGCAAAGCAGTACTTGTCTGCTTTTTTCCTGCGCCAGCCCGGCAATTCCTGATAATACTGCCGATATACGCTCTCCTCCATTAAGGGCGTAATATCTGCGAGCCATACTCTTACCATATACATCCTTCCTCTCTATGTTTTTTATTATAGCATACCTTACTGGACAAAGTCCACCCGCCCCGCAAGGGGCATGTATTACGGAATGCCCTTTGGGTATATATTCTTAAAAAATGCGGAAAAAGTGTTGACAACCAGATTTTGATGCGGTAGTATAAAATTTAGTTTTAGTTTCACACTTTAAACAGCTAAAATTTTACAGTATAAATATTCTGACAATTATTTTACACATGGAGGATTACAGATTATGATTATTGTGCTAAAACCTCGTTCCACCCACCAAGACCTTGTCCGGGTGGAGCAGATGGTTAAAAGAAGGGGATTGGACACCCATATTGTAGAAGGTTCCGACATGACCATCATTGGGTGTATCGGGGATACCACAAGAATTGATTCCAAACTCTTTGAAGTGGACTCTGCCGTCGAAAAGGTCATGCACGTCCAGGAACCCTATAAACTGGTGAACCGGGCCTTCCACCCTGAGGATTCTTCCGTCGATGTCTCCGGCGTCAAGGTAGGCTGCGGAAACCTTGCAATGATTGCCGGTCCCTGCTCCGTCGAATCCTTTGAACAGGTGCTTGAAATTGCAAACGCAGTCAAGGCAAGCGGAGCTAACCTGCTGAGAGGCGGCGCATTCAAGCCAAGAACCAGCCCCTACTCCTTCCAAGGCTTAGGCTTGGAAGGCCTTGACATCTTATGCGCAGTAAAAAAAGAAACCGGGCTTCCCATCGTCACAGAATTAATGTCGCCGGACTATCTAGACATTTTTAATGAAAAAGTAGACTTAATCCAAATCGGTGCGCGTAACATGCAGAACTTTGACCTCCTGAAACAACTGGGACAGTTAGACCGCCCCATCCTCCTCAAGAGAGGGCTGAACGCGACCTACGAAGAATGGATTATGTCCGCAGAGTACATCATGGCTTCCGGCAATGAAAATGTCATCCTCTGTGAGCGGGGCGTCCGTACATTTGAATCCTACACAAGAAATACATTGGATCTCCAGAGCATTCCCGTTGTACGCAAGCTCACCCACCTGCCAATCATTATAGACCCGAGCCATGCAGGCGGCAAATGGTGGCTGGTAGAGCCAATGGCAAAGGCTTCCGTCGCAGCCGGGGCAGACGGACTTATGATTGAAGTACATAACAACCCTGAGTGCGCCTTATGTGACGGCGCCCAGTCGCTAAAACCAGATAAATACGGCACTTTAATCAAAGAAATCACTCAGATTGCCAAAGTAATCGGCAAGAACATTTAGGAGCAGCCTATGAAACTAACCGTAAATTTAGGAAAAGACAGCTATCCCATTTATATCGAAAATGACCTGCTGAAACGTGCAGCACCACTGATAGGCGAAACATTTTCCGGCAGGAAGATCATGATCATCTCGGACGACAATGTTTACCCCCGTTACGGGCAGCAGCTTACGGAACAACTATCCGCAGACTATGACGTAAGCCGCCTTGTACTTCCCCATGGGGAAGCGACCAAAAGTTTTCAGTCGCTTCCCAGCATCTATGCCGCATTGCTTTCGGCAAAGATTACAAGAAGCGACCTAATCGTTGCACTTGGCGGCGGCGTAATCGGTGATTTAGCTGGTTTTGCCGCATCCAGTTTTTTAAGGGGCGTAAAATTTGTCCAGATACCTACCTCGCTGCTCGCCCAAGTAGACTCATCCGTCGGCGGCAAGGTGGCGGTAGACCTGCCGGAAGGGAAGAATCTGGTAGGCGCATTTTACCAGCCGAAACTGGTGTTGATAGACCCTATGGTACTGGACACTCTGGACTTGCGTTTCATCAATGACGGCATGGGCGAAGTCATTAAATATGGCTGCATCAAGGATGCCGGGCTGTTCCAGGCACTGGAATCCCACAGTTCCTTCTCAGAGCTTAAAGAAGAACTGCCTGCCATCATCCAAAAATGCGTGGATATCAAGCGCGTGGTGGTCGAACATGACCAGTTCGACACAGGAGAGCGGATGCTCCTGAATTTCGGGCATACCCTGGGACATACCATTGAGCAGTATTACCATTATGAGCGGGAAAGCCATGGAGAAGCAGTGGCAATCGGTATGTATCAGATTACAAGGCTTTCCGAAGACTCAGGGCTTACCGCAGACGGAACTGCCCAACGCATCCGCAGGCTGTTACAGACTTATGGACTGCCTTGTGAATGCGGGCTTCCTCTGGCAAAACTGACTCATGGGATTGCCGTAGATAAAAAGAATCTGAACAATAAACTGAACGTGATTCTGCTCCATGATATCGGAGACAGTTATATCCATCCTACAACACTGGAATTTTTCGGTCAAAACGGTAAAAATATATAATCTATCCGGAGGTATCTATCTTGAAATTAGAAGGAAAAATTGCAATTATAACCGGCGCCGGCAAGGGAATCGGACGGGAGGCTGCGCTTGCCGTCGCCGCAGAGGGCGCGGCAGTCGCAGCCGTTGCCAGAACCCAGGCAGACCTTAATGAGACGGTAAAAATGATTGAAGATAGGGGTGGTTCTGCCGCCGCCTTTTCCCATGACCTTACCATAGGTACGGAAGTACAGGCAATGGTCGATGAGGTAATAGAAAAGTATGGAAAAATAGATATTCTTGTGAACAATGCAGGCGGATACCCGTCTGAGGTCTACAAAAATATCGAACATCAGGCAATCAAGCTCTGGGAGTGGTCGGAAGAACAGTGGGATCAGATTATTAAGACCAATGTCCGTATCCCATTTTTATGCATGAAGCATGTGCTTCCGGTCATGATTTCCCAAAAAGGCGGGAAAGTCGTCAGCGTTTCCTCCCGCATGGGACGGATTGCCTCTCAGATGGGCGCATATGCCGTAGCTAAGGGCGCCATCATTACCATGACCAAGACCGCCGCCATCCAGACGCAGGAATACGGTATTCAGGTCAACGCCGTATCGCCTGGAATCGTAGACACGCCGGGTCAGCGGGTGTACAACCATTCCGTCGGGCAGGACAATGTAAAGATGGGCAGCGCGGCTGATGTGGCAAAGGCAATCGTTTACCTGCTGTGCGATGCGCCTCCGGTCATGACCGGACAATCCATTGATTTGTTCACGACCGTTTGATACTTCAAATTTCGTTTTCGATTTGTTTACAATTAATTCTTATTTTTAACATACTTTTATCACAGTTTCCGATTATACTGTAATTGTTCGATAACACGAACAACAAAATTCTTTTTCATAACTTTTTCCTCAGGACTGCACTCCTCCCAATATGCAGTCCTTTTAAATTGCTCTTTTATGGTATTGACTGCGCCGCCCGGATACCCACATGTAGAGGAAAGACCACCCCACACAATGCCCGGCAAGAATCCCTATATCTTTCACCGCTTTTGCCCCGCCGCCTGCCGATAAGTCCAGAATCCCCTCAAACGTCGCCTGAGAAGGGACAAGATAACAGACTGCCGACAGAACCGGCTGGCTGATTCCCAAGATAAAGTCCAAAATCGGCACAGCCATGAACAGCAGCATTACCACCTTAATATCGATCATACCTGTCATCAGTCCCTCCGACGCCCCGCCAATCAACATCCCCACCAGCGCCGAGACAAACACCGAGAGAACAATCAATGCCAGCATTAGGAACATATTTTTCCAGGAAAACCGGAAACAAATACAAGCCGTAAGAACTGCCGACAGACATCCGAAGATAAATCCCACACTGATTTTCTGCACGATATACTGTCTGCGGGTCATAGGCAAAATCTCGTTGACAAAAGCCACGCCGTCCTCCTTTTCGGAAATCATGTTCATAGCGTTAAACGTACATCCCATAAACATAGCCACAATCAATATGGCTGCCGCAAACATATCCCCAAGCCCCGCCATCACGCCGGGACGCTCCAAAATCTGAACCTTCGCCTCTGCCGCCTGATTTCTCCTTTCATAAAGCACAGGCAGCGTGTCGGCAGTCCTTCGGTATATCTCAAGCTCATCTCCGGACACCATCGTCCTGATACCATTCCCCGCTGTCTCTACGCCAATCAGGTTCGTTGACGGCTCCTTCACCGCATCCGCCAGTTCCTCCGGCGTCCGATAGACCATAACCGTTCCGTAGCGATTTAGCCATGCGGCAGTATGGGATAAAATCCCCTCCTCCAACACGCCAAAAGAAAGCGTTCCTCCCAGCGATGAAAAATCAATCTGTCCGGCAAGACCAAGCGCAGCCGCTACAATCACAGGCAGCAAAAAGGTCATGAGACAGAACTTATCATGAAGCACACTTTTTAATTGATAACGCAGACCCTTCATACTACCCCTCCCTTCTCATTTCCTTACCGAACATGTATCGCGCTGCGGCAAACAAGACCGCAATCCCGGCCAGGCACCCCAGATAGTAACCAATATTTGCTTCCTGCATTTCAAAATATGCATTTTTTAATCCCATGTAAATGTGATAGAAGGGATGAAAGCGAATCCAATCCAATTTTACCGCTGTATTTGCCACTAAGAACACAGGCGTTGCCGCAAAAATCGCAATCACCAGATACGCAAGGGTAAACTGTCGGAAGTCTTTCAAAAGCAGGGCGCATACCAGCCCGGTCAACGCCATGATAAGGGACAAAAGCGCCGTCTGAAGCAAAACTTGCGGCAATAGAGATACCGCATCCCTAACCCCTACCCCCAGCAATGTAAGCAACAGGGCAAATATCAAATCACACAATAGGAACAACAAAAGCTTGGACAATAAAAACAAATTTTTCTGTATGGGAAGGACGGCATGGACACGGATGACTCCCATACTCTTTTCCTTGAACAATATCGCGGCAATCCCCAGAAACCCAACGGCTGCAATCTCAAAAAACAGCAATTCACAGGTAATCTCTTTCCTGGCTTTCTGCTCCGGCGTATTGGAACCGATGACCTTGGCACGCTCGCTTCCTGACGGTTCAAGAAGGGAAAGGGCATAATCAGCCCGGTGGCGGTCAATTTCTTCTGTTCGTCCATATAATATAAGCTGTGCTTCCCCGGTACTTGCGTCAATGCCGACAGCATTTGCGTCATGTAGAAGAGCCGCGTCCATTTCTTCCAAAGAATCCACCCGATGCAAAAGCCGGGAAGCATCCCCTTGCGTTCCTTGAGGGTCGTACAGATATACTTGGTATATCGGTTCTTCCATAAATCTGACGTACCCGAAATTGACATATAAAGTGTAGAGAATTAAAAATACCAGCGACATGGGGAAAAATTTCCCAGCCGCCATGAGCCAGACATCTTTTTTCAGCAGAGCGCGAAACCCTTTCATTCAGACAGCCCCCTTCCTGTATATTGGATGAACACATCCTCCAGTGTCGGCTCCCCCGAATGAATACTCAGGATTTCGTCATGGGGGAACCGAACGCCCCCTTCCATCTCCGAAAGCTCCATCGTCCGCTCTTTCCGTTTTCCCCGGTATAGATAACTGACCAAAATACTCTGGCTGCTGTTTTGTTCTTTCAGATGTCCTGGCGTATCCAGCGCAACGATATTTCCGCCCGCTATGAATGCCACCCGGTCGCAAAGAAGGTCGGCATCCTGCATATTATGGGTCGTCAGAAATACGGTCGTCCCTTTCTTTCGCTCTTCCTCAATGATTCTGCGGAACAGGACTGCTCCGGAAGGGTCGAGCCCGCTGGTGGGTTCGTCCAGAAAGAGCAGTTTTGGATTGCTTAAAAGCGCCCTCGCCATGCTTACTCTCTGCCGCATCCCCTTTGAGTAAGAGGATACGGGCTTTTTGAGGAAATCTTTCTTAAATTCCAGTTCATCCAGTAATTCATCCACATTGCGGAGCTGATTTCGGGGATAAAATGAAGAAAAATAATTCAGATTATCCACTGCGCTTAGGTTCGCATACAGATATGGGAATTCAAACAAGACGCCAATTTTTTGGAAAAATTCCTGAGTATGTACTCCGGCAATATCCTGCCCGAACAAAGACACTTCGCCGCCATGCCCTTTCAGTATTCCGGTAAGAATCTTCTGGGTGGTGGATTTCCCGGAGCCGTTCGGACCCAGGAACCCAAAAATCTCTCCGTCGTTTACAGTAAAATTAAGACCGTGCAACGCCTGTTTACCCTTTTTGTAGGAAAATGTCAGGTCCTTTACATTAATCATCTTCATCACCCCATTTCCCACGCCGGTTATTCTGTTTCTCCTGCTGGCGGCGGCTCCACCATTTTACCCATTTTACCTTTAAGGGAATTATGACGACCAATATGATTATGATTAGAAGCCACCAATACCATTCCATGCCTGATAACATCTCAAATTCGCCTCCTATTCATGGAAATATTTGTTTTGATGGCATTAGATTATAGGATTGAAGTGAAATAGAAGTGCGATTCGTGTGAAGTTGATGTGAAATCAAAAAGGAAATCCCTATATTAAGGAACCATCGGAAAACAGAAGAAAAATTCCACTCCCCCTCCCACATTTTGCACCCCATAATCGACATGGTACATAGATAAAATCTGCGCGGTAATGGCAAGCCCCAACCCGGAACCCTTGGATTTATTATCCGGGCTTCGGTAAAATTTGTCCCAAATCCTCGCAAGCTCCTCATCCTTCAATGGCAGGCATTGATTGAAAACAGCAAAATGCACAAACTCCTTCTCACAACACACAGACAGCCGGATATCTCCGCCTGCCTGCACATATTTCTTCGCATTCCCAATCAGATTATTAAGCGCCTGCTCCATCCGCTGCCGGTCGGCGCGCACAAAAACCCTCTCATCCGGAAGCTCATACCTTATTGGACGAAGTCCACCCGCCCCAAAAAAATCATCCGTCTCCGGCGCATCAAGAAGCAGACGACCAGCCACCGTCTCCACCAGCTCCACAAAATCAAACCGCTCCTCCGTAAGCTTTACTGCCCCGGCTTCCAGAGCCGATAAATCCAGCAAAGCTGCCAGCATGTCATCCATGCGCCCGGCGGCATCCAAAATCCCCTTCACATACCGCTTCTTTTTCTTATCCTCTGTCTCCTCTGAAATCCCTTCCGCATAAGCCCGGATAAGGCTTAGCGGAGTCTTCATCTCATGGGACAGGCTGTCCGCCAGCTCTTTCCTCTGTGCAAGCAGGATACGCTCCTGCTCCACATCTTTCTCTAGCCGGGTATTTGCCGCTTCTAACTGATTAAGCGCCGAATGCAGGTTAGAAAACATCCGGTTCAAGCTCTGCGACAATTCACCAAATTCATCCCCTGTATCAACATCACAATGTGCCGAAAAATCAAGCTCTGCCATCTGCCTTGCCGTTTCATTAATCCTGCCAAGGGGAGCCGAAATCAGCTTGCCAAGCAGCACATCCACAGCCATAATCACCCCAACAAGCAGCACGAACCAAATCCAAAAACCGATGTCCCGGTTAACCGGCATCTCTTCTGTAATGAGATAAAACAGCACGATTGCTCCGCCAGCCATCTTTGACAGCGCCATAGTCTTACTGCGCACCGTCCCCAAATCATAGAACCTTCCTCTCTTCATGCTCACACCTCAAACTTATATCCCGAACGAATCAAAGTCACGATATGATATCCTTCGTCCTTCATTTTCTGCCGCAACGTCTTGATATGCGTATCCACAGTCCGGGTATTTCCCTCGTACTCGTAACCCCAGATGCGGTTCAATAACTGCTCCCGGGAAAACACCTGATTTTTGTTCTGCATGAACAGATGCAGCAGTTCAAACTCTTTGTGCGTCAGCTCCACTTCATTGCCATCTACCGTTACTCTGTGCGCCAAAGGCGACAAGACAATCCCCCCTGCCCTAAGCCCATCCTGTGAAATATTCCCTGTGCGTCGGAGCAGTGCGTTGATCTTTGCCAGAAGCAGCTTGAGGCTGAAGGGTTTCGTCACATAATCATCCGCTCCGTATTCATAACCTCTCAGCTTATCTTCCTCATCACTTTTCGCCGTCAGGAACAGAATCGGCAGATTTCCCATTTCCCGCGCCAGCTTACAGACCGAAAATCCGTCCAGATGGGGCATCATAATGTCCAGAATAGCCAAATCCACAGCATTATTTTTCAATGCCAGGGCTGCGTCCAAACCGTCGTCAGCGGTAATACAGGTATGCCCATTCCTCTTCATATAATCCACAAGTATCTCCTGCATCTCTTTTTCGTCTTCCGCAATCAATATCGTTGCCATCAGCCCATCACCTCGCTTTAAGCGCCGGATGCAGCGCTTGATGAACATATTATAATGCCCACATGAAAATTCTGCAAATAAAAACTATCCCATTCTCTCGCCTACTCCCTGCTTATCGTCTCCACAACCGTCATCCTTTTTATCTGCCTCGCCGGATTAAGCACCGCCAGACATACCGAAGCAAGCATAACGAAGACAATCACCACCATTTCCCATCCCGGAAGGCTCCAAGCCTCTCCCCACTTATTGGTCACTATGGTATGGAACATGAACCGGTTCAGCGGAAGACCTGCCAGACATCCGAAAATCAAGCCGAAAACCGTATACGTCAGCGTCTCCCCCGTTACCATCCGAATCAACTGCCCCACACTCATCCCGATCGCGCGCATCGCCCCATATTCCCGCATCCTTGCCGACACGCTCATACCAATACAGTTAATAATATTGAAAAATGCTATCAAAGCTATCACCGCCAAGAACCCATAGAGGAAAACCGCCATGGAAAAATATGCCCCTTTTATTTCCTGATTTTTCATTCGTTTATCCGAAAAAGTAAAATCCTCTCCGCACACCTGCCCCACAGCCTTACGGATTTCCTGCACCTGCATATCAGTGACATCCTTCTCAAGCTGTATGTCAAGCGCCGTGAAGCCCTTCTCCCCGGTCAGTTCCCGGAACATTTCCTCAGAACAGATGAGGGTATCTGTCGAGAAATTCAAGATATCAGACACACACTCTATGACGCCTGACACATGGATTTTTCGTTCCTTTCCGTCTGCCGATACCAAAATATTACTGCTGCATGCAAAAGTATGCTCCTCCAGAAACACAGAAAGTACGCCTTTCCCATCTATCACCTCCTGAAGCCTGCCTTCGATCAGCATATCTTCTGCCATCCTAAGCTGCCGCTCATCATATGATATCAAAACCACGTCTTTTCCGGCTGCCGGCATGGTAAGGTATGCATAACCTTTCCGGAATACCCGCTTCACCCCCGGATACTCTTCCAAATCTTCGGCAAATGCCGTCGGAATCCGGTTCATTTCCTCCGTCCCCACATTCACCGCAATATCCGGCGCCGAAGAGCGCAGAGGGGTGACGGCATGGTGCATGAAGTCAATCAGCGTACCAAAGGACAGGAATAAGATGATACTAAACGCAAAGGAACCTGCGACCAGAAAGAAATTCTTCTTACTTCCGGATGCATGATGGATGCCCAGCGCCATATCTACCTTGAACAGCCTGGTATGCGCCGCCTTCTTTGCCGCATAGACTGTCCCGGCATTTCCCGAGACTGCCGTAAGGGGCGAAACAGCCCCGGCTCTTTTCGCCGGAGAACGTGCAGCCAAAAGAACTGTGACCAGACCCATGAGAATCCCGGCTGCCGCCCCCAGCCAGCTAATCCCCAATACCGGCAGCCCGTCGAACAGCCCCGGACTTAAAAAACGCAGCATTCCACACAAAGCCCATGTGACTGCCACTCCTGCCGCCACTCCCGCCGGGATTGCATCTTTGCACCAGCTAAGAGCCTCTTTTCGCACAAAACGGACGACTTGTTTCCCGGTCGCCCCGAGACAGCGCATCATCCCAAAAAATTCTGTGCGCCTTGCAATACTGCTGTTCATGCTTGCCGTTATCATAAAAATCCCGGCTATCACCACCAATACTGCCAGCATTCCTGCCAGCAGATAGAATGACAGCAGATAGGAATCTCTGGTCTGAAGCATCAGCATCAGAACCTTCGCATTCTGCCGTACCTGCCCATCTTCAAGCCCAAACTGGGTGCGAATCTCGCCGATTGCCTTCTGGATATTACAGAACTTCCGAAACTCGACAAAATAGATTGTTTCCTGAGCTGTCCCCGTTTCTTCCGGGCGTAATGCCAGAAATCCGTCGGTATTAAGGAACACACAGAACGCATCCAGTTCCGCCGTCAACGCCGTATTCTTTGCAATCCCGGTAATTACGTACTGCCGCGCTTCCCCTTGGGGTATGGTCATAGAAACCTTATCCCCAATCTGCGTCCCAAGCCTGTCCATTGCGTTTTCATTCAGCGCAATCTCCTCTGCCGTTTCGGGAAATGTTCCTTCTAAGATTTCAGCATCCGGGAACATTTCCTGAAATTCCTTATCGAATCCGCAGATTCCCGTCTCGACTCCCTTTATCTGATAACCGCCCCCAAGATTGTAATTCAACGAGCCATATCGGGCGATTTTCTTTATCTCGGGGCGTTCCCCAAGCAATGCCCCCTGTTCTTCATCCATCACGAATCCCCCATGCCAGCTCCCGTCTGTCTTGACTGCTTGGAAATACTGAGAGCGCATTTCCATATCTGCCATCCCGAAAATTACCGTTACCAGAAATACTGCCAGCGCGATACAAAGCCGGGTCATACGGTTCTGTTTCCTGTGCTGCTTTGCCGAGATTTTGATTAAGTCCAGATAGTGTTTCACTTACACACACCTCCCAGCTCGCTAAGTTTCCCGTCCGATACCCGAAACACCCTGTCTGCCGACGCTGTCAGGTTCATATTGTGGGTAATCATCAGGACTGTCTGCTGGTAATGCCGGGATGCCTTGCACAGAAGCTCCATCACGTCCTGACTGCTCTGGGAATCTAAATTTCCTGTGGGTTCGTCTGCCAAAACCAACGCAGGATGTGTGATGAGCGCCCGCCCAATCGCCACCCGCTGCTGCTGCCCGCCGGATAACTGCCCAGGCAGATGTCTCCGCCGATCCGTTAACCCAAGGACTTCCAAAATCTCGTCTACCCGCCCCGGGTCTGGTTTCTTATAATCCAGCAAAAGCGGGAACATAATATTCTGCTCCACGTCAAGCTCCGGGATGAGGTGGAAGGACTGGAAGATGAAACCAATATTCTGCCTGCGGAAAATGGTGCGTTCGTTTTCCCCCATTGCGAATAAATCCTTTCCGTTCAGGAATACCTTTCCCTTGTCTGCAAAGTCAAGCCCTCCGATACAGTTCAGAAGCGTACTCTTTCCAGAACCGGAAACTCCAACCACTGCGCCGAACTCACCTCTTTCCATGGTGAATGAAACTTGCTTTAATGCCTCCACCCGGGCTTCTCCCGCTCCGTAGACCTTACTCAGGTTCTCTACTCTTAATATTTCCACTGATGACACCTTACCTTTCTTTGTTACTGTTGATTATATACCTTTTGCGGGCATAGATGAATCATAGCATTTTTATCTTACATTCCGGTGAATCGCACCTTACAAATCAGTAAGATTACCGGGGTTCATATATCTTCATATATCTTTTTATAATTTTGCCCCCCCCCCCCTTACTATTTTCTACAAATGAAAAAGGTGTAAAGTCCTTAATAATTCAATAACGACTTTACACCTTGGTCTTAATTAATCTTCAAGTGTTTGTTGTAAATTGTCTGCAACTTTTTGCAGCTTTTCTTTTTCTTTTCCATCTGATAATGTTTCAAGGACTTCCCTTATGTCATCTAAAACAAATCCTACAAATCCCTTGAATTGACTATCTGTCATGCCCATATCCTCACCTACTTTCTATAAGTGCCGTTCACTTTGGTACTTTCATTATATCAACCGGTAATTTAGGTGTAAAGCCTTTATTGAATTATCAAAGAGTTTTTGGCTGTGCAACATTCTGGCTCCCTGTTATACAGCTTTGACGCTTAAAAAAAATTAATAAAAAAACCTCCCATTTTACGGGAAAATACGAGATAATAGAATTAACAACAAAACTATTTCTTCGCGCACCCATAAAAGAGAGGAGATTTTACTATGAAGCAAGAATAAAAATCACAAGAAAAGAGGCCAGGGAACACCTGGGACAGTTTCACCTTGCCTGTGAATTAGTCAAGCTAATCCGGCACTGCTTTCCAGACTTTTTACCATTATTAAAGCAAATTCCAGAGCCCCGGCATCAGAGCTATATTACATGCCCTGGTGTGGTACTTCTTATGACCCGTATCCTTTCTTCTCTATTTTTCATCAACAGTATGCGTAAGACAAGTGAAGAATTCAATTCAGAGATAATGATAAAAAATGTATGGATGTTGTGCAAAGAAGAACCTATTGTGGATGAACTACCTTACTGGGAAACGATATGGAAAAAGGTGAAGCAGAGCTTGGAGCAGAAACATAGGAAGCTGCTGGAATCCATGAAAGGAACATCACTGAGAGAATATGAGGAAGAGATGGACAGAAAGATACAAATACGGATTATATAGAAAAGATCAGGGAAAGGCGGTGGTGTAGAAAACGGGTGAAAATTAAAAAGGACGACGCTTTACATCTAAATAACCGCTTGATATAATAAAGATATCAAAAAAGACAATTACATTTTCAGAAAGCAGGTGAGCACATGCCAAGCGATAAAGAAATGATTAATAATTTAATTGACAGTTATACCAATTTACAGCGTATCAAAAAATCGGATGATACTGAAAAGGAGATTAATTATCAATTAAAGATATTAAAAGCAAAGCTCGAATCATTCGGAATTGTAACGACTGACTTAGATTTATAAAAACAACAAAACCATACTCTTATAGGGTGTAACGTTTTTATTAAACTATCAAAGATTTTACACTCTTTTTACTTACACCTTATGAGTGCACCTTATCGGACGATAGTCCACCCGCCCCGCAAGGGGCATGCATTACGGTGTGCCCTTGGGTATACTATCTCGTAATGCGGTAAATAGACCTGAAAGGAGATGATTATTCATGAGGAAAAACATTCATGTCACTATAAACACATTCAACAAGGCAAAGAGGGTGACTGTACGCTGACCCTCTTTGCAGACGGAGGAAAAGTATGGTCGTATATGAAATTGACAAAGTAAGATTCAGGCTCAAGACACAGCATGATTTGACCTGGATAAAGAAGTATGGAACCGTTTTCTCAGTGATTGACGAGACAGGTTCCGGATGTATCGCCTTTGGCGTTGCAAACGGAGAGAATAAGTATTTTATTAAAATCGCAGGCGCAGACACCATAGACGCCGAGATACCGCCGAAAGAATCGGTAGAGACCTTAAAGAATGCAGTGGGGATATATGAGACATTAAAGCATCCGAATCTGGTAGAATTACTGGAACACTACCCGTATCAGGAGTATTATGTCGCCATATTCCGCTGGGTAGAAGGCGGCTGCCTGTTCGACTATTGGAACTTTGAAAAATATGACAAGAACCCAGATATCATCAGTCCAGCCGTAAGGTTCAAGGAACTGCCCGCCCGGCAAAAGCTGTCGGCTGTAGAAGATATTTTTTCCTTTTTAGAGACAGCAGCAGCGAACCATTATGTTGCGGTAGACTTTTACGACGGAAGCCTGATTTATAATTTTGAGACAGATAAGATGACAATCTGCGATATCGATTTATTCCGAAAACAGCCTGCCGTCAATGACATCGGGGAAGAATACTGGGGAACGAAGCGGCTGAAAGCGCCGGAAGAGTATATTCTTGGCGCTGCTGTGGATGAGGTCACAAATGTTTACACTCTTGGAGCGATGATTTTTGATTTCTTTGGCACATTTACCTCTGAAGAAATCGGGCACAGGTATACGGACAGAAAATTTCTGCCCTGCCCCAAAGAAAGATGGAGCTTAAGGGAAGAGGCATATTCTGTGGTATTGCGGGCGGTAGAACATGACCGAAAAAAAAGATATCAGACAATCGCAGAATTTCATGAAAAATTCCACTCGGCAGTGATTGCCAGGTAAGTCATATCAGAAGGAAGGGGCGTTTTACAACGCCCCCTTCTCTGCATTATTAAAAAATTTATCGATTCACAAAACTCATCCGGAAGACACTCCCCTCCCCCAAACTGCTCTCCACCGACAGATTTCCTCCCTGTCCTTCTACAATCGACTTCGCCAACGACAGCCCAAGCCCCAAGCCCTGCCTGTTACCAGAAGCCTTGCTCCGGTAGAACTGCTTGAAAATATGATGGATATCCTCGCTTTTAATCCCGCGCCCGTCATCCTCTACACAGAGCCGGAAGACTGCCGGAGACTGTTTCCACGACACCCGTATCACCCCTCCCTTATCCGTATAATCCAGCGCATTTTTTACCAGATTCCCCACCGCCTCTTTCGTCCACTGCGGGTCGCACAACAAGCTCTCCTTAGGCTCCCCCTCCATACGGATTTCTTTTCCTTCACACCTTGCCCGCTCCATCAAGTCGTCTACCGCCTGTTCCACCATCTCTGAGACAAGACACTTACGTTTTTCAAATACAATATTTCCGGTATCCATCCGCGCCATCGTAAGCAGCGAACGAATCAATTGTTCCATCCTCTCCAAGGACAGGATGGATTTCCCCGCAAAGTCCTCCACAGCCTCTTTATTCTCCGGCTCCTCCAGAATGATTTCCATATACATGCCCAACGCCGCAAGCGGAGTCTTCAACTGATGGGAAATATTCGATATCATATCTCTGAGAAATATTTTTGCCTTGTACTCCATCTCACTCTTAGCCTGAAGAGACTGTGCAAGCTGCTCAATACTGCCGAACAACTGATAGATCGTCCCCGTCTCCCCCGACGGCAGATGCATGGCAAAATGGTTTGCAGCATACTGGTCAATCACCCTTCCCGCGTCTTCATAGACCCGCTCCCTGCCCCTAAGGAAATACGCCGCTCCCACGAGTATAACCGCGGCAAATAAGATTCCTGCCCCAACCAAAATAAGAAGCAAAGTCATGGACTCTGGCTCCGTAAGCATCAACCAATAACTCTGCGCCTGTTCTGTATGTCCGATTTTGCCAAGCAGTCTGGCTCCTTCCTCCGTCACTTCCCGATTGTTCCATGCCGCAGCCACCACTGCTTTAGGAACCGACTCATGAAGCAGATAAGAAGCCGCGGCAAGTTCTCGCTCTGTTAGTATCCTTCTGATATTCTGCGTCTGAAAAATGCCCCATGCTCCCAAAAAACAAACCTGCAAAATACATGCTGCTGCAAGAAAAAAATAAAATCGACGCGTCTGTTTTTCATATAGGAAACCCATCCCCTTCACTCCTTCCACTGATAACCGAATCCCCGGACAGTTTTCAGATGTTCCGGCTTCGACGGGTTCTTTTCCAGTTTTTCCCGGAGACGCCGGACGTATACTGACAAGGTATTATCGTCAACAAAATTCCCCGCCCCGTCCCACAGCTTATTAAGAATCATACTGCGGGTCAGGACTCTTCCGCTGTTTTTCAGGAACAGGCAAAGGAGCCTGTATTCCGCACTGGTAAACTCTATGGGTTCCTCATCCAGAAATACCCTGCCTTCCGTAAGATTCACAAGCAGGTTTCCCGACCGCAGGATGCTCTCCCCTGCGTCGTTTCGATTGCTGCGGCGCAAAAGCGCCCGGATACGGGAGCACAATTCTCCTAATTTGAAGGGTTTTGTGATATAATCATCCCCTCCGCAGTCCAGCCCCCGGATTACACTGGTCTCCTCATCAGACGCCGTAAGGAAAATGATGGGAACCAGGTTCCCTGATTCCCGTAACTTTTCGCACAATGTGAATCCATTTCCGTCCGGCAGCGTCACGTCAAAGAGAAGCAAGTCAAAATCCTTAATTCTTGTAAGCAGTATCTCTGCCTCACAGAGATTCCTCGCTATCTCTATATCAAATCCATTTTTCTTCAAAGAGTAAGCCAAACCGTCAATCAGGCTTGCATCATCCTCAAGAAGCAACAACTTCTGCATCTCAAACACCTCCGCAATCTTCAAACACGCTCCAGAATATCTTTGCGTCCAAACTCAGTCATAAACATAAGGTATAGTTTAAATTATACATGATTTTTGGGAAATGTCTGCTTACAAAAATGTAAGATACATAAATTTATGAAAATTCATCCTTCCTGAATCCATAATATCCGGATGATTCCTGAGGCTCTGACTTGTTATCCCCAAGGGCATCCCGTAATTCATGCCCTACGGGCTGGCGGACTTCGTCCGATAAGGTATACCCAAGGGCATCCCGTAATTCATGCCCTACGGGCTGGCGGACTTCGTCCGATAAGGTACACCAATCAAAATTACGGCGCATCACCGACATCTGACTTTCCTCTGTCTGCACATCCTCCTTATGCCATTCTCCCGCCGCCGGCTTCCTGCCTGACTGAATCTCTTTCGTAATCTCTTCCAGCTTTTTCTCCAAAACTTCAATACTTTCTTCTGAAGTGCCTGCATCACCGGAAGTCCCTTTCATAAGCAAAAGAGAATTCTGGAGCGATTGCTTTTCTGCCTCTAATTCTTTTTGTCTTTTTTCCGCCTTCTTCATTCCTCCAACTAAATCAAGGGCGTTCTTGTGGCTGTCCTTCTTCATCATTTTCAATGGATTTACATAACCCAGCTTAATATTGTTTATCATACCTTCCACCTCCATATTTATGTTCATTCCATATATCGGACAGCATTTCATCTTCTCAAGCAGGTTCTCGTAAACGGTCACTCTCCCTTCGTAAACGGTTTCATGCACAGCAGCATGGTGAGCAAGAACCTACCTTTACCAGACTCAATTTCCATGGTTCCCTCATATTTTTCTACCGTATGCTCTATATTTTTTAACCCGGTTCCATATACTGGCTTTCTACCTTCCTGCTGCATATGCCTGCCCAAGCGGTCCCCTGTCGGCTCTGCCCGGTAAGGCAGCGTATTTTCAATCTCAAGAACCAAAAAATGATAGCGAGTCCGAACCCTGATAGTAATCTCCGGCTGTTCCTGCGCTCCTTTCAGGCACGCCTGTATAGCATTATCTACCCCATTTGCCAGAATAACGCACAAATCTATATCTTCTATCGAACATTCTGCCGGGAAATGTACATCATGGCTGACTGTAATACCGTTAGACCTTGCATAGCTTATTTTTTCATTTAACAATATGTCTGCAACCGGGTTTCCCGTCTCGATTCCCACTAACAGACCGTCGGAAATCCCATGGAGACCATCAAAATATTTTCCCGCTTCATCATATTTCTTCTCATGGAGCAGACCTGATAAAACAAAAAAATGATTGTTGATATCGTGCTGGAACCTACGGTAACGCTCATTCCGTTTCTTTGCTTCTGCCAAATAGATACGCTGTCTCTGCACCTGCTCTTTCATCCCTTCCTGCTCCGCTTCCTTCATAGACAGCGTGATAATATTACCCAATAATTTCAGGATAATGAAAAAGACAGCGCATGCGCCCAGAAGCCACGCCATTGCCCACAGTCCCGGGCGTTTTTCAAAGAAACCATTTTCAAGCCCGGACTCCAGCCACATATCCAGCCCCAGCCCGCTGCGGATTACCCATACAATAAATGCACAGGGCAAAAGCAGGGTATACCTTATTGGACAAAGTCCACCCGCCCCGTAAGGGGCATGTATTACGGTGTGCCCTTGGGCAAACAAATAGGCTGAAATCTTCTGCCGCCCTATGCCGGCATATTTTTTTGAAATGAATTTTAATGTCACAGCCAATAAGAACACCAACACCCCGGGAACCGCCATCTGAAGAAAAATAGCCATGCCCCTCTTCACTGTCTGCCCTGACAGCCATCGCAAAAGAACTGTCTGGAAACCTTCCATAAACGTAAAAAGAGTCATAATAATCGCAGCGGGGGCAATCGCCAATCTCCAACTTATCTTTAAGACAAAGACAGAAAAACACAGGATAATTCCCGTGTGCAAAACGAATCTTAGGACGCCGCCGCTCTGTGCATACATTACCCCATACGTAAGCAGGACCCCAAGCAGCACGTAGGGCGCCATAAACCTCTTCGCCCGAATCCCGGCAAAATCCTCTATAAAATGAACCTCGGCAAAAAACAGACAGCCATTGATACATAACCACCAGATATAAAATCCCATCATATCACCTCATTTTTCAGAAAATGCAGCAGCTTCTGCATAAATTCCGACTGTTTTCGCCTCGATATCAATATTTTTTCTCCATTTGTCAGGATTGCGGTTCCTTTCTCCTGAAGCGCGACATAGCTCATATTTACGATATAGCTTCGATGACAGCGGAAAAACCGCTCGTCAAGCCTATTCGCCAAATCATCCAAAGCGCCAAAGTAACTGTAAGCGCCTTGCAGCGTATGAATAATGACCCGATGATTGAAGACCTCACAATATAAGATATCCCGTATAAAAAGCACATGGGTTTCCCCGGATTTCATAAGCGTTAATGATTGGCTGTCCACCTGCCCTGACCGTCGTACCGCTCGGTCAAGCGCCAGATACAGACGCTCCTCTTCGACTGGTTTCAGCAGATAATGTACGGCTTCTACCTCAAACGCTTCTACTGCATACTCCTGATAAGATGTAATAAAAATAATACGGCTTTTGCCGGAAACCTGACGCGCTACTTCCACACCGTTGATTCCCGGCAGCTTCATGTCAAGCAGGATAACGTCAAAGACGGCAGATTCTTTTAACAGGTCCTCTCCTGATGTGTAGGTACTGATATTTGCAGACAATCCTTTTATTTTTACATACTTTTTTACATTTTCATACAATTCTTCTAGTATATACTTTTCATCTTCACAAATGGCTATCGCAAACATATCCTACTTCCGCTCCATCAAGAATTTAACCGCATTCTTATGGATAATCCCATCCTGCGAAAAATCCATCTTATCCATGGAAATAACATACTTAGGATAATTATCCTCAATCTTCCGAAACGCCCCAAATTCTCGTTCAACTACCGACTGGTCATAAAGATAATACGCCACCTGATAGTATTCCTTCTCCTGTCCTTTTACAGCTACAAAATCAATCTCGCCTTTTGGAAGCTTTCCCACAAAAACCTCATAGCCTCTCGAAGACAGCTCATTAAACACTACATTCTCCAGTAAAGCCCCCATCTCCGACTTGAACCCGCTGTTATGGATTTTCCCCAGCCCCAAATCTGTAAGATAATACTTATCCAACGTAGTCAGAAGTTGCTTCCCCCGAATATCATACCGCCGCGCTTTCGTCACAATTAATGACGTTATCATATGGTCAAGATAATTATACAGAGTCTCTGTCCCCACCTTACGGTTCACGCTCTCAAAATACTTCGCAATTCCTTTTGCCGAAAACATCTGCGACGGGGTCTGGGTAAGATATTCAAATATGCGGTTCAGCAAATCCACATCCTTCGCTCCCGTCCGTTGAACAATATCCCGCAATACAATCGAATTATACAAATCCCTCAGCATCGTCTCCATCTCCATCTCATTTTGGAGATGGAACCGCTGCGGCATGCCTCCCCAAGTCAGATACTCCGCCAGGTCTTCATCAGCCGGTTCCTCTAACTCTCTTATCTGGCAATATTCCCGGAAAGAAAACGGCGCAATCTTAAAACTTACATACCGCCCCGAAAGATAAGTCGCTAATTCTCCGGACAGCAGTTTTCCGTTCGACCCCGTAATAAAGATGCTCACATCCCAAGTCGCACGAAAAGAATTGATAACCAGTTCAAACTCATCTACCATCTGTATCTCATCAAAAAAAAGATAATATTTCTCTTCATTCACACGCCGCTCTACGACATAATCATATAATGCCTGAGCGGTCCTGATACCAGAAAACTTGAAATCCTCAAAATTCATGTATAGAATCTGCTCATCCCTGATTCCTTTTTCTTTTATCTCTCCAATAATCTGCCTGAGCAATACGGATTTACCACATCTTCGGATTCCAATCAATACTTTTATTAGTTCGCTTTCATAAAAAGGTCTAATTCTTTCGATATATCGTTCTCTCTTAACCATATTCTCATATCCTTTCAATTATACCGAAATATTTTTATGTTTTGTTACTTTATTTCGTTCTATCGAAATAAAATGTATTTTTTATTATTTATTTCGATTATAGTATATTAATCAGTATTTGTAAATAAGTAATTTTTATACATGGAAATATTTTTCTTTCATTAAATAGCAATGCATTGAAAAAGAACCAGCCCACTTTGGACTGGTTCTTTTTATCCTCTATCCGATTATTTCCCCGGCTGCCCATAGTATGCATTCGCCCCATGCTTCCGGTAGTAATGCTTATCCTGTAACTCCTGCGGAGCAGATACATTCTGGGGATTTATCATCTCGCAGCGGGCCGCCATCTTCGCAACCTCTTCCAGTACCACCGCATTATGCACCGCCTCGTGCGCGTCCTTCCCCCATGTAAACGGACCATGGTTCTTGCACAGCACCGCCGGGGTCGCGTTATAATCAAGCTTACGCGCCTCAAATTCATCGGCAATCAATACGCCTGTATTCTTCTCATACGCCTCGTCAATCTCCTCTTTCGTCAGATTCCTCACACAGGGAACCTCTCCATAGAGATAATCTGCGTGGGTCGTCCCGTAACAAGGAATCCCTCTCCCTGCCTGCGCCCAGCTTGTCGCCCAGGAGGAATGGGTATGCACGATGCCGCCCACCTCGGGGAAACGGTTATACAACACCACATGGGTGGCAGTATCAGAAGAAGGATTGTAGTCTCCCTCCACCTTCTTCCCGTCCAGACCAACCACCACCATATCCTCTGGCTTCAGTTTGTCATACTCTACACCGCTTGGCTTGATTACAAACAATCCACTCTTACGGTCAATTCCGCTTACATTGCCCCACGTAAATGTGACCAGCCCGTATTTCGGAAGCAGCATATTTGCCTCATAGACTTCCTTTTTCAGTTGTTCCAGCATAATTTTAACTCCTTATATCAAATATTCCAGAGCAGCCTTCTCAATCTCAATCCCCTTCTTATACCGCTGGGTAAAGACCTCGTATCCTTCCACATCCTTCGGATTCGGCTCCATCCGGCTTCCCGCATTTCCGGCGAACACCTTCTTTGCCAGATAATCTTCCAGACTCTCGCCATCTGCCTTATTCTTCATATAAGCCGCCAAAAGCGCAACTCCCCAAGGACCGCCCTCGCCCGCCGTCTCCATAACAGATACAGGCGCGTTGATTGCCGCCGCAAGGATTCTCTGTCCGACGCCTTTCGTCTTGAACAGCCCGCCATGGCCAAGAATCGAATCAATCGCCACATCCTCTTCTTTCAACAGCAAATCCATACCTACCTTGATAGCCCCCAACGCCGTATACAGATTCACACGCATGAAGTTCGCCAGATTGAACTTACTCTCCGGCGACCTTGCGAACAGCGGACGCCCTTCGTCTACGCCTGTAATAAATTCTCCGGAGAGATAGCCGTAAGCCAGCAGGCCGCCGCAGTCTGCGTCTCCCTCCAAAGCCTTATTGTATAACGTGCCAAACAGCCGGTTCATATCCACCTCGATTCCGAAGCTCTCGGCAAATTCCCGGAAAATCCCTACCCAGGCATTCAAATCCGAGGTACAGTTATTGGCATGGACCATTGCAACCAGGCTGCCGTCCGGCGTAGTCACAAGGTCAATCTCCGGATATACCTTGCGAAGCTCCTTTTCAAGCACAATCATGGCAAACACACTGGTTCCCGCAGACACATTCCCGGTACGCTTTGCAACGCTGTTGGTCGCCGCCATGCCTGTTCCGGCATCGCCTTCCGGCGGACACAGAGGGACTCCTGCCTCAAGATTCCCGCTCTCATCCAGAAGCTTCGCCCCCTCTTCGGTCAGGACGCCCGCCTCTTCCCCGGCAACCATGACCTTAGGCATGATATCCCTTAATTTCCATGGGAAATGCTTTTCCTCCACCAATTCGTCGAATTTCCGAATCATTTCTTCATTGAAATCCTTCTTCTCAACGTCAATCGGGAACATACCGGATGCATCTCCGATTCCCAGCGCCTTCACGCCCGTCAGCTTCCAGTGGATATACCCGGCTAACGTGGTGAAATACGCCACATCCTTTACATGGTCTTCCCCGTTCAGGATTGCCTGATACAGATGGGCAATGCTCCAGCGAATAGGGATATTATACTGGAATAACCGGGTCAGCTCCTCTGCCGCCGGGCCCGTGGTCGAATTTCTCCAAGTACGGAACGGAACCAGAAGCTTCCCATCTTTATCAAATGCCATATAACCATGCATCATGGCGCTGAACCCGATGGCGCCTATCTTCCGAATCGTGGCTCCATACTTGTTCTGCACGTCTGCCGCCAGATTTTGGTAACTATGACGGAGCCCTGCCCAGATATCATCCAGAGAGTACGTCCAGTTTCCGTTCTCCAGCCGGTTCTCCCACTCATGGTCGCCCGATGCGATTGGCGTATGGTTCTCGTCAATCAACACAGCCTTGATTCTGGTAGAACCCAGCTCAATCCCAAGTACAGCCTTCCCACTCTCAATTACTTCTTTTACGTTGCTCATGCGTTGCTCCTCCTATTTCCGGTATACGGCACTGTTCCACAGCAATTCATTCTTGAACTGGCGGATGGTCGTATCCTTGTCGATATAGACAGCCTCAATGCCCATGCATGCCGCCCAATCACCCATTTGCTCGGAAGTCAGGTCATAAGAGAATGCAGTGTGATGCGCGCCGCCTGCAAGAATCCATGCCTCAGCGCCTGTCTGAAGGTTCGGCTCCGGCGTCCAGAACGCAGTCGCTACCGGAAGTTTCGGCATCGGCTTCTCCACCTTCTTGCAGTTTACGTCATTGATAATCAGGCGGAACCTGTCCCCTAAATCAATCAGGGACGTCGCCACCGCCGGCCCTGTCTTAGATGTAAATACCAGCCTTGCCGGGTCTTCCCTGTCTCCCATGGACAAGGGCTGTTCCTTGATGCTGATTTTCCCGTCAGCCACCGACGGGCATACCTCCAGCATATGTGCCTGCAGGATTCCTTCTTTGCCCGGAACCAGATTATATGTATAATCCTCCATAAACGAAGTTCCTTTCGCATCCTTCATGCCCTGAGTCATAATCTTCATCAGCCGAACCATTGCCGCCGTCTTCCAGTCGCCTTCTCCGCCAAAACCGTACCCTTTCTCCATCAATCTCTGGATTGCCAGGCCCGGTAACTGCTTTAAACTTCCCAAGTCGCCGAAATGGGTCACGATTGCCTGATAATTCTTTGCTTCAAGGAACCGCTCGAAACCAATCTCGATTCCTGCCTGTACCGCTACATGCTCCCTGAATTCTTTCTCATCTCTGCTTTCCAAAAGTATCTCATACTTATCATAATATTCTTCCACCAGTACGTCAATATCTCCTTTGGAAACAGTGTCTACTTCTGCCGCAATTTCATTTACCGGGTATGCGTCAATTTCCCATCCGAACTTAATCTGCGCCTCTACCTTGTCGCCCTCGGTCACGGCTACATTCCTCATATTATCAGCAATGCGCATGACGCGGATATGGCTGCTCTCAATAACGCCGACCGCCGTACGCATCCAGTCGCCAATCTTCTTCTGGATGTCCGCATCCTCCCAGTACCCCATAATGACTTTGCGCTCCATGCCAAGACGGCTGAAAATATGTCCGTACTCCCTGTCCCCATGGGCCGCCTGATTCTCGTTCATGAAATCCATGTCGATGGTGTCGTATGGGATTTCGCGGTTGAACTGCGTGTGGAAGTGGAGCAATGGCTTCCTGTACTCCTGCAGGCCGAGAATCCATGATTTTGCCGGGGAAAATGTATGCATCCATGTAATGACTCCGGCGCAGTTCTCGTCTGTGTTCGCCTCGTTCAAAGTCTTTCTGATCAGTTCATTGGTAATCAGCGTCGGTTTCCATACGACCTCATAAGGAAGATTGCCGGAAGCATTCAGCGCTTCCACCATCTTCTGTGAATGTTCCGCAACGTGGGACAGGCACACATCCCCGTATAAATCCTGTGACCCTGTACAGAACCAGAATTGGTAAGCTTTTGATTTTAACATGATAAAATTCCTCTCTTTCTTGAAAATGTGTCTGGATTTGTTTTCTATGGTTCATTATAGGGAAAAACAGGAATGATATACAAGTTCATAACTCTGCCTGTTTTTCGGGAAAGTTACCTATTCCGACTTGTATCTTGTTTTATCTTTTAAAATGTATCTTGCAATTACTTTTTCCATAGGATTGACATTCCCTCCCCCATATGACATACTAATACCAAACCCAAACGGGAGTGGATTTTTCAAGAGAGATCTTTTTTCGCCACACAAAGACTATAAAGTTCTTGTGTGGCGTTTTTATGTGTTGAAATGGAGGTAAAAGTTATGGAACAAACATTTATGAAAGAAAAGAAAATCCTGCCCCTTGTCCTGTCCATGTCCCTGCCCATGGTCATTTCCATGGCAGTCAATTCCCTGTACAACATCGTGGACAGCTACTTCGTGGCAAAACTAAGCGAGGACGCCATGACTGCCCTTGCCCTGGTCTTCCCTATCCAGAACATGATCAACGCGATCGCAATCGGTTTCGCGATCGGCATCAACGCCAGCGTGGCATATTTTCTCGGCGCAGGCGACCAGACTTGCGCAGACAAATCCGCCTCGCAGGGATGGTTCCTGAACCTGCTCCATGGAATCGTCCTGTCCATCTTATGTATTGCCATCATGCGTCCCTTCCTTCGGATGTTCTCCTCCGATGAAACAGTCGTCAAGATGGCCCTTAGCTATTCCAACCGGGCATTCCTATTCTCCCCGGTAATCGCCTTAACGTTGGTATATGAAAAACTCTTTCAGGCGGTGGGAAAGATGAAGGTGTCCATGTTCTGCATGATGTGCGGTTTTATCGCCAATATCATCCTGGATCCGCTGATGATATTCGGAATCGGTTTCTTCCCCGCAATGGGAATCGCCGGAGCGGCATATGCGACCGGAATCGGGCAGTTACTTACACTGCTTGCGTACCTGATTTTCTGCAAGACAGACCCTATCCCCGTAAAGATAAAACGCCAATACCTAAGGCCCGAGAAAAACGTCGCAATGAAATTATATTCCGTCGGGCTCTCCGCAACCCTGAGCCTTGCCCTCCCCTCCCTGCTGATTTCAGTCCTGAACGGAATCCTTGCCGCATTTTCCGGGACATACGTGCTTGTGCTTGGCGTCTACTATAAACTGCAGACCTTCATCTATCTGACGGCAAATGGAATCATCCAAGGCATCCGCCCCTTAATGGGCTACAATTACGGCGCAGGAGAAAAAGAGCGCGTCCAAAAGATTTTCCGCACGACACTTGCCCTCACCATGGGCGTCATGTGCATCGGCACGATTCTGTCCTGGCTGATTCCAGCCGAGCTGATCGGCCTGTTTACCGCAAATGCCCAGACCATCCAAATCGGCGTAAAGGCGCTCCACATTATCAGCCTTGGCTTCGTCGTCTCGGCAGTCTCCGTTACCTGCTCCGGGGCTTTAGAAGGATTGGGTAAAGGAACCCCGTCCCTGTACATCTCGCTGCTTCGGTATGTAGCGATCATCATGCCCGCCGCATATCTTTTCAGCCGGTTCTTGGGCGCAGACGGCGTCTGGTATGCTTTCTGCTTCACAGAATTCGTTTCGGCAGGCCTGTCGTACCTGATTTACCGAAAGCACGAGGCTCTGTAGACTGCCAAAGCCATAGAAAAAAATAACTTGAATATTATAAGATTTTATAGTATTATCTGTAACAGGATTTGCCGGATGACAGGCCGTCCTTATGCATATCATTGTGCTTATATAGAAAAACTACGCATATTTGCAGCGGGAATCAGGTGGGAATCCTGAGCGATGGGGTCACTGTGTGGGCTATGCCCGAAGCCAGACTACCTGCATATATGTAGAATGGGGCTTCCGTCCAAAGCGAAACATTCTATCTCTATTGCACTATTAAGGGGGAAGTTTGCTTTCATGAGCAAACTTTTTTGTTTCTTTTGGAAATTTTGCAATGATATTCAAACTCAACAGAAGAAAGGAACAAAAGAAATGGAACAAAAAGACCAAAAACAATCCAACAAAAAAGTAATTCTCCTGATTGCCGCACTGATTGTCGCTGCAATCGCCATGTTCGGCATCTACAAAGTATTCATGCCCGAAGGCAAGGCCGGGGCAAAGGAGATTACCGTAACTGTGGTACATGGAGACGAATCCTCCAAAGATTTCATTTATCAGACAGATGAAGCTTATCTTGGAGACGTGTTAAAAGCTGAAGAACTCGTCGAGGGAACCGAGGGTGAATTCGGCATGTTCATCACCTCCGTTGACGGCGAGACAGCCGACGATTCCAGGGAACAGTGGTGGTGCATCACCAAAGGCGGGGAAACCTTGAACACTTCCGCCGACCAGACGCCCATCGAAGACGGGGATAAATTTGAGCTGACTCTGACAGAAGGATATTAAACCTCTAGTGACAGAAGGGCAGGATAATGGAAACACGAAAAACACTGAACAAAGTCAATACAACCGAACTGGTAAGCATGGCGCTCCTGAGCGCGATCCTGCTCATTGGGCAGGTGGGCATGTCCTATCTGCCCAACATAGAAATCGTATCCCTTCTGGTCTACATTTATACACAGATCTACCGGAAAAAGGCATTCCTTATCATCTATGTATTCGTGTTCCTTGAGGGATGCATCTACGGTTTCGGCCTATGGTGGTTCGGCTATCTGTATATATGGAGCATTCTTGCGCTGTATGTAATTTTCAGCAAAAAACAGCAGACATCGGTCATTACAACCAGTGCAATCCTTGGGGCATACGGACTTTCCTTTGGCTTCTTGTATTCCATCCCCTACTTCTTCGCAGGCGGATGGGCTGCCGGCTTCTCTTACTGGGTGTCCGGCATTCCCTTCGACCTGCTCCACTGCGCGGGGAACGTCGCCGTATCGCTGGTCTGCTACCGTCCGATTCGGGCGCTTCTTGGGAAACTGCATGATACATGCCCAAAGAATACTCTTTAACACGTTACCTCACTCTATCCGGCAATACGGATTCACCAAATAATAATAGAAAAGGGGATACCAATTTTGACTCTCTCGGATTTATGCAACCACATTACCACAACCGAAAAACTCCTGCTGCCCCCGGAGCACAGGCTCGGCTCACGCCTTGTCTGCCCGGAATACTCCAAGTCCGCCCATGAAGTCAAGACCTATCCCCTTCCTCCAAGCGAACGTATCTTTGCACTGTGTTGGAACATCGGCTCTGCCAATGCCGCCGAGCCGGAACAGACCTCTTCTGCCTTACGCACCACCCTCTGTCCCGCGCCGGAACACTTCTGCTATCAGCTGCATTTTGCCTCCGGCGAGAAGACCCAGCTCCACACACACGATTATATCGAGCTGGCATACGTGGTAGAAGGCGAATTCCGCCAACGGATACTTGGGCGCGACATCGTATTTTCCAAGGGAGACCTGTGCCTCATTGACAAGAACTGCCTGCATCAGGACTATCTGCTCAAGAAGCCCGCAATCGTCCTGTTCCTTGGGATTGCCAACGATATCTTCTCAGAGATCATGGATGAAACGGTTGCCACACAGAAGATCATTTCGTTCCTGCAGTCCGCGCTACTGAAACAGAAAGACCTGCAGCAATACCTGCATTTCCGCCCGAATGCAGACGCCGCTCCTGCCGAGGAACTGGAGCAATGCCTTTGCCTTCTGCTTGACGAGCTGTACCAAGGCAGGATCGGGTCCCACTATATCTGCAAAGGGCTGTTGCTGCGCATCTTCCGGATCATCAGCACAAAGTATGATTTTTCTCTCTCAAAAGAGCAGAGAAAGACCATGAACTGGATTGTATTCGAGGAAATTTCAGACTATATCAAACGTCATTATGCCACTGTTACCATCCAGGAACTGGTCAGAGAATTTCATTTTCAAGAGGATTATTTTAACCGGATCATCAAAAATAAGACAGGGCTTACCTACTCCGATTATGTACAGCAGATCCGTCTTGAACATGCGGAGCATATGCTAATCTCCTCCACCCGGAGCGTGGAGGAGATTACAGAACTTGTAGGATATCACAACAAAGGATATTTTTACAAAATTTTTAAGGAAAAATTCGGCACAACGCCATCCAAATACCGCAAGAAAGGATAATATCACTCGCTGAACCGTACTCTGTCAATCAGTGAGTCCTTCCGCACAGACTTTCCTATCCCGACTGCCAGCAAAACCTGAATCAATATCAGCGCTGCCGCCAAGATAAGGGCTGCCGCCGCCGGATAATGGTAAGTGGTAATATTAAACATTTTATCATTCTTTGCATACAGAAATACGGGATATCCGGCAAGGCTTCCCAGTCCCACAGATATCAGGAGCGTGCCTGCCGTATAGAAAATTCCCTCCAACTGGAGCATTTTCATGAGCTGCGAATCAGACATTCCAATGGCCTGCATCATGCCAAGCTCTTTCTTACGCACATGGACACTGTTCAACATGGTGTTGATCAGATTCATCACACTGATCAATGCCAGTATCCCAAGAAACGCATAGGCGGCTCCGCTGGTGGCTGCCATGGCTGATTTCCAGTGGTCATATTCACTTTTCCAAGTCTGCATCTCAATCCTTCCAGATGCCTTTACGATTCCGTCTAAAGACTCGAAAAGCTTCTGGTCATAGTCCTTATCTGCATATACATGGAAATATCTGGTGGAATTATTATCACTCAACCGGTCTGCAGCTTCCTTTGCCATGATCAGCCACGCATAGTTCGTAAGGCCAGTCCTATAATTCCCTACTGCCGCTATCTCAATTTCTTTCTCATACTCCCGATCGCCGTCATGAACCGTTAATTTCAGCTTACTTCCCACATCCAGATCCGGATACCAGTGACTCAGCGCACTGTCCATAATCACCTTGTCTCCGGATTTTAATTCTTCATAGGTCACTTTCCCTTTCTCTATCCCTTTTTCCAGTTCTTTGGCATATTCTTCCGGGACTCCATTGATCGAATTAGAATCACCTTCCATGAACAATTCGCCCGTTACTCTGACTGTGGTAAACGCATCGACCTTCTCTACCCCAGGAAGATTTTCAATCTGCTGCTTTAATGTCTCATCCAAGGGATTATCTTTCTGCACCTCTGACCATTTCAGTTCCGGATGTTCCTTGTCATACTCTTCGATAACAGGCGTAATCTCATACTGTCCTACCAAAGAGCTGTTGGCGCTCTCCCTTGGATTCGCACAGGATAAGACCGTAGCGACCACCATCAAAAACACTCCTGTAACGGCCATGGAGAGAACCGTAAACGCACTTTTCTTCTTATTGTCCATAAGATTCCGCAATGTCAGCCTTCCAATGGTAAGATACTCGTACCCCTTTCTGCTGCTTCGGAGCTTTTTCCCAGTCCCCTGCCCCCGCATTGCCTCTACTTCTGAGATTTTTGCCGCCTTATGCATAGGACGGAGCAGAGAAATATATACGGTACATAAGGTCACTGAAATTGCAATGAGATAAGCCCACCAATAACAAAGAGATACCTCGCCGCTCTTTGCTATCTTAGCTACAGTCTTCATAAGCTCGCCCTCATCACCCAATATATAGATAAACAGGGACATGACTGCATTGGATGACAGTGTGCCCAGGAGCAGCCCCACCGGGATTGCAAAACCGGCAACGCACAAGCCCTCCCGCAGCACGATCTGCTTGATCTGACGCTTCGTTGCGCCAATCGCTTTCAGCCTTCCAAATTCCTGAACCCTCTGGTTCATGGAAACATAATAGATACTGTAGATAGTAATCACTCCAGCCAGCATGACGATAGCCATAATCGCAATGACCACAGGTATCGTGGCCGGATCTACATAGTTGGCCGCCAGATACTCCGTATTAATATTCGTTTCATTTTCCGAAATTCCAAATTGGCCGCCAATGTCCTTAATCCTTTTTTCTATGTTATCCGTTGTGGCTTTATCCGTGTCATTGATCTGCAAAAGGAAACGGTAAGCAATATCCTCTTTCGGAACCTCGTCTTTCAAAAATTCCTCCGATACCAGAGACGTATAGTTTCGATTCTCCAGATTGCCTGGGCTGTCTTCAAAAAATCCGCAGATCCGGAACTCCTTTGTCTCTGTCAGGTCCAGCTCCCCGCCTCGGTATATCTGGTAAGGGACTGTGACCGTATCTCCAATCTCTCCCTGCTGTCCCAGTTCATTCAGTATTCCCTCCGAAACCACGATCTCATCCTTTTGTTCCGGCAATCTTCCTTTGGCCAGCTCCATTTTGTATAATTCAAGCCCTTTCGCATCCATGAACATCATGGAAACTTGCGCGTCGGCCAAATTCATATATCCCGCATCACTTCTAAGTCCATATGTGGAAATATCATGATGTACGGCCAGTTGGCGTACCGTCTCCTCATCCACATTTCGGTAAAGGGCATGCCAGGAGGGATAAATCTTTCTCACCGCTGCAAATTGATAATCTGCCATCCCCTTCCCTACCGTAGGAATGACCAATAACAACAGCGTCGTCAGCACAATTGCAATCCCAATCAATATATTCCTGCTCTTATAGTATTTCATATTGTCATAAGCGACTCTCGTTGTCATTTTCATTAACAATTCACCGCCTTACCGTCTTCAATCTCAATCATTCGGTCTGACATCTGGGCAATCATCTCATCATGGGTAATCATAACCAGCGTCTGTCCCATATCCTTCACGCAGCTTTTCAGAAGGCTCATCACCTCTAGCTCAGTCTGTGAATCAAGATTCCCGGTCGGTTCATCCGCCAGAATCATGGCCGGATTTGTCACCAATGCCCTTGCAATGGCCGTCCGCTGCTTCTGTCCCCCTGACAGCGCATTGGGCATCGTATCCTTTTTATCCGCAATCCCAATCTTCTCAAGAACCTCCTCCACGTCTTCCTTTCTTACCTTCCGATTGTCAAGGCCCAAGGGAAGTACGATATTCTCCCACACATTCAAAGATGGGATCAAATTGAAGTCCTGAAAAATGAATCCAATCTTCTTTCTCCGGAACTCTGCCAGCCTGTCGTCCTTCAGGGCAAAGATATCCTTTCCTTCTATCCAGACTTTCCCTTCATCCGGTCTGTCCAATCCTCCAATCAAATGCAGGAGCGTAGACTTACCGGAACCGGAACGGCCCACGATTGCCGTAAACTTCCCTCTCTCGATTTCCAGGTCCGTATGGTCTACCGCCCGAACCTGACTTTCACCTGTTCCATAATATTTTACCAGATTTTCCACCACTAGAATCTTACTGCTGTCTGTATTCATAGATTACCTCCTGCCTATTTGTTAAACCCTATTATACCTTTCTAACATTGCAAAACCCTTACAAAAACCATAACAGTTTTGTAAGGGTTTGATACCTCTTATGTCACCGGCTTGGAAGCGTAATCCGAAATACCGTGCCTTTTCCTGCCTTCGTCTTGGCAGAAATCGTCCCGCCCTGACGTTCCAGAATCATTCTCGCAAGATACAAGCCCACTCCTGCTCCTTCTTCTGCCATTTTTTTTGCACGCTCTCCCCGGTAGAATCTGTGGTAGATTCTTATGAATTCCTCCTTTTGTATCCCGATGCCCTCATCCTCGATCTCAATCAGCACATTCTGGACCAAAGGCGTTACCCGCACCGTTATCTTGGTATGAGTTCCCGAATATTTTACAGCATTATCCAGCACATTGATGAAAGCCTCTTCCGTCCATTTCCTGTCATGGCAGATATCCATATCTTCCTCCATCTCCACCTGAATCTCCATATCTTTATTCTTGGCTTTCATATAAATCTGGCTCACAGCTCCCGCAATGGTCTCTCTCAAGTCCGCCAAAACAGGCTTGATCTGAATCATGCGAGTTTCAAGCCGCGACAGGTTCACCAATTCCTTCAAGAGTATCTCAAGCTTCTCGATTTCTTTTTCTTCCTGCTCATGAAACTCCAGACGCTCCTTGCTGGTAAGCTGATAATCCGACACCAGCTCGTAACTCATCCTAAGAGATGCCAAAGGCGTCTTTAACTGGTGGGAGATATCCGTAATCAGCGCCTTTGTGCTGTCTTCCTCTTCCTGGCACGCCCGTTTCAATGCCGCAAAATATACGCCCAACTCCCGCAGAGACTCCCACACTTTCCTCCACTCTTCCGAGTTTGCCCTGTATTCATTTTCGTAATCCGGAATGTCTCCAAATTCCCCTCTTCGGAATTGTTCCAGGCTCTCGTGCAGTATGAGGAGATTTTCTCTGGAATCATCCCTCTTCCTGCAATCCCAATACCCTATGCATACAATCACCAATGTTCCTGTCAATAGGCCTGCTCCCCAGAATATCCGCCACGAATTATGGGAAGCGGTGTTGTTTGGGTCATAACCATACTTGTCTTTTAAGATTTTCAGGCCATCCTCGTCTTTTATACGTTCCGTCTTCTCCCATGCCGCTATGATTTCCGCTTCAAGCTCGGGATGTGCCGCTATGATTCCAAACATCCTCTGCCTGTCATTTGCGGCCTCATATCTTTCCAGAAGGAACAAAAACATGGAAAAAAATACAAAGAATACAAGATAAATGATGATATATTTCCTTACTTTCTTATGACTTTTTCGGTCCATATATATCCTAATCCTCTCACGTTGGAAATTGCATCTGTCAAAAGCTTGTTCTTCAATCTGCTGATATTGACTGTTACCGTATTCTCGTCCACGAATTGCCCGTCCACATCCCAGACATGCCCTAAAATACTGTCTTTGGATACGATCTGTCCTGCATTCTCCCAGAGATAAGTCAATAGCTGCATCTCCTTCTTGCTCAGCGATATCTCCTTGCCTCTCTTGTATACCTTCATCTCCCGCAAATTCAGCTCCATATCCCCACATACCATAACGCTCTTGTATTCTTCCGTACTGTCGATCCGTCTCATGAGAGCGTTTACCTTGGATACCAGCACCATCAGAGAAAATGGTTTTGTGATATAATCATCCGCACCGGTATCATATCCAGTTACGATGTCCGTCTCCGAATCCAACGCCGTCAAATAGATAAAGTATGTGCTGCTAAGCTCACGGATCTTGCGACCAAGCTCTAAGCCGCTTCCGTCCGGAAGTGTGATGTCACAGATAATGAGAGAATATTCCTCCTCCTCAAGGAACTCCTCCGCTTCTGCCAGCGTAAATGCCGAGGCGACGGCGTAACCTGCTTTCTGCAGAGTCAGCGTTATCCCGCGGTTCAAGCTCTTGTCGTCTTCCAGCAACAGTATTTTCTGCATGGTGTCCATATCCTTCCTGAATATATGTGCTTATTTTGCCTTACGCTTCTTGGGCTTTGGCTCCGGAAGCTCTTGATAGGTTGCTTTTACAAGTTTCGTCAACGTGTCTGCGTCCTCCACATCTTCCACGAGAAAATAATTTTTTGCCCCTTCATAAGGCGGCGCTTCCACCAAATCAGGACATGTCTCCTGTCCGGCCTTGGTAATCTTGAGGAATAGCTGGTCGTCGCAGATAAGGCCGAAAATCTTTCCGTTGCAATAGATGCCGTATTCTCCGAACATCTTTCGATATGTAATCTCACCGGCTCCACGCAGCTGGTCCACAATAACTTCTACAAATTCAATTCTTGATGCCATGTTCTTTCTCTTCCTTTCTTCAATGAATGGATGATTCCTTCCGCAAACTCCAAAACATCCTTCCGAAACTCCGCAGGTTCAAGCAGCTCTGCCCCGCCCCCAAAGGAAGCGATCCACCCCACAATGCTTGTCTTGTCCGCAAACCCAAAAGAAAAAAGCAACGTGCCGTCCGGCTGTTGGGTAAAGCTCTCAAGCCCATATTCTTCCACAAGCCTCCATTTATATTCCGGCTGTATCATGGCCTTTACCTGATAGCCGCTGGGAAATACTCGTTCCGGAGACAAATCCGGCAAAGGCGGATTCGGACGATTTTCAAAAACCTCTCCCAGCTTTAGTTCAGTCATCCTTCCCAGCTTGAACAGCCGGAAATCCTCCCTTTTTTCACACCATCCCCAGATATACCAGCTGGCCCATTGGAAGAGCAGGTCATAAGGCTCTATCGTCCGCATTGATTCTCCTTTTGGCGCATGGTAACAGAAAGAAACCTTCCGCCTGGCAATAATCGCGCTGTGAAGCAATTCGATTTTGGGAGAAAGCGTGTCCTTGTACCAAGAAGAAAGGTCAATCAGAATATGTGTATCTCCTGCGAGGAGGTTCGAGGCTCCTGCCGATAATTTTTCCATAAGCTGCGCATACCGGTTCGTACCGCATACACTGTCCAAACTCCTAAGCCCGGCCAGGATTGCCTGCATATCAGAGGTACTGAGCAGTGTCCGCTCAATCCTATACCCTTCCATAATCGAAATACCGCCGTTTGCCCCCTGTTCTGTTACCAATGGGATTCCCGCCATGCACAATGCTTCAATATCCCGGTTAATAGTGCGCCGGGAGACCTCGAACTTCTCTGCAAGGTACGGCGCCGTCACCTTTTCCTGCTGTAATAAAATCGATAGTATTCCTATCATCCGGTCAAGCTTCATCCTTTTGTCTCCCCTCCTGCCCCGCGGTAGTATCTCCCGTATCTTAAAGATTTACGGTTTTCACTGGATGCCGAATTACTGTTTTTAGATTCTCCGGCTTACATCTGCGCACATCGCTCAGGTAAATCTCATGGTGAAAACGCGGTCCGGCCATATCCGGCTGATACCCTTGTGCCTTGGCAAATGCATCCATTGCTTCTATGGTCGCCGGTTCTTCATCATATGCGCCAATATGCATGCACTGTACACACAAGCCCTCGTCATAGGTAAAATATTCTACGGAAGAAAAGTCGGCCTTCTTTTTTGCCTCCGCCTCCCCTATGGCCCATTCAAACTCTTCTAATGTTACGAACTCAGGCAGACGAATCATGGATATCCACTCAAAATCCTCTTTTCTGGAATAGTCGATTCCTTCCGTCCCCTCTTGCCACCAAAGACCTTCAAGCGGCGGTACAACATACTCAAAATACCCGTCGATTCGATGGTCGCCCATCTTACTCATCTTTATGGTAAACGCAATTCCATAAAGCAGCCCGATTGACTGCTTGTATGCGCCGCCTTCCTCATTCGGATTCCCCTTGCCTCTCACAGCGATGAAATTCATTGGAGGAATTGTTACAAGTTCTGGTTTTCTTTTTGGCAGATAAAATTCCTTATATTCTTTCTTATAGTCAAATGCCATGATTTTATCATCCTTCCTTCATTCTTATGTGGTTTCTAAAAACTCATATGTATACACAATATTCCCATTGTCTGGTTCGTCCGTCAGCCTGCTGATAGGATAAGTATATCATAAAATCATGACAAGAGTATGTCATGTTCAGAAAGATATTTTCATCTACACTACAGCCTATCCCTAAGGGCCACTTTATACATATCTGATACATACGTCTCATCCTCTGAAAGGAAATGATTATACAGAAGCGTATCAAAAATCCGGTTAGCCGGTATCACTTTCCCACTGTCATTTTTTATGAACCCAAACATTTAGGCATCCTTCCCACCCCTTGACCATAAATTTTTGATTTGTCTAATTATAACCGATACCAAAAAAGATATCAATCAATCGAGTATGTAAATATTTCTGCAAATTGATTGACAAAACACATTTTTTTCGTAGAATGGATTCTATAGCACATTCCCCAAATTAACGGAGGTTTTAAAGAATGAATCAAGAAAAAGTCTATACAATGAGTTTTGCGAAAATCTATCCTCTATTAATCGCCAAAGCAGAGAAAAAAGAAAGAACAAAAGAGGAAGCAGATGCCATTATCTGCTGGCTCACTGGTTATAATAAAGAAGACATCCAAAATGCAATAGACGGCTCCGTAACCTACGGAGATTTTTTCCAAAATGCCCCCAGGCTAAACCCAAACCGGAAATTAATCAAAGGCGTCGTATGCGGCGTAAGGGTAGAGGATATAAAAGAACCGTTAATGCAGGAATTCCGCTATCTGGACAAATTAATCGATGAGCTGGCAAAAGGAAAAGCCATGGACAAAATTTTACGGAAACCAAAGGAGAATAAAGATGCACAATAAAACGTAACCGTTATCCCACTTCTGGAAAATCCAGACGAATCGTAAGCCTTTGCCCCGTAAGTTTAGCCTCTGACTGTCCCCCCATCCTTTCCATCAATTCCTTAACGATAAACATCCCAAGCCCGGAGGAGCCTTTCCGCCGGGCCGAATCCGCCTTATAGAATCGGTCAAAGATCTGTTCCGGGTCGGGCATGCTGGTCTCAGATACCAGATTTTCAAAAAATATACTGCATCCCCTCTGCCGGATAGTAATCCCTCCCTTGCCATGCAAAAGGCCATTCTGAATCAGATTATGGAAAATCCGTCTAAGACATTCCTCATCCGCCTTTACCCGAAATCCCTCAGACTGAAACTCCACCTCCGGAGCGACTCCCTTTTCTTCAAACTGACGGTACAAGCCCACCAGACACTCGCCAAGGAGGGGAAATACCTGTATCTCACTCATATTCAGCTCAAATTCCACACTGGTCAGCTTCGTATACAGAAACAGCTCCTCCAGCATATCCCCCAGTTCTTTCAGCCGGTCGTCCGCTGTCTCAAGATAATGCTCACGCTTCACCGAATCTTCACATTCCTGTGCAAGCTGGACATATCCTGCCGCCCCGGTAAGGGGCGTCCGGATATCATGAGCCAGACTGGTAATATTCTGTTTCAGCTGCTTTTCCGCTTTCTCATACTGCCTCTGATTCCGGAACCATTGCTGACTGAGCTGGTTCAGCTGCCTGCATAACGAAAGCACCTCCCTCTGGCGGTACTCCACGCCAATCTCCATACGGCTGCCCCGCTCGATTTCCTCAAGCTGTCTGCGCAGAGAACGCACCGCAAGGATACTGCGGATGTACTGCATTGCCAATACCACGCAGACGCCTGTCAATACTACCAGTACAATCGTCATACCTACCTCCTGTCTTGCTGCGCCACACGCATACCATCCGTCACAAACTCCAAAACCACTGCCGGACGCCTCCTGTCCACATTGGGCCGACCGGCAGCGCCGCCGGATTATAGATTATATATCCTTCTTCTTCATCACAATCCCGGCAATCAACGTATACAAAATCAGGAATCCAAATCCAACCGCATACACATAGAGATCCTTCACAGAAGTATATTTCTCCGGTCCAAGTTCACATGTCATAGAAATCGAGTATTTTAGCCACTCGCCCTTATGAAACATATTCAATATTCCCAACAGAAGCCTCACAACAGCGCCGCTCCCAAAAAGAAATGCTGCCAATGAGCCTGCCGCCACGCTTCTAGTCAGGACACAGATAAAGATAATCAGGGCAGCAAACGCCGTAGTCACGAACCATATCCATGACAGGTAAAATAGAATCTCCGTCCACCCCGCATAGGGAACCATATCCCCGCACATCCGGTTCAGCAGCAGAACAGCCAACAGATTCAGTACCAAATAACAAAAATCAACAATCCATGCCGTCATGACCTTGCTTCCGATATAATTCCACCGGTTCTGATGCAGGGCCATAACATTTTTGATAAATCCGCTCTGGAAATCCGCACACACAAATAACATTACCCAGATGCCGAATATAAGATTATACGCTCCGCCATCCAGACAGATATCTCGGTAAAAGATCAAAGAATCATATCCTTCCAATATATAATTCGATTCATTTACCTCATTTGCAGAAAGCATGCCAATACGCAAAGAAATCTCCTGTCCCTGCGGCGTCGCCAAAAGCCACATCATTCCAAATACAAACACCGTTGCAGCGAGCAGCGTCCCGAAACAAATATAAACCGACTTACTTCTTTTCACCCGATAAAGATCCATACGCAACAGGTTAAACATACTGACGCCCCCCTTCCATGCGGCTCAAAAAATATTCTTCCAAATCCATACGATGGAATCCCGAGGCATACACCGGAATCTGATTCTCAATCAGCATCTGATTCACCCCTGCTCCATCCTCGACTCCATAAAGCCGAATGGCTCTGGTATCCGCCACTTCTGCCTGCACTTGCGGAAACGCCTCCTCAATCAATGCCAAAGCTCGTTTCACATCTTCTACCTCAACCTGAAAATAATCCTGGCATTTTTCCTCTAACTCTTCCCGGGTAAGCTGCTCAATCATTTCCCCATCCTTGATAATCCCATAGTTGGTGGAAATCTTGCTAAGCTCCCCCAGGATGTGGGAACTAATCAGAATCGTCTTCCCCTCCTCCTGAAGCCTGAGGAACAGCTGCCTAAGCTCCCGGATTCCTTCCGGGTCCAGGCCATTTACAGGTTCGTCAAGTACCAGCATGTCTGGATTTCCCAGGAGGGCCAGTGCGACTCCCAACCGCTGCTTCATACCCATAGAAAAATGCTTCACCTTTTTCCTTCCGGCATCTGCAAGCCCCGTCATACCCAACACCTCATCCACGCTCTTGTCATCCGCAAGCCCCATGCATATTGCCTTCATCATCACATTCTGCCTTGCCGTCAAATGAGGGTATGCTCCCGCTGACTCAATCAAGACTCCTAGTCTTTGCCTCACCAAAGAGTCGTTGACTGGTTTTCCAAATAATCGGATTTCCCCCTCCGTCGGGCTTGCAAGCCCGCAGAGCATTTTCAGCGTCGTGGATTTCCCGGCGCCGTTCCTGCCGATAAATCCATAGATTTCTCCTTCCCGTACCCGTAAATCCAACTGCTTCACCGCAGCCTTATCGCCATATATTTTTGTAAGGGCCGTTGTCTCTACGGCAAACGCACATCTTTCTGCACTCACTTTCTATTTTCTCCTTTCCCGCACTCTTTTACATCCTGTTCTGATTACAAGCATAAGTCTAATACAGGAGTTTTTAAAAAGTACTCAGAAAAGTTTAAGAAAGTTTAAAGCCCATCCCCCACACCGTCTGGATATAGGAATCCGTACCGCTCTTCTTTAATTTGGAACGGATATTGCTGATATGTACATTAATAGTCTTATCCTCCGCCAGATATTCCTCTCCCCATGCATACTCGTAAATCATCTGTTTCGTAAAGACCCGTTTCGGATTGCGTATCAATAACTCCATTATCAGAAATTCATGACGTGTCAATTCCACCGAACACCCGGAAGCCGTCATCTCCTGAGTATCCGGATTCATGGTCCATTCACGGTAAGCATAGACCTTCTGTTCAGGCACATGCTCTCCCATGCCAGCCCCGCCTGACCCATCCACCCCACTTTGCCGCTCCCGGCGGCGGAACTGCACCTGAATCCGCACCAACAGCTCCGGCAAATCAAACGGCTTGCAAAGATAGTCCTCCGCGCCTGCCGACAGTACCTCCACCTTGCTGTCCACCCCGCTCTTGGCAGACAGTACGATGACCGGTGTCTTTTCCGAAAATACTGATACCAGCTCCTCCCCGGAGATTCCAGGAAGCATCAAATCCAAAAGCACCAGATCATACTCCTCAAGCCCAAACAACAGCTTCGCCTCACTGCCGGAAAACGCCTGTGTACACGCATACCCATGTTCTTCCAGATAGTCATTAAGCATCTGGTTATTCTTCGCATCATCCTCTACAATCAGTATTTTCTGCAATTCTCTTCCCTCCAACCAGAACGATTACCTCCTGCCAAGCCGAATCACATTCCAGGACGCCCGGTTCAGCATACTCGTCATCACGCCCCCGTCTACCGAAGAGCGGTTCACAGCCTTAGGAATGACCCGCTGCTCTCCAGCACTGTTCACCATTTTCAGGTCCGAATCCTCCAGCACGATATGTTCGATGACTTGATACCCCTCCATCCCCCGCAAGTCCGTAGTCAGCAGGATATCCTCATCCAGCGTCCGGTTCACAGCAAAAACAGTCAATTCTTCCTCCTCTTCACGATACACTGCGACGCTCTCCACGTCCGTAACATCCTCATGCTTCGCCGTATCGTGTTTCGGCGCTGCCACCAGAGGCTTCAATGCCACGCCTCTCCCAAACCTCGACGCATGCATGAACGGATAGAAAATCGTTTGTTTCCATGCCGCGCCGCCGCCTGCCTCAGTCATGATTGGTGCAATCACATTCACAAGCTGCGCCAGACAGGCAATCTTAACCCTGTCCGCATGCTTCAAAAGTGTAATCAGCATCAGCCCCACAAGCAACGCGTCCTCCATCGTATAGATATCCTCCAGCATGGGCGGAGCCGTCTGCCATGGATGATTCTTCGTGATATCGTCATCCGCCGCATTGGAATGATACCACACATTCCACTCGTCAAAACTGATGTTGATATTCTTCCGTCCCCGCTTCTTCGCCTTCACATAATCACAGGTTGCAATCACAGTGCGGATAAATTCATCCATATCGTCAGATTGCGCCAGAAAGTCCAGACTATCGTTGTCCCTGTTGCCATAATACTGGTGCATGGAAACATAATCCACATAATCGTATGTACATTCCAGCGTCTTCGACTCCCACCTGGGAAATGTCGGCATATCAAGCGCTGAACTTCCGCATGAAACTAATTCAATAGCCGGGTCAATCAGCTTCATAGCCTTTGCCGTTTCCTCCGCCAGACGTCCGTATTCCTCCATGGTCTTATGTCCCAACTGCCATGGCCCGTCCATCTCATTTCCCAGGCACCACACCTTCACCTGATGCGGCTCCTTTACACCATGGGCAATCCGCATATCGCTATATTTCGTCCCCCCGGGATGGTTGCAGTATTCCAACAAGTTGCATGCATCCGCAATTCCCCGGGTTCCCAGATTCACAGCCATCATCACCTGGGAATCCACTTTCTTCGTCCATTTTGAAAATTCATTCAGGCCCACTTCATTCGTCTCCAGACTTCGCCAAGCCAATTCAAGCCGCTTTGGACGCTTTGCCGCCGGGCCTACGCTGTCCTCCCAGAAGAAATTCGATACAAAATTCCCGCCCGGATACCGAATGAGCGGCACATTAAGTTCCCTGACCATATCCATCACGTCTTTACGAAAACCTTCCTCATCAGAAAGAGGATTCCCCGGCTGATACAGCCCGTCATATACGGCACGTCCCAGATGTTCAACGAATGAACCGTAGATTCTGTCATCAATCTGTGAGATACGGAAATCCTTATCAATTATCATCTTCGCAGTCTTACCCATACAGCGCCTCCTTTATTCTTAATAATGAAAGAGGCTGTCGCAACAGCCTCTCTCAAAAAACTTCCACTCATTCTACCCACAATGATGCCCACATCCACCTTCTCCATGTTCATGATGGCCGCATCCGCCTTCTCCATGTTCATGCCCATGGTGGCTGCACACCGTATCCGGGTCATAGTTAAGCTCTCCCGCCAGATAAGCCTGAACCTGGGCATCCGCATCCCCCTGCGCGCCCGGGAAGAGCTTAATTCCAGCCTCAGCCAGCGCATTCCTTGCGCCCCCGCCGATACCGCCGCAAATCAGCACGTCAACATTCCCCTGAAGCAGGAAACCTGCCAAAGCGCCGTGCCCCTGCCCATTCGTGCCGACCACCTCGCTTTTTACCACTTTCCCGTCTTCCACATCATAGACTTTAAACTGCTCTGTATGTCCAAAATGCTGAAAAACCTTTCCATCCTCATATGTCACTGCTATCTTCATATTATAAATCCCTGCCTTTCTCCTCACACCGTTTCAGCTCAATAATCCTCTGGTTGCTGCTCCCCCGAAATACCAGCGTCACATCCTTGAGTTCCTCCACGAACTCACCGTCCACCAGCACATCGATATAGGAAAGCATCTCGTCCGTCACCTCCGTATGGACCTTTCCGCCTTTGGCAAGATCCACATCGTACAGATAGCCACTGTAACACCAGACATCCTTCATAGGATACCTCTCCTTAATTCTCCTCAGAAGCCCCGTCAGCACTCCCTGGTTCTCCGGCTCAAACGGTTCCCCTCCAAGCAGCGAAAACCCTTGAATATACTCCGGTTCCAAGAGCCTCAGCACCTCTTCCTCCGTCTCCTTGGTATAAGGCTGTCCGTATTTAAAATCCCACGTCTCCGGATTAAAGCACCCCTTACAGTGATGCCTGCACCCCGAAACAAACAGACTGACCCGGACGCCCGGGCCGTCTGCTATATCACATTCTTTTATCTTTCCATAATGCATAATGTCACCTTTGCCGCCTCCATCTTACTTACAGATACAGCGCCCGGGCCGTCCCCTTCCTACAGATGAGACGCCTGGACCGTCTATTTCTTACAGATGCAGCACTCTGTCCTTAATCTCCTGAGTACGCCCCTGATTCCAGAACTGCGTCCCGATATACCCGCAAGTCCTGCGCGCAACGAACATCTTATCCTGATCCTTATTCTGGCAATTCGGGCATTCCCAGATTAGCTTCCCTGCCCCGTCTTCCTTGATGGTAATCTCACCGTCATATCCACAGCATTCACAATAATCACTCTTTGTATTCAGTTCCGCATACATAATGTTGTCGTAAATGAACTTCATCACAGCCAAGACCGCCGGAATATTATTCTGCATGTTCGGCACTTCGATATAGCTGATTGCGCCACCCGGGGACAATTTCTGGAAATCCGCCTCGAATTTCAGCTTCTTAAATGCATCGATATCCTCGGACACATGCACATGGTAGCTGTTGGTAATATAATTCTTATCCGTAACACCCTCAATAATGCCGAACCGCTTCTGCAGACATTTGGCAAATTTATACGTCGTGGACTCCATCGGCGTCCCATATACAGAATAGCTGATATGCTCTGCCTCTCTCCACTCCTTACACTTATCGTTCAATCTCTGCATGACTGCCAGCGCAAACGGCCTTGCCTCCGGGTCAGTATGGGACTTCCCGAGCATCCGCATGCACATCTCATAAAGCCCTGCATAGCCAAGGGAAATCGTCGAATACCCGTTGTACAACAGATCGTCAATCACCTGTCCCTTTTTCAGCCGGGCCAGCGCGCCGTACTGCCACAGAATCGGCGCCACATCCGACACGGTCCCAAGAAGGCGCTCATGCCTGCACCTAAGCCCTCTGTGGCACAGTTCCAGACGCTCATCCAGAATCTCCCAGAAACGCTCCATATCTCCCTCGGAAGAACAGGCCACATCCACCAGATTGATCGTCACAACGCCCTGGTTGAACCTGCCGTAGAACTTATGACTTCCGTCCTCGTTCCGCTGTGAATCCTCCACCGTCAGGAAGGAACGGCATCCCATACAAGGATACACGTCTCCCTGTTTCAGTTCCTTCATAATCTTCGCGGAAATATAATCCGGAACCATTCGCTTCGCCGTACACTCCGCCGCCAGCTCCGTCAGATGCCAGTACTTAGTGCCAGCCTTCACATTATCCTCGTCCAGTACATAAATCAGCTTGGGGAATGCCGGCGTAATCCATACGCCCTTCTCATTCTTCACCCCTTGCATCCTCTGAACCAATACTTCCTCTATAATCAATGCCAAGTCATCCCGCACCTGACCTTCCTCTACCTCATCCAGATACATAAAGATCGTCACGAACGGCGCCTGCCCGTTACATGTCATCAGCGTAATCAACTGGTACTGAATAGTCTGGATACCGCTCTTGACCTCTTCTCTCAGCCGACGCTCCGTCACTCTGCTGATAATCTCCTCATCCATACTCTCGCCGCACTCTTTACGCTCGGCAATCACAGCCTTGCGCAGCTTCTGCCTGCTGATATCAACGAACGGAGCCAGATGCGCCAGCGTAAACGACTGTCCGCCGTACTGATTGCTCGCCACCTGCGCCACAATTTGCGTCGTCACATTGCAAGCCGTAAAGAAACTATGGGGCTTCTCAATCAGCGTCTCACTGATTACCGTCCCGTTCTGGAGCATATCGGCAAGGTTAATCAAATCACAGTTATGCTCCTTCTGGGCAAAATAATCGGAATCATGAAAATGAATGATTCCTTCTTCGTGTGCATTCACAATCTCTGCCGGAAGCAGCACTCTCTTCGACAAATCCTTGCTGACTTCCCCCGCCATATAATCCCTCTGGGTCGAATTAATCACAGGGTTCTTATTAGAATTCTCCTGCGTGACCTCCTCGTTAATATTCTCTATCAGGGAAAGTATCCCGTTATCCGTCGTATTCGACTTACGCTTCAGCTCCCGTCTGTAACGGTAACGCACATACTTCTGTGCCACTTCATAACCGCGCATCTCCATAATGCCGCGCTCAACCATATCCTGAATATCTTCTACATTCACAGCATGGGGCAGCTCCCCTATCTTTGATGCTATATTATCTGCAATCGCAACAATCTGATAATCGTTCATCTGATGAATCCTGTCCACTTCGCCGTTGGCAGCCTTCACCGCATTCACAATCTTCGACAGGTCGAACAGGACTTCCTCCCCATTCCGCTTGATTACATTCGTCTTAATGTCCACACCCATTGTATTCCCTCGCTTTCACACATACAAAATATTGATACTCCCTTGTAAATCTACACAATATGTTGGGTCACGTACTATCATACACTAAACTAGCGCGAAAGGGAAGAGGAAGTTTAAAAAAATTTTCAACAAATATCTTCTGTATTTTTCTACTTGTTTTCTCCATTTAAAATACTTGACAACGCTCTTTGGCATAATCTAAGGCAATTTAAGACGCATAGTTTGGCACGCCCCTATACGCGCCGCCTTTACAAAAGCCCAAGATGGGAAAACGCTTTCCACAGACCGTCTTTCTCAATCGAATCCGTCACATAATCCGCAATCTCCTTCACCCACGGCGAGCCATTCCCCATGGCAACCCCTGTTCCTGCGTAACGTATCATCTCAATATCGTTGTCTCCGTCCCCAATTGCGACAGCATCCTCCCGGCCGCATTCCTTCACCTTCAAAATCTGCCGTATAGCCTCTGCTTTCGTGATATAATTGGGCGTAATCTCCCCCGTCCACCTTTCCTCATAAGGCAGCCCAAGGTGGGTGATATGGAACGAATATCCCCATTTAGACAGGATCTCCCGGCTGACTTCTTCCCGGCTGAACACAATCAGCTGCTCCACATCCGGCACCTCCAACAAAGATTCCACCGGCCTTGGCATCAACGCCTCCGATTCATCCACGCATAATCTCTCGCATAGTTCCGTATAAATCTTGCAGTAATCCTCCCAGTTCTCCTGAAACACATAACTCTCCTTGTTATTTCCCATTTCCACAACACAATCCTGCTCTAACAGGTCTTTCATAAGCTCAATATACGCCAACTGTGTGAAATATTTATGCCCGATCCGCTCTCCGTGATACTCGATATATCCTCCCGAACTTGCGATTACTCCGTCAAATCCGATATCTCGTATCTTCTTCTCAATGCGGCAGTATAACCGTCCCGTATTCAGGATTACCTCATGGCCGTTCTGCCTTGCTTTACGGATTGCTTCCACCGCCGACTCTAAAACTGTACCGTCAAAATCCCTTATTGTACCGTCAATGTCCAGAAAAATTACTTTCCCCATCAGTCTATCCCTCTCTCACAGATGCCTTCTCTAATCTTGATACTATTTTACCATATATTGTACAATATCTCTGTTCGATTTTAAATACAATTTACAATTTCGTTACTATTTTTTCCAAAATGTAACCACATACAACTAAAACGGCAGCATCCTGTACTGCTACAGAACACTGCCGTCCATCTCTTCTGTTTCTCCCTCTGCCTCTACCATCTTGAGGATATCGCACACATCACACTCCAGATAGTCACACATCTTCTCCAGCGTATGCAGATCCACGCGGACTACCTTATTTTTACAGTAATTATTCAACTGAGTACGCTGTAGCCGACACCAATAGCAGAGCGTTGTCTTACTGACACCCTTCTCAGCCAGAACCCTCTCAATATCAATCACTATTTTCTTCATATTTCAACCCCACATTACATCTTTTCGATTAGTATACCCAGATTTTTCTTGAAAAAATAGATGTAATAAATTACACTGTAATTAATTGCACCGTTTCTCTTCGGCACAGAATAAGGAGGTATACATACATGAAGAAAAAGAAATTGGGGCTTATTATCCCACCCGCTATCCTGTTGTTAGCGTTCTGTATGGAAGAAATCAGACCGTATGAAATCCTACACTCTACCGTCATGTCTTCCCCCAATCTTACAGAAAATGAAATCACTATGGTAATACACAGCTTTCTTCCCATCGACAAGGACGCCCTTGCCAAAGAAGTTACAGAAACCCATATGATGCTGAATGGAGACAGACCTAACCAATATTTAGAGCTGGAACTCTATCGAACCGAGCTGCACTATAGATTTGGGATAGTATACGATACTATCCTATGCAATGAATCTGGGGAGCTTGTATCCGAAATTGAATTCTGAATAATGCCAGAACTTGCGAAATCCCAAAAGATGTAGTAATGTGTTGAGAGAATAATTAGAAAGGAGCTTCTTATGATTTTCGATACACATGCCCATTATGACGATGAACAATTTAACAATGACCGCGATACACTGCTGCAATCCATGGCAGACAACGGAGTGGGGACCATCGTTAATGCCAGCGTAACCCTCCGTTCCTGCGAGCAAGTCGCCCGCATGGCCGAGGACTATCCCTTCATGTATGCTGCGGTCGGCGTCCACCCAGACAATGTAGGCGAGCTGGACGACGAGTCATTCGCCCGCATGAAAGAATTGTTCAAAAGAGACAAGGTAATTGCCGTGGGGGAGATTGGTCTTGATTATTATTGGGACAACGTATCTCATGATATTCAAAAAAAATGGTTTATCCGTCAGCTTGCCCTTGCAAGAGAACAGAACCTTCCCGTCCTAATCCATAGCCGTGAGGCGGCTGCCGATACCATGGATATGATAAGGGAATATGCCAGCGGGCTTAAAGGCATCATCCACTGCTATTCTTATTCTAGGGAAATGGCGTTAGATTACGTGAACATGGGCTTCCATATCGGGGTGGGCGGGGTAGTCACATTCAAAAATGCCCGAAAATTAAAGGAAACCGTCGAAGCAATCCCCCTTACATCCATTGTCCTTGAGACAGACTGCCCTTATCTGGCTCCGGAGCCTTACAGGGGAAAACGGAACAATTCTGCGTATATCTCTTATATCGCTGCGGAAATTGCAAGGCTCAAAAGGATTACCTGTGAAGAGGTAATCGCACAGACGGAAGTGAATGCCAAAAATCTTTTGCTGCCAGATTCGCCGCTTTAAAAGCATATTGGGGATAAGATAAGGGGATGCCGAAAACGGCATCCCCTTCCGTATTTACCTGTCTGCAAACCTTGTGACCAACCTTCTTACAAAAGTTCTGCCCGCAGCTCTTCTGCCGTCTTCACAGACAAAAGCCCAGGAGCAATATCAAACACCGTCCTTGCCCCGCACTCTCCTGCCTTTGCCAGGCGGTACGCCGCCCTTGCATAACATATCAGCACGCTAGCCGTAAATTCCGGATTAGAATCAAGCTTCAAGGAATACTCGATAACATGCCTGTTTCCCTCTTCCCCAGTCTCACCGCTGCGGATTACAAACCCACCGTGAGGCATCTTACTGTGCTGCGCCTTCAATTCTTCCTCCGTAATAAATGATACCGTTGTGTCATACTCGTCAAAATAATTAGGCATCGTCTTAATCTCATTCTCAATCGCCTGCAAATCGGCGCCTTCTTCCGGAACCACATAACATTCCCTGAGGTGCTTCTCCCGCGTGGTCAGTTCCGGCTCACTTCCGCTCCTTACCCGCTCCACGGCCGCATCAATCGGCACCGTATACTGAATGCCGTTCTTCACGCCATCCACCCGGCGGATTGCATCAGAATGCCCCTGGCTCACGCCTTTTCCCCAGAACGTATACGTGCTCCCCTGAGGCAGAATCGCTTCCGTATACAGACGGTTCAGCGAGAACATTCCCGGGTCCCATCCCACCGAAATAATCCCAACCTTTCCGCCCTCTTTCGCCGCCTTGTCCACATTGCCAAAATACTCCGGAATTCTGGCATGGGTATCAAAACTGTCAATCGTATTAAAATTCGCCGCAATCTGCGGCCCCATCACTGGCAGATCCGTTGCAGAACCACCGCAAAGCACCATGACGTCTATCTCGTCCTTCATGGCCAGCATATCGTCCACATGCAGAACCGCCGCTCCCTCCGTGTATATTTTCACAGAAGCCGGCTCCCGTCTCGTGAACACGGCTTTCAATTCCATATCTTCATTGCGGGCAATGGCAAGCTCCACACCCCTGCCGATATTTCCATATCCGACGATTCCAATTCTAATTTTCTCCATAATGCGACATCCCTCTTTCTTTTTTCAGCGTTTACACTTCATCAGCCATCTGCTTCTTTCAACATTCACGCTCCATCAACTATCTGTTCCTTTCAGCATTCACGCTCCCCCAATGATCAGCAAATCTCCGCTCCCGCCGGCATCTCTTTCTCCGGCGTCATAAGCGCAAGATTCCCATCCGCATCCTCAGCGCACAGAAGCATCCCCTCAGACAGCACGCCAGCCAGCTTCGCCGGTTTCAGGTTCACAAGAACCATGACCTTCTTCCCGACCATATCCTCCGGCTTATAATGCGCCTTAATTCCTGACACAATCTGCTTCACCTGGCTGCCTACTTTCACCTGGGAACACAATAGTTTCTTCGACTTTTTCACTTCCTCACAGGCAATAATCTCGCCGACCTGGAACTGCATTTTCCCAAACTCCTCGAATGTAATCTCCGGCTTCGCCTCAATATCAATCACAGCGTCTTCTGTCTTTTGAGCCGCTGTCTCTCCATCCTTCCCAGCTTCCTCTTTCACAGGCGGATGAAGCTCTTCCACCTTCTTCATCACCTCTTCGATATCCAACCGGGCAAATAAAATCTCCGGCTTCTCCGTCACCTTACCGTCGCCCAACTGTCCAAGAATCTTTCCGGAGGTTTCCGGCATAAAGGGCTCAATCATCACCGCCCCTGCCTTGATGCTCTCAATCAGGTTATAAAGCACCGTCTCCAGCCTTTCTTTCTGCGCCTCATCCTTTGCCAGCGCCCACGGCATCGTCTCGTCAATATATTTATTGCACCGCTTGAACAGATTAAATATCTCCGTAATCGCATCTGCAACCCGCAGATTCTCCATTTTCGCATCCACAGCCTTAGGCGTATTCTCCGTCACCGCTTTCAAATCTGCATCCACGGCTGTGTCTTCCTCCGTCGCCGCCACACCCTTATCCGTCACCGTGCCGCCAAAATACTTATTGGTCATAGAAACCGTGCGGTTCACCAGATTTCCCAGCGTATTCGCAAGGTCGGAATTCATACGCTCCACCATCAGCTCCCACGTAATCACACCGTCATTGTCGAACGGCATCTCATGAAGCACAAAATAACGCACGGCATCCACCCCAAAGAAATCCACCAGCTCGTCCGCATACAGCACATTTCCCTTGGACTTGCTCATCTTGCCGTCTCCCTGCAAAAGCCACGGATGCCCGAAAATCTGCTTAGGCAGCGGCAAATCCAGCGCCATCAGGAAAATCGGCCAGTAAATGGTATGGAACCGGATGATATCCTTCCCAATCAGATGCAAATCTGCCGGCCAATCCTTCCGGAACTGCTCCGTACCCTCTCCGCCGCAGTCATAACCAATTCCTGTAATATAGTTCGTGAGCGCATCCAGCCACACATAGACCACATGCTTCGGGTCAAAGTCCACAGGGATGCCCCATGTAAACGAAGTTCTGGATACACACAAATCTTGCAGTCCCGGAAGCAGGAAATTATTCATCATCTCATTTTTCCGAGATACCGGCTGGATGAATTCCGGATGGGTATTGATATGCTCAATCAGCCGATCCGCGTATTTGCTCATCTTGAAGAAATATGCCTCTTCCTTCGCAGGCTGGACTTCACGCCCACAGTCCGGGCATTTGCCGTCCACAAGCTGGGATTCCGTAAAGAAAGACTCACAAGGCGTACAGTACATTCCTTCATAGTGCCCCTTGTAAATATCCCCTTTGTCATACAATTTCTTGAAAATCTTCTGAACCTGCTTCTCATGCTCCTCGTCTGTCGTGCGGATAAATTTGTCATAGGAGGTATTCATTAAATCCCAGATCCTGCGGATTTCCCCTGCCACGCGATCCACATATTCCTTGGGCGTAATCCCCGCCTCCTCTGCTTTCAACTCGATTTTCTGACCGTGTTCGTCTGTCCCGGTCTGGAAAAATACGTCGTATCCTTTGCTCCTTTTGTACCTCGCAATCGCGTCCGCAAGGACAATCTCATAGGTGTTCCCGATATGGGGTTTTCCTGACGTATAGGCAATCGCCGTCGTCATATAATACTTTGGTCTTTCACTCATTTTCTTTCTCTCCTTTCTCTAAACTTTGTCGGACGTTAGTCCGCCCGCCCCGACAAGGCATACAATCATAAAAAAACCGTCCTCCCGAGTATATTGTCAAATATACCAAGAAGACGGAATCTTACCGTGTTACCACTTCTATTTCGCCCTGCCCTCACAGACAGAACCTCGCTAAGTGCAGCCATTGCAATACCCGGCAACACTCTTACGCTATAACGGGCGAACCCATCGCAGCCTATATCGGACGATACTCAGACAGTTCCGAAATTTCCAGAATTCCTTTACTGTCCTACACAGATATCCCATAGTCGGTGCGCTGCTCAGAAGCCATCTTCAGCCATTCTCCCTCTATCCCTCTCAGCATCCCCATGCTCCAATCACTGCCGCATTTGAACCATAGTTCCAAACTGCCAAAACGATTCTCGCCGTCTTTTGCAGTTCTCCGGGAATTCTCTGTAAGATTTCAAAAAGCTTACTCTCTTCCTCATCGCTTTTTCTTTCATTAATTATGTTCAAAATCCTATCACACTCCGGCTTAGCTTGTCAAGTACGGTTTTTAATTTATTGCCCAATATCCGCCAAAGCCTTTTCTATAATTCTAAAATCAATCTGTAATCCGCCGCCAAAAATCCCCACCGGAACCTTCTCTCCCATGCCGTATATCGTTGGGAAATCGTCATTTTCAAAGAAATATGCAATCACAATACGCCTTTCTATATCCACCATCCAATATTCCCTTACGCCAGCCGCCTCATACTTGTGAAGTTTCAGACACATATCTTTCTTCCGGGTCGATTCTGACAGAATCTCCATAACGAAATCCGGCGCGCCCATAATACACCTTTTCGTAATCTTATCTCTGGCGCAGACAATCAATATATCCGGCTGTACCATCGTCTTGTCATCTCTGTCAAGGCACACGTCTACCGGTGCAATCCATACACTGCATTTTCCTTTTTGATGATCGATATAATCTGCAATCTGTCTGGAAACCCGAAAAATCACGTCCTGATGCCCGGTCGTCGGCGCTGCCATATCGTAGAACTTTCCGTCTATCAGTTCCACCCTCTGCTCGTCTGGCAGCGCATAATAATCCTCCAACGTATAGCCTTTCTTTTCTACCTGATATACACTTGTTTCCCTTACCTCATTCCCATACTGTTTCGGCTTCAGCGCCTCCTCCAACGCCTGTAAGGTTTCAGAATCCAGAGTTTCCATCTCACCGCTAAACATCTTCCGTATCGTTTCCATCGGAATGCCTGTCAACTCCGAAATTTTCTCATATGTATAGCCCTTTAATTCCCGGTAATATTCCATTAACGTTATATTCATGCAGCCGTCCTTTCTAAAAAATACGCCCAGAATAAAGCTGGAACTCCATTACACCTCTATTATAAAAAAATTTTTTCTGGTTTACAAGCAGCACTAGTACTAGGTTTGTCCAAAAATCCTGCATGTCTTTCACATTTGCTGCATATACATATAAAAAACATGGAAGGTTCCTTATGTCAAAAAAACGCTCTGTAATCATTGCCTCCCTGTTTCTGGCGGCTCTCATTGTGTCTGTCTTTTTATTCCGTCATTTTAGCGGAAATGAAAACCAGCGGTTTGAAACCTACACGAAAGAGCTTTTCTGCCAGGAAGTAGCAGGAAGCACGATTTCTTTACATTATACCTTAAAGAACCCTAAAGCCTATGGGATTGACCATGCACCCGTGACTTTCGGGTATTGCACCACAGACACCGCGGCGATTTGCGCCTCTGCGGAAAACGCAATTGCCGTACTTCACTCATTTGACCGAAACCGTCTATCGAAAAAAAATAAGCTGACCTACGATATTCTTGAAAATTATATGTCCTCCGCCCATGCGCTTGCCCCTTACGCACTCTACGAAGAACCTTTGGCGCCCATGACCGGGACACAGGCACAGCTTCCCGTACTGCTGTCGGAATATCAGTTCTACGGGCAGTCCGATATCGATACCTATCTGGAACTGCTGACCAAGGCCCCGGAGTATTTTCACTCGATTCTGGAATTTGAACAGGCAAAGTCTGAATCCGGTCTGTTCATGGCATCTTACTCTGCCGACGCCATCATAGCGGAGTGCCAGTCTTTCATCGATATGGGGGAGCAGAACTATCTCTATTCCTCCTTTGCAGAACGGCTCGCCGCTGTAGAACTGCCAGATGAAACGAAGAACGCCTACATAGAAGCCAACTCCGAACATATCAAAAATTACATTTTTCCGGCTTATGCTGAGCTAAAAGACGGACTTACTGCATTACGGGAAACCGGAAAGAATAACAACGGACTCTGCCATCTGCCCGACGGCAGAAAATACTATGAACTGACTGTCGCCTCCGAGACCGGTTCCTCAAGGACTATCCCGGAATTGCAGCGGTTGACTCAAGGACAGATGTTCACAGACCTTACGGATATGCAGAAAATTCTTTCTCCCACCGCAGAAGGGGCTTCGGTTTCCTCCGACCTGTTCAAGACACAGGGAACGCTCTTAGAAAACCCTGACCCGGCGTCAATCCTGGCGGACTTGGAAGAAAAATTAGCGGACAATTTTCCAAAACCGCCAAAAGTCAACACAGAAATCAAATATGTCCAAAAATCCATGGAAGAATATTTAAGCCCGGCTTTTTACATGATACCTGCGATTGACAATTCCTCCGATAATGTGATTTACATCAATCAGGGACATTTGCCGGATGACCTGTCGCTCTTTACGACTCTCGCCCATGAGGGGTATCCCGGACATCTATACCAGACAACCTACTACGCCAGCCGGAACCCAGATCCCATCCGGACTCTATTGAACTACGGCGGTTATGTAGAAGGCTGGGCGACCTACAGTGAGATGATGAGTTATTACTACGCCCCTGTTTCTAAGGAACAGGCAACGCTGATGCAGAAAAACACTTCTGTGATTCTGGGGCTTTATGCCCTTGCCGATATGGGAATCCACTATGAAGGATGGACGCTTCTGGACGCGGTGTCTTTCTTTCGGAGCTATGGAATCACCGATACGGATACGATAGAAAAGATTTATGATTTGATCATTGCCGATCCGGCGAATTATCTGAAATATTATATTGGCTATGTGGAATTTCTTGAGATGAAAAAAGAAGCGCTTGAGGCGTGGGAAGATGATTTTTCTCAGGAGAAATTCCATAAGGCAGTACTTGATGTGGGACCGGCGCCGTTTGAATTAGTGCGGGAATACGGGTTGAAGAGGTAGCGGGGAATGTGCCATTAGTGAAATGCGACTTCCATCTTAACGCCGTCTTTTCCGCTCAGGCCTGTGATGAAATGATAGCATACCCGCTCTTCCATTTCTTCACAGGCATAGACGTTAAAATAGCTGTGCCGCATGAACTCTGAAAGATGTAAAAAAATGTTTTTTGCTAATAGATAGGAAAATTTTTCCAATACAATGTTCACATAAATCTTCTGGCTGTCATCCGTCTCGACGCGGCATTCGCCCACTCCGTCTTCCACTCCAAGAAATAAACGGATATCCTCTAGCATCTCTGGCTTTGCATGTGAACGGAATTCTTCAAAAATTTTTAAATTTTCTCGCTCCATTTATTTTTGTCTCTCCTGCTTCTTATTCTCTCTAACTCAGTATTGCCATAAACCAGCCACTATATCGCTACCCGAAAAACAGCCGGTAACAAAGATATACGACGACCATAACCGCCACACAGGCCGCCTCCGCCAGAATGATTTTTTCCTTGCCCTTCTTCCCGTCTTTCCTCAGTTCCTCCGGTTCCATCAACATCGCCCAAGGACTATGCTTCTGCATGGTAAACGCAATCCCTTTCTTATCGCTCTCTCCGATAGATTTCAGGAATTCCCGCCAGTTCCCTTCTAAGAGTTTCATCCCTCTGATCAGATCTGCCTGTATATTCTGGTTTTTCAGAAACATCTGGAAGAACCCCGCCCGCTCGGAATACGCCTCCTGCTGCCGGTATACGGAATCCCCTTTTTTCTCTATGAATATCTTATATGCATATTGAAGCCCCTCTTCCGCTGCTTTCTGGGGACTTTTCGTCTTCTCGTAAATATTCGTCGTGTAATGGTATACCTTATAGACGCCCTTCTGGGCAAGATAATAGTCTACCATCTGGTTAATAGCGCTCTTGACCGGAACCTTCAATGCGCTGTTCTTCCCGGAACTCTCTGCATATACCTGTCCTTTGATAGACGTAAGCGCCGCAATCAGCCCCGTCACCTCTTCGTTCTTGGCGCTGATACCCGGATTCTTGAGCAGATTTCCGCTCCCGCCCATATGTGCGGCAAAGCTGTTCGCCCTTTCCAGTTCTTTTCCGGTCACTGCCGCCCTCCCCACCGTGATGCCCGGTGTTTTGGAAGCCTCTTTTCCGGCTTTGCTTATGGCCTGGTTTCTCTGGCTGATCTGCTGCTCTCCGGAACGGCTCCTGGTATCATACTCCTGACTGATTCGGACATTCCTGCCCTTCGTCACACTGTAGATTCTTCCTTCCTCCTCAGATGATGCGGACAGATTCCCGGAAGATGCATTCGTAACAGAAGCGGTATACATACCTTTCTTGCCCCTGCCGCCCCGTGCTTCCTGCATCTGTGTTTCCGGCATGAAAAATCGGGTGTTCCCCCCAGTCTTCATGGTGCCCCGTGTATAAAATCTGTCCGCAGCCCCAGGAGAAATCGACTCGCCCGTCGTCTGCTTATATACGCTGGATTTAACGACCTTAACTGCCTCTCTTTGTCCGGATTTCTCCAACAGTTCCAGAAGCTCATTCAGATCTTCCTCCAGTAAAAGGTTCAACTTCTGAGACAGGACTTCATTCAGCCGTTCCATCTGAACGGCCTGCTCCTCTCCCAATGTATGTGTCAGGATTGCCTCCAAAAGTGCAAGATAGAGCTTGGATAATTCGTTAAGCTGCGCCGAAAGCTGGGTGTCACCTGAGGGCATCCATGCAAGAAACGCCTCCCATATTTCCTGTTCCATCTCAAGAGTCCACTTGACATCAGCTTCCTCCAGAAGCTTCCCCTCGATTCCAAACCACTTGCTCTGCTTGGAAAGTTCCGGTGTATCCCGTTTCTCTTCCGTACGGTTTCTGCCATTGTCCTCTTCCTGCTGCGCTTTTCTGTCGGCACGCTCCTTCTCCAGATTCTCCTTCGCCTCCGCCGCGTGTCTGGCAGCTTCGGTAATCAAGACTTGCCCAGCCTCCATCTGTGCAATCTTTTTCGCCATCCTATTCTCTGCTGCCACAGACGCAGCCGTCGGCAGGCTCAAATCCCCGCCCGCTTCTTTGACCCTTGGCATGACCTATCCCCCTCTGCTGCTGCTTCTTTAAAACAACTCTGATACGGATTCTCTTATAATACATATCGGCGCAAACACAGATGTTTTAACCTCTCATCCGATATTTTTTCAAATTAACGCAAATACGGAAAAAGGGAACGGTATCTTCTTCCCGCTCCCTTGTGTCTTCGCAATATTCCAACCCAATCTTCTTATTTGGAAACTCCGGCCTTCTCGTAGTAGCTGTCGAACAGATCGCCGATTGCGCTGTGAGTCTCCTGAGAAATAGACGGCAGAGCCTTGCCCCATGACTTGGTCGCCTGCTCAAAGCCCTTCTCTACTGCTGCCTGCATCTCCTTCATCTTCTCCGAATCGTCTCCTGCAAGTGCATAAGCAAAATCAAAGATTCTCTGTGAAGTCTGCTTTACGCCCCAGTATCCGTCTTCGGAAATCGCCTGCTGAGCCTCTGCCTTCGTCTGTGCGTCTACCGTGAAGTTGCCGCTGGCAATCCTTCTCCACATGTCGTCGCCATTCGCACTCATGCCGGTAATTCCCTGTTTCTGGAACATCTGAGTCATCATGTTTGTGAAGCGTGCCATCTGGTTATCCAGATCAGCCTTCAAGCTCTGCACCAGTGAAGCCCTCTCGGAATCGCTCATCTTGTTCGTTACTTTCGTGTCCTTGCTAAATTCTACACGGTCTGTGTTAGCTTGCGTATTCTTCTTATCTACGGCATTCACCGCATCCTTATTCTGCTCCTGTGCTGCCTTCTCTGCCGCCGCTACATTGTTCGCATTTGAAGTATATCCAGTTGTCGCCTGGACATTCTGATAATAAAGGTCATTGATTTTCACAGTATTTCCTCCTTTTCTTCTTCTCTTGATCTAGTACAGCATTGCACTAGCGTGCTAAGAAAATCTTATATATGTTTATATTACTTATATCGGCGGCAATAGGAAAAAATTAAGGAACTCCTTGTAAATAACTTCCAGATTTGTTTTGTACTTGCCAATCTTTCAGTTTTTCTGTAAAATCATCATATACATTACGGAAGGAAGCCATTTACCATGACCAACTTAGCCCAATACGAAAGCATAACATTAAGAGAAGAATTATCCATTAAGGATATTTATTCCATCCACTATTTTGAATATTCCAAGGATTTCATATACGAAGGAGAATCCCATGACTTCTGGGAGCTGCTTTTCGTTGACTTCGGCAGCATTGAAGTCACTGCTAATACACAGACCATTCCTTTGAAAAAGGGCGAGATGATTTTTCACAAACCAAATGAATTCCATGCCTTGCGGGCGGACGGAAAGGTTGCACCGAACCTCATCGTCATTTCCTTCAAATGCGACGCCCCTTGCATGCACTTTTTCGAGAACCAGATAATCACCATTGACAATAACGAGAACTTTTATTTGGGGCAGTTGATTGCCGAAGCCAAAAGAACCTTTTACACGCCTTTGAACAACCCGCTGATATGTAAGCTGAACCGCTATTCCCAGACAATCTTTGGAAGCGAGCAGATTATTAAGACTTCTTTGGAACTGATGCTGATTAACATCTTCCGGCGTCTGGCTCCGCGGGATAATACTCAGTTTGCCCCTTCCACCCCCCCCCCGATGAATTCCCAGAACAGCGATATGACGCGGATGAACCAGATCGTACAATATCTGAACAAGCATGTCCGTGAACGGCTCACCGTTTCCGATATCTGCCGGGACAATATTATCGGCAAATCCCAGCTCCAGCACTTGTTCCATCAATATGAAGGCTGCGGAGTCATCGAATATTTTTCACGCCTCAAGATTGATACCGCCAAGATGATGATAAGGGAGAACCGCTATTCCTTTACGGAGATTGCAAATGCACTGAATTACTCGTCTTACCAGTACTTTTCTTTGCAATTTAAGAAATATACCCGGATGTCTCCCTCTGAGTACAGTTCTTCTACAAAGATTTTTACGGAAAATAATCTTGATGCGGTAACTCCGGCACGTGCCATAATCTAAAGGGGGCGCTGCCAAAAAACAACGCCCCCCTCATGGAAGTTGATTAACCCTTAATCTCTATTCTCATTTTCCAGAGAATATGCTATTTTACAGCTTTTCCGATAACATGCAATCCCATACTTATGAATCGTCCGCATCCCGTCAGACCTTAGAACCTGAACATACCCATCTTCTTCAATCTGTCTCATAGCCTCGTCACATGCCTGCTCATACCGTCCGTTCTCCGCATATTTAACCTCTATGATACATCCTGTCTTTAAGGCAGGGACTTCCAACCGGATATCCGTGTACCCTACGCCTGATTCTACATTCGACTTGACCCCCCAACTGCCTTCTGCACGCAACAACCCCAAAAGCATTCCGTGATAAAAGTTCTCTTTCATTTCTTTCCTTACGAACGTATCCCTGATACTAATAGAATCAGACAGGAATTCATTGAATAACTGCTGTACCTCTAACGCCTTGCCCGCTTTCACAGCCTCGCAGAAATGCTTCCACCTCTCTGTGTCACCGACAATTTTCAGTTTAAACCAGGAACGAATCCGTTTCTCATAGATTCCCAATACTTCCCTGTTTGGAATTACAAGCCTGTGCAGGCCATTTTCAGGCTCCCCGGCATCCGTCAGGTATCCTGTCGCCAAAAGCACACTCCACAAATAAGTTTGACGTACCTCTTCATCCTCACTGTCTAAATCCGTGTAAGTCAATTCAGGAATAATTGCTTTCTCTACCGTCCCACCGGAAATCAATTCTTCTATCTGTCTTTTCGTCGTCTCTGTTGCCGTCTCAAGAATATCTTGCACAATCCCATTACTGCTGCTGTTCTCCCAGTGAGACTCCATCGGCGCATTCTTCTTCTCCAGAAATTTATCGCATTGATTGATTACATCCCAAGGGCAATACATCTCCGCCTGCCCAAAACGATATCCGTCATACCATTCCTTCAGCACGTCAAATTTATCTTCCAGGCAATAATAAGCCAGTAACTCCCTTACTTCATATTCCGTAAATCCAAAATATTCCGCATAACTTACATCTGAAATCGTCCTCACCTTGAAATTATTCAGCCCTGTAAAAATACTCTCTTTTGCAATCCTAAGGCATCCCGTCAGAACGGCAAAGTACAGATTTTCATTCGTCTTTAACACCTGACTGAACAGGGAGCGGACGAGACTGACCATCTCCTGATAGTATCCATTCTGATATGCTTTATCCAAAGGTACATCATACTCATCAATCAGGACAATCACCGGAATCCCATAATGTTTAAAAAGTAACTGTGTCAATACCCTCAGGCTTCTATGAAGATTAGCCGCCTTATCAAACTCCTCATCTATCAGTGCATTCAATTTCTTCTTATCCGCCTGTGTCAGCCTGCCGCTTCCCAAAAGGAAATCAAACCGTCCCGCCTCCTCGCAGACCACGCTTCCAAGCATATCATATGCCGTCTGGAAATCCATTCCTCCTACATCCTTCAAACTGATAGAAATGACTGGATATTTCCCCATGTACTGCCGGCACAGCTCAACCTCTTTTGAAATTTCCAGGCCATCAAACAGAGAGGGGTCTGCCCCAATCTCAAAAAAAGTTTTCAGCATATTCATATTGAGGCTCTTCCCGAACCGCCTTGGCCTTGTAAACAGATTCACACTGCCCCTTAAATCTATAAAGTCACGGATAAACGCCGTCTTATCTACATAATAAAAACCATCTCGCTTAAAATCTTTAAAAAATTCGATTCCTATCGGAAGTTTTTTCTTTTTTTCCATACAAATCTTATCTCCCTTCCGACCTACATTCCCGGCTGTTTGTTTTAGTATAACAACATCCGGCAGCGAATTCAACGGCATACTTTTACAATTATGGCAAGGCGTCCTTAATCGCCTGATTCACCTTCTTACGGAGTCCCAGCAAATAATCCTCATCCTGCGGATATTCATCGAAAGTGACCGTCTCTTCATCAATCAGCTCCAGCACCTTCTCCCTTCCTGCCAGCTTCTCCAACGCCAGAAACGCACAATAATCCGACATCGCCTCATCCATCAGCATCTGTCTCACAGAACCTTCCGGTCTTCCGTCCTTCCCCGGATATACAAGGAACGGATCTCCGGACGGGAACGCCCCGCCTGCATCCGTACAGCGGTAAGGGTCGATTGGATAGAGGGAATGCTCCGAGTTATAGAAATTATATCCCCAATGCAGGAATCCGTCCAGCCGATACTTATACAACTGCACCCCAAGGATACGCGTCCTGCATCCTGGCAGCACGATGAACCGGTTCGTCACATCCACGCACTGCGCCGTACAGTAATAGCCCCAGAGCTTCTCCGGACGTTCCTCAAGAAACGGCTGAATATGATTTACGGCACAAACCGGCTGCCGCACCAGCCCCTCCTTGTAGAAATCATAGTCTGACAAGGCATCCATCACCTGAAAACCTTCCAAATCCTTTGCCACGCCTTCCCACGCATTGCGGAAATTCTCCATATGCTCCTTCTCTGGCTCGTCCGATATATGGAAGTACGTCCTACCTTCAATCCCCAGCTCCTTCAACTCTTCTTTCAGCGCAGTAAGGAACTGATGCAGGAAATCCCGATACTCTTCTCCTGCTGAATCCGTATCCCATCCGAAAATCTGCTGATAGGTTCCATCCTTGACCGCCATTACCTTGGGAGCCGCCTTCGCGCCCCACTGGCTGAACAGATGGGAAATCTCGAAGTATTCAATCCCACAGCCAGAAGCCATGCGAACCCATTTCCGGAAATTCCCGAACTCAAAATGATACTTTCCTTCCGTAACCGTAACATCCACAAGCTGTACCGTGCGGCGTTCTCCTCCAATCGCCGTGTCAAGGGGCGGCGTGAACACGGGGGTCAGCAACATATTGCACTTATGCTTTGCCGCTGACCGGACAAATTCCTCCACAATCTCCCAGAATCTATCGGAAAATACCTCTGCCTGATAATAATCTGCCAGACAATCACTGTGGAACCACTCCGTATACGGAATCGGCAGCTTGGGAAGCCGAACGCCCAGAACCTCGCAAGTAATCTCCGGCTCACAGAGAACCTCACCGTCTTTTTCAAGCCTAAGCTTTACAGGATATTCCCCTGCCTCCACCGTATCGTCCGGTTCCACGTCAACCCACAGGCACCTCCACTGTCCGGATACTAACGGGAATCCCAGTTTTGGAACCTCGCTGAGCCAATCCGGGTACATCCCCGGCTCCACGGCAAGATATCCCTCATCCCGCTTCATATGGCACGGGTACTCACATGGCACTAAATTGACCATACGGACATGCACCTTGTCCTTAATCGGGGACAGCACAGACACGCTGCCCCTTTCCTTTCTATCTCCCCCCCAGTAATATGCAATCTGGAATGACATCGTTTCCCCATTAAGGCCTGTCAGCCGCTTTTCTTCCAAATCTTTTCCATTCTCCCCGTCTGGAAATACTTTACACATAGACGATACGATCTTATATTGAAATTCCATAACAACCTCTCTTTCTTATCCGCAAATCTTTATCTGTATTTTATCCCTTCACTCCGCTTAATGCAATACCTTCCACGAACTGCTTCTGCAAAAAGATATACAGAACAAACGGGAACATGAAGGATACCGCCGCGCCTGCCATAATCAGCCCATAGTTCGTCTGGTACTGGGTCTTGAGCAGCGACAGCGCTACCGTCAGCGTATACATATCGGAATCCGTCGTAGACACCAATGGCCACAGGAAATCATTCCATGATGAAACGAATGTGAATACCACCAAGGATATCAGCACCGGCTTAATCAACGGGATTACGATCTGGATAAATATCCTGTACTCCGGGCATCCGTCTACCTTCGCCGCCTCTAACAGCTCGTCCGGCACACTGGACATGAACTGGCGGATCAGGAACACACCGAATGCGTTCAGAATCAGGACCACCAGTGAGAAATATGTATTCAGCACGCCCATTTTCCTCATGATAATGAATACAGGAATCATCGTAACCTGTCCGGGAATCATCAGCGTGGCAAGATAGACCTTGAAAATCTTCTCTTTCCCGGGGAAATTCTTCTTCTCGAACCCATAGGCAGCCATGGAGGAAATAATACAGTTGAACAGACAGGAGCTGATTACTACGATCAAACTGTTGGTCAGCGCCCTTAAAAATCCACTCTTGCCAAATACATAGGAATAATTCGTAAAATCAGTAAAATCAATTTCGTCAAAATGCAGCATCAGCGTCGTAGACTGAGTAAATGACATAATCATCATATAGATGAACGGGGCGATACAGATAATGGCGAAAAGCACCATGACCAGCATCCCAAGTACAGACAATGGCGTCCAGGATTTCTTCTTCATCTTATCTCGCCTCCTTCTCTTTGAACAACAGGTTCTCTAATCCATTAATGATCAGAACGATTACCAACAGAACCATCGCCATGGCGCACGCATATCCCATCTTGTACTGCTTAAACGCCGCATTATAGATAGCCATAACGATTGTGACCGTAGACCTTCCCGGGCCTCCGCCGGTCATCTGGTAGGACAGGTCGAACACCTGGAATGACCAGATAATCCCCAGCGTAACGACCAGATAGGTAATCGGCTTTAACATGGGCATCGTAATCTTGAAAAACTGCTGGATGTTTGTCGCGCCATCAACACGGGCCGCCTCATAGAGATCTTTTGAAATGCCCATGATACCCGCATAGTAAATAACCAGGAAATATCCTACATTCTTCCAGATTGCTACGATACAGATACTAATCAGCGCCGTCTTGGTACTTCCGAGCCAGTTCACGGGACTGATGTGGAATACGCCCAACAGGTTATTCAGAAGCCCTCCGTCCGTATTCAGGATGATTCTCCAAATTGTACCTGCCGTCACTGCAGAAGCAATGACCGGAATGAACATGATACTTCTTAAAAAACCTCCCGTCTTATTCTGCATCTTATAGGCAAGAAACGCCGCAAAGACCAGAGACAGGATTGTCTGAATCGGAACCGTGATTACTACATATGCAAGCGTATTCTTAATCGCATCCGCCACATACGCATCCTTAAAAATCTTCGCATAGTTCTCAAGCCCCGCAAATGTTGGATCATTCATGACATTATAATTGGTAAAGCTGAAATACCCGGACATGAAGATTGGTAAAACGCTAAAACATGCTATCAGGATAAAACTCGGCAATATATAGATAAATCCCTGAAGCGCTTCTTTTTTCTTCCTGTTCACACTCTCACTCCTTCTTTATTTATAATCGGAAGAACCAGATTACCCGATTCTTCCGATTATAGCTGTACATATCATTCAGTTTCAATCCGCGGATTATTTCAGGTTCGTATCGTAATAATCCGTCGTTTCTTTTAACACTTCTTCCGGCGTCATCTCGCCAAGCATCATAGACTGCAGGTTCTTGAACAGCGTATCATACATGGAACTTGCCCCCTTAAATACCGGAAGCGACTGGAAGTTGTCCGCATAATCCGTGAACAGGTTCGCATATCTCTCATCGCCTGAATATTCCTCGTCTTTGGAAATCGGCGGCTGCTCACTGACTCTCTTATGGAAGTCAGACATTACCTCTGAGCTTGTGATATATTTCATTAACTTCGCCGCAAGTTCTTTGTTCCCGCATTTCTCGAACATAACCAGTGAATCGGCTGCAACGAATGTCTTCGCATCCTTCGGTCCCTGAAGCACAGGTTCAAAGTCCCAATTTACCCCGTCACATTTTAACAGGTTACTTGATGCTATCACGACCATAGCTGCGGAACCATTCTTAAACGCTTCTACCGTATCGTCGTTGGACGTGCATGAATCCGGCAGGATTCCATCCTCCCTGAGCCCCTGTAAAAACTGGGTCGCTTCAAGTCCCGCATCGGTATCAATCGTAAGATTGCCATCCGCATCTACAATCTCACCGCCGGCGCTCCAGAAATAGGGCCAGTAAATTTCATTCAGAGAACCATAGTGCGGGCTTCCCCAATCCTGGATTAACGGCGCTACATCCGGTTTCTTTTCTTTCACCGCTTCACACGCACTTACCAGCTCATCCCACGTAGCCGGTACTTTCTCGACTCCGACCTCCTTTAGGATATCCATATTCGCCGCCAGGATTCTCGGATTCCCTACGACTACCGGAAGCGCATACTGCCCTCCCTGAATGTTGCCCAGATTATAATAAATGTAATTCTCTTTCTCTTCGTCTGAGAAATACTGGTCTACATCTACCAGCGCCCCCATGTCAATATAGTCATAGAACATCTCCATATACATATATCCAACATCCGGGCCGTCGTCTGATGTTGTCCCGGTCAGGTATTTCTCCTCATAGCTGTCCCACGGAACAATCTCAACACTGACTTCACAGTCATTCTCTTCTCCAAAAGTTTTTACCTTTTCTGTCCAGAATTCCTCATCCGTAATCTCTCCGTCTGCAGATGCAAAGGTCGGCATCCAAAGGTTCAGCTTCTCACCCTTTCCGGAACCGCCTGAGCCTGAATCCCCTGACCCCGAGTCCTTAGAACCACATCCGCTAAGCAGGCCAGCCATCATGCCTGTAACAAGCAACGCCGCTACAACTCTTCTCTTCATTTTTTTCCTCCTTACAATTATTGTGCAAATTTACAGATTATAATAATAATTCATCTGTATTTATTGTTAATTATATAGGATTTTTGAGTTTTTCTCTTCATAGGATTATCCGATAATTACATATAATCATCCGAGTTGTTTACAAAAACTTTATTATTTGTGTACACAAAAAGAAAATGGCAGCAAAATACGCGCCCGGCCTAAGCCGTGACGCGTACATCATTTTGAATCCTGTTTTCTTTTTACAATTCAATCCGCTTCGTGAAAGGTATATCCTCATTCTCTGCATGACTGATAATAAATATAATGGCATCCTTCCGCATTTCTACCAGATTCTTCTTTAACTGAATCAGGTGTGCTTTTGCCTCTGCATCCAGCCCTGCCTCAAGCTCATCTAAAATCAGTACAGATACATTCTGTGAACCGAGTAAAAGCCGCATCATCAGGAGCTTCTTGCGCTGTCCCCCTGACATGGACAGACCGTTGTTGGCAATCTCCGTTACCGAAGCATCTAACTGCACTTTCTCACGGACACATTGCAGTTCTTCTCCGCTGACCGGACGGTTCAACATTGCTTCCATATAGTTATGAACCGTATCATTTAAGAAAATCTCATCCTGGCTAATATAAAAAATTTCATTTTTCAGAGAATCCGATGAAACTTCCCTCCCCGGGATTCCGTTAAGAAGGATATCTCCCTCAGTCGGCCTGAGAAGCCCGGTCAAGAGCTTCACAAAGGTAGACTTACCGCTTCCATTCGCACCGGAAATCCGGACAATATCTCCCTGCCGGAATTGATAATTCTTTCCTTCAAAAATCTTCTGCTGTGTTCCGCGATAGGCAAATCCTACATTCCGAAACTCAATCTCCCGGATCTGACCGATTCTCTCCCCGGTATCCGGCCTATCCAGCTCTAAAATGCGGTCAATATTTTCATATGCAGGAAGCAGCTTTATGAGCGAGTACACAAGCGACTCAATATTCTGGCTTGTAGCAAGAATCAAATCCACGACGCAAAGATAGAATACAAGGTCTGCCGCCGAAGACTCCCCTGCCGTCATAGACAAAAACGCTGCAATCGCGAAGGAAACAATCTGGTGAAACTGTGAAATCACATTCCTTAGGAATATAAGCGCCGTGTCGCTCTTCAAGGAAGTCTGAATAAAATTCTGTAGGCTTTCCTTCATTTTCCCCACTGAATATGTATCCAGATGGTTCGTCTTCGTCAGCTCCATCCGGTCCACATACTCGTTCAGCGTCTCGTTATCCTCCTTCATCTTCAAATTCACCCGGCGGGATGCATTGGCAATCGGTCTCCTTGAAAGGTAGGAAATCCCGAACCCGGCGGCCGCAGCAACCATAAGCACAATGGAAAGCTGCCAGTTCACGCTTGCGGAAACTCCGAAGAACACGAACAGCAGAAATGTATTCGCCGCAATCTGAATCCCGAAACAGGCTACGGAACTATAGACGTTCAGGGTATCCATGTATAATATATTTTTTATTTTCTCTTTTCCAACTGAGAGCAGCTCTTCATAATCACCTCTGCTGATAGCGGCATAGAGCTTTTCCCGCACTTCCAGAAGAATCTTGCCGCCGAGCCTGTCCAGATATTTCATCCAGATTACGTCTATAACGTTATAGAGCAAGAGAACCGCGCAGTAAATAAGCACGCACACTGTCAGGAATAATACGGACTGCCGTACTGTCACCTCGGAAATCATCTTACGCATGGCAAGAGGGATGCTTGCCTGCAGCATCGTCAGAAACAAAATCATTCCCAAACCCTGTACCAAAAATGCCTTATGCCTTATAATGCTTTTTCGGATAAAGTTAAAATATTTCTTCATGGCTGATTTCTTCTATCTTCCTTTGCTCATCCTGACACAACGCTCGCACCAGACATACAAATCCTCATACACCTGTTCCCGGATTGTCTCATTCAGAATCTCATGCCGCCCTCCTGCGTACAGCTTCACAGCAACCTTCTGCATTCCCGAAGACTTGTATTTCTTGTACACCTTCATGACGTTCTTGCCGAACGCCCCTACCGGGTCGTCGGCGCCGGCGGTAAAGAGAACCGGCAAGTCCCTTGGAATCCGCGCCATACTTTCTGGGCGAGCCAGTACCTTCATTCCCTCAAACATCTGGTAATATCCGCCAACCGTAAACCGGAACATACACAGCGGATCTTCCACATACTTTCTGCAAAGTTCCGAATCCGACGTGACCCATTCCCTGCCCGTCTCGCCCGGCTCAAATCTCTTATTAAAACTTCCGAAGCTTAGATTGTCCACAAATTTGCTGCGGTATTTCCATCCCTTGAACCAAGCGGTCACACGGCATACCAACTGCCCCGCTTCCAGTACGGCCATGGGCTGGTATCCTGTCCCCATGATCACCACGCCTGCAAGGCCGTCCCCATGCTCGGTCAAATACTGCCTTAAAAGGAAAGACCCCATGCTGTGTCCAAGCATCAGATACGGTACGCCGGGATACTTCTTTGAAGTAATCATGCGGAGCTGATGAATGTCCCCGATTACGCACTGATTCCCGTTCTTCTTAGGAAAATAACCATATTCCGTCTCATCCTTCACAGACTTGCCATGCCCTAAATGGTCATGCCCTGTCACATAATACCCTTGCCTGCACAGATATTCGGCAAATTCATGGTAACGCTCAATATATTCCACCATCCCATGGCAGATTTGAAGCACTCCCTTAGGCGCATCCTCCGGCAGCCACTCCACGGCATGAATCTGTGTCTTCCCATCTCTGGAAAGATAGTAAAATTCCTTCTTCATCTCTATCTGTCTTCCATCCTTATATAATCTCTATGCTCAGCCAGCGGCTTATAAGCCGGGCGGATAATCTTGTCAACGTTCCTTAACTCTTCCAATCTGTGGGCGCTCCATCCTACGATACGCGCCGCCGCAAAAATCGGCGTATACAATGCCGGAGGCAGGTCAAGCATACTGTACACCAGGCCGCTGTAAAAGTCCACATTAGCATTGACGCCCTTGTAAATCTTCCGCTTCTCGGCAATCACCTTCGGAGCCATATTCTCCACCATCTCGTAGAGCGCATACTCTTCCTCGCAGCCTTTCTCCTGGGCCAGCTGCTTTACAAACACCTTGAAGATATCCGCTCTCGGGTCAGATACGGAGTAGATTGCATGTCCCATTCCATAAATCAATCCCTTCTGGTCAAACGCCCTCTTCTCCAGAAGGTCACAGAGATACCGGCGTACCTCTTCCTCATCCTTCCAGTCTTTCACAACCTGCTTCATATTCTCAAACATCTGCGTCACCTTGATATTGGCGCCGCCGTGCTTGGGACCTTTCAGGGACGCAAGAGCCGCCGCAATCGTAGAATATGTATCCGTCCCGGAGGATGTGACAACATGGGTCGTAAACGTGGAATTGTTACCGCCGCCGTGATCCATATGAAGCACCAGCGCCATATCCAGAATCTTCGCCTCAAGCTCTGTATACTTCCGGTCTTCCCTTAACATCATCAGGATATTCTCAGCCGTAGACAATTCCTGAGACGGCGCATAGATGAATAAATCCTCGCCCAGGCGGTAATTGTAAGCATGATATCCATACACCATCAGCATCGGGAACTCACTGATCAAGTTGAGGCACTGCCGAAGCACGTTTGGAATCGACGTATCATCTGCTTTGTCATCATAAGAGTACAGGTTGAGGATAGAACGCGACAGGCTGATCATCATGTCCCGGCTCGGCGCCTTCATGATTACATCCCTGACAAAAGTCGGGGGCAAGGTGCGCCGCTCGACCAGCGTATCATGGAATACCTCAAGCTCCTTCGCATCCGGCAGCTCCCCAAATAACAGGAGATACGCAATCTCCTCAAAGCCGAAATGCTTATCCTCAAGGAAACCTTTCACCAAATCCTTGATATTATATCCCCGGTAATACAGATTCCCTGCACAAGGAACCTCCACCCCATCGACAAGCTTCTTCGCGCATACATCTGAAACGTTCGTAAGTCCCGCAAGCACACCTTTCCCGTTCAGGTCGCGAAGTCCCCTCTTTACATCGTATTTTGTATACAATTCCTTATCAATCTCATTATTCTGGTCACATAACCGGGCAAAATGTTCAATCTCCGGCGTCACCTCGAACAGGGAAAACTCCTTCTTTTTATCCATACAAACCTCTCCTTTCTCACAGTTACTTTCGTATCGCTCCACAAGAATTCGCCAGATAATTACTCAACTTTGCAAACTCTTCCAATGTCAAAGACTCCCCTCTGACACTGGCGCCCTTGCCTAACCTTTCAATCGCCTCCATGATGATTTCCTTTGGAAAATCCAACCTGTCCGAGTTTTTCAGCCCATTTGCAAGGGTCTTCCTCCGCTGGTTAAATGAAGCGCGGATAATATCGAACAGAAGCCTCTCGTCTGCAACATCCACCGGAGGATGTTCATGACAAGTCAGCCGTATCACGGCAGAGCCAACCTTAGGTCTTGGTATAAAACAATTCGGCGGCACATTCGCCACAATATACGGGCTGGCATAATACTGTACAGCCAGCGACAGCGCGCCGTAGTCCTTGTTCCCCGGTCCGGTCTGCATCCGGTCCGCAACTTCTTTCTGCACCATAACGGTAATACTCTCAATCGGCACATGCTCCTCGAACAGTCCCATGATGATGGGCGTCGTAATATAATACGGGAGGTTCGCCACCACCTTCACGGGCTTCCCTCCATTTTCCTCTTCCACGAGCCTTGGGATGTCCAATTTCAAGACATCCTCATTGATAATCCTGACATTCCCATATCCCCCAAGCGTCTCTGAAAGGATTGGAATCAGGTTCTTATCAATCTCCACAGCTACGACCTTTCCTGCCGCCTTTGCAAGATACTGTGTCATCGTCCCGATTCCCGGACCGACCTCCAGCACCATATCATCTTCATGAATGTCTGCCGCACGGATAATCTTCTCTAGCACATGGGTATCAATCAGAAAATTCTGACCAAACTTCTTCTGAAATGAAAAATTATACTTCTGCAGAATCTCTATGGTATTCTGCGGAATTCCTAAGACTGGCTTATACATATATGTCTCCCGAATTGTGGTAATGAACATTATTATACATTATTTTCCGTTTGATGAACATAGAAAAAAGATTAAATTATGATTAAGAAAATGGTAAGGGAAGGCCATCCCTTACCGCTTCACCTTCCGCACCCCGAGTACCATCAGAATACCTATCACTATCCCGGCAATCCCCCACGCCCATACCGGCACGTCATGGATATTATAACACCGGACATTGATCCACATCTGGTTAATCGCCCTATTCTGTTCCTCATCAAAACACACCATCAGCGAAGACCTCTCCATCGCTTCTCCCGTAGGATACTGTGCAAACAACTGCCGGTACACCTGATCCGACGGCGCCGTGATCACATAATCCTCCCCGGCTTCCTTTGCAAAGAAATATCCCAAATCATAATCCGTCGTATCTTTTTCATCCTCCCCGGCTCCATAACAATAGTCTGCATATTCAAATACACGAATATCGTCTCCGCCGGAAATCACGGAAGTATACCCAACATAATACATATTCCGAATTACATTGTCCGCCCTGGAAATAAAATTAATGAACGCCTCCGCAGCATGCTGCTTCACAGCATCCCCTTGAATCCCACTTTTTAGCATCACCCATCCGTCAAAATAAACGTTGGTAGCCTCCTTGGGAACGGCAAACGCAAGGGCAATCCCATCTTCATCTGCCTGATCCATCGTATACACTCCGTCGCCGGACCACTGGTAATTTGCCGCCACCTTCCCCGTGACCATATCCGCTTTACCGGAATCCGTCTCGAAGGAATACGCGTTATCCTTCACATCTTGCAGATACTCCTGCGCCCTGGTAATGGTTTCCTCGGATGTGTCGTTCATCTCCTCCTCCAGACGCTTCTGATAATCCGGCGCGCTGATAAATTCCTCCGAAGTCAAAAGCTCCGACTTAATCGCGCCGATTGCCGCAAAATAAGAATCCCTGACATTATCCTTAATCGTAATCTTTCTCTGATATGCGGGGTCATTCAGGATCTTCCAGCTTGCGGCATCCTCCTCACTGACCAGCTCCGGATTATACACGATCCCGGTAATCCCCCACATATACCCCGCCGCATAGTCCCCCCAGGGCTTGCCGTCAATCTCATTTTTTTCAAAGATCTCTTTAATGTAAGGAGAAACACCGTTAATATAGTAGTTATTTTGATTGGAGGCGTCAAAAAATTCCTCCGACAAGGGCACGAGCTGATTTTCCGTCATTAATTTCATAATCATATACTCCGACGGGCATACCAGGTCGTAGGTGTCTCCCAACGTCAGCATATTGTACAGGTCTTCATTCGTCCCAAATGTAGAATATTCAATCTTCACCCGAATCCCGTATGTCTCATAGTACCATTCTGCAAAATCATCCATCATGGAATTCTCACCGATAATATCCCCGCTGTCAAGCCCTATCGTCTCATCCTCATCCCAATCCCCAAGGTCAATATACTCTTCCCAGTTGCAGATTCGCAGGGTAACTTCTTTGGCACTGTCCTTGCCTCCGCTGCCTGCCGCATTGACCGTCATAGAGACAGAAGAAGCTAAGATAAACAGAATTCCCGCTATACCTGCGGCCATATTTTTCACGGAACACATTTGACTCACCTTCATACCGCCTTCCTTTCCTGCTCCGCCCCTACGGCACGGAGATTCATCACCAGAGAAAATATTACCACCAGTAGGAAAATCACAGTTGACAGCGCCCACAAGGCTGTTTTAATCGTAGTCTGGGCGCCTTTTGTCGCATTTACCACGTAGGTACTGATTGTGTCGAATGTGGCAGGTTTTGTATAAGTCGCCACAAAATAATCATCCAGTGACAGCGTTACCGCCATAGCGAACCCAGACAGGATTCCCGGAAAAATCTGCGGAATCACCACTCTTGTCAGCGCAACCAACGGAGTCGCCCCCAAATCCAGCGCCGCCTCGTAGATACTGGAATCCATCTGCTTGAGTTTCGGAATCACGGATAAAAATACAAACGGCGCACAGAGGGTCACATGCCCCACTACCAGCGGAATAAAGGTATCCTTACTGACACCGAACACCACCACCAACAGAATGCAGATAGAGAATCCCGTCACCACATCCGCATTTACCACCGGCACCTGATTCATCGTCATAATCGCCGCAGCCATCTTCTTTTTGGAATAGAAGGAACCGATTGCCCCAATCGTTCCAAGGAATGTGGCAATCACAGCCGAGCCAAGGGCAAGCGCCACCGTCCCGATAATCATATGCACCAATTCTGGCGTAGTAAAAAGCGTCACATAATTACGCAGAGAGAATCCACGGATTGCCCCAATATTCGCAGCATCCGTAAAACTGTACACCGCCAGCACCAAAATCGGCAGGTACAAAAACAAAAGGACAATGATAATGATCATCCATTTCCACGCTTTTCTCATTACAGCAGCGCACCTCCTCTCGTATTCTCCTCTTCCATCCCGCCGGAAAGCAGCGTGAACAGACAGATGATTCCCAGAAGGATCAGCGCAATCATAGAACCTCCGTTCCAGTTATACGCCGCAAAATAGCTTCCAATCAAGCTGCCCATAATGTAAGTGCTGTTGTACAGCATATCCAGCACCACATAATTGGTCATAGCCGGCAGAAAGACCATGGATACGCCGCTTAAAATCCCCGGCAGCGACAGCGGCAGCGTTACCTTCAAAAACGTCTGCGCCTCTCCGGCTCCCAAATCCCGCGCCGCCTCAAGCAGCGCCCCGTCAAGCTTCGAGATTGTCGTGTAAATCGGCAGAATCATAAACGGCAGGAAGTCATAGCTCATGCCAAGCACCGTATTGAGAAACGGGTGGTATGCCAGATTCCCCTCAAGCCATGTAAGGATTTCCTTCAGCGCAGTGATGCGCAGAGAAAAATTAATCCACATGGGCATTATGAAAATCAGCACAATCACCGTCTTCCCCTTCATCCTCCCTGTCGCAAGGACGTATGCCAACGGATAAGCAAGCAGCAGGCACACGATGGTCGTAACCATTGCAATGCCGAAACTGTAGCAGAGCGTCCCAAGCGTATTCGGATCGGAAAAAAATCCCGTCAGATTTTGGATGGTAAACTGCCCCTGTCCATCCGTAAACGCATAGTAAAGCAGCACGATCAAAGGCGCAACAACAAAAAGCGCCAGAAAAAGCGCATATGGAATTCCCAGATATCTTCTGGAAAATGTACGTTTCCTCATGTATCCGCCTCCTACTTCTTCACCGTAAATATCATCTTATCCACAGGCATCAGCAAACCGACCTGGTCCTCCATATTCCACAGATACTCGTCATTTACCACAAAATCCTGCTCCAAATCCGTGTGTATAACATAACTGTAGTGGTCGCCCTTGTAGATTAAGTTGCTGATATACCCTTGCACCAGCCCTTCGTCCTGATCGTCCGTCAGCTCAATATCCTGAGGCTTGATAGAAATCTTAATCCGCACCTTCTTAGGGTCAAGCTCAAGCCCTCTGGCATCCACCCAGCTTCCGTCTTCCGACATGGAGCTTCCCTTGACAATATCCGTCAGGCTGACATCCAGAACCGTGCCGTTGTACTCCAATTCATAATTCTTATTAATCTCCGCCGCAAAAATATTCGTATGGTCTTCCGCAATCATGACATGGATGTTGTCGGGTTCCACCTGCACCCCGACGCGGTCTCCCACCTTAGCAGAATGGACAGACTGGGCAACAATCTCATTTTTCCCGGACTCCACAGTAATCTCATAATGCATTCCTTTGAAGATTACAGAAGTCACAGTCCCCCGTATCCTTCCCTGTTCAGGCGCAGTCAAATTCACATCCTCCGGGCGTACCACGGCCGTAATGTGGGTTCCCTCCTCAATGTCGTCCACGCAAGGAAACTCCCCGCCGCAGAACCTTACCTTTAGTTTCCCTGTCATAATGCCGTTGAAAATGTTACTGTCCCCGATAAAGTCTGCCACAAACGCATTAATCGGCTCATTGTAGATATCCTCCGGCGTACCAATCTGCTGCATCTTCCCTTCCGACATGACCACAATCTTATCCGACATGGTCAGGGCTTCCTCCTGATCATGGGTCACGTAGATAAATGTAATGCCAAGCTCCCGGTGCATTTCCTTTAGCTCTAGCTGCATCTCCTTACGCATTTTTAAGTCCAGCGCCCCTAACGGTTCATCGAGCAGGAGAATCTGCGGCTCGTTGACCACCGCACGGGCAATTGCCACCCTCTGCTGCTGCCCGCCAGACAGCGTGTCAATACTGCGGTTCTCGAACCCTTCCAGATCCACCAGCTCCAGCACCTTCTTTACCTTCTTTGCAATCGCCTTCTCCGGCGTCTTCTTCTGCCTAAGCCCAAAGGCAATATTTTCATAGATGTTCATATGCGGAAATAATGCGTACCGCTGGAATACCGTATTGATCGGTCTTTTGTTCGGAGGCAGGCTGGTAATCGGCGTGCCGTTCAGCAGAATCTCTCCTTCTGTCGGGATATCGAACCCAGCAATCATCCGCAGCGTCGTCGTCTTCCCGCACCCGGAAGGCCCAAGAAATGTGATGAATTCCCCCTGCTTCACCTCAAGATTAAAGTCGGACACAGCCGTATAGCCGTCCTCGTAAGTCTTGGTAATATGTTTTAACTCAATAATATTCGTCGTCTGTCCCATCTTCATCCCCCAACTTCTATATATAATATGAACCCTCTTCTTCTCAGCCCTCCTGCAACGGTCTGCTATAGATCTGCTTTTCAAAATGTAGGCGGAGTGCTGACCCATATAAATTTCGCCGGCCTGCTGCCCGGATTCTCAATCCGGTGTTTCCGCTTTGCCGGATAGAAGAAGCTCTCCCCGGCTTTTACCGTATAGACCGCGTCCCCCAAATGCAGCTTAATCCTTCCTGACATCAAATACCCGAACTCCTCCCCGTCATGAGGCTTATCCTCCTCCAACGTCTGGTGAGGCTGGATTACCACCAACAGCGGCTCCATATGGTACTTCTGGGCAGTGGGGACAATCCACTGGATGCTGTTTCCCGCATCGTCCACCTTCTCAAAAAATCCCTCTTCCGAGAATACGACCCGTTCTTCTTCCGTCTCTTTGAAAAACTCAGAGGCAGTCGTCCCCAGACACTCAATCAGGTCAAGGAGCGTCACAATGGATGGGGATACCTGCCCCCGCTCCAACTGTGAGATAAATCCCTTGGTCAGCTCTGTCCTGTCGGCGAGCTCCTGCTGCGTCAGACCGTTCCGGTTCCTCAAATCCTTGATTTTGTTCCCAATGTGTTCATTCACATATTCCAGTTCCATAAAATGCTCCTCTGCTTCCTGCAAGAAATTATTCCTAAACCAAAAATATTCTTTTACTAAACTCATGCGCTGAATTAATTATACTCTTATTAAACTTTTTGTCAATTATAAATGTGATTGATTTCTATTCTTTTTATCCTTCCTAAAGAACTATTTTCTAATTTTCTATTCGACAAATTCTATCATTTAACGACCGCTGATTTTTTTCTATCTTTACACATGAATAGCAGGTTTTTCACGCAATTCCTCAACAATTTCTATATATTTTCATATTCTATATGATATAAGGACATATGGAAACAGGAGGGCATAAAGCCTATGGCTATCGGACATTTACTTATACAGGCGCGAACCGCCGACGGAGCAGTCCCCTTAACCGGCGCACAAGTCAGGATTACGGACACGAACTCCAACACGCTCTATGTACTTACAACGGACGAAAACGGGGAAACACCCGTGGTTTCACTTGAAACTGTCGATAAAAGCTTCTCACAGACTCCATACTATAATGGGCTGCCTTTTACAAGCTACTCCGTGCTTGCGCAAAGCTTTGGCTTCGATTCCCTGTTCGTTACGGATATTCCTATTTTTGACGGGCAAACTGCCGTCCTGCCAATCGTACTTACCCCCATGCGAAAGACACAGCGGCAGCCCGTTACAAGAGAGATTTCCATCGGGAAACCTGCCGTTGCCATGCGGGATACCAGTGAACAGGAAGGAACCTATATGGAACCACGCATTCTGCGCCAAGTCGTAATCCCAGACCCGATTACGGTACATCTGGGGACACCCAGTTCTAATGCGCCGAACGTTCAGGTATCTTTTCCGGAATATGTAAAAAATGTGGCGAGTAGCGAAATCTATCCCACCTGGCCGGAAGCGTCCCTCACCGCAAATATTTACGCGATTATTACGTTTGCACTGAACAGAATCTATACCGAATGGTATCGAAGCAGAGGTTACAATTTCGACATTACCAACAGCACAGCTTACGACCAGTATTTCGTGCAGGGACGCCCAATTTATGACTCTATCAGCAGAATTGTGGACAGAATTTTCAACGAGTATGTACGGAGGAAGGGACATAAGGCGCCTTATTTCACCTCCTTCTGCAACGGGACGACTGCCACCTGCCAGGGCTTATCCCAATGGGGGACTGTGACGCTGGCAAATCAGGGGCTTACGCCGATACAGATTCTCCGTTCTTATTATCCGAGCGATATAGAGATTGCAGAGACAGACATTGTTACAGGCATCCTGTCCTCCTACCCGGGGACACCGCTTAGGGTCGGCAGTACAGGGCTTGACGTCCAGACCATACAGACTTATCTGAACCGTATCCGCAGAAATTACCCGGCAATCCCTGCCATTACAGATGAGGCAGGAGTGTTTCAGGACAGCACAAGGGCGGCCGTAACAAAGTTTCAGAGTGTTTTTAATCTTACCCCGGATGGCATTGTGGGAAAATCTACTTGGTATAAGATTTCCAGCCTGTATACGGCTGTTACAAGACTGGCGGAACTAGACAGCGAGGGCGGCTCCCTTGGAATCGGAACCGTTCCCCCAAGCAGCATACTACGGCAAGGCTCCTCCGGGCCGGACGTAATTACGCTGCAATATCTTCTGGATTTCATTTCAGAATACTATCCGGAGATTCCAGGGCTTGCCCAGGATGGCATCTTCGGCAGCGGGACACGGCAGTCAGTTATTGCTTTCCAACAGGCTATGGGATTAAATGCCGACGGCGTGGTGGGACCGCTTACGTGGAAGGCACTGTACGACACTTATCAGGGGATTCTTCAGAATGTGCCGCCGCAGATACCGGATGAATCCGACACATTCCAGTATACCGTTCAGCCTGGGGATACGCTGTGGCTTCTCTCAAGGCGGTACGGGACTACGGTTGAAGCAATCAAACGGCTGAACGGACTGACGGGGGATATGCTGTATATCGGGCAAGTGCTGCGGATTCCTGTTTCACAGACAGGAGGGTATCGGGAGTATACCGTGCAGGCAGGGGATAGCCTGTGGCTGCTGGCACGGAGGTTCGGGACTACGGTTGAAGAGATTATGCGGCTGAATGGGCTGACCAGTGATTTGATTGATGTGGGGCAGGTTCTTAGGATTCCTTATGGAGATTAGACGCTGAGGATTTGGTGCAAAAAGACTGCCAGCGATTGACGGCTTGCCATACACGGCTTCCCTAAATTGCTGACAGTCTCTTCTTTATCCCTTTTCTATTTCATAATCCCCTCAATCTCTTCCACCGTCCTTGGAATATCCGCCGACAGATTCCGGCATCCATTTTCCGTAATCAGGCAATTATCCTCCAACCGGAACCCAATTCCCCACTCTTCGTGGTAAATCCCGATATCCACACAGAACACCATGCCTGGCGCAGTCATAGCATCCCGCGCCGCTACCATATCATGCACATCGAAACCGATATGGTGTGCGCCGCCATGCCACATATAAGTCCCAATCTCATCAAATGACTTACATACCCCGGCTTCCCTAAGCTGCCCGAAATTATATTCCTTTATCATCTTATCCACATCCATCATAGGAATTCCCGGCTTCAAGATTCCAAACATATGCTGCGAAGTCCGATACGCACACTCATACAACAATTTCTGCCGTTCCGTATACTTCCCGTTACAAGGCCAAGCCCTTGAAACATCCGTCACCAGATAGTCCCACCGGACGCCCACATCATTCAACACAATATCCCCGTCCTGTGCCTGCCCCCGGTAGCTGTCATAGTGGATACAGAAATTATTCTTCCCGGCGCTGATAATCGATGAGAATCCCGGTTCCAATACTCCATACTGAGCCAGCGCATAATCATACTCTGCCTTATACTGGTATTCATACATTCCCGGCCTTGAGTGTTCCATCATTGCCACGATGCCCGCCTTTGTAATCCGCTCCGCTTGTTCTAACGCCTTTATCTCACATGCTTTTTTAATCAGGCGCATTTCCTTTAAAATCGGCAGCGAATTTTTCACCTTCATCTGCGGATATCCTGTCCTTATGTACTGCCCCATCCAGTCCGCTCCGTTCCAATTCCTGCGATCTTCTTTGTGGTCAAGATCAAGGTAAATCGTTTGGATATGGTTCTTTCGTATCATTTCCGCAAGATACGCCTGCCACTCGTCAACATACGCAATATCCTTCATCCCAGATCTTCCCGCCGCATCATCCGGCTTAATCCGAGCCCCATTCCACCGCTCCGCAAATGCATCCGGCGCAAGGATGAACAACTTCTCTGTAAAACTGTCCCCATCCTTGTAAAGCATCAATATGCTATCTCTCTGCTCGATTCCTGTTAAATAGACAAAATTCCGGTTTGCATAGAACGGATAATCATCGTCCGCTGATTTCCGTAAGGTTTCACCGCTCAGGAAAACTGCCAGCTCCCCCGTCTCCATGTGTTCCGCAAATACTCTTCTGTTCTCCGCATAAAATAAAGCTTCCATAATCTTCTGTCTCCTTTTTTATATTTTTCCTAAGACATAAAAAACCACCGCCCCCGGAGTTCTCAAAAGCCTCCAAAAACAGTGATTTTCAAGTGCCGCCTACACAAATTGCTTTCCATATTGCTCCAAGTAGGCTGCCGCTGTTTCTAAGGACAATCCAATTTTTTCCTGCAGCCTTTTTAAAATAGCCGCGTCGTCCAAACCAAACTCCTGCCCCATTTCAATAATTTCTTCCGCTTTTCCAGCCTCCCTTCCTTTACGAACCAACTTTTCAGATGCTGTCTCAATGACTGTCCCGCCCATAATATTCACCAGCCTTTCTTCACTTTTATTTCCATTTGTAATATGGGTAATAATGGTATTTACAAATCCCATGAGATCTATCATCTCATCATCTGCTAATTCCCCTTTTTTATGCAGCCGAACCATTTCATTTCTAAGATATTCTAAATCTCCTGCAACATTCTCTATATTATTTTCCGAAGTAATATCTTTTTCATACCTGGCAATATAAAAAGGAATATAGGGAAACAATCTCTTTTCAACAATACGTTCCTTTGTAAATTCCTCCAGAATTACATTTTCAGACACATAATTCACTTCCTGTCCATCTGGAAATGTAAATGTAATCCTTGTTGTTTTCGGTGTTTTTTCTGTTCTTTTGATATAAATAACCGAAAATCTCGGCATTGGAATGGTTGCCTGGCCAATATCCCATGCTGCAAATTGCCTGGCAACAATAAATGCATACTCCGCAATTCTGATTGCCATGGAACCGTCATCATAACCATATTCTCTTTATCCTTTCACAACTTTTCCGGTTAAAAAGGTAAGATATCTTACCCTATTATATCGTTAATTTCCTTTTCTGACAACCCAAAAGAACTTTTCGCTATTTCCACACAAAAAAACCACCGCCCCCGGAGTTCTCAAAAGCCTCCAAAAACAGTGATTTTCAAGTGCGCGATCAGGGGCTCGAACCCTGGACACCCTGATTAAGAGTCAGGTGCTCTACCAACTGAGCTAATCGCGCTTAATTCTTAATTTTCTTTTATTATTTCCTTAACACGAATGCTATTATATAACAGATTTTACGGAAATGCAAGAGGTTTTTTCAATTTTTTTCATATTTTTTAATTTTTCTTATTAAACGACCTTTTTCTTATTCTAAGCCAAAAATTTCCCAATACTCTAGTACAGAATTCACCGTTAATTATGCAATACTAGTACATCAAATAATTAATAACTGCCATCTTCACTTGTCTATGCTTCCGATAGCACAGAGCAAAAAGCCTCAGCGTAGCCCGCTACGCCTACGTTTTTTGCCCTGCACTCTCAAAAGCATATCCTGCGGGAATATAGCAGTTATTTAATTTTCGATGTACTAGGATTTTATCAAGATAATTGCCCTCGGATGTAAAACAGGACAATGTTCCCATTCCTGTTTTACATCCTAAGACAATATTCCACACGGTTACACTATGCCTTACCGGAAGATAGCACGCCTGCTATACGGTTTTCATTCTGCTATCTGCTCTGCAATCTCACGCAGCGTCCGATCTATATTATTTCCATGGACATACAAGATCTTCTGCCCCTTCTTCCTTTCATTCATGATCTTATAGTACAACCCATGCTTCAAGATATCTGTATTTACAATGATATATTTTTTATTATGGAGCACAGCCGGATCAAAATTCATATAATCCGATGCCAGAAATTGGCTGCCCGGCAGGCGTCTGCGAAGCTTCTTCTGCCAATTCCGGTGGCCTCCGATTACAATACTCCGCTCCAGTCTTCCGGCATCGAACATCCCCTCAAAATTCCTGATGCCTTCCGCGCCCACCTTGCTTACTCCTGCCCCTCCGGATTCCCCCCAGTTACAGGCGGCACAGGAAACCTCTTGGGATTCCCCCTTTCTCCGTGAGATAGCCTCCCGCAGTCTGGCAAGCTCCTCCTTCTCCTCTTCACGCCGCTCTTCATTCTTCCTGCTTTCCCGCTTCATGCGCTCCATCTCACACTTTGCCTCGGCAAGCTCCATTTCCCGCTCCTTCTTCTGCCGCTCCAGAGTACAGATTCTCTCCTCCATACGTTTCCTCTCGTATTCCAGATTCTTGACTGCACTTTCCTCACAAGACTTCCGATACTGAATCTCCTCTGGAATCTCATTCTCATACATCGCCTCAATCTGCTGGATATATTTACACAGCGTGGCAAGCAAGAGTATCTGCTTGTACCGTTCCCAATCCTTCTCTTCAAAAATGGTACATAGCATCTCTGCCTCCCATTTTTCCAGCGATATCCCATACAACGCCCGCGTCTCCATGCCGAAAATGTTCAGTAAGTCTTCCAGCCTTTCCCATCTGCCGCACATTTCCTGGTTTTTCTTTTCCAAAAAATCGCTCACATAGTATGCCCCTGGCTCCCAGTGCTCCCGCAAAAACTTTCGGAAAATCCGTTTCCCCTCAGCCATGTCAACATCCTTCTCTTTAGGGCACAGCCGCCTGTCCTCGTAGACCTTCAACATGCAAACCACCTGGCAGAACTGATAATCCTCAAGCCTCGGTATCCCTAAATCCTCAGCAATCACCATCTCTATCACCATCTGGGATAAAATCAGCTCCACCATCGTATCTTTTTCCATAAGCTCCTCGAACTGTTTCCCTTCCAGATAGTCAAGTTTCTTAACCACATTCTTCAACGGCTTATACCCGGCGTAAATGATACCCATAACCATCCGGTACTTCTCCTCCGACTCTTCCTCCCTAAGGAGAAGCAACAGACCCACCGCCAGTTTTGCAGCCTTTCTCTCATCCAGCAGAAACTTCCGCAGAAATCTTTCCGCCTGATATTCCGAGCCGTGAAATGCCTCCAGGCATTCTTTCTCACATCCCGTCACAGACTCAAGCAGCATACTCCGGCAACGGCTGTTCCTGACAACCGCATAAGCAATAAAGGGAACCACGTCAATCCCCATCTCCTTCTTATGCATGATCCTTATTGGTTCCAGAAGCCTCTGGTGAATATCCGACAGTTTCCCAAATCTTCCATCCGTAAGTTTTTCTCCGAACACCTCCTCATAAATCCGCTCCCTTTTCTCCTCGTTCAGCTCCACTCTCAGCGCAAAAACCCCGCTTTTCTCCTCTTCTTCCAGTGTATAGAGCTTCTTCCCACACTCTTCCATAACTGCCGGGCTCTCCATCATTTTCGATGCCAGTGCAGGTGTCTGCATGCACATGTCCACAAACGCAGCCTTCGTATTCACCTTACAGCGCAGCCCGTTAAATAGTATCATATCTCTATCCATTTTTAATCCTCCTAAAACCCTTCCTTTCCGAACCTTCTTTCCTGAACCTGTGAATCTACTGCAATCATAGGCATCCCTCCCTTGCATACGCAACAAACTTACCTGACTTTGAAATAATCTGGCGAACCGCCAAAGATAAAAAATGAAAATCTTAGAATACATGAATCTCATATACACATTTCATTTGATGTGTTTCATTCTACCACAGCTTTTCTTTGGTCACAAGAAAAACCGTTCGACAAATTTCGCATACACACTCTGCATGTTGCCTTCCACACCCACGCCAATCACACCGCTGATTGGTGTGGAGTTAATCCAGTTACATGGCCAAAGGGACTGCCCCTCGCCGAAGATGACTTTAAATGGGCAAACTTTCTCACTCATAATTCCCTCATAACCGGCATATAATGAAAAGAAGAGGTGTCTATCTATGAAAAATGCAAAAATAAGATTATCCCTAAAAAAAACGGCTTTCGGTATTCTCAGAAAAAGCCTGAATATTAAAAAATATATTGCCCGCCCGGACAGGCCCTATGCCGTTGCCGCAATCTTACTTGGATTCCTGAACCATTTTCTGTACCAACTGTCCAATGGCTCACCTTTTGCCGCACTTTTCTGCCCGGTTAATGAGTCCGTCTGGGAGCATTTGAAACTTATATTCTTCCCAATCCTTTTTGTATCTATCGCAGAATACCTAAGATACCGCCCGGAAGCCGTCCGGTTCTTTTACTACCGTTTTCTTGCTTCCCTATGCGCAATGGCGGCAACCGTTACACTGTTCTACACCTATACCGGAATTACAGGAAATAATTTCCTTGTAATGGATATCTTAATCTTTATTATCAGCATCCTTTTTGGATTTTATATGGACGCATTTTTCTATCGGAAAAGCCTGCGGAAAAAATCACAGACAACAACATTTTCGTTGTGGGTTGCCGTATCTCTGTCCTACTTTGTATTCACATGCTTCCCGCCCGACATCCCGCTCTTCTTCTCGATGCCTTAACGGGGGACTTGACGTCCCCCATTTTTTTTTGCGCAGACCCGTGCAGAGGAAATATGCCGCTGAGACGGCGCAAGAATGTGCTTTGGCACATTCTTTATTTCCGCCAGATACCATCCATCTTCCAAAGACAGACTCGTCCCACCTTCGCAGCTTCTCCAAATTCCGCCTGAAAGACTCCGTCACGGTTATCCTGATAAAACAGCTTCGTCCCCACAGCTTCCCCGTCGTTTAAATAGACTTCTATAAGCCTCCTATCCACAAAAATCTCCGCTTTTTGCAGTTGCTCCACTTCCGTCACAAACTGTACGTTCTCAGACCGGACTCCTTTCGTCCGTATCCTCACCTGAACGCCTTCCCGCTCAAGCCGAATCTCTCCTGCTTCCGACCTCCCTAACAAGAGCCGGAAGTCCGTATCCTCTGTCAAATCAATTCTCGCATAGTAACAATTCCCTTCCACCTTCTCAAACGCCAGATTCTGTGCCGCCGCGTCACAGATCTTTTCCCCGCGCAACCGATAAATCTCCTCTGCCGGCTTCTGGTACAGCCGCCCATTCCGCACAGAAAGCTCCCTTGGAATCGTCATTGCGCCGCAGGAGCCATTTGCCTCAGGCACATGTTCCTGATAAAAGTCCGCCGTCCATCCAATCGCAATCCGCCTTCCATCATGCTCAAATGACTGCACGGCATAAAAATTACTTCCAAAATCATATGTCCCCTTGCTCTCAGGAATAAAGCTGCCATCCTGATAATCTCCAATATACCAGTACGTGGGTTGATATCTCTGCTGTGCATCCCGGTACATCATCCACGACCCTGCCGCCACAAACCGTCCGTCTAATGCGAAGAAATCCGGGCATTCAAAAGTATAGACGCCCTCCGTCCGCTCCTCAACCAGCACGCCCGCATAGTCCCATTTTTCCATATCCGCTGAACTGTACCGCACCAACGATGGAATCCCGTTTACCTTCGTACCGATAACCATCTGCCACCTCCCGTCAAGCCAATACGCCTTGGGGTCGCGGAAATTATTGAAAGAAAACGTATCGTCCAGCCGCTCCACAACCTTAACCTCTTCCCCAAAATGAATGCCGTCTTTTGACCTTACCATAGTCTGGTACTGCCGTGTATTCTCCTTTGTCTCCTCAGCAGTCCCGATATGCCGTGTCAGATAAAATACAATTTCATCCTCAAGAGCCACTGCGCTTCCGGAAAAAGCGCCGCCCCTTAACTCCTTCTGCGCCAGAATCTCTTCCTGAGGCTGTAAAGTATAAGGCAAATGAACCCAATGCAGCAAATCCTTGCTCGCCGCATGTCCCCAGTACATGACATCCCACTCCTGGCTATGGGGATTCGCCTGATAATATAAATGATAATACCCTTTATAATAACACAGTCCGTTGGGATCATTGATCCAATTCTTATATGCATTAAAATGATACTGCTCCCGGTTCGGCGTATCATACCACGCGCCCAAATCCTGGATTTCCGTCCAATTACCTGTTCCCTCAGGCAAAGAAGTACACTCTAAGCCTCCCTCCCCGCATCCTGCCTTGTTTTGGCGCATTTCATCTGTTACATATTCAAGGAAACGCACTCCGGTATCCATCATATCCTCAGATTCAGACAGATACGCAATGCTAACCTCGCAGTCCAAAAGCTCCAGCTTATACTCCGAATCATTTTCTAACGGAATCCTATGTAACGTATAACGTACGTCTCCTGCCGGATACTCCCGCATGTCTTCTCCATCCTTATAAATCCGTAGGCTTCCCCCTTTCCCTTCCAACGATTTCAAAAATATTTCCAGACATCTATACCTTTTTGGACGAAGTCCACCCGCCCGCAGGGCATGCATTACGGTGTGCCCTTGGGTATACTTTCCCGTATATATTTTTCCCATTGTTTTGTTCTCCCTTCCTGCCGTATTCTGACCTTCTTTTGCCTTTAGAAATATTATAATGGATACAACAAAAGATTGCAAAAATATGCTTGATTATTATGTAAAACATGCTATAATAACAATAATCATTACTATTTTATTCAAAGGAGGATTTCAATCATGGAATTAAAAGGAAGTAAAACAGAGGCAAATCTACAGGCTGCATTTGCCGGAGAATCCCAGGCAAGGAATAAATACAGTTACTACGCATCTAAGGCAAAAAAGGACGGCTATGTACAGATTGCCAACATCTTTGAAGAGACTGCCGCCAATGAAAAGGAACATGCGAAAATCTGGTTCAAGCTGCTTCACGGCGGCTCGGTTCCGTCTACCATTGAGAATTTGAAGGACGCGGCAGACGGTGAGAATTATGAGTGGACAGATATGTATGAGACATTTGCTAAAGAAGCAAGAGAAGAAGGATTCGATGAAATTGCGTATCTGTTTGAAGAAGTGGGAAAGATTGAAAAGGAACACGAAGAAAGATACCGCAAACTCCTGTCTAATATCGAAGGCGGTCTGGTGTTCTCAAAAGAAGGGGACAGTATCTGGCAGTGCTCGAACTGCGGTCATATTGCAGTCGGCAAAAATGCTCCCGAAAAATGTCCGGTATGTGCGCATCCTCAGTCTTATTTCCAGATTAAGGCAGAGAATTATTAGAAAACATGTGGGGCTTCCTGCTAACGGAAGTCCCCTTTTTATAATAATCCTTTTCTCCTGTCAAACCCTGATTTGTTTAACATTAATGCCATTCCACCGTATTTTCATCCGTCACTTCCATCGTATCCTTATCCACAAGAAAAAAACCTAGAATCTGCGTGTCCATAACCGGATTACCGCTCTCATCGCAATACTCTTCCTCATAGACAAACTCATCCTGCTCTCCATAATCTTTCATATACTCATAGGTAACTTTCTGCACCTTATATCCATTTACACCACCGTCAAATACCATTTTTTCCCGATAAACGACCGCATACGGCCACCCCTTCGCATCCATCATCGGAGTATACGCCGTATCGATTCCGTCCGCAGCCTCCACGCCTGCAAGCATACCCTCTGTGTAAAGATAATCCGCAACCGCCTGCATCTCCCTGTCAATACGAAGAAACTTCTCCTCTGTTGTCTCCTGTCCTTCCTCATACACAGACTCACTATCATCAATAGTATCCGGTACGTGAAAATCATCATCAACAATTCCCATATCTGATATTACTCTTCTAACAATTCTGGAGCTATATTGAAATACATAAAATACACTAAACCCAATATTCACAATCATTGAAATGACGGCAGCAGCCACAATCAAGACCGTTTTCCATTTTTTCATAGCGATACACCTCTCAAAAAAGAGCAAAGCCTCCGGTTAATCCCAAAAGGCTTCACTCATCCCTATTTCCCCTGCATCCGCTTAATCACCTTCAGCCTGGTAAACTCTTCCCGTTCCTTCTCCTCCAGCGCATTATTAATCGTATACACCAGATTACTATACATCGGAATCGTAATATTCTTCAGCGCATTCGCCCTCTTCTGCGTCTTCTTAATATTTGCCGCAAGCCGATAAGCCGCATTCTCCACCTCAGCCAGCTTAATCGTCAGGTTCTTGACCGCCCGGAACGCCTCCCTTACGATATCAATCGACTCCTTCGTCGTACCAAACGCATAAGTCAGGTCATTCTGCTTATCATCATACTTAATATGGGGAATCTCCGTCCCCATAATACTCCTGGTCTGAATACGAATCGACTCCTCAATGGGAACCGTAAACGCAAGCTCCTGCACCTTGCTGATGCCCTGCTCAATATTCGCCCGCTGCAGACACGCATATGCTCTGGTAAATGTAACATCAATCTCCTCCTGAATATTCTTCGCCTCGTCAATCAATTCCATCAATTCCTTCAAAAGAATATTCCTCTTCTTATCCATAAGGTCATACCCCTGATGGGCAAGCGCAAGAGAATTTTTAGCAAGCATCAGATTTCCTTTAGTAGGAAACTCTCTCGGGTCCATATACCGCCCTCCTCATCTGCCAAATGTTAAACATCCCCTTCATGAGGATAATACTTCTCCACCAGCTTCGTGTCGATCCGATCCAGCTCTTCCTTAGGCAGAACACCCAAGAGCCGCCATCCCAGATCCAGCGTATCCTGAATCGACCGGTTCTCCGTCGGTCCCTGGCCGATATAATGCTTCTCGAACTCCTCGCCAAACTTCAGGTACTTCTTATCAAGCGGAGACAGCTCATCTTCACCGATAACAGAAGCCAGATTCCTCGCCTCCCCCACCTTCGCATAAGCAGAGAACAGCTGATTCGCAAGTCCCTGATGGTCTTCTCTCGTATACCCCTCGCCAATCCCATCCTTCATCAGACGGGACAGAGAAGGAAGGATACTAATGGGCGGATACACAGCCTGCCCATGGAGGTTCCGGTCAAGCACCACCTGCCCCTCCGTAATGTACCCGGTCAAATCCGGAATCGGATGGGTAATATCATCATTGGGCATGGTCAGAATCGGAAGCTGTGTCACAGAGCCGCTGGCCCCCTGCACAATCCCCGCCCGCTCATAAAGCGTGGCCAGCTCACTGTACAGATACCCAGGATACCCCTTTCTGGAGGGAATCTCTCCCCTGGAAGAAGACACCTCACGCATCGCTTCCGCAAAAGACGTCATATCCGTCAGAATCACCAGAATATGCATATTACACTCAAACGCCAGATACTCCGCCACCGTAAGCGCCACCTTAGGCGTAATCAGACGCTCTACCACAGGGTCATTGGCCAGATTCAGGAACATACACACATGGTCAGACACGCCGCTCTCCTCAAAAGTCTTGCGGAAAAACTCCGCAACATCATGCTTGACGCCCATCGCCCCAAACACCACGGCAAAATTCTCATTCGTCCCGTCCCCAAGGGACGCCTGTTTCACAATCTGCGCCGCCAACTGGTCATGGGGAAGCCCGTTCCCCGAAAAAATCGGAAGCTTCTGCCCCCGAATCAACGTGGTCAGCCCGTCAATGGCAGAGATTCCCGTCCGGATATAATTCCTTGGATACTCCCTGCGGACCGGATTCAGCGGCAGGCCGTTCACGTCTCTCTTCTCGGCAGACCCAATCGTCCCAAGCCCGTCAATCGGCACCCCGACGCCGTTAAACGTACGCCCCAGCACTTCCGGGGAAACCGCCACCTCCATGGGATGTCCGGTCAGCCGCGTATGGGTATTCCTAAGCGACATATTCTCCGTTCCCTCGAAGACCTGAATCATCGCCTTATCCTCATACAACTCCACAATACGGCCCATCTTCTTCGTATTGCCGTCCACCACAAACTCCACAATCTCATCAAAAAACGCACCCTGCAGCCCTTCCAGCACAACAAGAGGGCCGTTTATACTGCTAAGACCCAGATATTCAATAGACATATACAGCTTCCTCCTTATGCGTTCTTCGCAATCACACGATTATAGAAATCATCAATATCTTTCTTATATAAATCCAACAACTGCAGATTATCATTTGGCACATCATATTTAATCGCAATGACCTTCTCAAAAATGCCTTCTGCCTTCAACACAGACATGGGCTGTCCCATTGCCACCAGATGCCGCGCCGTCTTATACAGATACAGGATGACATCCATCATCTTAAACTGCTTCTCCATAGACACACAAGTATCATCCTTGTGAAATGCATTCTGCTGCAAAAATCCCAGCCGGATCACCTTTGCAATCTCAAGAACCAACTTCTGGTCATCCGGAAGCACATCCCCGCCGATCAGCTTCACGATTTCCATCAGGCTGCTCTCCTGATTCAAAATCGCCATCATCCGATTCCGGTAATCCACAAACTTAGGCGAAACATGATCTGCATACCAGCCGCTCAGATCATTCAGATACTCACTGTAGCTGCTCAGCCAATGAATCGCCGGGAAATGCCGGGAATACGCCAGAGACTTATCAAGCCCCCAGAAACACCGGACGAACCGCTTCGTATTCTGGGTCACAGGCTCCGAAAAATCACCGCCCTGAGGCGAAACAGCGCCGATAATAGACACCGAACCCGTCTCACCGTTCAACGTCTGCATCATGCCCGCCCGCTCATAGAAAGCCGACAATCTGGAAGCAAGATACGCCGGGAAACCTTCCTCCGCCGGCATCTCCTCCAAACGCCCTGAAAGCTCACGCAGCGCCTCTGCCCAACGAGAAGTAGAATCCGCCATAATCGCCACATCATACCCCATATCCCTGTAATACTCTGCCAGCGTAAGTCCCGTATAAATCGAAGCTTCACGGGCAGCCACCGGCATATTAGAGGTATTCGCAATCAGCGTCGTCCGATCCATCAAAGGATTTCCCGTCTTAGGATCGACCAACTCCGAGAACTCCTCCAACACCTGCGTCATCTCATTGCCGCGCTCGCCGCATCCGATATAAATAATAATATCCGCATCCGCCCATTTCGCAATCTGGTGCTGAGTCATCGTCTTCCCAGTCCCAAAACCACCGGGAATCGCAGCCGTTCCCCCTTTTGCAATGGGGAACATAGTATCCAGAATCCGCTGTCCCGTCACAAGCGGCACCGTAGCAGGGAAACGATGGCTCACAGGACGGGGAACACGAATCGGCCACCGCTGCATCATGGTAAGCTCCTTCCTGCTGCCATCCGACAACTCAACCACCGCCAGGACATCCTGAATCCTGTAATCCCCGTCCGGGACCACAGACACCACAGTCCCCTCCACATCCGGCGGAACCATACACTTATGCAGAATCGCCTGCGTCTCCTGTACCTCGGCAATCACAGCCCCACCGTGGACAGGTTCTCCTTCCACGATTGTAAGGTGCGTTTCCCACAATCTGTCCATATCCAGAGAATCCACAGAGACGCCCCTTGTGATGAACGCCCCGCCGTTATCGGCAATCCGCTCTAAAGGCCGCTCAATCCCGTCAAAGATATTATTCAGGATTCCCGGCGCGAGCGTCACCGAAACCGCCGCTCCGGAAGCCTCCACAGTCTCGCCGGGACGAAGCCCCGATGTCTCCTCATATACCTGAATGGTGGTCAGATCCTTGTCAAGAGAAATCACTTCTCCCACCAGCTTCTCCTCACCGACATACACCATCTCAGACATCTTAAACTCCGTCTTATCTCTCAGGTAAATGACAGGCCCGTTAATCCCATAAATCTTCCCAGTCATAACACTATCCAACCTGCACACCTCCCTTGAACATAAACTTCCTGTACTCATTCTCAATCGCACCCTTGAACGCATGGTCGATCAAAATATTTTTCTCCTGGATCACAGCGCGTACGCCGCCGATAAAATCCTCCTTGCTCACAGTCAGCGCCATGCCCGTATGCTCCTCAAGGTATGCCTTCTTATCCTCATCCGACGGATTAATATAAATCGTCATCGGCGCTCCGTTGGCAAACTTCGCCGCCTTCTCAATATAAGCCACTAAAAGGCGCGGATAATCCTCCGACTTCATATACTCCCGCACCACTTCACGGACTTCATCAAACAACGCCGCCTTCAATTCCTTCTGCGTCTTGCTCAATTCCCGCTTCAGCTCAAGCTGCGCCTTAGACATCGCCATATTCAACTGCTGCTCGGCGCCGACACGCTCCGTCTTGACCCGCGTCTCCGACTGGCGGAGCATCTCCGCCCTATGCTGCTCAAACACACCAAGCAAGGCGTCCTCATGCTGCTTTATAATCCCATTGCCCTCAGCCCTTGCCTCCTCCATCGCAGCCTCCTGCAAATGTGAAATCTTATCATCAATCGTCAAGTACGTCACCCCACATTCCAACTCCGGAATAAACGGTCCATGCCAACTTCGCCGGCACAGCCTGCTATCCCCCGGAAACATTTACAATTTCAGTCCAATCGCCTCATTTACATAAGAAGTGATAAAATCTTTCTTACGCCCAGTCCCATGCCTGTCCGGAATCTCAATCAGCAGCGGCATGGTCCGCAAAAGCTTAATCTCGTCAATCAAATCCGGAAACTCCCTGCCAAACTTCTCCGTCAGCAGAATCACGCCGATGGACTTATCATTCATCGCATTCTCAATCGCCGTGCGAAGCTCCTCTCTCTCATGGACAACAATCCCGTCAACGCCCGCAAGCCTCATGCCTGTCAGCGTATCCACATTATCACTAATCAAATACATCTTCATCTTACAATTTACCCAAAATCATAAACGAAATAATCAACCCGTACAGGCAGACACCTTCCGCAAGACCAACAAAAATAAGAGATTTACCAAGGGCGCTGGAATCCTCGCTAATCGCGCCCAAAGCCGCGCTCGCCGCGCTGGCTACGGCAATACCGCCGCCGACACAAGAAAGCCCAGTAGACAGCGCAGCTGCAAGATACCCGAATCCGACCGCATTAGAAGCCGTCTGGGCCGCGTCTGCCGCCTGCGCCGGCGCGCCACCGAACAACATGATCCCTGCAATGGCAAACGCCCCGAAATAAAAGAATGCATTCACCCCGATTGCCCTCTTATAACGCTTCTTCGTCTTCTCTCCAATCAAAAAGTATCCAAAAGGAATGATAATACTAAGCACCAGCGCCGCAATAAGTAACAATTTCACCGTTAAAGTCATGACCTATATCCTCCTCATATCTATTTACTCTGTTTGTTAAATGGTTTAAATTCCCGTCCGCTTCCCTTATAGAAACGGCTGAACATCTCATAATATTCCAGCCGGAGCACCTGAATCCCGACAATCAGCCCCTCCAGCGCGCACACGATCACATTTCCCAAAATAACGCCGAACAGGTTTGGCGTCCCGTTCTCAGCCCCCGACAGCATCAGCACCACTTCCATAATCGCCGCATGGCTCACCGCAAACGCCCCGATACGCACATAGGACAGCGTATTGGAAAAATAACTCAAAAGCGTCTCGAACAGCTCGAAGAAGCCCTGGACCAAAAACATTGCCTTGCTCTCTTCCATCTTCTTATGGTTATGCTCCACCAGATTCGTAAGCGGCTCCTTGAACACGAAGAGCAAAATCGGGATTCCAAGGAACACAGCCATCATCACATTTCCCGGAACCTGATGCCCGGTCATATACAGCACGATCGTCAGCACCAAAAAACCATAGAAGACAAGTCCCGCAACGCCATTTGTGGAAAACCACAGATTCTCCGTATCATGAGACTTCGCCGCGTTGATGATCTGGAAAATCATCACCAGAATATTAAGGGCCATACCAAAGGCAATGGCAATGATGAACACCGTATTCAGCTGGCCGATGAAGGGCAGATTCGTCATAGCCTCAACAGGCCGCATCCAGACCGCAGGAATCAAATCCTCGAACCCAAAGACACTGCCGAACATCACGCCAAAGACCATGGAAAAAATACCCGCAATCGACACAATTCCCGCCAGGCTCATCTTTTTCTTGAGATAAACCAGCCCGCCGATCAGAAACAGACAGAAACCTTGTCCCACATCACCGAACATCGCGCCGAAGATAAACGTATACGTCAGGGCCACGAACATGGTCGGGTCCATCTCGTCATGGGCCGGAAGCCCGTACATCTTGATGAACAGCTCAAAAGGCTTGAAAAATCTCGGATTCTTGAGCTTCGTCGGCGGTTCCCCGAAGAACTTCTCCCGGTCTTCCTCCACGACGATGAATACCCGATCATCGTCCTTCGCTTCTTCCATCAGAGCCGCCACGTCGCCTTCACCCATCCAGCCGCAGAGAATATAATAATCTTCCTTCGTATCTCCCACGTCTGTGCGCGCCGCCATCTTCCGGACGTCAAAATTATTGGACAACTCTTCAAGACGTTTCCTTGCCCCTAAGATTTTTGCGGCATGGCTTTCTACCAGCTCCTCAATCTTGCGGTCAATCTCCTCCATCTGCCTGCGGTTTTCCTCAATATCCTTCTGCAAGCCAAGGCAGGCATCCTTAGGCGTCCCGATAAATTCCGAAGGAATCGTGATCCGCTCAAAATGCAGGGAATTAAACGCCGAATCTACCTTGCTGGTATCCACATTCGACACAAAATAACAGCCGTAGACATAATTCTCATTCCTCGTACCCTCTAAGAACACAGCCTGTAAATCGCCGAACAGGTACTTCTCTAATTTCTTATAATAATCCACCCCGATCCTGCCAAAACGAATCTTCATATACTTATAATGCATCGTCTTATGCAGATCCAAATCAAGAGGGGCAAAAGGCTCCAACACATTGAGGCGCTCCCGCACATCATTTTCCTTCTTGCCAAGCAGCTCCTTCTTCTCCTGCAGATCCAGATAATCATGGTTAATCTCCCGGATAAACGCAAGCATCTCATCCTTGGACATGGACTGGTCGAGACGCTCCGTATCCTTCGTCAAAAGAGCTGCGAACTGCTCCGCCTTTGCTAGCGCGTCCTTATACGGGTTCACCTCCACAAAAGGCAGGAGATTATCTGTCGTTTTAAGCTCAGTAACCGCATTTTCAAGCTGCATCTCATATTTAGACAGATATTTGTCGCACACGCGGTCGATATCCATTCTCGGGCCGCTGATGCTCAAAAACTTCATCTTAACAATCATTGCATCACACCTCCTAAGTATCCTAACGTTTCTCTTGAAGATAAACCGTAGCGGATACATTCAAGGGCAGTAGTTAGTTTATAAATCTCTTCTTCCTTTAAAAACAGATATGTATTCACAGTGGCAATCGAATACGGGTCGCGCCTCCGGTCAATCATATACTGCCGCCGCAGACACTCCTTATATGTAGCCTCAAGCGTCTTCCCGCTGATATCCGCATATCTCCTGGCATAATAGGTTTCATCCAGCCGCTTCTCATACTCCTCTACGGTGGGAGTCTCCACAAGGCTCTTGAACTCATCTACACTAAGCCTGTACTGAACAGGAATCGTCATAGAATAAATATCCGGCGGCAGCTTATTATAGTACTTCTTTGCCCGGTAAATCCACTGGATATTCAACAGGTCAATCTTCATGCCGATATCCCGCACATACATTTCCCGCTCCTTGCCGCTAAGGATACGCCGGTTCTTCCTCCACATTTCGGAAAAATAATACAAGTCAAGAGTCAGGTCATAATCGAACAGCGTCGCCCCTTCCATCTCCCTGACAGCCTGAAGCGGCGCATAATATTCCGTACCCTTGAGGTTATCAATCAATTCCTCCACATTCCGCGACGTAATCAGCTTATCAATGGAAATCTGGGAATATTTATCAAAAAATTCCTTCTTATAAGCAATATCAAACGGCATATCATAGTGGTTAAATACAATACGGAGACAATAATTAATCAGGTCAATCTCATACCTCTTCCAGTATACTTTCAGGAACTTCTTCTGCTCCATCCCTGCAAACCGGAAAATCCTCGTATAGTCGTCAAACAAAGACTGATACAGAATCTTCTCCATGTTCCCCCTATGATACAGCGAAATGTCCATCTGTTCCACATATCTTGTATAGGCAGGTTTCCCTTTCAGATACTCAATGGCTTCCGGCACGCTTTTCAGATTCGCAATATTCTCATAATCCCGGCTGGTAAGAAGCTTCGCCTGCATCGCCCGTATCTTCGTGGTAAGCCCGCTGTATGACATCACATTTCCCATGCCCTACACCTCTACAATATGCGCCAGGATCTCTCTGGCATAGGCAGTATGGTTTTCCTCAAATTCCTTCTTTAAATTATCGATCGTCGAAGAATTCTTCTCCCTCTGCTCCTTGAGGATTCGCTCCATCTTCTCCTCCGCCTTCTGCCTGATCTGCGCTAACTGCTTCTGAGTCTTGTCCTCAAGTTCCCTGTCGAACTGATCTCTCTGAGCCTGAATCTTCTTCTCAATCTCACTCTTCTGAGCCTGCGCATGCTCCACAATCGCTTCCGCCGTTGCCTCGATATCCGCCAGTTTCTTAACAACCGTGTTCATTGAGCCGCCTCCATTCCTCTAAGATTCTTATCTGTGCAACATATCATATCTCTTACAGCCGCCCGCCGATACAGACAGACAAAAATAACATGGTTTTTGCCAGTATATCCCGCTGATTTGCACACAATTATAATATACTCCATTTTTTTCAAAATTCTATAGTAAAAATCAACAAAAAAACCTTTAATTGTTACGTTTTTCACACACTTATATTTATTTGACATTTTCCATCCCCCATTATAAACTAAGAAACATACAGAAACGCTTGAAAACAGGGGGAATCGCATATGCGTCTTAGAAATATACCACGCGCTGAAAGCGTGCTGAAGGAATGTAAAGAAGTTGTTAAAAATGAAGCGGACTGCCAGGGGAAATGGTGTGAAGTTTTCGGGAATACCAATCCAGTCCATATGGAAATCGGCATGGGGAAAGGGCAGTTTCTTCTGGCTCTTGCCGCACAGAATCCAAAGATTAATTATATCGGCATCGAACGGTACTCAAGCGTCCTTTTGCGGGCAGTGGAGAAACTTCATGAAATCCAGCCGCCGCTTTTAAATATCCGCTTCATCTGCATGGATGCCCGCAGCGTCACAGAAGCCTTTGCTCCCGGGGAAATCGACCGCATCTACCTGAACTTTTCCGACCCATGGCCCAAGGCAAGGCATGCCGCAAGACGGCTTACGTCCAAAGAGTTTCTCGCCCGTTACCATAATGTCCTGACAGATGGGGGTACGATAGAATTTAAGACAGACAACCGCCTGCTCTTTGATTTCTCCGTCGCAGAAGTAAACGCTTCGACGGATTTTCGCCTGGATGGGTGTACCTACGATTTGCATCATGATACGGAAATGAACCAGGGGAATATTATGACGGAGTATGAAGAAAAATTTTCCTCACTTGGGAATCCGATTCATAAACTAATTGCCATACGGGAACACTAATTGTTTATAATTTTATTCACACTCCACCCTCCCCCCGCATATATAATATAGAAGAACTTATGTCTGGAAGCATGCACATGGGACACAAAAAAAGGAAGAAAAACCTCCGGCAGAAAATATGCGAATTCACCTACCACAGAAAAGGGCTCCACAATAAACTCCTCTGCCTGAAAAAATCCATGGATGAAGTATACCGCACCCTGAATCCCGGCTGCTGACTGGCAAAGAACATTCTGACAACAAGGAAGGTGTAATCAATGCAGCATTTAACATCCCAAAATTTCTCCACAGAGACAACACGGGGACCGCTTCCGGTCATCGTCATGTTCTACGCCGTCTGGTGTGGAAAATGCGCCATGATGAAACCCATCGTAGAAGAAATAGAGAGAAAATACCGGGGGCGGATTCGGTTCTGTGAGGTAGAAATCGACGAATCCCCTCTGCTCGCCGCCGATTACGATGCGGACACCGTTCCCACATACGTCTTTTTCCGGAACGGGAAATTCCTTGGCAGCATGCAGGGGATCATAGATGAAGACGTGTTTGAACGCCGCCTACAAAAAATCTTTAGAAATAGTTAAGTCTTATTTCATTTGCAAATACAGAAGAATGTGTTATATTAGGGGAGATTCAAAGCAGAATACTCAGACAAAAAGGGGGTATCGGTGGTCAAACACCAGACAATATGAAAAATATAAAAAAAATAATACCAATCATCACAGCAGCCGCACTCACCTGCGCCAGCCTTCCCATGGCGGCACAGGCAGACGGAGCTAAGGTTGTCACAATCGGGGCAAACCTGACAGACGAACAGAAAAAATCAATGTACGACTACTTCGGAACCACACCCGAGGCTGTGAATACCATCGAAGTAACAAACACCGACGAACGGAAATACATGGAGGGCATCGCCTCCGAAGCCCAAATCGGGACGCAGACCTATAGCTGTTCCTACGTAGAGCCCACCACCAGCGGCGGTATCCAGGTCAAAGTAGGGAACCTGACCTTTGTGACAAGCTCCATGATTGCATCCACCCTGCTGACCTCAGGTGTAGAGAACTGCAACGTCGTAGCAGCCGCCCCATTTGAGGTATCCGGCACAGGCGCACTGACCGGAATCATGATGGCATACGAGAAAGCCAGCGGAGAGACTTTAAGCGAAGAACAGAAGTCCGCCGCCACGGAAGAGCTGGTAACTACCGGCGCACTTGCCGACGCAATCGGCAAAGAAGACGCCGAGAAACTGATGAACGAAGTGAAAAAAGAAGTCATCGAGAATGACCTGACCGATGCCGACAAAATAAAGGATGCCGTTACAGACGCAGCAAAAGACAAGGGCATAACACTGACCGAAGAGCAGATGGCACAAATCAGCGCACTGATGAAGAACATTTCCCAGTATGACTACGATGTGAACTCTCTGAAACAGACCCTTGATAATCTGGAAGGCAAAGTCAATGACAGCGGATTCTTCCAAAACCTGTGGACTTCCGTAAAGAACTTCTTCACAGGCGGTTCCGATAATGGCGACGGCGGCATCATCAACGATACCAAAGACGAAGTACTTGGAGAAAACGCAGTAATCGACAGCACATTGGAAGCCTCCGGCAAAGACAATGAAGCCGACAAAGACGAGGACGAAGGCGGATTCTGGGATAAAGTGACAGGGTTCTTCAAGAATCTCTTCGGCGGCAGCGACAAAGACGAGGACGAATCCAAAGAAGACACCGAGAGCATGGAGGACGGCGAAGACAATACAGAAAATGCATCCGGCAATTCTGACAATACAGACCAATCCGGCGATTCTGACAATACAGACCAATCCGGCGATATGGCCGACAACCAAGCTCCTGATAACAGCAGCAACGGAATCACACCGACAGATGAAGAAACCGGAAATGATTCCGACGATTCGGCAAATGCCGCAGAAACAAGCAACAATACAGCCGATACCGAAAATGGTACAAATGCCGACGGAACCGGAACAGATACAGAAAACGCACAATAATGTATACCCAGGCATACCTTAATTTATGCCCCTGCCGGGGCAGGAAGCCTTCGTACACAAATTTAACAACAACCGACGCTATCCCGCTGTAGAACTGCCGTGAAACACCTACTTTCCGCCAGTTCCACAGCGGGATGTTATCTTGTGAAAATCTCTCTACCGAAATAAATACCCATACTTCCGCCTCTGCTGCAAAAGAACCGTAAACACCCGCTGCTTCACCTGCTCCGGATACACATCCTCCTTCTCCAGCAATTCCCGTACCTCCTTCTCCCCAAAAGAAAAGTGCATCCCATCTCCATACAACGTCTCAGCAATATCTAGCTGTTCTTCAAAAGAACGGCAGAAACTCTTTGCTTCCACCCTATGCATAAGTTCAATCACGTCCTGCCCCATCGGATAATCCATGGCCGTATCCGCAAGAAGCGCCGCTCCTTGATCAAAAATTGGACAGTAGCCATACCCCACGTCCCCATCCCACAGTACGGCAATGTTATGCGTATGCCGATCCTCATTCAAGAATAACGCATCGACGGTCAATAGCTTACACATATATCTGCCAAAACCCGAAAGCCCGGTAATCCGTTCCACCTGCTCCACCACAAACTTCAATCGCTCTTCATGCTCCCTGATTCTGAAAATACTCCTGTACAGACTTTCTCCATAGTAACTGTAGAACAATCTTTCCAGCGTAATCATCTGCCAGTTCCCAGACTTCTTTGTTGAGGGCGCCTTCAAAAAATCCCGGCTTCTACATCCGGTATAACATTGATTCCTGTACCGGATTTTCTCCGTATCATACCTGACAAACTCTTCCCGTCCCAGAGACGAATATCCCAGTAAATGCGATACCATGTACTCCGCAAGCCCCTCATACCCCGTATAATCCGCTTTATACCAGTACTCCCCCTGATTCCACTTCAACTGATTCCCCTTAGAGGAATGCCTCGTTTCTTCCTTCCTGTCCTGCTCAAATAACTCTATCATCCATTACCTCTCAACCCGTATCCAGAAATCGTCCTCTGCCATCCTGCCTTCCGTCCTCTCGATAATCATCATAGGATCATAGAACGGAATATCATACTCACGGAGCACGAGCTTCATCTTATCCCGCGTAGGCGGAAAACATCTGGATTCCAGAAACTCTTCATACTGCTGATAAGATGGCTTCTCAATCTTCCCGAATGCACGCTTCAGCAGATGCCTCGTATAATTAACCACCTCCACATCCCGATTTCTCTCATCCACATCAATCACGGTACATAACTCATCCCGGAACATATAAGACAGCCTAAGCCTTGTCTTTCTCTCAGGTATCTTTCTCTCTTCCTCAATCTGAGGGTGTTCTCTCAAAATATTCACGAGTGTCACAATCGGTCCGCTAATCGGAGTCTTGCTGTACTCCCATCGCTCCACTGTCTTCTTTGAAACATTTGCAAACCTTGCAAAATCTTCCTGAGACAGTCCAAGTCTTTTTCGGCACTGCCTGATCTCTTCACCCGTCACCTGATGTTCCAATGCATACTTCTCCATTTTGCACCCTCCTTTCCTTACTTTGTCTATTTTTATTTATATTATACCCTCATTTTTAGGTTAATTCAATTATTTTGCTTATTTTTTATATTTACATCTCATAATCCCCTGTCGGCAGTCTCCTTCCAATAAGGAAACAATAAGAATAATAAAGCCTGAGACAGCAAGCTCTCACGCCAGCTATCTCAGGCATTTTTTCACTTAGGAGTCAATATCCTCTAAAATTCAAAAATCGCAACCCCATACGGCGGCAGCTTATAAGCAAATGAAAACGGCCTTCCGTCACATTCTTTCTTCACGGCCTTATAAATTACAGGTCTTTCCTCGCCTTTCCCGCCATACTGCACATCATCACTGTTCATAATCAGTTTATACTGCTTCTTACGCGGCACACCCACTCGGTAATCATCCCGCGGCATCGGTGTAAAATTACATACAAACAGCAGATTCTTCTTCTTTCCTCTCGAATGTCTCACAAAACTAAAGATACTCCTGCTGGCATCATCCGCATTAATCCACTCAAAGCCTTCCCAACTGTCGTCCAGCTCATACATCGCCTTATTGCGCCTGTAAAGATGAAGAAGATCTCTCACCCAGTTCTGCATCTGCTTGTGTTCATCCTCCCCAAGCAAGAACCAGTCAAGTTCTCTCTCCTCGCTCCACTCCCGCAGCTGTGCGAACTCCTGTCCCATAAACAGAAGCTTCTTCCCGGCATGTCCCATCATAAACGCATAACCGACCTTCAGGTTCGCATATTTATCAAACCCAAGCCCAGGCATCTTATTCAACATAGAACACTTCAGATGCACTACCTCATCATGGGACAGCACCAGAATATAATGCTCACTATGGGCATAACTCATAGCAAACGTCATCTGGTTGTGATGATCCTTTCGGAAATAAGGATCTAGCTTCATATACTCCGTAAAATCATGCATCCAGCCCATGTTCCACTTGAGGCTGAACCCAAGGCCGTCATCCTCCACACTGCCCGTAACCATCGGCCAAGCCGTAGATTCCTCGGCAATCATAACCACCCCCGGATTCCGTCCAAGCATCACCGAGTTCAGATGCTTAAAGAAATCAATCGCCTCTAGGTTCTTATTGCCGCCATATTTATTCGCAATCCACTGCCCGTCCTGTTTCCCATAATCCAGATAAAGCATAGACGCCACAGCATCTACCCTCAGCCCATCCACATGGAACTGCTCTACCCAGTACAAGGCATTGGAAATCAGGAAATTACGCACTTCATTCTTCCCATAATCAAAAATCTTCGTCCCCCAGTCAGGATGCTCTCCTTTCTTAGGATCTGCATATTCATAAGTAGGCGTACCATCAAAATCAGCCAGTCCATGGATGTCCCTGGGGAAATGCGCCGGAACCCAGTCAAGGATTACCCCAATCTTATTCCGATGGAAATAATTCACCATCCATGCAAAATCTTCCGGCGTTCCATAACGGGAAGTCGGTGCAAAATACCCAATAACCTGATATCCCCAGGAACCGTCGAACGGGTGCTCCGCAATCCCAATTAGCTCCACATGCGTATACCCCATATCCTTCAGATACTTGACACATTCCTTCGCAAACTCCCGGTAATTATAGAACCCTTCATCTTCCCTTCCCGGATGGCGCTTCCATGACCCGATATGCGCCTCATAAATCGACATCGGCTGCTCCGTATGTTTCCATGTCTTACGGTTCTCCAACCATACATTGTCCGTCCATGCAATCTTCGTAAGGTCGGCAACCCTGGATGCCGTTCCCGGTCTTAACTCCGCATAATTACCAAACGGATCTGCTTTAAAAACAAACTCTCCCTGGAACGTCTCCACACAGAACTTGTACAGAGCATACTCCTGCACATCTGGAATAAAACAAGTGTATATGCCAAGAGGCTCTTCCCTCACCATCGGATTCGCTTCCATATTCCATTCATTGAAATCACCCACCACAGACACGGAACGCGCATGAGGCGCCCACACTGCAAAATACACGCCTTCCTTCTTGCCCTTCTTCACCTTATGGGCGCCGAGCTTCTTATAAATCTCATAATGATTGCCTTGCCCAAAAAGATACTGATCAAGTTCACCGATTTCATATGGTTTTGGTTTTTTTACTGCCATATAGTCATCCCTCACATTCTGTTGCGATATTACTCTTATTATACTTTAGACTGGAGCAAAAATAAAGGGTTTTGGCTAATCTTACCAGCCAAAACCCCTTTTTTCTTTCCGCGGACGCAAAATCAGATTTTAAAGTCTTCCTCTTTCAAGATAATCCTGTCAGATTCATCCGTACTCTTACCAAACACCCTTCTCGCCAGATGCTTGACATTCGCCTTCTGGGAATGCTCGATTGCTTCATCCATGATATCCTTGACCTCTGCAACCGAAACCGCATGATCCTCCCGCTGCATCACATCGATCCTGCTGTACAGTGCAAGGATTCCCATCTCATCCAGCTTATAGCCATTCTCCTTCGCATAAGTCTGCCCGAACGTAACCAGCTCGTCATTAATGAATACGGGAAGTTCCAGCCTGGAAGTAAACTTCTTCTTAAATTCCGGATTTGCCGTCAGAATACGCTCCAGCGGTTTCCTCTGGTCTTCCAGTACAAACAATAGCTCACCCGTCTTCTTCTCCATTAAGTGATTCAGTTCCTTAATCGTCCTGGAATTCAATTTACCAGCCTTCTCGATGATAATCGCACCGCCCCGAAGTTTCTGTATGATATTCGTCAACTCCTTCTTATTCAGCGACTCGCCGGTCACAATTGCCACCTTGCCCTGTTTCAGATTCCTCTGTTTCTGGATAGCCTTCACAATATCAACCGCAAGCACAGTCTTCCCGGAACCTTTTCGTCCAACTACCAACAGGTTGCCCGTCTTGGAAGTTCCCTCTTTCCTTGCTCTCCGGTCATTATCCAGTACCTCAACAAGCTGCTCGCTCATACCTCTGACCGGGACAAAATAGGAGAACAATTTCTTTTGTTCCTCCGTAAGACCCGCTTTCAGACCAATCTCACTGGTTGCGCTCAAATCATACCGGCCCGTAACAACGAATCCCGTATCAAACGGAACGCCTTTTCCTTTGGACTTCTTGATTCTAGCCTGAATCTCCGCCTCTGACGGTTCCTCGATTTCAAGCTCACCATCATCGTCGAATTCTTCCTCCTCGAAGTCCTCTTCCTCCTCAAGTTCTTCTTCTTCAAACTCTTCTTCTTCAAATTCTTCCTCCGAATCCTCCTCGAACTCATCTTCGTCGAATTCTTCCTCGTCAAATTCATCCTCGCCATAATCCGCATCAGAATCTTCGATGTAATCTCCTACATCATCAAACTCATCTTCGTAATCCTCTTCCTCGAAGTCCTCTTCCTCAAACTCTTCCGACTCTTCCTCGAAGTCCTCTTCTTCCTCAAAATCGTCCTCTTCCTCGAAATCGTCCTCCTCCTCGAAATCGTCCTCTTCCTCGAAATCGTCTTCCTCGAAGTCCTCCGTTTCATCCTCCCCGAAGTCTTCTTCCTCAAACTCCTCAGACTCTTCCTCGAAGTCTTCTTCCTCAAACTCCTCCGTTTCGTCCTCGAAGTCTGATTCTTCCTCTCCGAAATCCTCTTCCTCAAACTCTTCCGACTCTTCCTCGAAGTCCTCTTCCTCAAACTCTTCCGACTCTTCCTCGAAGTCTTCTTCCTCAAACTCCTCAGACTCTTCCTCGAAGTCCTCTTCCTCAAACTCCTCAGACTCTTCCCCGAAGCCCTCTTCTTCCTCAAACTCCTCCGTTTCGTCCTCTCCGAAATCTTCTTCCTCGAAGTCCTCCGACTCTTCCTCTCCGAAATCTTCTTCCTCAAACTCCTCAGACTCTTCTTCTCCGAAATCTTCTTCCTCAAACTCCTCTGTTTCGTCCTCTCCGAAATCCTCTTCCTCGAAGTCCTCTGATTCTTCCTCTCCGAAATCCTCTTCCTCAAACTCTTCCGACTCTTCCCCAAAGCCGTCTTCTATATCGTCCTCTGCAAAATCAGCCTCATCAAAATCTTCTTCTATATCTTTCAGCGCTTCCGCCTCAATCTCTCCTTTTCCACCGCTGGCTTCTTCCGCAAATTCTTCCTCGAAATCGTCCTCCATCTCATATTCGCCGTAATCATCTACGCCAAGGTCATCCTCGTCAAAATCACCATCGTCAAAATCCTCTTCCCCCTCCTGTCCTTGATATCTATTCTCAACGATTTCACTAATCAACTCTTCATCTGCTGCCGGTTCTCCGAAAATATCCATATCTCCGAATTCAGCTGAATTTCCTCCAAGTTCTTCCATCAACCTGACAATATCATCCGGAATCCTCTGCGTCTTACCGCCAGCCACAATAACCGGCTTATCTTCCGGCAGCTCCGCCGCAATATTTTCTTTCGTAGTCTGCTTAACCTTTTTCTTTTTTGCCGCCTGACGCTTCGGCTCTGCCGTTTTTCTTGCAGCTTCTTCTACTGCCTTCTTCGCTGCCTCTTCTTCCTCTGCTATCCGGGCGGCTTCTTCCTGTATCGCCTTTCTTAAAGCCTCTTCCTCTGCTGCCTTTCTTGCTGCCTCTTCCTCTGCTGCCTTCCTTACTGCCTCTTCCTCTGCTGCCTTTCTTGCTGCCTCTTCCTCCGCTGCCTTTCTTGCCGTCTCTTCCTCTGCCGCCTTCCGAGTTGCCTCTTCCTCCGCTGCCTTCCTGACTGCCTCTTCTTCCGCTGTTTTCTTTGCCGCTTCCGCCTCAGCCGCTTTCCTGACCACTTCTTCAGCAGCCCTCACTTCCGCAGCCCTTCGTGCAAATTCCCTTGCAGCCCTTTCTTCTGCCGCCTTTTTTGCCGCCTCTTCCTCTGCCGCCTTCCGAGCCGCCTCTTCTTCTGCACTCTTCTCTACAACTTCCTTTTCTTCTTTCTCTGTCTCGGCTTTTTCCGCTACTTCTTCCTGTATCGCTTTTCTTAAAGCCTCTTCCTCTGCCGTCTTCTTTGCCGCTTCTTCCTCCGCTGCCTTTCTTACTGCCTCTTCTTCTGCCGCCTTTCTTGCTGCCTCTTCTTCCGCCGCCTTCCGAACAGCCTCTTCCTCCGCTGCCTTTCTTGCCGCCGCTTTCGCTGCCTTTCTCGCGGCTTTCCGGGCTGCCTCTTTCCGGATCTCCTCTTCCTCTGCCGCCTTTCTTGCCGCCTCTTCTTCCGCCGCCTTCCTCGCGGCTTCTTCTTCCTCTGCCTTCCGGGCCTCAGCCTCTTCCGCCGCCTTCCTCTCAGCAGCTCTTCTCAAAGCTTCCTTCTCCGCAAGCTTCTGCAGGCCTTCCGGCGTAATCCTCTGAGTCGCGCCTGTCTCCAGCGCCTTTCTCTCCTCCTCCGCCTTCCTTTCAGCCTCACGGCGTTCCAATTCCTTACGCAGACCGATCTCATCCCGCTCCCTGCGAAGCCTCTCATCGTCTTCCTCTCTCTGACGCTCAATCGCCTCCGCATTGGCCTTCTGCTTCGTCTCCCACTCCTGCAATATTTCCTCAATCCGCAGCTGGCCGGTCGCACGAAGCGCATCTGTCTTCTTATCTAATGGTCTTGGCGAAGGTCTTCTTGAAGCCCTGACAGCTCCCGGAGCCTGGGCTGCAGGGGCAGCCGGTTCCTTCCTCTCTTCCCTTACTTCCGCCTGAACCGGTTCCTTCTCTGGCTCCGGTTCAGCCTTCCTGGCATCTGCCCCACGCTTCTCTACAAGCGCGTCCATATGTATCTGGCCGGTCACTTGACGGATTCCCTCTTTCACCTTTGCAACCGTCTTCTCCACACTACGGATTCCATTGGCAAGCGCCATCCCATTGGCAAGCGCCTCCTGCAGCGTCGCTCCCTTCACGACCTTAGAAATGGACTTCGTCTTACCAAGTTCAGACGTATTCTGCCTTACGCTTGCTTCCCCTTCCGTAAGCTCATCCTTTTCTTCCTGCGCTTCTTCCGCCTCTAACGCCTCCTGATCTGCCCGAAGAGCCGTCTCCGTCACCCTCCTAAGCACCTCTTTTCTGACCGGAGCCTCCCCGCGGATCACTTCCTCCAACGGAACCGGCGTCTTCGCCGTAGTATTCCGTTTTGCAGCGCGGGACTTCTTAGAGGCTCCCGGACGTGAGTCATACTTCTCCTGCTGCAGCGGAGTCAGCGGCTTATACTGCATTTTCAGCTCCATCGCCTGATACACATACCGCCCCTCACTGAACCACAGAATCAGGTCGTCGCACTCCTCCAGACACTCCGCCGTCATCCCCGCCTCATGGTACAGCCTCGCCAGCTCATACGCCCACTTTTCGATATATTCCGCCTTCTTAAAATCCTCCAAAGCGGCAATCTGGTCGCTCAAAGGCGCACCCTGAGCCCTCAAAATCTTATATTTCAAAATATACTGATTCGGATCTTTCGGAGCCAGCTTCACAAACTCCTCATAACAATCCGCAGCCTCTTCAATATCACCAATCCGCAAAGCCAGAAGCCCAAGGCGATACGCGATCTTCCTGCTCCCCGGAGACCGATCGAACGCAACAAATAAAATATCCCGGCTCTTCTGGTATTCGCCGTTATACTCATAAATCTCACTTACCGTATTCAGAGTAGAAACATTCTTGACCCTCCGCCAGTCAATCGTGTCGGCAATCTCCATCGCCTTCTTGTACTGCTTCTTCTCCATATGCTCCTGCATCTGCTCTGTTTTCACCCTATATTCATATTTATCCAAACTTCTCACCTCAAAAAATTTGTTAAAACTGCAATATTCTACACTTTTACGTTTATCATTCTATCATACGCCATGTACAATGTCAAAAAAAAGCGCATTTTTTCTCCTACTATATAAGATATGCTTTACCACATGCAATGAGACAATACTTTTTACAATCGAGTAGGGAAGATTCCTCTTCCCCTACTCGCCGCGCGGGGTGCGTGCAGCAAAGCTGCCAATTATCATATGCGCCCCTGCACACACACAATAAAAGGCTGCCATATCGCTACAGCAGCCCTAATCTCTATGAAATTTTATTATATACATATATTAAGCGGAGGATTCCTCTTGATTCAAGTTCCCATTCACTCTCCTTATACCCTTCTATCCCATATACATTCCTTACGGAATCAATGGTTCCACCCCTCTGGTATAAATCCGATTCGTTAGCTAATGTCCCTTCCTGACATATTCTAACATCATTCAAATCTTCCTGAACTATAATGTGGTATCTTTTCAATATGCCTGCAAATGTGAATCTTCTTCTATATCCGGCTCTTTCTTCTCCGACTTTTTTATCTCATTCAAATACCGGCTTATCTCTGTCCTCTATAGTCAAGGCTTATTCTCTGGGAACCTTCATCTGCCATACCACTGACATATTGAGTAATTGTTTCTTTTACATTGTCCATTGGATTAAGCCTCCTTTTCTAAATATTATCCACTTTCTTTGGATTGGTTATATAATACCACTCCAGCCCATATTTGTCAACACTATTTTAAAATTTTATATATTTAATTTATTTATTCATTTATATATCTATAATTTTCTGATTTTTGTATTTATTTCTCACAATTTGCACAATATATCCATTTTAATTGTTAACCTTGTATTTTATATGGTTGACAAATTGTTTTTTATCCCATATACTACAAATTAATAGGAGAACCACCGTGCAGCGATGCGGCACGCCAGACTCCCGCGCCTTGCAGGCGGTATGTCAGATTTCAATGCTTTGAAGCAATGTATCGGGTTCCCGCAAACCTCTCATAAAGTATCAAGTTCTCAAGTATCTTTCTTTAGGCGATACATGGGATTTCTGTATATACCGGTTCTCCTATTATTCTACATAAGAAAGGAGCAATGCTGCCGTCCCATGGCAGCCAAATACTATGAAAAATCTAATAACCAATACTTCAGGCAACACATCCCGGCATTTTACCACCCAAAGACTTGTCCTCATTGCAATGGTGACAGCAATTACCTGTATACTTGCACCATTCTCCGTACCGATTCCAATCAGCCCCGTACCGATTTCGCTTACGAATCTGGTTCTCCTAATCAGCGTCTATGTGCTCGGCTGGAAAGACGCTACCGTCAGCTTTCTCATTTACCTTCTGATAGGCGCTGCCGGATTGCCAGTCTTCTCCGGTTTCGCAGGCGGCCTTGGCAAAATCGCCGGGCCAACGGGAGGATATCTGGTAGGCTTCATCTTCATGACCATAATTGCCGGATTATTCGTCGGGCATTTTCCGGATAGACGTTCCTTAATCGTGATAGGCATGGCGCTTTCAACCGCCGTCACCTACCTCTTCGGAACCGCATGGCTTGCCTTCCAAATGGAGATTCCCTTCTCTGCAGCGTTGTCCATAGGCGTACTCCCTTATCTCCCAGGGGATACCGCCAAAATAATCCTTGCTGTGGTCACAGGCCCGATTCTCCGTTCCCGTCTGCATTCCCGGATGACCAGTACTCCATTCGGCTAGAAATTGTACTCCTGAGCTGTCTGGTCCGCACCATTCCGTCGTTAAACTAGTCGATGCACCCAAAAAGGAAGCCCCGCACTTGGAGCTTCCTTTTTAAATACAACTTAAAGAATCAAATCATCCACCTTCTGATAATCCTTCAAGCTATAGGCCTCGATAATATTTCCCTGAATCACATAGAGTGTATCTTCTATATAAATACCTCTCGGATTGCGCATTGCGTTTCCATTAATATCCTCTTCCATGTTACAGATAAATCCCTTATCTTCATCATACGAAAAGAGGAAATACCGCTGCCCGCCTTCCGTGTAACCGGAGAAACCAATCATATTCCGGTTAAAATCAACCAATGCCGACTTATAATCATAAGCCACATCCGTACTATATACATTTTTCAGTACATATGTGTCCTTCTCCTTCACATCCGTCTTATCCGAAATATCGAACATGGTAATCTTAGCGCCGTCCGTGGTCATCGTCTTTTCATCCACATTCATACCGATTCCCAAAAGACGGTCCTCCCCATAAAAATGAAGGTACTCTGAGAACCCCGGTATTTTAAGCTCTCCGATAATCTTAGGATTCTTCGGGTCGGAAAAATCCACGCTGAACAACGGGTCAGTCTCCCTGAATGTTACAAAATATCCCGTATCCCCCATGAACCGCGCCGAATAGATCCGCTCATCCTTCGCCAGATTCTCAATCGCCCCGATTTCCTCAAGTTCTCCATCCAGCACATACACCGAATTGGTATCATCGTCCGTCGTGACTACCCTGAGATTCCCCTCATGCTCATCAATGGAAAACGAATCATTCAGATAGCCGTCGAATTTTCCCTGCGCCTTAGCTTCCAGCTTTCCATCCTTGTACGCCACCTTCCGGATTGTGGTAACACAGCCGTTCCAATATCCCCACTCCGTCTCATAGAAGTAAATATTCTTATTGCTTACATAGACCTGGCCGCCCTTGGAGAAAATGGCCTTGCTGTCCATCGTCTCGTCCGGCTTCTTGAGGTTCACCGATGTAATCACCTCATACATATTCGCCTGTTTGATTGGAGGAAGATAAATATTCTTTTCTGAAACAGGCTCGCCGTTAATCAAAGGCACATACATCCTTGGCTCATTCTGCGCCACTTCTCCCCAGATGTACACCTCACTGAATAAATACAGGAAACCATTCACCATTCTCGACGAACGGTAATCCCCGCTCTGGGTCACCTTTCCTTCTTCCTTTGGTTCCTCCGGGTTCTGGATATCGTAAGTGACTGCTATCGTCACACCACTGTTGCCAATACCCCCATTAGTATAAAGAGGATCCACAAGCATATCTCCTGCGCCCTGCTGCCCGCAGACCACCACCATCTTCTTCAAATCCGGTACGACATAGAATTCCTGAATATACTCCTTTTCATCAACTTCAACGGATGCAGCCTTCTTCATCTTTCCATCCTTGGTGTCAACGACGGCAATCTCACGCCCGTTGTCTTCAAGAATATAGAGATACCTTCCATCCGTCTTCGCAATATCTGCCTCGTCCACGCCCTCCTGCCGCACATTTGTCTGGGAGTAATCGGCAGCCATATCCCCGGCTTCCGCCGTTGCTGCCGGCGCGTCTATGGTGTCCTCTACGATTGCCATCTCCTCCCCGGAAGACTTTGTGCTGCCGGAACTTGCGTTTGACTCGGCTTCTCCTCCGGCGCTCTCGGCAATCAGCTCTCTTCCCATATCTGCAGCGTCCATCTGATACGACGCCTGCTCTTCTTCCATTTTCTTACGGTATGCTTCATAGTAATCATAGATTTGCTCATAGCTTTCCGCCTGGGCAATCGTCTTACTGATGCTGATTTCCTCCTCATCCTCTGAGCTGTTTCCCTTGTTATCCCTTACATTCTCCGTAGTCACATGCTCCTTTCCGGCATCCAACATACTCCACGCCGCAAACCCAACCACAGCCGTCAGGCAGGCAGCCGTCAGAAGCCCCGTCTGCCACGCTCCCCATCTTCTCCGTTTTCCCGGAGCCGCCCCTACTCCCTTTGACGCCTCCTTCTCTTCAAGCATCCTTTCGACAGCATCCGGTTCAAGGCTCTTAGGCACTTCCACATCCGCAGTCTTCTGCCTGATCAAATCTAATACTTCCTGTTCTCTCTTATCCATACAGCCGCCTCCTTAAACTCATCTCAATACACATTCCATCTTTTGCAGCGCACGGCTCCTCTTCGAGCGCACCGTATTGGGATTCAGCTTCAGCGCATCCCCAATCTCCTGACTGGTATATCCTCCGAAAACAGACAGGCCGACAATCGTCTGCTCCTCGTCCTCCAGAAGAAAAAATGCCTTCCGCACATCCAAAGCTACTCCTATGTCTGGCTCCTCCGAAGCCGCGGAAAATAACATTTCCTCATCGGAACGTGTCTCCTCCCTCGCCGCATTTCTCCACTTCTTCTTGCAAATGTTGGACAGAATCGTAAATATCCAGCTCTTAAAAGCATCCTCCTTCTTTAGCTTTCCGATATTCTCATAAGCCGCCACCACCGCCTCACTTACCGCATCCTCCGCATCCTGCGGATTCCTCAACATACACAGGGCAAACCGGTACAGGTCTTGATAAACCGTCTCATACATTTGCGCAAATGTCTTCGTGTCGCATCTCATATCTTCTCCTCCCTGCTTAAAACCGCTCTATGATTCCTTTCATAAATAAGAGTCAAAAAAGGGGGCTGCTGTTGCAGCCGCCCCATATTTTTTTCAAGTTATCCTCTATAATAATTAATCAGGCATCCCTTCCGGATAATTTCACGCTCTGCATCCGTCATATCACCCAGCTTCAGAGTAATCTCCTTCCATGACTCTCCTGCCCCGACCACATAAGCCTTAATCTTCGCCGCCTTCTCTTCCACAGCCTTTTTAATCTCCGGCACAAAGAGATAGTCGCCGTTTTTGAAGCTCAGCTTCTCATGGCCTTCCTCCGTAATAAACGGAAGCATTCCCCAGTTAATCAGGTTCGAGCGGTATCGTTTGGTGGCATACTCATTGGCGATATTCGCCCATCCTCCAAGAACCTTCTGGCAGGACGCCGCCTGTTCCCTCGCCGAGCCATCCCCCGGCTTCACTGCAAATATCGTACTACCAATCCCAAGATTCGTCCGGTCAATGTCCGGATACGTCTCATGAATCTTCTCCATCACAGGCCTAAGCTCGTCCAACGCTTCTACCGGACACTGCCCCTCTTCAATCGCCTTCTCTGCCTTTTGAACCTCTTTCGCACGCCCCACATACGCCGGGTCTTTCCTTGACAGCGCAAACTCTGCCAGACCAAGCGGGTTGGAACGATAGGAAGACGTCTCGCCGGAAGGAATCAGCTCATCCGTCGTCGTAACCGGGTCATGAATCTCAGACACCACTTTCAGAAGCAGGTTCTCGGGCAGTGGGGCCATCTTAGGCCAGTCCTTGATATTCGGGCCAAACTTAATCTTGACTGACGGGTCCGCCTCACCCTTGCTGTCAAATACACGGTTTGCATAAATCTTCCCGTCAAAATGATATTTCGGCCCCGTAAACTCCACATCCAAATCCGTTGCCGGAATCAGGAATCCCTTGTTCGCCGCCGTCGCCGCAATGGAACGCGCATCCATCAGCGCGACAGAGGCAATCTGACCGCTCTGCAGCTTGGAACCTTCACGGTTCGGGAAATTCCTCGTAGAGTGGCGGATAGAAAACGCATTGTTCGCCGGAGTATCCCCCGCGCCAAAGCAAGGCCCGCAGAACGCCGTCTTCACAATCGTTCCCGCCTGCATCAAGTCCGCGACCGCACCATTCTTCACCAGCTCCATATAAATCGGGGTACTCGCCGGATATACGCTGAATGTAAATTCATCCGCTCCGATATAATGCCCACGGATGATGTCCGCCGCCGCGCAGATATTCTCAAATCCGCCTCCGGCACATCCTGCAATGATTCCCTGCTCCACATATAATTTTCCGTCAACCACCTTATCCTGCAAAGTATAATCCACAGCGCCGTCAAGGCTTACCAACGCTTTCTGCTCTACGTCATGGAGTACGTCTTTTAAGTTCGCATTGACCTCCTCAATGGTATAGACGTTTGACGGATGGAATGGCATCGCAATCATCGGCTTGATTTCGCTCAGATTCACATACACCATGCCGTCATAATAAGCCGTCGCTCCTGGGTTCAATTCCTGATAGTCCTCCGCCCTTCCATGAATCTCATAGAATTCCCGAATCTTCTCATCCGTCTTCCAAATCGAAGACAGACAGGTTGTCTCTGTGGTCATAACGTCAACTCCAATACGGAAATCCGCACTCAGCTTCTCCACGCCAGGACCTACGAACTCCATGACCTTATTATTCACATATCCATTTCCAAATGTAGCTCCGATGATTGCAAGCGCCACATCCTGAGGACCTACTCCCTTCATTGGTTCGCCGTCCAGATAAATCCCTACCACGCCGGGCATCTTGATATCATAGGTCTTATTCAGAAGCTGCTTTACAAGCTCCGGACCGCCTTCTCCCATTGCCATAGTTCCTAAGGCCCCATAACGCGTGTGGCTGTCGGAACCCAGTATCATCTTGCCGCCGCCTGCAAGCATCTCCCTGGCATACTGGTGGATGACTGCCTGATGAGGCGGTACATACACGCCGCCATATCTCTTGGCACAAGTAAGCCCGAACATATGGTCATCCTCATTAATCGTCCCCCCCACCGCACATAAAGAATTATGGCAGTTGGTCAGCACATAGGGAATCGGGAACTTCTCAAGCCCGGACGCCCTCGCCGTCTGGATAATCCCCACAAACGTAATGTCATGGGAAGTCAGCTTGTCAAACTTAATCTGAAGCTGCTCCATGTTTCCGGATGTATTGTGCTCTGCAAGAATCCCATATGCCATCGTCTCCTTTGCCGCCTCGGCAGGAGATATCTCCCGCCCAGTCTTCTGGCTTATCTCCCGGGCGTCTTCCACAATCTCTGTTCCATTTAACAGGTATACGCCCTTATCATATAATTTCACCATAATTTTGTTTCCTCCTGATATCATACAATCCATTAAAGACCTATCATCTATGCACGGCCGAATAACTCTCCATGTATTTCATATGATCTGCCACCATCATTGCAATCTTGAACGTCAGTGCATCTGCAAATACCCTGACGTCTAAGCCTGTCCGCTTCTGAATCTTCTCAAGCCGGTATACCAGCGTATTCCGATGGACATACAACTGCCTTGCCGTCTCGGAAATATTCAGGTTATTGTCAAAAAATGTATATACCGTAATCAGCTCTTCTTCCTCAAACTGATCTGCCGTATTCCCCTCAAACACCTCATTCAGGAACATCTCGCAAAGAGAAGCCGGAAGCTGATGTATCAGCCGCCCGATTCCAAGCTCATTATAAGCAAGGATATTCTTGTCCGCATAGAATACACGTCCCACTTCCAATGCCATACCCGCCTCTTTATAGGACTTGGACACATCCTTCAATTCATTGATAATCGTCCCATATGCAATCCGGACGCTTACCATTGCCTCCATATTCAGTGTATCCACCAGCTCCCGTGCAATCTGCTCCAACTGTGGGTAATCATCGGTATTCTCCAATGCCCTGACCAGAATCACATGCTTCTCATCTACTGCCGTCACAAAATCCTTCGTCCCCGTGGCATACAGACCTTTCAGCGTCTCAAGAATCAGGTTCTCTCCTTCATTCTTGGATTCGACCAGGAACACCGACCTCCTGAGTTCCACAGGGATCTTCATCTTCTTCGCCTGATTATAAACATCCACCAACAGCATATTGTCCAGAATCAAATTCTGGATAAAACGGTTCTTATCCATCTTCTCCTTGTAAGCAAACAGAAGATTCTCCAACTGGCTGACTCCAAGCCTGCCCGCCATCTCCATCTGCGGACATCCCCCTTTCAGCACAAGGATGTAACATGGGTCCTCGTCGTCATGCACAAGAAACATCCCCAAATCTTTCTCTATGCGGAAAAGAAGCTCCTCCGCCGCTACCGTCGGCGCCGCTTCTCCAAAAGACGCCACAGCCCCGTCAAGCCCCGTCATCCTCTCGTTCGTCATGACAAGGCAAATTCCCTTCATATCCCATATCGCACATTCTAATCCGGTAATTCTCTTAATATCCTGTACTGCTTTATGTAGTATCTGATTCGATAACACTGGAAATCCCTCCTGTTCTTTGGCATATACAAGTTTTATTCTATCATAGGATGGCCGGGATGTACAAGAGTATCCTCTGTTTTCACACTGTTTTTTGGTTCTTGCGGAACGCATCATAAAAGCCAGACACCCATCGGTGTCTGGCCTCTTTGTCAGAATAAAATTACTAATTTGTGATTGTGTTCTCTGTCTCTTTATCGAATACATGGATTCTGTCAGCATCCAGAGCAAACTTAACGGTATCGCCTGTTCTTGCAGTTGTTCTTGGATCAACTCTTGCTGTCATGGTAGAACCTTCGTAATCGAAGTGCAGGTAAACTTCCGCACCAAGCATCTCGTATACACGGATCGTAGCTTCGATAATCGTGTTCGGAGACTTAGCAAGGAAATCTGGCTCATCATGTACATCTTCCGGACGGATACCAAGTACAACAGTCTTTCCGTCATATCCGCCGTCAATCAGCTTCTTAGCCTTAGCTTCCGGAAGCTCGATAGATGCCGGTCCAGCAATCAGAGATACCTTCTTGCCGTTAACCTTACACTTAGCGTCTACAAAGTTCATCTGTGGTGATCCGATGAATCCTGCTACGAACAGGTTGCACGGACGATCATACAATGTCTGCGGAGTATCAACCTGCTGAACAACACCGGCGCTCATAACTACAATTCTTGTACCAAGCGTCATAGCCTCTGTCTGGTCATGTGTTACGTAGATAATCGTTGTGCCCAGTCTCTGATGCAGCTTGGAAATCTCAATACGCATCTGTCCACGCAGCTTAGCATCCAAGTTAGAAAGAGGCTCATCCATAAGGAACACCTTAGGATTACGAACGATTGCACGTCCCATAGCAACACGCTGTCTCTGACCACCGGAAAGAGCCTTCGGCTTACGGTCTAACAATGCTTCCAAGTCAAGAATCTTAGCAGCCTCACGTACCATCTTATCAATCTGGTCTTTCGGAACCTTTCTCAATTTCAGTCCAAAAGCCATGTTGTCATATACTGTCATATGTGGATACAGAGCGTAATTCTGGAATACCATCGCGATATCTCTGTCCTTAGGCTCTACATCGTTAACCATCTTGTCCCCAATCCATAACTCTCCTGAGGAGATATCTTCCAGACCGGCTACCATACGAAGTGTTGTTGACTTACCACATCCTGAAGGGCCTACGAAGATGACGAATTCCTTATCTTCAATCTCAAGGTTGAAGTCTTTTACAGCTTCAAATCCGTTCGGATATGTCTTATTAATGTGTTTTAATGATAAACTTGCCATTTTGGGTTTCCTCCATTTGAAATAAATATATTCTTTGTATCTGTGATACCGTCTTGCTTAAATAAAAGTATATAAAAAAAGTCCCGTTTCGGGTATACCCAAGTTGAACAATAATTTCACAAAATTTTATACAAGTTGACCAACGCCTGATAGATTTCCCGTTTACTGACTCCCCGGTCTTTCGCCACCTGCTTCATAGCATCCTTTTTCTCCATACCTTCGCCCATATAGAACTCCATATGTTCCTCGATGCTCATCTGCGCCCATTTGTCCCTCTCTCCTGCCTGAATCTCTGCGCGGCTCTTCCCTTCTATTACAATGACACATTCTCCTTTCGGCTCGTGTTCCTTATAATACAGGACGGAATCCGCCAGCGCCGACGCAAACACCGTCTCATGTTTCTTCGTCAGCTCACGGCATATACTGACCCTCCGGTTGCCCAACGAATCAAGAAGCGTCTCCAATGTCCTCACAAGCCTGTGGGGAGCTTCATACAGCACCATCGTCCGCGTCTCCTGCTTCATTTCCTCAAGAATTGCCTGCCGCTCCTTCTTATCTGCCGGAAGAAACGCCTCGAATGCAAATCTTCTGGTGGGCAGTCCAGATATGGTCAAAGCTGTCACACATGCGGCGGCTCCCGGAACTGCCGTCACGGCGATCCCAGCCTCACGGCACATCCGTACCAACTCTTCGCCGGGGTCTGAGATTCCCGGAGTCCCCGCATCCGTAATCAATGCAATATCCTCTCCGTCCAGAAGCCGCTCCACTAACTTACGTCCTTTTTCTATCTTATTGTACTCGTGATAACTGGTCATAGGAGTCCTAATCTCAAAATGATTCAGAAGTTTGATGCTGTTGCGGGTATCCTCCGCAGCAATCAAATCTGCTTCCTTTAAAATCCGGATACAGCGAAACGTCATATCCTCCAGATTGCCGATTGGCGTCGCACATAGATATAATGTTCCTGGCATGGTAATTTCTCTCCTCTACTTCTAATTTTACTGCCGCATACCGTAAATTCTCAGCAGCTCCTCCGTATAACGCCCGTCCTTTTCATACACGACCAACGGCGGCTCCACCTTCATCCGGGGATTCCCGCCCCTTAGTCCTTCCACCAGTACCATATTCGGCTCCTTGTCAACATAGGGATGCACCAACCGCATCCGTTTCGGCTCAATCCGGTATGCCGACATCTTCGCCAGTATCTCCGGCAGCCGGAACGGTCTATGGACCATATAGAACCGTCCCTTAGGCGTCAGGAGCCTCGCGCTCTCCCGCAGCACATCGTCAAGCGTACACAACACCTCATGCCTTGCGATATACAACGCTTCATTCTCATTTTTCAAGCCATGTTTCCCTATCATATAAGGCGGGTTCACGGTAACGACCTGAAAAGAAGCCGCCCCGAACAGCCCCGATGCATTCCTGATATCTCCCGCCTCCACATCTACCTTATCCTCAAGCCCATTATACTCAATGCTCCTTCGCGCCATATCCACGCTCTCTTTTTGAATCTCAAGCCCTGTATAATGCTCCCCTTCATTCTTCGCTTCCAGCAAAATCGGCAAAATTCCAGTCCCCGTCCCAAGATCCAAAGCCCGCTCCTGCTTCTTTATCTTCGCAAAAGAAGATAGGAGAACCGCATCCATCCCAAAACAGAATTTCCCGGGGGTCTGTATAATCCCATACCCCTTAATCTGTAAGTCGTCCAGGCGTTCTCCCTCTTTTATATATCTGCTCTTCCTATTATCCATCACTTCATCATTCATCATCCAGCTTCGACGCCGCGTTCTTCTCTTCCAGCGCCCTAAGCTCCGCCAGTTCTTCCCGGGACAGCTTCATATCCTTCTTCCTCCGCCTCGACTTGAACCTAAGCTCCTTCGCCTTGTACTCGCGGATCTCCTTCTCGTCGTTATCAAGCGTCACAATCACCTTCACAAGCTGACGCAGCACATTCACCGACTGCACATCACCCTTCAGCCCATCCGGTGTCGTCACACGGTCCCCGTTAGACGGCAGGCGGCTGTTCAGCTCCTCGTAAGTCTCCTCCTCGTTGGTCAGGCAGCACATAAGCCTGCCGCATACGCCCGAAATCTTAGACGGATTCAGGGACAGATTCTGCTCCTTCGCCATCTTAATAGATACCGGGGCGAATTCTGTCAGGTAGGTATTGCAGCATAACGGACGCCCACATATTCCAATTCCGCCGCGGATCTTCGTCTCGTCCCGCACACCAATCTGCCGCAGCTCAATTCTTGTACGGAACACGCTCGCCAAGTCCTTCACCAGCTCCCGGAAATCGATCCTCCCGTCCGCAGTAAAGTAAAAAAGCACTTTATTATTGTCAAATGTATACTCCGCGTCGATTAGTTTCATCTCAAGTCCATGCTTGCGGATCTTCTCAAGGCATATGCCAAATGCCTCCTTTTCTTTTTCACGGTTCTTCTCTTCCTTGCGGATATCCTCCTGCGTCGCAATCCGGATCACGGACTTCAAAGGCTGCGTAATCTTATCATCTTCCACATCCTTAGGTCCCGTGACCACAGAACCAAACTCCACGCCTCTCGCCGTCTCGACGATGACCTTATCTCCCGTATTGACTTCATATTTTCCCGGCGCAAAGAAATAAATCTTCCCTGCCGGCCTAAACCTCACTCCAATCACTCTCGTCATTTGATTAATTCTCCTTCATTGTCAGGAACAAAAGCTCCATGACCAAATCAAAATTCACATTCGCCTTTAAGCGCGCCTTAGCCTTATCAAGACTGCTGATAATCAACTGGATTCCCTCGTAAGAACTCTTCCTCGCCTGCTCCCGGATATCGTCAATCTGATCCTTGAACACGACCGTATCCATGTCCCTCGTCGCCTTATACAGCAAAACATCCCGATACCAAACCGCGATGATATCCAGATAGTCCGTAATCTCCAACTTAAACGCCGTAACGCTGTTCACAGCCTCCACGATCTCACTCAGTTCCATATCATGGACATGCCGCAGAAGATGTACCGCCGCCTCGCGAATCTCATTAAAATGCTCCGAATTCGCAAGCATAATCGCATGTCCCATATTCCCCTGGGCAAATGCAGTACACAGATCCGCCTTGTAATCCGGCACTTTCAGACTCTCCATCAAATATTTCTTAATCAGCTTGTCCTTGATATAGCGAAGCCTCAGCATGACACATCTGGAGTTAATTGTAGGAAGAAGCGCCTCCGCATTCTCTGTCAGAAGCATGATCACCGCATACTGAGGCGGCTCCTCAATCGTCTTGAGCAGTGCGTTCTGGGCCTGTGGAGTCATAAGATCGGCATGGTCGATAATATAGACCTTGTACGGTCCCTGATAAGGCTTTATCATAATCGTATTATTAACCTGTTCCCGGATGTCATCCACACTGATAGAATTCGGCTTCTCATGGGTGACTCTGATAATATCCGGATGATTGCCCGTCTCCGCCTGGCGGCAGGAATGACAGGTATTGCAAGGCTCCTCTCCTCCCTCCTCGCACAACAGCGTCATGGCGAAAAGATATGCCAGAAGCTTCTTCCCGGCGCCCCTTTCCCCATTCATGATGTACGCGTGGGATACCTGATCCATCTTCACTGCATTCTTGATATAATTGATTATGTCTCTGTGTCCTACCACATCTTTAAAGCTTCCCATGTTGTATTTCCCCTATCATCTCTTCTAAGCATCTAGTTCCGTCATGATTCAGGATTCTTTTGGTAATCCCATACCTTGCAAGGTTCTCTTCGGAATAATCCTCGGAATCTGCAAGAAAACGCCTGCACAGTTCCTTATAATCCGGGATCTTCCGTATCTCCTCCCGCCCAATGGCACGTTTCAGCCGTTCTCCGTCCTCCACTTCGATATAAAGCGGAACTACGTTATCCTCTCCATAGTATTCCCGCATCCTGCCATAAGATTCCAGCGTCCCGATTACAAGATAATCCCCACTCCCAAGCTCTACCTGCCCGTCATCGACCGTCGCATACCTCCATACCCCATGTACCGTATTGTAGGCGCGCTGCTCAATCACCCTGCCCTGCTCCTCGTATACATTTAATGTATCCTCCGACACAAAAAAGTATTCCACACCGTTTCGTTCCCCGTCCCGTTTCGGCCTGGTGGTGTAGGGCGTTATGGTCTTTAGTTCCGGCAAGGCTTCTTTGAGTTCTTTCTGCAAGGTATCTTTTCCGGAAGAGCTTTTTCCCATCATATAGTAAATCTTACCCATGCGTCAAAACCTCTATATAAGAATCCCTCTTCAAACCTTCAATCGAAAATCCCATCTCATAATACCATTGTAACACATTTACCGCCTCTTGTGATACCCTTTCTCCCGGAACAATGAAAGGAATTCCCGGGGGATACAGATATGCGTACTCCACTGACACATATCCTGCACAATCCCTCCAATGACGGGATTCCACCGGACAATCCATCTCTTGTATTTCCGAACTATTATATACCATATCAGGGGGCGGAAGGCAAGGAATATTCTTCCTTTTCCGCAAATCTCCCGCTGCTTTTTCCTCTCTGTGGACCTTTACATCTTCTTTCCAGTTCCTTTCCTCTGACGGATAAGAGCCGTCTATCTCCTTCAAGGCACAGCTAAGCCTTCGGAAACCTTCCGGCGTATCCCCGACGGACGTCATGGCAAGCGCATACCCGCCAGCCGACATCTCCATTTGAAGATGATATTTTTCCAGCAAAATCCGGGAAAGGTCCCTCCCCGTAAGTCCTGTATTTCCCGCAGAAATCACCAATTTAGAAGGATCATACCGATTCGTATGCACCAGTTTCAGCCTCCTAAGCCCCGCCAGCTCTTCCCTGAGTCTTTGCAGATTCTTTGCATAAGGCACAAACAGCTCATCTCTTCTATTTTCGAGAAGATCAATACAGGAATCTATACTTGCCATCAACACATAAGAAGGGCTGCTGCTCTGGAGCATATGAAGATATCTGCGAACCCTCTCCCGCCTGACAAGACTTCCATTCATATGCAGAAGGGCAGTCTGGGTCAATGACGGAAGCGTCTTATGCAGGCTGTGAATCACGATATCCGCACCTTTCCGGTTAGAATTCTCCGGAAAATATGGATGAAATCCAAAATGCGCTCCATGGGCTTCATCAACAATAACTGGTATTCCCTTCTCATGGACCGCTTCCGATATTGCTTCCACATCCGACACCACCCCTTCATAAGTCGGCGACACAATCACGGCTGCCCGAATCTTAGGATTCTTCTCCAAAGCGATCCTGACATCTTCCGCGGAAATCTCCGTATTCATATACTCTGACACATGAAATCCCGGTGCCAGATACACCGGGTTCAATCCATTCATCTCTATGGCATGATACACAGACTTGTGGCAATTTCTTGCCACAAGTATCGTATCACCTCTTCGCGTCACACCTGCAACGGCGCTCAGGATTCCCACACTGCTCCCATTAACGAGGAAATGTGTCTCATCCCCATGGTACACCTTCGACGCCCGTTCCTGAGCTTCTTTCAGAATCCCGTCCGCATGGTGAAGGTCGTCAAACCCTTCAATCTCCGTAATGTCAATAGCGAAGGCTGGCTCGTCTCCCAGCATATTGAGCCGCCTCTTATGCCCCGGCATATGAAAACCATAGTAATCCGACCTTCCATACTCCGATAGCCTGTCATATAAGCTGCCCATTATAACCTCTTCAGAAGCTCTTCTCTCTCCTTCTCAAATCCCGGTTTCCCAAGAAGCGCAAACATGTTCTTTTTGTAACTCTCCACGCCCGGCTGGTTAAATGGATTCACACCAAGAATATATCCGCTCACGCCGCACGCAAACTCGAAGAAATAGAACAACTGTCCCAATGAGAACTCGTCCTGCTTAGGAATCTTAACCACCAGATTCGGAACATTTCCATCTGTATGGGCAAGCATCGTCCCGTTCATTGCGCTCTTATTGACAAAATCAACCGTCTTTCCTGACAGATAATTCAAACCGTCCAAATCCACCGGCTCTTCTTCAATCACGATTTCCTCTGTAGATTCTTCCACATTCAGAACCGTCTCGAACATGATACGGCTTCCGTCCTGAATGAACTGCCCCATCGAATGCAGGTCTGTAGTAAGGTCAACAGACGCCGGGAAAATTCCCTTCTGATCCTTGCCTTCGCTCTCGCCGTAAAGCTGTTTCCACCACTCGGATACATAATGGAGGCTTGGCTCATAATTGGCAAGAATCTCCACTGCTTTGCCCTTCCTCAGCAGGACATTACGTACTGCCGCATACATTACCGCATCATTCTCCTCATAGCCATCCTTCAACGCATGCTCCCTCGCGTCAGCCGCGCCTTCCATCAGCTTGTCAATATCTGCGCCGCTGACCGCAATCGGAAGAAGCCCAACTGCCGTTAATACGGAGAAACGTCCTCCTACATCGTCCGGTACAACAAATGTCTCATATCCTTCCTCGGTCGCCAGGTTTTTAAGCGCCCCTCTTGCCTTATCTGTGGTCGCATAAATCCTCTTCGCCGCCCCGTCTTTGCCGTACTTTTTCTCCAGCATTCCCTTAAAGATACGGAAAGCAATCGCAGGCTCCGTCGTCGTCCCGGACTTAGAGATGATATTTACAGAGAAATCCCTATCCCCAATTACATCCGTCAGATGCTTTAAGTAGGTGCTGCTGATGCTGTTGCCCACGAAATAGATCTCTGGTGTCTTGCGTATTTCCTTCGATACCATGTTATAGAAATTGTGACGCAGGAATTCAATCGCCGCCCTTGCGCCAAGATAAGAGCCTCCAATACCGATTACCAGAAGAACTTCCGAATCTCCTTTGATTCTTTCCGCAGCTTCCTTAATCCTTGCAAACTCTTCCTTATCGTAATCTACAGGAAGATCAATCCATCCAAGGAAATCATTCCCCGCACCTTCTTTGCCAAGAAGTTCGGCTTTCGCGTTCTCTGCAATCTTCTTCATTGATTCAATCTCATGCTCTGAAATAAATGTCTTTGCTTTAGAATAATCAAATGTAACTCTGCTCATTTTAGGGCTCCTTCCTTCTATGCGGTGAAATCTGCCGCCGGCATGTCTCCCGCTTATTATATGGTAATTTTATACATCTATTATTTTACCAAATCAGACGGCTATAATCAAGCCATAAACTTTTCGGCTCAGCACTTCTAAAAGTAATATTTTTGAGCCAGCCATCTTGCCATGCTTCATATAATTATTTATAATGTAAGAACAATAAAGAGACAATTTCTACATAAGGAGGCACTATATTGTGGGAACAGATGAGAATCCGGCACATGACGCCATCCTTGACATACTGGCAGAGGATAGCCACAGACGATTAGTGAATTTGGAAATCCAAAGAAAAGACACGATTGAACATGCTAGAAGAACCCGATTTTATGCAGCAATGAGATTTGTCCGCAAGAGTCCATTTTTTGAAATGTGAGGAAGGAGGTTATCCGGAAATGTGTGAAGTTTCTGAAAAAATTTATAAGGAAGGGATCATCGAAGGTAAAAAGGAAGGGATCATCGAAGGTAAAAAGGAAGGGATCATCGAAGGTAAGAAGGGAACTGCATTTAATATGAAAAAAAAGGGATATTCAGATGCCATAATTGCAGATATTTTAGAAGTTGGTTTAAATGTTATACAACAATGGTTTGCAGAAATCTCCCCCAATTCCTGACACCTGCTTTAAACAGCGGCGGTATGTCACCTCTTCAATGGTAAACATACCGCCGCAGTCATTATACTCCCAAATCAGGCATCCATAATCAAGCCATAAACTCCTCGAGTATCCTCCTGATTACTACATCCCGGTTCACCTCATCTTCATTTTTTTCTTTTTTCGGCATCCGTTCCTTCTGCAATGTCTGCCGGCTTTGGGTGTTCTTTACTGAGCTTGACGGGGTTGGTGGCTCTGGCGAATCGATTACTACGGAATTCATGGCTTCCCCAGACGACTCTGGAATTGGGATTTCCACAATGTTCTCCCTGCGTTTTTCCCTTCCCTTCGGAGTTTCTATTTCCACCGACTCCTTTTTCCTGGTTTCCGATGCCCGAAATAATTCCGTTTCCTCACCCTGTCCGGGTTCTGGCATCCGAAATGCACTGATTCCGTCATTTTGTTCCGTCCCTTGCCCGCGAAAGCCTCCTCCTTTCCCCTGTGTCGATTCCGCCATGCGAAACGCATTTGCCACTTCGTCAACCCTCAGGTCAGCCGTCCGGAATGCATTGACCGCCTCATTCTCCCCTGTCTCAGGAGCCTGGAAAAACGATTCCCCAGCTTTCAATTCTGCCGCAAGAAATGCGCTGACTGCACTCTGTTTCTGTATCGGCTCATTTGACGCATATGTTTTTTCATCTGATAGTTTCTGGCTTTTTGCCGCATAGAGGCTGTCGTCCGCCTGCTCAAGATTCCTTACCGCAAATAAATCCTCCGGAGTTTCCTTCTTTCTCACCGCATATTTATCTGCGCCATTGGCCTGCCCATCGGCCGGAATTGCTCCAAACTCCGCTGACGAGCCATCCTGCGCCAATACCTTAATTTCTTTCTGGTAAGACTTCTCAAATCTGTGACGGCATACATTTTCCAAAAAATCCACCATATAATTCCGGACTGCCTCTAACTGGTATTTCTCATCTGTCAAAAGATGTACCAGATATACAAATGCAGCAAGCCCTCCTCCGACTGCTCCTGTCTTCCATACCAAATCACTCATCCCATTTACACCGTATTCAAGTCCTGCACCCACTGCTCCGGCAAACAGGCATAACGCTGCAGCCGCTTTCTCCATTCTCGTCCAACTGTGGAGACGTAATCCCAGCACCTTATACTCATACAGGTACTTTTCCACAAATACACTCACATTCTCTACTTTGTCACTGACCATGCTGGCGTGTTCAAATTTGGCACGTACCAGGCGCATCAGCGGATGGGTGCTTTTATTCATATTTCCCGCTGCACGTACCAAACGTTTCAAAGAGACGTTAACAATAAATTTACTCATAATCCCTACGGCTGTCAGGATTCCCATTAGCACGAATATCATGTGCCTGTCCAACATTGTTTCTAACATAAAAAGCCCTCCTTCTGAATAGAATTATAACTGAAATTCCAAAGGAGAGCTTAAAAATCGTTCTACAGATTCCGCAATCCGGGATGGGAGAATCTGTCATATCCCAACGGATTGTGAAACCTGTTCTTTCTATATAATTGTCAGTAATTCCTTTACAAGCCTTACACTGTGGGCGATTGCCTGTTGTTCAAAGGTGGGATAGTCTACATGGGCGCTGTTGTCAGCTTTGTCCGAAATGGCACGTATTATGACATACGAAACTTGATTCAGGTATGCCGCCTGGGCGATTCCCGCCCCCTCCATCTCCACACACAAGGGGTGGAAGTTCTTGACAATCCGCTCCTTTACCTCCCGGGATGCAATGAACTGATCGCCGCTTGCAATCCTTCCGGTAAATGTGTGAATATCCGGATTCGCCTTCTCGCTCGCCTGTACAGCCTTCTTCACAAGCGTTTCATCCGCCGGGAAAGAAAGCACGTCCATCCGCGGCACCTGCCCAAGGGCATCGCCAAACTCGGAGGCATCCATATCATGATGCAGGGCGTCCGTCGAGATTACCATGTCCCCGATATCAATCTTCGCATCCAGAGAACCGGCAATCCCCGTATTGATCAGGACGTCCACTCCGAATCTATCCACTAGAATCTGGGCGCAGATTCCCGCATTTACCTTGCCAATCCCACTTCTTACGACCACGACCTCCTTGCCGCACAACATACCCTTACAGAATATCATAGAAGCCTTCTCTATGGTTTCCTGAACTTCCATAGCTTCCTTCAATGCCGCAACTTCGTCTTCCATTGCTCCGATAATTCCTATCATTGCCTCGTTATCCTCCTGTATCCATTCATTTTTATGGTTATTATAACGAAAAACGGGGATGATTTCAATTCAAAATGGAAATACTTTGTTCCAAAGGTATACAAAGGTATAAAAATCTTGATACTGCCATTTTAATTGTTTATAATATAGACATTAAATGAGGCATAGTTATTTATGCAGAGGAGAGATGACTTATTTATACAATTCTTGTACTTGAAGACGATTTAGAATTAAATCAAACGATTTGCACAGCTTTACAAAAAGAAAACTATCGTGTATATAATGCTTATACTTGTAAAGACGGACAAGCTATCGCAATCAATCATACCTTTGATTTAGCAATATTAGATATAAATTTGCCTGATGGCGACGGATTTCATTTTTGTAAATGGATAAAAGCACGAAATAATGTTTCGATATTGTTTCTTTCTGCACGAGATTTAGAAGAAGATATTCTAAATGGTTATGAAATAGGAGCAGATGACTATGTGACAAAGCCCTTCTCCATGAAAATTTTGTTAAAGAAAATATCCATTATATTGTCAAGGGAAGTTAAAAAAACAAACATATACGATGACGGTTTTCTAAAGATTGATTTTGAATTAGGAGTTGTACAGATTGAAGAAAAAAGTTGTCCTATTACGCCTACCGAATACCGTATTTTGAAAAAATTGATTGATAATAAAGGACAATTACTAACTTATTCTGTTTTGTTGGATTCCTTATGGGAAGAAGGAATTGAATTTATGGATAAGCATACTCTTGCAGTCAACATTAACCGTTTGCGAAAGAAAATTGAAACAGACAAACATAGTTATATTTCAAACATATACGGAATGGGATATATATGGAAATAATTTACATTCTTATTATTGTGTTGTTCATAGGGATTATTATAAGTCTATTATGGAAAAATCGCTGTCTGAAACACGATATTTATGACTTTACAGAAAAATTAGAAAATAGTTTAAATGAGTTATTAAACAGCAGAAATTTAAACAAAACAATCTGTGAACAAGATGACTTATGGGGCATGGTTTATGAAAAGCTATGTCGTATTTCTGATATGTATACGCATAAAAATCAAGAACTGTTCAAAGAAAAAGAAAATTTAAAAGAGTTAGTTTCTGACATATCCCATCAAACCAAAACACCTCTTGCGAATATTAAATTATATCAAGAAATGCTTTTCGACAAAGTAAATAAATCAGAAAGCACAGAGCATTTAATAAAAATGAGCAAGCAAGTGGATAAATTGGATTTTCTTCTTCAAAACATGATAAAAATGTCACGATTGGAAACTGGAACAATCAAAATACAGAAATCAAAACAGTTTATAGCAGAAACTCTTGCATTGGCGATTGGAGCAGTTGTTCCAAAAGCAGATAAGAAAAACATTCAGATTCATGTTACATATGATGAAACACTTCAACTTGAGCATGACAAAAAGTGGACAGCAGAAGCTATTTTTAATATTCTTGATAATGCAGTTAAATATACGAGCGTAAATGGCAGTATCAACATAGTCGTAAACAAAGAAACCATTTTCACAAAAATTAGCATTACCGATACGGGAAAAGGGATTCCTTTAGAAAGACAGGGAATGATATTCAACCGTTTTTACCGTGAGCCAGATGTTCATAATACAGAGGGTGTAGGTATTGGATTATATCTGGCACGAGAAATTATCTGTATGCAAAAAGGATATATTGAAGTTGAATCAGAATCAGGAAAAGGAAGTACTTTTCATTTATATTTCCCTAATTAGACCGCATGGAAAAATCACAGTTTTGTGATTTTTTCTTTTTGTGAACAGTTTGTGATTTTTCTATTCTATGATAAAAACAGAAACGGAGGAATGACTATGGAAAATATCATTGTAAAAACAAAGTCTTTAAAAAAGCATTATGAAGTCGGTACTCATACCGTAGTTGCTTTAAACGGAGTGGATTTTGAAGTAAAGGAACGGGAGTTTGTTTCTATTATAGGAAAATCTGGTTGTGGAAAAAGCACTCTTCTTCATATGTTGGGAGGTCTCGATTCTCCTACATCTGGATCAGTAATTGTAGATGGTATAAATCTATCGGAAATGAATCAGGAGCAACTTGCTCTTTTTAGAAGAAGAAAAATAGGTTTTATTTTTCAACAATATAATCTGATTCCAGATTTAAATGTGTATGATAATATATTGTTTCCATTAGAACTTGACGGAGTTAAAGCTGATAAAGAATTTGTACAAGAATTGCTGAAAACACTTCACATTGCAGATAAAACAGAAATGTTTCCCTCTATGCTATCTGGCGGAGAGCAACAGAGGGTTGCTATCGCAAGAGCATTAGCGACTAAACCTGCCATTATCCTTGCAGATGAGCCAACTGGCAATCTTGATACATCTTCCAGCCATGATGTTATAGGACTTTTAAAAATTGTTGCAAGAGAATATCAGCAAACACTAATTGTCATTACACACGATTTGGATATTGCACAAATGGCAGATAGAATAGTTAGATTACAAGATGGAAAATTAGTGGGAGGCAGTGATTCTGATGTTAGCAAACAATAATCGTCAGATAATAAACAAATTAGCTAAAAACACAGTGCGAACAAATAAGCGTCAATTTTCCATTCTATTTGTTACGATTATGTTGTCTGCATTTATGCTTTTTTCTGTTTTTACTGTAGGATTAACTTATTTGGACTTAAGCAGATTACAAAATTCTCGTCTATATGGTTCAGAATGGGACATTGTTATTATGAACGGATTTACGGCAAATCAGAAAGAAACTCTTATCAACAATTCCAAGATTGAAACAGTCGGTATGCTGTCTTATTGCGGAAATGTAAAAAGCAGTGATATGGATAGTACAGTTAACGCTGCTTTCCTTTGGGGAGATGAAACATATTGGGAAAGTCAAAAAAGCCCCGTAAGAACCGAAATGGACGGACACTATCCACAGAAAGAAAATGAACTTTTAGCTACAGAAGAAGTTCTTGCCGAATGTGGAAAAAGTTCTTTGGAGATTGGCGATAATCTTTCGATAACTTATGAAGATAATACAGGTATTCATACAAAAGTTTTTGTTATCAGCGGAATTTGGAAAGGCTACGGCACAGATAAAGAAAATTTCTATGTTTCGGAAGATTTTTACAAGCAGACAGGTTATGATTTAGAATTAAGTGGAATTTTACAAGCGAAGTTTAAGAGCAATTATGTCACAGAAAAAACAATCGAAAATCTAAAAGATAGCCTCAAACTATCGTCAGCACAGGTTTTTCAAGCTACCGATTATATTGAAAAATCTTTGACAATCTTGCTTGCCGTATTCGGACTTGGTTTTATTATTTGTTTGAGTGCATATTTGCTGATTTACAATATTCTTTATCTATCGGTTTCTGGGAAAATCAGATATTATGGATTGTTGCAAACATTAGGGATGACAAAAAGACAGTTGGTTCAACTTATCAAAAAGCAAATAGCAGTTGTAGGAGTGACAGGGATTATTGCAGGAATAATTCTGGGTGTAACAATTTCCTTGACTCTTATTCCTCATGTAATAAAAGTTCTTGGAATTTCATTAGGAAATACGGGGGTACATTTTTATCCAGAAGTGTTGGTGCTGAGTGCGTTAGTATCAGGAATTGCAGTACTATGCGGTGTTAGAACTCCGATTCATATTGCTACGGATGTAACGCCTGTTGAAGCCACCAAATACAGGGATAACATTGAAATTGCCTATACAAAGAAAATTCGCAAGGGCAATTTGTATTGGAACATGGCGATAAATCAGCTTAGAAAAAACAAAAAAAGAACTATTGTTGTTTTTCTATCGCTTGCAACAAGTTTAATTGTATTTTTCTGCTTAACTACACTCATTGATAGTCAGGGCAAACGAACGGTATATCCCAACTATTGGAACGCTGATTTTATTGTATATAATGATACGCAGATAACAGACGATATATCCTCTTTACAAGCTGCTATTGATAATAAATTTGTATCTGATATAGAAGAAACAGAGGCTATAAAAGAAGTTCATGCTGTGAAGGGAGTTCCTGTTACTTTCCCATATTGCAAGAATTCTTTTTCTGATTTTTGGATAAAAAGTTATACGGAATTAAAACCATATTTGTCATACTCCGAAACAGCTTTGGAATATCAACAAAACCCTGAAAAATATTATGGTATGATAAAGGGAATTGACGAATCAGAGTTTGATTATTTGAATGATACACTTGGAAATATTATAGATAAGCAGGATTTTTTGAATGGGAAAACGGCAATTTTGCAATATGCAGGGTTTGAAATACCAGAAAAATGGATAGGCAGTACCATACCGTTTTTCATTGGTACGGAGAGACAGGAAATTGTAATTGGAGCTGTCAATTATGGAGACTATTATGGAGCAACTGCGAATATCGGGGCAAATCTGATTATCAGTGAAAAGTATATGGAAAGTTTAACTGCGAATCCATATATTTTAAGTCTCAATATTAAATACGAACAATCCTACGAAGTGGAAACAGAAAATAAAATAAAAAACATTATTGAATCAAGTTCATACAGTTCAGATTTGATTTGCCTTTCAAAATATGATGATATGAAAATAATTCAGGATTCGCAAAGTGGTATGTATGAAATAGGTACGGCAATTTCTCTTCTTTTGTTGTTGGTGGGTATGTTGAACTATATCAATACAATGGCAAGTAGTATGCAAAATAGAAAGTTGACTTTTTCAATTATGGAAAGCGTAGGTATGTCAAGAAAACAAATAAGAAAATTACTGATTCGGGAAGGAATTTTATATGCAGCCGGTTCGGTTTTTATCACGCTGACAATCGGAATAGGTATTACCTACTTTGTTTTTCAATCTATGAATTACATGAAAATACCTTTCATGCTGCCTATATTTCCATTGATATATGCAATTTTGCTTATAATGATGATATGTATTCTGACACCACTAATTACTTACAAAAAGCTTGTAAGAAATCGTTCTATCGTTGAGCGATTACGGGAATTTGAATAATGGTTTTATAGTTTGGAATCAGAGTTAAATAAAGAAAAGGGAATGTACATTTTTTTCGGTATCTTTTAATAGAGTATGATTATATACGCCGCCGCTATGAGTAAAACCATAACGGCGGTTTTTCAATGCCTATCGGCTATCTCTGTCAATGGATTTCTTACGCTGCCTTTGCGGCGGTTGCTGCTTGTTGCGTTCCTGTATCTCACGCAGATGTTTTAACACGCTCTGCTTTTCGGGCGGTCTGTGCTGTTCTTTAGCGGCGACTGTCGGTTTCCTGCTGACTTGGTATTCCCACTCGGCAAGGTCACGGTCGTACTGTTCTACAACGCTTTCCATTTCTCGGAAAGTCCGCATAAACACCTGCACATCGGGATAACCGTCCGCTTTGAGCGTATCGGGGATTTTATCTAACCTGTCGGCAATCTCGGCTTCGGTTTCTTTGATTTTTGCCTCCAACGCTTTTCGCTCTTTACCTTTGAAAAGCCCCTTTGTTTCGGCAAGCTGCTGTTTCAACTGTGGCAGAACTTTGTCCTGCAAGTTTTTAATTTTTACCGCCTTATCCTGCAACTTTATCATCAGGTTTCGCGTATGGTGGAACTCTGCCATATCAATATCAAGCGTTGGCTTGGGCGGCATATCTTTTTCCCGAATAAAGTTTTGCAGAAAATCTTTTGCCTTTGCTACAATCCCACGAAACAGATTGGGCAGCCAACCCTTGCACTTGATAGATTGGCTTGCTTTTTCGTGTATCTCGGACTGTTTGATTTCTAAAATCTTTGCTTCGGAAATACCCGATAACAACGCCATATCCGCTGTTCTGTTCCATTCCTGCCTTGCGGCGTTATCCGCTTCAATCTCGGCGGCTTTGGGATTGTTCTTGCCGATTTTCTTAGTGGGAAGATAAACGCTGTTCTTATCAAATACCTTTAACTGCTGCTTAGGATCGGAGATATGCCGATTGATAAGGTCGGTGTAAATCTCTTTTACCTCCCGAAGAAAAGGCTCGCTTTTGAATTTATCATCTTTCACGGTAAAGAGGTGGCTTTCGTAAACCTCGCCCTTTTTAATGACGGTGCAGCCTTTTCGTATCTGCCCGTCCTCCCCTGTGATTTCTTTCTTGGTGCGTACCCTTTTGCCTGCTTCATCATAGAACACGCTGCGTGTGGCTATCTTGATGTCAGGCTCAGGAAGCAGTTTTCTTTCGCTGAAGATAAGATGGATATGATAATTGGTTTTGCGTTTGTTGTGGTGGAGAGCTGACACGCACTCCACACCGTATCTCTTGCGGAACTCCTCCGTAAAATCTTCAAGGACTTCCTGCGGCTCGTATCTTGTATAAACTTCGGGCAGGGCGATAATCAATTCCCTTGCTTCGATACATTTCCCCTCTGTGCCGCTCCGCTTAAACTCCTGCTGGCTTTCCCTTGCAAGGCTACTCCAAAATTCATTGTCGGCGGTGTGGTAGGTGGCATAAAGGTTTTCCTGCCTTGCGTGGCTTGTGATATAGGATATTCTTCCCTTGACATTGTGTAGCTTCGACATCTGTAAAAATGAGTGTCTTGCCATATACTCCTTCCTCCCGTGACGGGCATACTCTTTTTGCAACCGAGAAATCGGTTGCCGCTGTTTCGGCGGCGTAAGCAGACGGACAGCGAAGAAAACAGCGGGCTGTTTTCTTCTGTATCATAGCGGCGGTGCATTGCCCGAAGCGATGATACAGTGCCCCCTGCAAGGGCGAAATACCCAGAGTACAAATCGAAGATTTGTGCGAGGGGTGTATTTCGCTCTCAAACGCCGAGGGCTTGGAGAATGCTTATTCTACTTTGCGGACATCGTTTTCATTAAGCAGGTTTCTTCCCTGATTGACGCTCATAAATCGCTCTAAAGTGTCCCTGCGGATAATCGCTTTTCTGCCGACTTTGAGGACGGGAAGTTTGCCCCAGTCTACCAACTTACGCATTGTATTTCTTCCGATACCCGTACATTCTGCTGCTTCTTCTATGGTTAAACCCATTTTGATGTTGCTCATTTTATCGACCTCCTTTCAAAATACGCATTTTGCAACTATGTATCTGTAATTGTACTTATTTTGCTATCTCTTGTCAACTCGTTTTGCAACTTATTAAGAAATATTTTTGCCTATTATTAAATTTACGGTTGCAAAACAAGTTTTTCCATGCTATACTATCAGCAATAGGAGGTGAAAACCTTGAAAAAAGAAATTACATTCACCGCAAAACAGGTCGGTGAACGAGTAAAAGAACGCCGAACAGAATTAAACTTAACAATGCCCGAACTTGGCAAGCGTGTCGGGGTAAACAAGTCTACCATTCAAAGATATGAAGCGGACGGAGTAGACCCGAAACGCACAATGATTATCAACGGGCTGGCAGAAGCACTCCTGACCACTCCCGAATGGCTGACAGGACTTTCCGAAGATAAGGAATACGACAGCCGCACTTTATGTGCAAGGGATATGGAAGAACATATCAAAAAATATCTTGATACGGTTTCTTCTGTGGTAAAGGGCGAGCCGCACCAACAACTACTTACCACATTCCTCGGAAAGATGATTGACCTCTATACGGTTATGACTTATCACTTTGCAGACGCTATGGCTGAGGTTGACCGTGTAGCGGAGGACGAGGGCTTAAAGCAGTCCTTACGCCGCTATGCGATTGAGTCAGGGGCGATTATGGAAAGGGTTTACCGTAAAGAAATGGAACTTCCTATCGAGGATATGAAACAGTTTTTAGACGGGATTTTACATATCTACGATGAGGGACGCACCGCTGTAAAGATGGGCGACCTGTTCGGGATAGTGACAGCAGCCGAAGAAAGGGTTGCTGAAAAAGAAAAATTCCGTGGCACTTTGACAAGTGAAAATGCCGATTGACATTCATCGGCATAAGTGACACTATTACTTTACGCACACCATATGTCACAGTCCCGATTGCCACGGATAGAAAGGGGAAATTTATCTATGGCAAAAGGTTCTGTAAGAAAAAAAGGTAAAAAGTGGTACGCACGCTTCTACATCGAAGATGAAAGCGGCAGAAAAGTACAGAAAGAGTTTGTGGGAACAGAAAGCAAGTCTGAAACAGAAGCCCTGCTCAGAAAGGCGATTGCCGATTATGAGGAAAAGAAGTTTGTCGGGAAAGCCGAAAACATCACGGTTGGAGAAATGCTGGATATGTGGGTAGAGGAAGAACTGAAGCCCGGCAGTCTTAGCAACGGTACGGTTATGGCATATATGGCGGCAGTCAAAAAGATTAAGAAATATCCCATTGGCAGCCGAAAACTGAAAACCGTGACCGCCGACCATTTACAGGCGTTTATCGACCTTATGAGTTACGGAGGGGTAAACCCTGACGGTACAACTTCAAAACCGATGAGCAAAGGCTATATGCTGCAATTCTCGGCGGTGTTGCAAAATTCATTTCGTTTTGCTGTATTTCCGAAAAGGCTGATAACCTTTAACCCGATGCAGTATGTGAAACTGCGTGGCAGAAAAGAGGAAACCGATATTTTCTCGGACAGCGAAGAAGATGTTGCCCCTATTCCTACCATTACACACGAGGAATACCAAAAACTGACGGACTTCTTAATTGCAAAGAAACACCCTGCTCTGCTTGCGGTGCAGATAGCCTATTATGCAGGCTTGCGTATCGGAGAGGTCTGTGGTCTGACTTGGCAGGACATCAACCTTGACGAGCAGTATCTAACTGTAAGACGCAGTATGCGGTACAATGGCACAAGGCATAAGCACGAAGTCGGCACAACAAAACGCAGTAAAGTCCGTACCGTTGATTTCTGCGACACATTGGCAGACATCTTACGAAAAGCAAAAACAGAACAGCATAAAAACCGTTTCCGTTATGGCGAACTGTATCATCTGAATTACTGTAAGACGGTCAAAGAAAAAGGTCGTACTTATTATGAGGTTTACAGTCTGCAAAGAACGCAGGAAACGCCCGAAAATGACAGGGAATTATCCTTTGTCTGCTTAAAGGAGGACGGTGCTTTTGTTTCTGCAAGTGCAGTCGGTCAGATTTGCCGCAAGGCAAAGGCAGAGGTTGAGGGATTGGAGGACTTTCATTTCCACACACTCCGCCATACCTACACAAGCAATCTGCTTTCGGGCGGTGCAAAGCCAAAAGATGTGCAGGAACTTCTCGGACACTCTGATGTCAGTACCACAATGAACATCTACGCCCACTCTACCAGAGAAGCAAAGCGAACTTCCGCAAGGCTCTTGGACAGGGTTGTGGGCGAAGCATAAAAATTTCCCTTGTTTCGGCTCATAAGGGCAAAAACAAGGGAAAATACATAAGGTTTGAACATTTGATAGGCGGTAAGCCTTGAAAAATCAAGGGATTTCGGAAAATTGAATTTTTAATTCCAATTAAATTTATCAAAATTTTGCTTGTAACTATAGAAGTTCATTGTATAATATTAGTAAAGTAGATTAGGGTTCTTTTTAGATAAAGAAACATAGAATAAAATGTTAAAGGAGGAAGATGGACATGGAATTTACGCCATCTGGTGTCTGTTCACGGTTAATCAAGGTAGACGTGGACGGGGAGACTATTAAGAATGTTGAGTTTGTTGGAGGATGCGCAGGGAATACCCAGGGTATTGCGAGCCTGGTGGTCGGCATGAATGTACATGACGCGATTTCACGTATGGAGGGGATTACTTGTGGATTCAAGCCTACCTCTTGCCCGGATCAGCTTGCGAAGGCTCTTAGGCAGGCGATTGGGGAGGCCTAATAGACATAGGAGTTTCTTACAGATCACATAACTGAAAAAGGATACGAAGTGTAGCATGACTTCGTATTCTTTCAGGTTGTTTTTGTTCTCTTAATTTTTTTGGCGGGTTGCAGGAAGTACCGTCTACGACGACTTTGACTCGTCTCGTGAGCCTACGGTTTCTCAATGTAAGGTCGAAATTAAATTAATAGTTCCATCGTTTGCGCCGTAGACGGTACTTCCTACAACCCGCCTTGATTTTCCGCTATCTTTAGTTTTTTAGACTAACTCTGTCTTCAGATTGCAAATTTTCAATATTCAATTTTTAATTTTAGTATGTCGCTTTTAATATGTCGCTTTTAGTATGTCGCTTACTATTAGCCCTATTTGTTTTTTTACTCTTATACTTTGGACGAATGGTTCACTATGGTTTTTCGATGTAAACACCATTGGTAAATGAACTACTCATATCACTATTAGCAGAATGTGTACAACGTACCCTATAGTAATAGCCACCTTCCACTTCTAGTGTCTTATTAGCTGCTGCCCTATCTGTGTCTTGATTTTCTTTATGCCATCCATCATAATAGGACCAGGATGTATCTCCCTCTTTAGCTCGCTCCACAAGAACCGATATCTTTACATGTTTTACCTCATGTGCCGCAATCGTTGAACCTCCTGCATATATCTTACCAGGTCCTAACCGAACACATTTAGAATAACCTGCTAATAAATCTACCCCTCTTGTGGTCTTCGTATCATATCCAACAGACTCTTCATCGTACGTCAAATATGAACCATCCAGAATAGGAACATCTGATGCTGCTTTTGCATTATTTACTGATATCAGTAGCATGCTTATCATCAACAATGCCATACAACATACAGACATTACTCTTTTCTTCAATTTTTCACCTCCTATACTCTCTTATGCCCTCATTAGTATAAACACATAACTATAAAAAAAATGACGCATTTTATTCCGGAAAATGTAAATTATTTAAAATTAATTCAAACTCTTCCTGCTTCATAGTTCCTATCAGGTAATATTTTAACTTTTTTTCTATAAAACTGGCTAAAAACCTATTTTCATCTGCATTTTCTACTTGATATTGCTTAACTTCTATATTTCTTCCCTGTACTTCCATAGAAAATTTTTCTACGACTTCATCTTCTACATCTATACCAAATGAATTCTTTGTATAAGACGCGTTTATTAAGTACAACATTTTCTCTCCTGCAATATCATAAGATAATTCTGCCGTTTTCATTGAATCATCAAATTCCATATGACCAAATTTCATATTTTTTAACGAAATCATAACTTTTACTGGTTCTACTCCAAATACCTCACTAATTCTCTGATATGCCTCTTCTTCATCCTCATTTACTAGAATCAAGTTATCTTCGCTGGAATCAATTTGTTCTATTTCTCTCTCACCGACAATTTGGGTCATCATTCTCATAAGCTTCTCTGGTCCGCCCATACTTGTCACTCCCAAAGCCATTGCAAACACGAAAGCCGCGGCAACTCCAAAATACATCCGAATCCTTTTCTTCTTCCGAACAACTTTCCCTTCTCTCTCAGCCCTTGCCTCTTCCTCCATAACCCGCCTGCCTATCTCCAACGCTTTACGGTCTTCTTCAGACATATTGGCATAAAGATTATCTGGCTGTTTTTCCTCCTTTTCTTCCTCCGACGTTTCAACCTCTATCTTATCAAACTCTTCTATCTTACTGCTTATCTTCAAATACAACGCTTCCTTCATTCCAGCCGGAACATGTATATTGTCATCCTCTAAGAGCGTGACTTCCTCCTTCGCAGCCTTCTCAAACTCATCTTTTATCATCTGTTCCAGTAACTCATCATTATTTTTCATCATTATACCTCTCATTAATTGTATGCGACCTTCTATACTAGTATATCCCGAAATCTTATTCTTTCTCTTGACCAAACCGCGTCTAAACGTATAATATAATTATAACAGATATATCAAGCAGACAACGTTCTATGCTTTGTCAAGATTGGGAGGTCATTATGAAACGCATTATCTTAACTGGCGGCGGCACCGCAGGTCATGTAACACCTAATATTGCCCTTTTGCCACGGCTCAAAGAATTACAATATGATATTCACTATATTGGTTCTTACCATGGTATTGAAAAAGAACTTATCGAACAGTTCGGAATTCCTTATCACGGGATATCTTCCGGAAAACTACGCCGGTATTTCAGTATCCAGAATTTTACGGATCCATTTCGCGTAATCAAAGGGTTAGGCGAAGCTAAAAAACTGGTAAAGATACTGAATCCTGACGTTATCTTTTCCAAAGGTGGATTTGTCTCCGTTCCTGTTGTACTGGCAGGTAAGGGGCGTCATGTACCAACAATCATCCATGAATCTGATATGACGCCAGGTCTTGCAAACAAGCTGTCTATCCCTTCTGCAACGAAAGTCTGCTGTAACTTTCCAGAGACTTTATCACATCTTCCAGAAGGAAAGGCAATCCTGACAGGTTCTCCAATCCGGCAGGAATTATTGTCTGGTGACAAATATAAAGCAAAAGAATTCCTGAAATTTACTTCCGACAAACCTGTAATCATGGTTGTTGGCGGTAGTCTTGGCTCTGTGGCAGTCAACGAAGCAGTACGTGGTGTCCTGCCTGAACTTTTGAAGACATTCCAGGTCATCCATCTATGCGGCAAAGGAAAGATTGACGAATCACTCAGAGACATGGAAGGTTATGCCCAATTTGAATACGTCAAAGAAGAATTAAAAGATCTCTTTGCCTTAACAGATATCGTAATCTCCAGAGCCGGAGCTAACGCCATCTGTGAACTGCTTGCCCTCCATAAGCCGAATCTTCTGATTCCGCTTTCCGTCAATGCAAGCCGTGGTGACCAGATTTTGAATGCCCGTTCTTTTGAACGTCAGGGATACAGTGTCGTTCTGGAAGAAGAAGAACTCAGTAAAGAAGAGCTTCTTAATTCCATTCTATCATTATATAAGAATAGAGCTTCTTATATAGATGCCATGAAGAATTCTCCGCAGCAGAATTCTATTGATACAATTATCGACCTGATTGAAACTGCCGTTAATAAATAATATTCCAAACCATTCGTTCCGTATAAGCACATATAAAAGTACATATTGTCGAAAAATGTCGATACTTTAAGTATATAAAACAGGTGTCGGTACCGGCACCTGTTTTACGCTTTGTTCAAGTGAGCATACTCCTCTGCGTAATTTTCACGTATCCATTTCTTTGCCCGATACAATATACTGTGCAGAACATCCAACGTCACTTCCATATTCTCCGCAACTTCTTTTTGCGGCTTTTCTAATACATATGTAATCGTAATAGCTTCATACCACCTTGGGTTCTTCTCGTACAATGCCTCAAATATTCCTTTCTTCAATTCCACAAGTTGTTGATTTTTGATCTTCCTCTCAAAAAATTCTTCCGGATTCACCACTGACTCTGAGAGTAACACCTCGGCTTCACCCTCCATCTCTTCCACCAGACATTCCCTCTTCCGATCTCTTTTCAGATTCAGAGCCATATATTTTGTCGTCAGAAGCAGCCACGCCTTGGCTGCTTCTTTCTCCACATTATCCATATTTGTAAATAACTTCATAAATACGTTCTGTACAATCTCTTCTGCTGAATGGTGATTTCCGGAATATTTTACTGCCGCCTTATATACTCGATCAAAATTTTCCTCGTATATTACATTAAAGTCCGCTTTTGTTATTAACTCAGCTTCCACTTACTTCTCATCCTTTGCATCCTTAAACTATTTTATCTTAGCCAGTAATTCCTCTTTATCCTCATCGGTCAGCTTGCCTATCTTCCATCCTAATCCAACACCGTCATTCTTATACCTTGGAATCATGTGAAGATGGAAATGAAAAACAGTCTGTCCTGCCGCTTCTCCATTATTCTGGACTATATTATAGCCGTCACAGCCAAGAATATCCGTAAGTTTTGTGATCATCTTCTTTGCTAATATCATTACTTTTGCTGCCAATCCATCATCAAGTTCATATAGATTCGCATAATGCTCCTTTGGGATAATTAATGCATGTCCCTTAGAAGCCGGACCGGCATCCAATATTACCCGAAAATCATCGTCCTCATACAAAGTAGCCGTAGGTATATCTCCATTTGCAAGTTTACAGAATATACAATTTTCATCCTTCATATCTATATCATCCTTTCTTAAAAATAATAATTGATTATTTCATCCGCCAATGCTAAACTGTTAATTCAGAAAGGCGGTAGATATTATGTTTTCAGCAACAGATTACGACAAATTACAACAAATTATGGAGGAAAGTTCTGACAAAAAAGAACTTCTCACCAGACTTCTGGAATCTCATCGAATGGAAGTCAGCGCTATCAGCCACGAAATCAGGAATCCTTTGACTCTTGTCTACAGTACACTTCAATTAATTGAAGCACAGCATCCAGAAGTCCTGGATTTCTGTCACTGGGATTCCATGCACCAGGATATTGAATATATGACTCAGCTTTTATCGGAACTCTCTTCTTATAATAATGGAGAGAAGCTGTCCCTTTCTCAAACAAATACCGTAACATTTCTCAAAACCCTCGTTCTGTCGTTTGCTTCTTCAGTTCTGGATACTGATATCGAATTCACATCCAGAATTGCATCTGACCTGCCGCCAATCATGGCTGATACGTTAAAATTGAAACAAACTCTTCTGAACCTCCTGAACAACGCCAAGGATGCTGTCCTTTCATGCCCAGATTCAGAATCTCCCGCTATCCGTCTTGATGCAGAACATATTGGGCAGACACTCCATATAAAAATCTCTGATAATGGTTCAGGAATTGATGCCAAAGATGTCCCTACCATCTTTGATCCCTTCGTGACCCATAAAAGAAGCGGAACCGGTCTTGGTCTTGCAATCGCCAGACGGATTATTACTGCTCATAATGGCTCCATCCAAGTAGAATCAATTCTCGGAAAAGGTTCTGTCTTTACCATTGTTCTTCCAATATAGAAGCACACCTGACAGAAATCCTGTTACCAGACCGCCTACATGCGCCAAATTATCCACGCCGCTGCTGGAGAATCCATAATACAGGCTAATTGCTATCATAACCAGGATTCTCCTGCCAGAAATATCCCCAATATGTCCACGGTTACGCATTGCTACATATAATAATGCACCAATGATCCCGAAAATCGCTCCGGACGCACCTGCAGATATAGAATAGTCCATTGTCTGGATATCATACCATGCAGATAGGATGTTACCGCCCAAACCACTCAGAATATAAATCAAAAGGAACTTGATCCCCCCGATCTCAATCTCCAGATTCCATCCAATTAATACAAATGTTACCATGTTATTCATCAGATGTTCAAAACCAAAATGCAGAAACATACTGGTAAAAAGACGATAATACTCTCCATCCTCTAAAACCTTTGGAATGAACATAGCTCCATGTTCTAATAGGAACATTCCATCCTCCGTCATACCTTGCAAAGAAAGCACAAAGAATACGATTACGTTAACTGCCGCCAATACGACAGTACATGGAGCATATATTCTATTTTTATGCAACACACATTCACCTTCTAGTATATGTTTTCATTATTTCTGCATAGTATACCACATTTTTCCTGATATAGTAACCTCTATTACCTACTTTTTCCTTTAATTATTCTACACGAATACGTTTAACTTCTTTGCCGCTGGAACGTCGTTTTTAGCCACGACCCTTCCTTCCTAAATCTGACAAAAATATTGTAACATATCTAAACAACAAAGTCATTATCACTTTTGGTAAAAATCCTTCATGAAAAATCCTCCTCTTCGATATGCAGCCCATCCCAATCTCCCCATCTTGACTTCCTACGCCTGTTCAGAAGTCTTTTTACCGGAGTCCACAAAGTGTCAGATTCTCTAAAAATTGAACTACCAAGCTCCTGTTCTGTAATCCAGTCTCTCTCCTGCATATTCTCTTCCTCTTCTTCTTTGACTTTATCAATGCCCCCGTCCTGATTTTCTGTCACTCCATAATCCTCCTGCGGATTCTGCAAACATTCTGCCACTATCTTCTCCAGACTATAATTTTCATCCATAGTCTTTTTGTGCAAGAGAAAGACCATACGAATACATTCTTGATCCTGATAATCTGCCTGCTTCACAAAATACTCGGTTAATCCGTGAAATTCCTCCCACAACTCCCCCTGTGCCAATGGATAATAGCAAAAAAAATATTTTCCTTCTTCATAGAAGATATATTCTGGTTTCAGTAGAATACAGTGAATATTTAATAAAAATGTTTCTACCTCCTTTAAAGCACTTCTAAAATCTTTAAGAAACGTTTTTATGTCTTCTGCATTTATTTTACTTCTTTCAAACATAGCTCTCATAGAAAGCTTTCCACTGACATCATAATCATAATAACTCTTCTCATTAATCCCTCTTCCACCCATCTTTAATATTCCATTTAGATTATTTGCTTTCAACATTCGGACTTGATAGTCTTCTTTGTAAAAACTCTCTTCCTCAATCGTAATCTTACGTTCCATCTCTGTATCCTAACCTCCATTTCCTAATCCTTCTCTCTGGCTCCGTAATCGCAGCTCTTTTCATAATCGAAACCTTCATATATTTTCTTGACGCTCTTGCAATGACTTCTATCTCTTCTTTTTCCATCTTAACTGATACGTACATATCAACAAACATAATGCATTTACCTTTCGTCCTTTGATAAAAAAGTGTCTCTAATTCTCCATCCTTAATTCCATCTTTTTCTCTCGTCTTTGTGCTTCCCACAACGGCTGTCTCGTATGCGGCGCCAGATAATATGTTCTTGTCATGATAATAAAACGCTGTCAAAATACATCCCATAATTAGAAACAGCACCATAGGCATAAGAAATGACATTTCTACCGTCATACTTCCCTGAACGTGAAACTTTTTCACCCATCTATCCCTCCTGTAAGTATGCTGCACAGATATCCGATTGCCAGAAACGGTACAAATGGAAGCTTATATTTTCTTGACATTTTCTTTATTAATAGGCAAATAACTGCTGCTGCCCCAAGGAATAGAAATGCTGCCGAAAGAGCCTCTAATAACTTCCATATTCCAAGATAAATCCCTAAAATAAATATTGCCCAGCTATCACCATACCCCATTCCTTCTCTGGTAATTCTGCTCACCAGCAAAAATAGCGCTCCAACTGCAATTCCTCCGGATATCACCCAGATATCTCCTTTTCCTACAAAAACCTGATATCCCAAAGCAGCCAAACTTCCCAATACCAGAATAAAAACAGGAATCTGTCTGGAATGTATATCCATAACTGCCAGACAAACCAGTACTCCCATACAAATAATCTGACTTATCGTCCACACCTAGAACACGCCCCTTTTCCAATAACCTCTGACAACGGAACTGCATAGACTGTTCGTTTTAATCCACTGCAAGACAGAGAACTATGGTAACGGTTTCCTGTATCTGTAATATACACTCCGCTTCCACCGTTTCTCATACAATACTCACATGGATAATACTTACCTCCACTTTCATTCCGTAGATTTTCAATACCTTCTGATGGAATCATATGGATGGATAATTCCAGATAAGTACAGTGATAGTCTTTATGATAGACCATTCCCGTCTCTGTAACGTAGACTGTCTCCTCGTCATCTTTGTCAAATCCCGGCTTTTCGTACCCAACCCACGCCTTAATGCGGATTTTTTCCTGATACTTCACAGGCGGTACTCCAAACATCGGAATCGGCAGGCGCACTTCATATGTGACCATCACTTCTCCGATTCCAGTCCGCGGAGAAATCCGTGAACCGCTGCATTTAATCCCTCCACTCCCTCCCACAACAATACTTCTGTCCAGACGCTTTGCACCGACCGCCTCTACAATATCATGTTCCAAATGTGAAGGCATAACCATCGTAACCACATAAGTCTCTTCTGCCGCCCTTTTTCCCGCATACTGCAGGCCGGCACGCATGGCAGTCTGAACCGCCATGATTTCCATCAGGTATATAAGCGCCACTACTGCCAGAAAAAAGATTGGAACAGCCATTGCAGCCTCCACTGTTATACTGGCTTCCTTAAAGGCGGATACAGATACCCTTCCGAACAGATAAGAATTTCTTGAATGTGAGGGGAGTGTTTTATTTTTCATCGTACGAATCCTTCTCCTTTCTACTATATTTTACCTGTCTGTTTTTCAGGGTTAAATTCCGATACCCGGAAGGGCATCTGTATCCGCCTTTATATTGATACCCATCACTGGTAGCCATAATATGTCTTGAACTGATAACGAATTTCCCTTCGTAAGCTGCATACCGAACGGATTTGCATTTTGCTGACACAGAGATCTGCACGGAAATACGTCTGCCCATGAAGTTTCCTCATATTCTGTTCTATCACTCCAAGCCCCCGCAACGCCGCCGTTTCTTTCTTCTCCAAAAATAACAGCATACGGAGATATTCCGAATATCCAAGACCATTCTCATCATCCATCCCTTCACTTCGGTCCTCCTCCGTGCCTAGTGTAAGCAGTTTGGAAAACTGCAGCTGCCAGCTCTCCTTTGACTTTACCAACGGCACTCGATTCCCATTCAGCAAAGACCGTACATCCATAATGGATTCTCCGTAAGCCCATGCCATCAAGATTCCCTGAGCTGCCGCCTCCGTAATTGCAGGAACTGCAAGAAGCGTACACAGCGCCATTGCCGCTGTCTCGGCTTCCGCCCTCATTTCACTGTCCGTCTGGATATACGCATAATTCGGGACAAATCTGAACAGAACTATTTTTCTGGCTACGGATTCCAGATTCTCTTTATCACTGTCTTTTCCTGCCAGAACATACTCTAATTCATAGTCCAGAAATCCCGTATGTTCCTCATCCGTAAACTTTGTAAAATGCTCCAACAGATACTCTCCGAACAGCACGGCGGATATATTCCCAGACTCTGCCGAAACATCTGAAAAATCGCCATATCCTCGGTTCCGTTCTCTGGCGTCAAGCATTTCCCTGCTCTCCACACGTTTTTCCGACACAGTCTGGTCTCTCGGCATTACCAATGTCAATATAGGAGACTTCTTCAACTGCCCTACATGTGCAATGGGGTTATCTTCCTGAGGAAGTTCAGCTTCATTTTCTTCCAACAGTCCATCCATGTATTCCTGCCAATCGCCTTCTTCCTTTACATAATCCTCAGCCCTTTCCTCCTGCTGCCCCCATAAAGAAGTCATCCCCAACAGCTCCTTCATGGCTTCCAGTCCATACTTATGCTCTATGTATGCCGAAATCTGCTCCAAAAACCCGCTGCAGCCATTATCTGTTAAAAACCGGATTCTCTCCACCTCATGCTCCTGTCTGCCTCCGGCATAATAATCCAGACGTTCTGTTATATTCTGCTCCGTATACTGTCCTGTTTCATAACTGCCATCCAGAGCAAAAATATCATATTCTTCCAACAACTCCTTCTGATATTCTGCAAATACACATTCCATCGCCCGGTTTGTATCCGCCCTTCGGTAATTTTTTGCAAGCTGTATAGAGGCACTTTCCATAATTCCACTAATAAATGTAATCAATAGTATAAAAACCAAACTCAAATATGCCGTTACTTCTCCACCGCATCTTACCTCATCCCAAACCTTCCCCCTATATTCTTCCATCGAATTTTATAATCCTTCCAAAATATCCCGACTTCACATCCCTATCAATTATATCCCAGTTGTCACCGCATCCTTACAATCTTAAATACCTGAACTCTCACTTACAATCTTCTGGAAAATATTCTGTACCAGGCTTGTAAGCTGGGACTTGAATATAATGACCAACCCAATCAATACCACCAGAATCAATATCACCTCTACTACGCCGATTCCGTCTTCTTCTCTTAATTTCTCTCTCACTCGTGATAAAATATACCCTATTCTCCACATATTACCTCTCCTGTCTATATTTATAACTTATCGTCACCATTTCTTTCATCATATCTGCACAGATAAAAATGCCGGAACTATTACTATCACCAACACTATCGCCAGCATCAGAAACATCGGCAGCAACAACTTCGTCCCCGCCTCCTCCCCAAGCCGCTTTGCCCTCGCTTTCCGTTCCTCAAAAGCCTGCATGGATTCAAGCTTCAATAACTGCGACAGTCCTTTTGTCCCTTTCCTGAGATTCTGCGACAGCAAAGCGCCAAACCTTATGTACACCTGAATATCGCACCGACGCCCAAAATTCTCGTAACTCTGTGACTCCGTAACACCACTGTCCATTTCATGACAGGTATACTTCATTTCTTCATAAGCATACCGTTCTCCCCAAACCTCTTTCTGGCGTCCGTAATCCTCAGCCACCTTCCGCCATGCCCGCTTCGCCGTCATTCCTGCTCCCAAGAACAGCGTCATCTTATTCACAATCTCCGGGTAGTCCAAAAGCATCTGCCTTTTCCGAATCTCTTTTTCCTTTTCCCGGTTCTGGATTTCCAGTGCATACAACAAAACTCCCGTAAGCGCTCCCATAACAACCAACACCATTCCCCGGCCGTCCATTTTCCTGTAATAAACTGCCTTCCTTCCAAGAAGTTTATCTGGCAGATGCAGACTTCGATTGGTACGGCTTTCTTCCTCACGTTTCCGTATTTCTTCTTCGATCCGTGTCCTTCCTTCCTCGTATTCATCCAAAGTTTTTGGGAATACTTTCGCCGTACACTGGTATGACGCCTGTTCTTCCTTATTTTCCCGGTAAGTAAGAATTGCATTTAAGGTGACAAGCGTCCCTTCTTCACTCAAAAAATCTGGCTGCAGCTCTCCTCTGATATTCATTACATCATAACGGTCTAATTCCCATGACACTTCCACTGGCTCATCTGGAATCTGTGTCAAAAGCTCCATATCGTATTCAACCCTGTCAAGGCTCTCATTTTCACCCAAAATCAGCCTCTCCATCCTTGGAATGATCTCCCCGAACAATTCCTTGACTTCCTCTGCCGTATACTGCTGCTCTGCAATCTCGATTTCTATCGGAATTCTTTCCGCCTCCCCCTGAACCATTACCTCCAACTCTTCCGTCCTGCTGCCACCGCCATAATTATTCCTTTCAAGGACGCCATCCGCCTCCCTGACGGACCTAAGAAAGTCAAAAGCCAGGAAAAAAATTCCCAGAACCAACAAACCTGCCGCCGCCGCACATTTTACCCTTATACTTCTATCCTTATCAGCTTTACACCAAGATAATACGCGCCTGCATAAATTCCCAGACATACTGTCATCACCCCAATACCAAATACATTCCCATACAGGCTATCCATAAATTCAGGAAAACTAATCGACATGTAGCCAATAATTGCATAAGGGATTGCCGACATCACGCGGAATTCATATCTTTTTGCTGCAAGCATTGTGTCTATTTCCCTCTTTACATCAATCTTGTCCCCAATCTGCCTCACCGTATCCTGTATAATGGCAATCATGTTCCCCCCGCTCTTCTTCGCCGCTGCAAATACGGTCACAAAATTTCGTGCATCCTCAGTCTGCACACGAGTCCCAAACTCCTCTAATATCTGCTCCATCGGCACATGTATCCTAAGCTGTCTTGTAATAACCAGCAATTCCTTTGATATCCTTGCTGTTTCCGGATAAATCAGCAAAAGCTCCTTCTGTGTCTCTCGAAACGCATTTTCCACAGAATATCCGGTATTCAACGCCGAAGACACCGCCTGAATTGCTTCTTTAAACTGTATCTGGAATTCCAGTTCCCTTCTTCCTGCACATTCCTCCTCCATGATATGGAAATGCCAGAAAAAAAGCGGAAGCAACACAAGAACCATCCAAAAGGAACGATAATACAGCCACGCCGTGGCGACCGTAATTCCCAAAGCCTTTGCCCCATTCCAAAGATGTTCTTTATACGTGATATCCTGCTGCCAGCAATTTTTCTTTATGTGTAATCTCCTGAATCTTCCTCCATTCCCCTTGTATTCTTCCTTCTTCTTCTCGAAGTTCCGTGAACTGATATAATGTCTGCAATCGAATCTCACCATCCCAATACCCTAATACCTCTGTCACTTCCAATACCTTCCTGCTCTTATCTCTCATCCTCCCCAGATGGACAATCACATCAATTCCCGACGCAATCTGTCTCTGGATTGCCGGCAGGGGCAAATCCATCCCCATCAATACCATTGTCTCCAGCCTGCTCAACATATCCTTAGGACTGTTGGCATGCCCGGTACTTAAACTTCCGTCATGCCCCGTGTTCAACGCCTGCAGCATGTCAATCGCTTCCGCCGACCGCACCTCACCAACAATGATGCGGTCAGGACGCATGCGGAGGGCTGACTTAATCAAATCCCGGATTGTCACTGCCCCTGCGCCTTCTACATTCGCATTTCTCGCCTCCAGCCTTACAAGGTTTGGCACATCCTGAATCTTCAGCTCCGCATTGTCCTCAATCGTGATAATCCTCTCTGTCTTTGGAATATACTGCGATAATGCATTCAAGAAAGTGGTCTTACCAGAGCCGGTTCCTCCACTTATGAATATGTTGTATCCGGCTGCAACGAGCCTTGCAAGAAACCCGGATACTTCACTGCTGATGGAATCCCATGAAATCAACTGCTCCATGGTGATTGCCTCTTTTGAAAATTTACGGATCGTCACGATTGGACCATCCAGCGCTATCGGTTCCAGTACAATATTCACTCTGGATCCGTCTGCAAGCCTTGCATCCACAATCGGAGACGCCTCATTTACCAAACGGTTAGAACCCGCCGCAATCTGCTGGACTACATCCTCCAATTTATCTCTGGAGATAAAACGCCTGTCCGACCGAAAGAGCCTTCCGTCCTGCTCATAAAATATATTCTGCGTCCCGTTAATCATAATCTCCGTAATGGACTCGTCCTCCAGAAATTCCTGCAAAAGATCCAGCTTCCGGAACGCATTGAACAATTCCCTCCCTAGCGCCGTCTTCTCGGCTAACGGCAGATACTCTTCCTCCGAAGCCTCCTGAAGCACACGGTAAATCAGACGAGTCAGCTCTTCATCTTCTATCTCTCTGGTCATGTCCAATTCTTCCAGAATCCTTGTCTGGAGCTGCTCCGAGCGCATCATGGGACCTTCCTCTTCCCCATCTCTTCCCACACCTTCCATTCCCAAACAAGATACCCGCCATCACATTTCAAGAAACAGCTTCCCTCTTCACCATCTTCTTCTTCACATCATCAAATCCCAGAAGATGCAATTCCTCCTCCATCTGCAGGAGTTTTGCCTCTGCCAGCTCATCTTTCATGGTAGGCACAAGAATCTCCGTACAAATCCGAAGCAGTCCATACACATCTCTTAATCCTTCATCCAAATCCAGGATCAACACGTCATAGATGCTCTGCTCCTCTATCTGGCGTATCAGGCTGACCCACTCTTCAAGCGCAACCATCCTGATATCCTCCGACACCCGCACAGGAAGCAGATAATCCAATCCTCCCATATGCTCCACCAGCGTCGTAAGTATCACGCCTAAGTTCCGGTTCTCCTGTCTCGAATAGTACAGCGCATCTGCCAGTGTATGTCCTTCCTCGGGGAAATGTCCTCCTATCCCTCCATAAATCTCCATATTGAGATAGAGAACATTCTCCGAGCCAGCCAGTTCTTGTCCCAATTTTAACCCGTAACCTGTCTTCCCGCTTCTGTGTACCGGCGAAAAGATACCGATAATCCTTACATTCTTTGTCTTTACCGCAGGAAAATACAAATCTCCCGTCTTGTTTTCTTCACTGCATTTACGGATGATTTCCGTCAGGAGCGTCTCCCCGGACTGATATTTATACACAATCGTCTCGTCAGAATTCGTCTCTGTCTTGCCTGATTCTGCAAGTACAAACACATTTCCTGCCAAAAGCCCCTTCCGCTCATCTGCCGGATAATCCCCTCCAATCAGAAGCACGTCAATAGGGTGCTCCCGAAGGATTGCCTGTACCTGCGAAAGACCGTCGCATACCTGCACTTGAAAAGCCAGTTCCTTCTTCTTCATGAGAAATACGGCAAATGCTGCGGCATATCCTTCTTCCCTGTCACAAATTACAAAACTTCTGCTCACATAATATCCCTCCTACTCTGCCTCTTCTTCCGTCACTCTGTGAATTGCTGCCGATACGGCATCGAACACTTTGAATCTCTATCGAATCTATCAGATACAAGCTACATCTGTAACTTGTAGGATGATTATAAACCTCTTTTAATCCATTTGTCTATCCCATTTCCAGAAAAACCGAAACTTTGTGCAATCTTCACATAATTCCATAGAAAGAAATTCCATAAAGGAGCGCAACCCCAGGAGTTCCAAGGATTCCAGATGTCAAAACAGTCCACGGGTTCAGCCCCACCTGGACAGAAATCCCTTGGGCGCCAAGGAATTCATTTACAAAAAATATCATGGCGCACCCTATGATGGCGCGGACAATAAAATTTGTAAGCAGCTGCGATTTCTGTTCTGGCATATTTGTCTCCTCCTCAGGTTCATTTCCTGATACCATATATATCCACATCCGGCGTATTTTATTCTCAAAATCTGCTTATACTAGGATTGTTTGGAAATTATTTTCTAAAGAGGTGGATTATGAGATTATTTGAACGAGGAAATGCTGCAGAAGAGGATGTATACAAGCGCCTGTCCTACGACCCGCAGGCAGATACACTGATGGATGAAATCGCCAATGCGCGCCGGGAGATAGAAGAAGCTTACCTTAATTTTCAGTATGCGTCGGACCCTGACTTAATCGACTCCTACATTTACAGGGGAAATGCCGCATGGCTGCGTTACCGTTTCCTGCTGCGCCAGGCAAAAATCATATAGCTGCTTTAAAATTCCGGCATCAGAAGTGCAATTAAAAATATAAAATACTTCCTGCAGTCATATAGATAAATAGATAGACTGACAGGAGGTATTTTTTTGCGCAGAAAAGTAGAGTTCGTCTTATTAATCCTGTTACTGGCAGGGCTGATTGTGGTCAGCAGGAACCTTGGAAACTATGTATCAAGCGGAAAGATTAAAAGAGCAAAGAATACGGTAGTCATTGATGCCGGACACGGTGGTTCTGACCCAGGAAAAGTTGGAATCAATAAGGCGGAAGAAAAGGAAATTAACTTAAAAATAGCGAAAAAAGTCAAAAAAATTCTGGAAAAGAAAGGCGTAAAGGTCGTAATGACCCGGGAAGAGGACACGATGCTCTCCAAGAACGGCAACGGGAGCCAGAAGGTACAAGATATGAAAGAACGGGTAAAATTAATCAACAACACCAAACCGGAATTTGCCGTCAGCATCCATCAGAACAGTTATCACGACGAAGCAATCCATGGGGCGCAGGTATTCTACTACAAACACTCTGCAGAGGGCGAACAGCATGCCTCAATCATGCAGAAGGCATTATTATCTATTGATAAAGAAAACCGCCGCCAGGCAAAAGCAGACGATACCTATTACCTCCTTAAAAGGACGGAAGTCCCCACAATCATCGTGGAATGCGGATTTTTAAGCAACCATGAAGAAGCAGAAAAATTAGTCACAGATGAATACCAGCAGCAAGTGGCAGAGGCAATCGTGAAGGGAATTGAAGCTTGTATGAAGGAGTAGAGTGTAGTATAATATTTCCCATGAAAACGATAATTGAACGAATTGATACGGTACAACTGAATATAGATACGATAAAAAAAGCCGGAGATATCCTAAAAAGCGGAGGTCTTGTCGCATTCCCTACCGAGACTGTCTACGGGCTTGGGGCAGACGCGTTGAACGAAGACGCCGCGAAGAAAATCTATGCCGCAAAGGGCAGGCCATCTGATAATCCGTTAATTGTACATATTGCCGACATGGAGGCGCTTGGTAAGATTACGGAAACCATACCAGAGAAGGCAATAGTCGTCGCAAAGAAATACTGGCCGGGCCCTCTTACCATGATATTTCAAAAGACGAATGCCGTTCCACTTGGGACGACAGGCGGGCTTGATACTGTGGCTGTCCGGATGCCGGAACATCTGATTGCGAAAGAGATTATCCGGGCGGGCGGCGGGTATATTGCCGCGCCAAGCGCGAATACTTCCGGACGCCCAAGTCCTACTACCGCACAGCATGTAGAAGAAGACCTGACAGGGAAGATTGACATGATTGTGGATGGAGGCGCCGTCAATATCGGTGTGGAATCTACCATTCTGGACATGACCGTGGAACCGCCTATGATATTAAGACCGGGAGCCGTGACAAAAGAGATGCTGGAAGAACTGATTGGCGAGGTTGCCGTAGATAAGACCTTGATTGAACCGGACAGCAAAAAGGTTCCGAAAGCCCCGGGGATGAAGTACCGCCACTATGCACCTAAGGCTGAGCTGACCGTGCTGGAAGGAGATCTTCTTCGGGTAACCGAAGAGATTAACCGGCGGGCAGAAGAGAAGTTGAGCGAAGGGTTTAAAGTGGGAATTATCGCCACAGCGGAAACAGCGGGGAGATATTCTTCGGGGAATGTCAAGTGCATCGGCACAAGGCAGGATGAGATGACGGTGGCTGGAAATTTGTATGGAATCCTGCGGGATTTTGACAGTGACGGGACGGATTTTATCTATAGTGAATCATTTTCAACAGGTGGGATTGGAAGCGCTGTAATGAACCGTCTGCTGAAAGCTGCCGGGCATCATATAATTCATGTTTAAAAAGGGGTTGTTTCTCAACAACCCCTCTCTAAGACTAATTACCCATTCATTCTTCTTTTTGCCGCAAATCCAATGCTTCCCATAGCCGCTAATGCAAGCATAAGATACAGCATCATGGAAGATGTATCCCCGGTCTTTGGGGATTTGACATTTGTTGACGTATTCGCAGCTTTCGCTCCCATATCCACAAGGACATATGGGCTGAAACTCTTTGCCTCAAAACTTACGTTTGAATCCTTCACGGAAATATTTACTGCTTCCAACACACCTTTCGTATTCTGGTGATAAAGTTTCAGGTTCGTGCTGAATCCTTCCGGAATCGGCATCGTCACTTTGACCGGAGTTCCCGGCTGAACTTCTTTGCCGTCTTTTAAGAGTGAAATATCAAAAATCTTGATTCCCTTCGTGTTTCCAAGGAGATTTTGAACCTGCTTTTCGATTGCTGTCTGCTGCTCTTTCGTTACAGATTTTACGCTTAATTCAACTCCTGCTTCCAATCCGCTTACTGTAATACCAGTGGCCTTGTCCTTTGCGGTATTTCCGCTGGTTTCTGTTCCCGGCTGCTGGCTGGTATTACCATTCCCGCCCGTAGACGCCCCGACAGAAAAGCCGGTTGTAGATGCCTGACTTATAAATTCACCATTTATTATCTCATCAAAGTGCAGTTGTGCCGATATACCCTCTGCTGGATATGAAACTGTTCCGGAAACCGTAACATTTCCACCTTTTGGAATCGTTATATTTTCTACTTCTGCAGAACCTTCTCCTTGCTTTACTACTTTTGCTCCTTCCGGATATTTCGTTATCTTGTACGTTGGTTTTGCTCCATAAGCCTCTCCTTGTTTGTCATAAATCTCTGTCCAGATGCTTGTTGCAAAATCCTTTATATCATAATCCACAGTATTCGTCCATGTGATGGAAAATGGATATTCTGTGCCTGTAACCAATCCCTTTAACTGAAAATCGATTGAATTTTCTAATGTCTTTTTTGTATTAATAGACTTACTAAATTCCTGTGCAAGAATATTGTCATTACCATATTCATCCTGCTTCCCATCTGTCAATACGAAACTAATATGATATTGGGCAGAAGAAATATAAAAATCCTTAGGAATACTGTAAGTCACCGTTACTTTATTATCACTTAATTCAACTTTTTCCTCATAAGATTCTGAATTATTTATTTCAGCTTTGAGAGCGTCACGTATAAGTACATACCATCCCGTCGTATCAGCCCCATTCGCTTCTACCTCTACTGTATAGCTAATGGTATCTCCTGCTTTTACAGGCGTTTCCGGAATCCCTGTTACCACCATACTTACATCTGGCTTCTCCGTATTTTCACCTGAACCAATTGAATCCTCTGTTTCGTCAAAATCCTCTGAATCTTCCGGATCTCCCGACTCGTCACTCGGCTCTGTCGGTTCTGTCGGCTCTGTCGGTTCTGTCGGCTCTGTCGGTTCTGTGGTTACAGGCGGATTATCCGTACCATCATCTCCTGACTCGTCTGCAAAGGCCGTCAGCCCTCCCATTGTCAGCGACATTACCAATACAAGCAGTAATGCCAGCAGTTTGCGTGTTTTCATTTGAATTTTCCTCCTCTATCTTTTAAATTTTCTTGTCAACACGTCCCAGCAGCAGTCCTAAACCGGACTGCCTCCGGGACGATACGATACATTAAAAATTTAGCATTTTACAATATTCCTTTCAACATTGTAAATTCTAACATTTTATTTATTCAGTTTTCTTTTTCCAAGAATCCCTGCACTGCCAAGCGCCGCTAACGCTAAAATAAGATACAGCGTCATTGAAGAAGCATCTCCTGTTCTCGGAGCTTTTCCGGCAGTATTGCCGCCTGCCTTAGAACCGGATACATTCGTACCATTACCTGAAACGCCTGTATTTCCTCCGGTTCCGCCTCCTGAGTTACCTGTATTCCCTCCGGTCCCGTTGCCTGAGTTACCTGTGTTTCCTCCAGTTTCACCGCCTGTATTTCCTGTATTCCCTCCGGTTCCACCGCCTGTATTTCCCCCTTTTTCTCCCAAGTCTACAAGGATGTATGGGCTAAAACGGCTTGCCGTAAAGCTTACAGTCCCATTATCATTCACCGTCGCTTTCATGTCTTCTAATTTGCCTTCCTGCTCCTCATGATAAACGACAAGATTCTTACCAAATCCTTCCGGAACCGGAATTGTCACTCTGACCGATGCATCCAGATTATGGATTTCTTCCCCTTCTTTGAACAGGGCAATATCGTAAATCTCCATTCCCTTTACATTGTCATGAAGGCTTTTTACCTGATTTTCAAGAGCTGTTTTCAGACTTTCGCTTATGGCAGATTCATTCTTTACTTTTAATTCGATTCCTTCGTCCGCCCCAATCACTGTAATTCCATTGTCTGTCAGGACAGTTTCGGTCATCTGAGACCATGTGCAGATTTTCGTAATCTCTGAATCCACAGCCTTCCATATACTTCCATCTTCGCGCTGTGCGAATATGTATTCGTCAGGCTCTTCCACTTTATCTTTAAATATATCGACAACAGAAGATAACAGAGGAATTGCTGACATACCGTCCTCATCTATGTAATATAATTGATTATCCTCTGTCAGCGCATAACCTTCGTCTGATTTCTTTACCCCGCGAAGCACCTGATTATATGCCAAATTGCCTCCGGTTCTGGCGTAATAAACTCCGTCGTCGGTTATATATCCTCTTTCCGTCAATTTACTGACATGCTCCGCTACTTTTTGTATCTCATATCTATAAAATCTATAGAATACCCCATTCTGGACATAACCGTATAGATTCAACTCGCTTACTCCTGTAGCAAAAGGAGTTTCATCCCATACTCCACTGCCTACGGCTCTTTTCAAAAGATTTCCGTTTTCGTCCAATCCTAAATCATAACTTTGAACCAACACGTCACCAATAGCAGAATAGTGAATCGCTGTTATCTTAAATTTTTCTTCCTTTACAGCCATATTTCGGTCGTCATCTACTTCCACTTTTACGATTGTCCCATCTTTTTTTGAAACATATCCTCTATGATTCACAGACTCTGCATTATCACAGACAAATTGCGTGACGGCATTTTCCCCGTCCATATACGTCATGCTGCATTTATCATCTTCTGTAATATAGACGATTTCCGGGGTTTTATATCCATAATTTGAACATTTTATTGCAAAGCGTACATTGTCTGCAATCTTAATATGCTGAAATTCTTTGTCATCCGGCTTAATTTTTGTAAAGTTCCATAATATGCCGTTCCGATCGATTCCGTAATAATCTTCCCCTCTTTCTGCGACGCCGTCATTTACCTCAGTTCTTCTAAATACCCCGTAGGGAATATAGGTTTTAATCTGCTTATCTCCAGAGATTTGCTTTGGCGGATTCGTTTCCCAATTCCAAATCTGCCCCTGCTTCAAAACAGAAAAATTTCCTTTTTCTTCGGGTATCTCGTCCACAGATATCTTATCCTCATCTGCAATCGCCTCCCCATACTCGTCCTCAGTAACCGTAACCTTGAACGTCTTGTCAATACCTTCATAACTGGCGGTAATGACTGCCTCTCCTTTCTTTTTCGCATACAGGGCTCTTCCTTCAACTGTAATAACCTCTTCATCAGAACTCGTAAATTCTACTGACTCCGTATCCTGAAATCCTACGCAGGTTCCCAAAATCCATTCAAATGCATATTTCGCATTTCCCATAGCCCCTTTGGGTAAAGATATATCTTCATAATTATATTTCTCAAAAATCTGCTTCATCCCCTCCGGAGTATTGTCCACATAATAAAATTCACATGTATGGGAGTAATTGAAAGCTTTAGTAAAATCTGAAATTTGATTATGTGACACATCTATCACACTCATCCTATCTAAGCGGTCTATAAATGATAAATCTGTGATTTGATTCTCCGGCAAACGCAGTTCATTAATCCTTGTGCGAGCAATCTCATCCAAATATTTCTCAATCCACTCAGAGGTAATCCCGCAGTTCTCTATTGTAAGACTCCCTACGTTAGAAGCATACTGGATTCCTGTAATATCGATTCCTCTCTTGCCACTGATTTTTATAGACATAATTCTTTCCATATCAGCTTTATTCACGAATCCATTTTCATCTGATTCTGCTCCTTTTTCCGCAAGCGCCGCCCGAAAATCAGCGTCCGGTATCTTTACTTTCTCCTGCTCATCCGTCTCTGTCGTCTCTTTCTCCTTTTGGCCCTCCTGTGTATCTGTTTCTGCTGCCTTACTCTCCTTTTCGTCCCCCTTTGCCTTTATTGCGGCTTCTTTCTCCATCTCTTCAAGCTGAACATCCGTAAGTTCTGTTTCTGTTATGCCACCATTCTCGTGTACACCGTCTTGCAGGTTTTCTGCCTCCGATGCCGGATTTTTCTCAGGTTCATTTGCATTGGCAACAGTAAATCCAGACATAGCCAATGTGCCGGCAAGAAGAAACGCCAACATTTTTCTTCTCTTCCTCATATTCTTTTTCTACTCCTCCTTCTTCTAAAATATCATGAATTTTATTATCACATCCTAAAATCTAACATTATAAAGTATCCTTATCAACATTGTAAAAACTAACATTTTCTATAACCCTCTAAACCTTCAATGCCTTAAAATACATAAACCTAAGCCTTGGATGCCCTTCCTCCCGAAACACCCTGTCTAACATCCGGCAAGTCTTCTGAAACCACCTAAGACATACTTCTCTCTCATACTTACCAAGCAGCTCCTCATACATCTCAAAAATCCTAATTAACAACCAATCAAGCCTCTCACCCCTGACCATGGTATGTTCCTCGTCAATCCCAAGATATCCGAAAAATTGAAGCTGCTCATCCAACTTCTCAAGCGTAAGCTCCGGCAGCCCCAAAATCAGCAGATGACGGATGAACACCTTACGGGGAATCTCACCGCGCAACTGCATTTGCCGTGCAAACTCCGACTGATATCTGTAACTCGTAATATGCTTCTTCATAATCTCCGCATCAGTCCCAGACTGAAATTCAACATAATGGAATGCATCCGTAAAATACAGGTGTCTGAAAAACATCTCCGCCTTCTCTTTCGGCACATGAAGGCTTTCTAGTTTCTCTTCTGGAACATTTCTGATATATTCTTCGGCAATCTTCTTCAAATATGCCTTCCTCTCACGGCATTTTCGATTATGCTGGCTCTCTGCCGTCCCATAAATATCTTCACTCCTGTCACAATACCCCTGCATCATGAACCGAATCTCTTCTTTAGAAAGCTCTAACGCTTTTCCGAACAACAGACTTTGTTCCCGGCTCCCCGGAACATACTTTCCAGTTCTCCAGTATCGAATTTTCAGAAATTCCGTAGTTTTCTCAGGCGAACGCCCATGCATCCTCTCATACAGAAAACGGTCTGTCTCTGTCTTATTTTTCAGATTATATTTCTCCTGTATCCATTCATACCTTTTTCTCACCCATTCAAGTTCCGGTCTTTTCTCATTCCCGAGCAAAATACATTTTTTGGCGAGCTTTGCCACCTCATCCATTGTATATCCGGCATCCATCCCATTTCCTCCCACGCAAGCGAATTCTCTCTTACTATTTATATTCGCTTGGGGAGGACAAAAAGGGACAAAATATTTCAAATTTTTAATTATTTTCCTCAATGGTAAACGGAATCTCAAAACTCTGATTCCACCGATAATTGATTGAACATCCCTGCATGATATATAACCGCATATTTTCCGGATTCGCCAGTTCTGTATTGATCATTAAAACATACTCCATCATCTCGGCCTCTCCATCCTCTGACGCGAAAGACAGACTGTATTCAAACAAATTATTCGGATTATCATGCATGTCAGGATAATAACATTCTATCTCACATGACAAGCCATACATGCAAGCAAGCGAACAATCCGGAATATCCGAAGAATATCCAAAATGAAGACTCCAGTTTCTTATAATCGGAGAAGAATCCGTCCACAAATAATCAGGAAAATACTCTGGCTTCTCATCAATAGGTATCAAGTCCTGAATCTGTATACTTCCTCCGGGTATTTGATATTCCTTATCCTCCCATGAACGTTTTATTGGATCAAAAGGTATGTCAATCTCCTCAGTTATCTCTGCTTTAAAATATATCCACGGAATATTCAAGGTATAACTGCCCGGTTTCACCTTACCAAAATTCCACTCGAAATACGTTTCTTCTCCCCTTGGATGATATCTGATACATTCTCCCGGATATACCGTTTTGTCTTCTCCTGTTATTGTTATGATATCTTCCGGACCGGAACTTAACTCTTCCACAACAATCGCCGGAATAATCCGAAACTCATCCCCATCATCTAATGGGTGGATGGCAATAATTAACGACCCGTCTTCTAACCGCGGTATCGCCAATATCCCACCCAAATTCCCTATTTGATAAGGATATCCTGTCACCTTTTCTTGTTCCATGGATATCATGTCAAAAAAGATACTGTCACCATCTGTAAATTGAATACACATATTCTCAATTCCCTGTTCATTGTATGGAAGCGAAACATTTTCAAATCCGTAAATCGACGAAGTTGTATGAGAATCTATCGTAGTACTTGAGTGAGAATCTTCTTCCAGGATATTTTCCTGAAACGTAAGAAATGCCAAATCTATCTTATCTTCCATATAATCCCAATAGTCTTCTATATCCTTTTTCAAGAAAAGACTGATTTTCACCGTTATCTTATGGTTGATATAATGTACTTCTTCCAATGTCAGGCTATACTCTTCATTCTCCACAGATTTCTGCTCCGCCAGTACATACACAGGCTCTTTTGGGTTCTCATTAACCCCATATCCGGGAACTACCGTGTATTCTTCCATGGCGTCAGACGTTCTGTCCACAGTCTCCTTTGGCGCTTCCGGCGACAGACCCATTAGGGGCGTCTCAGATGAAAATTCGTCAAAAGGCTCTTCTCCAGGTAAATCAATATTCGGTTTCTGCCCTATTCCCTCTCCGGCCGTATTATCCAGATGAAGCTCCTGAACCTCTCCAATCCCGGTATCATCGTCCGGTTCTTTCTCGAGATCTTCCATTTCTACCCCTTGCCACGGCCATGTCCACATCCCAATAGGAGGAATAACGTCAAGATAACGCAGAACTCCGTATACACAAGCTGTAAGTATAAATATTAATACAAGAGCAAGCGTTAGGCTCTGTCCCAGTTTCAATACGCTCCTCTGATGGCGTTTCTTCACCGTCTCATAGGGCAAATTCAGAGAATCTGCTATCTCCCGCACAGACATCCCATCGTAATATTTCATCCTTATTATCTGCAGTTCCTGTGGTTTCAGCGATTTCATAGCTCGTTCCATATCCGCCCGCAATTCTGCCTTCTCAATCTGAGAATCACCCCCCCCGCCAATTTTTCGACAGGAGCATCATCCCGCCAGCGATTCTCCCTCTGTTCCTTTCGGTAGAGAGACACAGACCTGTTTCGCACAATTGCCGTTAAGTAAGCTGACAACGAAGATTTTTTAGGGTTAAAGCGTTTCCTCCGAAAATAAAATTCTGAAAAAGCATCATTAACACATTCTTTGATATCTTCCGGGTTCTTTATATAGAGAGAACTTACATGCCAAAGCAGCGCCGTATATTTTTCCATTAGAAGTATTATTCCCTTCTGCGAATCTCTCTCCAATATATCCAATATTCTCTCATCTTCCAGCATTTGTGCATCCATTTTTCATTTCCTACCTTAATTTTTACTATTATCTCACGGTATATACCCAAAAACATCCAGTATTTCATTCCCCTTTCGGGACAGATGGACTTTCAGTTAAAAATAACATAATCCCCTCATCTTATCAATAATGTAAATTCTAACCAACGAACGGACTTTGTCCAATAAGGTATACCAAGGGCAAGACTCAATGCTTGTCTCAAAAAAATACCTCCCGCGACCCCGATTATCCCAAACCGCAGCCGCAAGAGGTATCTTATCTCTGTATAAACTTTTAATTTACGTACTTCTGTATCAGATTCCAGACTTCCGGACTTTCCTGACCCAAGGCCCACGCAGACGTTCCTGCCAGCTTATGCTCCTTCATAAGCTTCAGCTTCTCTTCAATGGACTGCTCATCCTCCAGCCAAATCTCATAAGTCGTATTCTCCACCGTCCATGTCGCATAATTCTGCTTCAGCTCATCATTCCAGCTAATCTCCGCGCCTGCTTCATCGACCTTCGCCCTGGCAGCCGCCATGCCGAACGCCTGGCTCTCTACCTTCATCTCGTACTCTGCCGCTTCCGTACCTTGCTGCTCCGCCAGTTCCTCCGCTGTCTTCGGCGTCTCCTCCCACAATCTGGAGAAGAACGGAATCCCGTTGATTACCTTCTCAGCCGGAACTTCCTTCAATGTCTCTACAATTCCTTCCTTCACGAAATTGTAGGAAGCCACAGGTCCCGCCACAGGTGAACCTCCATAATGCTCGTCATATCCCATAATAATGACATAATCCGCAACAATTCCCTGCTCTTTACGGTTGTACTGCATATTGTATCCCTTAGGAACATAGTTATCGATCGACAGCACGATTCCATTCTGCCTGCATCTCACAGACAATTCCCGGATAAACTGGATATAGTGTTCTCCGCACTCATCAGAAATCTTCTCGAAATCTACGTTAATACCGTCAATACCGACCCTCAGCGCCTCTGACATCAACTGATTTATCAGGTTCTCTCTCTTGGAAGTATATCTAAGCAGTTCATAGGATTCCTCATAAGAATTAATCCCCCCGTCAAAATCACGGATTGTCGCCCACACTTCGATATTTGCCTGATGTGCATAATTCACGTAATCCGCCGACGCAATGGAATTCATGCCGCCATCCGTATTCTCCACATGGAACCATGTGGGAGCAATGGTAGTCAGACCCTTACTGTCTGCAATCCTTTGAAGCACAACGCTGTTCGCCTCGTCGTTGGTCACATTATGCCATGCCATGTTAATCGTATAATCCTTCTTGATACTGGTAAACTCCTGCTCCTCAAAGGCTCTTGAAACAATCTTCTTCTCTTCTTTTCTGAGCGCCTTACTCTTCACATATCCTATAAATCCATCTTTGGTCCGGACTTTCTTCCAGTCCCCCTCATCTTCCAATATCGTAACTTCGTCCTTCTTCTTAATCTGCGTCAAAATCGGGCTCTTCACACCGCCCTGATAACGCACCTGAGTATTCTTCTTCACTGCTGCAACAGTCATCTCTCCCCAATCGCTGACAATCATCAAACGGTTCGGATCATTGTACAATTCATAATCGATATTCGTATACTGTTGGACAAAATCCAACGCAATATAAGCTGTGCTTCCCTCTGTTTTCAGAATGACGTAATCTTCGCTCTTCTTTTCCTTGGATACATTATAGTCCTTGCTCCCTACTTCCACAGTGACCATATCCTTAGGAAGGGTATATAGGAGGACATTCTCGTTGGAATCCCAGTAGAATCTGCTGTTGATATAATCCCTTACAATCTCATACTGGACATAAGCCTTGCCGTCCGCAATCATTCCATGAGGCTCGACAACCTGATTGTCCACCGTAATCGCTAACTGTCCTTCGTTCTCAATCCCATAATATTTATTCAAATCATATTCTTCCTTTGAAGGACTATATTTTTTCCATAAAAATGCTGCTGTAACGATTGCGGCCACGAATATACCCAGGGCGGCAACCTTAATTCCAAGATTCCGCTTTCTTCGCCTCCTGGACTGCTGCTTTCTCATCGCAGGCCTTCCATTCCCCGGTCTTCTGGGCTGCTGTCTCCGGATGCCTGGACCATCCTGCCTCTGCCTTCCGGTTGGCTGTTCATCCTGCCTCTGCCTTCCCGCAGACGGCTCGTCCGGTTTCTGCTTTCCGAATGGCTGGTCCGACCTCCTCTGCCTTCCGACAGAATGTTCGTCCTGCCTATGCCTCCCAAATTGCTGGCTCTCCGCCTTCTGCCTTCCAGATGCTTCTTCGTCCTGCCTTCGCCTTCCAAACGGCTGGCTCTCTGGCTTCTGCTTCCCGAACGGCTGGCTCTCCGCCTTCTGCTTTCCCACGGACTGTTCATCCTGCCTCTGCCTTCCGAACGGCTGATTCGACCTTCTCTGCCTCCCGAAGGTCTTCTCATCCTGCCCGCCCGCCGGCTGTCTGTAAAATTCCTGCCCTTGGCTCCTTACCGGCTCCTGTCCTTCAACTTTCTGTCTCCCTGCCTGATCTTCTGCTGAAATACGGCTTCCTGTGCCATCTATATTCTTAGGCCTTAATACGCCTGTATTCCCTCTGCGGTCTGAAGTTGTGCGGCTTCTTCTGCCTTTTTGCTCCATGCTGCACCTCCTACTCGACCTTATTATAGCAAAACCCTCGGCGCACGTCATTACTTATTTCGACATTTTCTTGTTTTTTACGGGGTATTCGCAAATTTCTCATTATCAGTTACTTCTAATCCAGGTAAAACACAACCCTTTTGATATCGCTTTTTCATTCCGTACACATTCTCCATTATCGGTTACTCTTAATTCTGGTAAACCACAGCTCTTTGACATCGCCATTTTCATTCAGTACATAATCTCTCATATAAGCAGGCTCCTCGCGCACTACATGCGCCTGAACAATCTGCATGGGACTCGCCGGTATCCCGTCAATCCTCAGGTCTACCCGGTTTTTCTCATATCCTGTCAATTCTTTGAACATCTTCTGTAAATCAACTTCATCCCCCACGTCTTACCTCCTTATATATGCCGGCTGATAACTACGGCTGAGATTGCATATAATGATAAAAGGAGATGCCGTGATACAATTTCCTTTATACGCCACAGCTCAATATGATATAGAAGATAGTCCCGGCATTCTGATACAATGTTAATAGTTCATGTGAAAATTGCCCGAAACGGCTGTTTTCAGATTCTTCTCTGATCTGTCTCTGATAGATTCATAGATTCGTTGTATGTGAAATAAATTTAATTTAAGAAATTCTCCCTCCTCTGTTCTAAGAACGTAGTCATCAGGGAAAACTATCTTCTAATATTGTATATTATAATCGATAAAAACTCTTTACGCAAGCACTTTTTTAGTTTATACTTATTTTATTGAACATTCAAGGTTTTCTATGCTATACTACATTAGAAGGAAGTGATGAATATGAAGATTGAAAAATTAAACGACAATCAGATCCGCTGCACCTTGACTCGTGCAGATCTTGCTGCCCGCCATCTTCAATTAAGCGAACTGGCCTATGGAACCGAGAAAGCTAAGTCACTTTTCCGCGATATGATGCAACAAGCCGCTTTCGAGTTTGGTTTTGAAGCTGAAGACCTGCCTCTGATGATTGAGGCGATTCCTGCTTCTGCCGACTCCATCGTGTTGGTAATTACCAAGGTCGAAGACCCCGAAGAGCTGGATACCCGCTTTTCTAAGTTCGCACCGTCACCCGGAAGCGAATGGGATGCTTCGAGGAAGGAAGTCCTTAATAAATTAGAAGGGGCTGATACATTACTGGAATTACTCGATAAGGTGAAAGAAAAGTTCGGTAATTCCGTTGTACCGGACGGAAAAGAAGAAGCGCCTGCACAGCCGCCTAAGGATGTTCTGCGCCTGTTCTCGTTCCCAACGATGAACAGCGTTCTGAAAGCAGTACATTTGCTCAGTTCCATTTACTCTGGTTCCAATACATTATATAAAGATCCGGAAGAAGATGTTTATATTCTGGCTATGACACAGTCAGACCATTCGATTAACGATTTTAACCGTATCTGCAATATGTTATCAGAATATGGTTCAATGGAAGTATCATCAGGAGCTACTCTGGCATTTTTGGAGGAGCATTGTGATATGGTTGTTTCAGACGCAGTCCGGACGCTTGCAGCAGTCTGATTACCTGCGCCAGCAGTCACCGGCAGTATTTTGCCATGAAGAAGGGACTGCCAAAGTACAGATTCGTCAATCTATACTTTGGCAGTCCCTTCTATATTAATTAAGATATACCCATTAAGATATACACATCCGGGCATCCCGCAATAATTGCAGGCATACTAACCTGCCGCCTGAATCGTCGCATTGAGTTTTTCAACTAATAAATCCGGATCTATCCCATGTCCCATTGCTCCTTCTTCGATGGATTCCATCTGGGAGTGCGGACATCCGATACAGCCCATTCCTGCTTCCATCAGAACTTCCACAATCTTCGGACACTTCTCATAATACTGCTCAAGAAGCTGACCAAAAGTCATGTCTTTAGAAACCTGTGCCATTCCTAACGCCTCCTTTTCTCTTCAGTATTTCCATTATAATCGTTTTTTATCATTGTGTAAACATTTTCGGATAATTTCTTGCTTAAATTTGACTTCTCGAATGTCAACCCATTTTTCCATTTTTTTCGACAAATCTCTATTTTTATCATAACTTCACAAAACACTCGTTCTTTTCATTCCTCTTAGTAATCCCCAAAATCCACCGCAATTAATGTGGAAAATGTGGATAAAATAAAAGAAACCGTGGTTTTTCCACCTTTTTTGGCTGTTTCATTGTGGAAAACTTGGAAAAACAAAATTTCCATTTTTTTACATAATTTTACATTTTTGAACAAATTGCATAGTCCGCCTTCTAAGTTTCGACAAGATAAAAAGCCCAGGATCTTTTTCCCGGACTTTCTTCTCAATTGAAATAATCTGTATATTTTAGATTAGTCTTCTTACTGTTACAATACTCGTGTAAGTGGCAGGCAATATCCCAATCCCTTGCGCGCTGTTGATTGCATTTACAATCTGTCCATTTCCCATATAAATCCCTACATGGCCGCTGTAGAGAATAATGTCGCCCGGAATCGCCTCTTCATAGCTGACCGGCGTTCCAACGCTGACAAGATCCCTCGTCGTCCGCGGAAGGCTGATTCCAAAATGCGCAAACACTGACTGAACAAACCCTGAACAATCCGCTCCGTTCGTAAGGCTTGTCCCACCCCACACATAAGGATTGCCAATGAACTGGCATGCAAAGTCCACGATAGCCTGTCCGGTTCCTCCTTTCGCCGCTGCTTCCTCCTGCGCCCTTAATGCAGCTTCTTCGGCTTCCCTTGCAAGCCTTGCTTCCTCTTCTTCCTTAGATTCTGCATAAGTAAATGCATCCGTCGGGTTTTCGGCTTCTGAACTTTGTACCATCTCCTGTGCCTTCTGCTCTGCACTGTTCCCGACTATAATATATTCGGAACACACATAGCCGGTCACACTGCCGGATTCAATCCTTGTCCATTCTCCCACAGGTCCAAGAATCTTTGCGGCATAATCGGGATACAACTTGCCTACCCACTCACTTTCTCTTGTCGGTTCGCTTCTTATATAAAGAAACGTGTCGACATTGGCAAACGCCATATCTAAATACTCACCCTTCTCTGTCGGCACCAGATAATCTTCTACTTCAATCTCTTTATCAGATGAGTAGCAGCTATTCAGTACCTCTTCAATCCCCATCTGCGGCATCACGTCATCGGTTGCTGTATCTGAAGCATACGCCGTAGCTGGAAATGCTGTTATAGCTCCTGCTGTAGTAACTAGGAACAATCCTTTTTTCAGAATAGAATCCATAAACTCCCTCCTTTATGTTTTCTTATCTTTCGTAAATATTACAGAATTGTTACATATGTTACGTTATTATTATATCATCCATATTCCCAGTGTCAACCCAGTTTATTCAAAATTCATCCGCCATATTCCGCATAAATTTTGGATATACTTACATTATATTCCAAATCAATTATTACGAATTGTTACATTTTTAAATTATTCGTTGACAAATGCCATACGCTGAATTATACTACTTTCAATAACCATTATTATTATCGAAAGGAGCATACAGATGGCAAATATGAAATACAGCAGACAACGTGCCGCAATCAAAGATTATTTGGAACACACTCTGGAACATCCTACTGCAGATACTGTCTATATGCAGGTTCGGAAAGAGTTTCCGAATATCAGTCTTGGCACCGTATACCGTAATCTGAACCTTCTTGCAGATATGGGCGAGGCCATCAAGATTTCTACTCCTGACGGAGGGGATCGCTTCGATGGACGGGTTGACCCTCACTACCATGTATTATGCCGTTCCTGCGGCAAGGTCTACGACCTTTCCCTTGAAGAACAGCATACCCAGTCCATCACAGAGTTTGCCAATCAGCATTTTGAAGGAACAATCGATTCCCACACGACTTTGTTCTATGGAGTCTGTAAGGAATGTGAGAATCAACTGAATCAATCTCAGGAAGACGAATCCAATAAAGTTGACACTGATGAGGATAATTTTAATAATTAGTGATTGACATTTTTCAATATCTATGTTAGTTTAATATTAGTAATTGTTACTGATATTAAAAATATATTTATAATATGAAAAGGAGAGATTTGCTATGAAAAAATTTGTTTGTACAGTATGTGGTTATGTTCATGAAGGAGATTCTGCACCGGAGAAATGTCCACAGTGCGGCGTTGGAGCTGACAAGTTCAAGGAGCAGGCTGGCGAGAAGACATGGGCTGCTGAGCACGTTGTAGGCGTAGCTAAGGGCGTTAGCGAGGACATCGTTGCTGATTTAAGAGCGAACTTTGAAGGCGAGTGTACAGAGGTTGGTATGTATCTTGCTATGGCGAGAGTTGCACACAGAGAAGGATATCCGGAGATTGGTTTATACTGGGAGAAGGCAGCTTACGAAGAGGCTGAGCATGCTGCTAAGTTCGCAGAGTTACTTGGAGAAGTTGTTACAGACAGCACCAAGAAGAACCTTGAGATGAGAGTTGACGCTGAGAACGGCGCAACGGCTGGTAAATTCGATCTGGCTAAGAGAGCTAAGGCTGCGAACCTGGATGCGATCCACGATACCGTGCATGAGATGGCAAGGGATGAGGCAAGACACGGAAAAGCATTCGAGGGACTTCTTAAGAGATACTTCGGCTAAGATGCAAATCGCGTAATATAAGGCTTTTTAAGAGGATGGACAGGTTGTTGTCTGTCCTCTTTTTTGCTTTAAAACAAGGGATTCCCATACCAAAAGTGGTAAAAAAGTGGATACCCTTCTTCTTATTTCACTTCTACAATTTCCATAAAGTGGATACCCTAAATCCTACCTTATTTCCCCCATTCATTAAAGGAGGAAATTAACATGAGCAACAAGAAAGACAGCGGTGTTTATCAATTGGATAATGGTTATTGGGCTTACCGCTTCAAAATCAACATTGACGGTACAACAAAAGAAAAACGCCGCCGAACAGATGAATTTGGTAATCCATTCAAAACAAAGACTTCTGCCGTAAAAGCACGTCAGCAAGCAATTGTGAATGAAAAAGTTAGTGCCGCCGCTCCACAAGTAAAACGACCAAGAAAAAAGGTCAGTGAGGTCTATGATGAATATTGTGAGTTTGGGAGAGCAGGAAAGGCGTATGCTACTATCGTTAAACAAGACAGCCTATGGAATAACCATATCAAATCTAAGTTCGGTAAACGTTATGTAGATGATATTTCTGTCGCTGAAATCAATGATTATCTTGCAGAACTGTATTACACCGAAAACAGGGCATACAGCTATACAGAATCATTTCTGAAAATATTTTATCTTATCTTCGGTCAGGCTTATTCTCGTAATTATCTAAATGCAGAGCAGTACGACAAACTCTGTAAGAATAAGGACACCAAAATCCATATGCCAAAAATGAAGATTGATGAGGATACAGTGCCCTATGTAGCGGTAGGACTTACAGCAATGGCGCATAATCTAAAGGACGCAGACATTGATTTCTTTTTTCTCCACAGCCATGTCAGTCGGAATAACATAGAAATGTTAGAAGCTCTATGTGAGGAACTGGAGAATTGTAAGATTCATTTTCGTGAGATTTTAGTGCCACATGCAGAGGTCTATTCAGAATTGGCTGAATATGGAACTGGATAGACTGGCGAAGCATATTATTCTTTATGCTCTCATTTGCTTCTGCCTGATGAAATTGACAGGGTTTTATATCTTGACGCAGGTGACACTCTGATAGTCGGTGACATCGCTCCATATTATCATTATGATTTTCAAGGAAAAAGCCTTGTGGCGACGGGTTCAAGGTATAAGCCATATAATGGAAATCTGGAACTATTTAGTGCGGATGACTTAGGGGATTGGAAAGAAGGACTTCCTGGAATCCTGAGAGGAATTTTTAATTCAGGTTCATACATGATGAATTTGGACAAGATGAGGAAAGATGAAAGAACGTTAGCGGATTATCAATATTTATCTCTAAAGCTCCGAGAACTCTTTGGAGATGATAACCATAATATCTATTGGGGAGACCAAGGACTTCTATCTGCAACATTTGTAGGTGATGTACGATATTATGGTTTTCCTGAAATACGGAATTTATGGTATATGCCTTATAATTTCTGTCTTTGGTATTATGACAGAATGAATGAAAAACCTAATTATTCTCCTGCAATTCTTCACTTCGCAGGAACAGCCTTTAAACCATGGAACGGTACATATCCCATTTTTACAGAAAGGTTCCAGAAAAAAGAACAATTACATTCCATGAATGAATTAAAAAATGGACAAGCAGGATATTTTTATTTATGGCATGAATACGCCATCATGGCAAACACCATTTTGGATAAAATAGAATTTTAAGATTACAAGCGGGTAGCGGCTAAGTATCTACTTAATAAGTATAATAAAATTAGTAATGAAATAAAAATGTAATATAACCCTACAAGGGGTACGTTTTAGCGGCGTACCTCTTTTCATTTGTAAGCTATTGTAAGTTATTTGTAGTAGCTCTTATCAATTGGCTGAACCCTCAGCCGATTCCTAATTTAAAATAACATTCGGATAAAGCAGTCCATGATTCATAGCACTATTTTATAGCACATAACAGTTTTTAACATATTTTAAAGTGACTTACTCCTGCTATTTTGCCTGTTACCGTACAATCGTTATTAGCGGCGTTATTTTCCATAGTAGTTCGGATGTCTGTTTAATCGACATCTGAATTTGAGCAGTATCCAGATACAACCGACATAAAAAGTCTCATTGTTCTTGTTCCCATTTCATGCCAGATAGAGTAGATTCCAGATTACAACAGTCTGCAATGCTTTTAAAAGATATACATCTACAACACCTATACATGTAAGACATAGCATAGTAAATCTGGCACAATAAGTCTTAGCAGGCAGGATATACTATAGATATGCCGTTAGGCAGTAGAGCAGGGGTGTAGAGGGGGTGCATGTCCTGAAAGCCTTGTAAATACTGGGTTTACTGGTCGTTAGACCACTAAAGATACGGTTGGTTTCAATAGACATCTAGTCAGAATAATACGTGCTTTATTTAATCATATGTGATATGATTATACTATACTCTTACGGAGGAAAAGAAAATGGTGCATACATTTGAATTATCAAAAATGATTTCAAGAGACACATTTGATGAAATCATTCGTTTAACAGGAAGGAAAAGTTAAACGAACAATGGCTTGAATTAAATTCTTTTAAAGCCGCTAGGATTGATTTTACATTTGACCTTCATACAATGAATCAACAGTATTTAAAGCTTATTGATTAAGGCTACAGCTTGCGGACAGGTTCTTTTGAACGTAACTATTATGACAATGATGAACCTGATTTATCAGAGAACAACATAACAATTTCTGATGAAGAACCAGATATGCCAGATATCGAGAATTTCTTAGCGGAAATACCTAATGATGAATCATCAAATGATTCTGACAGCAAAGCCAACACAAATACTTATAACGCTGATTTAAGTTATATTTATTATAAGGGTAAGAGCTTAAATATCAATATTTACCATAAGCAAACGGAATTAGAAAAAAGACAGCTTGAATGTGACCCTGATACAGATTATAATTTTCTTAGAATCGAAGTACAAGTCAAAAAAAGCAAACTCAATACGCTTGTTAGTAAAGTTGGTTTAAAAGGCAGAGAATTACAATATCTGGTGACACCAGAGATTGAACGCTATGTATTGGAGTATTATGTCAGCAAGCTAACAGGCAAAGGCATTTATGTAACATATGACCGTGCAATGAACATAATAGATAACAGCGGCTATACCAAAAGTAAAAAAGCGCGATTAAAAAAAGTTATTGAAGCAGTTGTAAAAAAACATGGGATAGCAAAAGTGTTAGAGCAAGTTGAAAATGGTAACATAACAGATTTAGGAACTCCGCAAACTGTCAAAAGGTATTTAAAAGAGATAGAAAAGCTCGGCATTAATCCAGTAACCATTTCTGCCCGAATGAATGTACCAAAGCAGACAATAAAGAACCAGAGCGGCGGCAAGGATATATCAGAGAAAATATTATTTAATCTTGTGGACATCTTATCTGCCTACGGCGACCAGATGGAAGATTATCAAAACCATGGTGTACCGATAACGGATGAAGTATTAGAGCAAATAGACAAGCTATATCAATCATAGAATATTATGAAACAGATTAAAACAGTTACCTTGGATAGAAACAAAAAACCAACAGAGGAACAAATCAAACAGATAGAAGAAGCGACAAAGAGAGAAATCGTATTTGATGAAGATTCTCCCGAACTTACGCCTGCAATGGAAAAAGCATTCCGATTAGCGGCAAAAAACCGTAACACACAGGAGGTGCGTTTATGAAAGGTGTAGATACAATCTATACGATAGAACAAATAAAAGATATTTTATCTCCAATATTCCAAAACTATAACGTCCAGAGGGCTATCTTATTTGGTTCTTATGCAAAGGGCACACCGCAAGAAAAAAGCGATATTGATATATTGGTGGACAGCGGACTTCATGGCCTTGCTTTTTACGGCCTTTTGGAAGATGTGGTCACTTTTCTGGAAAAACCCGTTGATTTGATTGACCGCTCCGAAGTCGTTCCAGATTCCGAGATAGATAATGAGATTAAAAAGAATGGAGTGCTTATTTATGGATAATAAAGACAAACAGGTTTTGACCAAGATACACAAACATATAACAGCAATCATTTCTTATTGTGGATGCTGTACAGATTTTGAAGATTTCCAAAAAGATGATATGCGTGTTGAAGCTTGTGTATTTAATCTGATGCAGATTGGCGAACTGGCAAAGACTTCCCTTAGTGATGATATAAAAAAACAGCTTCCATCAATCCCATGGAAACAGATATATGGAATGCGGAACCGTATTGTCCATGGCTATGATGGTATCAAATTAAAAATCGTATGGGATACCATAACAGATGATTTACCAAAACTACAAAAAGAGCTAGAAAGTATTTTATGGTGAAATATAGAAGAAGCGGCAAAAAAACGTAACACACAGAGAAATATGAGTGTTTCGTAAACATGAGGATAGATAAATGTGCATGTATTGTAAGAGTAATGATTTAACAGAATCTATAACAATCCATGCTGTAGATTGCAATGGCTGTCTAATCATTATTAAAAATGTCCCCTGTGAAGAATGCGAGCAGTGCGGCGCAAAGTATTATTCAGATGAAACCGCACGCCAATTAGAAAAATTAGTAAATACAGCCAAACAGCTCATGCAGGAGATTTCAGTAATCAATTATACGAAAGTTGCATAGCTTGATGATTAAGAGGTGCTTCGGTATCTCTTTTTCTATATAAATATCAAAAGTGGAAATAAGGTGGATACTCATATTTAGTAGAGCTAGTGAAAAAGTCAAAAAGTGGATACACATATCTCTTTAACAGACCCTCGGAAGCCTTGCCATGTCTGCCGTTGCTAAGAGAGCGAAGGCTGCGAACCTGGATGCAATTCACGATACCGTTCACGAGATGGCTAGAGATGAGGCTAGACATGGAAAAGCGTTTGAGGGTCTGTTGAAGAGATACTTCGGCTAAGAAGAAACTTGCGTAATATAAGGGTTTTTAAGAGGAATGGGTGGACAAGCACTCATTCCTCTTTTTTGGTGGGTTTACACCTTTTTTACACCCTCATATGTCATGATTGTGGCATGTAAAATAGCAAAAGTGGAAACATATCATTAAATCCATACTTTTTCAAATTCAGTTGGTTCTCATAATTTAAACGGCCGCATTACATAGGCGTTCCTACCTCAATCAAATTACCGTCTAAATCATAAAACCGTATCACCTTCTGTCCCCAGCTATGGGTCATAAGCCCATTGACGTATTGAACTCCGGGATATAGTTTTTCCATTTTCTCAATAAATGCTTCTATATCTTGTTCTTCAAAATACAGTTCGCAAGAATTGTTTTTTGGAATAATATCTCGTCCCAAAAACTTTCTCCATATTTTTTCATCTTGGAGCACAAGACCTTCCGTTAAAATCATATTGCCATCATTGTCAAGTATCATATCAAGACCGAACAAGTCGTGATAAAATTGTTTCGATTTTTCAATATCTTTCACAACAATCAAAATATTCTTTAATTTCATCGTCAGTATCCCTCCAAATCCTGATTAAATCTTCTCTACTTCCTCCGGCGTAATCTCTCTCTGCTTCAATTTTAAGTACACAACCTCCCTAAACAATGCATATACCACAGACACAATCGGTATAAATATCAACATCCCGACAACCCCCATGAGGCTTCCACCGACACTGACTGCTGCCAGCACCCAGATAGAAGGAAGCCCCACAGAATTCCCCACCACATGGGGATAAATCAGGTTTCCCTCAACCTGCTGCAGCACCAGAAACAGCACGACAAAAATCATCGCCTTAACCGGGTCTTCAATAAATATCATGAACACCCCGACTCCACATCCCACGAACGCCCCAAAAATCGGAATCAATGCAGTAAATGCAATCAGAATCCCAATCAGCAGCGCATACGGAAGCCTAAGCACAGCCATAGACACAACAAACATACTGCCCAAAATCACAGCCTCCACACACTGCCCCGTCAGGAAACTAGAGAATGTATTATAAGTCAACGACAGCACTTCCATAGCCGCCTCACCGCGCCCTCTCCTTACAAATGCAAACAGCACCTTCTTTGCCTGCAAACCCAATTTTTCTTTTTGGAGCAGGATATAAATCGCAAATACAAATGCAATAAAGAAAGTGGTTAGACCGCTTACAATACTCTTCGCCGCCGTAATCGTCGAATCCAGCACACTGCCGGCGCCGCTTTTGAAGAAATTAATCCCTGTCTCCATAACCTTATTCCAGTCAAACTCCAGACTGTCCACCCATTCCATAATCTCCTGGTTATTATGGAAGATATCCTCCGCCCACTCCTGCACCTTAGGGATAAACTCCTGAATACTTGCGCCCAGATTGGCAAATGTAGTCCCAAGCTGCGGAATCAGCACGAACATCACAATCCCGACAATGCCTATCACGCCAAAGATGACAATCAACATACTGACCGGGCGCGCCAGCTTCTGCATCCGTTTTTTTCCCTTCATCTTATTCTCATTAAAAAGATTCCTCTGCACAAAATTCATCGGCACATTCAGAACAAACGCAATCGCGCCTCCTAAGACAAACGGCAAAATAATGTGAAACACAAAAGCCAATGCCCTGACTACCACATCATATTTCCACAGACACGCCGTAACCAGCGCCGTAAATACAATCAATCCCCTTATCTTCCTGACCGTCTCGTTACTTAATTCCATATAAACCTCCTACCCTTATCTAGTGTATTTTCATCCACTTCACCGCTTGTATCACAGGCAGGTTCAAAAACGCCAGCCCATACACCGTCAATAGCTGCCCCAATCCCAACGTGACCACCTTAAATATCCCTTGCAGCCCCGGAATTATCAACACGCCCGTTATCAGTACAACGCCAATTAAAAATGCACCGATTAAATAAATATTATTACATAATGCCGCAGAAAATACAACCGGCCTTGGTGATTTACAGTTGAATCCATGCACAAGACGGCTTGCACAAAGCGTCCCAAATGCCATCGTACTGGCAGCCGCAGCGCCGCCGCTTTGATACCCTATCAAAAATGCAATCCCCGTCGTCACCCCAATACACAACCCTTCCGTCCCGATGCCAAACAGATAGTCCTTCGTCAGAATAGACTCTTTTACATCTCTTGGCTTCTGCCTCATGACCTCTGCCCTGTGTGGTTCAAGCCCCAGCGCAATAGCAGGAAGGCTGTCTGTCAGAAGATTAATGAACAACAGATGCACTGGCTCGAACGGCACAGGAAGCCCGGCTATTGACGCAAACAATACCACCAGAATCGCTGCAAAATTACCAGAGAGCAAAAACTGGATTGAATTCTTAATATTCTGATAGATGTTCCTCCCATTTTCCACTGCTTTAATAATCGTAGCAAAATTATCGTCCGTCAGAACCATGGAAGCTGCATCCTTAGACACCTCACTCCCCGTAATTCCCATAGCGACGCCAATATCCGCCTGTTTCAGAGCCGGCGCGTCATTCACACCGTCGCCGGTCATAGCCACAATATTTCCCCTCTTCTGCCATGCGCGGACTATCCGAATCTTATGTTCCGGAGAAACCCTGGCGTACACAGAAATCCCCTCCACAAAATCCTGAAGTTCATCATCCGTCATATTTTCAATCACAGCGCCCTCACAGGCTTCCGACTCATCCTCCAAAATCCCAATCCGCTTCGCAATAGCCGCCGCCGTAATCTTATGGTCGCCCGTAATCATCACCGGTTTAATCCCCGCTTGGATACATCTGCTCACTGCCTCCTTTGATTCCTCTCTGGGCGGGTCCATCATAGCAACCAATCCTAAGAAAGTCAGTCCCTCCTCATCATCCAAAGACAACTCCCGCTCCTCTTGTATTTCCTTATAGGCAAATGCAAGCACCCGCAACCCGTTCTGGGAAAATTCTAAATTCTGCGCCTCAATCCTCTCTCTGTCCTCCTCGGTAAATTTTCTCCTTGCACCGTCCCAGACAAAGTCCATACGATTGAGCAGTACATCCACCGCTCCCTTTACAATCATCACTCTCTGACCATCCATACAGTGCTCCGTAGACATCCGTTTCCTGTCACTGTCAAAAGGAATCTCCGACACTCTCGGATACCGCTTCCGCACATCCACCGCGCTCACGCCAAGCCGTTTTCCAAGATTAACCAAAGCCGTTTCTGTCGGGTCGCCGATTTCCTGCCCGTCCGTATTGGACGAATCATTACAAAGGATACTGCACAAAAGCAGTAACTCCTGCCCCTGCCTCTTCATATCAATTTCTCCCGCGGAAATCTTCTCACCTTCCACATAATACTCTTCCACGGTCATCCGATTCTGGGTCAAAGTCCCCGTCTTATCCGAGCAAATGACCGACACGCTGCCAAGCCCCTCCACAGCCTGTAATTTTCTTATGATAGCATGCTCCTTCGCCATTTTCTGCGTACCAAACGACAATACAATCGTGACGATTGAACTTAACGCCTCAGGAATCGCCGCAACTGCAAGCGCGACCGCAAACAAAAATGCATCCACCACAGAACCGCCCCGCAAGATGCTCATTACAAAAAGTATCCCGCAGAACACCAATATAATAACCGACAATTTCTTTCCGAATTCATCTAAGCTTACCTGCAAAGGCGTCCGTTTTTCCGAAGCCGTATTCAAAAGCCCTGCAATCTTTCCAACCTCCGTCTTCATGCCGATATCCGTCACTTCATAAGTTCCTCTGCCGTAAGTGACAAAACTTCCGGAAAATACCTTGTTTGTCTGATCTCCAAGCGCCGCCCCGCAAGGAGGATCATCAAGAGATTTTTCCACGGCAAGGCTCTCGCCGGTCAGCGTACTCTCATCCACCTCTAAACTAGCACAAGTCAGTAACCGGCCATCGGCAGGGATACAGTCTCCCGCCTCGATTATGACCTCGTCACCCACCGTAACCTCCCTTGAAGGAATCTGTCTGAGCACACCGTCCCTCATTACCTTGGCCGCAGGCGCAGACAACTTCCTCAATCCGTCTAAAGACTGCTCTGCCTTCACTGTCTGTACCGTTCCCAGAACGGCATTCATGGTAATCACGACAAGAATGACAATCGCGCTTTCAGCATCTCCCAAAAATCCCGAAACAAAAGCCGCGGCCATTAAAATGACAACAAGAAAATCCTTGAACTGCTCCAGAAATATCCGGAACGTACTCTTTTTCTTCCCTGCTGTCAGTTCATTTAACCCAAATTTCTCCTGATTTCTTCTCGCCTGTTCATTCGTCAGCATAAACATTTCCTCTCTTTCCTGGCATTTATAAAAATCCATGACCTACGTTCCTGCATATAGAAATCTCTTTTTCTCAATATAGGATATTGCCGTCCTAATCTCTTACGGCCAATATGCCTACTTAATTCATAGCATACCCATATTTTAATCAATACAGGCATTAGAATAAAAAAAAGAGACTTCTATTGCACAGAACTATGCAATAAAAGTCTCACCATTTCATTACGATACGGATGGTCTATCATCGTACTGACGACATCGTAAACGTCCCGGCAGTCCGGGATACGCAAGTTACTCCCTTTTATCTGATAAACAATATATACGAATTTACAAATCTTGTCAACATCTTCTGACTATTTCTGTTTCTTTTTTCTATAAACAGCCAACAGAAACACTGCTGCGGCTATAAGTACTCCTACAAGAATACCTATGTTTCCTCTGTCCGTTTTGTCACTATCATTTACTGCATCCACGTCATCCTGTATCTCATCTCCCCCATCCGTTTTTTCCAAATCCGCATTTTCACTGAGCCTCCACACCTGCGTCCCATAGAAAGGATTGGCCGTACCCACAAACAATCCTTCATCCGTAATACCAAACGCGCGGCATCCATGGTTATAAGGATCCCCAAAACCATCATCCGTAATTTTTGTAAAATGAATACCGTCTTCTGTCACATACAAGTCAAATCCAAAAATCGCTTTATCTAAATACTCCCCACATGTAACGGCGCTCTCAGGAACTCCCTGATAATCGCTGCATAACTTCTCTACATAACCATCTACTTTGTCTTTCCAATCCTGGTCTGCATTTTCATCATTCATATACTCATCTAACGGAAGTAAAAAACTACTTGCATCATATGTTCCCACATAGAGTTTCCCGTCGTACTCCACCATCTTCCAGATATACTGATTCTCATTGCATCCAAATCCGGAGCCCATTCCGGACAGGCCGCCCTCCGGGAACATTTCATCCTCATCCCCAACTATCAGCTCTACATTCTCGTCTTCGTCCATCCGGTAGAAATTTACAGGCTGCTCAAAATTCAGATTCATAAATGTAAAATCATTATCGAACAACATCCTTTCTACCGCAATCTCCTCGTCATTATATTCCCCGATATAGAGATAGCCGCCAAATGAAATCAGGTTCGCAGCCCCGCTTCGTGTCCGTTCCGGGTCAATGCCAAATGTATATTTCGCCCCGTCATTTTCCTTGTCGCCTACGACGCTCGTCCATTTCCAGCTTCCGTCCTCCTGTACATCTCCCCGCACAATCCCAAAAGGCTGCATGGTATTCTCATCTATCGCATTTTCCGGTTTACCGGTGCAGATAGAAACATACAAGCTCTTTCCATACTGTGTCATGTCGAAAATAGAGCCTCCATAAATACTGTCACAGTAATTGTATGCAGGATAATGGAACAGCTCCTCATCCGTGGCGATAACTTTGAAGGACTGCTGGTCGGTGGGATTTTCCGACTCACAAATCACTGCACCGTCGGTATTGATACAACTGACAATCAGCTTATCCTCATACACGCACATTCCCCGGATTCCCACAGACACGCCTTTCTTGTATGCCTCCATATATTCCTCCATCGTCATGCCAGCATACACCTGCTTACATTCATCTGTTTGCGGATTCACCTGATAGATACAAGGTATGGTATTCACGGCGCCGCAGAAATATAATTTTCCCTTAAATTCCACGGCATTCCGAAAAATTGTATTCTGTCCTGTCAGTTCCTTGGACATCAAAATCTTTACCTCTCCGGTCTTAACGTTCAGCTTCAGCAGAATCCCCAAGGCCTCTGCCCCATCTTCCTCCCCTGTATACATATGACCATGATAGTAGGTATCCAAAGCTTCCTTCATGACCGCATCATCATAGTTATGCCCAAGGTTCATTTTCATAAATTGTAATGTAGACGTCCATGCACCATAACAGGTGCCGATATACATGTAATCCCCATAACCAATCGACCCCCAGGAATAATTCTGTCCGCGGTCTCCCTCCCCATTCTCCAAATTTGCGGCCAATGTTCCGTTCCCTGTATAGTCTACTATACCGTCTGTCGTCATGACATCTTTCTCGGAATGGGTAATCTTCTCTGCCGTATATCCACTTCCCGAGTCATAAACCACAGGCGTTTGCTCCTCTTTAGCGTATACATTGACCACACAAAAAGCTGCTATGCAAACCGACAGCCATATACCCCTTATGCGCTTTATTGTTTTCTTCATAAATAATTTCCTCCTCATTTTCTGCCAAAAGTATGCATCTGTATTCTTTAATATCATATTATTCATTTGTGAAAAAGCAAACCCCTCTGGCAGGAACATCAATTTTGTGGCAAAAACATTCCCTATATGATAAAATAGTGAACGACCTTAATACTCTAAGAAATGAGGGGAGACTTATTGAAAATTGCAATCGTTGATGATGAACCAATCTTTTTAGATAAAATGGTACAAATCTGCCGTGATTTTTGTGAAGAACACAGAATTCAGACTGATATTGCCTCTTTCATTAGCGGCGAATCATTTCTCGGCCAATTTGAAAAAAATAAATTTTCCATAGTTTTCATGGATATTTACATGGAAGAAATGAGCGGAATCACTGTCGCACTAAAGATGAGACAGAAAGATAACTTCTGTATCCTTGTGTTTCTGACATCCAGCAGTGAATTTATGCCGGATGCATTTTCCTGCCACGCCTTTGAATATATTGTCAAACCCATCTCTCAAGAGCGGGTGACGAAAGTCTTGCAGGATGCCATGTCGGTACTTTTCCCTTATCCTCAACACATGGAGATTGTCAGTGGGCGAAGAACGATTCCCGTTTTATATCGAGATATCATTTCCGCGGTCACTGACGGACACTACCTGAACATCACCCTTACGGATGAATCCATTCTGAGAAGCCGTATGACGATGTCTGAATTTATTTGCCTGACTCACCAGGAGCCTCGCTTTATTCTGATCAACAAGGGGATACTGGTCAACGCCGACTATGTCGTGAAATTTTCAGGCAATTGTTGTTTCCTTGAAAATGATATATGCCTTCCTATCCGTATCCGCGGCCGCATGAAAATAGAACAGGCACTACGAGATTACCAATTCACAAAAAATAGCATTCAATATGAAAATAATGGTAATCATTTTTAAAATTTGTACGATATTATATATGAAAGTATACCCAAGGGCACACCTTAATATAATTCTGAAAGGAGGAATATAGATGAGCAGAATTTCCGCAATAAGCAGCACAACCCCTTATTTGTACGGGCATATTTCAAGTGGTAACAGGTTAATGTCTGCTGCGGACGGCGCCGCTGAACTGGCGATTGTCGAGAACGAAAAAGCTCAGGTGACGGGCTATAATACAGGTACGAAGAATCTTGGTGACGGAACGAACATGCTGAATACTTCCGACTCTGCGCTTGGCAGCATTACCAGCCATCTGCAAAGAATGCGTGAATTAGGCTTACGTGCCAGCAATTCAACGCTGAATGGTATGAATCGGGCAGATATCCAGAAGGAAGTCGAGCAGTTGAAGCAAGGTATTGAACATATTGCGACTCAGACTCGTTTCAATGGAATGAATATGCTTGACGGCAGTATGAGTAATGGTGTTCAGCTCGTATCGGATGGCGGCGGCGGTTCTATTACTGTCAATCATGCAGCCAATTCTACATTGCAGGCGCTTGGCATTGCAGACTTCGATGTCACGAAGGATTTTGATTTACAGGCCATTGATGATGCCTTGACACAAGTTACCAGCAATCGCAGCACCTTCGGTGCACAGTCTAATTCTCTGGAACATGCAATTGATTATAATGGATATGCTTCCATTAATCTTACTGCAGCCCAGAGCCGTATGGGAGACACTGACATTGCAAAGACACTTCAAGAACTGACACACCAGCAGACGATGCAGAGTATTTCCATGATGCTGCAAAAGAAGAAAGCCGAGCAGGAAGGCCAGAAGACCATGGGACTCTTGTTTTAAGAAGCAGACCATATAAAATAATCCCGAAAATCATCTTTCAAGAAGAGATTTTCGGGATTATTTTTACTGAGCGTGCCGGGATTCGAACCCGGGACAACTTGATTAAAAGTCAAGTGCTCTACCACCTGAGCTACACGCCCTCACTATTTTAGGTAAACAAAATGCCCAGAGCCGGAATCGAACCAGCGACACGAGGATTTTCAGTCCTCTGCTCTACCAACTGAGCTATCTGGGCGGATTGCGGGGGCAGGATTTGAACCTACGACCTTCGGGTTATGAGCCCGACGAGCTTCCAGACTGCTCCACCCCGCGATATTCTATTAAATGCTTCTCTTTAGAAGCAAGCCGATGATCGGACTCGAACCGATAACCTGCTGATTACAAATCAGCTGCTCTGCCAATTGAGCCACATCGGCACAAGATACATCATCTATACCTTAATGGATAAAGAAAATTTCTATTATCCTAATGGATGAAAAAGATTTCTAACCGTTTTGGTTTCAATAAACAGTTGACTCTTTCTACTATCCTAATGGATGGAGAAGGATTCGAACCGTTTTGGTTTCAGCAAACAGTTGACTCTTTCTACTATCCTAATGGATGGAGAAGGATTCGAACCTTCGAAGGCGTCGCCAACAGATTTACAGTCTGCCCCCTTTGGCCACTCGGGAATCCATCCATAATCTATGGGACCTATAGGGCTCGAACCTATGACCCTCTGCTTGTAAGGCAGATGCTCTCCCAGCTGAGCTAAGATCCCATATAAGTGACATCTACATTTTACTATTATAGCACTTTAAATGTATTATGTCAACGACCCAGAAGAGACTCGAACTCTCGACCTCCGCCGTGACAGGGCGGCGCTCTAACCAACTGAGCCACTGGGCCTTGCGTAAATACGCATTGAAGGCATATACCTTCAAAACTGCATACAAGAAATTTCATCCTCTTTCCTATCCACCTTTGGTCATGCCCTCGACCGATTAGTTGCGGTCAGCTCCATACATTACTGCACTTCCACCTCCGCCCTATCTACCTTGTCGTCTTCAAGGGGTCTTACTGCTCTACGCAGGGAT
>CAJTDD010000002.1 GCA_910574885.1 Lachnospiraceae bacterium | reverse complement strand
CCAATTCTTTTTGTTCAGACAATGCGGGGACCGTCTGGGAAGGTGAATGGCGGATAAACCGAAAGTATTACCTGGGTCTGGCAGAGACGGCCCGTGAAAACGGTGTTATGATTTTGCTTGAAAATCAGTGCCGCAATCGGAATGGCCGGATGGTGCGAAGCGTTTGTTCCGACGGTGAGGAAGCCGCAATGTGGCTGGATTGGCTAAACCAGGAAGTCGGGGAGGAGCGTTTCGGGTTCTGCATGGACGTGGGCGTGTTAAGCCTGTGCGGGCAGGACATGTATGAGTTCGCCCTTGCATTAGGGGAGCGGCTTAAAGCAGTGGTTTTAAGGGATTGCGACGGGCAGAATGAAGGCTCCCTGCTGCCGTTTACCTGCGCTTGCTTTGGAAAGCCGCGGACGGATTGGCTGCGGCTTTTGCGTGGGCTTAGGGAGATTGGGTTTGACGGGCAGTTAATTCTGGATGCCTTTGACACGGTGGTCACATTTTCCCCGCTTTTGCGTCCGCCCCTTCTAAGGCTCGCAAAGGCGACGGCAGACTATTTCCAATGGCAAATAGGGATTGAGAACCTGCTGAAGAAGTACCGGAAGATTGTGCTGTTCGGCGCAGGGAACATGTGCCGGAATTATATGAAATGCTACGGGGAGAAATACCCGCCGCTGTTTACCTGTGATAATAATGAAAAGACATGGGGGACGGTATTCTGCGGCCTTGAGGTGAAACCGCCTGGGGCGATGAAAGACCTGCCGGAGGATTGCGGGGTCTTTATCTGTAATATTTATTACCGTGAAATTAAGCGGCAGTTACAGGCGATGGGAGTAGAGAATATCGAGTTTTTTAACGATGAATATATGCCGTCGTTTTATTTTGACAGGCTGAAAGGGGTGTAGCGGTATGGTTTCCATAGGCGTACAGACGAAGGGCGTGGTAGAGGATGGGGACCCGAAAGCGGGATTTGAACTGCTGAAAAGGGTGGGATTTTCTAATGTTGATTTTAGTTTGAATTCGTATCTTCTGAATACGTCGCTGTACCGATTTGAACTGAATGGTTTTTTTGACCAGACGGTTACGGAATTGGAGACGTTTTTCCGACCCCATAAGGAGGGGGCGAAAGCCGCCGGGGTGAAGGTTCACCAGATGCATATGCCTTATCCATTGTATATCCCTGGCGGTAAGAAGGAGCTCAACGACTACCTGTGGAATGTGGTTGCGCCGAAAAGCATGGAAATCTGCGCTTTTTTTGGGTGCCGGTATCTTGTGGTGCATGGGTTCAAGCTGTCGGGGAACCTTGGGTCTGAGGAAGCAGAATGGAGGCAGACGGAGCGATTCCTGGATTCTCTTGCGCCGATGGCGAAGGAGAGGGGGATTGTCCTCTGTATCGAGAACCTGTACGATGTGCTGGGAGGGCATGTGGTGGAGGGACCTTGCTGTAACGCGGGGAAGGCGGCGGAGCGGATTGACCGGTTTAATGAGAAGTACCATGGGGAGGCGCTGGGATTTTGCTTTGATACGGGGCATGGGAATTTGGTGGGGATTGATTTTGAAAAGTTTCTGGTAAGGCTTGGGCATCGGGTGAAGGCGCTGCATATCCATGATAATGATGGAGTTGGGGATTTGCACCAGATACCGTTTACGTTCACGAAGACGAGGGAGAATCGGGCTTCTACGGATTGGGAGGGATTTATCAGAGGGTTAAAGAGGATTGGGTATGAGGGTGTGTTGAGTTTTGAGACGGCACCGGTGCTGACGGCATTTCCGGGGGAGATGAAGGAGGCGGTGCTGGGGTTTATTGCGGGGGTTGGGGAGTATTTTAGCAGTAAGGTTTATTGTGGTGAAAAAAGAGCTAGCCGGTAGATGGTGATGTGCCTTAGATATATTTGGAGGAATTTCGATGGTTTCGTGTCGAAATTCCTTTTTTTGCGTCATTTTTTGTTTGATTATGTGTTTATATAAATGGAAAGAAAATAGGATAGCCTTAAAAACATTTATTTTTGGCTTGTAGGATAGGTAGGATTCGGAGGAAAATCAATGTCAAATAAAAACAGAAAATCAATCAAACAGCCTGTATCAAAGAGCGATAAACATAGAAGAAAGAAAAAGAAGGATGATTTGTCGACAAAATCGCAGAAAGCGGCGATTATTGGTGTTTATGTTGCGGTAGTGGGCGTAGTTGTAACCATTATTTTGGGAATAATAGGTATCTCGATGGATAAATCCAAGGCCGAACAGGAGAGGAGAGAAAGCTATCCAAGTAAGGATGAATTTCAGAGCCGGAATGAAAAGGATGAATTTCAGGGGATGGGTGAAACGGCTGTTGATTTGATCTATTCCAATACTCTGTACAGCCAGGGGCAGGAATTTTTAAACCAGGCAGATTTCGAAACTGCCGCAGAGTATTTTGAAAAGGCATTGGAAGAGCATGAAGATATGCACTATGCAAAAAGGGACACAGCCAGGATTTATTATGCCCTTGGTATCGCTTACCGATACTTGTACCGGTTCCAGGATGCGGCTGACCAATATACGAAAGCATTGGGAATCTTGAATGGAATCATGGAGGCAGAGGAAATCAGCGGGGAGGAAAAAGAGCTTCTCCAATACGAAATCGGATATGTGTATTTTCTTCGGGGGAATGTATACCTGAACGATGACGATTATGACAGGGCGGTGAGCGATTGCCAAAATTGCGAAGGCCCCGTTCTGCTGATCGAAGAAAACGACGGCTGGGATGAATGGTATAGTGTTGCGGCAGTTAAGAATTTCCACGGAAAAATATGTTTTGCAGTGGCCTATGAAAATAATTCGCCGTTCCCATCTGACCAGAATACAGACCATAATACTTCCGATTATGATTTTACTTTGAAAGACGCTTTTGAATGGTATAACAGTGCACTGAAAGAAAAACATACAACGAGAGATGCGGAGACAGCATCTATTTTGCAAAATCGTGCTGTCGTTGAAACAGAATGGGGACAGTATGGCCAGGCAATTAAAGATCTGGAGGAGGCGCTTTCCATCTGTCAATCCGTCCCCGACCGGAAGCAGTATAATATGGGAGATGTATATTTTGATCTTGCATTAGCAAAGCTTTATCAAAAAGAAGCCGAGGATGGAAATGCATTATCGGATCAAGAAACATTGGATGAGTATTGCATGTTGATGGGCCAGGCGTTAACCTATACGGAGAAATGGTTTGGGGAACAACATCCTAAAACAGCGGTCGCATACGAGAATCTTGCTTTTGCATTGCTTATAAAGATGGAACATGATGAGGCAAGAGGGTATTTTGAAAAAGCAAAAGAAATCTTTTCAGATCTGGGAATGGAAGAGGATGTGAAAATAGAGGAGCAATATTTGGACTATGTTGACCAGCTGCAGAATGAGGATGAAGAAGGCGGTAATTGGCAATTAGAATCAATTTCCTGAAACAGGCGGAGACAGTTTTAGGATGCTTTAGCGGCAAATCGAACCTACCCGCTTTAGCCAGTAGTGTTCAGTTAATAATGTATTAGGAAAAAATCAGAATGACATAACAGCAGCATGGAAAGGACCTACTGCAAAGACTGGCGTTGTATACGGTTTACTTCTATCAAGACCTAGTGTACTGACCGCATTATATTCAGTCAAACCTTCTTGTCTATTCGCCCATCTGCCGCGTTGGATTTTCTAGCCGTAGCCACCGCTACGCCGTCGAAAATCCGCCTTGCATATGAACGAATATCCTGCGAAGTTTTGCCAGATATAATGCAGACAGCACACTAGATGATGACAGATTGTTAAGAGGGGGAATATGCTGTATTAACGTGTAGACGATAAAAAAATAAATGTATTAAAAATTGGTGATTAAATACAAAAATGTATAAAAAATACAGATAAATTTATTTACAATACATATTTATCTTGCGCATATAAAATAGATAATTGGATAAAATAACAAAAAGTGATAAAATGATGTTGTATAATTCATTCATATGTGGTATAGTTACTCTAGTAAGGTAGATAGTTCCTCGTTGATACAGAACCTTGAAAATTGAATTATCATATTATAAAATATGTACGCCTAATTCCAGAATAAAACATAATGAAGATTGGTATACTTATTAAATATTCAAAATTATCAGAAATCAAGGGGATAGTGTGGAGCGGGGAGACTTACAGTTGAGAAGTAAAGTGCATGTTTGCATTTAGTAAAAGTGATTAATAGTTTAGGAGGCCAATTGAGCGGTAATGGAAGAGGAAATTATATTGGAGTTGAATATTGCGCACCGTTTGAGAAAAAAGGAAGATACAGTTGATGATATATTATATCCGGATTCGAGATATTATAGAAAAGATAAGGAGAGTCATGCTCTGTATAAAAATAAAAGGATTTATGAATCCATCCCTAAAAAGCAACCTTGATTAAGGCGGCTTTTTTATTTTGGGAAAAATAGCATAAGAGGAGCATGTCATGAGTACAAAAGCGAGCGAACAAGACATTGAAATAAAGATTATAAAAGTTTTGCAAAGTGCATTTGACTGTTTTTATGGTAAATCCAATGTTAAAGTTTCTTTTGAGGAGAAAGAGCAAGGAGCAGGTACAGTAAAGCCCGGTGTTTTGAAAATAATAGATGAAGCCCTGAAAATTGAAAAAAAGTTAGAATTGAAGTTTGAGTACGAATATCCGAGATTTTTTACTACATTTCTTTTAGAAAGTTTTGAAGAAGAGTTGTCCGAAAATAATATGGGCAATCTTAAAGAAGTGGAAATAGAAGATTTTGGTAAGAGTATATATTATGGAGCGTGCAATCTTTTTGAAAGGTATATGAGGGATTTTTTTCATCTTCATATGGAAGATATTACTGGAATTTCATCATTTTATTATGAAGGAGCAGTAGCGGAAGGGACTATGTGCTTTTTTATTGCTCCAGGAGATGAACTATTGATTGAACTCGCAGATAACAAATATTCTATGAAGATTCCTTTTTGCGGGGCGAATATAAAAAAGATAAGAAAAATGTTGGAGATTACAAAGAGTGAAGGAAGACAAAATCTATTTGCACTGGCATTTTCTTTCGATGGAGAGTGGAAACTAGATGGTTTTGCGGATTGTATTTCCAACAATGTGCATTGGATTCGGATAGATTTTATAAAGCATATGGTATGGGATATGTATTGGGGCAGCGAGAGGATTATTAGATATAGTTGCGGTAGATACATTGATCCAGAGACGACTTATGAGGATATATTTGAAAAGAAACTTAGCAGTTTGTGTGATGGCGATGGCAGTAAGCTGTGGGGCCTTGTCAATGCTGCGATTGGACAGAAGCATGGAACTACGTTAGTGATTATATGTGAAGAGAATAAGATTGTAAGAAAAGAAATTGAGCGGCTGCTGAAAGGCTCAATAGGTACGATGTTGAGTACACGGAAGGATGTGAATGTATTAAAACCGGAATATGTTAGCGGATTAACGACTGTGGACGGGGCGTTGATTCTTGACCATAAGGGCAGGGCTTATGGTTATGGAATGATATTTGCATCCAAAGGGAACAAGAGAATAAAACGAGATTCTGGCCGTGGGGCAAGATTTAATTCTGCAAAATTTTATATAGCAGATCTTGCCCAAAGAGGTAAAAAAGCAATTGCAGTTATTGTATCGGAAGATGGAATGGTTAATTTTTATTCTACCGAAGATGCTAATGAGGAAGGAGCGGGAAATGCAGATTGACAGCAGAGCGATACGGCTTGGAAAGTGGAATGTTCCTAGAAATGCAAGGGCGGATTGTACAATTGGAGATATGTACTATGCGTTAGGATATTTTGATATAATCGGCATAGAAAAAATTGAGGAGAATAGAGATACATATCAACATCCGCTCGAACAGGCATATGAATATTCTTATCGTTTAAAAGACGATTTTCAAAGTGATTTTTTTGTACAGGAGATAAAATCTTTTACAAATATATCGGAAGATTTTAAATTAGGGTTTTCGGATAAAAGGATAAAAGAATTTTGGGAGACGGATTCGTTGGTTTTATGCTTTTCTATGTTGCAATTATACTGGAGAAATGATATAGATAGCATGTTGGACAGAATACGAGAAGTGTTTTCGGAAAAGAATTATTTGTATTATTTTACACTTGATTATAGCGGGATTATTTTATTGGCAAAAGATATTTCTATAAAAAAGTATATGGAATTATTGTTTAAGATTAATTATGATAATAAAAAACACGTGAAATATGTCAAAGATACATTTTCTATTTATGGTCTAAAAAAAGAGAAGTTACTGGATGTATTTAAAAATTTCTTTCATAAAAAACAAAACGATAGCAAAGTATTGTTTGGCGCAGATAATAATGAAAATTATGAAATCGCTGTAAATATAAGCGTACAAAATTATTCCGCCTATCTTGCATTCAAAGAGGAGTTAGACGTTTTTGAAAAAGAAAATGGATGTAAAAGTGAAGCATTTGAGCTTTCGGGAAGACATGATATATCTATTGTGAATAGATGTACAAATATAGGGTGGCTTTTGTTCGTACAATTCTTATTAGATAAGTATACACAGAATTCTGTTGGTGATTTTTATTCATATGAATCTTTTATTAAAGTTTCACTATTAGATGAATATTCGGACTGTAAGTGTAACTTTAATCGATATCAGCCTTTAATTCAAAGGATAGAAAATTCACGTAAAGTTTTTGAAAAAAAAGCGATAGAATGTGGCTATATTTCCTACTATATTCCAATGAAGGAAGTTTGTGCTTCGATTATCAGCATTTTAAATAATGGGTTTGCGGAGGATTTTGTTATTTGTATGTTCCAACCGTTTTGCGAATTTTTAGAATATTTAGAAAGTAAGATGGAAGAAGAGCTTAAAGGTAAAAGTAAGGACTTTGATAGATGCTTTTGCTCATATTTTGATGGATTAAATGCATTAGTAAACAGCGCAATGCATACGGATCGGCAGTTCATCCGTGCGACTTCTTTTAGTAATATCTTTTATGATGTTCCACCTAAGATTATGGCTTTTTATATAGCTATTATATATAGGACAAGAGAGATTATGCAGACGGAGGGGGAGAAAAGATATACATTTTTTATGTCGCCAAGCTTTTCGGATGAAGTCAGTGTAAAAATAATTTCTTATGATGAGGAAGAAATGCCCTGTGACAGGATTCTAAGAGTTTCAATAAATGAAAGATCGCTATATAATCCGAAAGCGGTCATTAGAAGAATGTCACATGAGATTGCACATTTTGTTGGTGGCAGACTGAGAAAACGTCCTTTAAGAATGGAAAAAATAATTAATACTTTAGTTAATATTATTTTACAGCAAGTATTGCATGAGGATTTTAAATTTGGAACAGTATTTATGGAGCTTCAAAAAACCATTGTAGGTAATGTTATCAACAATTATGGTATTGATTGTGAGAAGGATAATTATTCTAATGATTTGAAAAGTTTAAATGAGAGAATTATTGATTATTTGCTTAATGCAGAAATAATGGTACATGAAGAAATAAGGCGATATATTCTTGGAGAAATAGAAGATATGTTAAGGGAAGGGAGGTATCATTATTTTACGGAAATTATAAAAAAAGAAAATAGAAAGGGAGTTGTGATTCAAGGATTTTATAAAGACCAAAAGCTTACTCAAATTCAAAAAGAATATTTATCAAAATTAGTATTAAAGGATATAGTCTGTGAAATGTCAAGATTGGCAGGCAGGACGACAAAGAAAAGCATAGTATTTTCTATGGGAGAAACCATCTTAAAGGAACAAGACGGCTTAAAAACATATGTAAAAGAACTTATTTCCTTGTATTCAGAAACATATGCAGATTTACAGATGATTTTGATATTGGGAATATCTTATGAAGAATATTTAAAAGGATTTGTAAAAGACGAGAAAATAGATGTATTAAATGTAGGAAACACTAATGAAGATATAAGCAGAATTGCAGTGATATCTCAACTGTTGCAGGAAAATCAAAAGTGGGAAAAAAGGATTGGTGATAGTAATTTAGAGAGTCTGAAAATATTACACACTACAGTAAAAGAGTTTCAAATTATGATGGAGCAAGAAGACAGTCCTTATAGAACACAGAACCAAAATTTAATAGATTATCTTAAGGCTTGTATGGAAATAAGTGAAGAATATTATGAGAAAAATGAGATTGAGATATGTAGATTAAGAGATGATATTAAAATTTTGGTTCAGTTTAATGATGCAAAAGAGGTATATTCTACAATATGTAGAGTGGTTTCAGAGTATTGTCAGAGCTTGGTGGAAGAAAGCGGTACGGCATCTTGAGCATACATTTATGACGGGGATTGCCAGAATCCGCCATTATTCTGGAATTCAAGGTACTTGACAAGGATGAGGAAGAGTCGCTTGATGATTCAGTTCGAGCGATTTGAATAAAAACTAAGGAGGATTTACTATGAGGGCAGGGACAAAAATTCCAACTTTTTTCTTAACGCTAATATTGTGCATTAGTATGATAACAATGCCGGTTTTAGCAGCAACTACATCTCAAGATGGGCTAGAAGTTTCTTTGACCACTAACAAAATAGAATACAGTAAAGGTGAGAAAATTGAGGCGACTTTAACTGTAAAAAATACAAATAATTTTGCAGTAAAGAATGTATCTCTGGGGAATTTGGTGCCAGATGGTTACGAAACGGTAAATGATACACCATTAACAAAACAAGTGGATTCATTAGAAGCAGGAGAAGAGATAAAATTGTCTGTTACTTTTGTCGCTAAATCAGATACTGCTAATGGCGGATCAGCATCGTCTGGCAGCGGAGGTTCAGATAATAACAAACAGAATTTGACTAATGTGAAAACAGGCGATAGTAGCAAAGTAATTCTTTGGATTATTTTAGGAATGATTTCGTTTGTATCAATTCTTATAGCTTTTATTTCAAAGAAAAAGCAATGTAAAAAAATTTTTTCACTTTTCTTATGTATGACTATAATAGGTGCAAGCATTGCTGCGCCTATGAAGGTTATGGCTACGGAAATTAAAATTATAAATGCAGATACGGTTGTTAAAGTTGGAAATCGCAATTTGACCATTAAAGCAATTGTAAAGTACGAGATAGAAAATAATGAAGAAAGTAAAATTGAATATACTCGCGCTGAGTGGATTCGGACATTAGTCGAAGCTTGCGGATATCCAGAAATAGGTGAAGTAACAGAACCTTCATATTCTGATATTGAAAACACAGAATATTACAATGTAATTGAAAAAGCAGTTGCATATAGGATATTGCTTCCTGATAGTGAGACATTTAACCCAGATGCACCGGCAACAAGAGAATTTGCAGCGGTTACTGCGGTACGATGTATGGGATATCAGCCCAATACCGAAATAAAATGTGAAGATGCGGGGGATATCATATATTTAAAAGAGGCAGCACTTGCTATAGAAACAGGCTTATTATCTCTTGAAGAAAACAAATTTCATCCAAAACGCTCGTTAAGTAAAGCGGAAGGAAATCATATTTTAGCAGTAATTGAAGACACATATGCAACGACAGATAACGTTGGAGGATCTGGTCCGGATAGTGATTCTGAAAATTTTGATTTCCGGGATGATGTAATTGTTCTTGATGAAGCAACTGAATTTGAAGACAATGGCACAACAGTAAAATTGTTATTGACGGACGAGCTGAAGGATTTACAGGAAGGTTCCACGATTGTGATAGGAACATCTAAAGCGTATAAAGTTGTCAGCACAATCATCGAGGAAGAATATTTGGTAATTACATATTCGACTCCTGAGCTACAGGAGTTTTTGGAAAGCATTGATGTTGAGGGAGAAGCCTATATGGACTTTTCTCACTTTGAACCAGCTGAAGGTGTGAGTGTTAATTACAATAGTGCAGAAAATGGAATCCAGCCATTAGGATTTATGGATGATGCTTTTGATGTGCCAGATACATCGATAAATATTGGGGCAAAGATTGTATTAGAGGGTGATATAGATTTGGGAAATGATTGGTCCTTAGATTATTCTCTTGAAGAGTCTATACCTTCCGTAGATTATAAATTCGATATTGATTTTAATGAGTTTGCTTTTTTGCCAGGTGGAGGACCATTTGTTAATGTGAAAAATGCTTACGTAAAAATGAATCAGGATGCTGCTTTAAAGGTTGGTTTCGGAAAAGATTTTGATGGAAATAATTATGGAAAAGTACTTGCTGATGATATGATGTATAAGTATATTCCATTAGGAAGAGTTCCGATTATTGGTGTTGATGGTATAGGAATTGTTGTAGAAATTGATCTGGTGATGAATGCGCAGGGTACTTTTGAACTCGAGTATAATTTGGCCGGGACACTTGGATGTCAGGTGTTGAACAATAGACCACGAAACATTAGTGCGCTTCAAAGCAGTACTTCTGCGGGAATTATGGGAGAGATAAAAGTAGGTCCGAAAGTAGGGATAGTTGCTGAAGTATTTGAAAAGGATTTAATTAGCTTTTCGGCAAATGCAGGAGCGAGATTAGGTGGCTCTCTTAATGTTAGAGAGACAGGACTGGTTTGTTTTGATGCCGGTTTGACATTATATGCTGAATTAAATGCTTTTGAAGACACATTGATTGACGATTGGCTGAACATTAAAATGACTTGGGAAATTTGGGACGAAGATTCAAGTCCGTTAAAATGGAAAAAGCATTTTGAGAATATGCAAGTAGTAGATGAGTGTACTTATGAAAAAGAAGGAATAATCAAAGGAACCATTGCGAATGCCGACAATCGTACGCAATATATCGAAAATGCAAAAATAAGGATATATAAAGGTGAAGATATTAAAAAGACTGTATATTCGAATGATTCCGGGCAGTATACAGCTACTGTGCCTGGAGGAACTTATCTGATTAAAATTTCGGCAGATGGTTATATACCATTCGAATGTCTGGAAACTGTTATGGACAAGCAGGAAATTCACCTTGAAACTTTCTTGATGGTAGAGGGTGACGAAAATACATCTGAAAAAGGTACAATAGGCGGAAATATTACAGATTCCGTAACAGGTTCCTCGATTAATGGTGTTAAGTTGACCATACGTAAAGGATGGAATAAAACTGAGGGGGCTGAAGTTACTTCAGTTACAACAGACGGCAACGGCTTCTATAAAACGGAACTGCCGTTAGGTAATTATACGATTTTGATGGAAAAAGAAAATTATGTTACAAATCATTTTAACGTTGCGGTAACTAGAAAGGCTAATTTGAATCAGCATGGTACACTGGTCCCGGATGGGGACAGCAGTGTTCCTACAGGAGATTTGCGTATTGTATTAACCTGGGGAGACAGACCACGTGATTTGGATTCTCATTTATGGGGGCCGGCAGTGGATGGCGGTTCATTCCATACTTATTATCGTAATAAATCTTACGTTTACGCTGGTGAGACACAGGCGTTCTTGGATTTAGATGATACGTCATATTATGGACCAGAAACAACTACGGTATATAGCATGAATCAAAGTGGTTTATATAGTTTCTATGTTCATGATTTCTCGAATCGAGGTAATTCAAGTAACACGGTATTGGCAAATTCGGGTGCGAAAGTACAGGTTTACGTAGGTGAAGAATTGATTACGACATATAATATTCCAACATCAGGTATTGGAAATGTATGGCACGTATTTGATTTTAATGCTGACACCAGAACATTGACTGTTGTGAATGAATTCTCGTCAGAAAGTAATGCTGACAATGTAGGAAGTGGAATATCATACCTTGGTTTAGATTCTGTGATATCACCAGAAAAAGATGAGAAGAAAAAGGAACAGGATGAAGCAATGGAAAATTCTGAAGAAGCGGATATCGATAAAGAAGATTCGAAAAACGAAACTGAATAGTCGATAAATCCAAGTGGTGGTATAGGTGAATTAAAATAAATTGGATATAAAGATAGGTGCCTCCTCAATTATGGATATATGTGTAAGATTGAGGAGGCGCTTTTCTTAATAGGGAAGCAGAAAAAATGGATAATCATAAAGTTGAAAAATTGGATTCATTTATCTGGTGGGGACAAAGACAGAAGAAGAGATGGTTTGAATGCGGTATGTTTACATTATTTATGGAGATTTTTGTTGGTGTAGTAATGTTTTCGGACCCTTTGCCGAATGAGCCTATAAAGAACTATATTTTTGGTATTATTGGATTAGTTGGATTTGCTCTAGTAATAATTTATTGCTTTTATTGTTGGATTAAGTTGTTCTATGTTAGGGTGGATAGTTCTTTTGAAGGAATTGTATCTGAAAAAAGACGGTATAGCAGAAATAGTAAATCGAAAAGACATGATAATAAAGCATATTATATTATTGCTAAAAATGCTGGAGAGGAAATGGAAGGTAAATGTGAATTTGAAATTTATAAGCGCCTATCTGTTGGAGAACCAGTAATAGTATTTACTATAGGAACAAACGAAAAGTTTGCAATTCCGTTGACTCATAAAAAGTAAGGTAAGTGTCTCAAAAGATGGCGTAGTGTAATTCCTTGATTATTCGAGGGATTCCATTTTGCGCTGATATGGCACAATAAATTTGGTTAATCAATGGTAAGGAAGTAAAGAGAAGGGAACTTCTCTTTGTTTGCTTACTTTTTTTGTTATAATTGGCCAGATAGTAAAAAGAGGAGAATGGATAGCCGTGCAAAATGATAATATAGAAAATATTATAGAATATAATGATGAAGAGCTGATTAGTGAATTAGAGCAGTGCCGTGAAGACGAGCGTAATTCAGAAAACCAGGTGATACAAGTTATCGTAACATCTGGAACGATGCTTACGTTAATTTTTGGCGTATCTTCATTTGGAAAGTACCGTAGTTTTTGTTTCTTTTAAGTAATTTAATATTATGTACAACAATTAGCTATATCGCATCTTTAGGGGTGAATGCGGTTCTTAGATATCATTATATGCGAGACTTGGAAGATAAATTATTTAAGATGCCGACAGTAAATAATCATAAGATCGGGAGCATACATTGGAACAGTTTTGCTTCAGCTATAACAACAAGAAATCCCAAACATTTGTATAACAAATATACAGTCATGAATTATCTTTGCTATTCGCTGGCAACTATCTGCCCAATTATGTTTTGTATATGTATTACTGTATTTCAATATGGTTGATCAAAGGTAAGGAGATAAAGAGAAGTTTCCTTCTCTTTATCTCCTTACCTTTTTTTCATAAGATGGTTTGGGCGACGGCGGAGTATCTGTTGAATAGGGGTATGGTTCATGGAGGGAATTCCCTAAAATTAGTACGATTGGAGAAAGTGTAACCTGAGTTTTACAGGATGTTGAGTAAAAAAAGCTCTGAATACCGTATAAATAGCGGGGGTCAGGACTTTTTTGAAATGTACAAAGGTGTTGAAAAGGCATTTCCAGGAAAACCATAATAAACCCGGAAATGCCTTTCCCCCTCCCCAACCTCACCATTCCCGCCGCAATATCTCCTGCTTCATCCGCAGCACCTCCAAATCCTCCGGCAAAAGTAGCGCCAACTGCCCCAAAACATCATACGCCTGTTCCCACTGCCCCGCGTCAATCAGTCCCCGGAGAACCTGTTTCACCTGTCCCCCAAGCATCAAAAACTCCTCCGATGCTCCTTGCTGAGGAGCTTTCAGATCCGCCTGCAGCCCTTCCAGTAATTGTCCCACAGCCCCCGACATTTTCGGATAAATACAAATCGCATCCTTCAAATACGAGAAACTTTCTAATACCTTTCCATCCCCAATCAACCCCAAAGCATCCCCAAGAGCCGCCGCAAACCGGTATCTGACCGGCAAGGCATAAGCCTCCGGCTGTGCCAGCGCCTCATCCCGGTATAACGCCACCGCATCCGTACAGACACTCGAACAATACTGCCCCAACACTTCCATTAGCTGCGGAAACGCCACCGATTCCCGTATCAGCATCTTTTCCAGAAAACATTGCTCCAATCGTCTTGCATAGAAAGGACTCTCTTCAAGCAACGGCATAATCTTCTGATAGAATTCCTGCATCTCCTCCCATTCCTTGCGTTCCGTCACCGTTTCCGCATATGCGTTCCATGTTTCCGGCGACAGCTCCCCAAGCAATGTACCTAACGGAAAATGATTGCGCACCGCAATCTCTATCAATTCCCACTGAAATCCAGGAGGACAATCCTCCGCACAGGAAAACCATAATTCCTCGGCATCTTGAAGATGTCCCTGTGCTTCCACATAAAGCATTTTCTGAATCCGCACATAAGCATTATCCGCAGTAAGCTTCGCATATCCCTCTAGGATTTCGTCCGTCTTCTCCACATAGACTTGTTTCCACTCTTCCAGACAGGGATAATAATCCGTCACCCGCTCCTTCTCGTCCCACGGAAACCAACAAAGAATCCGACTTACCGCTTGAAAATCGCCTGCCCCTGCCGCAAAGAACAACCCGTCTATATAGATAGAAACCGCCTTCGCCGCCGCCGCGTCCAGATTGATTTCCGCCGCCCTCTGAAGCTTCGCCTCATCCGGATGTTCCTGCAAATAAAGCAGTTTCTCATGATACAGGCAGACATATTTCAGCCCTCTTTGCAATTCCTCCAATTTCCGGCAGGCATCGCTCAGTGTCAGGCATATGTGAAGGATTCCAACTTCCAATGTTCGGGGATGCCTAAGAATCCGCTCCCCCTCGTCTAATACACTCTGTAACTGACCTGTACGCAAAATCAATAGGGGAAGGTTCGCCTGCATCCACAATTCATAGTTATTGATTTGCGTCTCCTTGCGGGCAAGTGCAAGCCCCTTTTTACAGTACTCGATTGCAGCGTCATAATCGCCGGCGCTTCGGTATTCCTGGGTAATCTGCATACAGCACTGCGCAGAATCAGGATTTTCTTCCAGCATAGGAAGAAGCAGGGAAAGATTTCGGTTATTTTTCGTATCCCTGCATCCGCTTTTCTCTTTTCTGGCATAACCAAAATGATGTACGAAAGCCGAGAACCTTTTGTTTGGCTCCTCAAAAGGTCTTAGATTTTCATGAATTGGAAATACAAACTCAGTTTTAGGCGTCAGCTTACACATCCGTCCCACATCCGTATCCGCATAGCGTTTCCCCTCCAAATCCAAATAATTGCGGACCACATAGCAGGCAGACTGGTAATCCCTATATTCACCGCTCTGAAAGAACCGGATAATCTCCCCGGTATCTTCAAACCACTCATCATCGTCCAGATATAAAAACCATTCCCCCATAGCTTCTTTCAAACCTGCGTTGCGGGCTTTGGAAAAATCGTCGCACCACACAAAAGGAATGATACAAGAAGTGTACTGCCGTACCAGCTCCAGCGTTTCTTCGTCCTTTCCGGTGAAAACAACAATCAACTCACTGTCCAGCTCCTTTAGGAGCGGTTTCAGCGATGCCAGACATTTTCCCAACGTTTCCCTCCGGTCTGATGCCAGAAGAGAGATGGTAAGTTGTATGTTCATGATTTCTTCCTCCTTATCAATTCCTGGCGAATCCAGATTAATTCCATATCTCCCGGCATGACAGGTAAAAGTTGTCCGACAATATCCTCTGCCTGTTCCGTCTCGCCGGCGTCCAGCAGCGTATGAAGCACAGATTTCATCTGGCGGGCAAGTTCAGAGAATTCCCCATCTGTATGCACAGCAGGGAGGTCCATCTGGCATACCGCCTGGCGAAATAATTCCGTGATAACACCCGTCATAGCGGGATAAATGCGAATTGCGTCGCCAAACATCCGAACTGCATCTGACGTTTGCTCTATTTTCATCGCGTCCAACGCTTTTAAAGTTATGGCAGCAAACCGATATTCATCCGGGAGAAACATCCATGCGTCCGCCCCGAACATCTCATCCCGATAAATACTTTGGTAATATTCCATAAAACACTTGCAATATTCTTCTAATGTTCCTGCGAATTCCTCCCAAAGCGGGAATCCTTTTAAAAGTTTCAGCTCCAATCTTCGTTTTTTCAGGCAAATGCCATGAAGCGGATACATTGCTATCAGCCCCTCTTCACATTTCCGGACACAAGGTACGGAAGAATACGGAAGTGAACCGATGACTTCGGCAGTGCAGGCATTCCAGGTATCCAGATTCATCAGCTTTGCCAATGCCGTTAGCTCCAGCTGGTGCAAAATTCCTGTTTTCAGCAATAACTGCTGCAGATACGCGTCATTGGCTTGACCAATGCACTGAACATACAGCAGTTCTCCTTTACGGCGGTTCCCCTTTTGTAAATGCCGCAAGGATTTTTGAAATAGGAGATATGTCGGTAAAACAGCCATATGCTCCGCCGTTTCCAGCAGAATATCGGTAAATGCGTCGCCGTATTTTGCACAAAACTGTTCAAAAAGAGGATAATAACGGCATAAAAGGGCTTCCTCTTCCCATGGAAATAAGCTCAGAAACAAAGAGGCATTTTCAAAATCCCCTATCTCTAATGCACAGGATAAAGCATTTGCCCGCATAGGATACAGGTTTTCCGGATTTTTCACATAGCCTTCGTCAAATTCCCCGTAGCTTTGCTGTTTCCAGCGTTCCGGATGTTGTTCCATGTCTGAAAGAAGTTTCTCAAATGTTTTCCCATACTCCAAAGCTTCGGCAGGTTTTGAATGTTCTGTGTACAGATGAACCAATTCCTGGTATAGAACCAGACGGGTAAGCGTGCAAGGAGTCATTTTTTCCAGAATTTCTTCCAACTCTTTGATTGCGACTGCCTTTTCCGTTTTTTTGCCAAGTAAATGTGCCAGATACGCCAACAGCCACTCTTTGGCGTAGGAATCCTTTTCATTTTTGCAAAGCGAAAGCCCCTTCCGGCAGAAGTTCTCTGCCTCGTTCCATTTTCCTGCCAGCTCAAACTCCTTCGCAAGCTGTAGATAGTTTTTCAAAAGACCGGGATTTTCCTGAATGGAATGAAGTAAGAGAGGAATATTTCGGGTGCGTTTCCCATAGGCTTGAGCCGTCTCTTCCCCTTCGTCAGCATATCCATAGTGATGAACGATTGTCTGAAAATATTTACAGGGTTCCATACGGGGATACAATTCTTCGTGAATCGGATTTCGGAAATGAATTCCTGAGACTCGTTTCACCATGCGAAATGCAGAAAAGTCAGCGTATTTCGTTCCATTCCAATTCTGGTAGTTTCTCTGGATGTAATGGGCGCTTTGGTATCGCTTGTATTCGCCGCTCAGGAAAAATTGGCATATTTCTTCCGTATCGTCAAACCATTCGTCGTCGTCAATGTATAAGAACCATTCCCCCTGTGCGGATTCAAGGCCAGCGTTTCTTGCGGCGGAAAAATCATTAGACCACCGGAAAGGAATGAGCTGGGGCGTATATTGTTCAGCAATTTTCCGCGCTTCGTCATCCGTGCCTGTCCATACGATAACCAGCTCACTGGGGACTTTTGCAAGAAGCGGCTTCAGGGAATCCAGGCAGCGCGCCAGAGATTCCCTTCGATTTGATGCAAGCAAAGAAATGCTAAGTAACAGCTCCATTCATTTTTCCTCCTAATCCGTTCTGTGTGCTTCTTCTTTCCCTCAATATCACTTGTTTTAACCGTAATACGTCCAAATCATCCGGCAAAAGTGACAACAGACGGTCTGCGACACCATATGCCTCTTCCCACTGCCGTTTTTCCACCAGGTCGTACAGAACTTGTTTTACCTGTGTGCTAAGCAGCCGAAATTCATCCGTAATTTCCTGCCTGGGGGAACGAATCTGTTCTTCCAGATATGGAATCATCTGGCCGACTGCCGGAGACATCTGTGGATAGATGTGAACCGCCTTTTTCAGGAATGGAAGACTGTCGGCAAACCGTTCTTGTTCAATGTACAGAAAGGCTTGTTCCAGGTTTTGGGCAAACTGACAGCGGGAGGGCAGTGCAAAGGCAGCAGGATTTTCCAAGGCTTCCTCCCGGTATAGGGCTTTCGCATCAGCCGTCAAACTGGTACAGTATTGACGCATAAGGTCTGACAGTCGAGAAGAATCCACTACGCTCCCTGTCAGCAGCTTTTCCAGGACGGACTGTTCCATTTGACGCGCATAAAATGGAAATCCTTCCAACAACGGCTCCATGTTTCGATAGAAATTCTCTAACAAATCCGTCCTTTTTGATGAAACCACCGTCAAAACATAATCCGTCCATGTTTCTGGCGTTATATGCTCTAATAAAGGTCTTAGCGCAAATTGATTGCGGACGGCAATCTCAATGAGTTCCCATTGGAATCCCGGTGGGCAGTGATTTGCACAGATTTCCCAAAGTTCCGTCATCTTCTCGGCCATCTTACCATCAACAGAACCGCATTCTGCAAAGAGCATTTTTTGGATACACACGTAAACGTTCTTCGTGTCCAGCCGAATAAATTCTTTCAGAATGGCGTCTCTCATGCCGCCATACGTCTTTTTCCATTCTTCCAAACGCGGATACCAGGGAAGAACCCGTTCTTGCTCCTCCCATGGAATCCAGGACAGAAGCATCCGTATCTTTTTCAAATCCTCTAATTCTGCTGCAAAAAACAACCCTTCTACGTATAAGGAAACCTCTTTGGATAACGCGCTGTCAAAGGTGACGTCGGCGGCATTTTGGAGCATGGCTTTTTCCGGGTGGTTTTGAAGATATAAGAGCTTTTCCTGATAGAGAAAGACATACCTAAGCCCTTTTCGATATTCCCCAAGCTCCCTGCACAGTTCTGTCAAAATAATACATAGATGAAGGGTTCCTGCTTCCAGTGTCCGCGGATGTTTTAGCTGGCGTTCTGCTTCTTCCAATGCCTGACGCGCGCCCTCTGTATGGTATATCATTGACGGGAGCTGAACCTGCATCCACAACTCATAGGTATAGACCCGGGGTTCCCTTCGGGAAAGAGCCAGTCCCTTTCGGCAATATTCTGCGGCGTTTCCATATTCGCCGATACTTCGGTATTCCTGGGTGATTTGCATACAAGTTTGGCCAGAATCCGGATCTTCCTCATACATTTTCAGAAGAAGAGGTAAATTCCGCGCTGCTTTTATCCCTTCCCCCTGGTTCTCTTTTTTTCTGAGATATCCAAAGTGGTGAACATAAGCCGACAATTTCTTGCAAGGTCTGTCAAAGGTAGACAGGCACTCGTGGACAGGATGGACAAATTCTGTGTCGGCTGTCAGCCGGCACATACGGCCGACTTCTGCGTCCGAGTAGCCTTTCCCAGCGAAGTCTTCATAATTGCGCTGTACATAAAATGCTGACTGGTAATTCCTGTACTCGCCGCTTTGAAAAAAATGGATGATTTCCCCGGTATCCTCAAACCATTCGTCATCGTCCAGATAGAGAAACCATTCTCCCTTCGCTTCTTTCAGCCCGGCGTTCCGCGCTTTAGAGAAATCATTACACCAGACAAAGGGGATGATATGGGAGGTATACTGTTGTACCAGCGTTAATGCTTCTTCTTTTTTCCCGGTGAAGACAACGATAAGTTCACTGTCCAGTTCCCTGAGAAGAGGAGACAGGGAAGCAAGGCATTTTCCGAGCGTTTCCATCCGGTCAGATACCAGAAGGGATATGGTAAGCTGTATGTTCATGGGTTTGCCCTCCCTGCAAAAGAAAGCGCCCATCCAATGGACCGGCGCTTTCTGTCGTTATATTTTTGATTACTGTAACAACTGAAGAACTCCCTGAGGAACCTGATTAGCCTGCGCAAGCATAGCCTGGGAAGCCTGAACCAGAATGTTGTTCTTCGTGTAGGTCATCATTTCCTTAGCCATATCAACATCACGGATACGGGACTCAGCAGCAGATAAGTTCTCTGTCTGAACACCTAAGTTGTTGATGGTATGCTCCAGACGGTTCTGTAAAGCACCGAAGTCTGAACGCATGGAAGAAACGATATCGATTGCCATCTTTGCCATAGTGATTGCCTTTAACGCGTTGGTAGAAGTTGAAATATCTACCTTGCTAAGTGTAACAGTCTCCTGCTTAGTACCAATCTTTGCGGACATCTTAGATGAACTCATTGCAGACAGAGTAATCTTAATCTGGTCAGCAGTGTTAGCAGTCTCGCTGGCATGGATAGCAACTACGCCCTTCGCGGAGCCTGTTCCCTGGAACTTGGAGAACAACGTTGTTCCGTTGAAATTAGCGGTGTTACTAATTCTGTCAATCTCATTTCTTAAAGCAACAACTTCTTTCTGCATCTCAGCACGGTTAGCGCTGGAGTAAGTTCCGTTGGCGGACTGTGTAGCCAGCTCAACCATACGGTTCAGCATGGAGTGAACTTCTGTCAGAGCGCCTTCTGCCGTCTGTACAAGAGAAACACCGTCTTCGGAGTTCTTCTGTGCTGTCTGAAGACCTGTGATCTGAGCACGCATCTTTTCGGAAATAGCAAGCCCGGCAGCGTCGTCACCAGCGCGGTTAATTCTGTAACCAGATGACAGTTTCTCCAGGTTCTTTGTCAAAGCTGAATTGTTGTTAGATAAATTTCTGTGTGAATTTAATGCTGTAATATTATGTTGGATTCTCATAGTTTTTCCTCCTTGAAATTCGCCAGGGACATCCTTTTCCCTGCATATTTATTCGCTATTTTTTATAATTGCGAAGTGTTTGGGAGTACAATAAATGCGGCTTCCAGACCTGCCGGCGAACTGTCCGGAAAAGTACACTTTGTCGGACACGATCCGCTTACTTCGCAAGGACATGTACCTCAGTAGGCCCTTGGGGCGCATGTAAAGAAAAAGCAGATACTCCAAAATGAGGGTAGAATTTTGGAGTATACCATGTTATGATACATACATTCAAAGTACCTTGTATTGTATAAAGAAAAGGAATTGTAAATATGGGAATGTATTTAAACAGCCGGACTCCGTTTGAGTCCTACAAATCGACAAAAGCCGGAGCCTACTTTGTAGATAAGACCAGTTTGCTTGGCGAGTTAATTCCCGCATTTGGTACGGAAGACCGCTATTACTGTATTACAAGGCCGCGCCGTTTCGGAAAAAGCGTTATGGCGAATATGGCCGGGGCTTTTTTGGGCAAGGGGATAGAAGCAGGAGAATTATTTGATGGTCTTGCAATATCAAAAACGGAAAGTTATACCGCGCACCGAAACACCCACGATGTATTTTTCATTGATTTCAGCCGAATGCCAAGGGACTGCGATAATTATTCCTTATACATTAAGCGTATCCAGGATGGTATTAACCGGGATTTGTCAGAAGCCTATCCCAGTGTTGGCATTGATATGGATGGCGCTGTCTGGGATAATTTTTCCAAAATTTTCCTGCATACAGATGATAAATTTATTTTTATCATAGACGAATGGGATGCTATTTTTCACAAGTCATTTATTACGTCTTCCGATCAGGAGAAATACCTTGACTTTTTAAAAAACTTATTAAAAGGCCAGGTTTATGTGGAATTTGCCTATATGACCGGCGTACTGCCAATCGCCAAGTATTCCAGCGGTTCGGAGCTGAATATGTTCTTGGAATATGATATCGCTACCTCAGAGAGGTTCAGCGAATATTTCGGGTTTCTGGACTCCGAAGTTGATATGCTATATCATATCTATCAGCAGAAAACCAACCGTCCAAAAGTAACCCGCGAAGACTTGCGTTTCTGGTATAACGGATATCATACGGCGGGCGGCAGACAGGTGTATAATCCCCGTTCCATCGTATGCGCATTGACGAATAACCAGCTGAGGAATTACTGGACAAGTTCAGGACCTTATGACGAGATTTTTTATTATATCAAAGATAATGTAGATGAAATCCGTGATGATTTTGCCCTGATGATTTCCGGCGAACATGTAGCTGCTAAAATGCAGGAATATGCCGCAACGGCGAAAGAGTTAAATACAAAAGGACAGATCTATTCCGCAATGGTTATCTATGGTCTTCTTACCTATGAAGACGGAGAAGTATTTATTCCAAACAAAGAATTAATGGAACAATTTAACCAGCTATTGCTCTCGAACGAGAGGCTGGGGTATGTATACCGTTTAGCCAGAGAGTCGGAACGGATGCTGCGTGCAACGCTTAATCAGGATACGGAAACGATGGCGGAGATTCTGGAGTTTGTCCATGATACGGAGTCGCCAATTCTCAGTTATAACAGCGAAACAGAATTATCGGCAGCCGTCAATCTGGTTTATCTGTCTGCCAGAGACAAATACCGTGTGGAGCGGGAAGATAAGGCGGGCAAGGGATATGTGGATTTTGTCTTTTATCCGGAACGCAGGAATGCAGATGCTATGATTCTTGAATTGAAAATAGACAGTACGCCGGATGAAGCAATCCGGCAGATAAAAGAAAAAAAATATGCGCTTTGTTTTCAGGGGAAAATCGGAGAGGAGCCGAGATATACAGGCAGGATATTGGCAATAGGCATCAGTTATGACAAAAAGAGCAAAAAGCATTCCTGCAAAATCGAAGTCCTCTAAATAAAAGCATTCCTGCAAAATCAGACAGGAATGCTTTTGTTTCATATTGTTTGTTTTTCAATTATACATTCATGGTTATTCCAGAAGTTCCTCCGATCGGCTGAGTGCCGCTGCCAAGCCATTCCATCCTGGTTCTTCTACAGCATTCATGAATTCCTGTGTAATCTCCTGATTCGGAATAAATACTTCATTCTTTTTCCTATCAAAGGTTAAATACCCAAGATGAACCAAAAGTGTAAGCACATCGTCTTTTGTTTTAAATGTGGTCATATCATTCTGGAACTTTCGGGTATTCACCTTACAATGCATATTTCCTAACATCATGGTAACTATTTCTTTTAGACCATCAAAATTCAAATCAATATATACTTTCAAGGCTTCATATGTCTCTGTTCCAATCCAATAGCTCTGTATTTCCTTCCATGTCAACGCATCGATAACTGATTTTGGGTTATACATATGCAATTCACCAATTCGATATCCATCGTACCATTTTTGGATTTCCGAATATTCAACACCATATTCCTCACACTGCTCTTGTACTTCTTCTTCTGTAAATCCAAAGAACTTTCCAAGATTCTTAGGGGATAGCATAGAATATTCATCAAAAATGTTAATTGCAGAATGTTCTCCGTATTTTTTTATAGGTAAAATCCCTGTCATATAAGCTAAATCTACGTATCCGGAGCCTTTAAAAAGCCCTCGCAGGAAGTCCAAGTACTCTTTTTGTTTTTCTTTTCGGCTCCTTGCCATCCGAAATACACAATCCCATTCATCAATAATAAAAATGAACCCATCTCCAGTCTGCAAAAATATCTGCTCAAGCGTCATTTTTAATCTGCCGTTAGGAAGAATGTCCGTACATTCTGGAAATTCTTTTGTTAACTCCGAAATTACGCGTCGCTCAATCTCTGAAATAAACACATCAAGATCCTGCTCCGTTTCCAGAAAACGCTGAATATCCAGCCGTATTACATTATGACGGTTCAAATGCAAATGAAAGTCTTTGCCGCTCTCTGCCTTTTTCCCGGAAAACAATTCTGCCGAATCGCACCCCTTGCTGTAATATGCCACAAGCATATCCGCAGCCATAGATTTCCCGAAACGGCGAGGCCTACTGACGCACATATAACAATTCATCTTATTTATTTTCGCGTTCGTAGCAGAAATCAAGTCTGTTTTATCAATATAAATGTCAGAATTAAGGATTTTTTGAAATGTAATATTACTTGGATTAACATAAATTCCCATACAAGATACTCCTTTATCGTTCTATTTATATATTAACTTTTGGATGGAATAAAAGCAATCCCATTCTTAGCAAAATACCTATGAAAGAAGCTCCCTGTACTCCCGAATCCGTTTATATAACGTACTCCGCCCAACATTGCATAATTCAGCAAAATCTTGGGTTGAAATCGAATCCCCTTCCCACTGCCGATACAATTCCGGGAAATTATCCGGCATATGGATCTTCGGCTTGCCGAACCGTATCCCCCGTGCCTTTGCCGCCGCAATTCCTTCTGCCTGCCGCTGGCGGATATTGTCGCGCTCATTTTCTGCAACAAATGAAAGAAGCTGCAGCACAACATCACTGATAAACGTTCCCAGCAAATCCTTCGTTCTGGTTGTATCTAACAAAGGCATGTCCATAATACGGATATCGACTTTTTTTTCCTTGGTTATGATACGCCATTGCTCCATAATTTCCTGGTAATTCCGCCCCAGACGATCTATACTTTTTACAATGATCAAATCGCCCTCCCGGACACGCCGCATCATCCTTGCATAGGCGGGCCGCTTAAAATTCTTGCCGCTCTGTTTGTCAATATAAATGTCTTTCCTGTCCATCCCCGCATCAAGCAGCGCGATCATCTGCCGCTCAATATTCTGCTCCTGCGTAGAAACCCTGATATAACCGTATACTTTGTTGCTCATTTCGTACCTCCTACATTGAATTTACCTGATTTTGAGTATACAAAAAAACGCTCCGGATACTCAAGTTTTCTACTGCACCAAAAGGATTCGCGGTTGTATTCCAATCAAATTGACGTTATAATAAAAAAACAGAGGAGGACGAATATGACCACAATAGGACTTGTTATGATAGTAAAAAATGAGAGCCGCAGTCTGGAAAAATGTTTATCATTAGCGGAAAAACTGGTGGATGGAATCTACATTACCGACACCGGCTCAACTGACCATACAATAGAAATCGCCCGAAAATTCAATGCGCACATCTCAGAATACGAATGGTGTAATGACTTCGCAGCCGCCAGAAACTATGCATTGGAGCAGTCTCCTTGCGACTGGAACCTGATTCTGGATGCGGATGAATACCTGGTTTCAGGAACAAAGGAAGATATCCTGCAGTTTGTGGAATCCGGCGGGCGTGTAGGCGCGATTGAAAGACATGACCGTTACAGGGAAGCGAACGGGGAACTCAGTCAGAGCTGTGTATTTACTACAAGGCTGGTTCCGCGGGGGACCGTTTATGAAGGGAAGGTGCATGAACAGATTATAAGCGAGCTTCCGATTGTCCCGCTTCCGTTGGTATTTGACCATGACGGATATCTACAGGGAGGAAAAGGAGAGCGGAATCTGGAAATCCTTTTAGAAGAATTAGAAGAAAATCCCCACGACCCCTATGTCCTGTACCAGGTTTCACGTACCCTGTGGCTTATGAAAGAGTTTGAGAAAGCAAACGGATATTTTGAAAAATTCTATCAGTTCGTGCCGGAGTCTGGGACGGGATACCGTACAAACGGCGTGATATCATATCTCTATAACCTGTTAGAATTGAAGAAATACGAGAAAGGATTTCAGATCATAGCAGATGAAAAGCAGAGGTTGGACGCCTATGCAGATTACCATTTTGCATGTGGGACGTTTTATACACAGGGAATTTTTGCCGATATCCAGCGATACATAGGATATCTTCCGGAAATAGAGCGGTCTTACCGACGATGTCTGGAGATTGGGGAAGTTCCGGAACACGAGGGAGTCCTTGGGAATGGTTCGTTCAAAGCCGCATATAATCTTGGGGTGTGGTTTGAAGTGAACGGTAAGCCCAAAGAAGCCGCTGTCTATTATAAGATGGCGGCTAAAGAGGGATATACCCCGGCCAAGGAAAGGCTGAAAAAAATTATTTAAAAAAGTTAAAAAAAGACTTAAGTTCTCGCCGAAACATACGATAATATAAGTGTCAAGAAGTTTTCGGTGCAGTCCAAATAAGTGTACTTTTCTGGACAGTTCGCCGGCAGGTCAAGAGCGGTATATTTATTGTTCTCCCGATTACTTCAAAATTATAAGTGAATAATGAATAATTATGCGGGGAAAAGGAATTCCCTGACGAATTTCAAGGAGGAAAAACTATGAGAATCCAACATAATATTACGGCTTTAAATTCACACAGAAATTTAACGAACAATAACTCTTCTTTAACAAAGAACCTGGAGAAATTGTCATCTGGTTACAGAATCAACCGCGCTGGTGACGACGCTGCCGGACTTGCTATTTCTGAAAAGATGCGTGCTCAGATCACAGGTCTTCAGACAGCACAGAAGAACTCCGAAGACGGTGTATCTCTTGTACAGACAGCAGAAGGCGCTTTGACAGAAGTTCACTCCATGCTGAACCGTATGGTTGAGCTGGCTACACAGTCCGCCAACGGAACTTACTCCAGCGCTAACCGTGCTGAGATGCAGAAGGAAGTTAAGGCTCTGCAGGCAGAAATCGACCGTATCAGCAATACTGCTAACTTCAACGGAACAACATTGTTTACTGGTACTACAGCAAGCGTTGCAATTCATGCAGGTGAGACATCTAAGGATGCAAACCAGATTAAGATTACTCTGAGTGCAATGAGCGCGAAGTCTATGACTGCAAAGATTGGCGGTACATCAACGACAATTAAGCTTAATTCAGATGTAAACGTTTCAACAGCAACCTTGGCTAAGGCTTCTATCGATAAGATCAATACTGCAATCGATATCGTTTCTTCTATGCGTTCCGATTTCGGTGCATTACAGAACCGTCTGGAGCACACCATCAACAACTTAGGTGTTCAGACAGAGAACTTATCTGCTGCTGAGTCCCGTATCCGTGACGTTGATATGGCTAAGGAAATGATGGCTTACACGAAGAACAACATTCTGGTTCAGGCTTCTCAGGCTATGCTTGCACAGGCTAATCAGGTTCCACAGGGAGTTCTTCAGCTGTTACAGTAATTCAGTAACACTATTACGGATTTTCAAAATCAAAAATATAATGACAGAAAGCGCCGGTCCATTGGATGGGCGCTTTCTTGTGTCTACAGGAGGAATAGAAACTATATGGATATCGTGCTTACCATATCGCTGCTTGCCTCAGACCGCCGTGAGTCCCTAGAACGCTGTCTGGACTCGTTAAAGCCGCTTCTTTCAAAACTTCCAAGCGAATTAATTATCATATTTACCGGAACGGATGAAAAAGTCCGGGAAATTGCCGAAAAGTATACGCCTCAGGTTATCCCGTTTGCATGGTGCGGCGATTTCTCCGCCGCCAGGAATAAGGGGCTAAAAGAAGCCCAGGGGGAATGGTTTCTGTACATTGACGACGATGAGTGGTTCGACGATGTAGATGAGATCTGTGAATTCTTCCTGGGCGGCGAATATAAACATTATCATAGCGCACATTATGTACAGCGAAATTACCAGGAATGGAACGGGACAAAATATTCTGACTTTTCAGCATTTCGGCTAATACAAAGAACCGCTGAGAGCCGATTCTGCGGTGCAATCCATGAGGAATTGACGCCCCGTATGGAACCGTGTAAATATTTTCAAATATGCGTCCATCATTACGGATATGTAAAGGACGCAGGGAGCGCTTTAAAAACATCACGGAATATTCCGATGCTTTTGCAGGTTATGAAAGAGCAGCCCGGACATATTAAGAATTATATCCAGTTAGCCAAGGAATACGATCTGGCGGGAGACTGGAAATTGGCGGAGGAATATTGCCGAAAGGGACGAGAGACCTGTCGGGAATTGAATGATCCTTATTCCAAGGGATGGCTGCAAGCATATCTTTCTCATCTTGTTACCAAAAAAAATGGAAAAATGCCCGCTATTTCGGAGCTAGAGTTAATCTTGACACAAGAGAGTCCGATGGAGCTTACCAGCTTGGTTCTATACCAGCAGCTCATCCAACTGTGTGCCGAGGAAAAAGAGGCAGAGAAGACTGTGTGGTATGGATGGAAATTTGAAAAGCTTCTGAAAGAGATGGATGAAAAAGAGTCGCTTTGGGAACAGCAAAGCTATGGTGAATTTGGCGAGAATTATGTGAAAAATCCAGAACGCCTATATGGTATTCGTGTAAAATGCGCAGCAAGTGCATTGGAAATCGGGGATTGGACAAGCGCAGCATATTTTCTAAAGCTTTTCCCATGGGAGACGGAGGACATCCTGTGCAGATATTATCCGGAACTTGAAAATTGGAAGGGGATATACGCAAAACCATACGTAGATTTGCTTCTTGGGATATTGGATGATATCGCTTCTGATGAGCAGGCTCCCATCTATCTTTTGCTGCAAAAAGCATTGGATGATTTGGAAAAGGGCAGGAATGAAGAGGGGCAGGAATTACTTGTATACTGTATGCTCCATGCGCAAGATTGCTATTTACAGCAGCAGTTATTGAAGAAAGCAATTCGTCATCAAGTCAATTTCACTCCTTTGGTATCACGGATGTCTTTGGATACATGGAATAACCTTGTTACAGATGCAGTCAGAGAGCTTCCATTTTCTTTGAACCCTGGTCTGCATTTATGCGAGGAGGAATTAGAGAAACACTATCCGCTTCATAGTCTCTGTCTGAAACGGCAAAGGTTGGAGCAGAAACTTTTCAAGGGATTTCCAATTTTTGAAGAATTTACGGAAACTCTGAAAGAGTATTGTACATGTGTTATAGAATTTTACAGGGGATTATTCCGGGATGAATGGTTTCAGGAGGAAAACAGCAGTTTTCTCCCATCTGAATGCAGATTTGCTCAGATTACATTAAAGGCGTTGGAAGAATTATCCATGGAACAGACCGGGGAGGCTGTGCGTCTGCTTGGGGATGCATACCATATCTATCCAGACATGACAGGCGTAATTATGGAGCTGTTTCGGCAGACGGCACGCCGGCTGGATGATCCGGCGCTCCATGCAGGAGTAGAATTTTTACAGCTTGCAAGGCAGATGAAAGAAACGCTGCACACCCTGATTGACGCCAATCAGACTGCACAGGCGGCGGAAATCCTAAACCAGCTTCTTCCGTTGATGCCGGAAGATCTGGAAGTGATTCGATTGCGTCAGGAATTAATAAGGAGGAGAAAGTCATGAATATACAGCTTACCATATCCATGTTAGTATCGGATCGTATGGAGACGCTGGGGAAATGTCTGGCTTCGCTGAAACCGCTCCTGAGAGAGCTGGACAGTGAATTAATAGTAGTTTTTACCGGAAAAAATGAAGAAACACTGGAGCTTGTGCGGCAGTACACCTCCCATATCATTCCTTTTGAATGGTGCAACGACTTCTCGAAGGCGCGGAATGCAGGGCTGAAAGAAGGCCGGGGAGAATGGTTCCTGTACATGGATGATGATGAATGGTTCGACGACACGACGGAAATTATCCGGTTTTTTAAAAGCGGAGAATATAAGAATTATCGGTCTGCCTGCTATGTGGCTCGTAATTATCTGGATTTGGAAGGGAAAAGCTTCTCAGACGGGGACGTGGGAAGGATGTGCCGTCTGACGCCAGAGACACAGTTTATATATTCGATTCATGAGAACCTGAATCCGTTTGAAGAACCCTGCAAAAGACTGTCAGCTTTTGTCCATCATTATGGGTATGCAAGAAAGGAAACACTTGGGCGGAAAGAAACGAGAACAAGTCGGAATCTCCCTCTCCTTCTGGAAATGTATGAGAAAGAGCCGGACTCCCCATGGTGCTGTATGCAGATTGCCCAGGAATATCGAAGTGTGGGGGAATTTGAATCGGCAGTCGAATACTGCCGAAAAGGGCTGAAGTTTGCGCGGAAAGAAGTGCGGATATCCAACTATGAGTTGTGGCTGCAGGTGAATCTGCCGTTATTGATTTCCTTTACCGGCGACCTGAGACTCGCATTAGAAGAAGGGGAGCAAATCCTCCGGCATCCAAGAACTTTGGAAGCAGGAATCATGCATATATGCGTGATACTCACCTCTTTATGCCGGCAGCTAAGAGAATGTGACAAAGGATTAAAATATATTCAGTTGTACCGTGAAAAATTGTTATACCTCATGAAACATCCTGAAAAAGCTATGCTGCAAAGGTCTGCGGGGCTTACACTGGATAAAGGCAAGGAAGAGATGGTGCCCATGTATTTGGACGGATTATCTCTCACCCTGGATATAAAAGATTTCCGAATGGCACGAAAACTTCTCTCCTGGCTGCCGTGGGAGGATAAAGCACAAATGACGCCTTATTATTCCCACATGGAAGAATGGAAGAGGGTTTATGAGGACCAAAAGGACGAGATTCTCCAAGCATTTGATAGTTTGGACACAACAAACTCTTATGTATGCATCCAGAAAGCGCTTTTTGCAGAAAAACAAGGACAGATTGAGAAGGCGGAGGTATTATGGAAGACATGTGCCAGTGATTGTCCGGCAGGCTTCCAGTGGGAATTGATGGAGATTGCAGTGCGGAATCACTTTCAAGTGGAACCATTGCTTGAACAGATGTCCCCGGAAATCTGGAACGGATATGCGGAAATGGTGGCGGAACGTAAGGAATTAGGGCAATTACAGGAATTTTGCCAGAATATCATGCCATTGCTTGAAAAACGTCCATTCTATAGGAGAAAGCTGGAGCAAAGTTATCTTGAGAAGCTGTTGACAACAGAGCTGTTAGATTCTTCCAGATTAGTAAAATTACTGAATCAATACTGTACAAGTGTTTGTACCGATGCAACGGCATTGTATCGAGAAGAGGTACTTGCAGATCCAGAAGCATATGCCCTTCCGACTCGCTATCGGTTTGCGGTGCCCCTTGGCAAAGCCTTACGGTTGATTGACAATGGAGAGTTCATAGAGAGTTTTCCCTACTTAAAAGAAGCGCTTCATGTATATCCAGGCATGGCGGGGGCTGTGGGTCAGTTGGTACGGTATTTGGAGGATGAAGTACAGGCGCCAAAACGTTCTGTGTCTGAGGAGTTTGAGATGCTTGGAGGTCAGGTGAAGCAGGTCCTTCGAGGACTAATGAAAGCAGGACAGTGGGAAGAGGCATACAAGGTTATGGGACAATTAATAACGTTATTGCCGGACGACCTTGAGGTTCTGCAAATGAAGCAGGAAATATTGCGGCTAGGCGTATAAAATTAGAGCAGTAAAAAAGGCATTTCGGTACGTTCCCCGAAATGCCTTTCTTAATTCTTAATACTTTAATTCCTAATATTTTGCCATATCATCCACAAAAGTTCCGCTGCTTACCGGAGCTTTCGGCGCCGGAGCAGGTACGATCACTGTATCTGAAACCGGAGCGGGAATCGGTTCCGGGATAGGATCAGAGACCGGAACCGAAACCGGAATCGGATCAGGAGTTCTTGCGGCAACCGGTGTCATAGGTCCTGCCATTTTCTTTAACCGGAAACGTCCGACTAGGCTCTTGAGCAGGCTAGACTGACTGTAAAGCTCTTCGCTGGCAGCCGCGCTCTCCTGAGCGGTAGCGGAGTTCGTCTGGATAACGGAAGAAATCTGGTCGATACCCTGTGTAACCTGCTGAATTCCTTCTGCCTGCATATCAGATGCTTCTGTGATAGCAGCCATATTTTCGGAAATCTTCTGCGCGCTTGATACAACCTTCAACAGAGACTCCTGTGTATCTGACGCAATCTGGTTTCCTTCGGATACGGCAGTCAGAGAATTGCTGATAAGGGCGGTTGTATCTTTTGCAGCTTCCTGACTCTTGGATGCAAGGCTTCTTACTTCGTCTGCAACTACGGCAAATCCCTTGCCGGCTTCACCTGCACGAGCGGCCTCGACAGCTGCGTTCAGTGCAAGGATATTGGTCTGGAATGCAATATCTTCAATCGTCTTGATAATCTTTTCGATCTCGCTGGAACATTCATTGATTCTCGTCATAGCGGTCATCATAGATTCCATCATCTTATTGCTGTTGTCAATCTCGCCTACCGTCAGGCCCATGAGGTCGTTGACATCGCGGGCATTGTGTGCAGTTTTGTTAACCTTATCGGATAATTCGCTAAGCGTAGCAACCAATTCTTCTACGGAGCTTGCCTGCTCTGTCGCGCCTTGGCTAAGGGCCTGGGCGCCGCTGGATACCTGTTCGGAGCCTTCGGCAACCTGGTCGGACGCCTGATGGAGCTGGCTCATGGCATCGTTCAAGGACTCGATAATCTTACCGCAGGAATGCTTGAGAGACTGGAAATCGCCAAGATAATCCATATCCATCTCAACAGACAAATCACCCTCGGCAAGGGAGCCAAGCCTCTGACTGATATGTTCGATGTAACCAGATAACGTCTTCAACAAGAAACGGAGATTTTCTGCCAACCCACCTAGCTCATCATTGGATTCATATGTAACGCTTGTATGCATATTACCTTTTGCCATCTCTTTTACTGCTCCCTCAATCTCTACGATTGGAGAAGTGAGACTCTTGTTTAGACGGACTGCAAGAATACAAATTACAATAAGACTGAAAACTGCAACGCCTACCAGCAGAATCGTACAGGATCTCTTAGTGCTATGACCGTCTTCATAGAATATTTCGGCGTTTGTCTCTGCTCGTTCAATAATTGCGTCAATTGCTTCCTGAAATTTGATGCCAGCGTCCGCATATTCCCCATTCAATACGGCGAGCGCCTTCTGTCCCTGATGGGCCTCCAGATAGGTTAAAGCATCTTCACGAGACTTCTTCAGGTCGGCTGCGGCATCCAAAGCCGCTGCTACCAGAGCGTCATCTGAACCGTATACCTCGGTCAGCTTGTCAAGGGCGTTGGTCATGGTCTGCGCAAGAGTATTCACCTGTGCCAGAAGCTCCTGGCTCTTTGCCTCGTCCTCTGTCGTCAGGGCGCGGAACATATTCAGCTGATTCTGGCGGGTGGAAGATTCGGCTTCCAAAGAATACCGAACCATTGGGTAGGGACGTTCATAGAAGTTATCTAATCCCTTGAGAACGCTTCCGAGTCCGATATTAGCAACGATGATGGAAATGATATAGAATACCATCATAATTCCAAATGAGAGGAGTAACTTACTCCTCACTTTCAAGTTTCTAAACACGTTTCATTCCTCCTAGTACATAATAATAGTAAAAAATATAAAATAACGAGTAATATGCATTTTTTATTTTATAACGTTTTGCTAAAAAAGTAAATATCTGATTAAAAGTTTCCTGTCATATTTTGTGGTAAATTTTTGTCAATATCTGTAAAAGTTGTTTATGATAAAATAGTGCAGGTTTTTGATAATTTTAACTTTATTATATATCCCAAATGGCGTATAATGGCATAAAATGTTAAAAAGATAGCCAAAAAAACCTTTTCAAAGCGGGATAAAAGTGGTATAAATATAACGTAGAGTGATATAAGTATGTTTTTAGATAAGTTTGATGCTCTTACAAGATATGTAAACGTATGAAAGAATAGGACAAAATCAGAATGGAGAGAGGCTATGGGAATGGATTATACGATTTACGATAATTGGTACAAGTATATGAGCAGTGTTTTGAACCAGATCCAGGGGATATCCGATTATCCTTCTTCTACAGGGCGCGCATCCTCCACAGGTCAGAGCTTTGCGGATATATATAATGCCATAATGGGTTTGGATACCGTTCAGGATACGAAAGCGGCAGAGAATATATCTTTCATAGAGACTGGAAGCACGAGCATGGACGCGATTTTTGAGGAGGCGGCGAATCTGTATGACGTACCGTTGAATCTGTTGAAAGCTATGGGCAAGGCTGAGTCTGGCTTTGATGCGAATGCAGTGTCCCCGGCAGGAGCGCAGGGTGTAATGCAGTTAATGCCTGCCACGGCAAGGTCGCTGGGAGTGGAAGACCCATTTGATGCAAGGAGCAATATTATGGGCGGAGCCAAATATATTTCTCAGCAGCTTAAAAAGTATAATGGAAACATAGATTTGGCGTTAGCCGCATACAATGCGGGTAGCGGGAATGTTGCGAAGTATGGAGGCGTTCCTCCGTTTAAGGAGACGAGAAACTATATCCAGAGAATTAAGGGGTATATGAACACCGACCTGACGACCGGCAAGACGGTGGAAGGGAAGAATGTGGGCAAGGATAACGGAGCGGATGGAATATCCGGTTATGGTACATATTTTGCAGGAGTGCAGACTGGGACGCAGAACAGTACTGCTAAGAACAGTACATATAACCTGTCTCAGGAGAATGCACAGTACTTTATTGAGATGATGAAACTTCAGATGATGAACAGGGCGAGTGTAATCACGAATTCTCTTTCGGATATGAACGGGCAGACCACTTTTTTATAGGGGATGGAAATCGAATGGACTGCCAATATTTTCATGTTAGATAAATGTTAATTTCTAACGAAAAGAGTAGACTTTTTGTAGAATAAAGTCTATAATAAATGAGAATGGTTTCATAATGTCAACTTGTAAAACAGAGGGGTTATCAATTAATTGAGAAGGAAGTGACAGAGAATGTTTGGGAATACGATTTCAATGGCGCATAAATCACTGGATTTTCTGTGGAAACAGCAGGAGATTATTAATTTGAATATTGCGAATGTGAATACGCCGGGATATAAGTGCCAGTCTGTGAGTTTTGAGGAGATGTATCGGAAGCGTCTGCTGGCGGCGAGTCAGACGAAGAATAATGCGAAGGTTCGCCAGGCGATTGACGAGGCGGATTGTCTGGTATACAGCAGGGATAATTCTGGGAGATTGGACGAGAACAACGTCAATGCGGACGTTGAGAATACCAAGATGGCAAGGACGACGCTGCACTATCAGTACTTGATTCAGTCAGTAACCAATGATGTTAAGCGTTATCAGTCGGCTATTAAAGCACAGTAATATGATATATGAACTGTTTGGGTAAGTAAGAGTATATATATAAATAGGAAGGGATTGATATAGTATGGAAGATAGGTTTATCACACCGTTGCAGCCTTTGAGAAGTATAATGGATGTCTCGGGCATATCTGGTCTGAGGACTGTGAATGGTCAGACGCAAGTCACAGGCTCGGATGAGATAAAAGGGCAGGAGGGAATTTCTGCATTTAAGTCTATTTTTGAGGAAGCGATTGATAATGTAAGGTCAACAGAAGATACATTGACAAAGAGGCAGTATCAACTGGCAACAGGACAGATTGAGGATCCGCATACGGTCGGGATTGCGTCGTCAGAGGCGCAGCTCGCTGTGGATATGCTGGTAGCATTGCGTACCAAGGCGTTTGAGGCTTATAATGAGATTATGCGTATCAGTCTATAATACAATGACATGCATTGTATATGGTAGACGGATATTTTTTACTGTAAAAAATAACGATGATACATAGAATCGGAAAGTAAGAGAGTTTTGGACAATGAAGGAAAAGTTTGGGCAGTTTAAAGAATTTGTCGGCAATTTGAGCAGAAAAGTGAAGATTATGATCATTGTCGGTGCAGTGCTGTTGATAGGCGGAGCTGTGACGATTGCGATCATTCTGAATAACCAGCCGTATACAGAGTTGTTTTCTGGGCTGGGGCAGGAAGAGATGCAGCAGATTGCACAGAGGCTGACAGAGGATGGCATAGATTATAAATTTAACGGTGAATCGACGATTATGGTCAAGAAGGACACGGTGGACCAGACGAAGGCAACCCTTGTTCAGGCTGGATATCCTAAGAACGGATTTACATACGATACGTTTAAGGATAACGCAAGCATGCTGACCACCGATTCCGATAAGAAGACCTACAAGCTCTATGAACTGCAAGACCGTATCGGCTCCACCATCCGGCTGTTTGACGGGGTGAAGGATGCAAAGGTTACGATTGCGCTTGGTGAAGAGAGTAAATATGCGCTGAATGATGAAGAAGAGAAGTCCAGCGCTTCGGTTGTGGCAATCATGCAGGACGGCGGTTCCCCGACAGAGGAACAGGTTGTAGCAATCCAACGTTTGGTGGCGAAGAGCATCCCGGGCATGGAGTTGGAGGATGTAGCGGTTATCGACGGGAATGGGAATGATGTTTCTGTTGATGCGAACGGGAATTCGTCCAACAGTTCTACGACAGAAGAGCTTGCCCGTATGGTGGAGAATTCTGTTTCTGCCAGCGTTATGAAGGTGCTTGGTCCGATTTACGGGCAGGAGAATGTGCGTGTTACCGCACATGCCCGTCTGAATATGGAACGACTAATCCGTCAGCAGACCACCTACACCACGCCGGATAAGATTAACGAGGAAGATAAGACGGGAATAATCAGCCATGAAGAGCTTTATGAGGAACAGGCGGGGACCGGTGATGGCGCCGGAGGAGTTGCCGGGGCTGAGACCAATGCAGATACGCCGGAATATAATACGAATGGGGATGCGGACGGAACGAACGCATACAGTGAAAGTGCAGTCCGCGACTATTTGGTTAATGAGCTGAAGGAAGAAGGGCAGATTGACCCGGGTGAATTAGAAGATCTTACGGTTTCTGTTGCGATTAATGGGAATGGATACGGAAGTCTGAGAGAGAACCAGATTCGCTCTCTTGTGGGGAATGCAGCAGGGATTGCGGCAGACGCCCAGGAAGAGAAGATTGCGATTGTAAGCGCACCGTTTGACGGAGTTGATACAGACGACGAATCACAGGAAGCATCAGCACAGGGAATTCTTGAGAGCATTCCATTGTGGGCGATTATAGCGGCTGCGGCGTTGATTCTGCTGTTGATTATCGTGATTATTGTCCTGGTACTCAGAAGACGGAAACAGGATGAAGAAGAAGTTGAAGAACTTATCGAAGAAGAGGCAGAGCAAGAAGAAGTTCAGGCTGTACTCGACATGAATGAAGAGCTTCTGCAGCTCCAGAATGACAGGAGTATGGAACTCAAGAAGAATGTACGGGAATTCGCAGAACAGAATGCAGAGATTTCTGCCCAGTTATTGAAGAACTGGCTGAATGGGGGCGTTGCAGATGGAGGAGAGTAAAGAAAACAAAGATAATAAAGAAACCAAAGAACCTAGAGAGAGTAAGCTGACTCCTGAGCAGAAAGCAGCGGCGGTCGTTGTTTCCCTTGGAGCCGATAAGGCGTCAAAGATCTATAAGCATCTGAGCGAGAGCGATATTGAGAGGCTGACCATTGAAGTGGCGAAGTTAGGACATATCAGCCCGGATGAGATGGAGCTTGTTTTGGATGAGTTCTATAAGACTTGTCTGACGCAGAAGGTTGTAACCGACGGCGGTATGGAATATGCCAGAGCGGTACTTGAAAAGGCGTTTGGGGAGAGTACAGCGCAGTCCTTGTTGGATAAATTATCAAAATCTCTGAAGATAAGACCGTTTGAATTCATACGGAAGAGCAATGTGAAGAATTTGATTTCTTTTTTGCAGCATGAAAGACCGCAGACCATTGCACTAGTTCTGTCTTATGCAGATTCGGATCAAGCGTCTATGGTTATCAGCGAACTTCCTAAGGAAAAGCGGATCAAGGTTGTAGAAGCGATTGCCAGGATGGAAAGTGCATCCCCGGAAGCGATTAAGGTGGTGGAAGATTCCCTCAAGAAGAGGTTCGACAGCATCCTTACTACAGACGTCACGACGATTGGCGGCATCGATTACATAGCAGATGTTATGAACCATATGGACAGGGCGAACGAGAAGTACATCTTCGACGAGTTGGGCAAGAACGACGAAGAATTGGCAGAGACAATCCGGAAGAAGATGTTCGTATTCGAGGATATCGTGTCCATGGACAACAGATCGATTCAGAGATTTATCCGCGAGTGCGATGTCAAGGATATTGTATACGCTCTCAAGGGGTCCGACGAGAAGATCAAGGAGCTTGTATTCTCCAATGTATCTTCACGTATGGCTGAGAGTATTCAGTCTGACCTCGAGATTACGGTTAATGTACGTCTGAGAGACGTGGAAGAAGCGCAGCAGAGAATCGTCGGCGTAATTAGGAGACTGGAAGAAGCCGGTGAGTTGATTATTGTTAAGAGCGGAAAGGATGAAATCATTGCCTAGGATTGTAAAAGAACCGGAGAAGAAGCAGGACGTTAAGCCCTATGACTTCTTCGCCGGATTCAAAATCATCGAAGAGCCGAAAGAGGAGGATGACGACTCAGAGGAAGATGTCGAAGAGGAAGAAGAAACCGTTTCCGTGGAAGAGATTTTGGAGGAGGCGAGAGCGCAGGCAAGGCTGATTGTCAGTGACGCCCGCTCTCAAGCGGAGTACTTACGGGACCAGGGGTATCGGGAAGGGAAGGAAACCGGAATTCAGGATGGAACACGGGAAGCCTACGATGAACAGCGAAGACTTCTGGACGTTGAGATTCAGGAACTCCGGAATAATATATCAGAAGTAATCCAGAGTGTGACGATAGAGAAAGAGAAGCTGCTGGAGCAGTATTTGGATGACCTGAAACGAATTTCTCTTACTGTGGCAGAAAAGGTGATTCAGACCAGCCTTCAGTCCAGCGGCGATATCGTGAAACGTATGATTCTTGCGGCAACTGATAAGATTACGAAAAAGCAGTGGGCGAAGATCTATATTACAAAATGCGACACGGCGGTTTCTATGGATGTAGATACGGAATTTCTGGACAGATTATCCAAACTTTCCGAGAACATTAAGATTGTCACTATGGACAACGGAGAAGAAGGCACCTGTATTATAGAGCTGCCGGATGAGATTATTGACGCGAGCGTCGGTACGCAGTTAGAGAACATCAAAGACATACTGAACAATGTCAGGGTGTAGCCAAGGAGAGAGAGTATGTTTTCAAAATTGCCGGAACTGATACAGAAAGCAGAAACAATCAGTTACATAGGAAAGATAGAGAATGTCATCGGAATGGCGATGGAGTCTTCGGGAAACAGGGCCAGTATCGGGGATATTGCCATGATTTATAATGAGGAGAAGCACAGGCAGATACCTGTGGAGGTCGTAGGTTTCCGCGGAGACAAGATGCAGTTGATGGCATATGAGAACCTGAACGGCGTGGCTGCCGGCAGTTTTGTTAGAAATACCCGGAAACGTTTGAAGATTCCGGTAGGAGAGTTTTTGAGAGGAAGGATCATAGATGCCACGGGGAACCCCATGGATGATTTAGGACCGCTTCCTTCTTCTCGTTATTATTATGTAGAGAATACGTATATCAATCCGCTGACACGGCCTCCGATTACGGACCCGTTGGAATTTGGCGTGAAGGCCATCGATGGGCTGAACACGGTCGGTAAGGGACAGCGTATCGGTATCTTTGCGGGAAGCGGTGTCGGCAAGAGTACGTTGCTGGGAATGATTGCACGAAATGTAAAGGCAGATATCAATGTGATTGCACTGGTGGGAGAGCGAGGCCGTGAGGTTCGTGAGTTTATAGAGAAGGATCTCGGACCAGAGGGAATGAAGCGCAGTGTGCTTGTAGTTGCGACTTCCGACCAACCGGCGATGCTTCGTATGAAATGCCCGTTGGTAGCAACGACGATTGCCGAGTATTTTAAGGATCAGGGGAAGGACGTCTTGTTGATGATGGATTCACTGACCCGTTTTGCCATGGCCCAGCGTGAGATTGGGCTTGCGACCGGAGAGCCGCCGGTTGCAAGAGGATATACCCCTTCTATTTATGCAGAGTTTCCTAAGCTCCTGGAGCGCAGCGGGAAGTTTGAGAAGGGTTCCATTACCGGTATCTATACGGTACTGGTGGAAGGCGACGACACCAATGAGCCGATTGCAGATACCGTCCGAGGTATCTTGGACGGCCATATTGTACTTACAAGGAAGCTGGCGAATGAGAACCATTTCCCGGCGATTGACGTGAATGCCAGCATATCCCGTTTGATGACAAATATTGTGCCGGAAGAACACCGTGAGGCGGCGGCAAAGATGCGGGATATTCTAAGCATATATGCGAAGAATGAAGACTTGATTTCAATCGGGGCTTACAAGTCGGGAACAAACCCCAGACTTGACGGCGCTGTTTCTAAGATTGACAAGGTCAATGCCTTCTTGATGCAGAAAATTAATGAAAGCTTCCCAGGGGAGACGTCCTTAGAGATGATGAAGGAGATATTGCGGTGAAGAAGTTCTTTTTTTCATTGGATACGGTACTTAATTATAAGGAACAGGCGCTTGATGGGCTGAAAGCAGAGCATGCCAGGATTCTTGCGAAAGTCAGGGAGTGTGAACGAACCATCGAGAAGATGGAGGAGGAACATCGGCGTTGTACGGCGGAGTTCCGGAATAACCGGATGAACGGGATGAAGATTTGTGACATCCATACCTATGAGAATTATCTGGAAGCGCTGGGGATTAAGATTAGGAAGAAGTATGAGGAGCTGGCAAAGCTCCAGGAGAAAGAAGAAGCCAAGCGCAATGAGGTAGTGGAGGCGAAGAAAGAGACCTCTTCCATTGACAAACTAAAAGAGAAGAAGTTCAAAGAATACGAGAAAGAAGTTCAGAAGGAAGAAGAGCAGTTTATCGAAGAGTTTGTTGCCACGAAGCGGGCGATGGCGAGGATTGTAGGGTAATCCTGCATATGTGGATGAGAGCTTTCATCCCGGCAGATTACTATAGATGTAACCATGGCGCAGGATAGCCGATTTGTGTGTCAAGAGTTACAAAGAATTATATAATAGGAAAGGAGGAAGAAACCCATGGAGAAGTTGAGTATGAAGACGATGGATATCGGATTTCAGACGGCAGGTAATGTAAAGGCGTCGCAACAGACGGCGGACGTGTCCGGCGACTATGATTTCCGCAAGATGCTTCAAAGCAAGAATGAGGATGCCCAGGGCAAACAAGACAGCAAGGAAGTATCCAAGGATCAGAATAAGGATACGGCGACAGATAAGACCGAAGCGACAGGCAATCAGAAGCAAGAGGTATCCGAGGAACAGGGGAAGACAGAACAGACCGACAGCAGCGAGACGGATACGAGACAGGCAGAGGTTATGATTGCGTTGCAGATACGTGAGCGCTATTCTTATGGATTTACCGGAGCAGTTCAGGAGACAGAAGAGCAGATTCCTACCGATGCAGTGGCGGAAGTAACCGATGGGCTGCCGGAGATCGGGGCAGAAGAAGGAGTACAGATGCCGGAAACGGCGGAACAGGGAGCCGTTCTGGTACAGAATGAAGAACAGGCACAGCAGGCGCAGATGCCGGAAACTGGACGGGTACAGACAGTGAAGCCGCAGCAGGCTGCAGAGCAGCCGGAACAGATGCAAAAGACAGCGGATGTGAAGACGTCAGAGGCAATGCCGGTAATACAGACTCAGGATTCTGCCGAGACAAAGCCACAGACACAAGATTTTACATCGAATCTGAAAGAGGCGGCAGAGACAGCCGTGCAGCCGAAGGAAAAGACCGAGGCGCAGCCGGAACAGTTTGCGGCGGAACAGGCGGCGGCAGCGTCAGCGGTTCGTCCGGAAACGGAGCAGCCTGTAAAGACAGAGGTGGAAAGACCGGAGACGGCGGCAAGGGTTCATGTAGAGCGGCCTGAGGAATTGCCGGAGAAGGTGACAGACACCTTGCTTGCGAAGCTGACAGAAGGCGTGAAGGAGTTTGAAATCCATATTGAACCTGTGAATCTTGGAAAGATTGCGGTGAAGGTTCTTTACGAAGGAAGCCAGGCTACGATTTCGATTGTATGTTCCGAGAAGCGCGCCATGGATGCGCTGAGCCAGAATGCCCGTGAGATTGGGAATATCATCGACCGGAATTTAGGCGGGGAGACGACGATCATCGTGGATAAGCAGGAGACGGACTACTTAAACCAGACTCGGGATGAGAATGAGCAGACGAACCAGAACCAGCGGCAGAAAGAAGAGAAGAGCCAGAATCAGGATGGAGAGGATGCAGAACAGTTCTTACAAAGGCTGCGGTTAGGGTTGACCGGCTAAATATGATGAAGAATGGATGAAAGAAAGGAGAAGAAAATATGGCAGGAGTGAGCGACGTATTATTAAGCGATGCCGCCAAATATCAGTATGATGCAGCGAAGGCATCCCAGACAGACGCAGTTGCCAACGGAGGCGATTTGTCTATTGATGATTTCTGGAAATTGATGGCTGCACAGCTTCAATATCAGGATCCAATGAATCCCATGAGCAACAGCGATATGATGAACCAGATGACGCAGATGGCTACCATGAACGCGATGACCCAGGTAACAGATGCGGTAGCGAAGTTTGCCACGGTGTCGAATAATCTGTCTCAGGTTACGCTGACAACTTATTCTACCGGATTGCTGGGAAAAGAAGTTACGGTTGCGATTACTAATGAGGAGGGAGAAGTGACCGGAACCAAGAAGGGTACGGTAACGGGCGTAGACCTGACCGGTGCGACGGCAGTATATATTGACGGAAAGAAGTACGAACTGTCACAGGTTATGGGTATCGGTGAAGTACCGGTGAAGATTCCAGACAAAGATAAGGACGAAACCGATAAGACGGATACAGATAAGACAGATACGGATAAGACGGATACAGACAATACGACAGGCGACAAGGATAAAGAGTAGTTTGAGGGGATTACACGGGGAATAGAGATTAAGGCGGTGCAAGTAATGAGTAAGATGAACCAGATTACGAATGCCGGGACGCTTAAATTGCAGCATGCATCCGCGCAGCTGCAGACAAAAGGGATCATCGGCGCAGGTGCGAATACAGGCACAAAGGTGCAGTTCGCAGACGTTTTGCAGAAGGAAGCCGACAAAGCTCAGTCCGTTCAATTCTCCAAACATGCGGTACAGAGAGTCCGGGAACGGGGAATCGAGATGACAGACGGTCTCCTGAAGGACTTGAACCAGGCAGTTTCCAAAGCCAGGGAAAAAGGCGCAAGAGACGTGGTTATCATCGGCGAGAGCGGGGCTTTTATTGTAAATGTTCCACATAACGTCGTAGTGACAACGATGTCGGGAACAGAGATGAGGGAAAATATATTTACGAATATTGACAGCGCAGTCTTAATGTAAGCCGGACCATTTGATGGAGGTTTCGTATCTGTATGACTTGCAGATACATAAGGAACCGCCTGGGCAGGAAGCGGTTGTGAGATACAGCGGGCGGCACGGCGGTTCCCCTGAGACGGCGCAGAGTATATGTAAAGAAAGGATGTATAACAAATGGTTAGATCAATGATTGCCGGAGTCGCAGGGCTCAAGGCGCATCAGTCCAAGCTGGACGTTATCGGTAATAATATAGCGAACGTTAATACATGGAGTTTTAAGTCTTATAGCTACAACTTCCAGGATGCAATGTATACCAATTCAATCAGCAGTACAGGCGGAAGCCAGATGGCGGGGGCTGCCGGCGGACATAATGCTTCTCAGGTAGGTTATGGTTCACAGTTGTCCTCCATCTCCAACGAGTTTAACACAGGAGCCCCGTCTCCTTCCTCCAATAATCTGGACTGTATGATTGACGGTACGGGATTCTTCCTGGTAGGAAATATGGTGAACGGCGCGTTTGACGATATCGAATCTTCCGGGCTGAACCTGTCAAGAGTCGGAATCTTCCGTGTGGATAACAACGGTTATCTGGTAGATAACCAGGGAAGTTATGTATATGGGTATCAGCCGATTGAAGGAACGGGAACGCCAGAGACGCCGGCGACGTCCAGTTCGGTGACGATTAAGGATGCTTCGGCGATTCTGAAACCTTCTACTGCTGCGGATAAAAAATGGACGATTACAATCGCTGGTATAGAGATGGAGACGAATGTTACGTCTGTTAATGATTTTGAAGATGCGGTAAATGACTGGATAACGGCTGTTACAAAGATGGAGGCATATCCGAAAGCTGAAGGTACTGATCTTACAGACGGTACGCCTTTATTCACTTTTGAGAATGGCGCATATGTGCCAGTACAAGGTACACCAGCTCAAGGGACTACTTACTATAAGCAGAATCCGGACTTGATGGCAACTTATAAGTATATAGATGATACTACGGGGCAGGAAACAACAACAAATCCTCCGATATTTTTAGATCTAAGCAAAGTGAATATCAGTCTGGACCGTATCGGGCGTTACCTTACCAGCGCTACGCTGACGATTACGGCAAAAGAGGCGGGCGATACTTTCGGCGAGACCCTTGAAGATATTAGAAAAGCCCTAATTGGCACAGGCCAGGTGGTAGACCCTAACGACCCTGCAAAAGTATTAGAGTCAGTCGAATCCGGACGGAATCAGGGTAACAACCTTGTGCCGGGAGTTGCGGCAGAATATGTAGATCAATTATCTGCAATCCGTATCCCGATTGATCCGGAAACCGGGCAGCGTTACGACATTCAGGGATGGAAGATTGACGAATACGGAATGATCATGGGAACCGACAGAAACGAGCGCACGATTCCAATCGGACAGCTTGCCCTTGTTTCCGTAGAGAACCCGAACGGCCTTGAGAAGAAGAACGGCTACTACTACTCCGTAGGACCGAACGCCGGAGCCGTAGAGGCAATCAAGCCAAACGGCGGGCCGGTAGGAATCATCAAGGGGGGCTTTCTTGAGATGGCAAACGTAGACATAGCGAACGAGTTCTCCAACATGATTACAACACAGAGAGGTTTCCAGGCGAATTCAAAGATTATCACCGTAACGGATGAAATGTTACAGGAGCTTGTTAATATGAAGCGTTAGTAGCTGCCGGGAAGTAATAGATTTGGTTTTAACAGCATATTCCAGGATATGGCGAAATACTTCTTCGCCATATCCTGGGATATGTTTGAAATTTATGAGGAACTATGATATGATAATGCTGACGAAATTAAATGACACGAAGATCGTATTGAATTGCGCGCATATAGAATCTGTGGAGATAATACCAGAATCAAAGATCCTTATGACAAACGGCAAGTTTTACATTGTAAAAGAGGGTGCGGAAGAGATAATCGAGAAAACAATTGAGTACAATGGTAAGATACATTGCTACCGTGGAGATAGATAGTATAGTAATTAAGGAATAAGGCGGTGAAGATAAGTGGATATAACTAGTATTTTAGGTGTTGTTATCGGAGCGGTGCTGATCGTATTCGTAGGTATCGGTCCGGCAAAACTTGGGAACTTCTGGGATCCTGCCAGTATAGCAATCGTTGTTGGAGGTACGATTGCTGCAGGAATTGCAAGTTACCCGTTTAATATGCTTCTGACACTTCCAAAGCATACGAAGATGTTGTTTCAGGGAAAGAAATATAACATCGGCGAATTGATTGACATCCTGGTCGAGATGGCCCAGCTTGCCAGGCAGAACGGCCTTCTGGCGCTGGAGGAGAAGGCGAACGAGCTTGACGATATGTTCTTCAAGCAGGGCATCATGCTGATTGTAGACGCGACAGAACCGGAGGAAGTTCGTACGCTTCTGGAGAGTGATGTGGAAGCCATGCTGTCAAGGCATGAGGATTGTATCGGGATTTATGAGACTCTTGATGCGAAAGCTCCTGCATTCGGTATGATCGGAACGCTGGTCGGACTGGTTAACATGCTGAAAGGTATGAATCTGGATGAAGGCGGCGCGGGAGATATCGGTCCTGCCATGGGAACGGCGTTGATCACAACTTTCTACGGATGTATACTTGCCCACATGATATTCTCACCGATTGCCAAGAAACTGAGAGTAAGGAATGATGAAGAATTACTGTATAAGCAGATCATGATTGAGGGAATCCTCGCGATCCAGGCGGGAGATAATCCTAAGTTCCTGCGTGAGAAGCTTGTAACGTTTGTATCTCAGAAGCAGCGCCAGAAGCTTCTGGATCCGGATGCGGTTGCGGCGAAGAGCAAGAAGGCAGAAGAATAACAGGAGGGAGATATGAAGAAGAGGAACAAAGGCGGCGGCGGTGGCGGCGCCAATTGGATGGACACCTATGGAGACCTGGTAACTCTGCTGTTATGTTTCTTCGTATTGTTATACTCCATCTCTACCCTGGATCAGTCGAAGTGGATTATGATTGTCAAGAGCTTCAACCCGGAAGCGGAGGAATTATCCCAGATTGCGGATGAGACGGAGCCGGGAGCGCCCAATGATATGTCGGGAGCCGTAGAGGCGGAAGCGTTCGACGAATTATATGAGGCTTTGAAAGCAGCGGTAGATGAAGCGAATATGAATAGTGAAGTAGAGCTGTTTAAAGGGGACGGTTATACTTTTATCACATTTCAGGATAATGTATTTTTTGACGGAGACAGTTCCGTGATCAAACAGGATGGAATGGATGTGTTGGCGCAGTTTGCGTCGATCCTTTCAGGAGTCAAGGATTCTGTGAAAGAGATTCAAGTGTTGGGACATACGACGCAGGCAGACCCGGTTATTCCGAATAATCCGGAGAACGACAGGGTTCTTTCCTCGGAAAGAGCGGCAAGGGTTGCGGCATTCATCCAACAACGTACGGAAGTGACGCCGGATAAGATAGTACCAATTGGGTACGGCCAGTTCCGGCCGGTCGCGCCGTTTGATACGGCGGAGAACCGGGCAAAGAACCGGAGAGTCGAGTTGCTGATCACGAAATCTGATGCGGTAGAGCATACTCTGGAAGAATATTATCAGATGATGGACAGAACAAGCGAGTAAAGTAAGGAAAGTGGGAGTTTAGGATGGCAGATGTATTATCGCAAAGTCAGATAGACGCATTGCTGAATTCCATGCAGAATTCCGGTGCGGATGAGGTGGTAGAAGAAAAGAAGGAGGTCGTGAAGGAGAAGGAGTATAAGAAGTATGATTTCTTCAGCCCGAAGAAGTATACGAAGGATAAGCTGAAGATGCTCAGCAGTATCTACGATAACTACTCCAGAATTGCTGCTTCACAGATCAACGGTCTGTTCCGGGCTGCCAGCGAAGTTGAGGTTATGGGGGTCGAGGAGCAGAGATATTATGAATTCGGGAACGCCCTGAACGAGTCGGACGTACTTACGATTGCCAATATAGATCTGCCCGACCGATCCAGCAATCCGCCAATGCTGATGCATATCAGCCCGATGCTGATGGCGTCGATGATCGACCGTATGCTTGGCGGTACGGGTACGGATATGTCTGTGGATATGTCCTATACCTATACGGATATCGAATTGGCTTTATATGCGAAGATTATCAAGTATCTGGTCATGATTACTAAGGATGTATGGGCGGGTTATATTAATTTGGATGTGGAGTTCGAGCGGGTAGAAGAGAACCCGAGTATGTTCCAGGGAATCAGTGTGGATGAGACGGTTGTGATTATCATGCTGCACATTTCCCTCGGCGGAATCGACGGAAGTATGAATATCTGTATGCCGGGAACGCTGCTGAGCAATATGTTCGAGATTATTGATAAGACGAAGCATCTGGCGAAGAAGAGCGATGCGGCGCACCTTAGGAATACCAAGGAAGATATCCTGGAGAATATTCGGGAGTCCAAGATGGATATTATGGCGCAGCTTGGTATTGCAAGGATGAATCTGGACGATGTATACAATCTTCATGTGGGAGACGTCATCGACTTGAACAAACCGCAGGATTCTTTGATTTCACTCTATATCGAAGGGCAGCCGTGGTTCAACGGCCAGCTTGGCGTACATAATAAGAATGTTGCAGTTAAGATTGAGGACCGTCTGCTTGAGCCGAATAAGTTGCTTGAAGAGGCAGGAGAAGACGTGGCAGTATAACTACCAGATAAATCCAAGGAATTATCTGAGTAAATAAATTATAATGAAAACATTAACATTAACAAAAGTGAGGTAGAAGAAATGGCAAAGATTTTATTAGTGGATGACGCGGCGTTTATGAGAATGATGTTGAAGAACACGCTGTCGCAGGCAGGGTATACGGATCTGATTGAGGCGGAGGATGGAGTGAAAGCGGTAGAGGCTTACACTGCGGAGAAGCCGGATCTTGTGTTCATGGATATTACCATGCCGAACAAGGATGGATTAGAGACGTTAAAGGAGATTAAGGCGATGGATCCGGGCGCGACGGTCGTTATGTGTTCCGCAATGGGACAGGAGACAATGGTTATGGATTCCATCAAGTCTGGAGCAAAAGATTTTATTGTAAAGCCATTTAAGCCGGAGCGTGTATTATCAACGGTGAAGAAGATCCTTGGCTAGTTTAAGGAGGTTAATATGTCTTTTTTGAGTTCATTTGATATAAGTGCATCAGGGATGACGGCAGAGAGGCAGCGGCTTGACATAGCGGCAGAGAATATCTCCAATGCCGAGACCACCAGGACCGCCAGCGGAGGAACTTACCGCCGGAAGATGGTTGTCTTGCAGGAGGTTCCGGCCACCTCTTTCCGCACCAGATTCAACAGCCTCCTGAACCGGACTGCGTCCAAGGGCGGAGTGAAGGTGACGGAGATCGTGGAAGACCAGAGAGACCTGAATCCTGTTTATAATCCGGATCACCCGGATGCGAATGAGGAAGGCTATGTTATGATGCCGAACGTAGATCTTGTAAAAGAGACAATAGACGGTATGTCTGCAACGAGAGCCTATGAGGCGAACATTACGGCCTTTAATGCCATGAAGCTGATGGCGCAGAAAGCGTTAGATATCGGCAAATAGAAAAAGGGGTGATTTTCCCGGAAGGAGTGAAGGGTTAATATGAATTCAGATTGCTTTAGTAAACTGGAAATAGATGCGATAGGCGAGATACTTAATATCAGCCTTGGCGCGTCAGCGACAGCGGTTTCCACGATGCTGAGTGCAAGGGTAGATATAACGACACCTATCGTCAACGTCGTGAATAAAGAAGAATTCGAATTGGACAGGGTTGATCCTGCAGTCTGTGTCGAGATTACATATGTTGCGGGTCTGGAAGGACAGAACGTTATGCTTCTCAAGAGGCATGATATCAAGGTAATCGTCGAGATGGCCATGGGGATGGAGATTGCTGATGAAGATTTTGAATTAGATGAGATTAATATCAGCGCGGTCTGCGAGGTCATGAATCAGATGATGGGGGCGTCTGCGACAGCGTTGTCTGAATTCTTAGGAAGAGTGGTTGATATCTCCACACCGGTTTCTTTCGAGGTGGAGAATGAGCAGCAGTTTATAGATAAATATTTTGTAGATGAAGAACCTAAGGTTTTGATCGGATTTACGCTCAAGATTGCGGACAAATTGGAGAGTGAATTCTTTAACGTAATGCCGATTGCATTGGCGAAGGGATTAGTGGAAGGTTTCCTTCCGCCGGAAGATATTGTTCCATATGTCCCGGGCGGAGCGGGAAGCGCACCGCAGGCAGAAGCCCCGGCGCCAGAACCAGAGCCGGCGCCGGCAGCCAGTGAACCAGCGGCAGAGGCCTCAGGTGGAAAGATGTCCCAGGAGGAGATCGAGAGAATGCTTGCGGGCATGATGGGCGGCGAACCAGAGCCGGCGCAGGCAGAAGCCCCGGCGCCAGAACCGACACCGGCTCCTGCACCGACACCGGCCCCGGTTCCAACACCATCGCCAGCGCCGGCTCCTGCGCCAACACCGGCCCCGACTCCTACAGCAGATCCGACGGCAGACATGGCGGCACAGCCGGCGATGATGCCAATGATGCAGGGGGCGGCTCCGATGGTGAACCCGGATGTTTCAATGATGCAGATGCAGATGATGCAGCAGATGATGCAGCAGATGCAGCAGATGCAGCAGCAGATGCAGGAACAGAACAGCGCGCCGAAACCAATGGCAGCGCCGCCGGAACCAAAGATGATCCATGTACAACCGCCGATGCAGCCCAATTTGAAGGCGGATACCGGAATTGTGCTTGAAGGGGAGCAGGAAGAGAATATGGAATTGATTATGAGTGTTCCATTGGAAGTTTCTGTTGAGATTGGAAGGACGAAGAAGCTTGTCAAGGATATCCTTGACTTTACGAAGGGTTCTCTGGTTGTTCTGGACAAACTGGCGGGCGAACAGGTAGACTTGTATGTCAATGGACAATGCATTGCGAAGGGTGATGTCGTAGTTGTTGAAGACAACTTTGGAATAAGAATTACAGAGATCATGAAAGTGAATCTGATTGCATTAGAGCAGCATTAAAGAGTAAGGAAGGAAAGATATGTGGAGAGTGATTGCCACCTTTGTTGCGGTAATAGTGATTATATATCTGAGTTATCTGGCCAGCAAGTACATAGGCAAGGGACTGGGCAGAAGCGGTAGTTCCCGCTATATGCGTCTGATCGATCAGATTACCCTTGGCCAGGATCGGCACGTTGCAATTATGCAGGTTGGCGGGAAGTATCTGCTCGTTGGTGTCACGTCAGGCCAGATCAGTCTCCTGTCTGAGGTTTCGGATGAAGATTTGTTTCCTTTGGAGCCCGATAATGCAGAGGGCGAGGGGAAGATACCGGACTTCAAAACAATGATAGATAAATTGGGTGACATAACGAAAAGAGGAGGTAGAAATTAGTGTACGATTCATTAATTAATGTGAATGGCAATCAGGTTCCTACACTGGATATTCTGTTGATGCTGACGGTCATATCACTTCTGCCCTCTCTTTTGATCATGGTGACGTCTTTCGTAAGAACAGTGATCATTCTCTCTTTTTTGAGAAATGCAATGGGTGTCCAACAGACGCCGCCCAACATGGTATTGGTTGGGATTGCAATTTTTCTGACTCTGTTTATCATGGATCCTGTCATTAAGCAGATCAATACGGAGGCATATACGCCATATAAGAATCAGGAGATTACGCAGGAAGAAGCCATTGCCCGGGCTCAGGTTCCGTTGAAGGAATTCATGCTGTCGAATACGGAGAAGAGTTCCCTCAAGCTGTTTGTGGATATGTCCGGGGCGGAAGAGGTTGAGAATGAAGTGGATCTTCCCATGACGGTCGTGATCCCCTCTTTTATGACGAGTGAGCTGAAGCGAGGGTTTACCGCGGGATTCCTGTTATATATTCCATTTCTGTTGATCGATATTGTAGTATCGTCTACCCTTATGTCTATGGGTATGATGATGCTGCCTCCGGCGATGATCTCAATGCCGTTCAAATTGCTGTTATTCGTAACTGTAAATGGATGGGAACTTCTGTTTTCCACGATTGTCAATAGTTTCCGATGACGGGAAGGGGTATATAGATGACGAATGGTGAAGTGGCGGATCTGATGTATGAAGTGTTCATACTGATTATCCAGCTTGCAGGTCCGCTTCTGGTGCTCAGTATGCTGGTTGGTATCCTGATCTCCATCATACAGGCGGCGACGCAGATTCATGAACAGACGATTACGTTTGTGCCAAAATTATTGGTAATTGGCGTCATACTTGTTTTTTCCGGCAGCTCTATGTTGGAGACGCTGCAGGAATTTACCACGAAGATCTTTCTGATGATACAAGGCTGATGCGAGGAGTGATGACATGTCGATAGATAATACCGCACAGCTTACCTTGTTTTCGCTGATTCTGATGCGGATGTCAGGATTTATCTTAATGAATCCGATATTGGGAAGAAATAATATACCGGTGCGGGTGAAGGGGGGATTTATCTTCATCCTGACGATGACGGTGTATTCCGCTTCGATGGAAGAAGCGATAGAGATTGCGAGTACGGTTGAGTTTGGATTTCTTCTATTTAAAGAATTTGCGGCAGGATATGTAATCGGATATGTCATGCACTTATTTTTTTTTATTGTTAGTTTTGCGGGTTATGTGATTGACTATCAGATTGGGCTGTCCATGGCAACCGTGTATGACCCGCAGAGTAACGCGCAGATGCCCGTAACAGGCAGTGTGTACCAGGCATGGCTGATTATGCTGTTTTTCGCTGTGGACGGACATCTTGCACTGATGAAGATCTTGCTGACCTCAGCAGAGATTGTCCCATATGGGGGGATTGTGCTCACCCAGGGACTTGCATTGAAAATCATCGATATCTTCCTGGAATGTGTGGGCATGGGAGTAAGGCTTGCGATACCCATGATTGCAGCAGAGTTTCTTGTGGAGATGGGAGTGGGTATCCTCAATAAAGTAGTGCCGCAGATTAGTATATTTGTGATTAATATTCAGATGAAATTAATTGTCGGTCTGGGCCTTCTGGCGCTTCTGTATGCGCCTGCGGGTGAATTTATCGAGAAGATTATGACGACGATGATAAAGACGGTCCAGGGAATACTGACATTTTTATAAAGGAAGTGAACACCTTTGGCGTCAGATGAAAAAACCGAAAAAGCCACACCTAAGAAGCGAAGGGACCAACGTAAGAAAGGTAATGTTGCTACCAGTAAGGACGTTATCGCGGTCGCTTCGCTTGTAGGGTGTTTCTATTCTATAAAGTTATTTTTCCCGACCATTTACCGCAGGCTCAGGGAGAGCATGGTTTTCCAGTTGGCCTCGGTTGCGGATATCGACGAGCTTTCCCTCGGCAATTTGCAGCTCGTAGGTATGAAGGCAATAGAGACTGCGGCGTGGTGTATTTTTCCGGTTGGCGTGATTAGTCTGGCGATCGGCGTGCTTGCCACAGGAATACAGACCCGATTCCTTTTTACAAGAGAACCGTTGAAGTTTAACCTGGGCAAGCTTAATCCATTGAAAGGGATTAAAAATCTGTTTTCTACGAGACAGCTTATGGAGCTGGTAAAGGCAGTCCTCAAGATTATTATTTTGGCGGTTGTACTGTACGGGATTTTGAAGGATGAGCTTGTGGTAATCGCACAGATGACGGATGTGAATCCGGTTGCGGCCGCCACCTATGTGCTGAACGAGATTATAAGCATGGTGTTGAAGATTGGAATGATCTTTGCCGCTATTGCCGGGTTTGATTTCTTCTTCCAGCGATGGAAATATGAGAAAGATCTTAAAATGTCCAAAGAAGAGGTCAAGGAAGAGTTCAAGCAGATGGAAGGAGATCCTCAGATTAAGGGAAAGATCCGAAGCCTACAGCAGAGCAGGGCGAGAAGCAGGATGATGCAGGCGGTTCCCGACGCCGATGTAATTATCCGTAACCCTACACATTTTGCGGTTGCGCTTAGGTATGATATAGACCATGACAACGCGCCTGTCGTGATTGCAAAAGGGCAGGATTATGTGGCTCTCAAGATTGTCGAGATTGCAGAGAACCATAAGGTCACGGTAATTGAGAATAAGCCTCTGGCGAGAGGAATCTATGCTTCGACTCCCCTTGGCGGGCAGATTCCCGCAGAGTATTACGGGGTGGTAGCGGAGATACTGGTTGAGGTATTCCGAATGAATAAAAAGTTGGTGTAGAAGATGAAAAATATATTAAATAATGCGGTGTCATTGATTGTAGTCATGATTGTACTGCTGTTAATCATACCGTTGAGTCCATTTTTTCTGGACGTAATGATTATTTTGAATATTGCGGTATCGCTGATTATTCTTCTAATCAGTATGAATATCAAAGAGGCGCTGGAATTCTCTATCTTCCCGTCACTGCTTCTGATCACAACCTTATACCGTATCGGAATCAATATCTCCTCAACAAGGAGTATCCTTAGTAATTCGGGTACGGCGGGACAGGTAATCAAGTCTATGGGCGACTTCGTTCTTCAGGGAAATGTAGTTGTCGGAGTTGTTATCTTCCTGATTATCGTATTGGTACAGTTTCTTGTTATTACCAAGGGTGCGGAACGTGTCGCTGAGGTAGCGGCGAGATTTACGTTGGACGCTATGCCTGGTAAGCAGATGGCGATTGACGCTGACCTGGGAAGCGGCCTGATTACGGAGGAGGAAGCGAAACAGAGGCGTTACAAGATTCAGAAGGAAGCAGATTTCTATGGTTCCATGGACGGTGCCACAAAGATTGTTAAGGGAGATGCGACCATGTCCCTGATTATCACGGCAGTCAATTTCCTGGGCGGCTGTATCATCGGTATGGTACAGGGCGGAATGGGATTTACGGAAGTACTTCAAGTGTATTCCATTGCGACCATCGGCGACGGCCTGGTATCTCAGATACCGGCGCTTCTGATTTCGACGGCGACGGGTATGATTGTTACCCGTGCGGTTGCGGAAGACAGCCTGAACATCGATGTGACCAGACAGTTCTCCGCGCAGCCAAGGTCAATTATGATTGCAGGCGGCGTCCTTGCGATTCTGATTGCCGTTCCTGGAATGCCGAAACTCCAGCTCTCCATCATTGCCCTCGTGATGATGCTTGGAGGTTTTTATCTTCTTCGGCGGATGCAGTCATTTGCGGCGGTTCCTGAGCAGGGACCGATGACGATGGGAGGACCTGGCGTACCGGAAGCAGACCCCATGCAGATGATGGAGGACGAGGAAAGTTTCAAAGATATCAACAGTGTATATTCGCTGATAACGGTAGAGCCTATCGAGATGGAGTTCGGTTACAGCCTGATTCCTCTCGTAGACGAGGCAAGCGGCGGAAGGATGATCGACCGTATCGTAATCTTCCGGCGTCAGTATGCACAGGAGATGGGGCTTGTCATCCCATCCATCAGGCTGCGAGACAGTTCCAGCCTGAATACGAACCAGTATGTCATTAAGATTAAGGGAGAAGAAGTCGCCAAGGGTGAGATTCTGGTAGACTACTATCTTGCCTTAGAGCCGCCGAATCTTGAGAAGGAGATCGATGGTATAGATACCATTGAGCCTGCATATGGTATTCCTAGTAAATGGATTACCGTGGATAAGAAAGAGATGGCTGAAATCTATGGATATACGGTTATCGACCCGCTGTCTGTAATGCTGACTCATCTGTCAGAAACGGTGAAGAAGCATGCTCACGAACTGCTGAATCGTCAGGAGGTTGTCCGCCTGATCGACAATATGAAGAAGCAGTCGCCTGAGCTTGTAGATGAATTGATTCCGAACCTGATCTCTTATGGAAACTTCCAGAAGATTCTGACAAATCTGTTGAAGGAAGGTATCCCGATCAAAGATATGGAGACGATCATGGAGACAATCGTAGATTCTTCCATGACGGTAAGGGATCTGGATTCTATCACGGAGAACATCCGTGTTGCGCTGAAACGGACGATTACCAGAAGATTCTGCGAAGGGAACAGTATGAGAGTCGTGACGTTAGACGCAGAGCTGGAAAAGAATATTATTACCAGCCTGACAAACGGGGATCATGGCGTATATCTGGCATTAAGCCCGGAAGTCATGCAGAATGTAATTACCCAGATGTCCGAGGAAGTGAAGAAGTTCCAGGAATTGGGGCAGTCGCCGGTCATCCTGACAAGTCAGGTGGTCAGGATTCATGTTTACCGGCTGATCGAACAGTTCTTCCCGGATGTTTATGTGCTGTCTTTTAACGAGATCAGCAACAATATCCAGATACAGGCGGTCGGCAATATCACGATGTAGCAAAATCTCTGGCAAATGGAGATAGGGGACGGCAGATATCAGTAAATAACTTAGATGTAACGAAATCTAACGGAGTGCAGTATGAACACACAGGAACGTTATAAGGATAAGACAAACGAAGAGCTTTTAAAACTGTATAAGGAGACGGGCAGCCTGGAAGTCAAGCAGGAGATCGTTATGCGCTATATCTATCTTGTGAAGAGTATTGCGCTTCAGATGCGGGACATCTATATGAGTTTTTCTCAGGTAGACGACATTATCAGTGAAGGCGTTATTGCGATTATGTCTTCCATCGATAAGTTTGATATGGATAAGAATGTGAAATTTGAGACATTTATTTCCAAAAGAATCAAGGGAATGATTATTGACTTGGCAAGAAAGCAGGACTGGGTGCCAAGAAGTACAAGAAAGAGCACAAGAGATATTGAAGAAGCGGTCACAACGTTATATAATAAGCTTGGGTACTATCCTTCTGTGCAGGAGGTGACGGACTATCTGAACATTACTCCGGAAAAGTATCAGGAAACCATGCGCAAGGCGTCCCTGTTTAATATCCTTTCGCTGGATATGGTGCTGGCGGAAGCCCAGGGGAATGAAGTCGGCGTGACGCTGCCCCAGGGGGATAAGAGCGAGCAGCCTGAGAGTAAGTTCCTGCAGAAAGAACTTACGCAGGTTCTGGCGGATGGGATTGGTACGCTCAAGGAGAATGAGAAGCTTGTGATTTCGCTGTATTATATAGATGAATTGAATATGAGGCAGATTGCGGACGTACTGAGCGTCAGCGAGCCGCGCGTCTCTCAGATTCATACGAATGCAATAAAGAAACTAAGGAAACACATGGAAAGATTCAACGAAGAAAAGGAGAGCAGGAATGTTTCAAGGGTATTATGATCTAACTTCTAATATGATCACACAGAACCGTAATCTGAATGTCGTCAGCAATAATATGACGAACGTATCCACTCCGGGTTATAAGATGGACCGAATCATGCAGAGTACCTTCCGGGAAGAGATGATTTATCGGTATGACAGAGACGGCAAGACTCCGGTAGGCAGAGTATCCTGGGTGAATACCGCGGCCGAGAGGGTAACGGACTATACGGAAGGAGGCATCCGGGAGACTGGCGATGCGTTGGACGTTGGACTGACCGGCAACGGTTTCTTCGTTATCGATACCGGCGAAGGCCCGGTATATACCAGGGACGGGTCGTTTAACCTGGATAATGAGGGGTATCTGACGCTGCCTGGAATCGGCAGGGTGCAGGGGACAAACGGGGCGATTCGCCTGACGACAGACAATATCATCATCGACAAGCAGGGGAATATCATCGCTGAGGACGGGAACCAGATTTTCGGGACGCTGCAGATTGTGGATTTTGCAGATTACGGCCAACTGACCAAGATTAGCGGAAGTGTGTTCCGGGCGAACGCACAGCCTCAGGCGGCGGATCGTGGGACTACGGTTACACAGCGGTATCTGGAGGACTCCAACGTATCTATGGCGGAGGAGATGACGAGGATGATCAGCAGCCAGAGGATTTTACAGAGTTCCGCCCAGCTTCTCAAGATTTACGATCAATTGGAGGCGAAGATGGTTACGATGGGTTCGGCTACGTAGGCGGCTGATAAATAGATGGCTGCCGGGAGATGTGTATAACATCCGCCGTGCAGGACAGAGAGGAGAGGCATATGTATACATCATTTTACACTGCGGCAAGAGGGGCGATGGAAGAACAGCGGAAGCTGGATGTGGTTGCCAATAACCTTGCGAATGTGAATAACTACGGTTATAAAGCGAAGACGCCGGTTTTTTCGGATCTGATGTATTATAACCTGAATAACTATGACGGGGCGGATACCCCGCTGAAAGCGGGGACAGGAATCCTGGTAGAGCAGACGAAGACCGATTTCAGTCCCAAGGGGCTGGTGACGACCCAGGGAGATTTTGACTATGCGATTATTGATTCCGGATTTTTTATGATGAGAAGCCCGGTTACCAATGAGATTACATATACGAGGAACGGACGTTTCAGTATGTCCAAGCGCGGAGATGAATTCTACCTTGTGAATGATAACGGGAATTTCGTCCTGGATGAAAACCGTAATCCCATCCGTGTTACGGATGGCGAGCTAAGCGGTAAGATCGGAGTCTTCGGGTTCAACATTATGGACGGAATGTTGAGTGTCGGCAATAACGAGTATGCACCGGCCGTAAAGAACGGACAGCCGTTCCTGATGGCAGGCGCCCAGGTGGTTGACCATGCGCTTGAGATGTCCGGCGCAAGTGTGGCAGATGATTTTACCCGCATTATTGAGGCGCAGAGAGCGTATTCCTATGCATTGAAGATGGTACAGACCTCCGATGAGATTGTGAATACAGTGAATACATTAAGGTCATAGAGAGGTGAATTATGGGGATAAAGACATATGAAGAGATGAATGATCTGGAGCTTGATATTTTGAAGGAGATTGGCAGCATCGGCGGCGGCAACGCAGCCACGGCGCTGTCAAGTATGCTAAGCGCGAAGGTGAATATGTCCCTTCCAAAGGTAGAGATTCTGGATTTCAACGAGGCGCTGGTCAACGTAGGAGACCCTGAGGAAGTGGTTGCGGCCATACTGGTAGAGATGTCGGGAGAATTGAGCGGTATCATGCTGTTCATCCTGACAAAGGAATTTTCAGATGAGATACTGTTCCGGATGCTTGGCAAGACGGAGGCGGATTTCTTTGAATTGGATGAGATTGATTCTTCCGTCCTCATGGAGATTGGCAATATTGTAATCTCCTCCTATATTACGGCGATGGCGTCGCTTGTGAATATGAGCGTGGAACTGTCGGTTCCGCAGCTTGCCGTGAATATGCTTGGCGGGATTATGAGCGTGCCGATTGCGATGATGGGCCAGCATTCAGACAGGATTATGATGATAACGGGAGAATTCAAGATTGATGGAAAAGCGTTAAACAGCAATATGCTGCTTCTGCCAGATGTAGAGTCGTTAAATGTTCTTATGAAAAAACTAGGAGTGGAATGATAAATGGAGAAGAAGATATCAGTAGGAATTGCTGATATGAAGATGACGAGACAGGAAGGCGTGTTGATTACATATGCGCTGGGGTCTTGTATCGGTGTTTCTTTTTATGATCCGATGATTAAGCTAGGAGCGCTTCTTCATATTATGCTTCCTGAAAAGAGTAGTGCGAAGGATGGAAATGTGTTTAAGTTCGCGGATACGGGTATCCGTGAGACGCTTCGCAAGCTTACTGCGTTTGGGGGGTCAAAATCGCGGATGGTATGCAAGATTGCAGGCGGGGCCAAGATGTTCGAGATGAAGGGCAGCGGAGGTCTTGGGAATATCGGTGAGAGGAATGCACAGAATGTTAAGAGGATTCTGATGGCGGAGGGGTTACGAGTTACCAGTGAAGATGTCGGGGCAAATTATGCAAGGACCATGCTGTTGGACGTGGCGACGGGGAATGTGTACGTCCGGTCGGCAGGGAAACCGGAGAAGATGCTTTAGCTCTTATGCCGGATGAATATTGCGTCGATAAATATACATAGAATGTAAAGGAGTGAGTGTGTATGGCTAATACAGAGATTTTACTGGAATCTGGAACAAATGAAATTGAAGTTATGCAGTTTACCATATTCGGCGAGCTGTATGGAATTAATGTGGCAAAAGTGCTGGAGATTATGATGGCGGATAAAGTGAAGCCTATCCCCCATTCTCATGATGCCGTTGAAGGTATTTTCAAGCCAAGGGAGACTCTTCTGACGGTGATTAACCTTCCGAAATATCTGACGGGTGAGTGTGGAGATACGAAGGACAGAGATCTGTTCATCATTACGAATTTTAATAAGATGCACATTGCATTCCGCGTACATTCCGTAGTCGGCATCAGCAGGATTTCCTGGGAAGCCATCCAGAAGCCGGATAAGGCGCTGACGAACGGGGAAGACGGCGTTGCCACAGGTATTGCGCAATGCGGGGATAACCTTGTCACAATCCTTGATTTTGAGAAGATTGTCGCAGAGATTGCGCCGGAGACGAGTATTCAGGTGTCAGATATCGACAAACTTGGCGACAGGGTACAGAGAGACCAGAGTATTATCCTTGCAGAGGACTCCATCCTGCTTACCAAGATGATCTCGGATTCCCTGTTACGGGCGGGGTATTCCAATCTTACGACCTTTAATAACGGGAGGGAAGCATGGGAGTTCCTTGAAAGCATCCGAAGCGAACCAGATTTCTATAGAAGAGCCGCATTGTTGATTACTGATATCGAGATGCCGGAGATGGATGGACATCGCCTGACGAAACTTGTAAAAGAAGACGAGTATATGAAAAAGATGCCGGTTGTAATCTTCTCGTCCCTGATTAATGAAGAGATGAGAATAAAGGGCAAGCAACTCGGGGCAGACGAGCAGCTGTCAAAACCAGAGATCGGACGTTTGGTCGAGGTCATGGATGCATTACTGGACCGGAGGGATAGTTAAATGAAGAATTGTGTAGTAAGACAGGCTATAAAGGATCTGAAGGACACAGTTATCGGTTATGAGCTGCTTGTCCAGGAAGATGAGAGCAGCCTGTATAATTCCAGCTCAGACAATGTGGCGGCGAATACGATGGTTGCCTTCCTGTCTGAGAATTCTGAGAGGATATTCAAGGACAGGAAGACGTTTATGACATTTACGCCCACCCTGCTGTTTCGGAACACACCGAAGATCTTCGATAAAGATAAGGTTGTGATCCAGATTGAGGACAACATTGTCGTCCACTCTCTGGCGGCAATCCTGATTAGTAAGTACAGGGAAGACGGATACCATTTTGCTATTAATGATTTTCAGTTTACTCCCAAGTATTTCAGTATGCTGGAGTATGTTGATTATATCAAGATGGATCTTTCTAACAAGACGGAAGGGATGCAGCGGCGTTCGATTGCGAATGTAATTGATATGGCCCATGGGTTCCAGAAGCAGTTTATCGCAACGGGCGTGAACAGCAAAGAAGTATATGACTGTGCCGTAGAATTGGGCGTTGATTACGTGGAGGGGAATTATATTGCCGGAGCCACGACGTCCAAGACGAGCAAGATGGACTTCATGCAGGGAAATCTCTACCAGCTTATTGTGGAGATTACGAAGGATGAGCCGGATGTGGAGGTTCTGGAGGAGACGATTATCAGGGATGCGTCCCTTACCTATGCTCTGCTCAAGATGGCAAATTCAGCGTATTTTGCCGTGCATCATGAGACGACGTCTGTCAGGCAGGCGTTGGTTCGCGTCGGCATCAGCCAGTTGAAGCAGTGGGTTTACCTGTTAAGTTTCGAGGATAAGCAGAATAAGTCGGAGTCCGAGGAATTGCTGAAAGCATCTTTCATGCGTGCGAATTTTACATCAGCATTGGTGAAGAGGCTGAAGGATTTCCCGATTAACAGCTCGGATGCCTATTTGCTTGGTATGTTCTCAATGCTGGAGTACATGATTGACGCCCCCCTTGCGGAGATTCTCTATGAGATTCCTATTCTGGAAGAAGTGAAGGACGCCCTCATACGGAAGGAAGGCAAGGCAGGACGCCTGTATGAGCTGGTACTTAGTTATGAGAAGGCAGACTGGAGCGTAATCAAGGAGATTTCAGAGGAATTAGGGCTCAAGACGAACGAGATGGCGCAGATTTATATGGAATGTGTAGAAGAAGTGAATAATATCTGGGATAATGTGGTAGGCATGAGTGAAGAGTAATGCAGTAGGAGTAACGTCGTAGGATATGCCATAAGGTTGATTGAGGAGTAACGGGGGTGGAAGTTATGGTAGGCGGTATCTCAGCGATGAGCCCATATGTACATACATCATATCGGTATATGGGTTATGGGCGTATGAATCAAACGCCGCAGGAGATTGGAGCGGACTCCGGGCGGAAGGTTGGCGCAGTATCCGGCGTACGGAGCGCCGATGCGGTATCTGGGACACAAGGCAGACAGAGTGTATCAGCTATTGGCGGAGCGCAGGGCGTACAGAATGCGGGGGCAGTATATGGCGTTCAGGCCAATGCGAAAGTCGGAGCGGCTTTGGCGGCAGGACGCGCTGCAAGCCCGGGAACACCTGTGGAGCCGATCAGCCCTGTGCCGGCAGTGGAAGCCAATGCTCCGCGGGGAATCGGGTATATGATTCCTTTCCTGCGGGAAGGGATGGACCCGGCAGAGCTGGCAGTGCGGATGCGTATTCAATATGTAGGCCCGACAGCCTCAGGAAAGACGCCCGCATCCGGCGGGGATGGGAGTGAGGCGGGTGCAGAATCCGCAGGACTGGGAGTTGACGCAGTCAGGAAAACCGCAGAAGAGGGCGAATGCCAGACTTGTAAGGAGAGAAAATATCAGGATGGTTCCGATGATGCCGGAGTTTCATACAAGACGCCGACACGGATAGCGCCTGAGCAGGCGGCAACCGCAGTGCGGGGCCATGAGATGGAGCATGTAGTACGTGAACGGGCGGCGGCAGTGCGGGAGGATCGGCAGGTGGTAAGCCAGTCTGTGACAATCCATACAGCAATCTGTCCGGAGTGCGGTACCGTCTATGTTTCCGGGGGAACCACAAGGACTACGACTGCGGCAAACCCACAGGCAAAACAGCCAGAGCAGCAAGAGGGTAACGGGGGATTCGATGCTGCATAGGGACTGTTATAGCAGATGATAAGATCTGCTGACACATTTTTGGGGTACAGTAATAATATGTTATTGAGAGATTTTATACTTAGAAATAATTGGCAGAAAAGTTCCCAAAGATAGCAGGGAATGTGCAAAAAAGAAAGAGGGGATATATATCCATGCGTAAAAGTATTAAGACAATGGTTGGAATTCGGGTAGCGTTTGCATTTGCCGCCGTACTCGTCTACAGCCTGGTGGTAACATTCAATGTTTTTCTTATAAAGGATGCGGCGACTTCCAGCAGTGATGCAAGTGAGATGTTGGATACAATCGAAAAGGCAGAGACGGCGCATTATAAATGGTCCAGCAGTCTAAGCAGTGCTTTGTACGCAGGGATTGAGTTTGAGGGAAGTATGGACCCGACGGCTTGTGTACTGGGAAAATGGCTTTATAGTGATTTGGAGACGGAGGACGCCCTTGTTATTGAGAAGCGAGACGAGATTGAGCCTTTGCATAAGGCGCTTCATGAGTCGGCCGGCTATGCGCTGGAGCTTATGAAGACGGACCCAGAAGGCGCCCGTGAATATTATCAGGATACCATTCGGAAGAATCTTGCTGTGCTGGTGGCGGATTTAGATGAGATTGTAGCGGAAGGGGCAAAACTGACTGAGGAGAGTTCCGAAAGTATGTTCCGTACAATCCACGTTGTGCAGGTATTGGCCGGGGTCTGCTTTTTTGTTGCGCTTATTTGCCTTATCAGCCTTATCACTTATGTAATGAAACGTGTGATCCGGCCGATCATGTATATCAGCGAATGTGTTCGTCCGCTTCAGGAAGGGACGCTGGAATTGAATTTGAACTATGAATCACAGGATGAGATTGGGGAACTGTCAGCGGTTCTGGATAATTCTCTGGAAGTCATTCAGGGCTACGTAGGAGATATCAACCGGATTGTGAACCAGTTAGCGCAGGGTGAGTTTAATGTACACACCTCAACGCCGTTTATAGGAGATTTTAAATCAATAGAGACATCGATAGAAAGTTTTACAGATACATTGTCTGCGTCTATCGGCAATATTGGCAAGGTAGAGCATCAGATATCCGGAAGCGCCGAACAGTTGTCAAGCGGCGCGCAGTCGTTGGCGCAGGGGGCGACCCAACAGGCAAGCGCAGTCGAGCAGTTATATGCGATGCTTGAGGAATTGTCAAAGAATGCGGCGAAGAATGTTGAGACGGCGCAGAATGCACAGGAGAATGCACGCCTGACCGGTGAGCAGGTAACGATCAGCAGCCAGCAGATGGAAGAGATGGTTTCTGCAATGAATGATATTACGCAGGCATCCCACAGAATCGGTGAGATTATTGCAACCATTGAGAATATTGCGTTCCAGACGAATATTCTCGCGCTGAATGCTGCGGTAGAGGCGGCTAGGGCCGGCGATGCAGGGAAAGGATTTGCAGTAGTTGCTGATGAGGTGCGAAGTCTGGCGGCACAGTCTGACCAGGCGGCAAAGGCAACCAAAGATCTGATTGGTAATTCTGTCCAAGTGACGGAGAAGGGAAGCCAGATTGTAGATGAAGTGTCCCAGACACTGCAGAAGACACTGAATCTTGTAGTTGAGTCTAACAGTGCGATTGGTTCGATTGCAGAAGTGATACAGGGAGAGGCAGAATCGATTAAGCAGGTGACAGATGGAATTGGGCAGATTTCAGAGGTTGTCCAGACCAATTCTGCCAGCAGTGAGGAATCTGCGGCTGTCAGCGAGGAATTGTTTGCACAGGTTACGATGCTGAAACAGCAGACGGAGAAGTTCAGATTAAAGAAATAATAATGAAGTGATAGAAGGAGCGCTGGCGGCGCTCCTTCTATTATTAATGTCTTGGATTATCCTTCACAATTATGCAGGCTTTGGTTGCCTCAACCGTAACGTCGGATATCAGCTTATTCGTATAAAAACTGATGAGAGGATCAACAGCAGCAGGCGAAGTGACGATATATCTTGGAATCAGTCCGTTCATTGTCAGCGCTATGGTGTCGGCGACACAACGGTCACAGGTACAGACATCAAACTGGCGCATAAAATAGATAATCTTATCTTTCACAATTGACTCCATGATGTTCACATAAACAAAATCTGGTTCTGGCTCGGATTCAGGTACAGGTTCTTGCTTGGGAACCGTTGTAGGACCAGGTCCCGGAACGGATTCGGGATCTGGTATCGGTACGGAAGGAACCGGTTCCGGTGTGGGAACAGAAACCGGCGCAGGAGCAGGAGCCGGCTCCGGAGTCGGTACGGTAACGTTGTCGGAAACAGTTTCTATAGAATAAGAATCAGCCGTATCGGGTACGGCTGGAGTGTCAGCAAATCCGGACAAACTGGAAGAACCGCCGCCATTGGCGCTATTATCAGAGTCGGATACGTCGTTCGCAGACTCAATGACCTTTGCTGAACTATCTTCGTCCATAGAATCGTCGTTCAAAACCTCTGATGTATTTGAAACCGGTTCTTCAAATTGTGCGGATAATTTCTGCTGTATCAGATCGGCAACGGGATCTTCCCCGGTTGTGTCAATCACGGAAATATTCTGAACCGAAGCTGCGCTGGCAACAGTTTCGGCTTCGGCAGGTTTCGCGGAAGCAGAAGCCTCCGGTGATGCCGCTTCCACAGAAACCTCCGACGATGCTGCGTCTGCCGAAGTCTTCACGGAGGGGGTTGTATCTGAAGCCTCGTCTGCCGCAGGCTGGCTGCTGTCATGCCCGGCAAGCAGATTCAACACATGGGCGGTCTTATTGCTTTTTCTTGCCATTATCTATACCTCCTTATATTGTCTCGGAAGAAGTCATGTCCACTACTTCACGGATAAATTCCTGATAATCCAGAGACGGCTTCGCATGGGGAGCATGGTCAAATATGCTAAGACCATGCGCCGGAGCCTCGGCTACCGCTACGCTGGTACGAATCTGTGCGTTAAATACACACGCCCCGATCTGTGACGCAATATTCTCAGCCATCTCCTTAACCTCTCGGGCAAGCAGCGTCCGCGGATTATATTTCGTCAGAAGGATACCAAGTACATTCAGGTTGGGATTCACGCTCTGACGGACAGAATCGATAGTTTCCTTTAGCTGGGAGACGCCAAGAAGGCTTAAAATCTCCGGAGCCATCGGGATGATTAGATGGTCGGACGCCGCATATGCATTCACTGTGAGTACGTTCAGGGCCGGAGGAGTGTCAATAATGATATAGTCATACTCTGCAATCACAGGGAGCAAGGCTCTTTTAAGCAGTATATCCCGATCGGAAGAAGTAAATTCCAACTCTGCGCTGCTCAGCAAAATATTTGAAGTAATAATGTCGCAATAATCTGTATCCTGAATTGCATCTTTGATATTAACCTGACCTTTCAGTACGTCGTATATGGTGCTGCAGTTCTCGATATCCAATCCAAGGCTAAACCCCATGCTGCCCTGAGGGTCAAGATCGATTGCCAGCACCTTTTTATTGTAAAATGAAAACAGCCCGGCAGCCAGGGCGCTGGATGATGTTGTCTTGCCTACGCCGCCTTTCTGGTTCGTAAGTGCGATAATAGTAGCCAAAATAAATTCCTCCATTCGTAATTAAAACTTATCTAACTATTATTTAAAGTATACTATATGCCGATAAATAAGTACAGAATAAATTTGAATTTATGAAAAAGGTGCGGCAGTTAAGCTAGACATTTATGTACAAGGCAGCTATCGTACCGCACAGACAATAGGCATTTATGAATGAAAGAGAAAAGGAGAGATTAGTATGGCAACAGTAGGTGGATTAACGAACTCAACAGCTAACAGCATCCGCGGATACGGCGGCCTGGCAAGTGGAATGGATCGTGATACCCTGATTGAAGGTATGACATATGGCACTACCAGTAAGATTACACAGCAGCAGCAGAAGAAGCAGCAGCTTGAGTGGAAGCAGAACGCAGTCCGGGCTATCAGTGATATGATGATCGCATTTGCGAATAAATATACAGCATCTTTGACTTCTTCTAACAACTTATTCAGTTCTATGTTCTGGGGAAGGAATAATATTACGACGACAGGGGCGAACAGCAAGTTTGTTTCTGTGACAGGAACGGCAAGCGCGGCGAATGCTATCACTATCATGGGTGTAAAGCAGATGGCGCAGGATGCGAAGTGGTCTTCATCTGAGTCTGTTTCAGATATGAAATTACAGACCGGAGTGATTGGAGAGAATGACGCGATAAAGACTGCAGACGGCAAATATGTTGTTCAGGATCTGGTAGGTAAAAGACTGGATTTTGAATATGGAGGAAGCAGCTACTCCGTTACTTTAGGACTGACGGATTCCGAGGGCAAGCTCTATGATTACAAGACGGCAGAAGGAATTAAGAAGGCAATCAACGAACAGCTGTCAAAAGTAGAAGTGAATGACAATACGAAGCTGTCAGACCTTGTTGAAATTAAGGTCGGAAGCAATGACAATATAGAGATTGCAAAAAAGGCGGGAGCGGGAGGCAATGCTCTAAAAGTAGTCGGCGGCAATAATACGGCGTTAGATTTATTAGGGTTCCCAAGCAAAGAAGCGGACGGAGAGAAGGACAAAGAATGGGATCTTGCCACTGCAACTGCGGTAGGGAATAAACTTGATACTTCTAAGTTGTCACATAAGATTAGTTTCGCAGAGAAAGTTGCGGGAAAAGAGCTGACTTTTTCCTATAATGGAACATCAAAGACAATCTATATGCCGTCAAAAGACAAATTGGATGGAACGAATGATAATGAGGTAATCCGTAAGTCTCTTGAGGATCAGTTGGCGTCTGCTTTTGGAAAGGGCAGAATTCAGGTAAACTTAGATGCAGAAGGAAAACTTAGCTTCACAACAACGAACCCGTCAGGAGGAAAGGACACGACCTCTACACTCACGCTTGTTTCCGGCAGCAGCGATCTTGTCGGGGCGAACGGCGTACTTGGAATTAAATCTGGAGTTACCAATCGTGTGAACCTGAAAGAATCGCTGGTTAATGCTGGTTTAGGGTTAACCGTTGGGGACTTTGACGGTACAAAGAATAAAATCCAGATTAACGGTGTAGACTTTACACTTAATAAGGATGAGTCTGTCAATGCTCTAATAGACCGGATTAATAAGAGCGGAGCTGGCGTAACCCTAAGTTATCAGGCAGTTGGAGATAAGTTCACATTTACATCCAATGAAAAAGGAGCCAGCGGGACCATCAATATATCTGGTGACAGCGATTTCCTGAATAAAGTATTCGGCGTCAAGACGACGGACGGAAAAGTAGAGGTTCAGGGGCAGGACGCCGTTGTCGCTGTAAAATATAAAGGTTCCGACGATGTTGTGGAACTGATTCGTGACAGCAATTCCTTCACAGTCGACGGTCTTTCCATTGGCGTAAAGGGAACGTTTGGATATAAAGTGAATAAAGACGACGCGGGAAATCTCCTGGATGCGGATGGCAGTCTATTAGCACCAGGCAAAGATCCGGTTATGGTGTTAGATAAAGACGCAGATGCAGTTGAGATCGATGCCAGAGTAAATACCGACAATATCGTGGACGGTATCAAGGCTATGGTAGAAGAGTACAACAAGATTATCGAGCTTGTGAACAAGGAACTTACCACCAAGCCGGACCGTGACTATTCACCGCTTACCAGCGAGCAGAAGAAGGAGCTGAGCGAGAGCGAGATTGAGACATGGGAAGAGAAGGCAAAATCTGGTATGTTGTACGGCGACAGCGACCTGAGAATGTTAAGCAGCGACCTACGTTTCATTATCGGAGGCGGTAATGCAGAAGCATTGAAGGCAGTCGGAATCACGACGTCTACGCTGTATTCAGACAATGGTAAGCTGACCTTGGATGAGTCCAAACTGCGCGCAGCCCTGGAGACCGATCCAGAGTCCGTAGAAAAGCTCTTTACAGCGCCGCAGGGGACGAAAAATGAAAAGGGCAATGATATTACCGGAATTGCTACGAACCTCAAGAATGTAATGGATAAGTACGTAAAGACGCTTGGTTCCATGGACAGCAAGGGTATCCTGATTAAGAAGGCGGGTTCCACAAGCTCACCTATGAGCCTTACCGAGAATGGTTTCTACAAACAGATAGCTGAGATCAATAAGCAGATATCGAAGCTCCAGACAAGGCTGGAATCAGAGCGCGACCGTTACATCAAGCAGTTCACAAGCCTGGAGACATTAATCTCCCAGATGAATAGCCAGAGCAGCTGGCTGAGCCAGCTTGGAGGCTATTAAGAATAGATAAAAGGGGAAGAATATGTATCAGAATGGATATCAACAGTATAAGATGCAGTCTGTGAATACGATGACACGCAGCGAGATGCTTCTGCTCTTGTACGATGAGCTGATTAAGCGTCTTAACAGGGCTCAGATCGCATTGGATGATAAGAACTATGATTTGTTTGATAAATCAGTAAAAAGGTCGAGGGAGATTGTAGAGTATCTCAACAAAACTCTGAACATGGAGTATCGGATCAGCTATGATTTGAGGAGGATGTATGAATTCTTCCTCTTTGAGCTCAGCAGGCTGCAAGCTGGCAGGAACAGCGCTGTAATCCAGGAATTGAAGCCCCTTGTCGCAGAACTCAGGGATGCGTTCAAAGAAGCAAGTAAGACGGCTGCCGTATAAACAGGAGGATGTATGGAGAATCAGGAAGAACTTTTGACAGAAGTCCTAAAACGGGTGCAGCGGAACTATATGCATATGGTAGAGATTGAGAGAGTGACGAAGGATCTTGCAGACGCAATGTCCAGAAATGACCAGGAAGCAGTCCAGCTACTTATGAAGATGCGGCAGGATGAGCTGGAACGGTTTGGAGAGACAAAGCAGGAGATTCAGTTATTGGTAGAATCCGGAGGCGAAGAAAAGGAAAAGGTCAGATCATGGCTTCGGGGAGAAGATCAGTATCAGCCGGAGAACTTTGAAGCCAGAAAGATTAAGGAGCTTAGCTGTCAGTTGTCACAGGTTTTGGAGCGGACCATTGCCATCGATAAAGTAATCAACTTAAAAGTGGCTGGTAAAGACTCTTATTATCAATCAACGCAATAAAAAGAAAAGATAGGAGCTGGCGGAAATCATTACATTTCTGCCAGCTCTTTTAAATTTGCATACATAGCATCTTGCCATTAATGTGAGATCTGCCTACTTGGGCGATATACTCCAGACTGGTCCGCCGGAATTGGCAAAGCGGCTCAGTTCATCCAGAAGCGTCTGAACTTCCCACGGAGTCTGCGTGTTCTCAAGGCTGGCAGGGTCGGCTACCCGGACTTGAGTTCCGGTCCAGTAATCCGTAATGATAATAAAATGCCCGCTTCCGGTAAAATGGCCGGGCCCCATCAACGCTACCAGGATATGGCCGCTTGACAATTCGGATAAGACTCCTTCTACCGTAAAATTCTGGAAGGAGCTTACCTCAAACCCAAAAGCAGCGGCACACTCAGGAATAAAATTATGCGCCGTCCCGCCTCTGGGCGCCCAGTAATGGTTGGCAGCCGCCCAGTCGGCCATCTCTGGCGGCAGAAGGGGTTGGTTCGTGAAGCTGGATACGATCATGGCGAGAACCGTAGGACCGCATCCGTATTTCCTGAGAGGATCCTGTCCTCCATACAAATGATCCGCCCAGCGGGCGTCAGATTGATTATAATAGGTAAGCATCCCGATACTGCTCTCGACAGTCAGGGAATACTGTCCGTCTGTGACAACCGGAGCTTCGACAGGGTCCGGGGCGGCATCCGGCAGCGCCGGTGGCGCGGGTCGGACAGTGCCGGACGCAAGGTCAATCCGGGAAAATGGCATACACAGAAGCGAGGCTATGGCAATAAGTCCGATAAGAGCCCCGTAAAGTAGTTTCTTTTTCATCTTTGTCTCCATATTTCGGAAATTATATTGACTGTTTTCACAAATAATAGTATATAATAAATATCGGTAACAGTGGGAAAAAAATTAAGGTGGGAGTATATGGCACAGATTATTTTCGACCATGTGACGAAACAATACAAGAACGAAGTCGCATTGAAGGATATTTCCTTTACCGTAGATAAGGGGGAATTCGTTTTTATCGTAGGTAAAAGCGGAGCCGGCAAGAGTACGCTGCTGAATCTGATTATGAAGCAGGAAGAGGTGACTTCCGGGCAGATCATAGTCGAGGGCAGGAGGCTTGACACTATGGACCGTAAGAGGGTTCCGATGCACAGAAGAAGGTTAGGAATCATGTCACCAGAAGTTGGGCTATTGAAAGATCGCTCGATATATGATAATATAAGGTTGGCGATTCTTGCGACCGGTAATGCAGATGAACGGATACGGTCGAAGGTGATTAAAGTTCTGGGATTAGTTGGGCTTGCTGGAAAGTACCATGCATACCCAGATGAGCTTTCCGGAGGAGAGCAGGCGAGAGCGCTTCTTTCGAGGGCCCTTGCTGTCCAGCCGGAGATCTTGATTGCGGATGAACCGACAGCGAATCTTGATCCGGATTCGGCGTGGGATCTGATGCAGTTATTCGATGAACTGAATTACCGGGGAATGACGATTCTGGTAGCCAGCCATGCAAGAGAACTGGTTACAATCATGAAGAAGCGGTGTATTACACTGGTGGCCGGAAGGCTCGCTGTGGACGCTAAACGGTCGATTTATGATCAGAAAGCAATGGATGTTTTTGCTGAGAGAAGAATTCTGGGAGAAGAAGAAAAAAATAGTGAAAAAATGTTATATTTGCCTGATAATGTCCGATAATAAATTTAAAGGGTGTAATTAGTCGAAACTTAATTCGAGAGGCCTGGAAGGGAGGAAACGAACGATTAATTTTGAGATCAGATATGTGTTAATATTGCTGGCAGCAATTATTAATCAGAAACCGATTCAATCCATGCGGAAGCATGTAAGATGGGAGTCGGTTCTTGACGTTTCTGAATATCAGGAGATTGTTAATATTGTCTACGTCGGACTGTTAGGGATTGAGAAGAATATTTCGGAAGAATGCAATGCTCAGTTCTATCAGGAATATAAGAAGTCGCTCCTACTGTATGAGACATACGAGAAGGTAGAAGAAGTCATAAAGTGGCAGTTGGAGAGATATAATATTGAAGCATTATTTTTACTTGATTCCAGTGCGAGCGAGATGTATCCTAAGCCGGAGATGGCGCAGATCAGGCAGGTAGAGATCCTTGTGAACAAGAAGGCTCTTCCCTGGATTAACAGGATCATGCTGGATATGGACTATGAGCACAGAGAGGATTCAACATGCAGCGGCATTTTATACGTACGTGTACCGGGAATCAGGGTTGTGTTCTATGACGCTATGCCGATTGAGAACAGAATGGTTCAGCGTTTTTTCACGGGACCCATTAAGAGATTTCGGTGTGCAGAGCCCTACAAGTACATACATATGCTGTCCAATGAGGAAGAGTACCTGTACCGGGTTGCAAGAATGGTGGAGCTGTATATTACGGGCAGATTAAAGATACGGGACATTTTAGACCTGTGGCAGTATCGGAAGCTTTTAGGAGAGCAATTCCGGTGGAAAACTGTAAAAGAATTGTTAGATAAGGCGGACTGGGAGGAATTCGCAAGCCAGATTGATATTCTAGGGACACTCTGGTTTGGAGAGGATGCTGAGCAGCAGTATGGACTTGCGCTGGAACTGGAAGAGTATATTATTTCCCGCGGCCGTGAGAACAGGCATCTGGACGAAACCTTGCTGCCATGTGAGAAGATCCGGCTGGATTTCTACTGGCGCAACCGGGATAAGGAATGGGCCTTGAGAAAGCAGGCTTGGATGTTCCCGTCGAGAGAATACATGATTCGCTTTTTCCCCATATTGGAAAAGCATCCGTATTTACTTGGCTTCTGTTGGATAATCCGTAATTGGCGTTTTTTTAGAAGGATCTGTGCGAATAAGTGTAAGAAAACAGGTTTTCGGCTTAGAGTCAGATTGTTAGACATACAAGAAAAATTGAAAGGAATGATTAGGAGAAGAAAAAAAGAAGAGGGAGTAGAGGAGCCTGAAGCTACATCCGGAGATGTCATACCACAGGCAGAAGAAGTAGGATTCCCAGACTGTGATGCAGAAGAAGAACGTGTGTCTCAGAGTATTGAGCAAGGAGAAAGAAGCGGCACGCCTGGCAGAGATACGGAGGAAGAGAAAAGTTCCCGGGATGCAAGGGAGGAAGAGACGACTTCTCGGGATGCAGAGGAAGAAGAGGAAGACTTACTGAACGAAGATGCAGAGGAAGAGACTGCGAATATAGAACAGACAGAAGGAGAACGAGATGTTTAAGAATTTAAAAATTAGAATGAAATTATTGGTGGCATTTGGAATAGTGCTGTTATTAACTGCCTTGCTTTCCGTTTATTCCATATTACAGTTGAGGAAGGCAAGTGATAACCTGACTGGTTTTGTGAATGGGTCTGTCGCGGCAGACGACGCAGTAAAGGCATGCCGGATTGCAACGTTTATAGCGGCGAAAGATATGCGGGATATGATTATCGGTGGGAAAGCTGATTCTGAGAACCTGCAGGTAATTGCGGAGAATGAGGAGAGTATACGGACGAATCTTGAGAAGATCAAGGAACTTGGGATTCTGGATAAGGAACAGGTTGCGGAGCTTGAGTCCTTGCTGACAGAATGGCTGGGAGTTGCAGAGGAGATTATTGCACAGTTGGAGTCCGGCGATCCGATGGGGGCTGCCGAAAAAGTGCGGACCGAATGTACGCCTCTTCTCGATGAAGTAATCAGCGAGATTAATGCGTTGAACACAGAGACGGTTAATATACGTGCCAACACCGTTGAGGATAGCGTAAAGACAACGAACATGAGTATGATTATTCTGCTGGTTATTACCGTGGTTGCGATCATACTTGCTATGATTATCTGTGCAATCGTTACAAAGCTGATCGTATATCCGGTACATCAGGTAGAAGAAGCAATGCAGGGGCTTGCCCAGGGAGAGATGTCCCAGACTTTGGAATATGAATCTGCGGATGAATTTGGCTCGCTGGTAGGCAGCGTTAAGGAGACGTGTCAGGTATTGGAGAATGTTGTTTCCGATCTGTCGCGTCTATTGGATGAGATGTCAAACGGCAACTTCGACCTGTTTGCAAACGACGAGCATTACAGGGGAGACTTCGGGCCGCTGTTGACTGCAATCCGCAGGATGAACCGCAGTTTAAGTTCAACTATGAGGCAGATCAATGACGCTTCTGATCAGGTAGCAAGCGGCGCGGATCAGGTATCTTCCGGCGCGCAGGCATTATCACAGGGAGCTACGGAGCAGGCAAGCTCTGTGGAAGAGCTTGCGGCTACCATTAATGATATTTCAAGAGAAGTAAACAATACGGCCGAGAATGCAAGGGAAGCAAGCGAGAAGGTTATGGAAGCTCAGACGAAGCTTTCAACTTCCAACGAACAGATGCAGGATATGATTGCGGCTATGGGCGAGATCAGTCAGAAGTCAGGAGATATCGGCAAGATTATTAAGACCATTGAGGATATTGCATTCCAGACCAATATTCTTGCACTGAATGCGGCAGTTGAGGCGGCGCGTGCAGGAGAAGCCGGCAAGGGATTTGCAGTAGTTGCAGATGAAGTACGTAACCTTGCTTCCAAGAGTGCGGAGGCGGCAAGCAATACGACGGCATTGATTGAAGGTACGATCCTTGCGGTTGAGAACGGTACGAATATTGTAGACCGTACTGCGGCGGCAATTTCTGAGACGGTTGAAAGTACGAAAAGCGCAGTTACATATGTGGATAAGATTTCTACTGCGGCAGTCAGCCAGGCAGAGGCGGTTACACAGGTAACGATGGGTATGGATCAGATTTCCAGCGTTGTCCAGACCAATTCTGCAACGGCAGAGGAGAGTGCGGCGGCAAGCCAGGAGCTGTCCAGCCAGTCACAGTTATTGAAGTCTCTGGTATCACACTTTAAGTTAAGAAGCGCAAGGCCGGGCGAGAATAATTAAGAGAACGTGATAGAGTGAATAAAAAGAGAGAACCTTGAAGTAGAGGCTTCTCTCTTTTTATTCGTATTTTACGATTGAGGGCACAGCAAAATCCCGCAAACCGTATAGCCTGCGGGATTTCGTTGTAGTTATAGTTATTCTAAAAGGAATGAGAGTAAAGTCTTGCACCATCTGTTATAGTAAAATGATGCTTACTTTATTGAGGGGGGAGATAGTGATGTTCATCAACTATCTATTAATAGTATAAGAGATATTTATGTCCAAAGTATGTTGATTCCATTAAAGAAAAAGAAAAATTCTTAAGAAGGACTTAAGAACTTAAAAAAGATAACCTAAACCAAAGGTGTTGATATTGATTTGTGCTTAATGTGTGCAGTGAGTATATCAAAAAATTCACTGGACGGCGGCTTGGTGGTTAATGGCCTCAAAGCTATCTCTTGTAAAAGATTCTTGTTTCCTCTGTCCCAGCATACCTTAATTACGGTTCGCAGATCCCTTTCGACACTATAACTTGTGGTGTAGTAATGCTTTGCAATCTGTGGATATAACATTTTACTGACAGATAAGAGATAATCTTCATTTTCCAAACATAGTTTAATTCCATAGCTCAGATAGCGGTATCCGCGGTATGTGGCGCCAATGCCAAGGGAACGGATAAGATACTCAATTTTCTGCTCCATAACAATATCCTCAATAACTTTACACTGAGAAACGAAAGCATGCTACAAGGTCATTATAGCGAAAATATTAGGGCATTAAGCATTGGCGACAAAGACAGTAATTTTTCGACATACTAAGATATTATTCGACATTATAGTGCATGCTGCTAATGAGCAGAAAAGCCTAGTTTTCATAATATATTAAGAATTTATGCAGATACCTCTTAAAAAATAAATGTTATTCTTGTATAGTATAAGGGAGGTGATGAAAATGGCTAAGATATTAGTATGTGACGATGAAAAAGAGATTGTAGAAGCAATCGATATCTACCTGACTCAGGAAGGGTATGAGGTATTAAAGGCGTATGACGGGGAGGAAGCGCTGCGGGTATTAAAGAACCAGAAAGCGGATCTTTTGATTCTGGATGTGATGATGCCGAAACTGGACGGAATCCGGGCGACGCTTAAAATCCGGGAACAGAATAACATGCCGATTATTATTTTATCTGCGAAGTCTGAGGATGCGGATAAGATTCTTGGATTGAATGTCGGGGCGGACGACTATGTGACGAAACCATTTAACCCACTGGAATTGGTGGCAAGGGTAAAGTCACAGCTGCGCAGGTATACCCAGCTTGGCAGTACTGCGGAACACGCCGGGCAGGAAGTGTATGAAGCCGGCGGGCTGGCAATCAACGACGACCTGAAAGAAGTGACCGTGGACGGGGAGCCGGTGAAGCTTACGCCTATTGAATATAATATTTTGCTGCTATTGGTAAAGAATCAGGGGAAAGTATTCTCCATAGACCAGATTTACGAAAGTATCTGGAATGAGGACGCTATCGGCGTGGATAATACGGTGGCGGTGCATATCCGGCATATCCGGGAGAAGATCGAGATTAATCCCAAGGAACCCCGCTATTTGAAAGTGGTCTGGGGAGTCGGGTATAAGGTGGAGAAATTTTAGAAGGGAGTTTGTATGAGGCAACAATGGTATGGGTCAAAGACTATGAAAGGCCTGTTGATTATACTGGCGCATGTGCTTGCCGTGGCTGCCGCGGTAAGTTTCCTGTGGTCGATGACATATCCGGCGTTTGTGAGCGAGGTGTTTTCGGGCAGCGGGTCGAGTGAGTACGAGGATACAGATATTTTTAAGAATCGGCTGATAGACCTGAACTGTGAGGTTATGAGAGGGCTTAGGGTGCAAGAGCTGGTCGAGACGGACGGGGCGTATGACCCGCAGAAGATCATTGATATCCAGGAATATCAGCAGTCATCCGGAGTGGAGATGAGATTCCCGGGAGAGAATATCCATGGGCTTGCCTATAAGCTGGGCGACTTGATTGCATGGGGCAATAACTGGGGGTATAACGGGGAAGGGCTCTATGACGCAAATGGAGGCTTGGAGGACAAGATAATCGTATGCAGGCGTCCGGATAAGACCTTTCATTACTATTATTACAGTGAATTTAAGGAGCTGGTCAACAGCGGAGAGCTTAGGTTTGTAATCGCGACGGATGAGTCGGGAATTTCAGAGGGCGATATCCTCGCCGAACTGCGGGACGGCAATTTTATCAATAATTCGGAAGCCGCGTTCAAAGGGCTTCAGGATATGGAAGGGAAGATTGTCTATATCGACTGCTGGAGCTATGACGGCGGCTGGATGGAGGAATTATATAAGCCTGTGGACGCGGAAAATATTATGCAGGTGGCAAATGATAATCCGGAGTGGAACGGACGTCTCAACGATGCCTATGCTATGCTGAACAATGCGATCTTTAGCCTGCGGGACGCCTATAGCTCCTATGAATGGATGGAAGAGGGATATCAGGAAGGTGATACGAACCTTACCTATTTATATGCAGATACGGAGAAAGGGATCGTGTATACCAACCGGAAGGAATTTCGGGATTATGGGAAATTAAAGGAGAATCTGGAAACGATCCGGACGATGGGGAAATATGCGGTCATAGAGCCGGAGCTGAAGGATTTTGAATCGAATATCGAAGGGATTGACGCAGCGGAATGGAGGGATGAAATCAAATACTCCGGCGGAAAGGAGAAGGGATTCATCTACGCTGTCAGTGTGGACACCGAATATCCCATTAAGGACTCGCTCTATTCCGAAGCACGGCGATATGAAAAATATAGCCCGTTTGTCCGGGGCGTACTGATACTGGGAGCATCCTCTATCGTTTTGCTCGTCGTGATTTTGATATGGCTTACGGCAGTTGCGGGACGGGATGGACAGAGCCAGGAGATAAGCCTTAACTGGTTTGACCGGTGGAAGACGGAACTGGCGGCAGGGGCAGTTGTCCTGGCCTGGGGCGTGCCTGTGGTCTTATTCGGAAGCAGGACGCAGCTTTTAAGCACAGCCGGGGCTATGTCTAAATGGATGTACTATGAGGCGGAGTATGCGTATATTTCACCGTCCGGTACGTTGGCAGTGGGGGGAACGATTGCAGCATATACCTGTGCAATGTTCCTGATAGGATATCTGAGCCTTGTAAGGAGAATCAAGGCGAGGACGCTTTGGAAGAACAGTCTGTCTAGGAGCCTGATTCGTTTCTCGAAGCGTGCGTTTGCAAGCCTCCATGCAGTCTGGAAGGCGGTGGCGGTATTTACGGTTTTTGTGCTGGTCCATTGGCTGGCCTTACTCAGCAATGGAAATGAGTATGCCGTTGCCCTGATGCTGGCCGGGGAGCTGGCAATCTTCATCTATATGGTGAGGCAGGCTGTCGGACGGCAGAAGATTGACATAGGAGTTGACAAGATTGCAGGCGGAGAAGTAGACTACAAGATTCCCCTTGACGGTATGGGGGAAGAACAGAGAAGTATTGCAAAGAAGATTAATTCTATCGGGCAGGGATTAGATGCGGCATTAGAAGAGAGCATCAAAAGTGAACGGCTCAAAACGGATCTGATTACGAATGTCTCCCACGATATTAAGACGCCATTGACTTCTATTATTAATTATGTGAATCTTTTGAAACAGGAAAATTTTGACGATCCGAAGATTATGCGGTATCTGGATATTCTGGACGAGAAATCCCAGCGCCTCAAGACACTTACGGAGGATGTGGTGGAAGCGTCGAAGGTGAGCTCAGGGAATATCACCCTGGAATTCATGAATATTAATCTGGTGGAAATCATACAGCAGACCAGCGGGGAATTCGAGGAGAAATTTACGGCGAATGACCTTACGGAGGTGATGTCACTTCCGGAGCATGAGGTTATCATCCGTGCCGATGGAAGGCGGCTCTGGCGGGTATTGGCGAATATCTATAATAATGCAGCCAAATACGCAATGAAGGGAACGCGGGTCTATGCAGACCTCTACACCATAGGGGATGCAGCCGTGTTCAGCTTGAAAAATATTTCCGATCAGCCGCTTAATATTTCGGCGGATGAATTGACGGAACGGTTCATACGGGGGGATATCTCCCGGGGGACGGAGGGCAGCGGGCTTGGGCTGTCGATAGCCAAGACGCTGACTCAGATGCAGGGAGGGAATTTTGAGCTGTATCTGGACGGGGATTTGTTCCGGGTGACGCTTACATTTCCGCAAAACCATTAACGGTTATGCACGCGGTATCCTGGCGCAGGCAATGGGGCAGTTTGCCTTGCCTGCACGGGGCAGCCGCGTGTTTTCGTTTTGATACTTGCGTTTATCCGGAAAAAACATTACAATAGTAGATACTATGGATGAATTAAAAGTATTACTACAGGATAATCTGAATATAGAGTTTCGGTCAGCCGTGCTGAGTAATCCGAGACAGAAAGACGTTGCAGAGAAGATGAAGGTGCGCCCGCTGCTCCACAAGGAGAAACTGATGTTTCAGATTGAAACCTTCCGCAACCATCAGGCATTTCACAGGAATGCAAAACCTGAGGAAGCGTGTATGCTGCTTCTGGAAGCGATGGAGAATATGCGGCAGATGCAGATGGAGACAGCAGAGCGGCTCTATACCGTGCTGGTGAGTAAAAAAGGCAAGGTGACGATAAAGAAGAAGGCTTTGGAGTGTGGGAGAAAGGAGATTGATTTAAGCCACAACCGCAAGAAGCGTTATATCCTTGAGGAAGGAAAACCCGTCCCATTTCTGATTGATTTGGGAGTCATGACAGAGGAAGGCAAGGTCGTCCGTTCAAGATTCGACAAATTTCGACAGATTAACCGGTTTTTGGAGTTTATCGAGGATATTTTGCCAGAGCTTGCTCGGGACCGGGAGCTGACGATTTTAGACTTTGGGTGCGGCAAGTCCTATCTGACATTTGCCATGTATGATTATCTGCATGAGCGTAAGGGGTATGACGTCCGGATTATCGGGCTGGATTTGAAGAAGGAGGTTATTGCCCATTGCAGCGAGCTTGGCAGGAAATACGGTTATGAGAAGCTGACATTCCTTGAGGGAGACATTGCGGGCTATACGGGCGCCGAACAGGTGGATATGGTAGTCACCCTTCATGCCTGTGATACGGCGACGGATTATGCACTGGCGAAGGCGGTAGGCTGGGGGGCGAAGGTAATCCTGTCTGTGCCGTGTTGCCAGCATGAGCTGAACAGTCAGATTGCAAGCGACGTATTAAAGCCTATTTTCAAATACGGGCTGATTAAGGAGCGCATGGCGGCGCTTGTGACGGATGCGCTGCGGGCAGAGTATCTGGAGTGTGCGGGGTACGAGGTGCAGATCCTTGAGTTTATTGATATGGAGCATACGCCTAAGAATATCTTGATCCGCGGGGTCAGGAGTGGGAATAAGGGGGAGAACCGGGAGGCGGTGAGAAGGTGCGAGGAGTTCCTGCACGTGTCGCCGACCCTTGGGCGTCTGCTAGTGCGCCATCCAGATGGAGCACTAGAATAAGAAGGGGAGTCTTAGATGAATTGGATAAAGAAACTAAGGGATACGGCAATCTTGGTCCTGGTGTTTATCGCTGCGGTCATTGGCTTCAGCTATTACACGAATAAAGGGAACGACAATATGACTGCCGATATTGGCTCTGCCACTTATCCGCAGATTTCGTTTTCCTATAACGGATATGTGCTGAATACCCTGAGTGGGTTTGCAAGGGCGATGGACATTCCCGCCATGCGGGACACGATTACGCCTGTGAATGCCCGAAGGGTGGAGGGGACGATTCAGGCGTATGAGAACAGGATTCAGAAAGCGAGTTATACGATATACACGCTGGACGGCAAAGAGAAGATGGGGGAAGGCGCCCTTTCGCAAAACGGAGAGAGCTTTACGGTAGAGCTTGGCGATGCGGTGACAGCGGGACGGGAGCATGTGCTTGAGATTGTACTGAATACCGGCGGCGAGAATGACATCTATTTCTACACCAGGATTGCGGATGCAGAAGATCTAAGCGTTGCGGAGAGTTTGGATTATGTCCGTAGTTTCCATGACAATGCGATGAATAAGGTGGAAGGGGCGGGCGTAGGTACGGCTATCGAGCCAAATGAGAGCGCCAATAACACCACGTTCCAGCATGTAACGATTCATTCGGATTATGACCATGTGTCCTGGGGCGAGTTAGAGCCTATGGTGGAGAAGGGGGAACGCTGGGACATTACGGAGATGAACGGGGATTCTGTTTCCGTGCGGCTGGAGTACCGTGTGCGGTGTAAGGGTGAGGAGAACGAGTCGGATGTGTACCATGTGGAGGAGTTCTTCCGAGTCAGGCATGTTGCCGGGAGCGGGACTACGTACCTGCTTGATTATGACCGGACGATGGAGCAGATTTTTGACGTGACAAAGCATATGCTGAGCGAAAATGGCATCGTACTTGGTATCGTGCCTCAGGATATTCCCTATCTGGTCAATGAGGACGGGAGCGAGGTGTCGTTTGTAGTGGCAAATGAGCTGTGGAACTACAGTAAAGAGACGGACGAGATTTCGCTGGTTTTTAGCTTCACGGATGTGGAGAACAGTGATGTGCGCAACATGGTTCCCCACCATGAAATCAAGCTGCTTGGAACCGACGGGGCGGGCGGCACCATGTTTGCCGTGTGCGGATATATGAGCCGGGGCGCCCATGAAGGAGAGGTTGGGGTTGCCATCTACAAATACAGTTCAAGGAAGAATTCTGTGGAGGAGAAGGCATTTATTTCCAGTAACAAATCCTACGGGTTTGCGGTCCATGAGCTGAGCAGCATGGTCTATTACAGTATGAAGCAGAACAATTTGTATGTGATGCTGGAGGGTACGCTGTATGAATTCGATTTGACCAAGGGCAAGAGCAGCACCCTTGCGGAGGGGCTTACCGACGGACAGTATGTGGTGTCGGAGGATGGGCATCTGGCGGCGTGGCAGCAGGGGAAAGAGATGAATGCGGCGACGACGGTGACGGTGAAGAATCTCGAATCCGGGAAGGAGCGCAAGACTGAGTGCGGCGGGGATGAATGTATCCGTCCTCTTGGTTTCGTGAAAAATGATTTTGTATATGGAGTGGCGAAGACGGCGGATACGGGAAGGACCATATCTGGCGAAGTGACGGTTCCTATGTATAAGATTGGGATACAGAACAGCAAGGGAGAGATTGTGAAGACGTATCAGGTGGAAGGAATCTACGTGTTGGATACGGTGTTCGATGTGAATATGATTACGCTGAATCGAGCGACGAAGGAGGGAGAGACGTACACGGGTACGACTGCCGATTATATCACGAATAACAAGGAGCGAGAGGCGAGCAACATCTACCTGAAAACGTATACAACGGAGCTCAAGGAGACGCAGGTGAGGCTGGTCTATAACGACGGGATTTCCGACCGGGAGCCTAAGGTGCTGAAGCCCAAGCAGATTTTGACTGAGGATACGGGAGAGATTAACTTCGACGATATCAGTTATGCGGGAAAATATTTTGTCTATGGATATGGGGAGCTTCAGGGAATTTACGATCGGGCGGGCGAGGCTGTCCGGGAAGCGGCAGCCTACAGCGGATGTGTGGTGGATTCCGAGCAGGCTTATATCTGGGAACAGGGCAACCGGAGCAGGCAGCATTTTATTGAAGGAAAAGATGAGGTAATCGGGATTATGGCAGACCGGCTTTTGCAGAGGCAGGCACCGGTGGAGATTTTGAAGGAGCAAAACGGAGGCAGGGCGCATGACTTGACGGGATGTACGGCGGAGATGATATTGTATCTGATTGATAAGGATATCCCGGTTATTGGGATGCTGGACGCACAGCGGGCCGTGATTCTGGTGGGATATACGGAAGGCAGCGTGGTTTATATTGATGCGGACAGCAAGGAGCGTCGGGCGGCGCCCATTGGGGAGATGGATCAGATGACGTCTGGGAGCGGGAATACGTATATTGGATAGGATTGCGGAGTGTTTGCCGTGAAAGGGACGGTTGAAGCGTGTATGATAAGAGGCTGGCTGAAAATGATTCAAAGCATTTTCAGCCAGCCTCTTTTTAGTACATTAGGATACCGGAACGAAGATGATATTCTTATATTTTTTTAGTGCGATGTATAGTATGATTCCCAGTACCCCGCAGGACAGGATTTCCCCGATGCCGATTGTGAGCATCAAGAACGGGATTGGCAGGGCAACGCCGTAGCCAAAGTGGAGTATGAACGGCACGATGACTGTATTTGCCAGGATTGGCGGCAGCGGTGCAAGCACCGGGAGCTGATTGCGTAACAGGTATGTGCCGAATGCCCCGATGAGGGTGGCGATGCTTCCGAAGACGATGTCTGGAAGGATGGCCCCGCCTAAGATATTGCCGATTAGGCATCCGATGAACAGGCCGGGGACTGCGGCTGGGGTAAATAGTGGGAGGATGGTAAGCGCTTCTGCGATCCTTACCTGAATCTCTCCGAAAGAAAATGGTGCGAATACATAGGTAAGCACCACGTAGACGGCAGCGATCATTGCTGCCTGGCTTAGAAAAGCTGTGTTTGGTTTTTTCATGTTTCTTCTCCTTTAGTTTTGTTTTACGTGTGGAAGGTCTCGAACACACGCGCCTGCAAGCCCTGTAAGACCTTGATTTTCGCGGGCTTGGCAACGGATATCAGTATAGCATGGGGGAGGGGAAAAATCAAGCTTTTTGGATATTGCATATGGATTATATTATAAAACGCTATAATAAGGTCGATATATAAATGTAGTATTATATTCAAACCAAGGAGAAGGCGAGGATTAAAGAACAAAACGATAGGAAGGGGCTGGCTGAACTATGAAAAGAAGACATCCTGTGAGAAGAATGCTATGTGTGCTGCTTATTTTAATGGTGTGTACGGTCATGTCAGTCGGCATTTTCTATGGAGTGAAGGGATATCAGATGTATCAGGATGCCATTTCCCTGATGCCGCTTAATGACAGGATTGAGGAGATACAGGAGCAGGAACATTTTACGCGGTATTCTGAGATGACGGATTTTTATATCAATGCAGTGATATCAGTGGAAGACCGAAGATTCAGAGAACATAAGGGGATCGACCCGATTGCTGTCTGCCGGGCTGTGTGGGTGGATGTAAGGTCAATGTCATTCAAAGAGGGAGGCAGCACGATTACACAGCAGCTTGCCAAGAATCTGCTGTTTACGCAGGAGAAGAGTATTGAGCGCAAGGCGGCGGAGGTATTTGCCGTGATGGATATCGAGTCAGAATACAGCAAGGAAGAGATATTTGAATTGTATGTGAATACCGCCTGTTTTGGCAGCGGTTTTGAAGGGATTTATGCCGCTTCCTTCGGATATTTTGAAAAGACGCCTTCAGAGCTTACAGATTATGAGTCGGCTGTGCTGGCAGGAGTGCCGAATGCTCCGTCTTTGTATGCGCCGGGTGTGGACGATGGACTTACTTCGCTGAGGGCACGGCAGGTACTCGAGAGTATGGTAAGGAATGACATGATTACCCAGGCAGAAATGGAGGGAATGATCGGCATAACAGATATTACGAAAGAGTTTTAGGGGTATGAAGGAGGAACGATATATGAGGGCGACAAACATCACCTACCCGGCAGAAAAGAAGGGGTTGTACCGTCTGTTGACAACACAGCTTCAAGGGCTGACAGACGGAGTTTCTGACCTGACCGCGAATCTGGCAAATGTCTCCGCTCTATTAAACCAGGCATTGACAGACATTAACTGGGTAGGGTTTTATCTTATGAAAGACGGATGTTTAATCCTTGGACCATTCCAGGGAAAGCCTGCCTGCGTAGAAATTCAAGTCGGCAGCGGCGTCTGCGGTACGGCAGTTGCGCGTGATGCGGTTATGCTGGTTGAGAATGTCCATGAATTTCCGGGACATATTGCCTGTGACAGTGCGTCTATGTCGGAGATTGTAATCCCGATACATAAGGATGGAGAAGTGATTGGTGTGCTGGATATTGACAGCCCTGTTATTGCAAGGTTTGATGAAGAAGACCGGACTGGGCTTTCCGGGCTGGTGCAGACATTGGAATTGCAGCTTTCAAAGATGATGAGCATTACCGGAGTATGAAATGGCTGAATAACATTACGCGGGAGGGACTGTTTGAAGAAACATAAAAGTTCATTCTTTAATACTTGTGAAAGAATAAAGAGGCGCGAACCCTTGATTTTACTTGGGTGAGCGCCTTTTTTTTGTGCGTAAAAATTCATGCAGTTATAGAAATCGTTTTTTGGTAAAATTTCACGAAGATTCCAAATGTAATGAAAAGGAGGAAAACATGAACACAACAGCAAGAATGAACCACATCATCCAGCCGGACGGCAAGACATTTATTATGGCGATGGACCACGCAGCCAACTTTAATACGCTGCCGGCGCTCACGGACCCGAAGAAGCTGGTAAAAGAAATTGCAGCAGCAGGTGCGGATGCATTTCTCTCGACCGTAGGCATGACAGAATTCCTGACGGATTCTTTTTCGGGCAAAGGAATCATTGTCAGGGTAGACGGCGGAGTCTCTTATCTGGGAGACAGGTCAAAAGCAATGCAGACTACGGTAACGGCAGAGGATATTGCAAGAATGGGAGCCGATGGTGTGATCACGATGAGCTTCCCAGGCTCTAAATTTGAAAACGAGGTGTTAAGTAATCTGACGAGAATATGTATGGACTGCCACAGATGGGGAATCCCGGTATTGGCAGAGGCGCTTCCGAGAGGATTTGAGCCGTTTGAGGATTCCAGGACTCCGGAGAACCTTATCTTTGCCAGCAGGCAGAGCGTAGAACTTGGCGCGGATTTTGTAAAAACGAATTATACCGGAGATCAGGAATCCTTCAAGGCGCTGGTGGAAGCGACCTATAGACCGGTCGTCATTCTTGGCGGTGCGAAGAAGGTTCCTGTAGAACAGCTCCTTCGAGAAATCAAGGATTCACTGGAAGTTGGCGGCGCCGGCGTCGCAATGGGACGGAATATCTGGGGGCATGAGAATCCGGTAGGGTATACGGCAGCGATTGCAAAACTGATCCATGAGGACTGCAGTGTGGAGGCAGCGTTGAAAGAGATGAATACGGTCTTTGCCGTATAAGGAATTCAAGGAGGAAAGAAGATGTCAACATATAAGGTGGCTGTCCGTCTGTTGAATTCCTGCGGTGAGTGCTACTATTGCCGGAATGGCCATGAGAACCAGTGCGTAAAATCCTTTATTGCCAAGACACAGGAATGTGCAGTCGGACCGGGAGGTTTTTCAGAGTATATGATGATGGATGCAGCAGATGTATACAAGATGGCAGAAGATATCGAGCTGTCCCATGCAGCCCTCTCGGAGCCTCTGGCATGCTGTGTGCATAGCATTGAAAACGGAAAGATACAACTGGGAGATGATGTAGTAGTTATCGGTGTCGGGATTATGGGCGCACTGCATATCCAGCTCGCCAAATTAAAGGGGGCAAGGGTCATTGCATGTGAGCTTGATGAGAAAAGGCTTGAAATCGCAAAGGCGATGGGGGCGGACATTTTAATCAATTCCGGCAAGTGTGATGCAGTAGAAGAGATAAAGAAGCTGACAGACGGGAGAGGGGCGGACGCAGTATTTTGTACGGTGCCGGCAGCGGCGCTTGCCGGCCAGGCCGTTGAGATGACCGGGAAATTAGGAAGGACCGTATTCTACACATCCTTCCATCCGGATAAGCCGATTGAAATCAGCCCGAATAAGGTGCATTCCTCGGAGCAGATCATCACTGGAACGGTAAATCCGCAGAAGAAAGATTTCTTGATTGCAACAAGGCTTTTATCATTAAAACTTGTTGACGTATCGGAACTGATTTCTGACCGCATCCCGCTTGCGGATATCGACAAGGCGTTAGAAAAAGCGATATTGCCGGATACATACCGGATTATCGTACAGCCATGAATCGCAGGAATAGATAGAGAAAGGATTGTTTTGAGTTAGTTGCGAAAAGGGCGGTTCAAGATGTATAATAAATCTATCATATGCAGGGGGATAGATTTATGAAGAGTGAACAGATGTCTAACGAGATGATGAATGAATACCGAAGAGTTGCTTATTACTATTATAAGGCGGGGCTTACGCAGGAAGTTATTGCGAAGAGGATGAAAATGTCGCGTCAACGGGTGAATCGAATCGTAAGCGCCTGTGTGGAGCTTGGTATTGTTAAAATTACGATAGCTGATTTGGATAAATGGAATCTTGAGCTGGAAACGGAACTTGAACAAAAATATGGACTGAAAGAAGTCAGAGTGATAGATAATGTAGTGGAGGACAGGCTTATCCAGGAGTTGGGGATTGCAGCAGGTAATTATCTTCAAAGTATTGTGAAAGAAGGAGATATTGTCGGGGTCACGAGGGGACGGACCACGGCTGCAATGGTGGATCACTGGATACCGGCAGTATCCTATCCTGAAAATGTTACAGTTACACAGCTTATCGGAAGTGCAAGGGAGGAAGATTCAAGGCTTGGGGCAGACAGGATAGTGTATGGCCTGGCGGACAGGCTTGGGGCAGAGGTAGCTGTCTTGCATGCGCCAGTAATTCTGCATAGTGCAAGTTTAAGAGAGTCTTTTGTTGGCGATCCTTATTACATGAGCGCTTATGAGGTGGTAAAGAACTGTACGATCGCAGTGGTTGGCATTGGGACTGCTGACAGTCAATGGGAGCATATGATTTCCTTGTATGATGTGGAGAACGATGAAGAAAAAAAATGGACGGAAGATGTGGCGGGCGAAGTGTGCGCGAACTTTTTTGACAGAGAAGGACAAGAGGCGGCTCCGCCGTTTAAGGACAGGATCATTGCTATCACGATGGAGGATTATAAAAAAATCCCGGTGCGTATCGGTGTCGCGGGAGGAGAGGAAAAGGCAGAAGCCATTCGTGCGGCGGTAAAGGGGAATTACATCAATGTACTCGTTACTGACTTACTGACAGCGAAATTACTAAAGGAATAGGGTAGGGGAAAATAATCAGGCAGGCGTACCTGTATACGCTGCGGTTTTGGTCGCAGTTCCAAGTATGGCAATCTCCTGTTTCCCACAGTTCACATCAATCATTGTAGGATTTGCGGCATTATTTGCAGCAGTGTCGAGGATGTGCAGAAGCAGGTACAGAAGGATATCCGGACGGTAAGAGAGGCGCTGGGCGGCAAGGGTGGAGCCTTGGGATAAATGAGAAAAAAGTTGTTTTTTCCTCCAACATGATATATAATAGAACATAGTGAAAATTATAACATGCCAAGGGATGCCTAAGCATCTGGAAGGGCAGAAGGAATTGGAGGAATGAATATGTTAGTATCAGCAAAAGAGATGCTTGAAAAAGCAGTGGCAGGCCACTACGCAGTTGGACAGTTCAACATCAACAACCTTGAGTGGACGAAAGCAATCCTGACAGCAGCCGAAGAGACAAAGTCACCGGTTATCTTAGGTGTATCTGAGGGCGCAGGAAAGTACATGACCGGTTTTAAGACCGTACAGGACATGGTAGCAGCTATGGTTGAAGAGATGGGAATTACTGTTCCGGTGGCTACACATCTTGACCACGGTTCCTACGACGGATGTAAGAAATGTATCGAGGCAGGGTTCACATCCATTATGTTCGACGGATCTAAGTACCCGATCGAAGAGAATGTTGCCAAGACAAAAGAACTGATTGAGATCTGTCGCGAGAAGGGAATGTCCTTAGAGGCAGAGGTAGGCGCAATCGGCGGAGAGGAAGACGGCGTTGTTGGACAGGGCGAGTGCGCGAATCCGGAAGAGTGCAAGATGATTGCTGATCTGGGCGTGGACATGCTGGCAGCAGGTATCGGCAATATCCATGGCAAGTATCCTGAGAACTGGGCTGGACTGAGCTTCGAGACACTGGATGCTATCCAGAAGCTTACAGGCGATATGCCTTTGGTTCTTCACGGCGGTACAGGAATCCCGGACGACATGATCAAGAAGGCTATCGATTTGGGCGTTGCTAAGATTAACGTGAATACAGAGTGCCAGCTGGTATTTGCTGACGCTACACGCGAGTATATCGAGGCTGGAAAAGACCGTGAAGGCAAGGGCTTCGATCCTCGTAAGCTGCTCAAGCCTGGTTATGAAGCAATCATTGCTAAGGTAAAAGAGAAGATGGAATTGTTCGGTTCAGTTGGAAAAGCGTAAGAAGCGAGAAATTTTTACTTGCCTTTTTTGACGGATTGAGGTATACTAACAGGCGTAGAGAGAACAAAGGCGTTCCGACCCGGAGGTCGGACGCCTTTTTCGATTTACTTTCAACTTACTTCCCCCTTTGTTTTGGCGGGCTGCCGGAGCATAGCCGTTATCTCGCGGCAGCCTGGATAAAGAGTGGGAGGAAGAGGATATATTTCAAGAAAGGAAACATAAAACATATGAGTGATTTGTTAAATGTAGCTGATATTTTCGGGGAAGATGTTTTCAATGACACAGTCATGCAGGCGCGTCTGCCCAAGAAGGTGTACAAAGACCTGAAGAAGACCATTGAGGAAGGCAAGGAACTGGATCTTGCGACAGCCGACGTTATCGCACATGAGATGAAGGAGTGGGCGATTGAGAAGGGGGCGACCCATTATACCCACTGGTTCCAGCCCCTTACGGGAGTGACGGCTGAAAAACATGATTCCTTTATCTCCGCGCCCATGGGGAACGGCAAGGTACTGATGAGCTTTTCCGGTAAGGAACTGATCAAGGGCGAGCCGGATGCCTCTTCCTTTCCGTCGGGCGGGCTGCGGGCCACGTTTGAGGCGAGAGGATATACGGCATGGGACTGCACTTCCCCGGCATTTGTAAGGCATGACGCGGCAGGCGCGACGTTGTGCATCCCCACGGCGTTCTGTTCCTATACAGGCGAGGCGCTTGACCAGAAAACGCCGCTTCTGCGCTCCATGGAGGCGGTGAACATCCAATCGCTGCGGTTGATTCGTCTGTTCGGGAATACGACGTCGAAAAAAGTAACGCCGTCCGTTGGGCCAGAGCAGGAGTATTTCCTTGTGGATGCGGAAAAATTTCAGCAGAGAAAAGACTTGATCTATACGGGACGTACCCTGTTCGGTGCGATGCCGCCTAAGGGGCAGGAGCTTGACGATCATTACTTCGGGACGATTCGCCAGCGGATTGCGGGCTTCATGAAGGATGTCAATGAGCAGCTCTGGCGGGTAGGAGTGACTGCGAAGACACAGCACAATGAGGTGGCGCCGGCACAGCATGAGCTGGCTCCCATTTACGCGGAAGCCAATGTGGCGGTAGATCACAACCATGTGGTGATGCAGACTTTGAAGCGGGTTGCATGCCAGCATGGCATGAAGTGCCTGCTCCATGAGAAACCGTTTGCCGGGGTAAATGGCTCCGGAAAGCATAACAACTGGTCTCTTACGACGGATGACGGGAAGAACCTTCTTGACCCGGGGAAGACTCCGCATGAGAATATCCAGTTCTTGCTGGTGCTTACTTGTGTGCTGAAGGCGGTGGATGAGCATGCCGACCTGTTGCGCGAGTCTGCATCCGACCCGGGGAACGATCACAGGCTTGGCGCGAACGAGGCGCCGCCGGCAATTATTTCCGTATTTCTTGGCGAGCAGCTTGAGGATGTACTGGAGCAGCTTATCAGCACAGGCGAGGCGACTCACAGCTTGAAGGGCGGCAAACTAGAGACGGGTGTGAGGACTCTTCCGGATTTGGCGAAGGACGCAACGGACAGGAACCGGACGTCGCCGTTTGCATTTACCGGGAATAAATTTGAGTTCCGTATGGTAGGTTCCCGTGATTCTATCGCAGGACCGAACGTAGTGTTGAATACGATCGTAGCGGAGGCGTTTGCCGAGGCGTGCGATGTGCTGGAGAATGCGGAGGATTTCGGCAAAGCAGTTCATGATTTGATTAAGAAGTATGCGGTGGAGCATTACCGGATTGTATTTAACGGTAACGGTTATTCAGACGAGTGGGTAGCGGAAGCCGAAAGACGGGGGCTGCCGAATATCCGGTCTATGGTGGAGGCGATTCCTGCGCTTACGACAGAGAAAGCGGTTGCGATGTTCGAGAAGTTCAAAGTATTTACCAAGGCGGAGCTTGAGTCACGGGCGGAGATTAAGTACGAGAATTATGCGAAGGCAATCAATATCGAGGCGCGTACCATGATTGACATGGCAAGCAAGCAGTTCATCCCGGCTGTCATTAAGTATACGAAGGAACTGGCGGATACGGTGATTGCCGTGAAGGAAGCAGGGGCTGACGCATCGGTACAGGCAGAGCTTCTGGGGGAGATATCCGGTCTGCTTGGGAAGACGAAACAGGCGTTGTCTGAATTGATTCGGCTCACGGATCAGGCGGCGGCCATGAAGGAAGGCGAGGAGCAGGCAAGGTTCTATCATTTTGATGTGGTTCCTGCCATGGAAACGCTGCGGGCGCCGGTGGATAGGCTGGAAATGATTGTTGACAAGGATGCATGGCCGATGCCGTCTTATGGAGATTTGATTTTTGAGATCTAGCAAATATATTAGGAAATTTTAAGAACCTTGGACTTGGAATAAGCATGGGTATGTGATATTCTAAGTGCAAGGTTTTTATGTGTGCGGCAGATATAGGTACGAAGGCTGCATGAATATTATATAAGAAGAAAGTAATCTGGCTTAGGGGGAACTACGATGACGAAATATGAATTTTTGGAAAAAATGAGACATGCCTTGGCAAATGACTTGAGCGGTTCCGTGATACAGGACAATATTAATTATTATGACGGATATATCAGCGACGAGGTCAGGAAGGGTCGCAGTGAAGCGGCTGTAATCGAGGAACTGGGAGATCCCTGGGCGATTGCCAGGACGATTATTGAGTCTGTGGAGAATGCAAGCGGCGGGCAGGAGGGTTATACATACGATCCTGCACAGCAGGGTTATGGAAATGGGCAGCAAAAGCAGAATTCCAGTGTCCGGGTAATCGGCGTGGATTCATGGTGGAAGAAGCTGCTTGTAATTTTAGGCGTACTGGGAATTGTCATGCTGGTGGTTGCTGTAATCGGAGGAATCTTCTCTCTCCTTGCACCGATTGTCGTTCCGATTCTGATTATTATGCTGATCGTGCGTCTGATTGGAGGCAGGCGGCGATGAAAGAAAGGCGCAGAATAAAAGTAAAAGATCGATGGGGGAGCCATCGATCTTTTGAGGGGAGTATAAATAATTAATAAGGGGTTGTAGAAAGTATCCTTTCTACACATCTTAGTATAGTATAGTATGAGTGAAATTGCAAGATAAAATTTATAAAAATATAAAAATTTTTATAAATAAATTTTTTTCAAAAATCATACATAAAACATTGTCTGGCGGACATAATAGCCATGTAACAAAAATGATTTAGGAGGAATTGACATGGCTAAGAATTATAGTTCATCTAACAAAAACGCATCTAACCAGAATGCAAACAACCAGAACGCATCCAACCAGAATGCAAGCAACCAGAACGCATCTAACCAGAATTCATCTAACAAGAATGCGTCCAACATGACTTCTAAGAACAAGAATTCTAACAGCACCAGCTCTAACAGCACGAACTACAGCGACAACTACTAAGCCGCAGGAGGCCAAAAGAGCCTGTATCGGTTCATGACAATACGCAAGTTAGAGAGAATGACAAAAACGGAAAGTGCGCTGCATAAGAAATCGTCTTATGCGGCGTTCTTTTTATTGACAAGAGATAGGGAAAAAAGTAAGATGGAGAAGTAACGATTAAGAGAGAAATCTGGAGAAACCATATGGATAGAATTGAATTAATCGCCCCCTGCCATTTTGGGCTGGAAGCGGTGCTGAAAAGAGAGATTCTGGAGCTTGGATACGAGATTGCCAGGGTGGAAGACGGAAGAGTCACCTTTTACGGGGATGCCGCTGCTGTGTGTTATGCCAATATTTTCCTGCGCACGGCGGAGCGGGTTCTGTGGAAAGTGGGAAGTTTCCGGGCGGTCACGTTCGAGGAGTTATTTGAGCGGACAAGGGAGCTGCCATGGGAAGCCTATATTCCCCGTAATGGGAAGTTCTGGGTGGCGAAGGCCGCGTCTGTAAAGAGCCAGTTATTCAGTCCTTCCGATATACAGTCGATTATGAAGAAGGCAATGGTCAGGAGACTTTCACAGCGATACCATGTGGAGCGTTTCCCGGAAGACGGCGCAGCATACCCCATTCGAGTGTTTCTGATGAAAGACGAGGTGACGGTGGGGATTGACACGTCAGGGGTCTCCCTTCATAAGCGGGGATACCGTGAGGTGTCCGGGAAAGCACCGATTACCGAGACGTTAGCGGCGGCGTTGATTATGCTGACGCCCTGGCACAAGGAGCGGATATTGGTAGATCCTTTCTGCGGAAGCGGTACGTTCCCGATTGAGGCGGCGATGATAGCGGCGGATATTGCGCCGGGGATGAACCGTTCATTTACCGCAGAAGCATGGACGAACCTGATTCCTAAGAAGCTGTGGTATGATGCGGTGGAAGAAGCGCAGGACAGGATTCGTGACGATATCGAAGTGGATATTCAGGGGTACGATGCAGACCGTTCCGTAATCCGGATAGCCAGAAAGAATGCGAAAGAGGCAGGCGTCGGGCATCTGATACATTTTCAGGAGAGGGACGTTAGGGAATTGAACCATCCTAAGAAGTATGGGTTTGTGATTACGAATCCGCCTTATGGGGAACGATTAGAGGAGAAAGCGGCATTGCCTGAGCTTTACCGGACGTTCGGGGAAAGTTTCGCCCGTTTGGATTCCTGGTCGGCGTACATGATTACGTCTTATGAAGATGCGGAGAAATATTTCGGGAGGAAGGCGGACAAGAACCGTAAGATTTATAACGGGATGTTAAAGACCTATTTTTATCAGTTTCAAGGGCCGAAGCCGCCGAGACGGCCGAGGGATGTGGGGTAAAATCTCCTGATTGTGTACATAACGGAATAATCAGTATGCAGGCAGGAAGATGAGCGAGCAGCAGTAGCAGTGGGGAGGCATAAGATGGTGAGAAAGATTATATTTGCAACGGGAAATGAGCATAAGATGGGGGAAATCCGTATGATTCTTGAGGATCTTGGCGCGGAGATCCTTTCACAGCGGGAGGCTGGGATTGAAGCGGATGTTGTGGAGGACGGCGCGACGTTTGAGGAGAATGCGCTGATAAAAGCGGCGGAGATTGCCAAAGCGGCGAGGAAGATTCCCGGGTTTGAGGAGGCGATTGTCCTGGCGGATGATTCCGGGCTGGAAATCGACTATCTCAACAAGGAGCCGGGGATTTACTCGGCGCGGTACATGGGGGAGGATACTTCTTACGACATTAAGAACCAGGCGTTGATTGACCGTCTTGCCGGGGTGCCGGATGAGCAGCGGACGGCAAGGTTCGTGTGTGCGATTGCGGCGGCATTTCCGGACGGGAGCAGTGAGGTGGTCCGGGGAGTCATGGAGGGCATCATAGGATATGAGAGCGCCGGGGAGAATGGATTCGGTTACGACCCTATTTTCTTTCTCCCGGAGTACGGATGTACGAGCGCACAGCTTGCGCCCGAGAAGAAGAACGAACTGAGCCACAGAGGAGAGGGGCTTAGGAAGATGCGGGCAATTCTGGAGAGAAAATAAGGATGAGAGGTATCTTATGAAAATATTGATTGTTAGCGACACACATAAGTCTCACAGGAACCTTGAGCGGATTCTTGAGGAAGTCCGCCCGGTGGATATGCTGATTCATCTTGGCGATACCGAGGGAGGGGAGGATTACATTGCGGCGTTGGCGGACTGTCCGTCCCATATTGTCAGGGGGAACAATGACTTCTTCTCGGATTTGCCCCAGGAGGAAGAGTTTGAGGTCATGGGGCGCCACATTTTTATTACCCATGGGCATTATTATTATGTGGCGCTGAATGAGGAGAGGATTAAGGACGAGGCGAGGGAACGGGGAGCGGATATCGTGATGTACGGTCATACCCACAGACCGTCCCTGACGCGGGAGGAGAATCTGATTACGCTGAACCCGGGGAGCGTGGCGTTTCCAAGACAGGAAGGGCGCAGGCCCAGTTATATGCTGATGGACCTGGATGAGGCGGGAAATGTGGAGATCGAACAGAAGTATTTATGATATTGGGGAAATGTCGGTAAAAAAATAGCAAAAATGAAAAAAAGTTGTTGACAAGTGGTGGATAGTCCTATATAATAACTGATGTGTCACGGAGATACGGCTTCGGAGATACCGGGATGTATATAGTGACGGGGTGTGGCTCAGCTTGGCTAGAGCGCCTGGTTTGGGACCAGGAGGTCGCAGGTTCAAATCCTGTCACCCCGATACGTGTGCGGGTGTAGTTCAATGGTAGAACACTAGCCTTCCAAGCTAGATACGTGGGTTCGATTCCCATCACCCGCTTTTTTAAAGCCAAATGGCGAGCAGCTTAGAGGCTTTAAGAAGATAGGTCTAGGGAGCTAGTCTTATGAGTCTGTAGCTCAGCTGGATAGAGCAACGGCCTTCTAAGCCGTAGGTCGAGGGTTCGAATCCCCCCAGGCTCGTTAGAACCACACAATTGAATAAGGTGATACTTAGTTGGACAATGAATAGTTCGATAAGTAATATATATGGTGGGTATGGTGCAGTTGGTTAGCGCGCCAGATTGTGGTTCTGGATATCATGGGTTCGAGTCCCATTACCCACCCTTTTTTCTTTTATTGGGCTATCGCCAAGCGGTAAGGCACAGGACTTTGACTCCTGCATTCGTTGGTTCGAATCCAACTAGCCCAGGGTATGGGCGTGTAGCTCAGGTGGTAGAGCACTTGACTTTTAATCAAGTTGTCCGGGGTTCGAATCCCCGCACGCTCAGGTGAGAATGCTATCTTTGGAAGTGTTTCCGTAGATAGCATTTATGCGGATGTGGCGGAATTGGCAGACGCGCTAGACTTAGGATCTAGTGGGCTTCCCGTGCAGGTTCAAGTCCTGTCATCCGCATTGAATGAAAGCCCCAGAACTCTTAATAGAAGGAAAAGTTCTGTGACTTTGTTTTTACTTTAATAGGAAAGATAGACGGATTTTGTTCAGTTATGTAAAAGGTACAAAAAGGGCGTTTTGTTCATTTGCAAAGAGCAAATGAAGAGTGGAAATGTATTTATGTGAAATGTATAAAAAGGAGGATAAAATTGTGAAAAAAATATCAATTTTGTTGGCATAAAATCGTTTTTTTTACTGTTTACTTTAAAACAGGTTTGGCATATATATTCTATATTTCAATTTTCAGAAGTTTCTTTAGAATCAAAAAATCCTCCCCATTTTTGTGAAAAAATAACAAAAATTGACAAATAGCAACGAAAATATTAGTTGCTATTGTAAAATATAAACAAGTGTGTTAAAATTCTCGTATAATCTTTGAAACTATGTTTCAAAGGGAAAAAAGGAGGAAAAGAAAGACATGAAAAAAAGAGTAATTGCGTGTCTGCTTGCGGGAATTATGACATTCTCACTTGCGGCGTGCAGCGGGGGGAGTGTAAGCAGCAACTCATCTTCGGGATCAGGAAAAGAAGACAGCAGTGAGAGCAGTGCAGACAGCGAGGTAGGCGTAGAACAGACCGCAGAGCCGCAGGCTCCGCCGGAGGATGCGCCGGTAGGAGGGCAGTTTGTCGTACAGATTTCACCGGGGACTTTATCGCCGGATATGATGGATGGATGGTCGGCGAATGCGACAAATACAGGATTTATTAGGTTGATGCAAGATTACGGTCTGACAGATATAATGAGGGATCGTACTCTTGACTGGAACCCGGTTGTTGTAAAGTCCCATGACGAGAAGGAGAATGAGGACGGATCGATTACCTATACAGTAGAGATCAATGATAATCTGAAGTGGAGCGACGGTTCCGATATAACAGCGAAAGATTACCTATTCGCTATTATGCTGCGTTCTTCTAAGCAGTTCGTTGAGTGCGAGGGTGATGCGACAACAGGAAGCCCGCTGCTTGGCTACACGGAGTTCAACAGCGGAGACAAGAAAGAGTTTACAGGGCTTCGGCTTCTTGGGGATTATGAATTCTCTATGACAGTAGATGCTGAGAATCTTCCGGACTATTATGTACTTGGCAATATCGGATACACACCGGATCCGATGGCGGCAATTGCGCCGGGAACAGATATTCTGGACGACGGTAACGGGTGCTACTTCAACGACAAGTTCACCACAGATGTTCTGAGAGAGACGCTCCTTGATCCGAACGAAGGTTTCCGTTATAAGAGACCGGTCGTATGCGGACCTTATAAGCTGAAGAGTATTGACGTCAGCACCGAGACCGTAGAACTTGAAATTAACGAAGAATTTCTCGGAAGACCAGATGGAACGAAGCCTCATGTACAGTCCATCATCTCGAAACCAGTTGCGGTAGAGACTTGGAGAGATGAATTCGAGAAAGGTTCCGTTGACTTTTTCAATACGACAAAGGGAGAGACGATTGATTCTACCTTAACAAAGTTAGAGGACGGAAGCCTGAAGGCTAACTATGGACTTGTACCGTTGGATTCTGTAAATGAATTCCGTTTTGCATGTGATTTCGGACCTGCTCAGTTCCCGGAAGTACGCCGTGCATTTGCTTATATTATTGACCGTGATGAGTTGAACAAGCAGCTTACAGGCGGATATGCTTCCGTTGTTGACTGTCTTGCTACGGAGGCGATGGAAGACTATCAGGCGACAAAGAGTGAGCTTGAAGAGAATCTTACACATTATACATACGATATTGACAAGGCAAAACAGGAATTAATCGACGGCGGCTGGACGCTGAATGAAAAAGGGGAAGAGTTCAAGGAAGGTACAGATAAGGTACGTTATAAGGATGTAGACGGCGAGCTGATGCCGCTGGAGATTCAGTGGGCATACAGTGAAAGTGAAGTTACGAACCTTTACAACACAGTAATTCCTCCGGAAGCCGAGAAGGTTGGTATGAAGTTTGAAGGGACGAAGATGGACTTTGCGCAGTTGGTTAATCATCTGAACCGCGAAGGATCAGATCCTACTTACCATGTTTTCTCTTGCGCCGTTGTTTTACCTGAACTTAGCTCATGGTGGTACTTCTTTGATGACGCTCCGGACAGAATGGGTCTTTGGAACTACTATCGTGTAAGTGATCCGGAATTGAAGAGCATTACGGCAGAGATGCAGAAAGTGGAGCCGGGTGATGTAGAGAAATTCCGCGAGTTATTTGTGAAGTTTGAAGAGGAAATCAACAAGAAGATGCCGGGTGTTGTTATGACGACAGGAACGCAGTACTGGTTCTATAATCCTAAGTTAAAGAACTTTGTTCCTCGCGCATATGATAACTGGTGGTATTTCATTCTCGATGCTTACATTGAGGAATAAAAGTTTTAGCAGGATAGACATAATAAGGGGAGACGGCGAGCCGCTATCTCCCTTTTTATCAAAATAAAGTGGGGTTTTACATATGGCTAAATATATACTAAAAAGACTTGCCTATATGGTAGTCGTTTTCTTTATTTTGTCCATTTTGCTTTTTGGCTTGTTTAAAATGGTTCCTGGAGATCCGGCGCGAATGTTGGTTGAAGGACAGAAGATGAGCGTTTCTCCTGAGGAATATGAGATGCTGTATCAGCAGGCAAGAGCAAGGCTTGGGTTGGACAAACCATTGATTATTCAGTATTTTAGTTGGTTTGGGAATCTGCTGAGAGGCGATTTCGGATATTCCTCCGTACATCGGATACCGGTTACTGAACTCGTCGGTCCGCCGATGAAGAATACGATCTGTCTGAATGTGGTGTATTATGTGCTTCTGTTTCTTATAACAGTTCCGTTGGGAATCAAGGCGGCAGTGAAGCAGAATACGGCATTTGATACGACTGTGCAGGTGACAACGATTATTGGTATCAGTATTCCGTCATTTATCACGGCGCTGATCTTTATCTTCTTGTTTGCGATTGTGCTCCCAATCTTCCCAATCAGCGGTATGGTGACGACGGGAGCGAATTATACCGGATTCCGGGCGTTTACAGACTATGCGTATCATCTCTGTCTGCCGGTGCTTGTAATGGTATTTGCAGGGCTCGGCGGTCTTACGAGATACGTCAGAGGCGCTCTTTTGGATGCCTTGTCTATGGACTATGTGCGTACTGCGAGGGCAAAGGGGCTGCGGGAAAAGACAGTGATTTATAAACATGCATTCCGGAATGCGTTGATTCCGATTACCGGATATGTTGTCGGGTCAATCGTAGCAATTTTTGGCGGTTCTATCATTATCGAGACACTGTTCTCATGGAACGGGGTAGGTAAGCTGTTAATCGATTCCCTTATGAATCAGGATTATACGGTTGCGCTTGCGATGCAGATGTTCTATATACTTCTGGCGCTTGTGGCGAACTTGATCACAGACCTCTGCTATTGTCTGGTAGATCCGAGAATCAAGTTAGAGTAATGGAGGAATGAACATGTTGAAAAAAGGTAAAAAAGAAGAAAAGCAGCGTTCTATTTTAGAAGAAGAACAGATGCAGAGTCCTTTTCGGACAATTATTAAGAACCTTTGCGAGAACAAGATTGCTATGGGTTCGGCTTTTGTATTTATTGTAATATTTTTGATGTGTTTCATTCTCCCTATTTGGTTTAAACAGGATATGAACTATCAAGACCCAACACAGAAGAATATCGGACCGGGATTTTCATTTCTTTCTGTCCCTAAGGAGCTGAACGGCAATGTAAAAGCGATAGGGGTAGGGCCGACCTTCGGCGTGGGGATTGATAATGACGGCGTTGTGTATGAGTGGGGAAGCTTAACCGACCGTCTGAAACAGATTCCGGCAGACATGGGAAAGGTCGAGGATATTGCAGTCGGCCAGGATCATGTCCTTGCAGTGAATGACGAGGGGAAAGTATTTACTTGGGGATTCAATCGTATGAACCTGAATCGGATTCCGGCGGAGGTACAGAATAAGAAGGTAAAATCAATCGCAGCAGGGTATCAAGTGTCAATTGCAGTTCTGGAGGACGGAAGCATTGTAAAATGGGGAAATGAAAATACAGTTGATATTGTGGCTTCCAGAGCAAAGGATGAGAATGTAAAATTGGTGAAAACGAATATCCAGACCGGCCTTGCGCTGACAGAGGACGGCAAGCTGCTCCCACTTGCGAAGAGGGCGACGGCTTTTGACGCAATTCCGGATGAGATTCAGGGAAAAGTACAAGACTTTGTACTGACAGATAAGACGGCGCTGGCGCTGCTTGACGACGGTACGATCGTTTGCTGGGGCGGCAATGACTATCATATCAAGGATATCCCGGAAGGTGTGGAAGGACATGCGGTCAGTCTTGCGGCAGGACGGAACCATGCCGTTGCGCTGCTTGACGACGGTACAGCCGTAGCATGGGGCGGCAACAATAACAAACAGGCGAAGCTCCCGTCAGGGCTGAAGAATATTGTAAGTATTTCCAGCAAATATTACCAGAATTATGCCATTGACGCAGACGGAAACGTTACCACCTGGGGACTGAAAGGCTACCTGTTCGGTACGGACAACCTTGGAAGAAGCGTTGCCCTGCGTATATTAAAGGGCGGCCAGATGACCATGACGGTTGGATTTGTATCCGTTATCATTTCCCTGATTATCGGTATCATTGTCGGAGGTATTTCCGGATATTATGCAGGAAAGATTGATATCGTGCTGATGCGTATTGCGGAAGTAGTAGGCTCCCTGCCGTTTATCCCGTTAGCGTTAATCCTGTCGGCATTGATCGGAAACAAGGTATCGGAGGTAGGGCGTATCGTTATGATTATGGTAATCCTTGGTATCTTGAGCTGGCCGGGCGTTGCCGGTATCGTCCGCGCGCAGGTACTGGCAGAACGTCAGAAGGAGTTCGTTACGGCGGCAAAAGCCCTTGGCGTGCGTGAGAGGAATATCATCTTCCGGCATATCGTGCCAAACGTTATGACAATCATCATTGTTAATGCGACGCTTGCATTTGCTACCTGTATGCTTACTGAGTCCGGTTTGTCATTCCTTGGATTTGGTGTTGGCGAGCCGATCCCTTCATGGGGGAATATGCTGAATAACTGCCGTTCATCGGAGGTTATCTCACAGTTTTGGTGGAGATGGGTGTTCCCGTCTATCGCACTCGCGCTTTGTACAATCAGTATCAACCTTTTCGGAGACGGCCTGCGGAAAGCAGTTGATCCAAAATCCAGTGAAAGGTAGGGGGGAGTCATGGAGTATTTATTAGAAGTTGACGATTTACATACATTTTTTAAGACGAAAAAAGGAATCGTAAAAGCCGTAAACGGTGTGTCCTATCAGGTGGAAGCCGGTAAGACCCTTGGAATCGTTGGAGAGTCCGGAAGCGGTAAGAGTGTTTCTGCCATGAGTATTCTGAAATTGCTTGACGGCAACGGATACATTGACAGCGGAAAGATTACATTCAAGGGGCGCGATCTGGCAGAGTGTACGATTAACGACATGTATCAGATTCGTGGAAACGAGATTTCCGTAATCTTCCAGGAGCCGATGACGAGCCTGAACCCGGTGTATACGATTGAGAAACAGTTGAATGAAGTTTATCTGACTCACCAGAAGATATCGAAAGAGGAAGCGAGCAAAAAATCCCTTGAGATGCTGAAGTCGGTTAAGATTCCCAATGCTGAATCGATCATGAAACAGTTCCCACATCAGCTCTCCGGCGGTATGCGCCAGCGTGTCATGATTGCGATGGCGCTTGCGTGTGAGCCGAGCCTGCTGATTGCAGACGAGCCGACCACGGCGCTTGACGTTACCATCCAGGCACAGATTTTGCATCTGATGAATGAACTGAAACGTGAGAAAGGAACATCTATCCTTTTCATCACTCATGATCTTGGCGTTATCAATGAGATGGCGGACAGCGTGGCGGTTATGTACTGCGGGCAGGTTGTGGAGATGTGTCCGGCGCAAGTGGTATTTGCAAGGGACAATGGATATTCACATCCTTACACGGAAGGTTTAATGACTTCTATCCCGCGCCTGGATACGCCGGTGGGAACGAGGCTTGAGGCAATTCCGGGAGCCGTACCTCATCCGCTGGATCTTCCTAAGGGATGTAAGTTTGCGCCCCGCTGTAAGTATGCTACCGACAGATGCTTAGAAGAAGAACCGGCATTAGAGCAGGTGGAGGGCAATCACCTCGTACGCTGTTTCTATCCGGAAAAGGAGGCGCGCCATGCAAAATAAGAATCAGGATAAAAAGGTGCTGTTGCGGATTACGGACCTGAAACAATGGTTCCCAATCAAGAAGACGAAATTATTCCAGAAAGAACAGCTTTATGTCCGTGCCAATGACGGAATTACCCTGGACATATACGAAGGAGAGACGGTTGGGCTGGTTGGAGAGTCCGGGTGCGGGAAGTCCACGTTCGGAAGGACGCTGCTTCAGATTTATCATCAGACCGAAGGGAAGACCATGTACTATGGACGTTCCCTCACGGAGATGGCTCCGGATTATGTCAATGTCACGGTAAAGAGCATTGACGCAAGAAAGAAAAAGATTAGCGAGTTAGAGAATAAAGTTGCGGCGCTCAAGGCAGAATATGAGAAGATGGCAGACGGCACAGAGAAGTTCGTGAAGCAGGAAGAATGCGAGAATGTCCGTAAAGAGTGCAATAAGGAGTTCCTTGACCTTGTGCAGATTATTGGTGGGTTCTACGGCGTTGACAACGTGCAGGAGGCCGAGCGGCTGCTCTTGAACAAGTTCAGGATCGCCGCGGAACTTAGGAATTTGAGGGAAGAAGACCGGGCTGAGGGCAAGGATAAGAAAAGCGAGATTCAGGCAAAAGAGAAAGAATTAAGCGCAGCGGAAGAGAAGCTTGCCGCGCTTAGAAGCAAGTACGGTTCAGACGAGGCCTTCCGGAAATACGAAGAGTACCGGGATGAAGGCGTAGACCTTGCCAGACTGAAGAATCATGAGATGCGTATTTTAAGGAAAGATATGCAGATGATTTTCCAGGACCCGTATTCATCTTTGAATCCGAGAATGACGGTAGGGCAGATTATCGGCGAGGGGCTTCTTGCCCATGGATTCTTCACGAAGAATGATGATAAGATGCAGGATTATGTCATGAAGACGATGGAGGAATGCGGACTTGCGCCGTACATGCTCCACAGATATCCGCATCAGTTCTCCGGCGGGCAGAGACAGCGTATCGGTATTGCCCGCGCGCTTGCGCTGAAACCTAAGTTTGTTGTCTGCGACGAGGCGGTTTCCGCCCTTGACGTGTCCATTCAGTCGCAGATTGTCAACCTGCTGAAAGACCTTGGTGAGAAGGAGAACCTTGCGTACCTGTTTATCTCCCATGGCCTGAGCGTCGTAAAATATATCAGCGACAGGATCGGCGTTATGTATCTGGGGAACATCGTAGAGCTTGCGTCTTCCCAGAACATGTTCGACCATCCGATGCATCCTTATACGGAGGCGCTGTTGTCGGCAATCCCGACCACAGACCCGGATGCGAAGAAGGAGATTGTACCGCTGGAGGGCGATATCCCAAGCCCGGTACATCCGCCGAAGGGATGCAAGTTCCATACAAGGTGTAAGTACTGCCAGGAGATTTGCAAGCATGTGACGCCGGAGCTTAGGGAACTTGAGCCAGAGCATTATGTGGCATGCCATTTCCCGTTAGGGCAGAAATGATTTTTTCAAGGAAAGGAAAGGGTACAATGTTATTATTTGGAAAAAACAGCAAATGGGCGCAGAGGCGAAAGGAACAGGACGAAAAGTATAACCGTTTCCGGGAAGAGATTCAGGAATTTCCGTTGGAGAAGAATGATTACCTGGCGATGGTGCTCGGTGCGTTTTGGGCGCTGTGGCCTGTCCTGGCTATCGTAGCCGCTGTAATTTTCGGCGTTGTACTCATCTTTTTTAAATAGTGGAGGAAAACGGTAACATGAAATTTAATGAGTTTGTTTATAAAAGAGTTGAACTGGAGGAGATGAAGGAAAAGATCCGCCAGATTACGGAAGCTGTAAAAACTGCCCCGGATGCAGAGGCACAGATTGCGGAGATTTACCGCATGAACGATTTGATGAAGGAGCATGCAACGGCAGACGCCCTCGTGTACATCCGTTATACAATCAATACGAAAGATGATTTTTATGTGAAAGAGCGGGAGTATAACGACCATATTTCCCCGTTGATTGCAGAAGAGGTACAGAAATATAACGAGGCGCTGCTGAATTCTCCATTCCGCAGCGCGTTGGAAGCGAAGTTTGGCAAAGTCATGTTCCTGAATCTGGAGTTGGGGATGAAGGGATTCTCTCCGGAGGTTACGGAGCTGATGCAGGAAGAGAGCGCATTGCAGACGCAGTACCAGTCGCTTCTGGCAAGCGCGCAGATTGAGTATCAGGGCGGTACATACAACTTATCGCAGATGGGTCCATTTACGCAGAACAAGGATCGTGAGGTGCGTAAGTCAGCTCAGGAAGCAATGGGAAGATTCTTCGACGCGCATCAGGAAGAGCTGGACGAGATTTTTGATAAGCTCGTAAAGAACCGTACGGAACAGGCGCGCCGCCTTGGGATGAAGAACTTCGTAGAGCTTGGTTATGTGCGCCGCCAGAGGAACTGCTATACGCCGGAGGCTGTCTCAAAATTCCGCAAGCAGGTTGTGGAAGACCTTGTGCCGATTGTATGTGAGATCAAGAAAAATCAGGCGGAGCGTATCGGCGTGGAAGAGTTGAAAGTATATGATGATTCATTCCAGTTCCCGGACGGGAATGCAACGCCTCAGGGAACCTATGAGGAGATTATGGAAGCCGGACGCAGGATGTATACGGAGATGTCGCCTGAGACGGCGGATTTCATCAAGATGATGTTTGACCGGGATCTGTTTGACGTTGTGGCAAAGCCTGGGAAAGCGACAGGGGGATACTGCTGTGATATTCCGGGATATGAATGTCCGTTTATCTTCTCGAACTTTAACGGGACGTCAGGAGACGTAGACGTCTTAACCCACGAAGCGGGGCATGCGTTTGCCTCCTATATGGCGGATAAGCATGTTGACTTGCTTGACCTCAGGCTTCCGTCCATGGAGGCGGCGGAGACCCATTCCATGTCCATGGAGTTCTTTGCTACGCCTTGGTATAAGCTTTTCTTCAAAGAGCAGACGAAGAAGTATGAGCTGTCTCATCTTGAGGGGACGCTGAATTTTATTCCTTATGGATGTCTGGTGGATCATTTCCAGGAGATTGTATATGAACATCCGGAGATGACGCCCAAGGAGAGAAACGAAGCATGGCTGAAGCTTGATAAGATGTATCGCCCTTATCTTGATATGGCGGATATGCCGTTCTACGGAAGAGGAGCAGGCTGGCAGAGGCAGAGCCACATCTATGCGACGCCGTTCTACTATATCGACTATTGTCTGGCTCAGACGGTTGCGCTGCAATTCTGGCTTGAGATGGAAAAAGACTGGAAACAGGCATGGGAGAAGTACAAAGCGTTTGTAAAACGGGGCGGAACCGATACGTTCCTTGGGCTGGTAGCAGGCGCGGGCCTGAAATCACCGGTAGAGGACGGCTGTATCCGTGAGATTGCGGGACATGCAAGCGGATGGATAAAAGAACATAAGCTTTAATAGATGACAGGCGGCAGGTCTGTCGGGGAGCGTTTGTTTCCCGGCAGACCTGTTTTTCATTTTCTATACCCAAAGGGTATAATTTCACATAGAGCATATGAAATAGCTGGTAGAATCGTACATAGTTGTGTATAATATATAGAAAAAACGTGGAACTGTCTATACAGTTCTTTCTGCAGGGGAGTGATAAGATTGTATACGGTAGCGCTTTGCGATGATGAGGCTGGACATTTGGATAAGCTGAAAGATATGTTGGATACTTATCAGGAACAACGTGCGAATTGTGAATTAGAGATTGCATGTTTTGACAGTGCAAAAGATTTGCTTTGCAGAGTCAGGGAACAGAAATATGAGCCTGATTTAATGCTGCTGGATATTTATTTACAGGAAGAGTTTGGAATTGAGGCGGCAGGAGAACTGCGCAGGATGGGGAACAAGAGCCAGATTGTGTTCATCACTTCGTCGCCGGAGCATGCACTTGAGGCATACCGTGTGCAGGCGGCGCAGTATCTTGTGAAGCCGGTGGGGGAGGAAGAGCTGTTTCAGACGTTAGATCACCTGCTCAATGAGAGCAGGAAAGAGCGGAGGCGTTATCTGGTGCTGCGTACGGAAGGGAGAGTCGGCCGGGTGGCGGTTGATGGGATTGTCTTTTGCGAGGCGCAGGGCAAGAGCCAGAAGATGCATCTGGCAGATGGGGAAGAATTATTATTGCATATGACGATGACGGAGATTTTTGGTATGTTGTCAGATTATCCGGAATTTGTGAAGGTTGGGGCTTCCTATATCGTGAATCTGGAGCATGTTGCAAGCCTGAATGCGCGGAAACTGGTGATGGAAACGGAGACGGATATCCATCTGCCGAGGGGGTCTTATCAGCCGCTTAGGGAGCGGTATTTTAATTATTATTGTGAAAAGAAGTGAAAGGAAGGTTGTCTTGTATGGAAGGCACTCATAGGAGCAAATGTTTTCGGAAACGGTGTAGCTTGTGGGCTATGCCGTTTCTCCGTTTTGTAGATCATTTAGCAAAGACGAGGGAAGTATTCCAACGAGGTCATAGGAAATATCAATCTGTTGTTCTCTATGCCCCTTTGATTTATCCGGTGCATGAACGATGCACCCAAGGTAGGGACAAAGATGTTCGCTCATTTCTCCCTTTGGCTTCATCACAGTGCGGTTCTTACTGGTATCCCGTGGATACACTCATTAGAATAGATTAAGGACTTTGTAAAGTATTAAAAACTTGATTTTATACCAAGCGAAGAATTTTTGATATAGTAGAGAAATGTATTCATCATATGAAAAAAGGGTTTTTATAAAAATTATCATAAAACGATATGTTTTTTTCATTAGAGTGTAGTATGCTAAAAATAACAGAAAAACTGTATTAGGGTTCTTTGATGGCTCCTAAGGTCAATAAAATATTTATAATGTAATATCTTAAATACTGTTTAAATTTAATATATCTAAGGGAGAAAACATATTATTGATGATTTACCGATTGCTCAGTGTAAAACAATAAAAGAAAGAAACATAATTCGACGCTTAGAAATTGTAATAGCTAATGACTGTAATTTGCGATGTAAATATTGTTATGCTCATGGCGGCAATTATCATATGAAAGCACAGCGAATGACACCAGATATAGCTTGTAAATATTTAACAACATTACTTATCGGAAAATATCGTTATGTTAATTTTGTTACATTTTTTGGTGGAGAACCTACACTATGTCCGGAGACAATTGAAGCAATATGCAAATTTTTCGATAAAAATGTTGAGCTTGGTTTATTAGAAAAAATGCCAATTTTTTTAATAATATCAAATGGAACTTTAATTGATGAAAACATGGCTAACCTAATACACAAATATGAGATGCATGTAACCATAAGCGTCGATGGTCCACAAGAAATAAATGATTTGCTAAGAGTAGATGTGGCGGGAAAAGGAACATTTTTGAATATCAGTAAGGGGATTGATAATTTAAATAAAGTAGGAGCGATACCAACTATTATAGAGGCGACATATACCTCAAAACATAAAGAAATGGGATATACAAAAGAAGATATACAGGATTATTATGTTTTGTTAAAATTTGAAAAAATTGATAAATTAAAAAATCATCACTGTACTGATTGTTGGGCTAAGGCTGTTTGTCTTTCATGCCCGGCAACATTACTATTAGAAAAATCCTTGGAAAAATTAGATGCGGAATGCTATACGAGGAGAATTTTGGAAAAACATATGATATTAAAGTGCGCTAAATTTAGTCTTGCAAAAAACAGTTAGACTTAGGTGCATTTAATAAATTTTGTGAAAAGGAGGTGCTGGAATGTTAAAAGATGTGTTAAATAATGAGCTGAATACACTTACAATTGAGGCTGTAGAGTGTATTGATCTTGATGAAAGTATGGCTGCCGGTGTTGGCTGCCGCGGTTCTGCTTGTGCCGGTGCTTGCACTTGTCCTCTAGTACTATAATAATGTTAACAAACAATACACGTATTTTATATACGTGTATTGTTTGTTAGTATACGGTAATATGAAAAACGAAAGGAAATGCACAAATGAAAATGCTGTCCGGAAAAGGGAAAATATTAATGTCGCTGACCTGCCTGCTTTATGCAATGCAGTCGGTAATTATAGCTGCGCTGGTCTATACAAATGGTAAGATAATTGAGTTTGCGACAAATGGCGATGTAAGCAAAATGGGTTGGGCAGTGGCAGTGGCTTTTGGAATATCATTGCTGAGTTATCTGGAAACTGCCGCTGCCGCCTACACAAGACTGGCCTATCTCTCTAATGGTGAAATGACCATGAAAAGCAAGATTATGAAAAATATCCTGAGACGTCCCCTGCAGAGCTTTCGTGGTGAGAATGACGCCTTTTATTTAAACCTCATGTCAACAGATGTGACAATGTATAGAACCGATTACCTGGGAATATTCCCCTATTTGTTTTCATCAGCTTTTGCGATTATTTCCTCGGCTTATGTGTTGTGGACATTACATATTTGGCTATTGGCGGCAGCTCTTGCAGTGGCTGTCATTCCAATGGCAGCTATCAAACCTTTTGCAACAATAGAGAAAAAACTGAGAGGGGATTACTCTGCTGCCTCTGAAAAATACACCAATGTTTTAAAGGAAACAATCGAGGGGTATGAGGTTGTCCGTACAGGAAACAGTGGGGATGACTTTCAAGCCAGACATGATAATGCCAGCGAAAATCGTCAGAAATATTTCCGTAAGTTTAATTTTGTAAGTGAGATGAGCTTCGAGACCCTTATGTCAGTGGCTGGGCTTTCCAATATCGTATGCCTGGGTATTGGCGGCTATTTGGCTGTACATGGGCTTGTTGCAGCCGGTATGCTGTTCTCAGCCTCCAACTACTTTACAAGCCTTTCAAACTCATTTACAAATATAACGGATTATATTATTACCATTCGTTCCAGTAAAGATGTGGTTGAGAAGCTGCATACGCAAAGCAGTTTGCCGTACCCGGGTGATAGCGGCATCCAATTAGCTGCGCCAACGGATATTTCCTATGAAAATGTATCGTTTTCTTTTGGCAAAAAGAAACTTTACGATGGGTTTAGCCATACATTCCGTCAAGGCGGATGTTATGCTGTGGTTGGTGAAAGCGGAAGCGGTAAGTCCACGATGTTTAAGCTGCTGCTAAAATACTTCGACAATTATGAGGGCAATATTTTATTAGGCGGCCAAAATATCAAAAAACTCTCTGAAAATGAGCTGTACTCAAAGATTGGAATTATCACGCAGACGCCATACTTATTCAATGCCACATTCTATGACAATATAACCTTGTTCAGCGGCAATCCCAAGGAAAATTCCGGCGAGTACATAAACTTGCTGGATGATCTGAACTTAACGGCTTTAGCTGAACAAGTTGGAGACGTTCCTCTTGGGGATTTTGGCGATAATATTTCCGGTGGTGAACGCCAGCGTATTAACATTGCTCGTACAATGTTTAGAAAGCCTGAAATTTTAATTTTTGATGAGCCTGCCACAGGGCTTGACCCTGAGAACGCAGCTCTAATCGACAACTTTATCTTTAACCACAAGGAAATCACCCGCATTGTTATATCCCATAACTGGGCAGAGGACTACCTAAGTCGTTTTGATGAAATTATAAGGCTGTAAATAAAAAAGGATAGGGAATCGTTCCCTATCCTTTTTTATTTATAGCCTTTTTTGCGAAATATACCGAAAAAAGTGCAGATTATGATGATTTATAATATAATGATTATTTTCCTGCTATAATGTTGCAAAATCAACCAGAAACAGGAGAGTGTGTATCAATATGCAGAAGATAGAGGAGATATTAACCCATGCGGCATGGGCAGGAGCAAGCGACGTACATATTACCACCGGGATTTCACCAAAGATGCGGCAGAACGGCAGTCTTGCCACGATGCCATTTGAAAAAATGACGGCAGAGGACACGTTGGAGATTGCGCGCAGCATTATGAGTGAAGCCCAGATGCAAAGTTTTGAGGAGAAGGGAGAGTATGACATGGCATTCTCCATTCCTAATCAGGGACGTTACCGTGTCAATATATTCCGGCAGCAAGGGGATGTGGCTATGGCGTTCCGTCTGGTGTCGGAGAAGATTCCTTCGCCGGAGGAGCTGGGGGCGCCGGACTCCATTATAGACTTGTATCAGCGCAAGCGGGGTCTGGTTCTTGTGACCGGGCCTACGGGCAGCGGTAAGTCAACCACATTGGCGGCGATTATTGACAAGGTAAATACGTTTCGGGACGCCCATGTGGTGACGTTGGAAGACCCCATCGAGTATATCCATCAGCACAAGAGGTCTATGGTACACCAGCGTGAAATTGGGATGGATACCCAGAGTTATGCAAATGCGCTGCGTGCAGCCCTCCGTGAAGACCCGGATGTTATTCTGGTGGGAGAGATGCGGGATTATGAGACGATTGGCGTGGCGGTTACGGCGGCTGAGACAGGACATCTGGTACTGTCCACCCTGCATACGATTGGGGCGGCGAGTACGATTGACCGTGTAATCGACGTATTTCCGCCGCACCAGCAACAGCAGATTCGGGTACAGTTGGCGAATGTATTGGAGGCAGTGGTTTCACAGCAGTTAATCCCAAGAGCGGACGGCAGGGGAAGGGTTGCGGCGTTTGAGGTTCTTCACGCCAATCTGGCAATCCGTAATCTGGTCAGGGAGGGGAAGACCCACCAGATTCCGAGTATTATGCAGACCAACCGCAGGCTAGGCATGATTGCCATGGACGACGCAATCGTAAATCTCTGCCGGGAGGGGAAGATTACAAGGGAAATGGCGGTGGCCTTTGCCCAAGAGCCGGATACGATTGAGAGCAAGCTGTAGAGTAGGAATAACAGACAGGAAGATTAAGGTGAGTATATCTATGGGAAGACACGGCAAAAAGGGATTTACATTGACCGAGCTAGTGGTAGTTCTGGTAATCCTATCCATTATCACTGCGATTGCGGTCCCATTTGCTATGAAATATATCAAACTGGCGGAGTTCCGGGAAAATGAATCGAATGCAAAGACCATTTATCTGGCGGCAGAGTCGGAACTGACATGGTATCGTACTTCCGGGAAATGGAAGGATTTCCGCAAAGCGGTAATCCGTGAGGGGAAGCGCAACGATACATTTGACGGCGCCAGAAAGGATAAGCTGAAAGGGCGGATTTACGCCATTACACTAGACAGCCGGGAGCGCGGTTCAGGCGGACTGGTGACAAAGCTTTTAGAAGATAATTCCTACGACAAGGAATTTCTGGACGCTTCGATTACCATCGAGATTGACGTTGAGACTGGTCAGGTGTATTCAGCGTTCTATGCGACCCGGTGTGAGAGCCTTTCGTACGACGGGAATGATGAGGAGATTCTGAATATTACGGCGGCGGGGGATAACCGAAGCTATGATAACCGCAGAGACCGGCTATTAGGCTATTATTCAGTGGAAGATGTGACGAATGTGGTAGAACTGAAACCGGTGAGGCTCAAAGTCACTGCAATCAATCTGGTAAACAGTGAAACCCTGTCCCTGAATTGGTCCAGCAATTCCAGGCATGATAACCTGGACGTGGAGTTCCATATTACATTTTATAAAAAGACAGGGGATAAGGCAAAAGGAGAGAAGCTGTTTTCGACGGTAATCGACCGGGCGGAGCTTAACGGGAAAGGATTCGGAAAAACTGAAAATGCGATGGTGCATCTGAAACTGGAAGGGCAGGAAGAGGAAACCACCGGGAAAAATAAGGATTTGGGAGAATGGGCCTTCCCCCTTACATATCAGGAAAATGGGCGAAACGGCAAGTTTTCTCTGACGTTGGACGGCATGATGTCGGCAGAGCTTATGGAAAGCCTAAAGGCAGGGCTGCCGGGTGAAGGGGGAGCAGGGACGGATGACTTGGCGCTGCTCAGGGAATACAGTACCAGCATGACAAGATATGCAGGACTTTCCAAACCGGGAAATGAGATGCCGGAGCTGGCACAGCTATCGCAGCCTCAGGACATTTGCGCAGAGATTGAAGTGCAGCCCACCTACCGGAACATGGCGGAGGATGCGCGGGAGTATCAGGCAAGCAGCCCTGTGACCTCCAATGTGGAGAATACAATGTTTGCCGGTGTGACGGAGCTGGACGACGGCAGGATGGAGGCAAGGCTTACCCGTTTCCGCCATTTGTCGAATATACGGTATTGCGGCAAGGCGGCGGTGTTCCGGCTGGATAGCCGGAACATAGACTGGACGGCGGCCGGGACAGGCGTGTTTGGCCTGGACGGTGCAGAGGCACAAGAAGGAAATGAAGACGGCGCAAGGGGAATGCGGTCGGTACGTTGGTATCCGGTCAAGAGCCAGGCGGATGGTTTGGCGTTGGACTTCCCGTCTATCGGTATGCTGGCCAAAGGGCAGAAGCTGACAGGGAGCGGCGCCGGTACGTTGGTGTCCAATGTGAAACTGGGCGCATCTTCCATGCCAGGAGACGGCGTGATTGGAAAGGTGCATAAAGACGACGGCCAGAAGAAGCCTTATACAGAATATCTTGGGCTCTTCTGCGAGGTAGAGGGAAATATAAGTAACCTGACATTAAAAGACCCGACCCTTAGTTTGGACGATACAGGGCAAACGGGAGGAAACTTCCGGCACTTGTCGGGAGTGGGAATTCTCTGCGGCAGAAGTGAAGGAAAGCTGAATGACGTTACGGTCCAGTGGACGAAGAACGGGCAGGATACGGTAGAAGTATTACTGGCAGACCGGAGTGAAAGTGTCCCTTCGGAAAAAGTCTGTGGAATCGGCGGCGTTGTGGGTGTCCTTGCGAAGAAAGAAGCCGATGGTTCTTTATCGGAGTTGACGGATTCAGAGGTCAACGGCATTACCATGAATGGTTCCGTGACAGGAAGTCTTCCAAAGCCGGAATCTGTTGCCGACGGCATGAGCGTAGAGGAACAGGCAAAGGAGTATCAATACGGAATTGGCGGTATTTTCGGTTATGCCCGTATGGGCGGCGGCGTGAAGGCAGAATCCTGTGAGAACCACGCCGATGTGACGGGAAATCTGTTCACAGGCGGGATTGGCGGCAAAATGGACGGCAGTTACCGTTCTTTGGATGATACGGGGACTCGTTCCGGGGATACCGCGCCCGACTTAAAAGACTGCATAAGTGACGGTCTGGTACTGTGCAGTTCTAAAGTCAACCACTCTATGGAGATGGAAGGACGGTATTTCGGCGGGATACTGGGATTTGGAGCCGGTGCATGGGTAGAGGAGTCCTACAGCGCTTCCGGCCGTTTTGGCAATCACCGGTATGACGTCAGCAAAAAGGATGAAATGCTTCTGGGGCGGTATGTCGGCGGTATTATCGGCTACGGAAACAGAAGCCTTATCGCAGGGTGCAGCACGAAGAAAGGCGGATATATTTTAGGCTCGGATTTTGTGGGCGGTATTGCGGGCGGATTGTCCAATGATTTAAGGTATGCGATTCAGGGAACCGAATCGATTACCGTGACGTCCAATGCCGGTTATGTAATCGGCAATAACTATGTGGGCGGTATTGTGGGAAAAAATGATGGCGTCCAAGGCGCAGAATCGGCAATCCTGAACTGTGTCAATCAGGGAGTGGCAGCAGGATATGGGCGTTATATCGGCGGTATTGTGGGATACAACGGCCAATACGGGACGATTAGCGACTGCGCAAGTTACCTGTCAGACTACGACCAGTCCATTTACCGCATGGTAACGGAGACATGGGAGGCAGGCACGGGCAACTGTGTAGGTGGAATGGCAGGCTATAATGATGGGATGATTCAGTTCAGCGATTCCGGAAATATAACTGTGAAGTCTGTTGCCAGCCTGGTAGTGGGCAGACATTTTGTGGGCGGTATGATTGGCTTTAATGATATACATGGGAATCTGGGCGAGGATTTGAACGAGAATTATACCCTGATAGGCGGGCGCATACATGGATATGGCAATGCGGTAGGCGGCTGTATCGGACTGAATACATCCACAGGGATTCTGAAAAATGACCTTGAAGTGAAGCCGGCTAGTGTAACAGGCGCATACTATGTAGGCGGATGTATCGGTGCAAATGTGGTAGACATGGTGGATGATACGGCGGGGCTCACACAGGGACAGTCGGATATCAGGATGGATGGTTTCCGAACGGATAACCGGCTTGGAAGTATTACGGGAAACGCATTTGTGGGAGGCGTGATTGGATATCACAGAACCTACAGCCAGGGACAGTTGGGAAATATTTCGATACATGATTATCTGATGGCCACCGTTACCCAAGCCGCTGGTGCAGAGAATCTGCTGCCCATGCTGCCGCAGATTACCGGGGATGGTTATGGGAAGAATCTTCCCGGTGCGGTCATGGAATCAGATAATCCGTACCGCCTGACCATTTCCGCGAAAGGCAATGCGAATAACAATGTTCCGATAAAATCTTTGCTTTATACGGGAGGAGTGGTCGGATACAGCGAGAAGAACAGCCGGTTAATACTGGAAAATTGTAAAAATGAGGGAAATATCACGAAATCGTCCGCGGCGGACAACGAAATGGCGGCAGGCGTTTCGCTGAAGGCTTATCTTATATATGAGGGAATGAATTTGGCTGCCGAAGAGCTGGAAACGGACGAAAGGGTGTCCATGGCGGGCGGGATTATCAGTGCAAATCAGGAGAATCAGGTCATTGATCACTGCACGAACTCCGGAAGTATGAACGGTTTCGTCGGTTTGGGCGGTATTGTAAGTTTTAACTCCGGCGGTATCTTTAACTGTGAGCTGTCCGATAACTTCGGGAATGCAGGACTGGACTATATCGGCGGAATTGCAGGGCTGAACGTCCGGTCGGAGAGCGCCGGGATAAAATCTTACACAGACGCAGCAGGAAATGTTTGGAGAGACTATACTTCCGGAACTATTGCGAATTGCAGTACCCGGGCGGGAAGGAATATTGCCGGGAACAGTTATGTGGGCGGTATCGTAGGTATCAACATGCAAGGCGGCGTGGTGAAGGAGAACCATAACAGGGCAAATGTAACCGCAGCGGGAAATTATGCAGGAGGAATCGCCGGTTACAATGACGGGAAAATACAGGCGGCAGAGGATACGTTTACAGGCAGCCGCAGCATCATTGGGACAGGAGGCGAAGGAATCGGCGGTATCGCAGGTGTGAATCGAAATGAGGGGGAGGTCGAAGTCATATCCCTGTCTGCATCGGCATCAGGCGAAGTGGTCGCCGTGAATGCAAAGGTGACTGTTACCGGACGCAGTAAGGTAGGCGGTATCGTGGGAATCAATGCAGGCAGTATCCGTTCGGCGGATCCCGACGGGGAACCGACGGGCTATCTGGTATGCGAGGCGGGCAGAGTCCATGCCCTGGATGGATATGCCGGAGGGATTGCCGGAGAAGCGCAAGGAGAGATTGCGCGGGCAAAGAACCGGTGCAAAGAGGTCACGGCAAGCCGCGGCGCGGCAGGCGGGATTGTAGCGGTCAATCAATCCGGCGTAAGTCTTTTGGAATGTCAGAATCAGGGGAATGTGAAGAGCGACCAAGGGTATGCCGGAGGAATTGCGGCGGAGAATTACGGGACGATTATAGGATGTTCCGTGGGAGATAACGAAAGCAAGGCGGATGCGGTGACGCTCACAAGCCGGGGAACCGGTGAGATTGGGGCGGTATGTGCGGTAAATCACGAAGGCGCATTCATTCAGGATAGTATATTGTATGGCAATGTCGCGCTGGAAGGAGAGGCGCAGACCGCAGGAGGAATCGCCGGGGTGAACCGGGGAATGATTGGACGTCAGTCTGAGTCTGGTACGGGGAGCAAGGCAGAAGTAATTAGGAACATGCCGCAGATTAAGCTCTCTTTTGGAGAATTGACCATAGGAAGCGCGGCTGGCAGAAACGAAGAAGGCGGGTATATCTCTGGCATTGAAGCGCGGGGGCTTAGGTTTGAGGAATTCTGCAATTACCGGTATCTTGGAGGAATTGCCGGAGAGAACCGGCAAGGCGCCGTCGTGAAGGACTGCATTTTCTCGGAAGGGTTGATGAAAGAGGAGGCGGACAGCAGTATACCGGGGAATTGCTACGGAGGGATTGCCGGAGATAATCAAGGGAAACTTGATAATTGTAAGGTGGAAAATTTTACATGCAGTATTACGGGAATCTATACGGCAACAAGTACCAGCGCTGCAAAAGAGAAGGAAGAATTGTCTTCCCATGTGGGAGGAATCGCCGGGAAGAACGGCGGATTCGGTGAAATCAAAGGATGTGTGATTGGCGGGAAACAAAACGCCATTAATGCAGGCAGCGGTATGGCGGGCGGTATTGCCGGTTATAATGGCGGAACCATCGAACTGTCCGGTGATGAGACTGCAACCGGGCTGATGCTTGTGCAGTCAGACGTAACCGGATTGAGCGGAGGCGCCGGGGAACAGGCTGTAATCCAGGGAAGAGTTGGAAGTATACAGGAGTTGGTGAATGCCGCGAAGGCAGGGAATATCTCCGCCGATTCCCAATATGTGGAATGGGATGGCGGAAAAAATGTTTCTATAGAAACTTTAAAATATTCTCAATCCAAGAACACAGTCAGTTCGGGAAGAAGGTTATCCCTGATTATGTCAACCAATGGCAGCGTGGGAGGAATTACTGCCTACAACACCGGAGCCGTCGATTACTGTGCCACCGGAGACTGGTATCTCAACAATAAATCCAATGCGATTGGAGTCGGAACCGGGGGCATCATAGGCATGAATGAATCCGGGCAGGATTTATCCTTCCTGCTGAATCAGGCTTTTGTGGGGCGTGAACTTGCGTCTGGTGTTACGGACCGGTTTGCCGGGGGCATCATAGGCAACCAGAACAACACTGCCCAGGGCGGCTGGAAACTGAAAAATTGCGTTAACTACGGAACGGTTTACTGTTTGAGGGCGCATTACTCCGGAGGAATCTTAGGTCAGTGGACCGGAACCGGAGGTACGGTGGAGAACTGCCAGAACTACGGCAATTTGCAGACCACTTATCAGGAAGGGTGGCTTGGCGCGGCAGGCGGTATCGTGGCGCAGCTCTACCATGCCTACGAGGATAATGAATATAACATCATTGGCTGCAAGAATTTCGGAAATATTTACGGGAAAACCGGGAAAAATAACGCAGACTGCGCCAACGACAGTGCGGGAATCTTAGGAAATGTCACGGCTTATAAGACAGCCAGCACACAGAACGGTCAGCGGTATACGATTCAGGTGTTGGATTGCGTAAACGGCCCGGGGGTGGAGGTGTATTCCTCATCGATGGCGTCCGGCGTTGTGGGATTTTTCTCCTGCTCGGACGGACCGAATTACAATTCCATCGTAAACTCCACAGGAAACATTTATCTCCGTATCGAGAGATGCAGGAATTACGCGGCAGTCCTGAATGGAAAACAATTTGTCGGCGGCATTTTCGGAGAGAGGTACGGTGCGGGAGGTTCCCAAAATACTGTTATGAGGGACTGCTATTCCGTGGATATCACCGGATACAATAAGGCAAATTTCCCTGTGATTTCCTATGTGAACACCGCCAACAAAAGTAATGCGGCGCTGATTAACGCCTCGGATAATTATTATATAAACGGAAGAACGGGAAGCAACAGTTACTTATTCAACAATGGAGGGCAATATACTGTACCCGATATCTCCAATGACTTAAAACGAGTATCAACGAATCTGCTCTATTATATCACTAAGGATGACAGGCAATATTATGCATATCTGGCGGCAGGGAAATCTGTTTCCGTGGATATACTCAGGGTTTTGGAAGACGGAACCATCTATGACAGAAATGACCAGCCGGCAGGACGCATCCTGTTTGAGATTGACGGGACGGCGGACGGCGCACGGTATGATGGTATCGGCAAGGTAGTAAATGCGGGAAGTAATTTTGACGTCCATGTGAGGAATTCCTTCTATATAAAGGAGACAGGCGGAAACACGTATCAGATGCCAAGACCAGAGCAGGTAGAGCTTCGTGTGGATGGGAGCAGGCTGCACATACAGGTAACTCCGGCAGCCGGAACAGACCCGTTTCAGTATGTCGGGGCGTTATACCAGGTAAATGAAGACGGAAGCGACACATTAATCAATGACAGGATAGAATTTTTCTCAGAGGAGTTTGATTATGAGCTGTCAGAATCGGAAATCCAAAAAGGAGGCATATTGCGGATAAAGCTAAGAGCGTACGGCATGAACCCGGAGCTTCTTCCGTCAGAAGAAGTGGTGGGGGATGCGGCGCTTGGCAGGATATTGCCGGAGCCGGAAATCCGGATTGAACTCGTTCCACAGACAAATGGCGGCTATCAGTATCAGTTCAAGCTGGTGAATGCCAAGGACTATCGTGAGGAGGAGAATTACCGGATAGCTGTGAAATTCATGGATCAGCCCGCGGCGGTTCTTACTGCGCCGGATTTGGAGGGATATCTGGTACCGGAAGGAAACAGTCGGTTGACATTTACACAGGAATTACAGCAATTACTGATTCAGGCAGTGTCGGGAACCCAAGGAGTCTTAGATTCCAGAAAGGTTCCGGTTCCGGCATATCTGCCGAAATATAAACCGTCTATCGCTGTGTTGGATACGAGCCAAAAGCCGAGAGTTACCTGTACGGTCTTTGGAGAGAGTTTAACTGAATTGGGTATCACGGTCACTTTGGATACGTCGGCGTCGGGTAATGTGACGACGCCCCCTATCTATCGGGCGGAGCTTGTCGGAACCTGGGGCGGCGGAAAAACCGGGAAAGAGCAAAACGCCGTGCTTGCCAGCCAGGATATGCTGACAGCGCCCAACGGCAAGGCCGTGGTAAATTTCCAATTGCCAGAATATATTCACCGGGCGAAAGACTTGAGAGTCAGGATATGGTATGCGCAATCCGGTTTAGGACCGGTCTACACGTACCGGCTGGCGCAGGAGCAGGAGGCAAATATCTATACGGTCAAGGGTGTGGAAATTCAGGATGTGGACGGCGTACCAACGGAAGTTCCGGTATGGGAGTATGGAAACAGTCCGGTTTTGAATGAAAATGACAATGGTTACTTTATGGAATACAGATGGACTTCGGGGAAATTGTTTGACTGGCTGACCCCGCCGCCGCATTTAATGGAGGAAACGGAATTGACGCCGGAATATGACGGGGAGCAGCAGCTGCAATATACGTTCCGGTGGGACGTTGGCGACGGCGAGTACCAGGAAGGGAACCGGTATGTGGTATCTCTGGCGGGAATCAGCGGGGAAAGCAAGGATTCCATCATAACAGGGCAGGAGATGCAAGGAAATATGCTGACTGTATCGGCGGAGGACTGGACGTATGACCATGTAGAACTGACCGTGACCCGCAAGGGGGACGAAGCAAATGGAATGCAGACCGTCGGGCTGACTTCAACGAAACGTTATCAGGTAAAACGGCGGCTTGGAAGGCCGGAACAGCCATCCGTGGTGAATACCAACGCCGACGAGCTGTTCTATACGGCAAAGTGGGAGCCAATCAAGACGGATGGAGTGCGGGATGAAACAGGGTGTGAAGCTTATGGAATTTATTTACGGCGCTATGAAGAAATAGACGGCATTTTGACGCCGGGAGAGCCTGTACTCTTGAACTCGGATGATCCGGTGTTGGTGGATGGAAATGTTGATATTTACCAGAAGGAGCTGAACCTTGAAGCCTATGCGGGACAGAGGGTGTTAATCTATATTGTGGCGCAGGCGTCGCCGGACAATACACTGTATGTCAACAGTGTGGAGGGAATCACCTACGACCTGACGATACCCATGCGGATTGGAAAGCCTTCCGTAACGTGGGAGATGGGATGGGATTATGACCGTACCAGACCTTTGTCCGTGGAGGAATTTCAGGCAGAAGATGAATGGAAGGAAGGAAAGCTGACCGTGAAGATTACGCCGGAACCGGACAGTATTCCCACGGGTGACAGCAGTTATCTGCTCAAGGGGTATGTGTTCGAGAGCCGGGAAATGGCGGAGGCAGCGAAGCCGGATATCGAATCCGGGAAGGTTGCGGGGGTTGCCGGACTATTGGCGACTTATCCTGCCGCAGACGGCGATGGGCTTACGCCCGTTGCGATGGAGTCCGGCAGCGGCAGCACCTATAATGGTACGATTCGAGGAATATCGGCGCAGCATGCAGGCAAATGGCTGCTGCTCTATACAAGGATATCTTCCGGGAACGGGCAGGTAAGTTCCTGGTGGACGCCAAGTGAGATTGTCCGTCTGCCATATGTGAGGCTGAATCAGCCGGATGTGACGGTTGACAGCCAGGAGCGGGACATTACGCTGGAAACAGGCTCGAATCCGGATCTTCTGGGAACGGAAATCTGGAAATCCAGCCGGATTGCCCTGCACTGGGATGATGTAGAGTGGGCGGATTCCTACTATATCACATTGAAGCCAAGAGCGCTGAACCCGGACACGGACAAGGCAGAGGCTTCACAAGAGCAGACCTACCGGATTGTGGAGGAGGCGGATGAGACGACGGCTGATACGGGAAACCGGAAAGTGACGGTTTATCGAAAGACGGAAGTCTTCGATGAACAACAAGGCGTGGATGTGGAATATTGGGAGCCGATAGAACCAGTAAAGCCTGTGGAAATGGATGAGAATGGGATAACCCTGTTTGAATTCAATGATTATTGGGTGAAGGATGAGAATGGGATATATACGGAAGCCGAGATTCCATATGCCTACCGGGTGAAGCTGAATACCCGGCTGGAAGCAGCGTGGGATGAGGAAACCGGGTTTTGGTATACTTTGATTCTTCCGGATGCCGAGAGCCTGACTACATTAAACGGCACGGTTCTGTCCGATGTTGGGCTGCAAATTACGGAGAAAGTCTTACTGTCCTCGGATGTGGCGGTAAATGCGCCGGATGGCGCAAGCCAGAGCGATGGGTATACGAATTCGGGTGATTTTGAAGCGCTGTTTTAAGGTTGGATCATTCCCTCAGGGGCATCCCGTGATGCATGCCCCTGAGGGGGCGGATGGACTTCGTCCAACAAAGTTTGAATAAATGGAGGGTGATATGGTACGGCAGAATAGAGACATTTATTTCAGGAATAGAGTAGAGTCTAAAAAAGGCTCTACGCTCGTAATCGTTGTCTGCGTATCCGCCTTTTTAATGGCATTCGCCCTCGCCATGCTTTACACGTCTGGTCTGCTCCTGTCCCGCGCCAACCGGCGTCTGGAGCAGGAGCGCAGCTATCAGCTTGCACAGAGCTTCGCAAAGGTATTGGAGCAGGAGCTAAAAGCGGATTATGATAAACCGGAAAATGCACCTGAGAATAGTTTTTACCGTTATGTGTACAATTTCCTGGAAGGAAGATATGGGGAATATGACCCGGACCATCCGGACGAAACCATTTTCCACTATACGGCGGCTCTGCCGGATGGAGTAGACACGGAGAAATACGGCACAATCAAGGTGGTCATGTACAAGGAGGCAAATCAAGACCAGGATGCGGAGATGTCTGGTGAACTTGTGAAAGACCAGAGTGTTGACGACGTCCTGAATAACGGGATTGCCCGTTATACCTTTACGGTGGAAGTGACCGCGGAAGTGGGAGAGGTTTCCTACAGCTACAGCACGGTATACCAGCAGATGGCGACTTATGAGGTGAGATTTAAACACGATGGCAAAAATATCCTATGGGACGGCAGTTGGCATGAGTATCTGTCAAGTCCGGAATATATTGTTGATTGGGAGAAGGGAAATATCCAGTACGAATACCAGTCTGACAAGATTACCCACTGCGAGTTTGCTAATGCCCATGAGTAAAAAATCAGGAGGGAATCATGAAGATACATAGAATTCATTCTGGAGCGGGAGAGTCGCTGGTGGAGGTAACGGTCAGCGCCGTAATCTTTTTAATGATGATGGCAGTCCTGCAAGGTTCGATTTCGTTCTGTACAAATGCACAGCACAAGAGTGAGGAGATTCGACAGGAGAACGCGGAGATTTGCCGGAACCTACAGTCGGCGTCCTACATTCCCGGTGCAGAAAACATGACTTATTTATTCAAAGCTACAACAGCAGACGGAGAAACACCGGGAGCAGAAGCAGCGGTGCTCTTTCGCATCGCCGTAGAACTAGGAACGAAAGAAGTAACATATCTGGATGCAGACGGAACGCCAAAGACGACGACATTTTACCTGTTTGGAGCATCTGATGCGAAGGGGACAGGAGAGGCAGACGACGGAACGGAAGATACAGGAGGTGATGCCCCTTGAGGGCGCTGCAAAGGCTTAGAAGATATAGAAAGTCTGGCACGAGTCTGGTGGAGATGGTCGTTACGCTGTTGGTCTTTGGCATCATGATGACGATGATGGTTGGAGTTTTAAGCCCCGCCGCAAAAATATTTGTCCGAATACAAAAGCTGCAATACGCACAGATTATCTTGGATAATACCATACAAGAACTAAGGGGAATGACCAGAGACGCAACCGGATATATAAAAATCTATGAGAAATGCGGCGAAACGGATCGAATCGCAGACCAGACTGGGGCACAGAGCGGACAGGGATTAGAGTTTGTCAATGAGGATGGCTATGTCATGCTGATTTCCACGGAAGGCTGTCCTGACACAGGCATATACAGGGGAAGTCAGCTCCTCAGTACGGTGAACCCCGGCGATGTACCGGCAGGAAGGCTGTTTGCAAGATACTATGTCCGTGAGAAGGATGGAAAATATCACTATGAGGATACTTCCGGTCATCCCATTGCCAGAGCCGTAAACAGTATATTTACCGACAGATATTATATGGGAAATTATTTGGAGATTACATTTTCCTACCCTTCAGGAACTAGCCCGGATGGGAAGGTAGATTATCTGGAAGCAGAAGTCAGGCTCTATAGCGATGCTGAAAAAAATGAGATGGTAGTAAAAGAAAGTGTGGTTCTGGACTTACGGTATCACGTAAATCGTCAAGATAGAGTGACAGCCGACAGAGCGGCATTATAATTATAGAAGACTAAGGATAAATCCATCCCGTAACCGAATCCCGGACAGGACGACGGGGAGTGTGAAGGATGTTGGTTTATAAATGTAACTATTAATGAAGTAAGACTCAAAAAAGAAAAGAGAAGGAGAATGAAGAAAATGATGAGGAGTTTGAAGAAAAACAGGAAAAAGGGGTTTACCCTTGTGGAATTGATTGTGGTATTGGTAATACTGGCAATATTGGCGGCATTGCTGATTCCAGCGTTGACGGGGTATATTGATAAGGCGAAGAAAAAGCAGGTTGTGGCGGAGACTAGGTCTTGTGTAATGGCATTGCAGACATATGCGGATGAAAAATATGGAAAAGATGGAGGAAATCTTATAGATACAGATGATATAAAAGTTGATGGTACAGATAAGAATGCCAAAGAGGCTATAAAAGATTTAGCGGATGTAAAAGGAGATGTCCAGTCTTTCACAGTTGAAGGTGGAAAAGTTGTTGAACTTGTCTATTATGCTTCTGACGGAAAGCTACAGTGTGAGTATAAGACAAATAGAGCGAGTGGCACAAGTACTTCTGATGGTGAGTATGATGTGAAGAAAATACCTTAAAAGAGATATGAATATTTACAAGCTAAGTATTTAGTAAATAAGCTGTTTGTGTAATTGAAATTTTTCCAGTACCCAGGCAGTTCGGGACGGCCCTTCCCCCAAGCGCGGCATAAAAGGGCGTCCTTAGCGGAGGCGAAATCCACTGCTTACGGAGACTTAGGAACGAAGGCTCTCCTGAGTTCCTTAGTCGGAGTTAGCAGTTAGTTCGCCGGAGCGTTGCCCAGCCGCGTTTGGGGGAAGGACCGTCCCGAACTGCCGTCCCTGGAACCATCCCCCCAATTACACCCCAATTACACCAAAACAACCTCAAAAAAGGACTCAATCATGCTAAAACCCCTATTTACCCCCCAACCGGCAGATGAAAAACAATCTGCCAACCGGCTCCCCCAAGCACTAGCCATCCTCCTACTCATCCTGACAACCATAGTCGCCGCCATCCCCGGCGTCTTACACATCATGCACCGCGCCGACGCCCAAGTCGCGCTCGGCAACGCCAAATCCTTGCGGATGGCATTAGATGCAACTGCCACAGCGTATTACGGTTCCAACCAACCTTTCTGCGACACATCCTCTATAGGAGGCGTCACAGAAGAAGTCTGGCGTCAGGTAATAACCGACAGCAAAGTCCCAGGTGATTTCTGGATACTGCAAATGGATAAGAACGGCTACGAAGTACAGCGCTTCTACTATCAAGAAGGCGATTTTACAGTAACATTTTGCAGAAAGCCGCTTACCTATGAAGTTTTCTATCAGCAGGAAATAATTCAGACCGACAGACGTTAAAATATTAGAATTCATTCTTGCAGCAATACATTGGCTTAATATTTAGCTATATGATAAAATATCTGCAATTCATCAGTCATAAAAGGGGAATAGAATCAAATGTTGACAGTACTAATCGGAATACTATACTTGTTTCGCTTTATATTCGGCGCATGCATTTTCAGTTTTTTAACAGTAGTAATCTATCGCTTCCCCAAAGGGGAGAATCTCGTATACGGCCGCAGCCATTGCCCCGGCTGCGGCAGGACGCTGAGCGCGGGAGAACTAATCCCGTGCATCAGCTACCTTGTCCAAGGCGGAAAATGTCTTGGCTGTGGAATGAAGATATCAAAACAATACTTCCTGACAGAATGTCTGGGAGGAATCGCATTTATTTTAAGCAGCGCATATTTTGGCAGCGGCGAGTCAGGCTTTCTGTCACTGAGAGGCTGGATTGCCTTCATCTATATGGGAATCCTGACCGTCGTTGCATTTATAGATTGGAATACAAAGATCATCTACGATCGTTTTCATATAGCAATCGTCCTATTAGGAATCGCGGCAGTCTGGCTGTTCCCGGAACATACGCTGACAGACCGGCTGCTCGGAGCCGTAATCATATCAGCGCCCATGCTGATTCTGTCATTATTAATTCCAGGCGCATTCGGCGGCGGCGATATCAAATTGATGGCGGCAAGCGGCTGGCTTCTGGGCTATAGGGCCATGATTCCGGCGATATTTATCGGAATCCTGACAGGAGGAATCTATTGCATCTGGATGCTGGCAAGAGGAAAAATGACGCGGAAGGACCGGTTTGCATTTGGACCGTTTCTGGCAATCGGCCTTGCCGCCGCATGCATTTGCGGGGACCAGATGTTAGAGTGGTATCTGTCAGTCTGGCAAATATAATCAACTTATGACAATACGAAAGGGGAGTTATTATGCCGCAATTTCGTTATCTCGCAAAAAATATGGAAGGCAAGAACCTGCGCGGCACAATGGACGCCGCAGGTGAAAGCGCATTACAGCAACAACTGAAAGAGCAAGGATTGTTCCTGGTACAGGCAAAGGATGTCACGGCGTCAAAGAGCGCCCGTAAATTTACATCCAAGCTGCTTTCGGAATTCTGTAAGGAGTTATCTACCCTCCTTGCCTCCGGAATCAGCATTGTCCGCGCGTTGGAAATCGTTGCAGACGAGGAAGGCCTGCCTGCATATGCAAGGTCGGTCTATTTGTCCGTCCTTGCCGATTTAAGGAAGGGAACCAGCCTGTCGGAAGCTATGGAATCAAAAAAATGTTTTCCTGAGCTGATGCTGGGAATGATTCGTTCCGGCGAGGGGAGCGGTAATATTGACGCTGTGATGGAACGGCTGTCCCTTCATTACGAGCGGGAAAACAGACTGAAAAATCAGGTGAAGTCAGCGATGGCTTATCCGGCGGTGCTGCTGGTAATGTGCGTGGCGGTAGTCATTCTGATTGTGACCTTTATCCTGCCGCAGTTTGACGAATTATTTTCACAGATGGAAAGCCTTCCAGCGGTAACAGAGTGGCTGATGGCGGCGTCGGACTTCCTCGTGCATCAGTGGTATCTCGCATTACTGGCCATATTTCTATTGGCAGTCGTAGTACGGATTATTTTAAAAATCTATAAAATACGCAGAACCATTGACTGTTTGAAAATCCGTATGCCTGTAATCGGGAGACTGAATAAGATTATTTACACGGCGCGCTTTGCCAGAACTTTGAGCAGCCTGTATTCCAGCGGTATGCCGATTGTGGCGGCATTACAGACGGCGGGCAAGACCATAGGAAATGTATACGTGGAGGAGCAGTTCGAGCAGGTGGCGGTCACGGTGCGAAGCGGCACAGCGCTCTCCCAGGCGCTCAGGGAAGTAGACGGTCTTGTGCGGAAACTCGCCAGTACCATATTGATTGGAGAGGAGAGCGGGAGGCTGGATACGATGCTGGATTCCATCGCAATGACTATGGAGGAGGAAGCAGAGGCAGCCACGAAGCGTATGATGACCCTGCTTGAACCCATATTGATTTGCCTGATGGCAGTGGTAGTAGGATTTATCATCATAGCGGTCATGCTCCCGATTTATGAGTCTTACGGAGCGATCGAAGGCTCGGCGTAAACATGGAGCGAAAAGCGGACCAAGAGGACAAGAGAAAGTCCGGCACAGGAATTTTGGCCATGAATATAGAATAGAAAATGCAATTTACAGAGAGGGGAGAATAAAATGGGGCAGACTGTCATCGTATTTCAGGAAGATTGTATATTGACGGCGGCAGGCAGGGAAGGAAAATATCCGGCGCTCACAGAGGCAGACCGGTTCGATTTGCAAGGACAGGGGGATTCGTTCGACCGGTGGAGGCAGGCTTTAGAAAAGCTGGCGGCAAGGCATAATCCAGAGCAGGTGCGGCTCGTACTGCCGGCGGGCTTATGCGTGACCAGAGTCTTGCAGCTTCCCTACGGCAAGGGAAAGCAGTTAGCGGAAATGGCGGCAAGGGAGGTACGTGAGAATTTCCGTAATGAGATTACAGACTATTCGATTGTCCGCCAGGAAAACAAAATCGGCGTAGACATCTGTGCAGGCGGTGCGGAGCAGGGAAATCTGGAAAGATTTCTGCATATTTGCGAAGAAACAGGGCTTCGTGTCAATGGCATCACCGTTCCTCTGGAAGGGTATCTCAAGATCATGCAGCATTTGGAACATTTTTATAAGAGGACTGGAATTTACCTTTTCTTCGAGGCTGGGAGCATGACAAGTATCCTTTGCCAGAAAGGGCAGTATCTCTATTCCAGCCGTACACGCCTGTTCAGTGAGCCGGGAACGCTGGATTATGGGACGGAGATTGTGAGAAGTATCTCCGGTATCATCCAGTTTTACGCAGGGCGCAGCCAGGAGGAGCCGATTACCGAGGTATGCTATGGAGGATGTCCGGATGAAGACTTTGAGGTAAGCGTGGAAGGAATCCGAACCCTGAACCTGAACGTATCCCCCATGGTCATCGACCCGAAGATTTCCGTGCCGGGGCGGGAGAAGGCATCGGATTGGATTCCCTGTATCGGAGCGTTGATGCGAAGTACAAGGAAAGAAAAGCAGATTGACCTTATGAGCGCCGGACGTAAATCCGAGGAACAGGGCGGACAATGGGATATCGGCAGACATTTGGTAATGCCGGGCGTTGTTTTCCTGACCTGCGCGATTCTGACCGGAGGAATTGCGGCGGCGAACCGGATTGTCAGTGCAAAGAACCTGACAAAACAGGAATGGATTGACAGAGTCCGCCGGGAAGGAACTTACCAGAAGGCCCAGGAGTTGGAATCACAGCTTATGGCGGTGGAAAATGGAATCGTTTCCGTGGAGCTGCTGAACCAAAACCTGTCTTCTTATCCGGAGTTTTCGGGCGGTGTGCTGCGCACGATTGAAGGAGTAGGAGGAAGCCAGATTGGACTTTTAATAACGGATTATGATGTGGAGACAGGGACTTTGACCTTCGACGCCAACAGTCTGGCGGTGATTGACGTGTCTGGGTATATTTTGCGGCTTCAGGAAACAGGGCTGTTCCACACGGTAGATTATACGGGGTATACGTTTGAAGACGGCTGGTACACTTTGTCACTGTCATGTACGATGGAAGGCAAGGTATACGGGGGAGGTGCGCAATGAGGCTGACGGATAAAGATATACTGCTGCTGAAACTGGCAGTAAGCATCCTGACCGTATTTCTGATGGTACGGTTTTTGATTATGCCGGGAATTGGGCGTTATCAAGAATATACGTTAGAGGGCAAAGAACTAGATGGGACGATTGAGGAAATGCAGTCTGCCATTGATGGAATTCCTGACTTGGAGCAGGAGATTGAAGAACGTAAAAGAGAGCTTACGGACATTTCCGCAAAATATTATGATCTCATGGAGAACCGGCAGGTGGATGAACTGCTGACAGGGATTGCCCTGGATGCGGGACTGTTCCCGGTGTCCCTGTCTATTGGGGAGGCGAAAGGGGAGATAACTGGGCCTTACCTTTATGGAAAGATTTCCGGAGGAATGGATGTCCCTGTGCAGGAAGGAGAAGACAGTTCAGAAGGAGAGACAGGAAGAATAGATGGGGAGAATGGCAATACGGACAGAGAAGGCAGAACGGATGGATATATCCTGACCGTCAACTGTACGATGGTCTTGCAGGGAAGTCCGGCTCAAGTATATCAGTTTATAGACGATATCGCTCATAATTATCCCGCAGTCCAGATTCGCGCCATGCATATAAGTGAACGGACATATCTGGATACGGAATGGAATGTAGTGGAACAGCCGGAGGCCAGTTTTGAATTAGCTGTGTATATGCATGGCAGCATCGGGCAGCTAAATAATTAAATTGTAAACGAATGATATCTTGCATTTGACGCGGATGGCGGCAGACGAACTATTTTTGGATTGGAGCAAAAGGAGACAGGACATCTTGGAAAGGATGTGAAAAGAAGTGGGAAGGGGAATCGAGGCTTGAGGACGAATCTGAGGATTGGGGAAATATTAGAAGAAAGAGGATATGTAGACGCCCGGCAGATGCAGGAGGCGCTTGCCTACCAGAAAGAACACCGGGATAAGCGGGTCGGGCAGATTTTGATAGAACTGAATTTTGTGACAGAGCAGCAGGTATTGGAGGCTTTGGCAAGCAGGTTAGAGTTGGAAATCGTGGATGTGGCGTCCCAGCAGGTAGACTTGGAGGCGGTTGCCATGGTCAATAAAGAACTGGCGGAAAAGAATCTGTTCCTTCCGCTGAGTGTGACAAACCGGACAATGGTTCTTGTGACGAATGACCCGCTGAATTATTTTGCTTTGGAAGAGGTGCGCCAGCAGACCGGATGTTACCTGCAGATTCTTTTAAGCGAAGAGAAACCCCTCAGGCAGGCTATTTCCTATTATTTTGCCGAGGTAGGGGCGAAACAGGCGGCGACTGAGGCAAATGCTGGGTTCGGTGCGGATGATTTCGATGATCTAGACCTTACGGAACTGGAAAATGTTGAGGAGGAGGCTCCTGTCATCCATCTGTTGAACAGCCTTGTGGAGCGCGCGATCAAGAGTAATGCCAGCGACATCCATATCGAACCCTTTGAGCGTGAGACGAAGGTAAGGATGCGGATTGACGGTGTGATTCTGGAATATGTGGCAATCCAGAGAAATGTCCACCAGCCGTTGATTGCCCGGATTAAAATCATGGCAAATCTGGATATCGCAGAGAAGAGAATCCCGCAGGACGGTCATTTCCGCGTGAGGACGGAGAGCGGGTATGTCAACATCCGTGTATCCCTGATGCCTACCGTGTTCGGAGAAAAGGCGGTGCTTCGTCTGCTCACTTCCTCGGGACAGTTGGATTATCCGGATCAGTTTGGCATGGATACGGACAGTTATGGGAAATTCCTTCCGATGCTGAACAGCAGCAACGGGATTATCTATATTACAGGCCCCACAGGAAGCGGGAAGTCTACGACATTGTATATGGTGCTTGAGTATCTGTCCGGGCGGATGCTGAATATTGCCACGATAGAGGACCCTGTAGAGAAAAATGTGCCAGGTATCAACCAGACACAGGTGAATCCAGTGGCGGGGATGACATTTGAGACTGGGCTTCGCGCATTGCTGCGTCAGGACCCGGATGTTATTATGGTCGGCGAGACGCGGGACGGCGAGACGGCGGGGATTTCTGTGCGCGCGGCGATTACCGGGCATGTGGTCTTGAGTACGCTGCATACCAACAGCGCGGCTTCCAGTATTGTACGTCTGGAGGATATGGGAGTAGAGACGTATCTTGTTGCGAATTCGCTGGTGGGCGTCGTTGCCCAGAGGCTCATGCGGAAAGTATGTCCCCATTGCGGGCAGGAGATGGAGACGACAGCGGAAGAGAGGGATTTCCTTGGGGAGGAGATAGAGACTGTGTGGAGAGGAAGGGGATGCGCCCACTGCAACAACACGGGGTACAGGGGACGTATTGCCGTGCATGAGATTTTCGCCGTAGACGCCGTACTGCGCCGAATGATTAGCGGCCATGCGACCATAGAGGAAATCGAAAATTATGCCAGGGAACACCAGCAGATGCGTACTCTGAAAGAGAATGGGGTGCGGCTGGTGGCGGATGGGGTCACTACGATTGAGGAATTGATGAAGATTGCTTATGAATAGGAATCATATTTGAGGACAGGGCGGTATTGTAAAATACTGCCCCGTCCTTGGATAAATCGAATGTATTTTATTTATAACCCTTTATTTATAACCCGTAATGTTCATACATATGGGCGAGATATTCTTCATCTTCGGTGATTCGCTTTATATCGTCTATAAGATTATTGTTGATGAGACGCTGAATCAGAGAAGCAAAGCGTTTTTCAGTCTTTTTGCAAGCATTTTTTTGCACTTCTGCAGCTTGAGATTTGAATTTTTCTTCCTGGGATTTGAATTTCGCTTCCTGGGATTTAAATTTTTCTTCCTGGGATTTGAATTTTTCTTCCTGGGATTTGAATTTTTCCTCCTGGGCTTTGAGTTTCTTTTCCTGGGCTTTTAGCTTTTTTTCCTGAACTTTGAACTTTTTCTCCTGAGCCTTTAGCTTTTCTTCCTGAGCTTTCAGCTTTTCTTCGTGCTCCTGAAATTCATCCGCAAATATTTCTTTGAATGCATCACATACCATGACCCTTGCCTCCTTCATCGTCTTAGGATTTGCCCGCATGATCAGATCCATTGCCGCCTGATACAGGATGGATTGCTTATGCATATTATAATCTCGGATTATGCATTCCGTATCCGCATTCACTTCCAAATTGTGCCTAAGGCTGTTAAGCCATCGGTTTTCATCCGGAGAGAGCTGATTGATTAATATAATCTGCATAGGAATAGGATCGTTATGCAGCCAATAGATACCAGCCTCCCTCTGTTCAACATAGATACCCCGCTCTTGTTCCAGCAGCTTTATCATTTTTTTTGGATAATGGCTGCATACAAAAGTCAGTGACACATCCATCATGGATATGGAATGTACCCTGTCCGTATTGGACTGGTATAGGCATGCATAGCCATATGCTTTGTAAAAATCATCGATGCTCAGATAATCATCCGGGCTTTTGTATTCTATTAGGTTATGTTTTCGGAAAATCTTTCCAATATTCTTTTGTATCGGCGTATCGTCTGATTCCATAATAACAAGAGTGTCAATCCTCAACGGTTTCTTATACAACTCGTGTTCTGAATAGAATCTCAGACGTGCAGATTCTCCCTGAAGTTCAATCTGGAGCGCTGCGTGAAAGCCGTCATGCCATTGTAAAGCCTCATCTGCCATTCACTACCTCCATTATATTCAATTATCGGCCCATACGCAAGACGTCAGCGTCAATTTTATTCAATCATGGGAATCACCTGCACTTTCCGGATTCATACACAAATCGGATAATTCCTGACGAATGTCAGATATGAAAATAAGATTATCTTGATCGTTGAACATTTTTAATGAATGTACTATAACATATTTTTCACTATTATACAATCGTTTCTGCGAACTTTAAATGAAAATAAGAAATCATTTCAAAAGATAACAAATATTGTTATAATGAAGTTAATATGTCAAAATATATGTATTAAGGAGAGGATAAGACGATGTTAGCAGTAGTAAAAGAACAGGCCGGACCGGGATTTGCGGTGAAAGACGTACCATATCCGGTATTGCGGGAGGATGATGTCATTATTAAAGTAAGATCCGTTGGAATCTGCGGGACAGACGGTCCCATACTCGCCGGAACCCGTGAAGTGCCATGGCCTTTGATTCCGGGGCATGAATTTGCCGGAGACGTGGTGGAGACAGGTTCCCGCGTGAAACATCTGAAAGTGGGCGATCGTGTGACTCCGTGTATCGTTATTGGATGCGGAGACTGTGACATGTGTATTGAAGGGAAGGAAGTACTCTGCGACAATCTGGTGGAAACCGGGATTCATGTGGACGGCGCATTTGCAGAATATGTGAGGGTTCCGGCCAAAGTCTGCCGGAAGATGCGGGATACCACGACCTATGACCAGGGCGCGTCCGTAGATCCGATTGCATCCGCTTACCGTACCGTCAAGGCGTCTTCTATCACTTCTAAGGATGTCTGCGTTGTATACGGTCCAGGACCGATTGGGCTTTACGCCGTGCAGTTAATCAAACTGCGAGGTGCGAAAATGATAATCTGTGTCGGTACAGACGTAGACAGCCAGCGTCTTGAACTGGCAAAGGAACTGGGGGCGGATATTACAATCAATGCATCCAAGGAGAATCCGGTGGAGCGGGTACGCGAGATTACGGGAGGACGGATGGCGGATTACGTTCAGGATTGCGTCGGTGTGCCGGGAATTCCGGTTGCGGCAATGAATATGCTGAAAAAAGGCGGTACTTATGCAGTTACCGGGCTGTATCACAGCCTGCCGGAGGTTGACCTTGGGAAAGTAGTGAGGAGCGAGATTCACATTTACGGGACAATCTGCTATACAAGACAGGAGTTTGAGGAATGTCTGAATTTTGTGGAAGACGGACGAGTGAAGGTAGAACCGCTGATTACCCATCATTTCCCACTCAGGGAGATGGAACAGGCATTTGCCGTGATGCAGTCGAAACAGTGTATGAAGATTATTATGCATCCGTAGGCGCTGGAGTTGGTTAGGCGGCTTATGCTCAATGATTTTAGAGGGGGTTATGACTCATTTGAGGCATAGCCCCCTCTATTTGAATGCTTCATGCATGATGCATCCTTAAAAAGTATTTGGATGTGGAGATTTTTGGACATCCAGTTTGGTAGACTGATAGAGAACCAAGGAAAATACGAAAACAGGAGGTGCATAGTATGAAGGGTTATTTTGTAGCGGATGGTTATATGGGATATGTGAATGGAAGCTATCTTCTGTTTGCAGATGAAAGTGATTATCGTGAATTTTTGGAGGAAGAATAATGAGAGAGGTTATCGGTTCCGTATATGATTATAGATGCGCAAATGATTTGAATATGTTCGGGCAGGTGGTTGGTTTCCTGTTCCGGCAGGAGGCGGACAAGGAGGAGAAGACAGAGTTTGAATTGTCCGGGCTGATTGCAGAAGAACTGGAAGTGATGGGGCGAAGAGAGCGGAGGGCAGTTATGCGAAGAGCAGGGCTGAATCCGGATAAGTACGACTTCTGATAGAGGGTATTCCCCTTGCGGGCGGGTGGACTTCGTCCATAAAGGTATACCCACAGGGCATCCCGTAATTCATGCCCCTGACGGGGCGGGTGGACTTCGTCCATAAAGGTATACCCACAGGGCATCCCGTAATTCATGCCCCTGACGGGGCGGGTGGACTTCGTCCATAAAGGTATGCTATAATATTGTGGAACAAGTATGAGGTGCGGAGGGAAGTCAGTTCATGGCAGTTTCACAGGTAAAGCTAAGGACACTCTATATCATGAAGATGCTTCTGGAGAAAACAGACGAGAAATATACAATGTCTGCGGCTGATATTGACACTGCATTGCGTGATTATGGGATGTCAGCGGACCGGAAGACGGTGTATAATGACATTGAGACGTTAAGGGAATTCGGGATGGACGTACTGCAGGTGAAGGGAACGAACGGCGGCTATTACATTGGAAGCCGGAAGTTTGAGCTTCCGGAGCTTAAACTTCTGGTGGACGCAGTACAGGCTTCAAAGTTCATCAGCCGGAAAAAGTCGGAAGAGTTAATCCGGAAGTTGGAAAGCCTGGCGAGCGAACATGACGCCAGACAGCTCCAGAGAAATGTATTTATCTATAACCGCCCTAAGACCGGCAATGAGACGATATATTACAATGTAGATCAGATACATACGGCAATCCTTGAGAACAGGCAGATTCAGTATCAGTATGCAGAATGGACTGTAAGGAAGGAGTTAAAGCCAAAGAAACAAGGGGCTGTCTATACGGTAAGCCCATGGTCGCTGACATGGGACGACGCGAATTATTATCTGATTGCATACGACGAGAAAGCAGACTGTATGAAGCATTACCGTGTGGATAAGATGCAGCGGGCATGTGTGACGGAGCGGGAACGTATCGGAAAAGAAAGGTTTCAGGATTTCGATCTAGTTGAATTCTCCAAGAAAACTTTTTCTATGTACGGCGGGCATGACGAAGAGGTTACGCTTCAATGCGGGAATGAGTTGGTCGGAGTGATTCTTGACAGGTTTGGAACGGATGTGATGATAATACCTGCGGATGACGGTCAATTTCGGGTACGCGTTCTTGTGGCGGTCAGCCCACAGTTTTTTGGATGGGTGACAGGGATTGGGAGCGGGATTCGGATTACCGGACCAGGAATGGTACAAAAGGAATACCGGGAGTATCTCAAAGAGATTTTGCAGGGATATTGACGGGTGTGTTCCATTAAGGTTTAAGGCAGGGGAAAAATAATGGAAAATAGGCAGCATACGGAAAAGCGCAAGGGAAAGAATACGCCCCAGAATCGTCGTCATTATGTGAGCCTGAGAGAACGTAGAAGAAGGAGACGGCGCAGGCAGATCATTCTTCGTGCTGCGGCGGCCTGCGGAACGATAGTATTGGTCATCTTGGGTGTTTCGCTATTCATGGTATTGGGCCGGCACGATAAGAAAGCGCCTGAGAAGCCTGAGGATGAGAATGCGAAGCTTCTAGAACAGTATTATGCAGATTTTATAGCGGATGCAGGGGGAACAGAAAAAAAGAAGACGGGATTTTCCTCATGGTTTCTTGAAAATTGCGGGGAAGATGCATGGAAGAAAATTTCCGGAAAACTTGGAGGGGCAAGCTTAAAGGAAACGGATTTTTATGAGATAACAGGAAAGACGCTGCATGTCCTTTCCGATATGTATCAGGGTCGGCTAAAAGATGAAAAGACCGCCGCAAAGCATCACATTTACATAAGGGAAAACGGGGAAAAGAAAGCGGCAGGCCTGCTGATTGCGGGAGATATCTGTCTTGAAGAGGATGATTTTGTCATAGACTATTATGACGAAGTGCAGGAACTTAATCAGTGTATCTCCCCTGAGATTTTACAGCGTACCAATGAAGCGGATGTGTTCTTGCTGAATCACGAATATTGCATCAGCGACAGGGGCGAGCCGCTGGAAGGCAAATACTATACATTCCGTGCAGACCCGAAACGGATGAAGCTGATTGAGGAGTTGGGGACGGATATGGTTTCATTGGCGAATAACCATGTCTATGACTTCGGGGCAGATGCATTTTCGGACACCATGGAGCTTCTTTTACAGAGCGGAATTCCTTATGTGGGAGGAGGACATGATATTGAGGAAGCAAAACAGCCGGTCTACTTCGTGGCAAATGGCGTGAAGATTGGTTTTGTGGCGGCTTCCCGGGCAGAGAAGACACGCTACACCCCTCAGGCAGAAGAGGACGCGCCCGGAGTGCTTCTGATGTATGAGTCGGAGGAATTTGCAGAAGTGATAGAGAAAGCCTCTCTTGCGTGCGATTATCTGATTGCGTATGTCCACTGGGGAACAGAAGATTCCAACCAGTTTGAGGATTATCAGCATGACCAGGCGGAAGTATTGCTGGATAGCGGGGCAGATATGATTATCGGAAGCCATCCCCATGTGCTGCAGGGGATAGAATTTATAAAAGGCAAGCCTGTCATATACAGTATGGGGGACTTCTGGTTCAACGGCGAAACAAAATACACTGGGCTTTTGGATATTAAAGTGACGGGAGAGGGACTGTCTGGGATATCATTCGTCCCATGCCGGCAGACGGAGTATACGACAAGATATCTGGCGGAAAAAGAAGAGCAGAGAGAATTGTATGATTATCTGGAAGAACTGTCGGTGGGGGTAAAGATTGGGGACGGAGGAGAGATTCAGGAAGAGAGTCATGGAGGATTTGACAGATAGAAATGGCGAGGGAGAAAAGGAGGATTCCAGTCCTTATCTCCCTCGCCATATTTGCGTCTTGTCTTGAGCCTGGGCGGCTATTCCTTTATCTTGTCGATATCTGTCAGATTTACGCCAAGAACATTAAGGATTGCTTTTAAAGAGAGGTATTCGTCCTTTAATTTGGCATATGTTTTGGTTGCGTTTTCCTCTTTCGCCACTGCCATATAATCTTGAATTTTTTTAAAATCATCAATCGCATTCTTAGCAATCTCAGCATTGTTTGGCATATTATCACCTGCTTTCCGTAAAACCTTTTAATATCTAGTTCCTTTTTAATATAATAACAGATGGGTATAGCCGTGTAAAGGAGTCTGGTTAAAAGAGTAATAAGTTCGCCAAATAAATAGAAAATATCTATAAATAAACATATATATGAATATTATGAATTTGATAGGGGGGGGGGGTATTATGATAACATTAAATTTGGCAAAGTTCAACAAGGAGGAATTAAATTATGAAACGCAAATTAGCCAGTATGTTATTATGTACCGCTCTGGCTGCATCTTTAGCGGCAGGCTGTGAAGGAAAATCAGAAGAGAGCAAGACGGAGGACGCCTCTTCTGACAAGGCAGAAAAAACGGAATCTGTGGAGACCAAGAATGAAGGCGACCCAATTATCCTGGCGACTATGACGGATGAAGAAGGGCAGATTTACGGAGAACTGATTAAACAGACCCTTGAGGCAAACGGTTACGAAGTTGACAGCAACGGCATCGGTACATATAATAACACCACGCTTCCGAGACAGTCCTTAATGGAGGAACAGATTGACATGACCGTAGATTATACGGGGCGCGGCATGATGTTCATAGAAGGTGTGGACGAGTCCTTATATCAGACAGATTTGGAGACAGCATTTAATACAACGAAGGAAGCAGACGCCAAGAACGGGCTGGTATGGCTGTGCTATTCCCCATACAATAACACAGACGGGTTATGCGTACAGCAGGAATGGGCAGAGAAGAACAATATCAAGGATTTTAACGATTTTGCAGAGTATATCAACGGCGGCGGCGAGATGAAGATTGCCATTGCGACTGAGTATAGTTACGTTGCAACCTCTCCGACCTGTATCCCGGGATGGGAAGAAGCATACGGATTCAAACTCAGCGAGGATCAGATGGTAATCGGAGTGAGCGAGCCGCAGAATATGGTATCACAGGGAGCAGACGGTCTCCTTGCATGTAATTGCTACACTACAGGAGGCGCGCTGGAAGCATTGGGGTTATACGTCATTGAAGATCCAGAGTTTGTATCTCCGGTATACAGTCCGGCTCCGGTGGTGCGCGAGGAAGTTATAGAGACATACCCGGAACTTACCGAGATTCTAAAGCCGGTGTTCGATGCCATAGATGCAGACACGATCCGGGATATGAACAAGAGATTGCAGGTAGACGGAGAGAATCCGGCAGATATAGCGACTCAGCTTTTGCAGGATAAAGGGCTTGTAAAATAGTGGATGATGATTACGGAATCTGTTTACGAATATGTAGACGGTTCCGTAGTGTTATATTAGGAGGAGAATGATGTTAAAGAAACAAGATGTGGCTGCCGATCTTCTCGCGTTGCTGCTTTTTTCCCTTCTGTTCCTGAATCAGTTTATGTTCAAGGCAGCGGCACGGGTAGGGGAGAAAGAAGGGCTTACGGCAGGAGAATGTCTGGGCGCTAATTATGTGATTCTGTTAGTCCTTACGGCTGCGCTGATCGTGTTGGTGTTCCTGAAGGTAGACAGAGAAAATCTGAATTTTCTGGCAGGAATCGTGGCAAGCGCCTGTCTTGGCTGTGCGGTTTTGTTTGCCGGACAGGCCGTCAATGTGGTGGAAGTTGCGTCCGAGAACGGAAGGGTATCGATGAGCGTGGGCTGCTATCTCTATATCGGTTTGGCTTACCTGATTGAAGTAAAATGTAATGAGTATATCGGAAAAGTGTGGAAACGGTTTCTGGTAATCACAGTCGGTTTCGGCATTGTGGCGGCTTCATTTCTGACCGGACAACTGGACGGCTTATCTGTGATGAAAGAATATACCACATACCAGAAACAATTTGCCGAATGCTTTGGAAATCATATCGGGATGGCGTTCAAAGTCGTAGTGTGCGGCGTAGTTGTAGGAGTGCCCCTGGGATGGTATGCTTATAAGCATGCCAGAGCGGGAAAAGTAATCAGCACAATTCTAAATACCATAGAATCTATCCCCTCTTTGGCATTGATTTGTGTGATGATGTTCCCGCTTTCCTTTCTGAGCAACCGGTTCCCGTTCTTGAAAGACCATGGAATCGCCGGCGTCGGGGCAACACCGGTATTCTGCGCCTTGTTCTGCTATGCGCTGTTTCAGATTGTGAACAGCATGTATGGAGCGTTGAAGGTCGTGGATAAGCAGTATATTGACGCGGCAAGAGGGATGGGAATGACGGTGCGCCAGATTTTCACCAAGGTAGAGCTCCCAATTATACTGCCGGTTATTATATCTGGAATTCGTGTATCGCTTACTGCCACGGTGCTTGGAGTGACGATTGGCTCCTACATCGGTTATGGCGGGTTAGGGAAATTTATTTTACAAGGGTTAAATGGATTTGCCATTGATATTGTTATGCTGGGGACGCTTCCGATTATGGGGCTGGTCTTTCTGTTTGATTTTGTGTTGAAAAAACTGGTGGTTCTGATTGAAATTCATAGAAAAGCTAAGGGAGTAGTAAAGGTATGATAGTATTAAAGAACGTTACGAAGAGATTTGGAAACCAGATTGCCGTAGATAATCTGTCCATGGAATTGAAAAAAGGGGAACTGTGCGTATTTGTAGGAGAATCGGGATGTGGAAAATCTACGACGCTTAGGATGATTAATCGGCTGATTGATGCGGATGAAGGTACGATTGAGATTAATCAGAAAAATATACATGATTACAATGGGGAAGAGCTTCGCAGAAGAATCGGTTATGTCGTCCAGAGTACAGGCTTGTTTCCACATATGAACGTGCGTGAAAATATTTCGGTTGTGCCACGACTATTGAACTGGAAAGAAGACCGGATTCTGGAACGTGTGAAGGAGTTGATTGCGCTTGTTGGGCTGGATGTGAAAGCCTATATCAATAAATATCCCTCAGAGCTTTCCGGAGGCGAGGCACAGCGGATTGGAGTAGCGAGAGCATTGGCGGCAGATCCGGAGATTATCCTGATGGATGAACCCTTTGGCGCCGTAGATCCGCTGAACAGGGCAAACCTTCAGAATGAATTCCTAAAGATTCAGAAACAGCTCAAGAAAACGGTTATTTTTGTCACCCATGATATTGACGAGGCGATGAAAATGGGAGATAAGATTGCAATCATGTCCAAAGGGATTCTGCGTAATTTTGCAAGTCCGGAGGATACCCTGCTGTCTGACGATGAATTTGTAAAATCTTTCCTGGGTTCGGAGACATACATTAAGATTTTAAGCCGTTTCCGCGTAAAAGAGCATATGCGTCCGCAGAATGGGGCGGACATACCTTATCATGCAGACTGCGAAGCGAACCTGAGAGACGTGCTGGCGCAGATGATAGAGTATGGCACAGATTCCATGCATGTGACAGAGAAGGGAAAAATTACGGGAACCATATTATTAAGCGATATTCTTAATTTGTTTCAGAAAGGACGTAAGGGAGAATGAAGGCAAAAGGAAATAAAATAGACGGCCATATCGTTGCGATTGTACTGCTTCTGACCGCACTTTTGCTCTTTGTTTTTGGTTTTCAATATATCGAAGAGTGGGTATATGACATATGGCCGTATGACGTTGGAAATGTGGCAAAATACAGCCTGCCGAAACTGACGGTTGAATTCGTGGAGATAGCAGGAATCTCATGTATCCTGTCAGCGTTTGTGGGAGTGGGGCTTGGAATCTTCTGTTTTACAAAGCCGGGAGAGTCCTTTGGGCTTGTGATTGAGAAGACTTCTATGATTGTGCAGACGATACCGGCGATGGCGGTTCTGATGTTTGGCATGACGGCATTTGGAATTGGAATGAAGGCGGCTGTGTTCGCGCTTCTGCTCCAGTCATTGCTTCCGATTGTATTTGCTACGATGGCAGGCCTTAGGAATGTCCCGGGAACTTATCTTGAAGTGGGAAAAGGACTGGGTATGACGAAACGGCAGATTCTCTGGAAGGTGCAGATTCCGTTGGCAATACCGGTTATCTTGTCAGGAATGAGAACGGCGCTGATTATCTGCATCGGGGCGGCGACTTTGGCGTTCAGTACGGGCGCAGGCGGTCTGGGGCTTTTGATACAGACTGGGTGTTCGACTTATAATACAGTGTACATTCTGGAAGGTACTGTGCCGATTTGCATCATCGCCATTTTAATGGATCAGGTACTTAGGAAGGTGGAGAAACATGCATATCGGACAGGAGGAATGTAACGTATGGATGAAGAGGCAGTAGAATTTCAAACCTTGCTTGGTATGGCGAAGGACAGGCATTTGGTTGGCGTAAGGTTCCTGTTTTCAGAGGCAGAATATCAAGAGGCCGAGGGAAAGGAAGCGACGCATCAGATGTTTTTCTGCATGATGGTCAAAGCGGCGGCAGTCGGGCATGGTATGAAGGTAAGAAAAGAGCATATTTACTGTTCGGCAGCAGCAGAGGCATTGGGATTCGCCAAGCCTTTGAAAGAGTCAGAGCCGGGAGAAATCCTTTATAAGAGAAATATGTACGGAACTAGAGAGGCGGCGGCAGATATCAGAGAGAATATGCCTTGTCTGAAACACGAGGTCTATGGAATGTGTATACAGCCGTTGGAGCAATGTGACCGGAAACCAGATGTTGTGCTGGTTTTCTGTCAACCGTATACGGCAATGCGGATTGTGCAGGGATATTCTTATCAATATGGATTTGCGAAGCAGGTCCGGTTTGCGGGGATGAGCGGCATATGTACAGAATTAATGGCGGGAGCCTACAAGAATCAGGATATGAATCTGTCGCTTCTGTGTTCCGGGACGCGTTTCGCAGGGGCATGGAGAGATGATGAGCTGGGAATCGCTTTTCCGTATGGGATGTTCCAAAAGGTTCTTTCGGGTGTAAGGAGTACGGTAAATACGTTTGAACCGGATGATAAGAAAGAGGCGATCCGGCAGCGGGCCTGGGAGTATGGGGTCAAGGCGGAGGTTGAAATGGGCAATAACTACCATGGTTCCAGCATTGGCGTTGCAAGAATGGGTGTGGAAGGTTATTTTCCGAAAAAGGCGAAGAGCTTAACTTCCGGGCAGCGGATGGCAAGATTTTACCGGGGGGAGAAAATCGACCGTGTGCCGATGCTTTCCTGTGCTACTATGTATGCGGGGTGGCAGAAGGGATTGTCTTCGGAAGAGTTTTATTTTGACGTAAAAAAAGCGTTCCATGCTCAGAAAGAGATCGCCTGGGAGAATGGCTACGACGATGTTCCCTGCTATGATCTTCCTCATGGAGAAATACTGGATTTGGGCGGGGAACTGGCGATACCGGAGACGGGAAGGGTAGGGCTTCCTCTGGTTAAACGGTTCGCCGTAAATTCGGCAGAAGAGGCGTTGGCATATGAGCTGCCGCCCATGGAGAAAAGAAGGTTTACCAGGCTTAGGATTGCATTTTTACGGTATGCGAAAAGCCAGGGGCAGAACGGAGTGACAATCAGCGCCGGGTCGCCGTTTACCATGGTAGGTTCTATGGTGGAGACGGGGCTGTTGATGCGGTGGCTCATCAAAGAGCCGGAGCTGGTGCGGCGTCTGCTTAGGAAGGCGGTACAGTATCTAAGTGAGACGGCAGATTTGTTTATACAGGAATTTGGATTGGAAAATTGTTCGGTTTCGTCAAACTATCCTTTTGAATCCAACCATCTGATTTCCCCGCGCAATTTTGAACGGTTCGCGTATCCGGCAATGATGGAGATTCATGAAGAGATGAGGAAGAAAGGCCTGCAAAATTTTGGGCTGCATCTCTGTGGAAACCATGTTAAGACAATGGCTTATTTTAAGGACTTGAATCTGGCACCGGGTAGTTTTATCAGTTTGGATGAAGAGAATCCGCTCACAGAAACGGCAAAGGCGCTGGGGGAAGATATGATTTATGCCGGCAATATCTCTACAAAACTGTTGGTGGGCGGAACGCCGGAACAGGTATACCGGCAGTCGGAGAGGGCGATACGGGAGATGAAGTATCACAAAGGCGGGTTTATCCTGATGCCGTCCTGTGATTTGCCGATTAATGCGAACCCGGAGAATTTAAAGGCGATGCTTGCGGCGGCGTGCGAAGTTGGGAAGTATTGAGGGATAGGCAGGCAATAATGCATGATTGTAAACGGACATATATTGCGAACCCGGAAACTTTGTGGTAGTATATTCAGAATATAAAATAAATTCATCTGGAGGTACTATCGAATTGGATTTATACCAGATTTTTATCACACATAACCGTGCCTGGACAATCCGGGAAATTGTCTGTTTCTCCATACTTTTTTTCATTGTATCAGTCATCTTATTCAGAATGGTGGGACATCGCAAAATTGCGCTCTCGCAGGCAGTTGCGGGATTACTTTTGCTGCTCTTCCTTGGCATAGTCTTTGCATCGACTGTATTTACACGAAACCCGACAGGGGTCCATCGGTATGAATTAGAAGTGTTTTGGTCCTGGAAAGCCGTATATCACGGCAGCCGCGAGATGTTGAAAGAGAATCTGCTGAACATGATATTATTGTTTCCGGCAGGTCTGCTTCTGCCTTTTGTGGTTCACAGGAAAATGCCATGGTGGAAGGGACTGCTAATCGGGCTTACGATTTCGGGAATGATTGAGACATGCCAGCTCGTCTTCTGCCGCGGGCTTTTTGAGTGGGATGATATGATACACAATGGGTTTGGCTGTATGGTGGGCTGCATATTCAGCAGCGGGATTCATAGATGTACGGACAACTGAGAAAGAAGGTGCGCCGTGCTTTTAGAATGCAAAAATCAATACCTCTGCCTTTCAAAACCTTCCGCGGTATGCTATAATGAGAACCATGTTGGCGCACATTGTGAACCAAAGCAGTGAAAAAGGAGTAAAAAGATATGGATTTGATTACAATCAGAGAGTTATACAAGAACAAAGAGAAATATCTCGACCAGAAGCTTACGGTCGGCGGCTGGGTGCGCAGCATCCGCGATTCCAAGACATTTGGCTTCATCGTATTGAACGATGGTACATTTTTTGAGCCTTTGCAGATTGTCTATCACGACAAGATGGAGAATTTCACAGAGATTTCAAAACTGAACGTAGGCGCGGCTGTCATCGTGACTGGTACGCTGGTCGCTACGCCTCAGGCAAAGCAGCCTTTTGAAATTCAGGCTGACTCCGTAGAGATTGAAGGTGCATCCGCCCCAGATTACCCGTTACAGAAGAAACGGCACAGCTTCGAGTACCTGAGGACGATTTCCCATTTAAGGCCGAGGACGAACACCTTTCAGGCTGTGTTTCGCATCCGCTCGCTGACGGCATACGCCCTCCACAAATTTTTTCAGGAGAGAGGCTTCATCTATGTCCACACGCCGCTGATTACGGGAAGCGATTGTGAGGGCGCAGGAGAGATGTTCCGTGTTACCACGCTGGATATGGAGAACGTACCTGTGAATGAAGATGGAAAGGCTGATTATACGCAGGACTTCTTCGGCAAGGAGACAAGCCTTACGGTCAGCGGTCAGTTGAATGCAGAAACCTACGCCCAGGCTTTCCGCAACGTCTACACCTTTGGCCCCACGTTCCGCGCAGAGAACTCCAACACCACCAGGCATGCGGCGGAATTCTGGATGATTGAGCCGGAGATTGCATTTGCAGACTTGGACGATGACATGGCGCTTGCTGAGGCGATGCTGAAATATGTCATTAATTATGTATTGGAACAAGCGCCTGAGGAGATGAATTTCTTCAATTCATTTGTAGACAAAGGCTTGCTGGAACGGCTCCATAACGTAGTATCCTCCGATTTTGCCAGAGTGACATACACCGAAGCCATCGAGATTCTTGAGAAAAATAACGACAAATTTGAATACAAAGTATCCTGGGGAGCAGACCTCCAGACCGAACATGAACGCTACCTGACCGAGGTTATCTTCAAACGTCCGGTCTTCGTGACGGACTATCCTAAGGAGATCAAAGCCTTCTACATGAAGCAGAATGAAGACGGCAAGACCGTGGCGGCGGTAGACTGCCTTGTCCCAGGAATCGGTGAAATCATCGGCGGAAGCCAGAGGGAAGACGACTACGATAAACTGCTTGCGAGAATCAAAGAGACCGGAATGAACGAAGAAGATTACAAGTTCTATCTTGACCTCCGCAAATACGGCTCTACCCGCCATGCAGGATTTGGATTAGGGTTTGAGCGATGCGTGATGTATTTGACTGGAATGGGCAACATCCGCGACGTAATTCCATTCCCAAGAACCGTAAATAACTGCGAACTATAAAAGACGGCGAAAACGAGGTTATCATGAACATTTTAGTTGTAGATGATGAAAAAGAGATTGCGGATGTCATCGAATTATATCTCCAAAACGACCAGTACAGCGTATTCAAATTCTACACAGGCGAGGATGCGCTGAACTGTGTCAGGAGCAAGAAAATTGACCTTGCGATTCTGGATATTATGCTTCCGGACATCGATGGTTTTCAGCTATTGAAGATGATTCGCGAGAAATACACTTTTCCGGTCATTATGCTGACGGCTAAGACGGAATACATGGATAAGATTACCGGACTTACACTGGGAGCAGACGACTATATCCCGAAACCCTTCAACCCGTTAGAACTGGTCGCGAGGGTTAAGGCGCAGATCCGCCGTTATACCCAGTATAACGACGGGGGGAAGGACGCGGGGGATGTGATTGATTTCGGCGGGCTGCTTCTGAACCGGACTTCCCATGAGTGCGTTTACAATGAAGCGCCGCTGACATTGACGCCCATTGAGTTCGACATTCTGTGGCTCCTTTGCGAGAACCGCGGCAAGGTCATCAGTTCTGAGGAACTATTTGAGAAGGTATGGAATGAAAAATACTACAAGAACAGCAACAACACGGTTATGGTGCATATCCGGCATCTGCGGGAGAAGATGAGCGGTCCCACAGGCAAGTCGGATTTTATCAAGACGGTCTGGGGAGTAGGGTATAAGATTGAAGAATAATTATCGCAAGCTGAAATTCACCATATTGCTGCAGACAGTCCTGGTCACGGCTTTGACGGTGCTGGTAGGGGGATTTCTGCTGAATTATGTGATTGACGGCATTTACAATGACAGTTTTGCGGAAAATTTCGTCAAGTTTCTCATGTCCATGGACATGGAGGAGAGCCAGGCGATCAAGTTATACTGGAAACTGATTGGAAACAACAAGATGTTCTTCATTATTGTGGGTTTCCTGCTCCTTTTTGCGCTGTTTTTTTATGCAGCGCTGTCTAAGATGATGAAGTACGTAGATCAGATTGGGGACGGCATCGAGAACATTCTGTCAGAGTCCACAGAGCCGATTCATCTGATTACAGAATTAAAGCCCATCGAGATTCGGCTGAACGAAATTAAGGCGACTCTGAAACGGCAGGAGTTAGAGGCGATTGAAGGTGAGAAGAAGAAGAATGACCTTGTGCTTTTCCTCGCTCATGATTTAAAGACGCCGCTGACCTCCATTGTCGCATATCTGAGTATGCTGGATGGGCGTCCGGGGATGCCCGAAGAAGATCGGATGAAGTATATCCATATCGCGCTGGAGAAATCCATCCGACTTGGGGAGCTGATTCATGAATTTTTTGATATCACGCGCTATAACTTGCAGGATATTGAACTGGAAGCCATTGAGATTAACTTGACTATGATGTTAGAGCAGCTTGCAGACGAGCTGTACGGGGTATTGCAGGAGAAACGTCTGTCCTGTGAGGTCCATGTGGAAGAGAATCTGGTGGTATACGGCGATCCGGATAAACTGGCGAGGGTATTTGACAATATTTTAAGAAATGCCATCGCTTACTGTTATGAGGACACGAAGATTGAGATTAACGCCCGGATGAAGAAGAAGGACGTGGAAATCGTTTTCATGAACCAAGGGGAAAAGATACCCGGGGCGATGCTTCAGACGATATTCGAGAAATTTTACCGTGTGGACGGTTCCCGTTCCTCCGGTACAGGCGGAGCAGGTTTAGGGCTTGCCATTGCAAAGGAGATTGTAGAACTGCACGGCGGCAGGATACGCGCGAAAAGCGATGATATCCGGACACAGTTTATTGTGGAATTGCCATCGAAGACAGAGAAGGAAGAAGGAACAGCAGATGAAGTTCATACATATCGCAGACGTGCATTTGGGGGCAGAGCCGGACGCCGGAAGAGCATACAGCGCAAGCCGGGGAAGGGAGATCTGGGACAGCCTGGCAAGAGTGGTGAAGGCATGCAATAAGGAGAAGGCAGATCTATTGCTGATTGCGGGGGATTTGTTCCACAGACAGCCTCTTCTGAGAGAACTCAAGGAATTGAGGGATTTGTTCGGAACCCTGAAAGCCACGCAGGTAGTCCTGATAGCGGGGAATCACGACTATTTAAAACGGGATTCCTATTACCGGACGTTTGTGTGGGGAGAAAATGTACACATGATTCTGGGCGGGCAGATTTCCGCCGTGGAGCTGCCAAAGCTGTCGGCGGCAGTATACGGGCTGAGTTATTATGGCAGGGAGATTACGGAACGGCTGTATGACCAGGAGCTGCCAAAGAAACGGCAGAAGTATGAGATTCTGCTTGCCCACGGAGGGGACGAGCGGCATATTCCAATCAGGAAAGAGAAGCTTAACGCCCTTGGCTATGACTATATTGCGTTGGGGCATATCCACAGACCGCAGGACATGGATAACGGAAATGCGCCGCAGAAAGGCGGGAACGGATTCCTTGGCGGGCAGACTGTTGAAAGCAGGATGGCGTATTCCGGCGCCTTAGAACCCATTGACAAGAATGATATTGGCTGTCATGGCTATATTTTAGGCGAGATGACAAAGGAAAGATGCCGGATTCGTTTTGTACCGTGTGCTTTGCGGGAATACGTGCATCTGGATGTGGCTGTCGGGAAGAAAATGACGAACAGGGGACTAAAAGCCTGCATCCGAGAGCAGATTGAGGCGGCAGGGACTCAGAACATTTACAAAGTGACCGTGAAGGGGTTCCATGACCCGGACATCTTGTTTGACCTGACAGATATGGATACTTACGGCAATATCATAGAGCTTTTGGATGAATCAAAGCCAGAGTATGATTTTCAAAAGCTGCTGGCGCAAAACCGGGGCGATCTTCTTGGAAAATATATTGAAAGCCTGATGGATTATGACGAGGACAGCGTAGAATATCTGGCGTTATGCGAGGGAGTGCAGGCGCTGATGGAAACAAGAAGAGGCTGATTATGAAGATTCAGGAATTAAGGTTGAAGCATTTTGGCAAGTTTACGGATAAAGACATTCGGCTTAGGGAAGGTATTAATATCCTGTACGGGGAAAATGAGTCCGGGAAATCGACGCTCCATTCTTTTATCAAGGGAATGCTATTCGGCATGGAGAGGGGGCGGGGACGGGCTTCTGCCCATGATGCGTTCAGTACTTATGAGCCGTGGGAGAACCCCAACTATTATTCTGGAACGCTGAAATTCGAGAGCGGAGGGAAGATATTTCGGATAGACAGGAATTTTGACAGATATACGAAGAAGGCGGAGCTGACCTGTGAGGATGACGGGGAGCTGCTTTCTGTGGCAGACGGTGATTTGGAAATGCTTCTCGGGGGTTTGGACTCCGGTATTTATGAGAATACCATATCGGTAGCTCAGACAAAGGTGGAGACGGGAAAGCCCCTTGCGGCTGAATTCAAGAATTATGCGACCAACTATGATGCAGTGGCAGAGGGAAACCGTGAGGGTATCGTATCGGAGGGAGTACGCCTGCCTCAAAGAATGTCTTATGAATATACAGCAGGAAGCGGCGAGGTGGATTTTGGCAGGGCATTGGAGCATTTAAAAGAGAAAAAGAAAGCTCTGGAGCGTGAGATGAAAGAATCTCTCCTGAAAAAGCAGGCAGAACGGGAACGCATGGAACAGGAAGCCTCCTATGTGTGGCGGGATGTACATCGTCTGGAGGAAGAGTTTGGGCGGATATCCAAAGAACTTGAGTACCGGCAAGAGAAAGCAGCCAATGAAGTAGAAAACGTAGAGAGCAGACGAATCATCGACGAGTTAAGGCCTGCCAAATGGCGTATCCATCCGGTAGAACTGATACTGTTCGCGATTATTGTCATCCTTGCCTTTATCCTGATTGCCAGGCCATGGAACTTTCTGGTATCCATCATCATTTTTCTGGCATGCGGACTGTATGTATGGAACCGGATGAAGGTGAGCAAGCAGGAGGAAAAGACGCCGCCGGAGCTGATTCTGGAGGAGATCACCCCGGAGGAGGAGAAAATCCCGCTGGAAAAACTGGTGTGGGAGCAGACCCATGTGCGGGAAGAGCTGCGGGAAAAACAGATCCAATACGGCAACCTCAAGGAACAGCTTGAGGAACTGGACGAAGTCAGCGAAGACTACCGGGAGTACGACCGGCGAAGAGCTGCCTTACAGCTGGCAATGGACCGGCTGAGCGAACTCTCCGGAGAACTACAGAGACAAGTGGAAGAGCGGCTGAAAAGCGAAGCGTCCAGGATTCTCGCATATATCACAGACGGAAAATATACGCAGCTTCATATCGAAGAAGGTATGCACTTGAGCCTGTTCAAAGAAGGGAAGCGGATTTCCCTTGGACAGTTAAGCCGCGGAACCGTAGAACAAGTCTATTTCGCCCTGCGTATGGCGGCGAATACCGTACTCCACGAAGAAGAGTACCCGGTAATTTTAGACGATACCTTCGCCTACTACGATGATATAAGGCTCAAAAAAGTGCTGAAATGGCTCGCAGAACACAAGAAGCAAGTGATAATCTTCACTTGCCAGAACCGAGAAACAAAGCTCCTAGACGAACTCGGGATAACATACCACATAGAAGAGCTTCCCGCCCCTGACGGGGCGGGCGGACTATCGTCCGAAAAGATATAAAATTTAGGCGTTACAATTTATTCCGCCAGTAAACAGCGGTTGGAAGCGGGAGGGGGACCCGGTGCAGACAATTCAGAGGCGTTTTTAATGGAGGTGAAATCCACTGCTTACGAAGACTTAGGAGCGAAGGCTCTCCTGAGCTCCTTAGTCGAAGTTAGCAGTTAGTTCACCGGAATGTTGCCTCGTCTGCACCGGGTCCCCCTCCCGCTTCCAACCGCGTCCAACTGCCAAAAAAATTACACCCCTCCCCTAAACCGTCTCGTTATTTTTGTACTTATTCACCACATGATGAATCCGATCAACCGGATTCAAAATACTGCTGATTGACCCGTCATGGTTCAGCGTATCAATCATCAAAGCAATATATTTACTCATATCACAATTAATATAATACGGCCTTTCCAGAAGTTCCGGCGTCTGATAAATCAAGTTGGTAGTCAGGATTGCGTCGATGCTTCCCTCTTCATAAGCCTTATCAAACTTGTCCAATCCGTTCGTGAACAACCCAAATGTCGCCGCGGCAAAGATACGTCTTGCCTTACGCTGCTTGAGCTGCCTTGCAACATCTAAGATACTGTCGCCGGAGGAAATCATATCGTCAAGTATGATTACATCCTTCCCCTCCACCGAAGAGCCAAGAAATTCATGTGCGACAATCGGGTTACGCCCGTCAACAATCTTCGTATAGTCACGGCGTTTGTAGAACATGCCCATATCAAGATTCAATACATTTGCCAGATATACGGCGCGCCCGGTCGCCCCTTCATCAGGGCTGATTGCCATCATATGGCCGCTGTCAATCTGCAAATCGTCGAAACGGCGCAGAAGCCCTTTCACGAACTGATACGTCGGCCTTACCGTCTCGAAACCATTCAGCGGTATCGCATTTTGCACTCTCGGGTCATGGGCGTCGAAGGTAATGATATTGTCTGCCCCCATGCGTACCAACTCCTGAAGGGCAAGGGCACAGTCTAAGGACTCGCGGCTGCTCCGCTTATGCTGGCGGCTTTCGTACAGGAACGGCATGATAACATTGATTCGCCTTGCCTTGCCTCCGATTGCGGCGACAACACGTTTCAAGTTCTGGTAATGGTCGTCAGGGGACATATGGTTCGTATGCCCGGTCAGAGAATAGGTCAGGCTGTAGTTGCAGACATCCACCATAAGGTAGATATCTTTTCCGCGAACGGATTCGTTGATAATGCCCTTGGCTTCCCCGGAGCCAAAACGGGGCACTTTTGCGTCGATCAGATAGGTATCCCTCTCATATCCATTATAAACGACGTCATCCTTAAAAATATTGCCGTCTTCCTGACGCCATTTTACGATGTAGTCGTTTACCCGGCTACCCATCTCCTTGCAGCCGTCAAGGGCAATAATTCCCAGCGCCCCTATGGGTATGTTTTCCAGAATACGGTCATTACGGCGTAGCATCATTCGTACCTCCCAAATTAAGTAATTTTTTCTGAATGCGGATATCATCCCCGGTCAGCCTCAGAATCGTGTAGTTACTGCTGATTCGTGAGAACGTCCGCTCAGAGTAGATGGATTGTATATCCTCCAATGCAAGATTGGTTGATATTATGGTTGCCTTCTGCCTTAAAATCCGTTCGTTCAGGCAGATAAAAAGCTGCGATACGGTAAAGGAATTCGGAAGTTCTGTCCCGAGATCGTCAATGATAAGAAGATCGCAGTCGTAGATATGTTCCTGTATATCGGAATCCTGTTCCCCGTGCCTGCCGAACGTACTCTCTGCCAATACGTCAAACAACTGTGCGGCTGTGAAATAAACCACAGAACAGGAGGTGTCAATAAGTTCTTTTGCGATACAGTGGGAGAGAAAGGTCTTCCCGACCCCCGTATCCCCGTATAATAAAATGTTCCGGAATTCCCGGGAAAATGTGTCCACAAAACTGCGGCAGACCTTTAGCGCTGTTTGGATAGATTCCAGCGCTGATCTCCCTGTCAGCGGGTCGATGTGGCTGCGGGAATAATAGTCTATGGAAAAGGTGGAGAAATTCTCCTTCTTCAAGACTTCCTTTAAGTTGGACTGCTCGTAGAGAAGTTCCACAATTGCTTTCTTGAAACAGTGACACTTCTCGTCTCCGATATATCCTGTGTCCCGGCAGTCCGGGCAGGTATAGTGAAGCGCAAGGAAGTCCAAAGGAAGGCCGCTGTCTGCCAATAATTGCTGTTTGCGGCGTATCAGAGAATTCAGCTCTTCTTTCAGAGAAAGGAGAGCCTGCTCATCGCCGTCCAAAAGACGGCGGGCTTTCTCTACACTGAGGGAAGCAATGGCATGATCCGCTTCTTCCAATGCAGGAATCAGGGAATAGGCTTTCTGATAGCGTTCCCTTAATCGGTATTCATTATCCAGTTGCCGTTGTTCGTAGGTACGCATCATCTGGTCATATTGTGAGTTTGAAAGTGCCATATTCTGCCAAATCTCCTGTCTTATTGCTGGACAAGCCTGCGTTCCAGAGAATCCATGTCATAAGAACGCCCGCTGAAATTATTGAATTTGTTGCTTTTACTGCTTTTTGCCGTAGCTGCCGGCTTACCGGCGGACTTTTTCCGGCGCTCTTTTTCTTTCATATAATTGGCGTCTAGTACGTCAATATCCTTAATATGGTGAACGTCCTTTTCCAGCCAGTTCTTGAGTATCGTGTCTGTGTATTCAAAATTCGGCTGGTGTATCGCATTCATCGTACGGTTGCATGCCTCCAGAATTAAGTCCAGGGAAAATCCGTACTCATCGTTCCAACGCCGGATATAGGCGATCTCGGATGCTGCAGGAGCACGTCCCTTGATTCCATAAGCGTTCAGTATGGAATAACAGTTCTTATTATATAAAACGGTACTTGATTTTGCCTCCGATACCGTCGTAATCTTCTGCTCATTCCAAGACAGGGCGACTTTGCGGATATAATGCATGCTCTTATGCCCGTTCTCCACACAATACTCAATCAGATATTCAATCAGTTCTGCCGACATATGAAGCGTGTCATAAAAATATGTAATCATATCGATGTCTGACGAGGACAGGGTCTTACCGAGATATTGCTCGGCAACAAACATCAGCTCCTTAAATTCCTTGCGGTCATGCCGGTTACGGTATTGCTGGATATTCGTGCCGGAAAGCTCGGATGCGGCAGGATATACGCCGGTACTCGCAGTGTCTGAAGCCGCTGGGACATGTCCGGTGTCGTCTTGTATAGCAGAAACAGGTTCTAAGCCGTTTGGAACGGCAGAAACATGTTCTATTCCTGTCTGCATACCAGAGACACGGATTCTGCCAGTTGGTGTAACGGTAATATTGCCCCTGTCTGCAGGCATAGATGCAATGTTCCCGCCCTCCATAGATGCCGTTATAGAAGCAGTTCCGTCCGCATTAACCGGTTCCGCCTGTTCACAGTAGTCCAAAAGTTCCTGTTTCTTCCAATATCTTAATGCCCTGCGGACATCATTCTCCGTACATTCCAGAATATCTGCCATCTCAGGGACAGACATCATTCCGCCCGGCCTGTTCATATGGCGCAGAAGAAGAAGATATACTTTCACGTATTCTCCGTTCGCTTTGACCATGTGATGGTCAATGAACTCATTCTCAAGCACAGTAGTATTACTCAGTGCATAATTAGTTAAGGTTAATTTCGTCATAATTCTTACGCCGGACCTCCTTTTGTCAGTTCGTAACTCATTTGGTAACTTGTACCTCTCGTAGAGATATTATAGCACCAGACGACCGGGCAAAAAAGAAGTTTTTGCGTGAAAAACAGGCTTTTTTGTGGATAAAAATTTGTGGAAAATGTGGATAACTAACGTTTTAAGAGCGCTTCGCCAATGTTTACAACGTCTCCGGCCCCCATAGTTATCAACAAGTCCCCTTTTTGGCATTTTTCCATACAGAAATCTTGGATTTCGTTAAACGTAGGAAAATAATATGCGTCACAGCCACGGCGGTTCAGTGCGTCTGCAATGTCTTTGGATGAAATCCCCAGAGTATCCGTCTCCCGCGCCGCATATATCTCCGCAAGAATGATATGGTCTGTATGCGACAGGGCGTCAACGAATTCCTGGAAGAGCATCTTTGTCCTGGTATAGGTGTGGGGCTGGAAAATGCACCAGATCTCCCTGTGGGGGTAGTTGCGCGCCGCTGTCAGGGAAGCATTGATTTCCGTCGGATGGTGTGCATAATCGTCAATGACCGTAATCCCGTGTACCTCTCCTTTGTATTCAAAACGTCGGTCGGTCCCGTGGAAGTCTTTTAATCCATCTTTCATTGCCGCGAGGGAGACGTCCAGAAGGTCTGCCGCCGCAATGGAAGCCAGTGCATTCGATACATTGTGGTCGCCGCTTACAGACAGGGAGATTCGGTCGATGGTTTCTCCGTGCCTTACAAGGTCAAAAGAAGCTTCGCCTAGTTCGTCGTGGGAAATTCTGGCGGCGCTGTAATCAAAAGCAGGGTCGTTTCCATAGGTAATGATACGGCATTCAAGCCCATCCGTGATTTCAGAAAGGTTCGGAATCTCGCCATTGATAATCAGCGTCCCATTCGCTGGAATCAGTCCGGCGAATTTGCAAAAGGAGCGGCGGATATCGTCCAAGTCTTTAAAGAAATCCAGATGATCCGCATCAATATTCAGGATAATCCCAATTTTAGGGAAGAAATGCAGGAAACTATTCGTATATTCACAGGCTTCCGTGACGAACACCTCCGGCCCGCCAACCCGGATATTGCCTCCGATTGCCTTCAGGATGCCGCCTACGGAAATCGTAGGGTCTTTCTCGCCTGAAAGCAGGATGTGGGAGAGCATAGAAGTGGTGGTGGTCTTGCCATGGGTGCCTGCCACTGCTACAGATGTATTGTAATTCGTCATGAGCTGTCCCAGAAGCTCTGCACGGCTCAGCATAGGAAGGCCTTGGTTTACCGCCTCCTGGTATTCCTCGTTATCATCATGGATGGCAGCCGTGTATACAACAACGTCAATTCCGGGAATAATATTAGAAGCCTTCTGCCCATAGAAGATGGTTGCCCCAAGGTTCGTCAGATGGTCTGTCAGCGCAGATTCCTTATTGTCGGAACCGGAAATCCGGAAATCTTCCTTTAACAAGATTTCGGCAAGCCCGCTCATGCTGATGCCGCCGATGCCGATAAAATGTACATGTACAGGTTGTTTGAAATTGATTTTATACATAAGATACCTTCCTTTTTGATAAAATACAGGCTATTGCTTGTCATAAAAATAATATTCTGTTCATATTATTATATACATATATGGGAAAAAAACCAAGTCGAAATTTTTTGTATTATTTTAATAAAATATTTACAAAATTTTCAATTTTTTTGTAAATATTGTTCACTATGCAAGAAAAATGTGGTATAATAAGAATTAAACTACTGAGAAGGGGTGATGACATGAGGAAAAAAGAGATGATAGCGATGCTGTTGGCGGGAGGCCAAGGAAGCAGACTGGGAGTACTTACAGCAAAAGTGGCCAAGCCAGCCGTTGCTTTTGGAGGCAAGTACAGGATCATAGACTTCCCGCTCAGCAACTGCATTAACTCAGGAATTGATACTGTCGGGGTGCTGACGCAATATCAGCCGTTACGATTGAATACACACATTGGGATTGGGATTCCATGGGATTTAGACCGTAATTTCGGAGGAGTTACAATTCTTCCGCCTTATGAGAAGAGCAGCAGCAGTGAGTGGTATACGGGTACGGCCAACGCCATATACCAGAACCTTGATTATATGGAGACATTTAACCCGGACTACGTGCTCATATTGTCAGGGGACCATATTTACAAGATGGATTACGAGGTCATGCTGGATTACCATAAAGATAACCATGCAGATGTCACGATTGCCGCTATGCCGGTGCCTAAGGAGGAAGCCAGCAGGTTCGGTATCGTGGTGACGGATGAGGAGGGCAAGATTGCGGAGTTTCAGGAGAAGCCGCCGGAGCCTAAGAGCAATCTGGCGTCCATGGGTATCTATATATTTAGCTGGAAGGTACTGAAAGAGGCGCTGATTGCGCTTGAGAACGTTCAGGGCTGTGATTTCGGGAAGCATATTATTCCATACTGCCATGAACGGGGACAGCGGCTCTTCGCATATGAATATAACGGATACTGGAAGGACGTGGGGACCCTCGGTTCATACTGGGAGGCGAACATGGAATTGATTGACATTATTCCAGAGTTCAACCTGTACGAAGAATATTGGAAGATTTTTACGAACAGCGGAGCCCTTCCGCCCCAGTATATTTCCGGACAGGCAGTGGTTGACCGGAGCATCATCGGCAATGGCTCGGAGATTTGCGGAGAAGTGCATAATTGTGTGATCGGGTCAGGAGTGGTCATTGAGGAAGGCTCGGTAATCCGGGATTCCATTATTATGCAGGACGTACACATCGGCAAGGGGTGTGTGATTGACAAAGCGGTCATCGCGGAGAATTGTAGGATTGGGGATCGTGTGACCTTTGGCATCGGCAGCGACGTGCCGAATAAGTCAAAACCGGCAATCTATTCCTTCGGCCTGGTAACAGTCGGAGAGAATTCTGTGATACCGGACGGAGTACAGGTCGGAAAGAATACTGCCATCAGCGGCGTGACATCCGGGGAGGATTATCCGAATGGCGTGCTGGAGAGCGGAGAGACATTGATAAAGGCAGGTGGACGAGTATGAGAGCGGTAGGTATTATTTTAGCAGGCGGTAACAGTCATAAGATGCGTGAACTGACTCAGAGGCGGGCGATTGCGGCGATGCCGGTGGCCGGAAGCTACAGGGCGATTGATTTTGCGTTGAGCAATATGTCGAATTCCCATATCCAGAAGGTAGCGGTACTGACTCAGTATAATGCACGTTCACTGAATGAACATCTGAATTCCTCCAAATGGTGGGATTTTGGGAGAAAGCAAGGGGGACTGTATGTATTTACCCCGACGATAACGGCGGATAACGGATACTGGTACAGAGGGACGGCAGACGCCATTTACCAGAATCTTGATTTCCTGAGAAAATGCCATGAGCCGTATGTGATTATTTCCTCAGGAGACGCTGTATATAAGATGAATTATAATAAGGTGCTGGAGTATCACATCCAAAAGAAGTCGGATGTTACGGTTGTCTGCAAGAGGCTTGGGGCGGATGAGGATGCCAGCCGTTTTGGAACTTTGAAGCTGAATGAGGACATGCGCATTGAGGAGTTTGAAGAGAAGCCTATGTTGGCTACTTCAAATATGATATCGACAGGGATTTACGTAATCAGGAGAAGGCTTCTGATTGACCTGATCGAGCATTGCGCTGAGGAAGAGAGACATGATTTCGTAACGGATATTCTGATCAGATATAAGAATCTGAAGAGGATGTACGGTTATGAGATAAAAGACTACTGGAACAACATTTCAACGGTGGAGGCTTATTACCGAACGAATATGGATTTCCTGAAACCGGAGGTACGCAGGTATTTCTTCCGGGAGTATCCGGAGGTTTATTCTAAGGTGAGCGACCAGCCGCCTGCGAAGTACAATCCTGGAGCTATCGTTAAGAACAGTCTTGTGGGGAGCGGCAGCATTATTAACGGAACAGTGGAGAATTCGGTTCTCTTCAAGAAGACATTTGTTGGGAATAACTGCGTAATTAAGAATTCGGTTATTTTGAATGATGTATATCTTGGGGATAATACGTACATTGAGAATTGCATTGTAGAAAGCAGGGATACGATCCGGGCGAACACGCGCCATGTCGGGGCGAACGGTGTGAAGGTAGTCGTAGAAAAGAACGAGAGGTATGCACTATAGTGCATAAGCCAGGAGCCGGATGAGGGGATTTCCGCGCCGGTTCCTTTAGGAAGAAAGGGGCAAGTAAGGAGATGCAGATTACAGATGTACGCGTGAGAAAGGTGGCAAAGGAAGGCAAACTCAAGGCAGTTGTGTCCATTACGATGGACGAGGAGTTTGTGGTACATGATATTAAAGTCATCGAGGGTGAGAAGGGACTCTTTATCGCTATGCCAAGCAAGAAAGCAGTGGACGGAGAGTATCGAGATATTGCACATCCGATTAACTCAGGAACAAGAGAGCGCATACAGAGTATTATCCTTGAGAAGTACGAAGAAGCATTGGAGGAAGAGGGCGAGTAAGATGCCCTCTTTTTCTGTGGGGATTATTCCTGGGTGGACGGTGGTTCGGAGATTAGTCGCATAAGTGGAAGCGGAGGAGTTTGTGGGTCTTGGGGTGGTAGAAGTCTAAGCGGTAGGCGCAAAGGCAGATGTTCCGCCATAGGGGGGAGGCTATGCAGTTGGGGTTGTATTTTGTGTCGCCGATGATGGGGCAGCCTATATGGGACAATTGGACGCGGATCTGGTGGTGGCGTCCGGTGTCTAGTTTGATTTCTAATTCGGTGACGTTTGGCAGGTTTGCGTATTCGCCGGAAAAGTATCTGTGGCTGTCTGGGACGGTAAAGTAGCGTAGCCTTGCGAGTTTGGCGTCGCGGGTTTCGGGGCGGCAGACTCGGGAGAGGTTGGTGCGGGGGTCTTTGGCGAGGTAATGTTCGAGGATGCCTTCGGAAGTTTTGGGACGCCCTTCTACGAGGGCGCGGTAATACTTGCCGAAGCCCTGGGTTTTTAGCTGGCGGCTGAGTTCCCGGGCGGCGAAGGGGGTCTTGGCGAAGACGAGGAGCCCGGTCACGGGCTGGTCCAGGCGGTGGATGACGGCGAGATAGGGTTCTCCTTTGGTGCGGGAGGTCTTATGGATATGGTTCTTGAGGAGATTTACCATGTCGGGGGAGCCTGTTTTCCGGCTTTGGGTAGCAATGCCGTGGGGTTTGACACATACTATGATATGATTGTCTTCATATAATATTTCTAATGTGTTTGTTATCATATAAGAATTCTCCTTGACTTTCATTCAATCTACTCTTATCATTTAATCATAGTGTGTGAAAATATGCAAATAGAAATTGGGGACGGGATAAGATGGATTACATATTGTTGATTATCGGTTTTGTGTTGTTGATTAAAGGGGCAGATTATTTTGTGGATGGAAGTTCCAGCGTAGCGCGGCTTTTGAAGGTGCCGACAATCGTGATTGGGCTTACTGTGGTGGCGTTTGGGACGAGTATGCCAGAGTTTTCTGTCAGCGTTACGGCGGCGATGCGTGGGGATAACGACCTTGCGGTGAGTAATGTGCTTGGGTCGAATATTTTTAATCTGTTGGTGGTGTTGGGGTGTTGTGCGCTGGTGAACCCGGTTCAGGCAAAATGGTCGTTGCTAAAGAAAGAATTTCCTTTCTCTATATTTATTACGGTTATTCTGCTTCTGTTGAATTCGGATTTCTCGGTTACAAAGGTTTTGAGCGGCGGCGGGAAGTTCGTCCTTGGAAGGTGGGGCGGAATGCTGTTTCTTGTGCTGTTCCTGATTTTCCTGTATGCAACTGTGACGGAGGCTCTTGCGGCGAGGGACAGGCAGGAAGTAGACGATGCGGATGAGTATAAGGTTTTAAGCCCGGCGAACAGTGCGTTGTATATCGGATGCGGCCTCGCGGGAATTGTATTGGGCGGAAATCTGGTGGTGGACAGCGCCAGTGCGATTGCGGTGCGGTTCGGGCTGAGTCAGACGTTTATCGGACTTACGATTGTGGCATTAGGGACGTCGCTGCCGGAACTGGTTACGTCTGTCGTGGCGGCGGGCAAAGGAGAGAATGACCTTGCTGTGGGAAATGTGGTCGGCTCAAATATTTTTAATATCCTTCTGATTTTGGGGGCTTCTGCGACGATTACGCCGATTGTGATGGATATTACGGCGGTGTATGATACCGTGATTCTGATAGGGGCGAGCCTGCTTGTGTATTTGGCGGCGTTGAGCAAACGTGAGATCCGTAAGAGTGAAGGTATCGTGTTTTTGTTGGCGTATCTGGTATTTTTTGTGTATATTTTGGTGCGGTAAGAAGGAAGGGGCAGAGGGTGGCGTGAAAAAAATCCCCTTGACAAATATCGTCCCATCTATTAGAATTACATTCAAACTTAAAACCCCGCTGGCAATGTTGGTTGCAGAGGCGGGGCTTGGCTGTGAAGAGGAATAGTAGCTGCATACGTAGTCCGACAGAGAGAGAATCCTTTGGCTGGAAGATTCTTGGATTGACCTGTAACGAACCTACCTTGGAGCCGCTGTGTGAAAATGCAGCGTGACGTCAGCGTTAATGGCGATAAAGAGAGAACTGCGAAAGGGTCGCAGTTAACTAGGGTGGTACCGCCGAGCTTTTCGGTCCCTTTTATTTTTTGGGAGTCGAAGGTCCGGTGTTTTTTATTGTTATACCTTTATGGACGAAGTCCACCCGCCCCGTCAGGGGCATGAATTGCGGGATGCCCTGTGGGTATACCTTTATGGACGAAGTCCACCCGCCCCGTTAGGGGCATGAATTGCGGGATGCCCTGTGGGTATACCTTTATGGACGAAGTCCACCCGCCCCGTCAGGGGCATGAATTACGGGATGCCCTGTGGGTATACCTTTATGGACGAAGTCCACCCGCCCCGTCAGGGGCATGAATTACGGGATGCCCTGTGGGTATACCTTATTGGACGAAGTCTACCAGACCCACAAGGGGCATGAATTACGGTGTGCCCTTTGGGGTACGATTACCGAGACCGAGGATACTTCCGACAACGAGAGTACTTTTAGAAGATGTCCATGAATCTGGGAGTGCTGAGAATATGGTGGAGCAAGGGCCCTGCCGGAAAAGAAAAGGAGAAGAGAAACATGGCAAAGGAAAAACTGGTAAAAAATATCACATCCAGAGAAGAGAATTTCGCACAGTGGTATACGGATGTGGTACGCGAGGCAGAATTGTGTGATTATTCAAGTGTTAAGGGATGTCTGAATTACCTTCCGAATGGATATGCGATTTGGGAGCTGATTCAGGCTGATTTGGACAAGAGATTTAAAGAAACCGGAGTGGAGAACGTATCCCTTCCGCTGTTGATTCCGGAGGCGCTTCTTGAGAAAGAGGCTGACCATGTAGACGGTTTTGCGCCGGAGGTAGCATGGGTAACACACGGCGGTATGGAGAGGTTGCAGGAGAGGCTGTGTATCCGTCCGACATCTGAGACATTATTCTGTGATTTGTGGGCAAGGACGGTCAAGTCCTACAGAGATCTTCCTAAGGTATGGAATCAGTGGAATTCCGTACTCCGTTGGGAGAAGACCACCAGACCTTTCTTGCGTTCCAGGGAATTCCTGTGGCAGGAGGGGCATACCATCCATGCGACTTATGAGGAAGCAGAGGAGCGTACTATCCAGATGCTCCATGTATATGAGGATTGCTACAAAGAGACACTGGCGATTCCGTTTGTATCAGGAAGAAAGGCAGAACATGAGAAGTTTGCGGGGGCGCAGGATACCTATACCATCGAAGCATTGATGCATGACGGTAAGGCGCTGCAGTCAGCCACCAGCCATTTCTTCGGAAGCGGATTCCCGGATGCATTTGATATCAAATATGTAGATAAGAACAATGAGCTTCAGAGTGTATACGAGACTTCATGGGGATGGTCCACCAGAAGTATCGGCGCGCTGATCATGGTTCACGGCGATGACGACGGGCTGGTACTGCCTCCACATGTAGCTCCTGTGGAGTGCCGGGTAATTCCTATCGCACAGCACAAGGAGGGCGTTCTTGACAAGGCTCACGCGCTTTTAGATGAACTCAAGAAAGCTGGATACAGAGTGAAGATTGATGATTCCGAGAAGAGTCCGGGATGGAAGTTCTCTGAGCAGGAGATGTTAGGAATTCCGACACGTATCGAGATTGGGCCTAAGGATCTTGAGAAGAACCAGGTAATTGTGGTACGCCGGGATACCCGTGAGAAGATTGTGGTTTCTATGGATGAGATTGCTGTTAAGCTCCGCGAGATTTTAGAGACGATCCAGCAGGATATGTATGACCGGGCAAATGAGTTCCTTCAGGGACACATTGACACAGCGGTCACGATGGATGAGATGACAGAGAAGTTCAAGAAGAACCGTGGATTCGTGAAGGCATGCTGGTGTGGCGATCCGGAGTGTGAAGGTGAAGTGAAGTATGTGACAGGCGGCGCGGCGACCAGATGTCTGATTGAGGACGAGGATATGATTTCAGACAAATGTATCTGGTGCGGCAAACCGGCAAAACACATGGCTTACTGGGGCAAGTCATACTAATTTGGCGTAAGAGGCGGATAGTAAGCGGCAGTCATGCATTTTATGGAGAATATAGGAAAAGGTCAGGTGCATGCAGCATCTGGCCTTTTTTGGAAGCGGCAAGATGCAGGCTTATAGCTTCATAAAATGGATATTGCCCACATACAATAAGAATAAGCTTTGTATGAAAATGGGGACGCCGTGTGAAGTTATTATTGTTTATGACCGACTTTATCGTGCCGCTGGTAATCTTCGGAATCATTAGTTATGGAATCCTGATGGAGGTAAATGTATACGATACTTTTATCAAGGGAGCTAAAAGCGGTTTTTTTACAGTCATTAAGATTATGCCGACGTTGGTAGGGCTGATGGTTGCCGTGGGAATCCTGCGGGCGTCGGGGTTTTTAGGATTTATCTCGGAAATAATCGGAAGTGTTACGGGTTCTTTTGGTTTCCCGGGGGAGCTTGTCCCGCTGACGGTAGTCAAGATGTTCTCGTCCTCGGCGGCAACAGGGCTATTGCTGGATTTGTTCAAAGAATTCGGGACAGATTCTTACATAGGATTGATTGGGTCTATCAGTATGTCCTGCACGGAGACGATTTTCTATACGATGAGTGTGTATTTCATGACGGCGAAGGTGACGAAGACGCGTTATACGCTGACGGGCGCGCTGCTCTCTACGCTGGCGGGATTGATTGCCAGTGTGATATTGGCGGGGCTGATGATATAAAAAGAAGGGAGTGTCAAAAGACAGCTCCCTTTTGTATCTCAGCGTTTCCTGCCCTTATCATGGGGATTCTTCCATACGTTAAGAGCCGCGACGATTCCAACAATATACAGGATACTGATAAGGATTGTCGGATTATCCTGTAACAGATAAGTAATCGCAACGATGGCAGCCAGTGAAATCAATAGCTGGAATGCAATCAGGATGCGCTTTTCCTTCGCTTCTTTTGCCTGTTGAAGAAATTCGATTCTCCGTTGTTCTAGGGCAAGGTATTCCATAAGGTCTTCGTCCTTAATCCGAGACAGAATCAGTTTGTCTCTGGATTCCTCCTCATTGGCTGAGCGGAATCGGAAGAAACGTTTCTTTGGGCGTTCTTCCTCGTCAAAATCAAAGTCATCCTCAGGCTCGGAGCGGAAGAAACGGCGTCTCAGGCTGCCGCGTCTGGGCTCATCGTCAGGTTCCGTTTCCATATAGTCGGCAGCATTCACCCCTTGCCCGGCAGAAGAGTTAGAAGCGGTTTCTACATCAGAAGTATTGGCAAATCCTGTCTGAGCATCTGTGCTTGTTGCAGACTGAACTCCCGCCTGTGTGGAAGCTGTCGCTGCCGGTTGAGACTGCGTCTGTGTAGAAGCTACTGCGCCCGATTGAGACTGTGTCTGTGTGAAAGCTTCCACTCCCGATTGAGATTGTGTCTGAGCAGCCGTGCCCGGTTGGGGCTGTACCTGTGTAGCCGCTGCCGCTTGAGAGTCTGTCTGGGCTGCCGTTGCCGTCATTGGCTGAGAACCTGTCTGTGTGGCCGTTCCTGTTACAGGCTGAAATCCGAAACGGGAAGCTGTATCCGTTACCGGCAGGTTTGCAGACTGTGTGGCAGTTGGATCCACAGGCTGCCCTGCCGATAAACTGGCGGCATGTATTGCCAACTGTGCCTGAGCAGCGGACGGCGCATTATGATAGGCAGAGATTTGGCTGGCGGCATAAATACCAGACTGATTAGCCGCAAGAGCCGCATACTGGGCGACAAGCTGAGCCGCCAATTCAGCCGTAGATGCGGCATTTTCAGAGTACGCAGAACTGGCCTTATTTATAGGAACAATCTTATTCTCATCCTTAACCCCTTTGTCCTCCCCAGAACATGTTTCTGCAATGTTTTCCTTTGTTTTGTTGTTGACGATATTCATTTCATCTGACACAATTACTCCCTCCTTTTGTGTGAATGACAACAGAAAACCCGGCAGGTTTTCCAAAGTCAATTATCTGAACAATCATCTGCCTTTCTATCATAACAATTTTCGACATAAAATTCAAGGAATCTGAGGGATTGATTGGGAGAAATTTTCAATAACGCCAAAGAGGTTGTTCTGGAAAATGCAGACGGGTTATGTTATACTTATCACGTAATTTTACTGTAAAGCCATGAAATAGAAGAAGGGTCAAGCATATGAAAAAGAAGCGATTACAGATCAGATGGAAACTGGCTCAGATAACCGCCGCCGCATTGCTCCTTTGGGGAGGGCTGACAGCAACAGCGCATGCTTCCGGCAATGTGAATCTGGATCTGACAAAAGGCGATATTGAAATCAGCGTGGACGGCTACCGGCAAAACGGCGGCGACCTGAAAGACGGTCCAGAAGACGGCAGCTATGTCATCACCTCGGATGGCAAGGAGACGGCAAATGTCGTGACGGTAGTAAGCGGCAAGCGGCATGAGATTATACTGGACAGTGTCAGAATCCATGCTGCGGCAAATCCTGTTTACATAGCGCCAAAGGCAAAGGTCAGCATAACCCTCAAGGGAACCAACGTGTTACAGTCCGACGGGTACGCTGCAATTGCAGTGCCGGAAGATGCGTCTTTGATGATTGAAGCGAAGGCGGGCGGCACATTGGACGCATGGGTCGGCGCGGCGTCTGCAAGCGCAGGAATCGGCGGCACGTTTAGAGATAATCAGGGAAATGATATGGCGAACGCTAACTGCGGCACGATTGAGATTAACAGCGGCGTAATCAGCACATCATCCATTGGCAAGGGGAATAACGGTACATCGGCCCAGAGCGGCAGTCTGGTTTCCGACGATGACGGGACGGCATGGATTGATGCGGGGAGTGTAAGCGCAGGCAAGCGGGAGTTTGAATCTGGCGTCATATTTGACGGGGCTGACGGGCAGGTGTACGGCGATTATACATTGAATAAAGAGGGCTTGATGGTTCCCTTTGGCAAGACACTGACCATATCCGGCAAAGGGTCGCTGACAGTCCCGCGGAGATATCCCCTGACCCTTGAGGGCAGCTTAGTGAACAACGGGACGCTAAGGATTGGCGATGAGGGCAGCCTTGCGGGGAATGGCTGGCTTGGCGGCGACGGGAAGTTCTATATACTCAGCGGGATTACGGCAGACATGTTTTCCGTGCCGGACAGAACACTCTACGGCACGGGCGAGGATCACACGGATTATGTGAAGAAATTCGTTCAGGACAGTATAGAGGAGAGCGGTGCAACCGCCGTAGTGCGCGGGATGATATTTAATCGTGCCGAAGGCGGCGACTGGGAGCTGGAAATCAGTCCTTCCAAAGTCATTGAGAAAGGGACTTACACGGTTACATTTACCGACCCGGACGACGAATCGAATCAGGCGAGCAAGACCTTCGAGGTGTTGGACGCCGGGGAACTGACAGGACTGGTACTCAATACTCCGCCTGAAAAGACCCAGTATACCTATGGGGAGCGTTTCAGCAAGAAAGGAATGGAGGCGTCGGTCACATACAGTTCCGGGGCGTCCAAGACGCTGACGAATGACTCGGTGAAGGTAAAAGACGGGAACCTGAACGTAGGGCAGGAGTCTGTGACGCTGTACTATAAGGAAAACGGAAAAGAAGTCACCTGCTCCGTAGGTGTTTCCGTGTCCCCGAAAGAGATTGACGTTTCCAAAATCAACTGGGAAGAGAGGAGTAAGACTTCATTTGTGTATGACGGCACGGTTCAATCATTTGATTTCCGAGCAGATATGCCGGAGGGGCTGAAAGTTTCCATTGGCGGCGTAAACAGCGCGACGAATGCAGGAACATACGCGGTGACTGTGGATTTCTTCCTTGAGGAAGGTTATGCGGGCAACTACGTGCTTGTGGGAAATACATCGGCAGTGAAAGAATGGACGATTGCGCCCATACAGCTTACGTGGAATACCGGGGATATGGAGATTGCCGGAAATACCAGGGACGGGAATGTCTACGTCTACGGCGAACTGGGAGTAGAGGGAATCCTTCCCGCGGACGCCAAGGGCGAGAAGCTGACTACACGTTTTCCGGTGGATAAGATTACCGGAACCCATAACGGGCTTTCCGGAGACGAGCAAGAGATCACCCTTGGATGGGTGGACGAAAATGACAGGTATTCTCTCGGAAACGACGAGGCGGCAGGAAATTATGCGCTGCCTAAGGAGCTTCCGGTTCTCCCGGCAGTGATTAACGACGTGAAGATTATGGTTGCACCGCCGGAGCTGGAATTTGGGGGCGGTATGGCGTACCGGCTGGATATCGAGAGCGGGATATCTTATGTGCCGGATGGGTTAAGGCTTGAGCCGGATTATGATTTTCCAAGCGAAATCCAGAAAGGGCTGATCCAGGCTGTGATGAAGGAAGGTATCAGCCAGACCTATGTGAATACCTACGACGTTACGCTGATGCGTAAGGAAAAGGGTGAGTCGGAGTGGAAAAGGGTGAGGGCGGACATAGACCCGGACGAAGGGATGACGGTTACAATCTCCTATCCAAAGGGGATTACGCAGAGCGCCCACGACGCAGTGGTCGCCTACATTTACCCGAAAGATATCGGAGAGGAGAAGGCAGGAACCATCGTCTATCCTGAGGTAACGAAGACGGATAAAGGAATCCAGTTTGTAGTCCCGGAAGCTGCGCCTGTGGCAGTCGGTTGGAAGAAAGCCGCCGCTTCAAAAGGATTTAGCTTCTGGAAGGATGTCTTTCAGAAGAACCCGGATAAAAAAGGAAAGTAAGTATGCAGTTACGTAACGAGATCCCGGACACGTTTTGGAGTTTATTCCGAAGCGTGAACCGGGAGATTTATATAGAAGCGCTTTTATGCATTAATGATGAATATCAGTACAGTAATTATTTCCTGACCAGAGAAGTTTGTATTCAGGTGTTGGGCGACATGAACGCGAGGAAACGTTTTGAGTTACAGGCGGAGGAGAACGACACGGAGACGGACATGATGGAGACGCCTTCCGCACGAATCCTGAGTTGGCTTTTGAAAACCGGCTGGCTGAAACGGGTTGAGGATTACCATAGCCTGGCGACTAATATTGTGATTCCGGACTATTCGGCGGTGTTTATTGATGCGTTCGAGCGTCTGAATTCCGATGAGATGGAAGAGACGGACATTTACATTCAGAACGTGTATGCAACGTTGTTCTCGTTCCGCAATGACCCCAGAGCCAGCCTAAGCATGCTTCGGACGGCGTTGGTCAATACCCGAAGGCTGAATAAGGCGCTGCAGGATATGCTTCACAATATGGATAAGTTTTTCGGGCGGCTTTTGGAGCAGGAATCCTACGGGGAGCTGCTTAGGGAGCATCTGGAGGGGTATGTGGAGGAAATCGTGCGCAAGAAGTACCATATCCTGAAAACCTCCGATAATTTCTATATTTACAAGATGGATATCAAGAAATTCATTCAGGAAATGCGGGAAAATGAGGAATGGATTGAGAATGTCCGCAGGTGTGCCCGGGCAATGGGGGATACAAGGGACGATGTGCTGGAACTTCTGGATTTGATTGACCGAGGGTTCGACGATATCGAGCACCGGATTTCCAATATGGATAAGGAACATACAAAATACGTACGGGCGACGGTGACAAGGCTTAACTATCTCCTGAGCGGCGAATCGGACACAAAGGGGTTGGTGGTGAGGCTTCTGAACCGGATGGCGGCAGGGGAAGACCAGGAAGAGCTGCTTGATAAGACGGGGGAAAAGATGAACCTTTCCCTTGTGGAAATGTTGTCGGAGAAGTCGTTGTACAAACGCCGCAAGAGCCGGAAGGATTTCGTAAGCCAGTTGGAGGCAGATGTGGAAACGCCGGATTTGGATAAGGATGACGTGCTGCGTCTGAACAGGATTCAGGTTCGGTACAGCAAGGAGCAGATTGAGGAATTCATTGAGTCGCATATGACAGATGAGGTCATGGATGCATCAAAGCTGGTGATTCGGGACGGGGAAGATTTCGAGAAGTTGATTCTGGCATATGATTACAGCACGAGAAAGAACAGCAGGTATGCGGTTCTTGAGGAAGATGCGGTTCTTGTGGAGCAAAACGGATACCGGTATCCGGCTCTCAGGTTTGTGCGCCGGGGCGTCTGAAAGGGGAGACCTGAAAAAAGCAGAAAAAACATGGGGCTGCCGGAGGTGTGGTTTTCGGGCAATATATTAATATTTTCTGAAAACCACACCTCCGGGCAGCCTCATGTTACATTTTGAAGCGATAAAATTCTACTGCGGTACACCTTCGTCAATCCGGTTCAGCAAATCGTAGATTTCAATCCGTTTGGCGTTCATTTCCGGCAGTCCAATAAAGATTGTCCCGCACATATAACGTCCGTCTTCTGTCTGCTCGATTCTGACCACTTTTAAAAATGCATGGATAATCTCATCCGTCCAGATTTTTAAATCGGCTTCATACACTTCTCCAATCAATAAGGGGGCGGCGCAGATAAATCCCACGCCTGTCTTGGATACATTCAGCACATCAATCTCTACGTTTTCGGTTTTGGCTGTACTGTCGCTCATATTCTTAATCGCTAACCGTGCCGTCAGGCTAATTCGTCTGTCGCGTCTCTTTTCTTCCATATTCCGTACCACCTTTCACAGCAAATCTATTTACTAATAATTTTATCGCATTTGCTTATGTTTGTAAAGTAATTGGAAGAAGGTCTTTGTATTGTCTTTTTCATAGGAAATTCCGACTAACAAAATATCGCCTCCATAGTCAGAGAGTACCGACGGATATGCTTTCTCTTTTATCTGCTGAATTGCGCCTTTTGCGGATTGATTCCAGTTTAATTCGATGACCAGTGCGGGCAAGGGTGAAGTTTTTTTCGGAAAATATACAATATCGGCATATCCTTGTCCGGACGGCAGTTCTTCAAATTTGAGATAGTGGTCTTTATAACTAAAATACGCCAATTTAATTACGCTTCGCAATGCCTGTTCAGTATTGTAGTAAAGAATAGCGGTTTCCTCTGCGTGGATTTTTTCAATCTGTGCGGCAACGGCCGAGGAATTTTTGTGGACGGTATCGTAAATTAGCTGTTCGCTTTCCCGGATACGCCGTAAGGTATCGTCACGTTTTACCTCCCGGATTGCCTTATTGAATTCCAGCCGGATTTCTCGAGCAGTTTGGCAAGAGTGGCTGACAGACCGTCAAAGTTCAGGCTGATATATCCCATCAGGCTTTTTGCGGCAGAGGTTTCTGTCCAGTAGGAATTGAATTTCTTGTTTCGGATAGCCTTCATGACGGAATTGGGATTGTACACAGAATCCATATGTTCCAGTGTATATCCGTCATACCATTGCTTCATCATAGCAAAATCCATATGATAATCGCTACATAATTTTTGCACTTCTGCTTCGGTAAAGCCTGCATATTTGGCAAATTCCATCGGACAGACCATGGAAAACTCCTGAAAGTCTGAGATGGCAGATTGTGAGCCGTCTTTCTTTATTGGCAGGATTCCGGTCATATATGCTGCGGCAAATATTCTGGCGGTAGTTCCGCTGCTTTTGAACAATGTGCGCAGGAATGACAGATATTGCTTCTGAACCGCCGGCGTTTCCCTGATAGGGGCGTCCCATTCGTCAATAATCGCAATAAACTTATTCCCTGTTAATTCAGTGGCGTTAATCAGGGTCGTGGAGAAGGAGTCGTCTGTTTTCAGGCTGGGATATGCAGCCAGAAGCTCTTCTGTAATTTTGCGGCGGATAAAGGAAGGTAAATCTTCGGTCCCTGCTTCTCCCATGATGTTCGTGATATCGAGGTAGATGACGTCGAATTTGTTCCGGTATTTCTTATAACCGCCGTTACCGTCTGCGGCTATCTCAAGGTCGTCAAAAAGATTGGAAGAATCACAGGTTTTATCATAATATGCACATAACATCTGTGCGGCGAAAGATTTCCCGAACCGGCGGGGCCTGCTGCAGCAGGTCAGCCTGCGGGGAGTGTCAATTGTGTCGTTAATCAGGCTGATAAGTCCGCTTTTATCTACATAGATGTCGTTGCGGATGCCGGAAAAACCTTGATTGCCGGGATTCAGATAGGTTCCCATTGGTACTCACCTCCTGAACCTATTATAATATTGGCGGGGAGGTTGTGCAATATGAAAAGGTCGGTAATTTTGCCGTATTGATTTAAGGTATACCCTGTGGCACATTCCTTGAAAAGCTAAAAGATGAGTTATCGTTTTGTGTTATTAAAAAGAAACAAGAGACGACATGGAATTATTTAGTGGTGTGTGATATTTTATAATCACAGTAAGGGAACAATATATGTTTCCGGTGCTGAATATGAAAAAAGTGAGAGGGATGTTGATAAAGTTTATTAGTACCTTTTAAACAGCCTGAGCTTTTTTGAAGGGAGGGAGAGAAAATGGAAAAAGTTGAGTTTGTATGTCGAAGCGTAATAAAACCTCCACAGACAGGTTGCCATTATCAGTCACATTCGTGTGGAGCAGGGCGGTAATGTAAAATACATACATGGTATAAGTTTTATGCCATGTATGTATTTTTCCATAAAGACCAACTCGTAATGCATGTTTTTATGGAATAGTTGGACTCTATCCTGTAAGGAGTATGTATTACGGGATGCCCTTTGGGTATAAATAAGCAGATTTTAATAAAGTATAATGAGAGGATGAGGACATTTGAGAAAGTTATTGAAGGTTTTCGGGGAGAAAAATATAAGTTATATTTTTAATGGTAATAGTCTAGAATTATTTAAAGTAACAAATAAAGATGATGTTAAAAAATATATGGAATAAAATGATGAATTTATTAGTGAAAAGCAGATTGTAAATGAAGGAACTATTTCTAAAATAGTTCTTAATATGAGTAATAAATGTAATTTAAAATGTAAATATTGCTATGCAGATGGTGGAAAGTATGCCTCTAAAAAAGATGAATTAATGTCTGTAGAAATATTCGAAAGTATCATAGAAGAAATTTTAGGAGAAGGGGTTAGCCGTATAGGAATTGTTTCTTTTTTTGGTGGAGAACCATTAATTAACTATCCATTAATTAAAAGAGGAATTACGCTATTTAATGAGAAGTTAGAAATTGGAAACTACGAAATTGTTACCAATGGCTGGTATTTGGACGAAGAGATGTTAAAGTTTTTTAAAGAGCATAATGTAAAGTTGGCAATAAGTATTGACGGTCCTCAGGATATTACAGATTTTTTGCGTGGAAAGGGAAGTTACGCTAAAGTTATGCAAGGACTTGAAACAGCAAAAAGAATCAATTATAATAAAATTGAATGTTCTGCAACATATACGAAATGTCATGAAGAGCTTGGATATACATATAATGATATTAATGGCTTTTTTAAAAGCTTAGGAGTTAAGGCAACAATAAGCAGAGTGCTATCTAATGATGAAAAGTTGTTGCCAGTCCATAGACTGACAAAGGAAGAAATTAAGACTGATATCTGGGAGTCAGCGCGGATAATATATGATAATCATCAAAGCGGCGGAATTAATCCTTATTTATATCGTACATTAATGTCTTTGGCGTTTGGATCGAGAAGCATTAATTATTGTGATGATTTAATGCGAGATTTTTCAATTGCTTATGACTATGATGGAACAAAGTATAATTGCTTCCATTTTTGGGGAGACAAGAAATATGCTTTGGAAAAAGATGAAGTATGTAATGCTAAGATACAGGAAACAAACTGTAAGAATAATAATGAAGTCTGTGTATCGTGTTGGGCGAAGTATTTGTGTAAAATTTGTGTTGCGTCAATTATGCAAAATATAATGGAATGGCCATTTAAGGAAAATGGAGAATGCAAAGATAGGGATATATTTGAGTTATGCATGGAATGTATAATAGAATATCATTTGGATGGAAAGATTATAAGGCTAATGGATCATTTTGTGAGTAATTATGTCTGCTATCAATAAATGCATGCCAGAGGGGGGAGTAATATGCAAAAATACAATATATTCCATAATCTCAGATTTTCCCTGCGATTATTAAAAGAAGACCGATTCCAAAGCTTTTACATATATTCCTTTCTCCACATTGTGCTGGGGGTCTTATGCCCGTTGCTCCTCGCGGTATTCCCAAGCTATGTAGTGGGAACAATGGCAAAAGGCGGGGGCTTGGGGACTCCGATTATCAGGCTGGTACTCTTCATAACAGGAATTTTGCTCCTGCAGATGGCAGATACCTATTGCCTACGGACATATGAGCAAATCCTGTTCCTGTTCCGGAATAAGCAGGGCGAAAGGCTCATGAAAAAAGCGCTGGAGATTCCATTCTATTTATGTGAAAGCCCACAAGGACAGCGGCAGTTTGAGAAGGCAAGACGGGCGGTCTATGAGGGAAACCAGAACGGGATTGAAATCTTTTTAAAACAATTTACGGAAATATGCGTGAACCTATTGGGAATGTTGGCGTATGGGATTGTAATCGGCGCGGCGAACCCGCTCTTCATCCTCATGTTACTTGGGTTTACATCATTGGCAGCCTTCGCAAGCAGGCTGACCGGCAAGAAAGACTGTCTGGTACAGGAAGAGCTGGGCGGGGAATACACACGGCTTCAATACATGTGTCAGGCGACATTGGATGAGAAGAGCGCCAAAGATATCCGTATCTATCAGGCTCAGAAGTGGTTTTTAGAAGAGTTTGCGTCTATACGGGAAAAAGCACGGAAGTTACAGGACAAAAGCGCAGGTTATTACCTGCTCTTCGACAATCTGGAGCGGATTCTGGCATTCGTCCGGGATATCATTGTGTACGGGAGTTTTATCTATCTGATGTACCAAGGACGCATGTCGATTGAGCAGTTCCTGTTAAACATCGGAGTCGTGGCAGGATTCAACGGGTGGATTATGGGATTGTTCGGCAATATCAAAGAACTGACCAGAAACAATACGATTGTAGGACATTTCAAAGACTATCTAAGCTATGGCGAGGAACAAAGGGGAGGGGAGGAAAATGCTCCGAACCCCGGGACACCCCACACATTGACCATGGAACACGTCAGTTTCCAATATCCCGAAGCGGAAAAAGCATGCATCGAAGACCTGAACTTTACGGTAAACAGCGGGGAGAAACTGGCGCTGGTAGGGACGAACGGGGCAGGAAAGAGCACCATCATCAAACTTTTGCTCGGGCTTTACGAGCCTGCGGGGGGCAGGATACTTTTGGATGGGACGGATATCCGCAGGATAGACAAGGAAAGCTATTTCCGGGAATTTGCAGCCGCTTTCCAGGAGGTGTTCGCATTTGCGGCGTCCATAGCAGATAATGTGACCGGCGTTCCGGAAAAAGAGGCAGACGGGGAACAATTAAAAGAAAAACTTACTATGGCAGGGCTTTGGGAGTTTACCCAAAAGCAGCCGCACAAAGAAAGAACAAGCGTCACAAAGGCGTTAGACCCGGAGGGAATCCAGTTATCCGGAGGAGAGATGCAGAAATTAATGCTTGCAAGGACACTTTATAAAGACGCCCCCGTGGTGATACTGGATGAGCCGACCGCCGCCCTTGATCCCATAGCGGAACACGAGTTATACCAGAAATACAGTATGCTAACCCAAGGGAAAACAAGTATATTTATATCCCACAGGCTTAGTTCCACCAGATTTTGCGACAGAATCCTGTTTTTGGAAAACGGGAAAGTGGCAGAAGTTGGAACCCACGAAGAATTAATGAGCCGGAAGGGGAAGTATGCCAATATGTATGAGATACAGGCGAAATACTATCGGAAGGAGGAGCAGGGATATGTTTGATAAATTTAAGTTTCATAAAACAGGGCTTTCACTTTTAAAGCTGCTTCACCGATTAGACCCTGGCGCCATCCGAATGTCTGCCTGTTCCGCCCTGATGGAAGCGGTTACTTTTTACACCGGGCTTGTGATTTCGGCGATGCTAATTGACGATTTGCTGGCACAGGAATGGAAGACAGCCTTGCTCCATTCTGGGATTCTGGTGGGGCTTACTCTGGTGTTTGGGCTTTTGCAGAACCGGCTGTCCAAAATCTGGGCTGTAAAATACCAGATGTTATATACGGATTTGAAGATTTTAATGAGGAAAAAGGCTCTGTCTATGACCTTTGAAAGCTTTGAAGACCCGGCAGTGAAGAGGAAAATCTATCTGGCAGAGCGAACCATCGACATGTATGGGGGATTAGAAGAAATATTGTTCCTGTATCAGCAGCTATTTGGCTGTGCCATATCCGGGCTGGCTGCGGTTGGGATGGTCGCCCGCATGTGTTTTGCAAGGGGGCAGATGGGGCAAGCCAGCGTGATTGTGTCTGTTGCCAGCTTTTTGGGGGCGGTCTGTGTGGTGATGAAGGCGACGCTCTTCTCAAGCGGGCGTTTCCTTGGGCAGCAGAACCAGATTTACGCGGAACACGGGGACGCAGAGGAAGGGCTGTCCTACTATATGGAGCAGATTTACGGAAACCCGGAGGCAAATAAGCTGACCCATCTGTACCGTATGAAGGATATGCTTCTGCAGAATTTCAGCGGATTCTTAGGCGCGTCTTCCGGGCTGTATAAAAGGATGCGGGAAGTCCAGAGAAAACAAGAATTGGCAGGACAGGGAATCAGTATGGCGTTTACCGTTTATTCTTATGCCTTGATTCTATGGAAAATCTGCAGCAAGGCAATCAGCATCGGTTCTTTCAGCAAATACGTAGGGGCGATGACCAAATTTATGGACGACATGACAAGGATTGTCTGGACGAACGGGGAAATTGCAAGAAAATGTGAATTCATGCAGGGATTGCTTGACTTTATGGAAATGGAGGAGGAAAGCAGGGGAGGGACGTTACGGGTTCCTGACGGCGCAAAGGAGAAGTATGAAATTGAATTCCACAACGTGGGCTTCCAGTATCCGGGGAATGGGAATCTGACCCTGAAAAATGTGAATTGCAGGATTCATGCCGGCTGCAAAACGGCAATCGTAGGAAGGAACGGGGCAGGTAAAACTACATTTATCAAGTTGCTTTGCGGGCTTTATAAGCCTACCGAGGGCATCATTACCTTAAACGGCGTTGATATCCGGGAATATGATTACCATGAATATCTGAAACTATTTGGCGTGGTATTTCAGGATTTTGCCATGTTCGCATTCCCAGTGGGGGCAAACATCGCCGTTTCCAGGAACTATGAGAAAGATCGGGTATGGGACTGCCTTGCAAGGGCGGGGGTAAGCCGGGCGGTGGAAAAGATGCCGGGCGGTCTGGATACGCCGATGTTTTCGTCTAACGAAGACGGGATGAGCGCCAGCGGCGGTGAAATGCAAAAACTTGCGATTGCAAGGGCGTTATATAAGGACGCTTCGATTATGATATTGGATGAACCCACGGCGGCGCTGGACCCGATTAGTGAGTATGAGATATATAAGCATTTTGACGAACTGGTACAAAACAGGACGAGTATCTTTATCACCCATAGGATGAGCAGTTGTAGGTTCTGCGACGATATTCTGGTGTTTGATTCCGGAGGGATTGCAGAAAGGGGAAACCATGAGGAGCTGCTAGAGGGGCAAGGATTATACGCCGCCCTTTGGAGCGCGCAGGCGAATTATTACCAAGAGGAAAGAGCGGAAAACTAAAAATTCAGCGAAAATTCACTCCTATTCATTGATTTTAGTGAAAAATAGAGTATAATATAAATATAATGCTCTATGGAGGTATTTGAAATGAAATTTGAGACGGAAAACGTTGAATTCAAGGCTCAGTTTGTAGACGATATTTATAAAGAAATTATTGCATTTGCCAATACAGACGGCGGAACTGTTTATATCGGCATAGATGATAACGGCGATATCGTTGGTATTGACGATGTTGACGATACCTATACCCGAATTACAAATGGAATTCGTGACGCTATTTTGCCGGATATAACGATGTTCATAAAATACACATTGCAGGATAACCGTGTGGTCAAAATCAGAGTAAGCGAGGGCAGTTTTAAGCCGTATTATTTAAAATCAAAAGGTTTGAAGCCAAGCGGAGTATATATACGTCAGGGCGCTTCAAGCGCACAGGCATCGCCAGAACAAATCTGTCATATGATTAAGGTCTCAGACGGAGATATTTTTGAAGAAATGCGTTCTATGGAGCAAGAGCTTACCTTCAGGCATGCAAAAAATGCTTTTCAAAAATATAATGTAGAATTTACGAAAGAAAAATACCGGGCGCTTGGTATCACAGATTCATCCGATTCGCTTTATGCGAACCTTGCGCTTATTCTTTCGGATCAATGTGCGCACACAATAAAGGTGGCGGTTTTCGGCAATGATGCTAATACCCAGTTTCGTGATAGCAGAGAGTTTTCAGGCTCAGTATTTAAACAACTTGAAGATACATTTTCATATCTTATGCTCTGCAATAAAACAGTTGCAACATTTCAAGGCTTAGACAGGGTTGAGCAGGAAGATTATCCGGAAGAAGCGTTGCGTGAAGCATTGCTCAACGCAATTGTCCATCGTGACTATAGTTTTAGCGGGAGTGTTATTATTAATGTCAATGACGATGAAATGGAGTTTATTTCTATCGGCGGGCTTCTTCAAGGTTTATCACCTGACGATATCCGAAGCGGGATTTCACAGCCCCGTAATAAAAATCTTGCAGAAGTATTCCACCGTCTGCATTTGATAGAGTCTTATGGAACAGGCATTCGTAAGATATATTTTTTATACAGGGAATGTGCCTTACAGCCGCGTATCGAAGTGACTTCAAATACATTTAAGATTGTCCTTCCAAATATGAACAAAGCTGTAAAGGATGAAAAGAAAAATCGTAATTTACTGGACATTACGCCGCAAATGCAGACGATTCTTGATTTTATTCATGAAAATGGGCAGATTACGGATGGAGAAGTGCAGGAGTTGTTGAAGATAAAAAGTACCCGCTCATTTACTCTTATGAAAAAAATGGTGAATGAGGGGCTTGTTCTTGTAGTTGGAAGAGGAGCTAACAAGAAATATTTGGCAAAGAGTACGGATTGAAGCCGGGAGGTAAACATTGATAGAATATTTTGAACAAATCACCCAGGAAGAACAGGACATGCTGACAGAAGTCATTAAGACCCTCTTCTCCCAGACCTATCTTCTGGAACGCCGATACGACCGGCGCACAGGGCGGATGCAGTACGTAAAGGAATACCGGACGTGTAGCAAGCATCTGGAATTTTTGCGGGAGTATTTTTCCATAGCAGGAATCACCCTAAAAGAAAATGCACACATGGGCGTCGTCTACATCCAAGGCGGGCAAGCCTTTACAAAGAAGCTGTCAAGGCTTGCGACAATCTACCTGTTGGTGTTGAAACTCATCTACGACGAGCAGATGGAGAGCGTATCTTCAAGCAGCCATATCGTGACCACGCTGGGCGCAATGAACGGCAAGGCGGGGGAATTTCGGGTACTGAAAAGCCTGCCTTCCGTCACAGAAATGAGGCGCACAATCGCACTTCTGAGAAAATACCAGATGATTGAGCCGCTAGAGACGTTAGAAGAAATGAACGAGCAGACGAGAATCATCATTTACCCCTGTATCAATGCCGTATTGCTGGGGGACGAGATTCGGGAACTGTTGGCGACATTCGGGGAGGAGGACAATCTTGGAGACGAAACAGCCATTCAAAGCGCTATCGAGGATATGCCTGAATAACTGGCATTACATAGACAGGAAAGTACTGACGTTAAGCAAGGGAATCAATTTTTTTACCGGACATTCTGGAAGCGGAAAGTCCACAGTCATCGATGCCTTGCAGATTGTACTGTACGCCAGCACAGACGGGAGAGGGTTCTTCAACAAGGCGGCGGCGGACGATTCTGACCGCACCCTGATTGAATACCTGCGGGGCATGGTCAACATCAGCGAGAACAATGAGGCGCAATACCTGAGGAACCAGAATTTTTCCAGTACCATCGTGCTGGAGATGGAGCAGACCAACACGAAGGAAAAACAGTGCGTGGGTGTGGTATTCGATGTGGATACGGCGACCAACGATGTAAACCGGCTGTTTTTCTGGCATACGGGGGAGTTTCTGAAAGACGGCTACCGGATTGGAAAACGGTGTTTCAGTTCTCTTGAACTGCGGGAATATCTGCAAAGGACATTTTCACCGGAACAGTTCTATTGCGGCACAAGCAACGAGCGTTTCCGCCGCCAGCTCTATGATATCTATCTGGGCGGACTGGATATGGAGAAGTTCCCAAGACTGTTCAAGCGGGCAATTCCGTTCCGTATGAACATCAAACTGGAGGAATTTGTGAAAGAATACATCTGCATGGAGCAGGATATCCATATCGAGGACTTGCAGGAGAGCGTCATGCAGTATGGGCGGATGCGGGGAAAGATTGAGGAAACTGTGGAGGAAATCCGGCGTCTTACGCAGATTAGGGAGCGTTATGAGGATTATGACGGGAAACGCGAGGCTGCGAAAATGTGTGCCTACCAAATCGAGCGTCTGGAAATGCTGAGGCTTACGGCACAGGTGCAGGAATGCCGGGACAAGATTGAGAGCCGTCAGGAAGAGATTGCCGCCGGTGAAAATCAGAAAGCCGGACTTGAAAAAGAGCAGAGGGGAATCCAGGAAGAATATGAGGAGGTCATCCTGCGGATTGCGAATAGCGGCTACCTGGGGCTTGAGTCGGAGCAGGAGGCTGTGGATACGGAGCTTAGGCGTCTGGAAAACAGCAGGGCGAGATGGCAGCAGACGGCAGAGCGGCTGAAAGAGTGGAAGGACAAGGATGTAACGCCCAATCAGGTGTTGTGGGATATTGATAAATTTGCGGATGAAGACATTTCGGAAGAAGAGCTTGAGCGGCTCATGGGCAGCTTACAAGACATCCAGGAGGATTTGGAGGAGCAAAGGCAGGAGGCGGACGCTGAACTGCGGCGGATTAAGAAGGAAGAGCGTGAGGCAAGGGAAGAGCTGAAATCCTTGAAACAGGGGAAGAAAGCGTATCCGAGAGAATTGGAAGAGGCAAGGTTCGAGCTGCGGGGACGCCTTCATGAGCGCTGCGGGAAATTTGTCAATGTTCAGATTCTTGCGGATTTATTAGATTTGAAAGACGAACGCTGGCAGAATGCGGTCGAGGGTTATATGGGAAATAACAAGCTGCTGCTCATCGTAGAACCGGCGTATGCGAAGATTGCCATGGATATTTATCAGCAGATGGATAAGAAGAAGTTCTTCCGGGCGTCTGTGCTGGATACGGAGAAGGTGATGAAGGAATCTCACCCTGCAAGGAAAGGCGCGCTGGCAGAAGAGGTGCTGGCGAAAGAGCCGTATGTACAGGCGTATATCGATTTCTTTCTGGGAAATGTCATGAAGTGCGAGACTGTGGAGGAGCTTAGGGATTGCAAGATTGGCGTTACGCCGGACTGCGTGTTGTACCATAGTTTCCGTCTGCAGCATATCCACCCGGAAAATTATACCAGATGCGCTTATATCGGAGATGTCAGTATGCGCCAAAGAATTCGCCGTCTGGAAGAGCAGTGCCAGAGGCTGCAGGAGGAACGGCTGCCCTTGCAGGAGCAGTTGGAGGAAATCCGCCAGACGATGCAGTTGGAGAGGCTTAGCCAGCCAATGGGGGATTATCTGGGGCAGCTTGGGGATATCCGGCAGATTTCCGGGAAAATGAAGCAAAAGAGCCAGATTGCAAAGAAGCTTGAGATGCTAAAGAGCCAGTCTGTGGATGCATGGGAGGCAAAGAAGCGGGAGTTACAGGAAAGACAGGATGTGAAGAAATCTCAGGTGGTTAAGGTGCAGGAAACCATCTGGAATTACCAGAAGGAGATTGAAAAACTGCGCGAGGAGCTTTTGCAGGCGGAGAATGGGATTATGGAGCAGCGGCGGAAACTGCGGGCAGAATCAGGGAAGGCGGCAGGTGTGCCTGACGGCGGGGGTGTTGACGGAAGGATGCTCGATGAAAAGGAAGAGCGGCTAGAACGGTATGAGCAGGAATTTCAGAAATATCTCTCCGGCAGAAAATCCGGGAATTACGATTATCTCAAGCGTCAGCGTCTTGCAGACCTCTACCCGATTCGTGAAGCCGAGGAGGAGGCTTACCAGAAATTAGTGGAGGAGCGCAGCAGCTATGTGAGGAATTACCCGAACCGGACATTCTCTACAGCCATCCGGGATAATATTCCTTACGATGATTTGCTGGAAAATCTCAGATGCGATGAGTTGGAGGCGTTCCGGGAGTCTGCGAAAGAACAGGCGCGTTCTGCCGTCGAGCATTTTAAGGACGACTTTATTTTCAAAATCCGCAGCGCCATCCGGGAGGCATACCAGCGCAAAGACGAGCTGAACCGGATTATCAGCGGGCTGGATTTCGGGAAGGATAAGTATCAGTTTGTGATTACGAAGAACAAGGGTGCGGACGGAAGGTATTATAAGATGTTCATGGACGACGCACTGCAGATTCATCCTTCGCAGTTGACCGATACTATGGAGAACCAGCTTGACATGTTTACCATGGAGCATGAGAACCAGTACGGAGAGCTGATGAATGAGCTGATTCATGTATTTATCCCGCCGGAGAATGCGACTTCGGAGGAGCTGAATGAGGCGAAGAAGAATATGGATAAATACGCAGATTACCGCACGTATCTGTCTTTCGATATGCAGCAGATTATAAAAGGGCAGAAGGATATGGCAATCGGGCTTGGCAGGATGATTAAGAAGAACTCCGGCGGTGAAGGGCAGAATCCCTTGTATGTGGCTCTTCTGGCGAGTTTTGCCCAGGTCTATAAAGTCAATACACCGGCAAGGTATCAGAGGAACCCGACGATTCGGCTGGTGGTGTTGGACGAGGCGTTTTCCAAGATGGATGCGGAGAAGGTGGCAAGCTGTATTTCCCTGATACGGGGGCTTGGTTTCCAGGCGATTATCAGCGCCACCAATGATAAGATACAGAATTATCTGGAAAATGTAGACAAGACCTTTGTGTATGCCAATCCCAATAAGCGGCATATTTCGATTCAGGAATTTGAGCGGGAAGATTTTGGGGAATTGGTGGAATAAATGAGGAAAGGGGGAGGGAGATTTGCGCCTCTCCCCCAGTGGAGTTGTCAGCTATTGGTTAATGACCGGAGAAATAATGGGTTTTCCTTCCCGGTCAAGCAAGGGGGTTAATCCCCCTGAGTAACCGCTGACATGGTATAAATAATTCACGCCGGTTACTTTGTCTACCCAAATTTCTGTTACAGTCAATTTGCCTTGAGAGTAGATTACTTCAAATCTTTCATTTTTCATGGTTTGCTCCTCGTCTTTTCATGATACTACATTTTTTATATTTCCGGTACACATACTATTTTACATTTTTTCTTATAACATGCAATACCAAATTTATAGATTGTCTCCATGCCCTCTTGTTTGCATGCGGAAACATATCCGTCGTGGTCGATTTGTTTTAGCGTTTTCTGGCAGGCAGAATCAAAGATTCCGTTTTCCGCATATTTTACTTCAATGATTGTGTACACAGGTATCGCGAATACTGATGGAATCTGACATAAATTCGTTGAAAACAGTCTGAACCGTTGGACTGTCGCCATCTATGAATGCCCTGCAGAAACGAGTCCAATCGGCTGCGTTTTGAGTAACATTCGTTTGAAACCAAGAGAGGATATGTTCTTTATAGATACCAAGAACTTCTTGGTTCGGAATGGCTAGACGATGTATTTTACCTTTCGGTTCTTCGGCATCTGTCAGATATCCCGTTGCAAAAAGTACGCTCCACAGATACGTCTGCCGTATTCTGGTTTCCTTGTTATCCAAATCTGTGTAAGTCAGTTCCGGAATCAGCATTTTTTGAATCGTATCACCGGAAATCAAAGCTTCAATCTCAGATTTTGTAGTTTCAGAGGAGTTTTCCAGTATATCTCTTACAATAAAATTACTGCTGCTGTTCTCCCAGTGAGGTTCCATTGGAGCATTTCTCGATTCACAGAACTTATCACACTGGTTTATCACATCCCATGGACAGTACACATCCACATTCCCAAAATGATAACCTTCATACCATTCTTTGAATAGGACATACTTTTCTTCCAACCCATAGTAAGCCAGCATTGCCCGGACTTCTTCGTCCGTGAATCCAAAATATTCTCCAAAACGGACGTCTGAAATCGTGTTTCAGGCTGTTATACAGGAAAGCGCTGTTTTCAAAATCTCCGTCCATTAACTTCTGGAATTTATTTTTTTCGGAGGTCGTCAGTTGTTCGCTGTCAATGAGAAAACTATAGCGTTCAGCCTCTTCACTGATGAGAATCCCAAGGCTGTCATAGGCTACTTTGTAATTTTCACCGTCAACGTCCTTTAGGCTGAGTGAAATAACAGGATATTTTCCCATATATTGCTGGCAGAGAGAGTGTTCTTGTGCTATTTTCAGCCCTTCAAACAGAGAGGCGTCGGCGCCAAGCTCAAAAAAAGATTTCAGCATGTCTATATTCAGGCTTTTCCCGAAACGGCGCGGTCTTGTAAAAAGATTTACACTGCCCTTTGTCTGGATAAGTTCGCTGATAAAGCCTGTTTTATCTACATAGTAATAGTTGTCGGTTTTGAAATGATTGAAAAATTCAATTCCTATCGGAAGCTTTTTCTTTTCTTCCATAATAATATGCTAACCCTCCTTTCAATATATTCTACTTTACTTGCATTGGATTGTGTCAGCTGCAATCCGATGCAAGTAAAGTCTTTTAAGAAAGAGATAGAAGAATGCTCCTTGATATGTTATAATGCTTGTGTTGTCTAACCTACACCCGGCAACGGGAGGAGGTGTTTGCATGGAGTTATTCTTCACATTTCTTGTGACTGTCGTAGCAGGTGTGGTTTGCCACCTCATCAGCAAATGGCTAGACAGGCACGACAAAGGCAACAAATAGCCTAGTGGGTGCTTTGCCACTATAAAAAGAAAAGAAAAATCCCTCGACTGTACGCCATTACGGTCGGGGGATTTGTTCTTTGCCTACATGGATTTCTCCACATTTCTTTGCCTAACGGCATTATAGCATATGCAGGTTTTAATTGCAAGATACATTTCTTTTTCACAAAATAAAAATTTTATCCTAATGTAGTACTCCATCCGGCCAGAAACCGAAGTCCTGAACTGTCTGTTTCGCACCATTGCGTCGTTAAAATTCCTAGTCGATGCGCCCACATCGCCGTCGAAATTTTGCCTAGCACTGGCACGAACCAGACAGCCCAGTACTTTGATTTCTGACTGGATGGAGTACTAGAGTGTGTCTGAAAATTGCTTTTTGCAAGATGTTGTCCCAATTTGCATCAGATTGCAGGAATGAACGGTAACAGAATATCTACACACAATCCCCCATAAGCGCTCTGGCACATTCGCATATCCCCGCCGTGTGATTTGGCAATCTGCCTGACAATCAATAACCCCAGTCCATGCTGCTGTTTTGGGGCATTACTGTCGCACACCATATAATGAGGCATAGAGTTCAATCTGTGAATGATTTCCGGCGACATACCCGTTCCGTCATCCTCTATTCGGAGGATACAGACTCCCAAGTTCCCCATAGAATCATTATCATCCCCGGGAGCTTCATCGCCAGCTTCTTCCCAAGTATTTTTCCTAAGCACGGAGACATAGATGGTACATCCGTCTGCATTGTGGTTGATGCAGTTTTGAATCAGATTAGAGATTGCCCTGCAAATCAGATTTTTATCCACAGAAACAGAACAATCTGTAATCTCCGGTGAGGTCTTCCATTCTATGGAATATTTTCCGCTGACGTCCATATTGATAAAATCAACGGCGACCTGCCTCGCAATAGCGACGGCATTTTCCCGCGTCCTGTTAAGGGGCTGCATGTCATACTCAAGCCTTGACGCAAGGTTCAAGTCATTGACCAAGTCGCGCATTCGCGTACACTGTCTCACGATTACAGACACTTTCCGGCGTTCATCCGCAGTAAGGCGCGGGCATTCCTCAAGCTGCCCGGCATACCCCATTATCATAGAAAGCGGTGTGCGGATGTCATGGGAAACTCCTGCAATCCAGTTAGCGCGGGCATTCTCTTTTTTCCTTAACTGATAATTCTGAGATTCCAGAATCCTTGAAGTCTGATTGATATTCGCGGCAAGCTCGGACAGCAACCCTTTTTCCTTCACGAAAACAGGTTCTTTGGTGGGCAGTTTTTGTATTCCTTCTGTAATAGGTTTTACAGAGCGCAGAAGTTTCATGTTTGCGGTAAAGTAAATAAGAAAGATAAGAACCGCGTTTACAAGTAACACATTCAATAGGTATTTGGGTAAATTTGCTATAAAATGATAGTCCCAGTTGGGATACAAATGTTTCCAGTAGCGGTCTTTGGGATAGCCAAGGACGACCAGGCCATCCGCGGATTCGCCGGGAAAAGCAGGATAATCCATGATGTAACCGCGGGTAAGGGCGGCGATATCCGACAGGGAGTATTCCAAGGGGATTTCATCGGGGAGATTGTCTGTGTGCCAGACGACCCGGTGGGTGTGGTCGTCAATCAGCATCCCCCAGACATTTTCGTTGGACAATATCAGGGATGCGTCCTTTGGAAGAACATAACCGTCTCCTTCTTCTGTTTTTTGCAGGGCGGCGCCGGTTTCCACAGCGGTCGTCCAAGGAGAAGCCCCGGGTGTCTGCTGCAAATTAAGGGTAATCAATACAACAATATTCAGAAAGAAGAGCAGGATGATGCTCAGCATCAAAATGGCGAGAAAACGCCGGATTAATTTAGGAACGCTTTTCATGTTCATTTCTCCAATTGCACTATCAGTTTGTATCCCAGCCCCTTGACGGTGATCAGAGATTCCGGCTTAGAAGGGGCGGCTTCAATCTTTTCCCGGATGCGGCGGATGTGCGCCATCAGGGAGTTTTCATATCCATAGGGATTATCTCCCCAAGCGGCTTCGCACAGCGTATCGATGGTTACAATACGCCCGGCGTTGCGATAGAGGGCGAGAAGAATCTCATATTCCTTGGCTGTTAAGGGGATGCGCCGGCCCGGTTTGGCTTCACATTCCTTTCGCCGCAGAACCTCCGCCCGTTCAAAATCAATCTCACAATGTTTCAGCGTCACCAGCGGATTCTCATCCTTATAGGTTCTTCGCAGAATTGCAGCGATACGGAAGACAAGTTCCTTTGGAAGAAATGGTTTGACCATATAGTCGTCTGCTCCCAGCCCAAAACCTCTGAATTTGTCCCCGTCCTCGCCCCGGGCAGTCAGAAACAAGACCGGATAGTCAGAAGCATATTTCAACTGTTCCATCAAGGTAAACCCGTCTCCGTCCGGAAGCATAACGTCAAGGATTGCCAGTTCAGGATGAAATACATTGGCAGCATCAAGGGCGTCCCGGACGCTGCCGGCAGTCCGAAGGTTCGTGAATCCTTCTTCCAATAAAATAGAACGAACCATATCCCGCAGCTCTGGTTCATCGTCTACGAGTAGTATGCGCTTATTTTTCAGGTAATTTGGTATCATAGGGCCGCTCCTTTTACGTTATAGTATTTTCTGTATCAATCATATCATGTATCAGTTTGAAAATCGAGCCGTTTGAGAAAATGTAAGGTAGATGTAAGGTTACGGGAATGTGGCTGTAAGGTTGGCGGTATACACTGTAAGAGTAGAAAACAGCAAAGGAGTGTAGACACATGAATATCATTGAAACCCATCATTTGACGAAAACATACGCAGGATTTACAGCAGTATCCAATGTAGACCTTCATGTCCCGAAAGGAACGGTTTACGGATTTCTGGGACCCAACGGCGCAGGGAAATCTACGACAATGAAAATGTTTTTAGGTCTTACGAAGCCGACAAGCGGAGATTTCGTGATAGACGGGAAGAAGTACCCGCAGGACAGAATCCGTATTTTAAAGGAAGTCGGTTCGTTCATTGAAGCCCCGTCATTCTACGGCAATCTTACCGGCGAAGAGAATCTGGATATTGTACGCAGAATCTTAGGGCTTCCCAAGTCGGCGGTGGATGACGCGTTGGAACTAACCGGGCTTAGTAAGTGGAGAAAACGGCTTGCAAGGAAGTATTCGCTGGGCATGAAGCAGCGGCTTGGCCTCGCAAGCGCGCTCATCGGCAGACCGCCGATTCTAATCCTTGACGAGCCTACCAACAGCCTTGACCCGGTAGGAATCCACGAGATACGTACCTTGATTCGTTCACTGCCGGAAAAGCTTAACTGTACGGTTCTGGTTTCCTCCCATCTCCTCGCGGAAATAGAGCTGATGGCGGATAATATCGGCATTCTGAACCAAGGGAGGCTTTTGTTCGAGGGGACGCTTGAAGAATTAAAGCAAGAAGGAAAATTGAAAGGGTATCCCACAGACAATCTGGAAGATACATTTCTTGCAATCATAGAACAAGATAATATGCACAGAGGCGGGGGGAGGCCATATGTCAATGAATACGGCGTTAGAGTATAAGAAAATAAGAAGGACAGGTATCATCCCCGGCTGTCTGCTTGGAGGCTGTCTGGCGGCGTTCATTCCCATATTAGAGTTGGCGGTCCGTTCGGAGCAATATACAAATATTTCGCAGCAGCCGCTTAGCGCGCTCCTTCAGGCAGACTGGCAGATGATGGCAATGCTGAATATGCTTCTGGTTATCACCGTTGCCTGTATGATGTACCATACAGAGTACGCAGAAAATGCCATCCAGCGGATTACGACGCTCCCCGTCAGGGAAGAGGGGATATTTCTGGGGAAATTTATTCTGCTATCCCTAATATGCGCGGTAATCCTGACGATTGAGATGGTATCGCTGATGTTCTGTACCATGCATTGGTTCGGAGGGGAAAGCAATGCAAAGGATTTATTCCAGAACTTTGGATATTTCTTCTGTATGCTGCTTCCGGTCGCCGCCATATCCCTTCTGTTCGCTTCGGTGTGCAGGAATATGTGGATTTCCCTTGGAATTGATGTGGTATGTGTATTTCTGGCGACGATGATTCCTGTGAAATATTTTGCCCTGTCAATTTTTCCGTTTGCATTGCCGTTCCAGATATTGGGAGAGACGCAGGCAGGAAAAACGGCGGGCTATCTGATTGCCGCTTTAGTGGAAATCCTGTTGGTTTTTGCGGCAGAAATGATATTTTTGAAGGTCAGGAGGTCTTTGACATGAGTTTTCCGGTATTAGTAGGCGTAGAATGGAAGAAGATACGCCGTTCCAAAATCTTGTTAATTCTGGGGATTGCGGCGGTGATGCTATGGATTCCTTCCATTTTGAACGCCCATTTGAATTTTGGGATGCAGGCGGAAGGAATTTCCCCAGAGCATAATTTTTTCATTCAGGGGTTCATGGGAATGGCATGGTTCATGTTTCCGGCAGCCATGGTCGTGTGTACGGTGATGCTTGCCCAGACGGAACGAAGCGGCAATGGTATCCTGCGGATGCTGGCGCTGCCAATCAGTACGGGTAGATTATGTCTGGCAAAATATGCCGTTCTGTTGATGCTGGCGGCAATCCAGTTTGCAATGATGATTGGAATGTATTATATCAGCGCCGCTGTCGCATCACAGACACAAGGCTATGAATTTTTACTGCCGCCGTTGTTTGTGTGGAAACAGGCAGTGGCGATGTATGTCTCGGCAGTGCCGATGCTTGCATTTTTCTGGATGTTGTCTGTGTGCATCCATACGCCAATATTCTCAGTAGGAATCGGACTGGCGTCCATTGTGCCCTCAGTCCTGATGATTAACACAAAGGTATGGTTTGTCTATCCAATGGATTACCCATTTTACGTCATTACGGCGAAGTATGGGGAATTGGCGGCAAATATTGCGGAAATGAAAATGGATTTCAATCCGTGGGTTCCAATTGCAGTTGGATTCACCGGAATCTGCCTTGCTGTTGCGGTAGGATATTTCGGGAGAAGTGAAAGGAGATAAGTGAGAATGAAGCAAAGTATGAAAGGGATTTTAACAGGGGCAGCAGGCGTGATGGTGTTCCTGCCATGGACAATATTGCTGCTGCGCCGTCATGAGTGGGCGCTCAAGTCGCCGGCGGCGGAGATTACGATAGGATGCTATGCAGTTTTTATGATTTTAGCGGGAATATTCACATTTGCCGTATATATGAAAGGGAAAGTGCAGAACCCGATTATGAAAATCTGTCTGGTCGTCAATGAACTTTATGCCATGGCAGGTGGGATGGCGCTGGTCATGATGGGGGTAGGAAAGATTTTTTGACTATATTTCTGCAAATTATATTTTCCTATGTTTAAATTTCTCAGATGTGATATACTAAGTCTAAAATTACTAAGTCTACACTTAGTAATTTTAGACTTAGTAATTTGGGAGGGGTGAAATATGTTTGCGGGAAGGAAAAAAGAACTAAAAAAGTTAGAAAGCATGTATCGGGAGGACAACTTTCAATTTGCCGTACTCTACGGACGCAGACGGGTGGGTAAGACGACGCTGATTGCAGAGTTTATCAAAGAAAAGCAGGCAATTTCTTACATTTCCATTGAAGGGACGATGAAAGAGAATCTGGACGGGCTGTCCCATGCGGTCATGAAATGGCGTGGAATCGATGCCGTCCACAGTGATTTTGAAAAACTTTTTGCAGATATTGACAGGATTTGCCAGAAAAAACGATTGATACTTGCCATTGATGAGTATCCTTATCTGGCGGCGTCCTATCCGGGGATTTCCTCCATTATTCAGAAGCATATAGACACCTGCTGGAAAGACAGCCGCCTGTTTCTGATTCTGTGCGGATCGTCTATGAGTTTTATGGAGAATCAGGTGCTTGGCTATAAAAGTCCGTTGTATGGCAGAAGGACGGCGCAATTTAGAATCCGTCCGTTTACCTTCTTTGAATCAAGGGAAATGTTGGAGGGGTTTATGCCGGAAGAGCAGGCGGTGCTCTATGGCGTGACAGGCGGTGTGCCGGAATATCTTTCCAGAATCAAGAACCATATGTCTGTGGATGAAAATCTGATATCACTGTTTTTTGACGACAATGGGACATTGTTTGAAGAGCCGGTCAATTTGATGAAACAGGAGATGAGAGCCCCGGCTTCTTACCATTCGATTATTTCGGCGATCGCGGGCGGGGCAAGTAAGCTGAATGAGATTTCTGTGAAGGCAGGGCTTGAGAGCAGTGCGTGCAGTAATTTTATGTCCTCCTTGATAGAGATTGGGATTGTGGAAAAAGAACATCCGATTACGGAAAAGGAAACCAGCCGAAAGACGATTTATCGTCTTCAAGACAGCATGTTTTTGTTCTGGTATCGGTTTGTACGCCCGAATACTACGGCGATTGCCATGGGGACGGGAGAATTTGTCTATACGGAGTTTGTGAGGACTCAGATTAGTTCGTTCATGGGAAGTGTTTTTGAAGAGATTTGCAGACAATATCTGTATCGCCCGGATGTCTATCAGACATTGCCGTTTTTCTTCGGGAAATTGGGTAGATGGTGGGGGACGAATCCGGCGAAGAAACGGGAAGAAGAGATTGATATTGTGGCGCCCGGGGAAGGGCAGATGCTTTTTGGAGAGTGCAAGTGGAGGAATGAATTGGTGGATGCAGGTGTTCTGCAGACCCTTGTGGAACGGGGAGAAATATTCTCGTGTCCGGAAAAATATTACTTTGTTTTCTCCAAATCGGGATTTGATGAGAGTACGGCAGGGGTGGCAGAACAATTCGGGATTAAGAGGATTGCTTTTGCGGAAATGTTATAAGTTAAGAATTAGCGAAAACAAAAGGGACTGTCAGAAAATGAGGTTTTCAGACAGTCCCGGCACAGAAGAGATGTATTTACTTGACTAACTGCTTTTTGAAAATACTGTAATAACAGTTCCATTCAAAATTATCATGTATGGTAAGTGTCTGCGGAAGTTTTGCTTTCAGCTTCTCCTGCATGTCTTTGCCGAGTTCTGGATTCAGGGTATAGCTCATATGGTTTTTATCCAGGAATAGCTTCACTTCCTGTAGTCCGCATTGAATACGTTCAAATTCAAGGCTCATATCAAAATTATATCTGGTATCAGACTCCCAGGTTTCAATTTCATATTGATTTGCAGCAATCCAATCTGTAATAATTGCTGCAGATTATATGCAACATCGTTTAGGTACATTTCATCCTGTTTGTAATATTTCATCAGTTTGGCTGCAACATCATAGCAATGATATGCAGATTTGAAAAAACGAATATCACACATCTTGCCGCCTCCTATATACGATTACACCGGTTTTGCTTATCTCTGTTTTCAAACGGCTGCCTAGTTTTGAATGAAAGATAATGTCTAATTCACTTCTTACTTCTGATAACGAGGCGTCGATTTTCAGAAGGGAATCGTCCCGTATGATTAATACATCCAAGTCGCTCATAGAATGGCAGTCGAAACGGATAGCGCTTCCGAATACAATGATACCTATAATATGAGAATCATTTTCAACAGCTTTTATAAGTTCAAAAACATCCCTTTGTTTTAAGGGATGAATACGATTAACATTTTCATATTGAAAGTCGGATAAAATTTCAAAATCCCACAGATGTTCTCCATGATGGGAGATATAGGAGTCTACCGATGTAACCATGTTTACCATTCCTTTTCGCTTATAGATTATCCGGCATATACCTGATGGACAAATTATACCATGTTAAGTACGCAAAAACCAGTATATTTTCAAGATATAATATGGTACATAAGCACAAAGATTTGTGTAAGGAGGCTTGAACCATGCGGATCGCAATTTGCGATGATGATGAGCAGGAACTTGCCCGCCTCTCGGAGCTGATTGCAAAATACCAGTTAAACAGCGGGGAGAATATAGACTGCCGTTCCTTTCAGAACAGCACCGATTTCCTGTGCGGGCAAAAAGGGGGAGAATACGACCTTATTCTGCTTGACGCATCCATTTCGGGGAAAAGTGGGGTGCAGGCTGCACGGGAATTGAGGGAGCGGGACAGAAATGTTGAGATTATCTTCGTATCTTCCTCGCCGGAATTTGCGGTGGAGAGTTACAGTGTGGGAGCGTATTATTACCTGCTCAAGCCGATAGAGGCAGATGCGCTGTTCCCATTGCTTTACCGGATAGGAAGTAAATTGTCCGGGCAGGAGGAGCAGGGGTTCGTGCTGAAGAGCCGGAAGGGCGTTGTGAGGATCGTTTTTTCCAGGCTTGAATTCGTGGAGGTGATTGATAAGACGGTGTCCTTCCATCTGGCAGACGGAACCGTCTATGAGGTGACGGCAGCGTTGGCCGATTTTGAGGAGAAACTTTTGGGCAGGCCAGAGTTTTTCAAGACACACCGTTCTTATCTCGTCAATTTTCATTATATTCAGTCTATCGGTATCAACTGCGTTGAGACAAAGAATGGACACGATATTCCGGTATCAAGACAGCGGCGAAACAGTTTACAGCACGCTTATATGCGCTTTTTATCTAAGACAGAGACGGAAATTTTGCGAAATGACGGGCAGACAGGGAGAGGGTCCGGGGGAGTGGAAAGAACGGAGGACGCATATGGAGGCGCTTGGAGGATTTTGCTGGTGGATGACGATATGGCAGAACGGACTTACTGGGCAGATATCCTCAGGGCCCATGGCTGTATGGTACAAATTGCAAAAAACGGCGGAGACGCAGTGAAACTGGCGGCGAAAGAAGCCTTTGACTGTGTGCTGCTGATTTTTCAAAGGTGGATATCGTGCTTCTGGGAGGAGGCTCCGACCGGGAACAGAGAATCGTCTGCCAGAACCTCAGGAAGATACGGGAACAGTTCCGGGATTATGTAGAAGATAACGGAGTCGTGATTGCAGTCTGCGGCGGATATCAGCTGCTTGGGAAATATTATCGGACCGACGAAGGAATGATAGAAGGTTTAAATCTACTGGATATCTATACGGAACAGGAAAAGGAGCGGCTGATAGGGAATATTATATTGGAGAGCGATTTGTCGGATATTCCGGTGGCGGGCTTCGAGAATCATGGAGGGCGGACCTATCTTAACGGCTGCCGTCCTTTCGGCAAGGTCTTATACGGCGCTGGCAATGGCGGGAGGAGCGGTTATGAAGGGGTGATTTACAAAAATGTAATCGGTACATATCTGCATGGGCCGCTGCTTCCGAAAAATTCCCGCATCTGTGACTATTTGCTCGAGAGAGCGCTTGTGAGAAAATATGGGGCAGTAAGGCTTGAAAAATTAGACGACCGGATGGAGATAGCAGCGAATGAATACATATTCCGAAGATTCATGAGACGGAAAGGAATTGGGGTGAATTTTTGCCGTTGATTCATATAACGGAGATCAGAAGAGTAGGCAGATACGCTTGTAATCTACAAGGCCTTTGGATATAATGAGTTCATATACATGGGCGAGAAGAGGGATGCAAAGCCTGTGAAGATATGATGTGCATGGAGGGAAAGATGCGGTACGATTGTTTGATTATAGACGACGAGAAACTTCTGGCAGACAGTACGGCGGAATATTTTAACCTGTTCGGAGTCAGTACGGCGGCAGTATACAGTGTTTCCCAATGCCGGGAGTTCTTTTTGAGGGATACTGCGAGCCTGCTTCTTCTGGATATCAACTTAGGGGACGGCAGCGGTTTTGAGCTGTGCCGGGAACTGCGGGAGAAGACGGAGATTCCTATTCTGTTTATCTCTGCCCGCACAAGCGACGACGATAAGATTATTGCTTTCCATATCGGCGGGGATGATTATGTCCAGAAACCCTATTCTCTCGGCGTCCTGCTTGCAAAGGTCCAGGCAATGCTGAAACGGCTTGGGCATTGTGGGAACGCCAAAGATACGGGGTATTCCGACGGGCGGCTGACCGTAGATTTTCAGGCAAAACAGGTGTCGGTTGACGGAAATGCAGTCAAAATGACGGCGTTGGAATTCAAACTTTTGTCTTACTTAGTTAAGAATGAAAACAAGGTAGTCTCAAAGCAGGAATTGTTTGAGCAGGTCTGGGAGGACAGGTTCACAGGCGATGGGACATTGAATGTACATATCCGCAAAATCCGGGAAGCGATTGAGCGCAATCCCGGTAAGCCGGAATATATCATCACCGTATGGGGCGACGGTTACAGATTTTGCGGAGGGTCAGATTCTTGAAAAGAGAATGGAAAAATATTTTTTTAATTGGTCTGTTGTTTCTTTTTGCGGCAGAAGCGGCGGCTGTGTTACTGTTTGCTTTTCGTGGGACGGATGACAGCCAGGATTCTGTCCTGGTAAATGAGGCAGTCCAGGAAGTTCAGGCGGACTGGGAGCATATAAAAGAACACAAAAACGAGACAGACCTTGCTTACGCCGTGCTGGATATGGAGGGGGCGGTGCTGTTCAGAACGGAATCGGGACTTAGTGAAAGCGTTAATATGGCTGTGATTCACAGGGATACTATACTCGACCTTACGGTTGACGGTCAGATTGTAGGGAAGATTATCATTGCGAATGACAGCGGGCAGATTTTTAAGAAGCAGAAACAGACGCTGATTCTCGTAATACTGGCAGCTATGCTTTTGCAATGTTTTATCTGTATCGGATCTTTCATTTATATGAACCATGTGATTATAAAACCATTTCAAAAGCTAAAGGGATTTGCACAGCGTGTTGCCGGCGGCAATCTGGACATTCCCCTTACCATGGACAGGCAGAATCTTTTCGGCGCCTTTACGGAAAGTTTTGACATCATGCGCTCGGAGCTTAAAAAGGCCAGGATGGCAGAGGCAAAAGCCAATGCCAGTAAGAAGGAGCTTGTCGCGAAGCTGTCCCATGATATTAAGACGCCCGTCGCAAGCATTAAGGCTGCGTCAGAAGTAGGGGCGGCGCTTGCGGAAAGCGACAGGCTTAAAGATATCTACACACAGATTATCCGAAAGGCAGACCAGATTAATGCGCTTATAACCAATCTCTTTACGGCAACGTTAGAGGAGCTGACGAGACTTACGGTAACGCCGAAGGATATGGAGAGCAGGCTGATTGGGGAAATGCTTGAGAGCGCGGATTATCTCCATCGCACAACGGTTCCGGAAATCCCGGGCTGTATACTGTATGCGGATTCTCTCAGGTTACAGCAGGTATTTGATAATATTTTTGCTAATTCTTATAAATATGCAGGCACGGAGATTGATGTGACGGTGCGAAGGGAAGGGCAGCGGCTTGGCGTATGTGTGGAAGATTATGGAGGAGGCGTCTGTGCAGAAGAGCTGCCGCTTTTGAAGGAGAAGTTTAAGAGGGGAAGCAATGCGGGGAATGTGGAAGGCGCCGGGCTTGGGCTGTATATTTCGGATTATTTTATGCGGGAGATGGGGGGAGAACTTGGAGTAGAAAACGGGGAGCATGGGTTGAAGGTGAGTGTAGGAATTCTTTTGGGTGGTAAAAATCCGGACATTGATGTATAATTGAAAAAAGATATCAGTATTTGGACATATTTAATTGATGACAAATATAACATTGCATTACAGAAAATTGTTGAGAACTATACACAAATTAAAAAATATTGACATGGATTGAAATAAATGTTATCATCTATGTAATGAATTTACACCATACTTTAGGGTCTTTGCTTACAGTATGTAGTGAAGGAGATTTTCTCGTTGGTGTAATATCATTTATAAAGGAAGGTTTTGATTGTTGATATTTAGAGAGGATCTTAGGTGTATCCTCTCTAATTTCTGTTATAAAGTAGCTCTGTTGTGGCTGTTGTAAAATAGAGGATATGTACAATATATGGTGTGATTGCAATGCTATTTACACTATATATTGTGCAATCTTTGCTTTTTGCAACAGCCTTATTTTAAGTTGGTAGGTTTTCAATTTCTTCGGTATTGGGACATTTAAGGAATCTTTAAGAATTGCCTAAAGACATCTAAGAATCCGGACAATAGAATAGAACGTGTAACTAATAGTCAGTGTAGTAAAGGAAGTTTTGATATGAAAAAAATATTACTGAAAACAGAGAATCTAAGCAAATCCTTTTCCAGCGGCGGCAATCTCCAGCACGTTCTGAAAAATATTGACCTTGAACTGTATCAGGGTGATTTTACCGTAATCATGGGCGCGAGTGGGGCGGGGAAATCAACGCTTCTGTACGCGCTGTCAGGAATGGACACGCCGACCCTTGGTACGATTACCTTTGGGGAGAAGGTTATATCGAATCTGAATCAGGACGAACTCGCCGTATTCCGGCGCGCTCACTGTGGATTTGTATTCCAGCAGATTTACCTGATTGACGGAATGTCTGTGATGGATAATGTCATGTCCGCAGGGCTGCTTGTCAGCAAAGACAAGAAAGCAATCTATGCAAAGGCAAAAGAATTATTTGCCGCCGTAGACATTTCCGAAGAGACACAAAAGAAGTTTCCTTCGCAGATTTCGGGCGGGGAAGCGCAGCGGGCGGGAATGGTACGGGCGTTAATCAACAGCCCGGAAATCCTGTTTGCCGACGAGCCTACAGGCGCCCTTAACTCCAAGACTGGGCTGGACGTGCTGAATACGCTGACCCGGTTCAATGAGATGGGACAGAGCATCGTCATGGTGACGCACGATATGCGCTCTGCAAGACGTGGCAACCGTATCCTGTACTTAAAGGACGGCGTGATTCTGGGAGAGTGTAATCTGGGGAAATATAGAGGCACGAATGACGGGATGCCCTCTGGGAATGGTTTAGCGGAAGATGCCGACAGGCAGGAAAAACTTGCCGCATTCCTTGCGGAAATGGGGTGGTAGAAATGGGAAAAAGTTTTCTTCTTGTACGCTCTAATCTACGAAAGGCAAAGGGACAGACCATAGCGATTATTGTGCTTATCTTCCTTGCGGCTCTCATGCTGAATCTGTGGCTTGCGCTTGCAATGGATTATCGGCAGAATTTCGATAGATGCCACGAGCGGCTGAATGCGGAGCATGTCACATTCGCCATAGACGGTGTCAGCAGCGAAGTAAAGGATTTCCTAAAGGATACGATTGAGGGGGATGACCGTACAGCAGAATTTTTTATGGATTCTGTCATGCATATGGTAGGAATTTTCGAGTATAACGGCGGTGAAATGAACTCAGAACTTATTTTCATGGAGAAGGAATCAGCCCTGACACGTCCGGTGGGGAAAATCGAGATTACCGAGGACAGTGACTATACAAGCGGCGTCTATATGCCGAACCTGTACAAATCAGACGACATTGAGATTGGGAAGACCATAGAGATTTCAATCGGCAGCCAGAAAATGTCTTATACCGTATGCGGTTTTTTCAACAGCGCCATGACCGGCTCCCACAATTGCGGAATGTGCGGGATTCTTCTGACAAAAGACTGTTATCAGGAGCTTAAAGACGCAGGATATGCGCCGGAGGCTACCCTGTGTTCTATACGGCTTGAGGACAAATCGGAAAGTGAAGATTACGATGCAATGCTCAAAGATGCCGCATCCTCACATTTTGCCGCCGCCCGCACCGTAAGCAATACCTATGACATGGTATCCCGTTCCCGTTACATTTCCCAGATGATCTGTTCCGGGGTCATGAGCGCTATGGCATTCCTGATACTACTGATTGCCCTTGTTGTGATTGCGTCCAATATCATCAATTACATTCAGGAAAACATGAAGAATTTAGGAGCGCTTAAAGCAGTGGGTTACACCAGCGGGCAGCTCGTCTGTACGCTTCTTTGGCAGTTCACAGGGATTTCTCTGGCAGTTGCTTTTGTGGGCGCAGGTCTGTCTTACGTCTTGTTTCCATATATCAATGAAATGATGGTGCTGCAGACGGGCATTCCTTATAAGGTTCGATTTTTGCCAATCCCATTTATCCTGACGCTTGCGATTCTTTGCGGGACGGTTTCAGTTGTGGTATGGATGTCCTCGCGCAGAATCAGGAAGGTGGAGCCGATCGTCGCACTTAGGCAGGGTATCAAGACTCATACATTCAAGAGGAACCATGTGCCGCTTGAAAAGACGCGGGTAAGCCTTAATCTGGCACTGGCGCTCAAAACCACACTTTCCGGCATAAAGCATAATGTGACAGTATGCATTACCATGCTGGTGCTGTCCCTTGTAGCGGTATTTTCCGGGTGCATGATTGAAAATATGATTGCAGACATGACGCCGTTCTTGAATATGATCGTTGGGGAAATGGCAGATAGTTGTATTAATATAGAAACAGATGCCGAGGATGAATTCCTGGAAAAAATGAATGGGGATGAACGAGTGGAGAAGGTGTATCTGTACAACAGCATCCAGATGCTCCATGTGGGCGGCGATGTGCTGATGGTGACGGTCACAGACGATTTCTCTAAAGTGAATAACCAAGATGTGATGGTGGAAGGAAGATTCCCAAAGTATGACAACGAGATGGCGATTGCTGCAAAATATGCCAAAGAAATGGAACTTGAGATAGGGGACGAGATTGAACTTACGGCAGACGGCAAACGGGGCGGGTATATTATATCGGGATTTGTGCAGATTACCAATAACCTCGGGAAAGACTGCCTCCTTACAAGAGAGGGCTACGAACGAATGGGGGAACTGCATAATACCAGCTATTATCTGAACCTTACAGAGGATACGGATATCGGGAAGTTCAATACGGAAATGGAAGAACGATTCGAGGGACAAGTGAACGCGACGATTGATATAGATTCAACGGTGGGAAGCGGGGTTTCGGTCTATGTCGCACTGATGAAGATGATTGTCTTTGCCGTTCTCGTGCTGAGCGTGGTCGTGATTACGTTCGTGCTGTATCTTCTGGTGCGGACGATTGTCAGCAATAAGAAGCGTGACTACGGGATTCTGAAATCCCTTGGTTTCACGACGGGGCAGTTGATCTTGCAGACGGCTCTTTCCTTTATGCCGGCAGTGGTTCTTTCAACTGCAGTGGGACTGACCGTTTGCAGCTTTATTATTAATCCGATGATGGCTGTTTTTTTAGAGGATTTAGGGATTGTGAAGTGTACGTTTACCGTTCCTGTGGGCTATAATATACTGGCGGGAATTGGGATGATACTGGCGTCGTTCGGGATTGCTTGTCTGTTGTCTGTGAAGATAAAGAAGATTACGCCGAAGGAGCTGCTTGCAGGAGAGTAAGAAAGATGATGTTTTTGTAATACAAATATTTGCTTTTAGCGTACAATAGTGATATTATAAATGTAAAATAGCGAACGAAAGGGGAGATTATTTATGGCATTAGCAACTTTGACTGCCCGGGTAAATGAGGAAGATAAAATCAGTTTTGACGCATTTTGTTCCAATGTAGGATTAAATACTTCGACTGCGATTAATTTATTTGTGAAGGCAGTTCTGCGCGAAAATAGGATTCCATTTGAAATTACGCAGTCACCTGACCCGTTTTTCGCGGAAGCTAATATTGCTTACGTAAAAAAGTCAGTACAGGAACTACGGGAAGGAAAAGGGACGGTTCATGAATTGATTGAGGTGGAGGATGAGTGAAAAAATCTGGTCGGATGATGCATGGGAAGATTATATTTATTGGCAGACGCAGGATAAAAAGATAGTAAATAGATTTAGCATATTAGTTCCAGCGGTCACGCTTTCTGGCATGACCGCTGTTTCTCTGCTTATGTTAGATATAATGGTCTTGATTCTGTCCTTATTCTGCATCTTTTCTGCTTCTCAGATAAATTGACAGCGAGTAAACAGCAGGCAGGAATAAGATAGCAGCCAGCACTGCCGGCAACACCCATTTCAACCTGAGAAATGCATTGACAATACACAGAATGCCTGCAATGGCATACAGCCTTCCTGCAAATCTGTGGGTGAGAGTCCAGTTGCCCTCGTCTGCCAGAGTCCATGGAAGCTTAATGCCCACCGTATAATTCTGGTGGCACTTAGGCAGGTAATTTCCAATCAGGAAAAAGATAATCCCCATCAGCAGATTCATAAAAAATGTAGAATTCAGCCAGTCCGCCATGGAAAGGCTCAGGGCGTAACCATAGATTGCAGCACCGCACACGATGGAGCAGATTGGGCAAATCAAGAGAATCAGCCGGTACATTTTCGGGCTTATGTTCTTATGCTTCGGGTCGATTGCCGTACAAAACGCACATAAGATGTGGGCTGCAAATATAAAAGCAGGAATGCCCAAAACTGTAAAGGTCTTAGAGCTAAAGCCGTTGGGCGTCCCGTCGGAGGCAAAATGTGTCGCGATGGTATCCGGCAGGCGGTTCCAGCATAAAATACCAACCAGTATGGGGAGTAAGGTGATTAGGCTAGTGATGATAATGAGTACCCGATGCTTTCTGAGCATAGATTGATGCTCCTGGTCAATATAGAATCCGTCTTTTTTATTCATGATTCGTTTCCTCCTTTTAAATTAGAAAGCCATGCCATTAACTCTTCTACTACGGAAGTATTCAGTTCATAGTATACAAAGTTCTTATACTTTGATTCATGAACCAAATCTGCTTTTTTCAAAATACTCAGGTGGTAGGAGATAGTGGCGCCCGTCATGTCAAAATGACTCCCAATCTCTCCGGCTGACATGCGTCCGGATTTCAGCAGAGTGAGTATCTCACGCCGGACGGGGTCTGACAATGCTTTGAATGTCTGGCCGAAACTCAATGAGCATCCCTCCTGTCTTTAGTTCAAGTTTGAAAATAAGTAAGTATTTAGAAATATTTCTAAATAGATAATAGCACGGATAGGGCGAAGTTACAACAACTATTTAGAAAAATATCTAAATACCTAGTGTGCTGTCTGCATTATATCTGGCGAAACTCCACAGGATATTCGTTCATAAGTCTTCTGCATCTGTAATATAGTAAAATATTAAGGGATGACATTTACGAGTGAAATATATATAATAATAATTATTATATATATTCAATACAACGTGACGGCGCCCCCACAAGCTATACCCAAAGGGCATCCCGTAATACCTGCCCCATGCGGGGCGGGTGGACTTCGTCCATTAAGGTATACCCAAAGGGCATCCCGTAATACATGCCCCATGCGGGGCGGGTGGACTTCGTCCATTAATGTACAAGAAAGTAGGAATGCATATGAGGTTTATTATCGAACATTTATCGAAACATTTTGAAAAGAAGAAAGTATTATGCGACATTGATTTTACGTTTGAGAGCGGCAAGATTTACGGTCTTCTGGGACGCAACGGGGCTGGCAAGACCACGTTATTCAACTGTCTGAACCGGGATATGAAGGCTGATGGAGGAGAGTTTTGTCTGGAAATTGACGGACAGAGGCGCAGCGTTGCTGCGGAGGATATCGGTTACGTTCTGTCCACGCCCACTGTGCCGGAGTTCCTCACAGGGAGGGAGTTCCTTAAATTTTTCATAGACATCCATGAGGATAAGATTCCGGATATTCAGGGATTGGACACATATTTTGACTACATCGGCATTTCCCGGGAGGACAGGGATAAGCTGCTGAAGGATTATTCCCATGGAATGAAGAATAAGATGCAGATGCTGGTAAATATCATCGCAAGACCGAATGTCCTGCTTCTGGACGAACCGCTGACTTCTTTAGACGTGGTGGTGGCGGAAGAGATGAAACAGCTTCTCCGCGGGCTGAAAGAAGGGAGGATTATCATTTTTTCCACCCATATTATGGATCTTGCGCTGGATCTCTGTGATGAAATCGTACTTCTGAACCATGGAGCGCTGGAGCGTGTGGATAAGTCTAATCTTAACAGCCAGGAATTTAAGGAGAAGATCCTGTCGGCGCTGGCTTAGAGCGTGTTTGAAAATTCATTGCAGAAAGCGATGACATATTTGCATTGGAAATGAGTCAATACGAGGAGATGAAGCATGAACAAAACGTTTAAAATAGCATTTTCCCTAAAGAATACATATCGTGTCAACACGATTCTTTATTCTCTGAAACAGATCCCTCTGATTAAAAGAATACTTCCGCAGGAATTATACTGTGACCCTGATCTTAAAATATTTGCCAATATCCTGTCCGGGATATGGGAATTTATCAAGGCATTTCTGGGGAAGTTCCTCTATTTCCTGCTGATGATTACATTGGAGGTTTCCCTATATAGAACGGAAGCACAAAGCGCAGTCTTTCTGCATATCTTTGTGCTGCTGACGCTGATTGGCGCGTGGCTGAATACGTATATTTTCAATCCTACGAAGGACAAATACTATGGGTTGATTCTCCTGGGGATGGATGCCAAGGAGTATGCACTGACCACATATGCGTATGAAATGTTGAAGATATTGGCAGGATACTTGATTTTCGGCCTGCTCTTTGGGCGTATGCATGGGCTGACTGTGTGGCAATGCCTGATGCTGCCGTTTGCCGCGGCGGGCGTGAAAATGACTGTGGTTGCATATTCTTTGTGGGATTATGAGCGCACAAAAGTTGCGGTAAATGAGAATGAGGTAGGCGTAATCGGGTGGATTTTGATAGCGCTTGCGCTTGCGGCGGCGTATGGACTGCCAGTTATGGGGTGGGAAATCCCGGAGACGGCAAGTGTGTGCGTGTTAGCATGCTGGATTCTGCTTGGGGCGTTATCTGTAAGGAAGATATGGAGGTTTCAGGAGTACTGGGAGGTCTACCGGCAGATTCTTACGCGGCATATGGTTCAGATGGAGGAGGCAAGACAGTCGGTAAAGCGGCAGAGCGAGAAGGTGATACAGATTGACGGTGAGGGTGGCAGCAGCCGGAAAGGGTTCGAGTATCTGAATGAGATTTTCATCCGCCGTCACCAGAAAATACTCTGGAAATCCTCGAAGCGGATTGCGGGAATCTGTCTTGGAATTGTGTGTATCGTGGTGATGGGAATCCATTTCTTGCCGGAATGGAAAGAAATTGTGAATCATTTTGTGCTGAGAAACCTGCCGTATTTTGTGTTCATCATGTATTTTGTCAACCGGGGAACAGGCTTTACCAATGTGCTGTTCATGAACTGCGACCATAGCCTTCTGACTTATTCCTTTTATAAACGGCCGGAGTGCATTCTCAGGCTGTTCAAGATTCGGCTCAGGGAGATAATGAAGGTCAACCTGCTTCCGGCGGCGGTGATTGGGGCGGGGCTGGATTTGCTTTTATACCTGTCGGGCGGGACGAAGGAACCTCTGGATTATGTGGTGTTGGTTATTTCGATTTTGTGTATCAGTATGTTCTTTTCTGTACATTATCTGACGATATATTATCTCTTGCAGCCATATAACGCGGGGACAGAGATTAAGAGCGGGACGTACCGGGTGGTGGTGACGGGGACGTATTTTGTTTGCTATGGCGTGATGCGGATGGATGTGCCGACGCTTGTGTTTGGGATGGGGACGGTCGTCTTCTGTGTCGCTTATTGTATGATAGCATGTGTGCTGGTCTATAAGCTGGCGCCTAAGACGTTCCGGCTGAGGGCGTGATGTAACGGGAATTTTTGTAGGGACATCCCGTAATGCTGTACTAGCGTTCAATAAGGCATAAATTTTGAGGATGAAGTGGAAGAGACTAGGAGGACAGAAAATGACATTCTTTGAGGTATTCTGTGGGAATATAGTAAGTGTAGGTATAGCGGCAATATTTTTCGTGGGTGCGGTCATCCGGCTTTTCGGCGAGATACCTTATAAAAATAGGAAGCATTACTGTCAGATTTTCGGTTCGCTGATACTGTTTATTATTTTTTGCGCGTTTGCCGGAACGGTTTTCTATAAATCGGGACTGTTTGCAACGCCGCATAACGGCGGGGAGATGGTATATGCGTACATAGAGATTACCGGGTTTATGATGGTTCTTCGCGTGATATACCGGAAACCTGTCAGAGTTTGTCTGGCGACCGCCGTTTTTATGACGATTCTCTATGATGTAGGATGGAATCTGGCGGATATATTATCGCCCAACAAAATATATGATTTGAGCCTTGCGGCGGACAGGAGAGAATATCTGTTTTATGAATGGATTACGACGCCTCTCTGTCTCATTCTGGTAATTGTGCTGCTGCATAAGACCAATTCGCGGGAATTGTTTGCACAGTGGGAAGAGCAGAAAACTAAGATTACGGTCCTGGTCTTTCTTGGGGGATATCCGGTTCTGAGCCAGATTATTCAGGAGACGGTGGATATAAGCGCCAGGGAGGTGGGCTATAATCCGGCTACGGCGATGATTTTACTGCTGGTTGTATATATGATTTTTATGTACACCGGGCGGGAGGGCGTCCAGCAGAAACGGATTGAAGACCAGGAGGTGAGCCTTAAACAGCAGGGGGCGTATATTGAGAATCTGGAGGGGCTGCAGCGCGAGGTGCGCAAGTTCCGGCATGATTTTAAAAATATGATGTCAGGGATGTATTTGCAGGCGGAAGAGGGGAATCTTGAGGCAATCCAGAGCTATATCCATGAGATGACGGATGATTTTGATCTGCAGGTGGGAAGCCAGATCCGGCTTATGAACCAGCTTGCCAACATTCGTGTGACGGAAGTGAAAGGATTGTTTCTTGAGAAAATGAAAACCATGCAGGAGGCGGAAATCCACTGGGAGCTGGAGGTCTTAAAGCCTTTTGAAAAAACGCGGCTTCGCAGTACGGATTTGTGCCGTTGTATGGGGATTCTGTTGGATAATGCCATGGAAGAGGTGCGGGGCAGGAAAGACGGGAAGGTTCATATTATGATTAGCAGCCAGAGTGGATATACGACGTTCCGCGTGAAGAATACGCTGCACTCATCCGTTGATTTTCATAAGGTCGGGACGCCGGGATATTCTACCAAGGGGAAAAACAGGGGAATTGGGCTTGATAATTATAAGAAGATACTGGGCAAGTATGAGAAGACGCTGCCGCTTACGACCATACAGGACGGGTATTTTATTCAGGAATTAAAGATTCAGGAGATGTAAGTATCAGTTCGGGCATTGTGGATAACAATTGGGGCATTTTCTGTGTGAAAACATAAGAAGTCGTTTATAGTAAAGTTGTCGATATTAAAAAAGGAGGAAGAGAAGATGGGTTCAAAAACAGAAAAACGGCAGCTTACTATTTTTATTGCGATAGCTTATGGGATTCCGTATTTGTTAGGTCTTTTCATGTGGTATGGAAGTTTGAATCAGATGGATTTGAGTGCGTTTCCGAGTACGCAAATGTTATATCCTGCGATGGGGGTCATGATTGCGTTTCTCCTGACCCGTAAGAAAGAAGAAGCGATTCCGCGGGCGTTCTATCTCTGTTTTATTGTGACAACGGTTATTTCCATTGTATTTACGATACTTTCGGTATTGATGCCGGATGCTGTAGTCAGCCTTCCGGGAGGGACCATGCCGGTGTTTAGCCTGGCTGTTCAATATCTGTTGGCGGCGGGGAGCATTATTTGCCTGATTTGTTTGATTGCGGCAGGGAAGAAGAAACGGGCGGTTTATGGGATGAAATGGAAGAACTGGAAAGCCTCTGTAGGGTGTGTCTTGCTGTTTGTGATATTGTATTTGTCGCGTGTGGCGGTTCTTAACGGATTGTCGGGGCAGTTTAAGGAGTTCGCCGCGGTTATGACGAGCGCGGAGGCGTGGATATATTTTGCAATCATGCCGCTTAATTTTTTGCTGGGATATATTGCTTTCTTTGGGGAAGAGTATGGATGGAGATATTATTTGCAGCCGCTCCTTCAGAGGAAATTTGGCCTGAGAAAAGGCGTGCTGATTCTGGGAGTGGTATGGGGGCTGTGGCATCTGCCGCTGGATTTCTTTTACTATGTGACGCCGGAGTATGGTTTGCCCATGACTGTGAATCAGATTATTAACTGTGTGACTCTTGGGATATTCCTTGGGTTTGTGTATATGAAGACGGAGAATATATGGGTGCCGACTATCATTCATTTTCTGAATAATAATCTGATTATGGTTGTATCCGGGGCGTTTTCGGCGGATGTGCTGGAAAATAACAGTGTATCGTGGCTGGAAATTCCGATTATGCTTTTGATAAATGGGCTTCTGTTTGGGGTGTTTATCTTTGCTAAGCAGTATCGCAGGGGTGAGACAGAGAAGTTCACAGGCTCGCCGGCGGTGGAATGTAGCGTGTCTGGCTCATGAAAAACTTCCGTCCCTTGAACGGCATTTCAACCGTACAGGTAGAAAAGTTTTTGTATATGAAGGAGGAAGGGAGAATGCTTCCGGTATATATATGTGAAGACGACGCGAAGATTCGGGCTGCACAGAAGGAATATCTTGAAAAGCAGATTATGATTGAAGGATATGATATGGAGGTCGTGCTGTGCAGCGGGCATCCCCGGGAGATTATTGAGGCTGTGAAGGAGTCGCCGGGGCGTGGAATCTATTTTCTTGATATCGAGCTTGTGGGAGAGCCTATGGATGGATTCGGGCTTGGGCAGGAAATCCGGAAACTGGATTCCAGAGGTTTCTTAATCTATGTGACGGCGTTTCCAGACCTTGCCTTCGAGACGTTCCGGTATCATCTGGAAGCGTTGGATTATATCGTGAAGGGGAATCCGGTGAAGATGCAGGAGGGAATCCGCCATTGCCTGAAGGTGATTACAGAACGGATGCGTAAGGAGAAAGGGGAGGAACGAGAGTTTTTCTCTGTGAAGGTGATGGATGTTGTCAAGCACATTCCAGTGGATGAGATTGTGTTCTTCGAGACGACGGGCAGGACCCATCGGATTGAGCTGCATGGGCAAAACGACAGGATTGATTTTATCGGGAGCATGCAGGAGTTAGAAGAGAAGCTGGGGGAGAGGTTCCTGCGGGTTCACAGGGCTTATCTGGTCAATTTAGAGCAGATTGCACAGTTGGATTTGAAGGGGCGGGAGATTCTTATGAAGAATGGGGAAACGTGTATGTTTTCCAGAGGGATGAAAGGCGCGTTGTTGGAGAGGATGTAAGGAAGCGGGTACTCTAATGTACCCGCCCTGCCCGGCGTTCCCTTGCCCGCTCAAGCGCCTGCTCCCGCCTTCTTGCCCGCGCCTCCATCCGTTTTGCAACACGAAAAGGGGCAAGTACAGTCCAGCAGACGATACGGACGAACAGAATTCCGAAAAAAGCGCCGATGCTGTCTATCATGACGTCCTTCTTCGACGGTCCCCGCCCGGCGACAAAGGACTGATGATATTCATCCCCGGCTGCAAAGCCCACGCAAATCAGCCCGGCGACCACCATGAGCGCAAATCCCCTGAGTCCGTACACATAGAACGGAAATGACACAGCTACAGCCAGCAGAAAATATTCTGTCATGTGTGCAAGTTTGCGCACCGGATGTTCAATCCTATGGGCATACCGGCTAATCTGCTCTTGGGTAAATCCCGTCTCTAACACGTCGTTCCCTATTTCCACAATCTTATAACTGACTGTATAACTTAAACTACCGGAAACCTCTCCTGTCTGCGCGGAAAAGCTATAAATGACATACATCATGAGCAAGGCGGGCAGGAAAGAAAATGGTTTTAATATGTACAGTAAGAATTTATTCATAAGACACCTCGATTCTATTATATACAAATTGTAATCACTCGTAAAAAAATATACCTTAATGGACGAAGTCCACCCGCCCCGCAAGGGGCATGCATTACGGTGTGCCCTTGGGTATACCTTAATGGACGAAGTCCACCCGCCTGGAGGGTATGTATAAGTGTGCCACATTTTCAAGGATTTGTAAAGCGAATTGGCAGCCTGTGAAAAGAAAAAGGACCCGGAAGCGTAAACTTCAGGGGTCTTTTCTTGAAAATAATCTGAAGGTTGAAATAAAACACGAATTTCGGGGGGAAATTTTTGTGTTCCATAGACAATATACCATGAAGTAAAGCCTTTTGAAATAGTTTTTACAGACAGAAATTCATGAAATAATTGTGCTTTAAACACAAAAATGTTATACTGTATGCAGACAATCGTCAGTTTATGAAGATATTTGTGCTGACAGTGGGATGGAGCGAAGGAAAGGTGAAGTGCAATGGCGGTCGCGTTAGAGGAATTATATGCGGCAATTTCGCCGCAGTATCGTGTAAGATTACATACAGAGAGCTGCTTTGGAAAAATGATTGCGTGGACGCATGTGGTGGAAGATATTGAGTTTATTTCGTCCTTGCATGGAGAGGAACTGGTATTCTTTTCTGGGTTGAGCTGTACCTCCGAAGAGTGGCTGAAAAGGTATATTACAGAGCTTGACAGGCGCCATGTGGGCGGGCTGATTATGTCATTTCGCGGGGAAGAGACATATTCGCGGGAAATTATAGATTACTGCAATGAGATTCATTTTCCTGTATTTTCGGCATCCTGGACGACGCCGTATATCGATATCATGCGACTGTTTGCTGAGATACTCTTAAAGAATGAGCAGCGGGAGACGAACCTGATTGCAGCGTTTAAGAATGCTATCTACTATCCGGAGAACGAAGGTTCTTATCTTAGCCATTTTGAGAGAAATGGTTTCCTGCGTGATATGGAGTATGTCGTGGTCATCCTAAGCTGCCATGCCTATGATGCGGAGACGGGAAATGAACGGCTTTGCAAGATTGAAAAATCTATGCGTTTTAATCTGGAAAATATGATTGCTTATGAGGAAAGCGGAAGGCTGATTATTCTGGCGGCGGGATGCCCGCTTGGGAAGGTTTTGGAGGAGTTTCGGAAGGTGTGCAGGAAAGATTCTAATGTATATGTGGGAATCGGTACGCTGGCAGACGGAATCAGGGATATCCACAGGTCCCATGAGAATGCATATACGGCGTATTGCTTAACGAAGACGGCCATTCCGCGGAATCTTTTGAGCTATGATGAACTGGGGATATATAAGATTCTTGCTGATGTGAAGGAGGCGGCGATCTATCCGGAATTCGTGAGCGAGACGGTTGGGGCATTGATGAAGTATGACCGGGAGAACCATACGGATTATATGGAGATTCTGGAAGCATACTTTGAAAATGACTGTAACGCGCTGCATACGGCGCAGGCATTGTACTGCCATAAGAATACGCTGGCGTATAAGCTGAATAAGATTAAGAAGGTTCTGGGGTATGATATCTTGAAGAATGAGAATCGGGTCAAGATTATGGTGGCAATCTATATCCTGCGGCTTGGGACGGGGTATTTTTGAGGGAAAAAAATGTCGGGTGATGGGCAAAAAAATTATAAAAATAGAGAATTTATGTCTTGACTAAATGGAAAGCATTTGTTATACTAAATGCGTGCTTGAGCAGAATATGTAATAAGGCGCAGTAGCCAAGTGGTAAGGCATGGGTCTGCAACACCCTGATTCACCGGTTCAAATCCGGTCTGCGCCTCTTATTTAGGAGGAAGGAAACGTGGAAAATCAACGTTTCCTTCTTTATTTTATGCGCAGACCCGTGCAGAGGAAATATGCCGCTGAGGCGGCGAGTAGGGAAAGATACAAAATATAATATATTTATATAAAAATATGATTTTTGCGAAATTGTAATATATGTTGGGCACATCGTTTGATTTACAGACGAGCGCCCTTTTATTATAATTTGAATCAGCTTGAGTGGTTATGTAAGAAAAAGCAGGCCCGGGCTGCTTTTTTCTTGCCTTAGCCATGTATTCAAACTATAAAAATATTATGCAAAGCAAAGGAGTGGAGTTATGAGAAAATTATCCCGCATGACAGCAGCAGGCCTAGTATTGCTCCTGTTGCTGTCGCTCATAGGGTGCAGTAGTTCAGCAGACAAAAAGACTCATCTCACTTTTCAAATATGGGATGTCTATCAGCGTCCTGGCATGCAGGCTATGTGTGATGCCTATACTGCGAAACATCCTGATGTAGTGATTGATGTACAGGCCACCAGTTGGAGTGAATACTGGACGAAGCTGGAGGCTTCTGCTGAAAGTAATACGATGCCAGACATTTTCTGGATGCACACCAACCAGTTGCTGTATTATGCCGATTTCGGTATGTTAGCTGATGTGACGGATCTCTATGACGATATAGAATCCAATTACTATGAGGAACATTTCTCTGAGATTTCCCGCAGCAACGCCAGCGGCAGTGACGGTCGGCTCTACGGCGTACCCAAGGATAAAGATAATGGTCTGCTGGTATATAACAAAGAAATGTTTGATGCCGCTAATGTCCCATATCCTACAGATGAATGGACCTGGGAAGATTTGGCGGATGCGTCCAAAAAAATTCACGACAAAACCGGCAAATACGGTTTTATGGCTTATAATGACGACCAGCTAGGTTATTGGTGTTTCGCTTATCAGGCTGGCGGGCATATCCTTACTGCTGACCGTACCAAGGCCGGCTACACCAATCCCGGCTCTGTCAAGGGGATGGAGTTTTATGTGAATATGCAGAAAGAGGACTGGTGCCCTGACCAGAATTATTTTGCGGAAACTGCACCTGGAACCGCTTTCTTTTCGGAAGAAGGCGCCATGTATCTGGAGGGAAACTGGAATCTGCCGCAGTTGATGGAGAATTACCCTGAGATGCGGGGCAAGTGGGATCTGGCCAAGCTGCCTAAATGTGCGGATCCGATCGAGGACAGCGAAAGCCTGGATCAGGATGGACGCGCCACCATGTCCAACGGGTTGTGCTATTCTACCGCCGCTCATGGCAAAAAGCGCGAGATTGCATTGGATGTAATTAAATACTTCGGCACTGAGGAGGCTCAGCGTATTCAGGGAGAGAATGGAGCTGCCATTCCGGCTTATATCGGCTGTGAGGAATCCTGGCGCGCCGCATTTGACTCTTACGATGAAAAGTTGAATCTGGATGTCATTTTTGAACAGTTTGATTATGCGGTGCAGGCAATTTATAATTCTGCCAGTCCTAAGTGGAAGAGCCTGGTATTGGATGAATTGACGGATGTTTATGCCGGAAAGCAGGATCTTATGACAGGCCTTGAGAATATGGAGCATATTGTCAACACAGAAACTGCCAAGAAACTGGCAGATGACTAAAGAGGAGGGATTTTTCATGACTAAAAAATTATCTGCCGCCGCAAAGCGGGAGGAGAGATGGGGCTGGCTCATGGTAGCGCCTACCATCATCGGTCTGGTTGTTCTGAATCTCTGGCCTTTCGTACAGACACTTTATTCCAGCTTCTGTGAACATCTGGGCTTCGGCCATTACAAGTTTATCGGTGTGCAGAACTATAAGGATATGTTTGGAAATACAGAGTTTTGGAAAGCCACTTTGAACACAATCTACTTTTGTATCCTGACTGTACCTGTGGGCATAGCTCTGGCCTTGCTGGTAGCCTTGCTCCTTAATGCGCATGTGAAGTTCAAAGGCGGTTTCCGTACCATCTTTTTCCTGCCTTTGGTCTGTGCGCCGGCGGCGATTGCCATGGTTTGGCGCTGGATCTTTAATACGGAGTATGGGATCTTAAACCAGATGTTGGGCAGCAAAACTCAATGGATTACCGATCCAAAGACGGCTGTGCTGGCTGTTGCCATTGTGTCAGTCTGGAGCAGCATAGGTTATGACGCGGTTCTTTTGCTTGCAGGTTTGCAGAATATCCCAAGAACCCTCTATGAGGCAAGCGGACTGGACGGTGCGGGGAAGGTTCGGCAGTTTTTCACAATCACCCTGCCTATGGTTTCGCCAACCTTGTTCTCTGTCTTGATTATGCGTTTGATGGCGTCCATGAAGATTTATGACCTTATTTACATGATGGCAGACGAGACGAATCCGGCGCTGACCGATATGCAGAGCCTGATGTACCTGTTCTATCGTTCCTCATTCGTGGCGGGAGACCGCGGTTATGGTTCTGCTATCGTTATCTGGACTGTTGGTTTGATTCTTCTTGTGACTCTTGTGCAATTCCAAGGGCAGAAGAAGTGGGTTACATATGACGTTTAAGGAGGTATTGCAATGAAAAATTCTTTGAGACGCTCCTACATGATTAACAGGCTGCTTACATATTTTTTCCTGATTTTAGGGGCGGTCATTATGATCTTTCCCTTTGTGTGGATGATCTTGACCAGTTTTAAGACGGTTCCTGAGAGTATGCAGATTCCGCCGGACATTTTACCCCAACAGATCAATCTGGATAATTTTAAGGAGGCCATTGCCAGCCTGCCTTTTGGCAGCCTGTATCTGAATACAATACTGATGGTTTTCTTCCGCGTGGTCTGCGCCGTATTGTTTAGCTCTATGGCAGGTTATGCATTTGCCAAGCTGAAATTCAGAGGTAAGAAACTGCTTTTTGGCATCGTATTGGTGCAGATGTCCCTGCCAAGCCAGATTTTTATTATCCCGCAGTATCAGATGGTTGCCAAGATGGGTCTGGCTAATACGATTTTCGCCTTAGTTTTTCCGGGGCTTGTCAGCGCTTTTGGTGTGTTTTTCCTGCGCCAGACATATATGGGTATCCCGGATGAGGTGGGTGAGGCTGCCTATCTGGACGGTTGTAATCAGTGGCAGACATTCTATAAGATCATGTTCCCACTGACAGGAACTTCCGTAGCGGCCCTGACCATATTCACCGCCGTTTTCGCATACGGAGATCTGATGTGGCCGTTGGTTGTTAATTCAGATTTGAAGATGATGACGCTGTCATCTGGTCTTTCTACGCTGAGGGGGCAGTTTACGACTAACTTCCCGGTGCTGATGGCCGGCTCTCTGCTGGCTATGCTGCCAATGGTAGTGCTGTACCTGATCTTCCAGCGTCAATTTGTGGAAGGAATCGCCGGTACTGGCGGGAAATAGGCTTTAGAACGGTCCCGGCATATGTTGTCGGGACTGTGCCGGGGCGCTTTTTATTTTAAATGATTTACGAGGGAGGTATCTCTATGATTGTACTTGACCAGGAAAACAAAATTTTTACGCTGCATACTCGGAATACCACATATCAGATGAAAGCCGACCAATATAATGTGCTTCTGCACACTTACTATGGGGCAAAGATTGATAATTGTGACCTGTCTGTTTTGCTCCAATGCGGTGAGCGCAGTTTTACTCCCAATCCCAACGAGGCAGGGAGTAACCGGAATTACTCGCTGGATGTGGCGCCGCAGGAATATTCTACCTGCGGCGTGGGCGATTTCCGTTTGCCTGCGATTGAGCTGGAGCTGGCAAACGGCAGCCATACGGCGGATATGCGTTACGAAGGGTTCCGCCTGGAAAAGGGAAAATACGCTCTGGAGGGCCTTCCAGGTTTTTACAGTACAAAAGACGAGGCAGAAACATTAGTAATTATGCTAAGGGATGCTGCCGCCCAGGTAGTAATGGAACTGTATTACAGTGTATTTGAGGCTTACGACCTTATTACCCGGACCGTCCGAATAGTCAACCAGGGAACGGAGGAGATCCGTTTATGCCGATGTGCCTCCCTATGTCTGGATTTTCCCCGGTCTGACATGGATCTGATTACCTTTAATGCCCATCATCTGATGGAGCGGTGTCTGGACCGGGGACCATTGCGGCCGGGGATACAGAGTGTGGGCAGCGTACGTGGGATATCCAGCCACCAGCACAATCCTTTTGTGATTCTCTGCGGCCGTGATACTGATGAAGATACCGGTATGTGCTGCGGGGCTATGCTTCTGTACAGCGGCAATTTTGAAGCGGCTGTGGAGTGCAGCCAATATGAGAACAGCCGTCTGGTTATGGGGATTCATCCTTTTCATTTCTGCTGGACTCTGACGTCAGGGCAGGCGTTCACTGCTCCAGAGGCGGCAATGGTCTATTCCTCTAATGGTTTTGGGCAAATGAGCCGTCAGTACCATAGGGCTATCCGTAAGCATCTTCTTAGGGAGCCTTACGATGGCAGGCGAAAACCGGTTCTGATCAACAACTGGGAGGCAACTTATTTTGACTTCAATGCCGACAGGCTGGCTGACATCGCAAGGGAGGCTTCGGCTCTTGGAATCGAGCTGTTTGTTATGGACGACGGCTGGTTTGGCTCCCGGAATAATGACGACAGTGGTCTGGGTGACTGGCAGGTAAATTTAGAAAAGCTGCCAGGGGGACTGGAGGAGTTGGTTCCCCGTATCAAGAATATGGGAATGAAATTCGGCATCTGGATGGAGCCGGAGATGGTCAATGAAGACAGTCATCTTTATCGCGCCCACCCGGACTGGGCGCTTCATGTTCCGGGGCGTGCCCCTGCCCGGGGCAGAGGCCAGCTGGCATTAGACTTTTCCCGGAAAGATGTCCGGGATTCTATCTATGAACAGATGAAAGTGGTTTTATCCAGCGCCGATATTGCTTATCTCAAGTGGGATATGAACCGCAGCCTTACCGACGTCTGGTCTGCCTCTTTGCCGTCGCGGCGTCAGGGGGAGGTTTATCACCGGTATGTACTGGGAGTCTATGACCTGTTAGAACGTCTTCATCGTGATTATCCGCATATTCTTATTGAAGGATGTTGCGGCGGAGGAGGCAGGTTCGATGGCGGCATGCTTTACTATACGCCTCAGGTTTGGTGCAGCGACGATACGGATGCTATTGACCGCCTGTGTATTCAGTATGGAACATCCTTCTGTTATCCGGTCTGTACCATGGGAGCCCATGTCTCGGCTGTTCCCAATGAGCAGAATGGACGCGTCACCCCTCTGAAAACCCGGGGAATCACCGCAATGAGCGGAGCTTTTGGTTACGAGATGGATCTGGGGAAGTGTACTGCAGAGGAAAAAAAGGAGATCCGGCGTCAGGTGGAAAGTTATAAGACTCATTATAATCTGCTTCATGAAGGAGATTATTACCGTCTTAGCAGCCCCTTTCAGGACAGGTCTTTCACAGCCTGGGAGCAGGTGTCCCCCGATCAGCGTGAGGCTTTGGTTAGCGTGGTGTATGGCTGCATCAACGCAGCGCCGCTTTTTGGAACTTTACGGATTAAGGGATTAAACCCTGATTTTCAATATCAGATTGACGGGGCTGAGCCTCTTTATAGCGGCGAGACACTGATGAAGGCAGGTTATCCATTTCCTCAGATACAGGGAGATTATTCCGCCTTTCAGATTTACCTAAGAGCCGTCGGATAAAAAGAATCCCACCGGATTTTGGCGGGATTCTTCGTATTAACCTATCGTTCTGGTTTGGAACAATTCTGCTTTCTCCATTCCTGAGGCGACAGGCCGTAGCATTTTTTGAAAGCTTGGGAGAAATAGAGTTGATTGGGATAACCGCATTGATCGGCTATTATTTTAATAGGCAGATCGGTGAATCGCATCAACTCTGTTGCATTCGTCAGGCGCTGATGAATCAGGAATTCCTGAGGAGAACAGCCCATCACTTTTTTAAATTTTCGGCTGAAATGATTTCGGTTCAGTTTGCAAAAGTCGGCTACCTCATCAATCGTCAGTTTACGGTTATAGTTTTGCTGGATATAAACGACGGCTTCATTGATATAAAAATCCTTCTGTCCTTTTTCTGCAAAATTCTGTCGGCTGGATGAAAATTCGATTAATTCGTCCAGGAACAGGTATAATTGCCCTATCAGATGGATGGGGGATTTCGCAGAGTTTTCATAAAAGTAAAGCATCCGATCCCGCAAGCGTTCTCCATGTTCTATACTCTGCGGAAGATAAATGGGCTGATCCCACTCAAGGCCGGCATGAAGCAGGCATTCTTCTGCATGAATTCCGTCAAATTCTATCCAGACATATTTCCATGGCTCCTTCTCATCGGCGGTATACATGTTAACCTGTCCGGGGCAGATCAGGAATGCCTGGTTGGCCGCCAGATTATACTCATGTATCTTGCCGTTGGTGGAGTGTGAGTATAGCATTCCCCGCCCGCTGATGATATAGTGAAGCAAATAGTGGTTACGCACAAAAGGACCGAAAGAGTGGAGGGGCTTGCATTCCTCCCAACCGTATTGATAGGGCCGTATATCCAAAAAATGCTCGTCGGGAAAAAGCGAGATGTGGTTTGTTTCCATAAATACGCAGCTCCTTCTAAACACCAAAAATTTTGGATATATTTAATCAGGCTGTTGGTCAAAACGTCTGTCTTTAAAATAATACTCTTCATCCCGTTCGTTGATTTCTCGGTATACTTTGCATGGGCTTCCAAATGCGACCACATTGTCCGGAATATCCTTTGTTACGACCGAGCCTGCCCCTATCACAGAATTTTCTCCGATTGTAACGCCTGGGAGAATGATTACATTTGCCCCAATCCATACATTATCTTTCACGGTAATAGGAAATGAATACATGCCGTCTGCCCGGCGCTTCGGATGGATGGGATGCCCGGTCGTGCTGAATGTTACGTTAGGGCCAATGAGGACATGTTTTCCGATGGTTATTTTCCAGTCGTCAATCAAAGTCAGGTTCATATTAGCATAGGTTCCCTCTCCAATGGACACATATTTCCCGACCGCAGCCGTAAGCGGCGGGACAATCCATACATTTTCGCCAACGTATCCAAAAATATCCGTAAGGAGAGCGGCGCGTCCTTCCATATCTTCCGGCGGCAAATTGTTGAACTGATTCACCAGACCCTTCGTATGGGCCTGCAAAGCCATATTTTCTTCATCATCGCCCCAAAGGTATCCCTTTTTCATTTTTTCTTGTTCTGTCATTATGTACCTCCCAAAATTAAGTTTTATCTATTGTAACATAAAAACGTGATTTTATCACGGAAGGATTTTCTGGAATCGGCTATGATAAATCCATCAAAAAGATTTGAGGTGATGAGATGAATTTTTTCAATTTATTCCAAAAGCCGGATATTGACCAAGGCATCCGGGAATATGAGTCTGCGTCCGGGGCAATTCTTCTGGATGTGCGTACCTCCAAGGAATATCAGGAGGGGCATATTTCCGGCAGCAAAAATGTTCCTCTCCAATCTCTTGACGGGATAGGGGCGGTTGCAGGCCAAAAGGACGCTCCTATTTTTGTCTATTGTTATTCTGGAAGCAGAAGCCGTCAGGCGGTAAGCATTCTTCAAAGGATGGGGTATAATAATGTGAAAAACATAGGCGGAATTGCCTCTTATACTGGAAAGGTGGTGCGGTAAATGAAAGTTGTTATTGTCGGAGGGGTAGCGGGCGGCGCTACTGCGGCTGCCCGTATCCGCAGGCTGGACGAAAAGGCAGAAATCGTAGTTTTTGAACGGTCAGGTTATATTTCCTATGCCAACTGCGGTCTTCCCTATTATATCGGCGGAGTGATTACCGACCCGGACGAATTGACCTTGCAGACGCCCCAGAGTTTCTTTTCCCGTTTTCACATAGAAATGAAAGTTCACCATGAAGTTACTGCTGTTCACCCGGACAGAAAGACGGTTTCCGTAAAGAATACAGAATCAGGAGAAGAATTTGAGGAAAACTATGACAAACTGATTCTTTCGCCGGGAGCAAAGCCTTTAAAACCCCGCCTGCCGGGTGTGGAAAGTGACAAACTCTTTACTTTGCGGACCGTGGAAGATACTTTCCGGATAAAACAGTATATTGATAAAAACCATCCAAAGTCTGCTGTACTGGCAGGCGGCGGTTTTATCGGACTGGAACTGGCGGAGAATCTGCGCAAGCTCGGAATGGACGTCACTATTGTCCAGCGTCCGAAACAGCTTATGAGGCCCTTTGATTCGGATATGGCGGCTATGATTCATGGCGAAATGAGAAAGCATGGCGTGAGGCTTATGCTGGGATATACTGTGGAGGGATTCCTGGAAAAAGATAATGGCGTGGAGGTACTGCTGAAGGACGAAGCGCCGCTTTGTGCCGATATGGTAGTGCTGGCCATTGGCGTTGCCCCAGATACCAGCCTTGCAAGGGAAGCGGGACTTGAACTGGGAATCAAAGGCAGCATTGTAGTGAATGACAGAATGGAAACATCTGTTCCGGATATCTATGCTGTGGGAGATGCAGTGCAGGTGAAACACTATGTCACTGGGGAAGATGCGCTTATTTCACTGGCAGGCCCAGCAAACAAACAGGGCCGTATTGCGGCTGATAATATATGCGGCGGCGACAGCCATTACCTGGGCAGCCAGGGAAGTTCTGTTATTAAAGTATTTGACATAACAGCGGCCACGACCGGCCTCAATGAGTCAAATGCTCGGAAAGCGGGGGTGGATGCGGATAAAGTCATTCTATCGCCTATGAGCCATGCGGGTTATTACCCCGGAGGCAGGCTGATGACAATGAAGATTATCTTTGAAAAAAACACCTATCGGCTGTTGGGTGCGCAAATCATAGGGTATGAAGGCGTTGATAAGCGTATTGACGTACTGTCTGCCGCAATCCATGCAGGAATGTCGGCAATTCAGCTAAAAGACCTTGATTTGGCATATGCGCCGCCATATTCTTCGGCAAAAGACCCGGTGAATATGGCCGGATTTATGGTGGAAAATATTGCGGCAGGTATTTTAAAGCAGTTCCATATGGAGGATATTGCCGAGCTGCCCCGTGACGGCAGTATAACTTTGCTGGATGTCCGTACCGAATGGGAATATCGCCGCGGGCATATAGAAAGCTTTGTGAATATCCCGGTGGATGAACTCAGGGAGAGGCTGGATGAAATCGAAAAGGAAAAACCAGTATATGTCATCTGTCAGAGCGGGCTGCGCAGCTATATTGCATGCAGAATTCTGAACGGATACGGCATAGAAGCGTACAATTTTTCCGGAGGATTCCGGTTCTATGAGGCAGCCGCACAGGACAGAAGCCTGGCAGAATCTTCTGCCGCATGCGGCATGGACAGATAACAAAAGGGGGAAGGGTTGTCTGAAAATTTCATTTCCCGACAACCCCTCTGCTGCGTATGTACGAAATTCAGGAATCGCAGATTGCGTTTAATTTTGGGATATCCGTAACTTCGACAACACCGCGGGCTAACCTAAGTATTCCCTCCTTCTGGAAATAGTGGAGCATCCGGGTAACGACCTCGCGGTGTGTACCCAGATGGCAGGCAATGCTTTCATGGGTGATTTTCAGCTCGTTCGTACCTTCAATAGCGGTTTCCTCCAGAAGAAAGGCGGCAATGCGTTTGTCCATACTTTTCCACATAATCTGTTCCATGAGCCACATGACCTCAGAAAACCGGGCTGCCATAATTTCGTTTGTATAGTTTGCTGCCGGGGCCGAAGTTTCCATGATTTGTTTATAGATTTCTGCCGGAATGATCCAAAACTTGGTATCCTTTTCCGCCTCAATCGTAATATCGAACTGGATACTGCGTATCATGCAGGAGGCGGAGAGCAGGCAGATATCTAAATCAAACAGGCGGTAAATGGTCACTTCCCGCCCCTCGTCAGAAAGGATGTATGCCCGAAACTGCCCGGATTTTATGACAATAAGGCCGGTACAATCCATTCCGCCGCTATGTATGGTTTCTCCCTTTTTTACAGAGCGGCGGATAAGGCTTTTGGCGATTGTATTTTGCTGTGAAGGTGTCAGTTTCTTCCATAGTGGAAAACAGTCTTGAAATTCCATCTGCTTTGCTCCTCCTGTCATATATGATACTCTGTCTATACGACGGCATCAATGATAAGTTTATCACCGATGACAATATTTTCAAGAATACGCCGCATATTCAGATGGCCGTCTAGGATGAACTATACCGTAGTTTTGCCGAACGGTCTTCCGCGGTTTATTGGAAAATATGAGCCTTCATCGACCATGCCTCATTTTAACATAGAGAATTAGGATAAACAAGTCTGCCATTCTTAAAATGCTCATTGGCGTTTTACACCCGTTACAATTCACACCCACATCAATCAACAGTGTGATTGGCGTAGGTGTGAAAAGTAACTTGCACGCCATTACTTTTTGAGCTGTAAACCATCTTTGAAGGCTTCTCCTACTCTTTCAGCCACTTTGTAATAGCCGTGGGTATAAGGGTCAAAAGCGATAGCGTTTACCAGATTCATATCAATCTTATCGCCCGCCATAACACGTTCATCTGCCGTAATATTTACAACTTTACCAATCACGCCGCAGCCATATGCATTGTTCTGATATTCGATAAATTTACATTCTAAGCAGAGCGGAAATTCATTGATAACCGGTGCGTCCAACAGTTCGGATTTGGATGCCGTAAGACCACTGTTTTCAAACTTATTTGCAACCCGGTTGCCAGACTCGACGCCAAAATAATCTGCTTCAACTACATGGGCGGCATCGGCAATACTTACGGTAAAAGCGCCTCTTGCCTTGATGTTCTTCACTGTTTTATGTGTTTCTGTTAAATTGAGAGCTACATTGCCTCTCTCCTGCATAGTTCCCCAGGCGGCGTTCATGACATTGACGCTGCCGTCTTCGTTGTAAGTTGCAACCATTAAAACGGGCATTGGGAAAATACCTTCGGTTAAGTTTAGTTTTTTTCTCATTGTCATTACCTCTTTTCTTATATGGAATTGACAGTACTTGTATCTGCATATATAATTATAGACGGTAACAGAAAAAGAACAAGTACTGTCTTATAAGAAAGGTACTATTATTTAAGAAAGTATAAAATGATAAAGAATTATATTGAAAATGCAAATTTTGAAGATACAGGATTTAGTTATACATTATCGCTGATATCCGGCAAGCACAAGATGGTAATCCTCTATTGCCTGATGGAATTTGAAGTTGTGAGATTTAATGAATTAAAGCGATATCTCAAAAATGTGACGGATAAGACGCTCAGCAATAATTTGAAAGAATTGGAAGCAGACCATCTTATTGTTAGAAAAGAATATCCCCAGATTCCGCCAAAAGTGGAATACAGTCTTAGTGGCAAAGGAAAATCTTTGATGGTTATTTTAGATCAGTTATGTGTTTGGGGTGAAAATAATAGAGAGGAGAAAAATAGATGAAAAAGATACTTGTAATTCAAGGCGGGGGCAGGCCAAAGGGTAACACGGCGCAGCTTGTAGATAGTTTTATAAAAGGGGTTGAGGAGGCGGGACATTCTGCAGTTTTCTTTGGAAGATATATCGGGGAGGAAATTCAAAATATTAATGCTTAGGAGGAAATGAAAAATGGTTGAGCCTTCAAAAAGAGATTGGAAATTATATAGGGAGAAGATTGGTGGATGGCAGGAACATTATATGGAAAAATTAGTAAAGGAATATGCGGACTATTTGTGCAGTGATTTACCGGCATCCACCAAGTTTTGTGAGATAGAGAAAAGGATTAAGAGAGACAGAAAAACGCCGGGTGTTTGTATTGAGTTAAGAAAATCTGATATGTATTGGGATATTGCAGGACTGATTAATGATAAAGTTATTTCGATGGATAATTTGGAAGAATTTAGTGATGATTTAAAAGAAGCAGTAGCATTGATTTTGCGGAGATGAAAAATATTACTGGTCTTGATATAAGAAGAGAGGCGGCTATGCTGATAAAGGATATGTTTTGCATTTGGGGACAACGGGTTTGTTGAAAGGAGAGAAAATATATCTGGCAGTTATTTATACGGTATTGAGTGTCGCGGTTGGAATATTGGCTATATTCATAGGACTGGGAATTGCGGGAAAGGGATAGGCGATCTATGGGCAGAAGAGGGTATGTTCCGGAGGATGAAAAACAATTTACCGGAAAACAGTTGAAATTGTTGAGAAAAGCAGCAGATGAAGTTCAATTTCTCTTAGACCGGGGATATGATGTCAAACCGGTCACAACCTTTGTGGGCAACCATTATATGTTTTCGGAACGGCAGCGGCTGGCTTTGGCAAGGTCGGTGTCAGCAAAAGAATATGTTCGGCAACGGCTCGGTAAGGAACTGCTGCAAAAAGGAAAGGGATATCTTCCCAAGACTGTGCATATAGATGGTTTTAATACGATTATCACGTTGGAAGTGGCGTTGTCCGGTTCTCCTGTTTTTTTCTGTAGAGATGGAGTGTTGCGTGATCTGGCAGGATTGCGGGGGACATACCGTATCATTGACAAGACACAGGAAGCGGTTGGACGGCTCCTTGCACAGTTAGAGTGTCTGGGAATATCAGAAGCAGTTTTTTATTTGGATGCCCCTGTATCCAATTCAGGCAGATTGTCGGGAATGATTAGACAGAGTGCCCAAGAATACGGCGTATCTGTGCAGACACAGATTATTCCTGATGTAGACCGGGTTTTAGGGAAGATGGAGGGTGTGATTAGTGGAGATGCTATTATTTTAAACCGCTGTGAAAACTGGCTGAACATTATGCCTGCAATTGTGGAAAAGATGGCATCTGTCTGGGAAATCCAACTCTGATTGAGTGAAAATTGGGAAAGTAAAGATTTTGAAAGGAAGGGATTAATAGACATGTGGAAATGTCCGAAATGCGGCCGTACATTTAAGAATACAAATCAAGAGCATTACTGTGGCGAAGCTCCGAAAACGATTGAAGAATATATAGAACGACAGCCGGAGCAGGCTCAAAGTTATTTGCGGCAGGTGAATCAAACAATAAAATCTGCAATACCGGATGCTATGGAAAAAATATCATGGAGTATGCCGACTTACAGGAAGAAATATAACCTGATACAGTTTGCGGCTTTCAAGAAACATATAGGACTGTATCCTGGACCAGAAGCGGTGGAAGCATTTGCGGACAGGCTCAAGGAATATAAAACAAGCAAAGGCGCTATACAGTTTCCTTATGATAAGCCTTTGCCCCTTGAATTAATCGGGGAGATTGCAATATGGTGTGATAAGGGGGAGTAGGCAATAGCGTTTGCCTGCTTTTCTTTTGCTATCAGGGAAATATTCTTTTGATATGTGCCTCGTTGGGGATGGGGGGTAGTGGTATGAGTGTGTATTTTCGGATTAAATATCAGTTAATTTAATTCTTGGTGCCGCCTCTTTGTATTGCACAGTCAATGAGAGAGTTTCGTATAGGTTATGTCTATTCTAATGTTTGTATCCTATTCATTGTTTATATTTCTTTATTATCTCTTCCTAAAATATAAGGTCAATCAAATCGTCAAAAAATGATGGCGTTTGTGAAAATATAAAGTTATTTTCAGGATATGCTGTTGAAGGTGCTGGATATGCTGAGTGGGATTTGTCACATATTGAAAGAAAATGTATAATAAGTATAAAATCAAGAGAAAAGTACTAACAGAGGATAATTTATAGTTATCTAGCTTTGGTTCCTCAAAAACTTATTGTTTACAAGGTATAAGCATAATTACCATAAAATTATTGGAGAATAAGCATGGGACATACATGGAACAATATACAAGAAATATTTGATACACTCAATCGTTCTTCCGTCAATTATGTAATTTTACGAAATTATGAGTCGCTGAGTGACACAAAAATTTTTATGGATGGTCATGAAGATATAGATCTACTATGCGATAATATTTCTTTGGTAAAAAAATTACTTAATACTCGTAAAATATATAAATTTCCAGGACGTAATAGTTACACAATTCGCTTTAATAATATAAAAATTCAAATAGATATTCGCTATATAGGTGATGGGTATTATGATACAAATTGGGAAAAGGCGATATTAAAATCAAAAAAATTGTTTAACGATTATATTTATGTAATTGGTGATGAAATGTATTTTTATACGCTTATATATCATGCAATTTATCAAAAAAAATATTTAACCAATGAATATTATATAAAATTACAAAGAATGGGAATGCAATTTGGGCAAATAATTACTTCAAAACAGCAGTTAGAAGACACATTGTTTCAGTTTATGGTAAAACATGGATATAAATTTACATATACATCGGATCCAGGTATAATTCTAAATTTTCCAGATTCACGACAATACATGATTAGAAATAATATTATTCGTCGAGCAAAAAGAAAGTTACTTGAAATTGGAAATAATTCTTTAAGAAGAGGTGTTTAAATGGTAAGCTTTATAATATCTATAGATACTTCTTTTGCAATGTCAAATAATTTTTTCTCTTTATTTTTGAGTGAAGACTTTGTAAAAGAGAGTGAAATTGTTGTAATTTTGGATGGCATTTCAAATATTAAATTAGTTCATTACATAGAAGAATTAGAAAACGAAAATAATAATATTCGTTTAATTAAATCCGAAAAAGTTGGCTATGGAAGGGCAAATAATATTGCTGTTAAACATTCGCTTGGAGAATATCTTTTCTTTATAAATTGTGATGTTTTTGTAGAAAATGGGTGTTTTGAGAAAATGTTTGACGCTCTAAAAAATGGAAAAGCAGACTGTGTTCAACCCTTATTAATATATCCACAGTCTAATCTAGTTCAATGTGCTGGTGCTTTTTTCGGTTCATATTACAAAGATCACCTATTTGATGGCAATAAGATAGATGCTCCAATAGTCCAACAAGAAGGAAAACGCCAGGCACTTACATCAGCGCTATATGCTATGAAAAAAAGTACATTTTGGGAGTTTGGAGGTTTTGATGAATTTTACTATAATAAATTAGAAGGTTTTGAATTATCATATAAAATTTCGTTATCTGGAAAAACATGTTTATACTTACCTTCTGCTAGGGCATGGCATTCTAGGGGTGGAGGGAGAAAACAATATAGCTTTGACTTCAGACAACAGGAAGCCTATTTTTGGTCTCGTTTTGGCGATACAGTGAAAGAGGATTTCTCATTTTATATTAATATGCAAATGTCAAACATTAACTATACACAACCTTATTACACTATTATTTTAAATCAATTGCGTACTTGGAAAGATGTGTTAAGTAAAACCCATTTACAAATACAAGAATTAATAGAAATGCCTTGGATATCTCCAGGAACCTTTAATTTATGGGATATTTTCCCGAACGAACTTTTAACCTATAACGGGAATCTGTTATTGATTGTAGAAAATATAAGATATTTAAAGGATAATCTTTATTGGTTTAGTTTGAGAAATAATCCATATGATTTAGCTATAGACAGATACGCAAATGCGGTAAATATAATGGATTATATTTCTTGATAACAAATTAGGCTTATCGAATACTCAATCGATAAGCCTCTTTATTTTATTATATTTGGGTTAATACCCCGCAGCTTGCTGCGTTTCAAAAAAGAAGTCAGGATGCGATACCCCGTAACTCACTGCGAGGTGGTTCATTACCAAATTCTTGGATCTAACCAAAATGCATTCTCATTACAGCCGTCTATCATAAACCATTCAATTGAATTTGTAGTTTGTAATGTTTTGTTGTGTAGTGGAACTATTTTATAATTCTCGCTAAGCTGTTCAGACATTTTTTCTTGTTTACTACACCACAAACATAGATGATTGTAATTTCCTTCAATATAGTAAATTGTTGCCTTTAGCATATAGTAAAATAAATGCAGACGGTATTGTGAACATATATCAGGATATTGAAGCATCAGTTTGTTTAATTTCATATCTACATTTTTGGGATTAGTCCATTTAACTAATTCTAAAGCTAATATTTTTAGACTCGTTTTTGTATATACATGACCAAATTTCGCTAAATATGCATCATGCTGTATATCATAAAGTTCATCAAATTCGTCTCCACGTACAATTGCCTTAAAAAAAACAATTTCAGCTTTGCAATCATAATATCGTTTTTTACAATGTTCAAACTTTTTAAATATTTCTAATGCTGTCTCTAACTTTTCAATAGAGTCATTTGCATCGTATATCACATTACTCTTGGCAAAATCCATTAAAGCGTATCCAATATAATCTTCTCGTTCTAATCGTTTACTCTCTAAAAGAGCCGTTTGAAATAAATCTTCATATAAAGACATATCTTCAAATTCTGCATTAAACAAAAGAGTTCGATTTAGTAGATTAAGATATGCATTTTCTAAATAAGTTGATATTCCTAACTTTATTGTAGCATTTAAATGATTTTTTAAATAGTCTAATTGTTTTTGTGATTCCTTTTTTTCTAATTCCCAAATAGCATTATTTAAAAGTTCAGAATGCGCTTCAAAGATTATATTTTTTTCTTTTGATGTTAAGTTTTTTAATTCGCCTATTTGACAAAGTTGCTGTAAATACTTATTAGATTCCAGATGCGATTCAGCATATTTTATAGATTGCGCATAAACAAATAGTATTTCAATATCTTGATTACTATAATCTGTTGCATTTATTGTTCCGAACTCTGGAAGTAATGCTGTCGCAAGGTTTTTTGCAGCAATATATTGACTCTGCTCATAATATTTTTTACAAATAGCTCTAATAGTATCTCCGTACATTAATTGTGCTTTAGAAGAATCGGAAATTAGTATAGAAACAATATTACTAACTAACACCGGGAACTCACTATTATAAGGCATACAAATTCTTAAAAAACTTTCGAGAATATACATATATTTTTCGTCAAAGTTTATATCTAAAAAAGCATAAAGATATATATCATGGAATGGTTTTAAAAAATTGTCTTCTTGTTTTATCAATTTTTCTTCGAATATATATTCATATTGAACGTAGAATTCATCTTTAAAATAAATTTTCAATAATTGAATTGGAACACCTGATTCAATTTTATAGATAATATAAAGCATTTCTCCATATGGACAAGATTTAATTTTGTTTTTAGCAAATTCACCATTCTGGATATTTGTTTCAATATATGCTTTTTTATAACAACTCAGTTGCTTTTCGATAGGAAAATTGTTTATCCCTTTCTGATATAATTTCCTAATTAACAAATATAATTGCATGACATTTATTGGGGGTGTAAACAATTCTGATATTTCAGCGACATGAGATGAAATATTCTTTTCAATGCTCAGCCGCACATCATAAGGAGTAATATTTTTGCTATGCCAATTTTTACTTTGTATACCATCAACTAAATTTTCAAATTCTTGGATAGTAAATTCTGATTGACGATACCCTAAAATCATCATTTGGCCGGATTTATTTATAGAAAATTCTTCTAAAATATTTTTTAATATCGGATATATATCAGAGGTTGCTTTATGTAAATCATCGATAATTATATATGCTATCGTTTTATCTAAAATATTTTTCTTCATTATTAAAGAATAAGGAGAATTAACTAATAGTTCGCTTAATTGTTTGACAATATTAATTGCTACTATTTGGTTATTAGTTCCTTCTTTTAGCTGATAATATATTTCTAATGGAAGATTTACTGAATCCCGAATCAATTCATTAAATGCTTCTTTGGATATAGTATACAGATTTCCAAAATTAAGAAATAAAATCAACTTACAAACAGCCACCGCATTCTCGCCAGTCTTATCTGATAACTCCAATGAAAGCAAATTTATATTTTTGTTTAATAAATTCTTTGCAATTTTTCTTAATAGATAACTTTTCCCACTTCCGCTTTTACCAATAATAGAAACGACCAGATTATCAGACTTTTCAATCATTGTGTAATTATATATTTCTTGTATGATGGCAGTTTGACTGCTATAAGATAATTGAGGTTCATCATCTTCTTCAATAGTAAAGTGTGGCAAGGTATACTTAGCGACCTTTTTTTTATCACTAATTAGTTCGACTGTGAATGAATCTGATAAAGCTTCTTTAGCCAAAACCTTAATCATATATGAATTAAATCCTGGAGTAAGGGGATAATCATTATCTGCCCCTCTCACTGGAAGGACATATAAAGAGGATAAATTCCATTTGATATCAACATTGGTGTGTATATTTGAACGTATACTGATGTAAAGAAAGTACTCGTTTCCCTGTTGTAATTTGGATATAGGTGCAATTAATGCTGATGGAGTCATATATCCATCAAAAAAACAAATATCGTCTATTTCAATTACGGGAACTATTGGTAAAAAATCATTAATATGATCTTCAAAAAATACATTATAAACAGAAGGCGTTCGGAAAAGCCATTCTTCTAACATTTCACCGTCCACAAAATCCACATCTATTTTATGAGGTGCTAATATTGCTTTTGCCCTACGGCGAAACTCTTTTGTTATTTTCCCATTAGTTATAAAAATAATATAGCAAACGTATCCGTCTAAAATACCAGAAACGAGAGTGGAATCCATATGTGATTTAGGAATTGATTTCAATGGTTCTATAGTATATTTTGCTTCATACCATCCTTTATAGTACATTTTTAAAGTATCAATTTCCTCTTCGAATTCACCATCTTTATTTCCATCTCGTGTTTTCTTTGTTGGAATCCAAGTGAACTCTTTGTAAACATCTCTTGTGTATAAGCATGCCAGTTCTTCAAAACGTGAACTTGTTATGCAAGACCAATCCATGTTAAAACCCTCCCGATTTCTATAAGAGTATAACATAAATAATAGATAACTATAAATTATCCTCTGTTAATAAATATAAGAAGTTTTATTATAGAATGATACCAATTAAACCATAAGAAGTGGCACATATTTGATTGTTTATAAAAACATGGTTGAATTGATGGAGACTCTGTGATATAAAGAAAATGAGGTTACAGGTATTATATATATTTTGTTGTTAAACCCACAAAAGGATAACTGGGAATATTTAACGTGATAATATAGTAAATAAAGCAGACCCCATGGCAAGGCATCCTGAGTCAAATCTGGCTAAAGAAATAGATTTATAACAACAATCGAAAAGCAGCAAACACCCACCAAATCTCCGTTTGCTGCTTCCCCTCTCAAATACCCCAGAAAACAAACGCCACATTAACATCCATTAAATTCCATAAAATTCCTCGGATGTTTCGTCGTCAAAATATTATTCTGCTTTGCCATTGACACGCTCGTATATATTTCCGTTGTTTTGATAGAGCTATGCCCAAGCATCTTTTGTATATATCGAATATCAACATCAGCTTCCAGCAGCAAAGTAGCAAAAGAATGACGGAACATATGCGGCGTAATATGCATATCAATCATAGCCAATTTTAAGTACTTTACAATCATAGCCCGCACGGACTGCTCGGAATATCGCTGGTGAAGCCGGTTAATAAAGAACCACCCGGTAGAATGAATATCTGTCTGAAAAGCGGCATAATATTCAGACACTACCTTTTTTACATCATCATTTCCGATTTGTATCAACCGTTCTTTCGAGCCTTTTCCATAAATGATTATTTTATAGGACACAAGATCCACTTGCCGCAGTGTCAATGCACATAGCTCAGATATCCGAACACCTGTAGAAAAGAGCAGCTCAATAATAGTGATGTCGCGAAGAACCGCATTATATTGATATACTGTGTCTGCGAGAGCCTTTTGCCGGTACATTGCGGAGAGAAAGTCAGCAATCGTGGCTTCTGGTATCGTGCGCGGCAGTATTTGAGGTTCCCGGAATTTTACGTTTATTTTGTCAAATGGATTTGCCGCGATGATTTCTTCATAAATCAAATGGTGAAAAAAAGCCTTTAGAGTGGCAATCTTTCTTTTGGTAGTCCTTGGTTTATACTGGTTATGAAGAGAGGAAATATAATCGCTTATGGCTGCCTTATCTTCAAAATCAGGGCGTCCCAGCATAAATGCCTGGAATTGTGCCAAATCAATCCGATATGCTTTCAGTGTTTTCTTGTCCAGCTTTTTCATGGTTTCACAGGTTTTCATGTAGTTTGAAACTAATTTTTCTAATTTGTTCATAAATGGATACTCCTTGGTTTTTAATAGTAATTATGGGGATTATTTTATGAAATGTCGATCATTTTTTTCTATGAGAGAAAATGAGCGGAAGGCTAGGGAGGATGTCGGCTTGGCAGACGGCAGATATTGCAAAAGAATCAGAAAACAAGTATAATTGACATGTCTTAAAGTAATACAAGATTAGTCCGGGAGGAAACAGTAGAAATGGAAAATTTGGAAAGAGAGCAAAAAAGACTGGAAGAAATTAATCGAGTCGCAGAGGAGGGACAATTTCAGGCAGACTGGGATTCCTTGTGCCAATGGAGCGCCCCGTCATGGTTCCATGGCGCCAAGTTCGGCATATTCATTCACTGGGGGCTTTACAGTATCCCTGCCCATGGCAGTGAATGGTATTCGAGAAATATGTATCTAAAGGAGAAGGAAGAATGGGAGTGGCACCGCAAGACGTACGGCGAGCAGAAGGATTTTGGATACAAGGACTTTATTCCTATGTTTACGGCGGACAGGTTCAACCCCAAGGAATGGATTCAGTTGTTTAAAGAGGCGGGAGCCAGATATATTTTCCCGGTGGCGGAGCATCATGACGGATTCCAGATGTACAAAAGCGGGCTGTCAAAGTATAACACATGGGATATGGGGCCTGGCAGAGATATTTTAGGCGAATTAAAAGAAGAAGCGGAAAGACAGGGGGTGTATTTCTGCACTTCAAACCACAGAGCGGAACACTGGTTTTTTATGGGGCATGGGAAAGAATTTGACAGTGATATCAAAGAACCCTTAAAGAGGGGGGATTTCTATTGGCCTGCGATGCCGGAGCCGAATTTTGTGGAGCTTAGAAGCCAGCCATACCCGACCGAGGAATTCCTGAATGACTGGCTGCTCAGAGTGTGTGAGATTATTGACAACTATCAGCCTTCTTTGATTTATTTTGACTGGTGGGTGCAGCATGAGGCATTCCGTGAAGTATTCAAGAAGATGGCGGCTTATTACTATAACAAGGGGCTTGAGTGGGGAAAAGAAGTAGGAATCTGTTATAAGTACGATGCCATGGCGTTCGGCAGCGGCATTGTGGAGGTAGAGCGAGGAGGACTGGACGAGGCAGTTCCATATCTGTGGCAGACGGATACGGCGATTGCAAAGAATTCCTGGTGCTATACGGATAATCTGGACTACAAGACAAGCCGGCAGATTATCTGTGCTTTGGTGGAGACAGTCTGCCGGAACGGGAATATGCTCTTGAATGTGGGCCCTAAGGGAGACGGGTCTATCCCGGAGGAGGATGTAAGAATTTTACGGGAAATCGGCGCATGGCTTCAGGTGAATGGAGAAGCCATATACGGAGCCGGCGTGTGGCGTAAGCAGGCGGAAGGGAATGCAAAGCTTCCGGAGGGACCTTTCTCAGACAATGACGAGATCCCATATACGGGTGAAGATATCCGCTTTATGTCAAAGGGGAAAATGATTTATGCTATCGTGATGCAATGGCCTAAGGAGGGGAAGGTTTCTATCCGCTCCATGGCAAAACAAGTGGAAGAGACGACAAAGTTCCATGGCTTGATTAAGGATGTGCAGATACTTGGAGCCGGGGAGGAAACACTGGACTGGCGGCAGGACGAAGAGGGGCTGCATGTGGAATGCAGTCTCTCCAAAGAGATGCCGGTGGTAGTCAGGGTAGAGATCTTATAGCCCTAGAGATTGGAAACAATGAATCATTACTAAGAGAAAAGGAGTTTTACAAATGAAAGATTGGCTTGAAAAACAATTTAAACTGTCAGCATTCCAAACAGACATCAAGACAGAGCTTCTGGCTGGGATGACCACATTTGTCACAATGGCGTATGTCCTTGCCACCGTCCCCAATATTCTTGGCGGGGCGGGGTTGGACAAACACGTCGTCCTCACAGCTATGGTTCTTCTGATTGTCCTGACGAGCTGCGCCATGGCGTTGTACACCAACCGTCCCTTTGCGTTGGCGCCCGGCCTTGGAAGCGTCGGGATCGTAGCGTCTATGATATCTAATGAAGGAATCAGCGCGCCAATCGCCGCAGGAGTCATATTCTGGAGCGGCGTTTTGTTCATCGTGATTTCCTTCTTAGGGCTTAGGGAGGCGGTAGTGCGTGTTATCCCGGTAAGCATGAAGCATGCGGTCAGCGCGGGAATCGGGCTGTTCATCGCCCTGTTAGGCGCAAAGAACTGCGGGCTGATTGTGGCAAATGCAGACAAAAACAATCTCGCATTCGGAGATTTGGCTTCCCCGTCCGTGATTGTGGCAGTCATTGGATTTATCATCCTTCTTATTATAAAGGTGCGCAACGTTCCGGGAGGGATGATTCTGGCAATCCTTGCTACGACTGTGATTGGCATCCCCTTTGGCGTGACCCATCTTCCGGAAAGCCTGTTCTCCCTTCCGGCAAATATCGGAAAACAGTTCCTACAGGTTGATTTCCTTGGGGCTTTGAATTTCGCATATATCCCGTTTTTGATTGCTTTGTTCGTCCCGGACTTTTTCTCCACATTTGGAACCGTGCTGGGCGTCGGCGCGAAAGCCGGGTATCTGGATGAGGACGGCAATCTTCCGGACATTGATAAATGCTTCAAAGTAGACGCAGTGGCTACCAGCTTCGGAGCGCTGTTCACGATGCCCAGTATGACTACCTATCTGGAGTCCTCCGCAGGGGTGGAGGCAGGCGGGAAGACCGGCCTGACAGTAGTCTTTACAAGCATCTTTTTTGCTTTGTCACTGTTCCTTGCGCCCCTTGCGCTGATTATCCCGTCCGCAGCGACAGGCCCGGTGCTCATTTTCATCGGAATCAATATGTTAAGCGGAATGAGGAACGTGAATTACTCCGATATCACAGAATACGTACCCGCGTTTATCTGCGTCACCTTTACGATTTTTGCAAATAATATCGCCAACGGGATCTGCGTCGCCCTTCCTGCGTACCTGATTATGAAGATTGGGGCCGGGAAAATCAAAGAAATTCAACCTGTGATGTACGTCCTTGTGGCGGTGTGCCTGCTCTATTTCTACACCATCATTTAAGCAGGAGGAAACTTTATGGAAAACGTTTCTTTATTTATAAAAAATGCAAAGGTATTCAATACATATCTGAAAAAATTTATTCTGGCAGACGTCTCTGTGAAAGACGGGAAATTCTATTACATTGACCGGAAGCAGGATACGCCCTTTTCGGCAGACAACGTGCTGGATGCCGAGGGGATGTATATGATTCCTGGACTTGTGGATATCCACATGCATATCGAGAGTAGCATGCTCACGCCCGGGCCTTTTGGGAACTGTGTCGCTTCTTACGGTGTGACCACAGTGGTATCAGAGCCTCACGAGATGGCAAATGTCAAGGGAATCCGGGGAATCCTAGAAATGATTTCCGCTGCAAAAAATGCGCCCATCGACATATTTTACGGGATACCAAGCAGCGTACCCTCCACGGACGAGGGGCTGGAAACCACAGGGGGAATCATTGACTGCAATGGGATGAAGCATCTTCTGAATGAAGAGGATGTGGTCTGTGTCGGGGAAATTATGAACTACCGGCAGATTATCCGGGAAAATGATTTGGAGATTACAAAGTTTCTGGATTATCTCCGGAAGGAGCGCCCGGGCTATGTAATCGAAGGACACTGCCCGTCCCTTTTGGATTTAGACCTTGCCAAGTTCTTATATCTTGGAATCGACGGGGACCATACAGAGCATACGCTGGAAGAAGTGAAACAGCGGATTGAAAACGGGATGTTCTTCGAGATTCAGGATAAAATGCTCAAGCCGGAGGTACTTCATTACATTCAGGAGAACCAGCTTTATGAGTACTGCGGATTCGTGACGGACGATACCATGGCAGATGTCCTCTATGAAAAGGGGCAGCTAAATTATGTGGTCCAAAAGGCAGTGGAAGCCGGATTTCCATTAGAAATGGCAATTTACTGTGCCACTTACACGCCAAGCAGGAGAATGCATCTCTATGACCGGGGAGCGATTGCCCCGGGAAAGCTGGCGGACTTTATACTGTTGGAAAATCCTGCAGTGATAAGTCCGGCGTATGTGTATAAAAACGGAGTCCGGATATTCTGCCGCAAAGACAGGCGGGAGACTGGGGTCTCCTATCAGTTCCCGGCAGATTTTTATCAGAGCGTCTGTCTGCCGCCTGTGACATTGAGTGATTTCCGGGTGGTGGCGGATACGGACAAAGAGAAAGTTACCGTGCGTGCAATCGAGGTACATCCTGACCGGACGCAGACCACGGAAAAGCTGGTTACAATGCCGGTGCGGGAGCGCGTGCTGGACTGGGAGAACAGCGGGTGTATGCTTGCGATGGTATTGGAGCGGCATGGCAAGAACGGTAAGATCGGATATGGTTTTATCACAGGTTCATGCTTGGATAAAGGGACGGTAGCCACCACATATTTCCATGACCATCACAATCTATTTGTAGCCGGGGACAGTCCGGAGGATATGCTTCTTGCAGTAAGGCGGATCCAGGAATTGCAGGGCGGCTTTTTGACCGTTCGTGACGGCAGGGTTCTTGCGGAGCTTGCGCTTCCCGTATGCGGTATTTTGTCTGAAAAAGGAGTCGGGGAGACGGCGGCCGGACTGAAGGCGGTTCGCGGGAGCATGGAAGAACTGGGCTATCGGCATAATAATCCGATTATGTCGCTGGGGACGCTGGGGCTTCCGGTAAGCCCGGCATTGAAGCTCACGGACAAGGGACTTGTAGATGTGAAACAAGGGGCAGTAGTGCCTTTGATTGTAGAGTGATACAGAAAGACGACAGTTTTTTACAAAAAACCCGAAAAACCATATAGTATCATGGACTTTTTGAATATTATCTATTATAATGAATTTAGTAACTTTTTTTCGGCTTTTTTTGTTGAAAAATAATAAAGGTCTATTTAAAATATGAGAGGAGTTTTTGTAATGAAACTGAAGTTGCGGGGAAAACTGATTTTAAGTATGGGGATTCTTATCTTTGTGGCGGTCTTGCTGATTTCGTCCTTGTCATATGTGGCTTTGCAGAGAGCTTATGACAAGAATATTGAGGCAGAGAAGGAGAAGCTTGAGCAGATTATCCAGAGTCAGGTCGAATGTATGATCGGAGTATTGCAGGCAGAGTATGATAAGTCTCAGAGCGGCGAGATTACCGAGGAAGAAGCGATGGAGAACGCCAAGTATATCGTCCGTACCACCAGATACAATGATGGAACCGGATATTTCTGGGCAGACATGGCAGACGGCACGAATGCGGTACATATCAATCCCGATGTGGAAGGCACGAACCGATATAATACGCAGGATGAAAAGGGCAATTATTTCGTGCAGGATACGATTGCCGCAGGGGATAAGCCGGACGGAGATTTTATCGATTTCTATTTCGCAAAATCCGGCGAGACGGAGGCCAAAGCTAAGAGGGGCTTCGTTAAAAAGTTTGAGCCTTACGGATGGTATATCGGAACCGGGAATTATGAGGAAGATATGCTGCCCATTATTCAGGAAGAGTTGGATGATGCCAATAGATCCTGTTTTATGGCGTTGACGGTTACATACTTGTTTGGCCTGGCTATTTTTGTAATCGGTATTATTGTAACGTCTATCATTGCTAAAAAGATGGCAGATCCGATTAAGGCGGCGTCAGAGCGTTTGATTGAACTCAGCCAAGGGAATCTCAGGGATGAGGTGGAAGAGTTCCAGAGAGAAGACGAGATTGGTGATTTGACCCGCGCCTTGGCAAAGACGGTGCAGACCTGGCGGGATTATATTGGAGACATATCTTCTTGTTTGGCGGAGCTTGACAAGGGCAATCTTAAGTTTGATATTGAGATGGACTATGTGGGGGACTTTGCACCAATCAAGGATTCCTTCCAGCATACCCTGTTTAAGCTGAATGAGACGTTCCGGAAACTGAACATGAGTGCAGAGCAGGTGGCGAGCGGTTCGGAGCAGGTGGCAAGCGGAGCGCAGGCTCTTGCCCAGGGAACTACGGAACAGGCGTCGTCGGTAGAAGAGTTAGCGGCTACTATTACTGAGATACATAACCATGTGGCGAACAACGCGGAGAATGCGAAACAGACCAGCGGCCAGGCATTAACGGCTGCAACGGAACTAGAGCAAGGCAAGAAGCAGATGGAGCAGATGACCACGGCGATGAATCAGATTAACGATTCTTCCTCTGAGATTAGTAAGATTATCAAGACGATTGAGGATATTGCTTTCCAGACCAATATTCTTGCACTGAATGCGGCAGTGGAGGCGGCGCGCGCCGGGGCGGCCGGAAAAGGATTTGCGGTAGTTGCCGATGAAGTGCGTAATCTGGCAAGCAAGTCTGCCGAGGCGTCTAAGAATACGGCGGCTCTTATTGAAGCGACCGTTCAGTCCGTACAGGAAGGGACCGGTATCGCTAACCGGACGGCAGAGTCTCTTGACCGGATTGTCCTTTCTTCCGAAGAGTCAGCGAAGCTGGTTCAGGATATCTCAAAGGCATCACAGGATCAGGCGGCTTCTATAGCACAGGTAACAGTGGGAATCGATCAGATTTCCAGTGTGGTACATACCAATTCTGCTACTTCTGAGGAAAGTGCGGCGGCGAGCCAGGAATTGTCAAATCAGGCACAGTTCTTGATGAGTCTGGTTAAGCAATTTAAGATTAGGGAAGCGTAAGAAGCTGGTTAAGTAATTTAAGATTAGAGAAGCGTAAGAATAAAGATGAAGAGGCTGTTGCAAAAGGGATGTATATTGTACGTATCTACTGCTTTGCAACAGCCTCTTTTTGGGTTGTACTATGATTGGTGATTCCGAGAAAATTTAAAATCCGAAAGAATTTGCCCACACAGCCTGGCATCATCTTGTGTACATGCATCCTTACTATACCGTGCTTTTTCATACAATTCGTGAATCCGGCATATATCTGCGTCGTCTTGTCCCGGATTTGCACGACGGTATCTAACTGCGTCAGTTTGTTTTGGAGCACGATAAAGCCCGGCTTTCTGTTCCAGTTCCAGCGGCGTTTCGCACCCGTAAGGCGTTTCTTTTAAGGAACGCCGAATCAGTTTTTTATATAGCCGCCGTATCTTCCGCTCAGGAGAACGGACTCCTTCCTTCTTGCCTGGCTTCCACAGGCTTCTCTTTTCCGTCATGCTGTTGTCATCTTTCCCGAGAAATATGATTTCGTCGTCGCCGTCGCCGTCCTCTGAAAAGGAATCCATCGCCTTTCGGATTGCTATGATAATAAGCTTTATTACCACGAAGATAAGTCCGATTAATGTGATGATATAGAGAAGGTCAGAAGCCATCAGAAGCCACTCGGGCGTTTTTTTTGCCTGGGACTTCAAACGCAGCAGTTCTTCCATCAGATAATCAGGTTCTGTATTTCCCTGATAAAGGTCTTCCATCTGCCCTTCCATGTTAAGTGGTTTCAACCGAATGTCTGCCAAGGGTTCTTTGTGATAAATGGCGGCGGGCAGCATAAACAGCATGAGCGCCGTAATTCCTGTAAGAAGAATTGCATTCCCGATTTTTTTCATAGCGCCGGCGGGAAGGTTCGCGACGCGGATATTTTTCTTTACAAATCCCTCAAGGCTTTCCAGATAACAGTATGCCAGACAGACGCAGAACTCCGATGCAAGGATTCCCAGCATCAGATACAGAAGTCCGTGGCGGCCAAAAGTAAGCAGGTATAGATACATGCCTGCGGGAAACAGGCAGTACAGTACTCTGGGAGCATCGAGAAGAGTCGGTACTTCCCACATCTCTTGATCTTCCTGCGCGCCAGCCTCGTTTGGCATTTCCTTCATCTTCCTTCGGATTTCACCTTGTTTCATCTTCACATAAAAACGGAAAAGGAAGACAAAAACAGTGAGCCAAGTGGTAATCATATTTCCGCTGAGCGTGTGCATTCCCCAGACCATGATTAGGGAAAATGCGAGGAAAATCCAAAGGCTCCGGCATTTATATATGATGATATAGGAAAGGCTCACCGGAAAAATCATAAAAAGCCCATTCAAAAGGAAAACAATTACTTCCTGTCCCCGGATGTTCCATATGGCGATTGCAAGCACATAGATTCCCTCAAAAAGCAGGATATCGTGTATCCAGGAAAGCAGAATCATTGCGCGGCTTTTTTCTTTCATTATCCATTCATCTCCCATTTAAAAATATTGACGCCCCTTATGTTTTCGGGTGTATTTTCCGTAGATACCTGCACTGGTATTACCCACAAGACCGGGCATCCGTTCTCTGCCATGGCGGCAACGGCTTTCACGGTCTCCGGATCTTGGTTCATGGAAATAACGACGTAGACGACTCCTGACTGGATTTTTTCTTTTTCCTTCTTCAATGTCTCGAAGAGCCGCTTCGCAGGCATGCGGATATCAATACGGGAAAGTTCCTGATACAACGTCTGTATCTGTCCGGCGCCATCCTTTAAGTAGATTGGCTGCATTCCATTTCCAATGACCGTAAGTTCCATCTTCTGTTTCACGATGCGGGACGCCAGAGACGCCGCGATGCGTATTCCCTCCTCCGTTAACTCCTCGCGGCGGACGATGCCGGAATCCTCTGTGTCCAGAATCATCCTCATCCGGATATTCGTCGTGGAGTCGAATTGATTTACCAGAAGCCCCTGTCCTTTCGCAGAAGCCTTCCAGTTGATATGGTGCATCGGGTCGGAAGGGTGGTAATCCCGGATTCCCGAAAAACAGAACGGGTCGGGAAACAGCCGGTTCTGCGTGATGATCATGCCGGACACAGCCTTGCAAAGCAAGACGAGCCGATGGGTATCTAAAAGCCTGGGATACACATATAGGGCAGTCGCTACCTTCCGGTCGTCGTGGAAGCTTCGGCGGAAAAAGAAATCATATCCGATTACATCGGCTTTTGTAATCTCGTAATAACCCCGCTTTTCACACACGAACGGAAGCCTCCGGATAACGCGCTGGCGCATAAAAAGAGAGAAGATGTCTCTGCGGTAACTCTGGTCAGTGACATTTGCATTTTCTTTCGCCTCACCGGAAAATTGTAGCGCCCGGTCCATGGCAAGGTTGACCTCCAGCGCGGGCAGGGGGAGGGGCTTATCGTTGGTGATTTCTTCCCTGAGATAAGAGACATCCCCTTCATAGGCGGAACGCGCTTCAAATTCAGCTTCAATGCCAAGCCCGGTATTCCAGTATTTCTTGTAAATAATGTGCTGGAGCAGATAAAATGCCCCGGCTCCGGCAAACAGTAATAACAGCATAATCGAAAGTCTCCTTTACCGTTTTTCCCAATCTTCCACCGGAACCGGTACAAGGCTTAGGACTTCCCGTATGATTTCTTCCTCATATCTTACGCCCTCGGCGGGAACGGACAGGGTGAGCCGGTGGGAGAGGACCGGAACCGCCACATTCTTAATATCTTCCGGTACGACATACTCCCGCCCTTCCGTCATGGCGAAACCCTGTGCGGCACGTACAAAAGCCAACGTACCTCTGGGGCTTACGCCCTGCATAATCTTAGGATGCTTTCTGGTGGCGTGGACTGTCTCGATCATGTATTTCAGCAAATCTCTGTGGATATAAATCTCACGGCACTGTGCCTGAAGCTTCACAAGTTCCTCTTTCCCGCACACGCTCTCAAGCGCTGCGAGAGGCTCGTCTACAAGAAAACGTTCTACCATGGAAAACTCTTGGCTCGGTGTCATATCCTCCATGCTGATCCGCATCAGGAAACGGTCCATCTGCGCCTCCGGAAGGGGAAATGTACCCAATGTTTCCAGCGGGTTCTGCGTCGCAATGACAAAGAAAGGCGCTTCTAATCCCCTGGTCTTTCCGTCTACCGTTACCTGGCTCTCTGCCATGCACTCGAGCAGGCTGCTCTGTGTCTTAGGTGTGGCCCGGTTGATTTCATCCGCAAGCAAAATGTTGCAGAAAACAGGACCTTCCCGGAATACAAATTCGCCTTTTTTAGAATCAAAATAGTTTAGCCCTGTCACGTCTGACGGGAGCAGGTCGGGGGTGAACTGAACTCTTCCGAACTGTGCGCAGACAGACTTGGCAAGGGATTTGGCAAGTACGGTCTTGCCGGTTCCAGGGACGTCCTCCAAAAGGACGTGGCCTTTTGCAAGAATGGCGGTTAGGATGAGTTTCAGCGTTCTTTCGTTTCCAATCATGACTCTGGAAATATTGTTCTGTAGAGTTTCGAGTAATTCAAGGTTCATCTTTCGTTTATCCTCCTGTTTCAGAAATGTATGCATTCCCCTTTTATTAATATAATTGTAACGCTTTTATTGTCACATTTCAATTAGTACTTTGGCCATAGATTTACTGTTGAAATGCTGTTTAATGTAATTAGCAGCAATAATAAGTTGATTAAAATGTGAATTTCTGTATTAAAGTTGACTTACGTTTGCAGATAAGGTATACTATGATTAGAAAAGGGAAAGAATTATGATAGAAGATAACGGAGTGATGTGTATGAAAAGGAAGATAACAGACCGGCTCGTAAAATGGAGGAACACCGCTGCTTCACGTCTGCCTTTGTTACTCTATGGAGCGCGTCAGGTAGGAAAAACTTACGTTATGCAAGAACTGGGCGCAGACTATTTTAAAAATACCGTTTATGTGAACTTTGAAGCGGACCGTAAAATCGGGGATTTTTTTGAAAATGAAATCCACGCGGAAGCGGTTCTTGGAATTTTAGAGAGATATTATCACACGAGAATCATTCCGGACGAGACGTTAATTATATTTGACGAGATACAGATGTGCGAAAGGGCGCTTGCCTCTCTCAAATATTTTGCGGAAGAGGCGCCAGAATATCATGTGATTGCTGCCGGAAGCCTGTTAGGTGTGGCATTGAAGCGGGAGCAGTTCTCCTTCCCTGTGGGCAAGATTCAGATGGAGAATATGTATCCAATGGATTTTGAAGAGTATCTGTGGGCAAAGGGCAAAGAATTGCTTGCGGATATGATTCGTACCCACTATGAGAAGAATCAGGCATTAGGAGAGGGAATGCACAAGGAGGCATTGGCAGAGTATTATAATTACTGTATTATAGGCGGTATGCCCGCTGCGATAGCGGCTGAGACTATGCCTTATGCAACACTGACACAAGAAGAAATCAGGCATATGCTGCTGGATTCTTATATTGCGGATATGGCAAAATACGCATTGCCAAGTGAAACGGTCAAGATATTTGCCACCTATGATTCACTGCCGTCTCAGCTTGCGAAAGATTCCAAGAAGTTCCAGTACAAACTGATAAAGAGCGGGGCACGCGCATCCCAGTACGGAGACTCTATAGACTGGCTGATTCGTGCGGGCATTGTGAATAAATGCGTAAAATGTACGCAAGGCTTTATGCCGCCCTCTGCATTCTTGGACTTGACAGCATTTAAGCTATATTATAGCGATACGGGCATTATGTCGGCAAGGACGGGCATGAATCTGGTGAGGTTGATGGGTGAGGAGGCAGAGCGGTTCCGGGGGATATTTGCGGAGAATTATGTTGCCTGTGTTCTAAGGGCCAATGGGTATGAACTGCTTTACTGGGAATCTGACGGCACTGCAGAAGTTGATTTCCTGATTATCAAAGATGACCATGTGATTCCGGTGGAGTGTAAATCAGGAAACCATGTAAAATCCAGAAGCCTTGCGGTCTATCGGGAAAAATATCATCCTGCGTACAGCATCCGCATATCTGCAAGGAATTTCGGGATGGCGGACGAGATAAAATCAGTGCCATTGTATGCGGCGTTCTGCATATAGAAAAGAAGGAGGCAGAGTATGGGCATTTATGTAAATCCAGGGAATCGGTTGTTTGAGGAAGCAGTGCATTCTCCAATCTATGTGGATAAGAGTGGGCTGATCGATTATACAAATAGCATACTGAAAACACAGAGAAAAAATATTTGCGTCAGCCGTCCACGGCGTTTTGGCAAGTCGATGGCGGCAGATATGCTGGCGGCATATTACAGCAAGGGCTGTGATTCAAAAGGATTGTTTGAGAATCTGGAAGTATCGGATGAAAATAGGGATGTTTCAGCCGGGGAGCAGGCAGCGAAACGGCTAGAGTCATATAAGGCAAACTTAAACCGGCATAACGTGATTCGTTTTGACGTCCAGAGATTTCTATTTGACGAATCACACGTACCTGTTTTTATCAAGAGGATACAGGATGTAATTATCAGAGAATTACGGGATGAGTTTGGCGGGTGCTTCGACGGTGGGGATGAGTTATATGGTATGCCGGGAGTATTAGAGCAGATTTATGCACATACGGGCCAGGGATTCGTTTTTATAATTGATGAGTGGGACTGTGTATTCCGACTTGCAAAAGAGGATGTGGAGATACAGAAGAAATATCTTGACTTTTTAAGAGGTCTTTTTAAAGGCTCTGAATATGTGGATTTGGCATATATGACCGGAATCCTTCCTATAAAAAAGTATGGGGAACATTCTGCAATTAACATGTTTGACGAGTATTCTGTGACGGATTCCAAAGGTCTTGGAGCGTATTTTGGATTTACGGAAAAAGAAGTACGGGAACAATGTGCAAAATACGACGTTGTTTTTCAAGAGATGAAAAAGTGGTATGACGGGTATACTTTGGGAGATTACCATATCTATAATCCGAAATCGGTCACAGATGCATTAACATGGAGAAAGTTCCAAAGTTATTGGACAGGTACGGAGACGTATGAAGCATTGAAGGTTTATATTGAGAGGAATTTTGACGGGCTTAAAGAGGCGGTTGTGGAGATGTTAGGCGGCGGTCAGTGTAAACTGGATACAACCATATTTCAAAATGATATGACCACATTTTATACGAAGGATGACGTGCTGACCCTCTTGGTTCATCTGGGATATCTGACATATGACGAGCAGACGGGCAAGGTTTCTATTCCCAATCAGGAAATATCGCAGGAGTTTGTAAGGGCGATAAAAGTTGGTGGATGGGGCAGTCTCATGGAGGCTCTAAACCGTTCGGAGGAACTTTTGAAAAGTACGTGGGCAATGGACGCTGCCGCAGTGGCGAAGGGAGTGGAACAGGCACGCAGGGATACGGCTTCGATTATTCAATATAATGATGAGAATTCGTTGGCTTGTGCGGTCTATGCGGCATACTTTAGCGCGCAGGTTTATTATATGAAACCGATTAGGGAGCTTCCGAGCGGGAGAGGATTTGCCGATGTGGTTTATCTTCCCCAAAGGGGTGTGGACAGACCGGCGCTGTTGATTGAATTAAAATGGGATAAGTCTGCTCAGGGGGCAATCGCTCAGATTAAGGATAGAAAATATGCAGATTGGGTCAAGGGTTATACTGGGAATATTCTACTTGTAGCGATTAATTATGAAAGGAAGAAAGATGTGCATGAGTGTATTATTGAGAAATACGATGACAGTACAGGAAATTATGAAAAAAATGGTTCTTTATTCTAAGGAGAATATACATGACATTAATCATTTCATTAAAGTATACGGTTATGCAAAGATGATTGGTGAATGTGAGCATTTGGCTTCTAAGGAACAGAAGATTCTTGAGATTGCAGCAATTCTGCACGATATTGCCTGCCCGCTGTGCCGAGAAAAATATGGGAATACAGACGGAAAGAGGCAGGAAGAAGAGGGGATTCCTCTTGTATACGATTTTCTGAAAGAAACCGGAATAGAACCAGAAACGGTGGATCGGGTTGCCTATCTGGTGGGACATCACCATACTTTGACGGATATTGACGGGTTGGATTACCAGATTTTGATAGAAGCAGATTATCTGGTGAATGTGGAAGAAAACGGTTATTCAGAAGAGAATATAAGGAATATGTTGAAAAATATTTTTAAGACAGAAACGGGCCGGATGCTTTTGGAGGCGATTTATTTGCCGTAATTTAACGAAAGAATATATATATTTGATATGGGAATGTGGCAGAGAGGAGGAAGTTATGAGAAAGACTTTGCTATTATGGGCAGTGTCAGCGATAATCATTATGTTAGTATTACCTTGGATGGCGGTGAATTTTGTAAGCGCCCAGGCGGGGCTGACGGTGTGTTTTCTTCTGTTCTTTATTGTGAACCCGATTTACGCCGTGACTGTAGGCGTAGCTGCAGGAAGAAATATAAAGAGTCTGTGGTATCAGCCAGCCGTGACATCGGTATTATTCTTGATTGGCATAGGGGTGTTTTTTGAAACGATTGACAGTGCATTCATTATGTATGCATTCAGTTATCTTGTTTTGGGGATGCTTGCGGCAGTGATTTCAGGGGTTGTCAGAAAAAGAGCTCATTAACGGCAGGATAAGGCGAAGGGACTCTGGGAATTGTCAGCTTTCCCGGAAGCCCCTTTTTAGTGCGTCTTATTACTTTTTAAACAGTATTTTGCGGTTTATACAAAAATAAAAGAATGTATAGCTGATTGTTATACAACAGCTTCTATTAACAACTTATTTCCTAATATAACTTCTTTTACTCCGACAGTTTTCTTCTTATTAAAATTAAAGCTCAGCATGTATCCCTTTTTCAAATGAAAATAATCAAGGTAATCTGATAACTGTTGCTCGCCCCGTTCGTTATAGGCATTACCTCTCCACACCTTTAGCTCGATGATGAATTGTTCGCCGCGGTATGCTTTCGGAAAATTCTTCTGAAATAAAAAGATTATATAGTACAGATTCAAAAATCCGGTTAGAAATAACAGCGGTTCCATTATCATTTCTTATAAAACCAAGCATTGCGGCAACGTCAATATATGGGTTCTGCGGAACATATGGAATAGGTTTGCCTGTGAATAGGAGTTCGTATATTACGGAGCGAAGCTGCGGATAATCTGTTAGTTTTCCGGTAAGTGACTGGAATAAAGGATTATTTTCCGTTGTGAGCAGCTTCTCTGCTTCAATTACCCCGTCTTTTGTCCAAGCTTGTTTTCTGTCAGGGAAATCTGCTGTCCCGCAGATTTCTTCGTCAAGATATTTACATAAACCGGAAACCAGATAGGGATACCCGGAAGTGCGGTTATAAATGGCTTCTGCCAGTTCTTGGATATCCATTCCCGTGAGATGGTCTTGCTCATATTCTTCCAACATTCCAGCGATTTCCCCAGAAGAAAACCCCATATCAACGCGGAAACTGGCCGCAATGTTCCAAGGGCTGTTGGTTCTAAGGGCTGCTTTTGTCTCATGTTTTCCCCTAATATTACGGATATCATAGACACTTGCAAGGATTACCGACTGGAATGTTGGGGTTACGTCGTTATCCAGATAGGCGGCCCGAAGCTGTGCAAGAAAATCAAGGAATACTTGGTTATTTGTTGCAGTATCGGCTTCGTCGATAAGAAGGACGATTGGTTTTGGGAAACATCCGCACCAGTCGCAGAAACAATCGAATATTTCCGCAAGTCTGGTTTTGTGGGGAGTCCCGCCAGCCGCCAGTTCAAGTAATTTCATTTTGGTGTCGTCTGGTACGTCGCCCATTCTTTGGATACGCCTGCTGATTTCTCTTGCAAGTGCATTGACAAAAGCAGACTCGTTCTCGAAATCAAGGGAACTCATCCTTTGGAAGTCGAGGCTTATTACCGTATAATCGGTCTTTAAATAGTCCGCTAACGCACGTAATGTGGTAGTCTTACCGTGCTGCCTTGCCCTGTTGATGGTAAAATATTGCCCGTTTTCTATCATTGTACGGATTTCTTTCAGTTTTGGTTCGAGATTAACCATATAATGTATGCCCGGCCGGCAGGCGCCGTTCACATTAAAATATTTTGCCATTCTATACCATGTAATCCTTTCCGAAGCGGTTGCTTCAAAACCTTTCAGCGTCTCTGTAAAAAATTATATCATAAGTTATGAGAAAAGTCATTTGCTTCAACTTGATTTTTCTAATAAATTATGAGATGCATTAGATTGATTGTAGGGGAGGTTTCTGCTATATTAATTGAAAAGAGAAAGTGGATTTAAGCATAATTGAAGGAAAAGGATGGGAGGGGAGGTATGGTATGCTGCCGACAAGAGAAAATGCCGAAACGCTGCTCAAAGAAGCGGAACAATGTAATCCGGGTCCATGGGGAAACCATAGCCGCATAGCTGCCCATTGTGCGGAAAAGATTGGGAAGGAGTGTGTGGAGCTTAATTCCGACAAGGCATATATATTAGGTTTACTGCATGATATTGGCAGGAGGTTTGGCGTAAGGCATCTGGGACATGTGTCAGACGGTTATTCATACATGATGTCTCTGGGATATGACGAAGTTGCCCGAGTTTGCCTGACTCATTCCTTTCATGACCAGACTACGGATGGGTATATCGGAAGATTCGATACGACAGAGGAAGAGCTGGGGATAATCAGGGATGCTCTGCAGACGATTGTACCGGATGAATATGACAGGCTGATTCAGTTATGCGATGCTTTGGCAGGTTCGGAAAGTGTGTTGGATATTGAGGAACGCATGAATGACGTAAAGCAGCGTTACGGATATTATCCTCAGGAAAAATGGGATAATAATATAAGGCTGAAACAGCATTTTGAAGAGAAGATGGGAAAAGAGATCTATGCTGTTGTGGGGAAGGATGAGTTTAAGATATGAAACGATTTAATACGACAGGGCCGTGTATCCCGGAAAAGCATTATATGGTAGATTTAAAAGAACGTCTGGAGCAGATTCGCGAGTTGGTCGATGATGGCGCGTATTTTACAATAAACTGTGCGAGACAGTATGGGAAGACCACGACTCTGGCGGCGTTGGCCAAGCAGCTTTCTAAGGAAATTCTGGTTGTAAGCATAGATTTTCAGAGGTTCAGCCAGTCGTGTTTTGAAAATGAATGGAAATTTTGCTATGCGTTTGCGGCGGCATTTGCCAGTGAAATCAACAGAATCCTCCCGGAAACGGCAGAGGGAAGGCAACAACTGGAAGAGTTATCCATACAGAAGAAAGACGGCAATTTTAATCTAATGCGGATGTTTGAAATATTGTGGCAGTTTTGCGGCAGTCTGGACAAGCCTGTAGTTTTGATGATTGATGAAGTAGACAGTGCGTCGAATAACCAAGTGTTTCTGGATTTTTTGTCGCAGCTTAGGAATGGTTATCTGGACAGGGAATTGAAGGCTCTTACTGTATTTCAGTCAGTTATCCTAGCCGGGGTTTATGATGTCAGGACGCTTAGGCGAAAAATCCGGCCGCTGGAGGAACACAAGCTTAACAGCCCGTGGAATATTGCGGCAGATTTTGATGTAAATATGAGCCTTTCAAGCGAGGGGATTGCCGGGATGCTCCGGGAATATGAGGACGACTATGGCGTGGGAATGAATATTGAGGAGACGGCGGCTCTGCTGTATGATTATACGTCCGGATATCCTTATCTGGTGTCCAGACTGTGTAAACTGATTGATGAGAAGGTTGCAAAGAAAGATTCATTCCCGGGAAAGAAGGCGGCATGGACGCGAGACGGGTTTTACGAGGCTGTACGCCTGATTGTGACAGAAGAAAATACTTTGTTTGATTCATTGACCGGGAAATTGGCAGACTATCCTGAATTGAACCGTATACTGAGCTCTCTTTTGTTTTCGGGAGAGAATACGGGATATAATTCCGATAATCTGGCAATCCGTGACGCCGCTATGTTTGGATTTGTAAAAAATAGACAGGGAATGGTGGCGATTGCAAACCGCATTTTTGAGACAAGGCTTTATAATTATTACCTCTCTAATTCAGAAATCGAAGGGTTGGATATATGCAGGCTGTCCAAACAAGAAAAAAATCTGTTTGTGGTGGACGGGCGTTTGGATATGAAAAGGGTTCTTGAAAAATTCGTGGTGCATTTCCATGAATTGTATCAGGATTGTGATGAGTCATTTGTTGAGGATGAGGGGAGAAAATATTTTCTGCTTTATCTCCGCCCAATTATTAACGGAACAGGGAATTACTATATTGAATCAAGGACAAGAAGCATGGGGCGGACGGATGTGATTGTAGATTACCGTGGGGAGCAGTTTGTGATTGAGATGAAAATATGGAGAGGAAATGAATACCATATGCGCGGTGAGGAACAGCTCGTCAGATACTTGGATGATTATCACATAAATAAAGGATATATGCTCAGTTTTAATTTCAATAAGAAGAAACAGATTGGCGTCCGTGAGATTGCGGCGGGAGATAAGGTGTTAGTTGAGGCAGTTGTATAAGGTAGGAAATGAGAAAATACAAGGGAGAAAGAATATGCTTGGAGATAAAAGAGGAAGAAAAATCGATAAATACGTTGGAGATTATGTTGTCTTTGACTTGGAAACGACAGGGACTAGCTGGGCAAGCGACGCGGTAGTCGAGATTTCCGCAATTAAAGTGGAGAAAGGCAAGGTTGTGGATACCTTTTCCACCCTGGTAAACCCGGAAAGACCTATTCCTTTTCGGGCGTCGGAGGTGAATCACATCTATGACGACATGGTAAAAGACGCGCCTGTGTTTAAGAAGGCGCTGGCGGATTTTGATGCATTTGTTGGCGAAGGATTTTTGGTAGGGCATAATATCCATACCTTTGACATGAAATTTATCTGGAGGGATGCAGAGTATTACTGGGGAAGGACGATTGCAAATGACTACATAGACACATTATCCCTTGCCAGACAATGTCTACCCCAGCTATCCCATTATAAGCTGGTGGATTTGGCGTCGCATTATCATATTTCCACAGACGGGGCGCATCGTGCCCTTGCAGACTGCAGCATGAACCAGAAGGTGTTTGAGAAGCTGGGAGAAGAATTGGCGAATCCGGCGGTTACGGCGAATATGAAGGTCTGTCCCAGATGCGGGCAGTTTCTAAAGAAACGCAGCGGAAAATTTGGAGAATTCTGGGGATGCAGCGGGTATCCGGCGTGCAGGTATACGGAGAATATTTAGGGAAAAGAATTATTTAAAAAATACTTTTTTTAAATAGGAATCTGTGATAGAATGGTGAGGAAATAACATAAATGATTCAAGATCAAGGAGTGAAAAACATGAAGGAGCGGAAAAAACAGCTAAAGCGGTTACTGGCTGTGGCGTTATCCCTTGTGGTGATTGGAGGTTCAGTGAATTTGCCTGTTCTGACGTCGCTTGCGGAGGATGATACAGACAGCAGCGGGGCTACGGTCGCAGGGACGAATGATCCGAGTGGTCAGGGAACCGAGCAGGACACGCCGGATGAGCCGGGAACCGAGCCGGGGACACCGGGTACACCGGGTGCGCCAGACGGACAGGGAACCGAGCCGGGTGGCGGAGAGAATCAGGATGATGCAGGCCCGGCGGAGAGAAGTCAGGAATTCACCGTAGAGGTGAAGAATCTGGATGAAGATCTTCCGGATAGTGACGAATTATTTGCGGGTTACGTAGAGCAGCTTTTCTACGAAGGTTTCAACGATGGAATTGCGACGCTTGGAAATGTCGGCGCGGACAAGCTGACAGACCCGAAACTGAAAACTGCATATACAGAGTTGAAGAAGGTCATTGAAGAAGTGGCGGCAGGAACGAGAACGTCTACGAAAGATATTGCCGTGCCGTATGCTATGACATGGACTACGGCCGAGCTGGGATCTGATTTTAAGGTGGCTGCAGATATTGCGGGAGATAAGATTTTAGAAGCTGTAGATCCTGTGATATCTTATCTGTTGATGGATTGCCCCTATGAATTATACTGGTTTGATAAGACCATAGGTTATCAATTCAGTTATGATTTTGTTCAGCGGGGAGAAACCTATAGCATCAGCCGGTTGTCATTCCAGTTTGTAGTTGCGTCAGAGTATCGTGCGGCAGATATGTTCACGGTTGATGCTGCAAAAGTCGGCGGTGTGAAAAAGGCGGCTGATAATGCAAAAGCTATTGTAACAAAACATGAAGGAAAATCAGACTATGAGAAACTTGCCGCATATTGTCAAGAGATTTGTGATCTGGTATCTTACTACGACGAGGCGGCTGAAGACGCTTATATGCCTTACGGCAATCCATGGCAGATGGTCTGGGTGTTTGACGGCGATCCGACAACGAACGTTGTATGTGAAGGCTATGCAAAGGCATTCCAATATTTGTGTGATATGTCAACCTTCAAAGACGCAGTTTGTTATACTATATGCGGAGAGATGGGCGGCGGAACCGGCGCCGGCGGCCATATGTGGAATATTGTTACATTAGAGGGTAAGAATTATCTGGTTGACGTGACGAACAGTGACGAAGGTACAATTGGTTCTGGTGGCGAACTGTTTTTGGCAGGAACAAAAGCGAATACAGATGGAAGCTACACATTTAATATTTGGGGCGAAGATATTAATTTCATCTATGATGATGATCAGTGGAGTCTGTTTGGCAAGGATGTCCTGACTCTGTCAGAGACAAATTACATCCAGAAAGAAAAGCTTACGATTACCGCGCCGGCTATCAGCGTTACATATGGCGATAAAGTAAGCAATGAGTTATTAGCGGCCGTAACGGCGGCAGATAAGAATGGGAATCCGGTTGCCGGTAAGGTTGGCTGGGCGATTGAGGGTGATTCCTATGGAGCTGCCGGGAAAAATACATTGAAGGCTCTATTCGTACCAACTGATTTAGAAACATATGCGGTACAAGCATTTACGGTAGAAGTCAATGTAAAACGTAAACCGATTACGATTACAACTCAGTCAGCCGAGAAAGAGTACGGTCAGGATGATCCGGAGTTTAAGGTTATTGTTGACAGCAGTACACCTCTGGTTGCGGGTGAAACTCTTGCGGGTGCATTAGGGCGTGAAGCAGGTGAAAACGTGAAAGAGGGCGGATATGCGATCAATGTAGGAACATTGCCGGAGTCCAATCCGAATTATGAGATTACATTCGCTTTAGGCAGCGTCCTTACGATTAAGCCGACAGATAAGTACATGGTCAGCGCAGTGGCTGAGCAGAACGTCGTAGCCGAAATCGGAAAGTTTACGGAGCCTGTATTTACCGGAATGAATGATGAAGTAATTTCTGGTTCTGTTGCTTATACCTACAACAATGTTACCGGTATGAAATATGACGAGGTAGTGGCTGAGCTTGCGAAGCTGGTCGTAGGCGACACCGGAGAGATTGGCTATACGTTTGTTCCGGGCAGCGGAAACTATATTGGCAGACAAGGTACTATCAAATTTACGGTCAGAGATATTGAATTTGTCGTAGGCGATGCACAGGCTACTCTTGATAACGCAGTAACAGTTAAGCAGAACCCGACATACGGCGATACATGGGCTGACATTGTGAAGATTGCGAAGATTACGGCAAAAGTCGGTGACGAGAGCGACAACGACGCAAGCCATTTTACGCTTGACGTCAGCGGTATGCCGCTGGCAGGAGAAGGACAGGCATTCCGTGTATTATACAACGGAACCGTGGGCGGCAAGGAATTTAAGGATCAGGTCGTTTGCAGCGGCGTTGTGACGGTTGCTAAGAAGGCGTTGACATGGGATGTCAGCGGTTTAGAGGCAGTAGACAGCGAGCAGAGCCTGAATGGCGGCAACAATGCGACTCTTTACGGAGAGTTACGGGTAGCCGGTATTCTTCCGGCCGACGCAGCCGACGTACGGTTTATGCCAGAGAGCAAGTTAGTCGGAACCTATGGGGCGACTACGCCAGGCGAGCAGAAGGTAACACTTGCATGGGAAGACCCGAATTATGTAGCAGTTCTTACCGGAACCAAGATTGATAATTACACAATGCCCGCAGCATTACCGGTTCTTACCGGAAGAATCAATGCGGTAAGCGTACAGCCGAATGTACCGGAATCAACGGCTGAGGTAGAGTACAGGCTGGAATTTGAGAACGGAATCTCCGTAGTTCCGGAAACATTGGCTCAGATTGGATTAAACACTCCGTCAAAGATTGAAGGAAAGATGGAGAATGAGATTCAGAAGAAGCTGCCGAACGGAAGCAATAGCTTTGAAGTTTACGACGTAGTCCTGAAGGTTAAGGATGAAAACGGAAACTGGGTTAAGGTAGATAAGGATAATTTCCCTAAGGGTGGAATTACTGTTACCATGTCATACCCGGAAGGAACCGGAAAAGATACTCACGATTTCGAGGTAGTGCATATGTTTACCGAGGAAATGAATGGGTATAAGCCAGGAGATATCGAATATCCGGCTGCAGTAAAGGGTGATGCAATTCAGTTTAAGGTAACTAGCCTGTCGCCAATCGCTTTGGGCTGGAAAGAAGTGAAAAAGACAGAAGGCGGAACAACGGGTGAGAATACTGAGTCAGGCTCTTTCCCGAAAAAATCCACAGCGCCTAAGACTGGCGACGCAAATACAATGATGCTCTATGTTCTCTTTATGATGTTGGGAGTTGCAGGCATTGGATATAGTGTGAAGCGCAGGACAATGCGGTAAAAAACAGAGGAGCTTTAAGCTCCTCTGTTTTTTGAATCTGTTATATTTATGTGTATTTGCATAGTATGATATTGTATAAAGCAAGACGTTGACAAATGCTTTACGAAAACATATACTTTATTTAACAAAGAAATATGTTTGCTACGAAAGTCAGCAGAGAAAAACGAATACCATTTGAGATAAATGCAGACCCATTTTATTCAGAAAGTAATATGAAATATCTAGATATCAGAGCTTAAAAGCGGCAAGGCAAAACTGGTAGAGCATGATTTGATAGAGGATTAGCTGATGTGGCAAGTAAATCTGAATGAAAGGAGAATAATACAATGGAGGTAACGGAACAGATGAATGAAAACGAGCAAAAGAAAGTAGCTATTGATAAGTACATGAATCTTTTAAGGATTGAAAGGTATGGAAAGGAAGAATTTAATTTCCAGAAGAGAGCCGCAAAGGTAGAGCTTCAGATTCTCGGCATACCAACGGAAGAACTGGAAGCCGAACCAAACGAATAGAAAATATCAATAATTACCTCCTATACATGAGAAAAAGTGATTGGAATTCACAGCCCAGGACAGATATACTTAAATCAGTATCTACAACAGAAAGAGGAGGTAATCACAATGTCTATTACAGCGGAAACCGCGAAAGCCCATGCGAACGACCCGGCAGTCCTGTGCTGCAGGGCAGAAGGAGGAATCACCATCGAGGCAGCGAATCTGGAAGATCCGGCAATCTTCGATGAACTGGTGGATTCCGGATTATTGAACCTTGACGGATGCCTGACAATCGGACAGGTATTGGGGGCAAAACTTACGAAGACCAGCGATTCACTCTGTCCACTGACCGTTGACAATGTGGAGGGGTTCAAGGACGCATCTGAGAGTGCGCCAGAGGAGCCGGCAGAAGGGGAAAAGGAAGCTAAAGCCGCGGCAGTCGAGATGAACGTGCAGGGCGCGGTGACAACGGTTAAGAGCGGCAAGGTAGTCATTTCCATCAAAGAAGGAAAAGACATCTATCTGGAACTTCCCATATAGGGGGCTTATCTGTTACATGAATAAGGCAGAGGAACTAAAATTCCTCTGCCTCTATTTTCTTCAATATCTTTTCCACAAATACTTTTGCATGTTCCAAATCAAGGCTGTCGGGGTGGGTCAGCGCCTCGTCGAAATTCCGCAGGCACAAATTAATCTGCGCGGCATTCTCTTTCGTCCTGATAGCCTCGTATTTTTGGCGCACACGCTGAGGCATCTTGCCCTGGCAGATAAATGCTCCCAGATATTCATTGTCAGACTCAATCCACACATTTGCGCTGTGTTCAATCGCACTGTAATATTCCGGGGAGTTGCCCATGCCGCATGTCCCGAACAAGGCAATCCGTTTTCCGCTCAAATCGTTCAGAAAATCGCTGACTGCCATGCTGCATGAACCTTGATGCACACAGAACCCTATGAAATAAATATGGGCTTCCGGAATCCGCTTGTCCGTCATAATGTCGATTAAATCCTTGGAAGTCCCGGGAAGGTGGGAAAAGATGGTTGCAGCTATCTTCTTCGTATTCCCAGACTCGCTTTGATATAATACGAGATATTCCAGCATGGATGACGCCTCCTTTCTTGAACGTTATATATATCCGCCGGGTATTCCGCCTCCTCCACAGCAGAAACCACTGCCGCAGCACATATTGCAGATAATGTTTGCGATGCACAGCTTCGTACACCAGTCTCCTCCGCCCATAAACGTAGTCTGATAAGACCCTTGCTGCTGCTGATACCATGTTCCGCCGCTCTCGAAACGACGGACAAGAAACTGATATTGCAGGTTATCGGGTTCAAGGCGGAGGGCTTCCTGTGCATGTTGGAAGGCAATCGCATTGTTCCCGGCGCCGGAGTTGGCAAGGGCGCTGTAATAATACCAACGGGCGTTCCGCCCGCGGATACTGTTCAGAAGGTTCAGCGCCTCCTGATAATGGCGGCTGTTAATAAAGTTTGAAGCAGCTTTCATGTGGAGGTCTTCTTCCGTCTCGCCGCCGGACGCCGCCTGCTGGTACTGTGCGTTAAAACCACGGAAATTCCCGAAACCGCCGTAAGAACCGGAATCCTGATATTCCCGTTCCTGCATAATCTGCTGATAAGCCTGCTGTACCTCTTTGAAGCGGGCTTCCGCCTGGTCTTTGTTGGGATTGTTGATATTCGCATCCGGATGATATTTCCGGCTCAGGGTGCGGTATGCTTTCTTTATCTCTTCGTCAGATGCGCTCTGTGGGATGCCAAGAACGCCGTATGGATCTGTCATTTTTCTTCTCCTGAATCTGAATTAGTATTGTCTGTGTAACGCTGCCAGACACCAGAATATAGTATATTACGAAGAATGTCAGTATGCAAGAGGATTGGCAGTTTTTCAAATTCACGGGAACATTCCGCCATCATCAGTGTCATCACTTTCCGGCAGTTTTCTGAAAATTGGGAATCATTTTGGTATGCATCCTTGAAAGGATTGTAATTATGGGTTCGGATATCCTCGGCCACATCCGTAAAGGCATCCATCAGGTAAATGAATTTGCCTAGAAAGAAACCGATCTTCCTAAGGGACGCTTCCCATTCATCCTTACGGTATGCGAATAGCTCTGCCATGATATTGCCGAAAAGCCCTGCCACCAGGTCAATGTTCTGTTCATTTTCCCGCTCCAGGACAGAAAGACGTCTTAGATTGGAAGAAACGGCGGCGACCTTGGAAGGATACTGCCGGCAGATGTCCTTCATCTTAGGAGTAAGAAGTTTTGCCGCGATATAGCTCTTACGCTTGTGGTCGTCCTCCCAGTCATCTTTGCATTTATAGTAGGACAAAATGAGGTTGACGGCAGCGGCGTACTCTGTAAATTCATTCGTCCGGGCAATATGTTTTTCCAGAGGGTGCGCAATACAGTTCACCACTTCCTTCTCTTCCAAAGGCTCGTAAAGACCGGTCAGGAGGACGATTAAAAATGTCATGTCGAAGGACAGCGTCACCTGCCCGCGGATGCCGTAACGCTCTTTCAGGCATTTGCAAAGACCGCAGTAGTAAGAGTGGTACATCTCATAATCTTTGAATTTCATCTCTGCCTTGTTGATTGCAATATATCCAAACATTAGAAACCTCGTCTTTAACTGTTCTTAATAAATGTTGCGCTGCATTTCGGACACCGGATTTCAATCCGTCCCTTGCCCCGGGGAATGCGGATTTTCTGGCGGCAGGCAGGACACTTATAAATATGGTGGGTCTTGCGCTGCGCCATCAGGTTTTTCTGTTTGTAAAAAGCAGTCCGCAGCTTGTAAGTCTTATTCAGATACCACTGGTTTTCCGAAGAACGTTTGTAGACGTTTCTGGAAAACATACGGAAGTAAGTGTAAATGATGCATGCCCAGGACACAAGGGAAAGGATCAGGTTGTTGTTCCAGCCGGCAAGAATCATGGCGATAAGCCCGGCGATAATCGTAAATTTTCCCAGAGAATCCATACCGTAACGGCCGTACATAAATCGGATAAATTTTTCTTTCACGTATATCAACCTCCTAAATATATGTTCCATCATACGCTGTATAGAGGGAAAGTCAATAAATTGCCGATTAAAAATATATAAAGTTTTTAATCCTGTTTTTTTAAATGCTTTCATAGAAGGCAGGTTCGTGATATAATATGCTATTAGATGAGAGATGATATTGTTTTGAAGATTCGTCCGGACAGGGGAGAATACAGAAAATGAATGAATTGACCAGATTGATAAAAGAAGATATGAGGCCGGCTCTTGGCGTCACGGAGCCGGGGGCGATTGCGTTTGCGGTCGCCAGCGCCAGGGCGCATGTGCAGGGCGAGGTCAGGAAGGTGCGGGTGGCTTTGAACTCAGGGATGTACAAGAATGCTTATACCTGCGGAATACCGAATTCGTCGAATTTCGGGAATCTGTATGCGGCGGCGTTAGGCGCGGCTGCGGCAGACGCCGAGAAGGGGCTGGAATCCCTGAGGGATATCACGCCTGAGGATGATGCAAAAGCGGCGGCGATGGTGGAGAGTGGCATGGTGGAGGCGGTTCTGGATCATATCGGCTCTGAGATTACGATAGACGCAACGGTCCAGACGGAACAGGACATTTGTACCGTACATATCCGGGACAGCCATACGCATATTGTCTCCATAGAGAAGAATGGCGTACAGATCTATGCGGATGAAGCATATTTGCGCCAAATGGATAATGGGGGCGGTGATGCCAGTGGAGACGGTGAGATTCCTGTGGTACATCAATACTCGCTGCATGAAATTATGGAATATGTCCGGGAGGTTCCAAAGGAGGAGATTTCTTTTATCAGAGAAGCTTTTTCGATGAATATGGAACTTTTGGAGGAAGGAATGGCATCCGAACGGGCAGTGATAACGAAACTTTTATTGGGAGAGAACGGCGGCAAGGTCATTTCAGATAATGTGCTAAAAACGGCGCAGTTATTGTGCAACGGGGCGATTGAGGCCAGGGTGCTTGGGCTTTCACGGCCGGCAATGAGCATTACCGGGAGCGGGGCCCATGGAATTATTGCGACGATGCCGCTGATGGCCCAGTTTCGTGCAGAAGGAAGTGAAGGGGATGAGACGCGTCTGTTGAGGGCGGCGGCGCTTAGTTACCTGATTACCATGTATATCAAGGAATACTCGGGAAGGCTGTCGGCATTCTGTGGCTGTGGGATTGCGGCAGGAACAGGAATGGCCTGCGGGCTTGCATTTATGAAAGGTGCAGATGAGGAGACGATGGGCAGGGTGATTCAGAATATGGCAAGCGGGCTGACAGGGATGATCTGTGACGGCGGAAACCATGGCTGTACCATGAAAGGAATTGTTGCTGTGGATGCGGCATTCCGTGCCGTCTATATGGCGATGGAAGGCGTGTGTATTGATGGAATCCACGGAATCAATGGGAGAACGCCGGAGGATACCATGCGGCATATGGGGATGATTGCCTCCCCGGGGATGACCGGGACGGAGAAGACGATTGTGGAGATTATGGAGCAGAAGTGAGGCGGCAGGAGATTTTAATATAGAGGAGCGAGGTATGGAAGAAATTAAGAATAAAGGCAGCAGAAGCGCAGGAAGCAGAAGGCCGGACGGCAAAAGTATCAGCCGCCAAAGCGGTACGGAAAGGGCGTCTGACGGGAAGAGCATCCGAAGCAGAAGTTCGGACGGCACAGGCGGCAGGAGCGTTAGAAGAAGCGGCAGTGCGGGCCGGGAAAGCGCAGGCCAAAGGGACGCAGACGGCGGGAAAATCCGCAGCAGAAGACCGGACGGCGGAAAGAACGCAAGCCAAAGGAGCACGGATGGAAAGAGCATAAGCCAGAGGGGTGCGGACGGAAAAAGTATAAGCCAGAGGGGGGCGGACGGAAAGAGTATTCATCACCGGCGGCCGCCTCGTGAAGAAGAGGGCGGCGGCGGTGAGACAAGGCCTGGAGGCAGACGTGGAGGACGCAGAAGAAAGAAGAAACAGAAGAATAGCCTTCTGACGAATATTATTCTGGTGGTGGCGGTTGCCGTATTCTGCGTATCCGCTTTCCAGTTGTTCCGTATCGGTAAGGGTTACTATGACGGCAGAAGCGAGTATGAAAAAATCCGGGAACTTGCGATTTCAGAGGATACGAAAGACGGCCCCAGATTCCAGGTGAATTTTGACGAGCTGCGCGCGCTGAATCCGGACACCATCGCATGGTTAAGGTTCGACCCCGAACCCAAAGTCATTAATTACCCGGTGGTGCAGGGAAAGGATAATGACGAATATCTCCACAAGACGTTTTCTGCAAATGAGAATACGCTGGGGACCATTTTCCTGAATGTGGATAACAATGCGAATTTCCTGGATGAGAATTCCATCCTGTACGGGCATTATATGAACGACGGCTCTATGTTCCGCCATTTGGAGGATTATAAAGACAAGGCGTTCTGGGAGGCGAATCCGTATTTTTACATCTACACGCCGGACGGACAGGAATTGGTTTACCATATCTATTCTGTGGGAGAGGTGCTGGATACGTCGGATACGTATCTGACAGATTTCCCGACTAATGACGATTACCAGAAGTTCCTGAACATGACGAAAGAAGTTGCAATGTATGACACGGGAATCGAGGTGACGACAGGCGACACCATCGTTACCCTGTCTACCTGTACAAGTGCGAATAATGACCATCGGTTTGTAGTCCGGGGCGTGAAGGTGAGGGAGTAAAGGGATGAGAAATGATTATGTATACGAAGTCGGTGATATCGTGACGCTCAAGAAACAGCATCCCTGCGGAAGCAAGGAGTGGGAGATCTTACGGGTGGGGGCGGATTTCCGCCTCAAATGCCTTGGCTGCGGGCATCAGATTATGATTGCCCGTAAGCTTGTCGAAAAAAACACGAAGGATTTGCGGAAAAAGGCTTGAAACAAGCCGTGGATTATGATATCATAGTAATCCGTGATACAATGAATCTGCCGGTTTGAGACGGCAGATATCCTTGCTCCCGTAAAGGGACGGGGGCCAAAAGACCAGAAGGAGGTGCAGAGACGACATGAACAAGTATGAATTAGCTGTTGTTGTCAGTGCAAAGATCGAAGATGACGAGAGAGCACAGGTAGTCGAGAAGGTAAAGGCGTTAGTAGAGCGCTTCGGCGGCCAGATCTCCGATGTCGATGAATGGGGTAAGAGAAGGTTAGCTTACGAGATTCAGAAGATGAGAGAAGCATACTACTATTTCATCCACTTCGATGCCGAAGCTGATGTTCCGGGCGAGATTGAACAGAGAATCCGCATTATGGACAACGTAATCCGGTATTTGTGCGTTAGACAGGAAGCATAAGCAGGAAGTAGAGGTAATTATATGAATAAAGTAATTTTGATGGGACGCTTAACAAGAGATCCGGAAGTGAGATACTCTCAGGGAGAGAACTCATTGGCGATTGCGAGATATACGCTTGCCGTTGACCGCAGATTTAAGAGGGACGGGGAAGCGACTGCCGACTTTATCAACTGCGTGGCATTTGGGAAGGCGGCAGAGCATGCCGAGAGGTTTTACCGTCAGGGTCTTAAAGTCGTAATCACCGGACGTATTCAGACGGGAAGTTATACGAACAAGGACGGCGTGAAGGTCTATACGACGGAGGTTGTGGTTGAAGAGCAGGAATTTGCCGAGAGCAAGGCTGTGAGCGACGCCAACGCCGGAAGTTACCGTCAGGCTCCCTCACCGGCGCCAGCTCCGGCTCCTGTATCGGATGCGGGTGACGGCTTCATGAATATTCCAGATGGAATCGATGAAGAATTACCGTTTAACTAGGGATTGAAAGGAGAGGAATATCATGGCTTACGATAAAGGCAATCGTCCGGAAGGCGGCTTCAAGAGAAGAGGCGGCGGACGCAGAAGAAAGAAAGTATGTGTATTCTGCGGCAAGGAGAATAACGAGATTGACTACAAGGATGTAGCGAAGTTAAGGAAGTATATCTCTGAGAGAGGGAAGATTCTCCCGAGAAGGATTACCGGTAACTGTGCAAAGCACCAGAGGGCTCTTACAGTAGCAATCAAGAGAGCGCGTCATATTGCTTTGATGCCGTATGTGCAGGAGTAATCGTTCATAGATATGAGTATAATAGGCTGTCGTACTAGCTGATGGATATTGGCTGTTCGGCAGCCTTTTTAGCGGTATGGATATGGAGAGGAATGTGCCGGATATAATTGTTGATTTTTCTTGTATTATTGTATATTTGCATATACATAACCTTGCTTTCCCACCCTTTTTTTGGTACATTATGTATAGGGATTACGATAGGCGGCAAGAAATGTGTATGTGTGTGGAGTTCGCTAAGTTATCCGGGCATTTCCGTATTGGGGAAACGGACTGCCCGCAGGAGAATGGCAGGATGGTATACGAAAGGATTATTTATGGTAGTTGAAGTGATTGGGAGTCAGCTGGAGCTGGAAGAGGTGGAACCGTTTTTTGTGGAAGAGCTTCTGTGGGGGACGAAATCTATTCCAAAGACGTATGGATATCTGGGATTTGTCCCAAAGGAGGGGTTTTATCTGAAAATGGTATGCGAGGAGGAAGAACCTCTCCGTACCTATGAGAATGTTCTGGACCCGGTCTACCGGGACAGTGCGATGGAGGCTTTTTTTCAGTTTGAGCCGGAGCGGGAAGGCCGCGGGTCGGCGGTTTACCTGAATTTCGAGGTGAATGCCAACGGTGCGCTGCTGGCGGAATATGGGAGCGGGCGGGCATTTCGGACACAATTTAACAGGGAAGAGCTGGACGCATTTGGATGCGCTGCCGCAGTAGAAGAGGGGCAGTGGAGTTTTCAGATGCATATACCGCTGTGGGTGTTGGATGAGGTCTATGGGACTTTGGATATGAAACGGGGAAGCAGGTTTACCTGTAATTTTTATAAAATATCCGAGTCGAAGGAGATTGAACATTACGCGGCATGTTTTCCTATCCGCTCAGAAATTCCAAGTTTTCATATGCCGGAGTACTTTGGGGAGGCAGTGATTGCTGGCGGAGAAAGCGTCTGAACGCACACCTTGGAAGGAGTGTGTAAAAGGCAGGTATATTATGGTGTATATTTCCCTCGGCAGAGGGTAGATATAAAGATAAAAAGATGATCAGGAGGTATTTCGATGAAGATTTACAAAGCAGCAGACTACAATGAGATGAGCAGGAAGGCGGCAAATGTGATTGCGGCGCAGGTGATCATGAAACCGGATTGTGTTCTGGGGCTGGCGACGGGGTCAACGCCGATTGGTACTTATGAACAGCTGGTTGAGAAGTATAAGGCGGGGGATCTGGATTTTTCTGCCGTGAAGTCTGTGAATCTGGACGAGTATAAGGGACTTCCACGCACCAATGATCAGAGTTATTATTATTTCATGCATGAACATCTTTTTGACAAGGTGAATATTGATTCGGAGAATACACATCTGCCGGATGGGACGAAGGAAGACAGTGTGAAAGAGTGTGCGGAGTATGAGGAAGTAATCCGCTCTCTCGGCGGGGTTGATCTGCAGCTTTTAGGGCTGGGGCACAACGGGCATATCGGTTTCAATGAGCCGGCGGATGCATTTGACAAGGAGACGCACTGTGTAGACTTGCAGGAGAGCACGATTGAGGCGAATAAGAGATTTTTTGCTTCTGCGGATGATGTGCCTAAGCAGGCGTATACCATGGGAATCGGTACGATTATGCGGGCGAAGAAGGTTCTGGTTGTCGTAAGCGGGGAAGATAAGGCGGATATTGTGGCGAAGGCATTCTTTGGGCCGGTAACGCCGTCTGTTCCGGCGTCTATTCTTCAGATGCATAATGACGTGACCATTGTAGCGGATGCGGCTGCTCTGTCTAAGATTCCACAGTAATTTGGAGATGGGGACGGACTGTCGTCCAATCGTGTGAGGAGAAAAATATGAGCGATCGTTTGAGAGGTCGGGTTACAATCCCGACGGATGTAGATGTAGTTCCGGAGACTCTTGAGCTTGTGAGACGCTGGGGGGCGGACGCAATCCGTGACTGTGACGGGACGGAGTACCCGGAAGAATTGAGGAATGTGGATGCGAAGGTTTATTCCACATACTATACGACCAGGAAAGACAATGAGTGGGCGAAGGCGCACCCGGAAGAGATCCAGCAGATGTATATCATGACTCCGTTCTACAATGCCACGGAGGAGAATCTGCGGATTCATTTGATGAACCACCTATATCCGGATATGCTTGCCGTGAATTCCAGAGACAATATTAAGAAATGGTGGGAAGTCATTGACCGTACTACTGGGGATGTGGTGCCTGCACAAGGGGCTTGCTGCGGCGGCAGAGAGGGAGAGCTTATCCCGGAAGAAGAGTGGCATTACGAAGAGGAAACCGGCGACGTGGTGATTACGGGCGCGAAGGCGTTCCATGATTATACGGTGAGTTTCCTTGCCTATATTATGTGGGACCCGGTGCATATGTACAATGCGGTAACGAACGACTGGAAGGGTGTGGAGAAGCAGATTACCTTCGATGTACGTCAGCCTAAGACGAGAGAGTTCTCCATGGAGCGTCTGCGGAAATATATTGCGGCGAACCCGCATATTGACGTAATCCGTTACACCACGTTTTTCCATCAGTTTACCCTGATTTTTGACGAGTTTGCCCGTGAAAAGTATGTGGACTGGTACGGATACTCTGCTTCCGTAAGCCCCTATATTTTAGAGCAGTTCGAGCGGGAAGTGGGATACCCGTTCCGTCCGGAGTATATCATTGACCAGGGATATATGAATAATACCTACCGCGTGCCGTCGAAAGAGTTCCGTGATTTCCAGAATTTCCAGAGAAGGGAAGTTGCGAAACTGGCGAAAGAGATGGTGGATATCACCCATGAGTGCGGGAAAGAAGCGATGATGTTCCTTGGGGATCACTGGATTGGCATGGAGCCGTTTATGGATGAATTCAAGAGTATCGGGCTGGACGCGGTGGTCGGAAGTGTGGGCAATGGGGCCACCCTTAGGCTGATCAGTGATATTGAAGGGGTTAAATACACGGAAGGGCGTTTCCTGCCTTATTTCTTCCCGGATACGTTCCATGAGGGAGGCGATCCGGTGAAAGAGGCGAAGGTGAATTGGGTGACGGCGAGACGCGCAATCCTGCGCAAGCCGATTGACCGGATTGGCTACGGCGGGTATCTGAAGCTGGCCATGGAGTTCCCGGAGTTTATCGATTATGTGGAGGAGGTCTGTCAGGAATTCCGTGTCCTGTACGAGAATATCAAGGGGACGACGCCTCACTGCGTCAAGAAGGTAGCGGTTCTGAACAGTTGGGGACGCATGCGGGCATGGGGCAACCATATGGTCCATCATGCTTTGTATTATAAGCAGAATTATTCTTATGCGGGGATTATTGAGGCGTTGAGCGGCGCGCCCTTTGACGTGAAGTTCATTAGTTTTGACGATATCCGGACGAACCCGGCTGTGCTGGATGATATAGATGTAATCCTGAATGTTGGGGACGCATATACTGCGTACACGGGCGGAGAGAATTGGAAGGATGAAAGAATCCTGACGGCTGTGAAGCGGTTTGTACATCAAGGAGGCGGTTTCATCGGAGTCGGTGAACCGGCGGCGTACCAGTGGCAGGGAAGATTCTTCCAGTTGTCGGGAGTCCTTGGCGTGGAGGAAGAGACGGGATTTACGCTGAATGTGGATAAGTATAACTGGGACGAGCATGCCCATTTTATTACCGAGGACTGTAAGGGGCGGATTGACTTTGGCGAGGGCAAGAAGAATATCTTCGCATTGGACGGGACAACCGTAATCTGCCAGCGGGATAAGGAAGTACAGCTTGCGGCGAATACCTTCGGCAAAGGGCGCGGCGTGTATATCAGCGGGCTTCCGTACAGTTTCGAGAACAGCAGGCTTTTGTATCGGGCGATTTTGTGGGCTTCTGGTGCGGAAGATGAACTGAAGCAATGGTTTTCCAGTAATTATAACGTGGAGGTTCATGCTTATATTAAGAACGGGAAGTACTGCGTGGTGAATAATACTTATGAGCCTCAGAGTACAACGGTGTATAAGGGCGACGGGTCAAGTTTTGAACTTGACATGCAGGCAAATGAGATTATCTGGTATGAGATTTAATTGATTCAATTACAATGTGAAGGAGGGGAGCTTAGAAGCTCCCCTCTGCCATTGCTTTGATTGACAAGGCATATTCAGAGGGAGTCATACCGGTTGATTTCTTAAACTGCCGTGAAAAATAGTGGATGGAGGAATACCCTAACTGCTCAGAAATCTGTGTGAAGTTCAGGTGTCCCGTCCGTATCATTTCTTTTGCAGCGTTGATCTTCAGCAGGGTAAAATATTCGATAATTCCCATGCCGCACCGTTCTTTGAAAATCTTCTGCAGCTGTGACCTCCCAACCAGATTGTCCCGGCAAATCTGTTCGATGGAGACGGCGGCGTTAATCCTAAGGGCAAGATAGTCGGTCACACGGCTGAATATCTCGGCGTCGCTCTTGCTCTTGGTGGACTTGAGGGGGGCGGCCTTCGCAATTTCCTTGGGAATGGCAAGGGGATTGGAGTAGCGGCGGACCAGGTGGATTAAGAGCTGTTCCAGATAGAGACAGATTAACTGTTCGGCGCCGAACATGTCCGGATCTTTGCGCGGCATATTCTGGAGATAGGGGTCGTCCAGCCGGCAGTCGAAACAGCGTCTTGCCTCAATAATGATGCTGGCAAGAATATTGCGCTCTGTCTCGTCGATTTTGAGCGTCTTCTTGCGAAAAAATGTCATGGCTTCGTCTTCGCAGTGGAAGGAAATTACGACCAGATTCGGGGCAATCTTTCCGGTTGCCTGTACGCTGTGAAACTCATTTGGCTGGTGAAATGCGATATCTCCCCGTTTCAGTACGGTAGTCTCACTGCCTGCGGTTACGTTCACTTCTCCTTTGTCTACGCAGATAAACTCCCAGAAATCATGGGTTTCTCCCTCAAAAGAAAAATTGCTCATATATTCAAAATAGTGAATGCTGTATATTTTGTTGATTGATATTGATTTTTTTAAAATAACTCCGTTGTAGCCCATAACTTAACCTCTGTATACTTAGTCTATAAGATATTTTATCGTATATTTCGGAAAAAGAAAAGAGCGTAAATGACGATTGTGCAAATCAAGAATCATATAGTACAAAGATTTTCCGGCCTTGTTGTACTACAATAAATACAGATGAAGCAATCAATATACGGATATCAGAATTATGGAGGTAAGAAAATGGATAAACCGGTATTAGTAATCATGGCGGCAGGAATGGGGAGCCGTTATGGAGGTCTCAAGCAGATTGACCCAGTGGATGACGAAGGTCATATTATCATGGATTTTTCCCTGTATGATGCCAGGAAGGCAGGTTTTGAGAAAGTAATCTTTATCATTAAGCGGGAAAATGAAGCCGATTTCAGAGAAGCGATTGGCGACCGTGTAGAGAAATATATGGAGGTTTCCTATGCATTTCAGGAGATTGGAAATATCCCGGAGGGATACTCTGTTCCGGAAGGCCGTGTGAAGCCATGGGGAACGGCCCATGCGGTGCTTAGCTGTATCGACCAGGTTGACGGTCCCTTTGCAGTAATCAATGCAGACGATTACTATGGAAGGGAAGCGTTTGAGCTGATATACAACTATCTGGCGGCGCATCAGGATGATGAGAAGTATCGTTATACGATGGTGGGCTACCTGCTTGCCAACACCGTGACGGACAATGGACATGTGGCGCGGGGAATCTGTGAGATGAACAAGGAGGGCGAACTGGTCGGCATTACCGAGAGAACCAAGATTGAGAAGCGCGACGGCGGGATTGCATTCACGGAGGATGACGGCGAGACATGGACGCCTGTTGCCAGTGACACCACCGTTTCCATGAACATGTGGGGATTCACACACAGCATTTTGAAAGAGATCCGCGACCGTTTTCCTGCGTTTTTGGACCAGGGAATTAAGAGCAATCCGATGAAATGTGAGTATTTCCTTCCTGCGGTTGTGAGCGATCTTTTAGGAGAGGGACGTGCGACTGTGGCTGTTCTTAAATCTGCGGATAAATGGTATGGAGTAACTTATAAAGAGGATAAGCCGGTGGTTGTAGCGGCAATTCAGAAAATGAAAGAAGAAGGGCTCTATCCGGAGCACCTGTGGGAGGAAGTATAATGGGAGAAGCATCACCAATTCAGATAGCAGAAGTAATTGGAAATTTTCAGTATAACGGAAGACTTATGAGAGGCTGCGCCTATGGAAACGGGCATATTAACGACACATATCTTCTGACATTCCAGATTTCTGGTATGGGTAACATCAAGGTAATTTTGCAGAAGATGAACAAAGATGTATTTAAGCAGCCAACGGAACTGATGGAGAATGTCATGGGTGTTACGGCGTATCTCAGGGAGCAGATCATTAAGAATGGCGGAGATCCGGAGCGGGAGACGCTGAATGTGATTCCTGCATATGATGGCAAGCCATATTACCGTGATTCTTATGGAGACTATTGGCGTTCTTATAAGTTTATTACGGATGCTACCAGTTATGATGTGGTAGAGAAGCCGGAGCATTTTTACCAGAGCGCAGTTGCATTCGGTAATTTCCAGTGTATGCTGGCGGATTATCCGGCGGATACGCTGAATGAGACAATTGTTGGATTTCATGACACGCGTGCAAGGTTTGGCGTATTTAAGAAAGCAGTGGAAGAGGATATATTGGGAAGAGCTGCTTCTGTAAAAGAAGAGATTCAGTTTGTGCTGGATAGGGAAGATGTTGCCAATTATTTCTCCGAGCTTCAGGATAAGGGAGAACTGCCGCTTCGCGTTACCCACAATGATACGAAGCTGAATAATATCATGATTGACAATAAGACGGGAAAAGGAATCTGCGTAATCGATCTGGATACGGTTATGCCAGGGCTTGCAATGAATGATTTCGGCGATTCTATCCGTTTCGGCGCCAGCACTGCGGCGGAGGATGAGAAAGATTTATCCAAGGTATCTTGCAGTATGGACTTGTTTGACTTGTATGCAAAGGGATTTATTGAAGGATGTGCGGGAAGGCTGACCAGTAAAGAGATTGAATTGCTTCCGATGGGGGCAAAGGTTATGACCTTTGAGTGCGGTATGCGTTTCCTTACGGATTATCTCCAGGGGGATCGGTATTTCAAGATTCACAGGGAAGGACATAATCTTGACCGATGCCGTACACAGTTTAAGCTGGTTGCGGATATGGAAACAAAATGGGAGACGATGCAGGGGATTGTTAAGAAATACCAGGGAATCGGCTAGAAGCTTGGTTTGACGCCCATTCATAGGCCCGTCCATAGACGGTGGCGAATATATAACGGAACGAATGAACTCCCTTCCGGATAGACAAGTATACCCAAGGGTACACTTGTCTATCCGGAAGGGAGTTCATTTGGCGAGGGTTATACTAGATTTCCCACCTCCCGGAAGCACCGCAAGGAAGGCATAGCCCTGTGCGGCTGACGGGAAGCCCAATCTCCTGGGAGGCCACTGCGCCGCCGTACTTTTTAAGTTCCGTACTCAGCATATAAGTCAGCACGGCAGGGGCAAGCCCGGTAGTGTAGGAGTTGACCAGGAAAAATAGTGGTTCATCCGGCAAAATCCCTGCACACAGCTTGATTAGCGGATGGATGGAGTCCTCAATCTTCCAGATCTCGCCCTTAGGTCCACGTCCGTAAGAAGGAGGGTCCATAATCACGGCGTCGTAATGGTTTCCGCGGCGGATTTCACGTTCTACAAATTTGACACAGTCGTCTACCAGCCAGCGGATTGGCTTGTCCGACAGCCCGGAAGAAGCGGCGTTTTCTTTCGCCCAGGCGACCATGCCCTTTGAGGCGTCTACATGGGTAACGTTTGCCCCGGCTTCTGCGGCGGCTAGGGTGGCTCCGCCTGTATAGGCAAACAGGTTTAGCACCTTTATCGGTCTTTTCGCATTGCGGATTTTTTCTGAGAACCAGTCCCAGTTTGCCGCCTGCTCTGGGAACAGCCCCGTATGTTTGAAGCTGAAAGGTTTTAGGTTAAACGTAAGGCTTTGGTAATGGATCTGCCACTGCTTGGGCAACTGGAAGAACTCCCATTCCCCGCCGCCCTTTTTGCTCCGGTGGTAATGTCCGTTCCTGTGCGTCCAGCCGTCGTCAGTTCTGGGGGTATCCCAGATGACCTGGGGGTCTGGGCGAACCAAGAGGTAACTGCCCCACCGTTCTAATTTCTCGCCTTTGCTGCAATCTATGATTTCATAATCTTTCCATTTATCTGCAATCCACATGTCTGAAATTCCTTTCTTATCTGAACCTTCTTAATTACTGATTTAGTATATCTATTTTAGTAGACAAAATCAAGTGAAAAAGTCAAGAAGAAATCGCTTGAAATCATATATAGAATGGACTATAATGATTCTGCAAAATAAATGAGTTCTTCGGGGGAGGGTGTTATGAATATGGATACAGTAACGCCTGCAAATGCAAGGCAAAAGACGAATGTAAGGCGGATGGCGCAGATGGGGATGCTTGCTGCTATATCGGTGGTGCTGATGCTTTTTGAGATCCCTCTGCCTTTTGCACCGGCATTTTACGAGATTGATTTCAGTGAAGTCCCAGTTATGGTGGGATGTTTTACCATGGGGCCTGCTGCGGGAGCAGTGATAGAGTTTCTGAAAATCCTGCTGAACTTTGCTATTAACGGGACAGACACGGCAGGAGTCGGGGAATTTGCGAATTTCCTGATTGGCTGTTCCATGGTGGTTCCGGCGGCAATAATCTATAAGAAGAAACGGACCAAATCCGGGGCGGTTTTAGGGATGGTTATCGGGACGTTATTTATGACGGCCGTGGGGTGCTTTTTAAATGCGTTCGTGCTGCTTCCTGCCTATGCAAAAGCCTTTGGGATGCCGATGGATGCGCTGATTGGGATGGGTTCGGCTGTGAACAGCCATATTACGGGGCTTGGAACATTTGCCGTATTTGCGGTGGCGCCTTTTAACCTGCTGAAAGGATTTTTGGTATCTGTGATTGTGCTTCTGATTTATAAGAAGATTAGTCCAATTCTGAAACATGGCATGTAATGCCCGATGGAGAAAAGAATTCTTTTAAGCAGCTTATATCTGTTGTGCTAAAAAAGCGGAGAATGAAGTCGGAGGGAGCAAATGGACAGACCTATTACAACACTATTTATGCTAATGTCTGTTGATGGTAAAATCAGCACTGGAGCATCAGATCATTTAGATGTGGATAAGGATTTTCCTAAAATTGCAGGAGTTAAAGAAGGATTGCATCAATATTATGAAATAGAACAGACAACAGATTTATGGTCGCTTAATTCTGGAAGAGTGCAAGCCAAAATCGGTATTAACTCAGCGGACATGCCAAATAAAACGCCCGTCTCTTTTGTTGTAATTGATAATAGTCATTTAAAAGAACATGGGGTACGTTATCTTTGTGCTTTATCAAAACAATTTGTGTTGGTTACATCCAACGCAAAACATCCGGCATTTGAAATAGAAGAAGATAATCTCCATATCATTTATCAAAATGAACAACTATCGTTGAAAGATGTTCTTACAAAACTCAAATCACAATATAGTTGTGAGAGAATAACGATACAAACTGGCGGTACATTAAATGAACTGTTTCTCCGTGAAAAGCTGATAGATTATCTTGATATTGTTGTAGCGCCTGTATTAGTTGGCGGTAAAGATACCTCTACTTTAATTGATGGAAAATCCTTATTGTCAGAAAGCGAATTATCAAGATTAGGTGTGTTGAAATTGCAAGAATGTGTAGTTTTGGAAAACTCGTATCTTAGATTGCGTTATAGGGTAATTCACTGACGATTTGCGAGAACTTTGAGAAGAACCGGACTGATATCAAGCACCAAATAAGGCGTCCACCCTTTAAAACGGGGGAAACGCCTTATTATTTTTGTATCAAATGTGACGTGGTTACTTGGCGGGGATGTCAGGAAGCTGCCCTGCGCTTTATACGTTTAGCCAGACGGACAAAGCTTATCTTGCATACATGTTTATTCAGCCGGACAGATTTCAATCCAGTATCCGTCAGGGTCATTGATGAAATAAATACCCATCTCGGGATTCTCGAAGCATACGCAGTCCATTTCTTTGTGGAGCGCCAGAGCAGCGTCCATATCGTCTACCCGCATTGCAAGATGGGATTCGTTGTCCCCAAGGTTATAGGGCCTGTCCATGTCCCTAAGCCACGTGAGCTCTAAAAGGTGCGGGGTTGTCCCGTCGCCAAGAAACGCCAGTTTGAAACTGCCGTCTTCGGATTCCACCTTTTTTGTGACCGTAAGCCCGAGCGCTTTTTTGTAGAATTCGATTGATTTTCCAAGATCCAGTACATTGATATTGTTGTGGTAAAATGTAAATTTCATGTAGACTTCCTCCTTTGAGTATGTTTGCAAAATAAGTATATCATGAGTAGCGAAAGAAGAAAAGATATGTTATAATGACGGGGCGGCGGGAAGAAATGCCGGGATATAGAAGGAGAGAATATCGGGGAGAGTTTCTATGGAGACAGAAGCGAATAGGGAGAAAGTTCTTGAGGAGACAAAAGCGAATAGAGAGGAAGCTCTTGTAGTGACTGAGACGAAAGCCGAACGTGAAACCTATGAACTGGGTGTTCGGATGGGAAAGCGCTCTTTGGCAGGACAGGTGTATACGCTGGTGGGAGATCTTGGAGTCGGGAAGACTGTATTTACCCAAGGGTTTGCCGCAGGACTTGGAATTATGGAACCTGTCAGCAGCCCTACGTTTACCATTGTGCAGGTTTACGAGGAGGGGCGGCTGCCCTTTTACCATTTTGACGTATACCGAATTGGGGACGCAGAAGAGATGGAGGAGATTGGCTTTGAGGATTATATTTACGGCGGGGGCGTGAGCCTGATTGAGTGGGCGGATTTAATCCGGGAGATTCTGCCGGAACATTATACGGAGATTAAGATTGAGAAGGATTTGGAGAAGGGATTCGATTATCGGAGGATTAGCATATGCGAATACTAGCAATGGACAGCTCCGGGCTTGTGGCAAGCGTAGCGGTAGTGGAGACAGGGGCGATTGAGGAAGTGACGGTTGCGGAGTATACGGTGAATTATAAGAAGACCCATTCCCAGACGCTGCTTCCCATGCTGGATGATGTGGCGAAGATGATAGAGCTTGATTTGGATACCATAGATGCGATTGCGGTAGCGGCAGGGCCAGGTTCGTTTACCGGGCTGAGGATTGGGTCGGCTACGGCGAAGGGGCTAGGGCTTGCACTCTCAAAACCGTTAATCCATGTGCCTACTCTACACGGGCTTGCGTACAATCTATGCGGCTCGGACAAGATTGTCTGCCCAATCATGGATGCAAGAAGAGGGCAGGTCTATACGGGGATTTATGAGTTTGAGGGAAATGAACTTGTGGTCATAGAGGATCAGATGGCGGTCAGTATCGAGGAGCTGGGCGGGAAACTCTGTGCGTATGACAGGGAGGTCGTATTTTTAGGCGACGGCGTACCGGTATTTTGTGAAGCCCTTGTGGAGCGGATTATGGCGGGGGTTAGGATATCGTTTGCACCGGCGCACATGAACCGGCAGAGGGCGGCGGCAATCGGCACCCTTGCTATCCAGTATTACCGGGCGGGAAAGATGGAGTCTGCGGCGGAGCATCAGCCGGACTATCTCCGAGTTTCCCAGGCGGAACGTGAGAGAAGGGAGAGATTAGGGAATGATTCGATTTGAATGTGATTATCTGGAGGGAGCGCATCCTCTGATTTTTAAGAGGTTGGGAGAGACAAATCTCCTACAGACGGCAGGGTACGGAGAAGATCCGTTCTGCGCCGGGGCCAGGGAGAAGATTCGTGCGGCGTGCGGCGGCGCGGATGTGGAGGTACATTTCCTTGTGGGCGGCACACAGACCAATTTTACCGTTATCAGCGCCATGCTCCGTCCCCATCAGGGCGTTCTGGCAGCGTCTACCGGGCATATCAATGTCCATGAGACAGGGGCGGTTGAGGCGGTAGGTCATAAGGTGCTTCCGCTTCCAAGCGAGGACGGCAAGATTCGTGCGGGTCAGGTGCGTATGGCTTATGAGGCCCATTGGAATGATAAGGATCACGAGCATATGGTACAGCCGGGGATGGTGTACATTTCCCAGCCGACGGAGAATGGGACGCTTTACAGTAAGGAAGAGCTTCAGGCGCTGCATGACGTGTGCCGGGAATTGTCGCTTCCTCTGTTTCTGGACGGTGCGAGGATGGGATATGGATTGATGTCGGAGGCGAACGACCTTACGCTTGAAGACATTGCAAAGCTTACGGATGTGTTTTATATTGGCGGGACGAAAGTCGGTGCGCTGTTCGGTGAGGCGGTGGTGATTGCGAATCCGATGTTTCGGAAGGATTTCCGGTATTTTATCAAACAGCATGGAGGAATGCTTGCCAAGGGACGGCTTTTGGGGATTCAGTTCGATACCCTTTTTACGGACGGGCTGTATTTTGAGATTGCGAAACGGGCGGACGGGCTTGCCATGCGGTTAAAGGATGCATTTACAAAGAAAGGGTACGGGCTTAGGTTCGATTCGTATACGAACCAGCAGTTCCCGATTCTGCCTAATGACCATATGGAGAGGTTAAAGGAGAAGTATACCTTTGCATTTTGGGAGGCAGTGGATGATTCCCATAGCGCGGTGCGTTTCTGTACCAGCTGGGCGACGCAGGAGTCGGCAGTGGAGGAGCTGATCCGTGATATTGAGGAGTTATGAGAGGTAATGAGAATTCAAGAGGAGCGGTATGGGCAGGAGAAGGAGAACCTGCGCAGGATTCAGGATAAATCGGTAGAATGGCGCATTTGTGAGATTCAATATGGGCAGGAGAAGGAACTCTCCGATTTGGCGGCTTTGGAGGGACGGATATTTTCAGATGCATGGACGGAAAACGGAATCCGTGAGACATTGCGCCAGAACCATACGTTGGCGCTTGGCATATGGAAAGGAGAATCCTTCGCCGGATATGTGATTCTGTATTACGTGTTGGATGAGGGGGAAATCGCAAGGATTGCCGTAGATTCGGCATATCGCCGCCAAGGGGCTGCCCGTGCTCTGTTCGGGCAGCTGGCGGTGATATGCAAGGAAAAAGGGATTGGCAGGCTGATGCTTGAGGTCAGGCAGGGCAATCAGGCGGCGGTTTCTTTCTACCGGAAATGTGGATTTACGGTGGATGGAATCCGCAAGGCTTATTATACGGAGCCTTGCGAAGACGCGGTCCTGATGAGTAAGGACATGTAAGAAGATTTTTGGAGTTATGGAAGAACCATGGCAGGTATGACAGTAGTTCCCACTGGAAAGCAGATTGGGAAGACGTTATAATATAGGCGTAACAAGAAAGAAGAAGTATCTGGGATTATTTCGTAGATCGCAGGATACCGACAGGAGGAATTGTATGCGCCAGTATAGGATAGAGTTAGAGAGAACAAAGAACGTTGAGAAGATTATTTGTAATAAATGTGGTAAGGAAATTCTGGTACAAAGAGGGGTTCCCCAGGAGGATGTACTGGAAGTGGAGAAGCGCTGGGGATATCATTCCAGAAAGGACAACCAGGTAGACCAGTTCGATCTGTGCGAGGATTGCTACGACGAGCTGGTGAGAAGCTTTCTGATTAAGATATGAGGTAGGATATGTTAGATGTATGTTTGTTAGGGACAGGAGGAATGATGCCGCTGCCGTATCGGTGGCTCACTGCGCTCATGATACGGTATAATGGCAGCAGTGTGTTGATTGACTGCGGGGAAGGGACGCAGATTGCGATTAAGGAGAAGGGATGGAGTTTTAAGCCGATTGACGTGATTTGCTTTACCCATTATCACGGCGACCATGTCAGCGGCCTTCCGGGGCTTTTGCTTACCATGGGAAACGCAGAGCGGACGGAGCCGCTGACGCTGATTGGCCCTAAGGGGCTGGAACGTGTGGTGAAGGCGCTAAGGGTGATTGCCCCGGAGCTGCCTTTCCCTATCAAATATTTGGAGATTACCGAGCCGGAGCAGACATTCGAGATGAATGGCTACCGGCTTAAAGCATTTCGGGTCAACCATAATGTTTTATGCTACGGCTATACGCTGGAGATTGACCGGGCGGGGAGGTTCGACGTGGAGCGCGCCAATGCAGCCGGGATTCCTAAGAGATACTGGGGGACTCTGCAGAAGGGCGGGACGGTGGAGATTGAAGGCAATCTTTATACGCCGGACATGGTGCTTGGACCTGCGAGAAAAGGGCTGAAAATTGCATATTGTACGGATACAAGGCCGACGGATTCCATCCGGGAAAATGCCATGGGTTCTGATTTGTTCGTCTGCGAGGGTATGTACGGGGAGAAGGATAAGCAGAAGAAGGCGAAGGAATATAAGCATATGACATTTTATGAGGCGGCGCAGCTTGCGAAGGAAGCGGAGGTGGGCGAGATGTGGCTGACCCATTACAGCCCGTCGCTTACAAGGCCGGAAGAGTATATGGACGAGGTACGTCAGATTTTCCCGCAGTCGGTGGCGGCGAAGGACGGCAGGTCGGTGGAGCTGGTTTTCTCGGAGTGAGATATGAAGGCGGGTATGAAAGAAGAATTATCAAAAGAATAGAAAGAGGGGATAGCTATGTGCGGAAAAGAAGATATCCTGATTCTGGCGATTGAGAGTTCCTGCGATGAGACGGCGGCAGCAGTCGTTAAGAATGGGCGTGAAGTAAAATCGAATATCATTTCTTCACAGATTGCGCTCCACACGCTCTATGGGGGCGTTGTCCCGGAAATCGCATCCAGAAAGCATATTGAGAAGATTAATCAGGTAATCGAGGCTGCGCTGGCAGAAGCAGAGGTCACGCTTAACGAAATCGACGCTGTAGGCGTTACCTATGGGCCGGGCCTGGTGGGCGCGCTCCTTGTAGGCGTTGCAGAGGCGAAGGCAATCGCCTATGCGGCGAAGAAGCCATTGATTGGAGTCCATCACATCGAGGGGCATATTGCGGCAAATTTTATTGAGCATCCGGATTTGGAGCCGCCGTTCTTCTGTTTGGTGGTATCCGGGGGACATACCCATCTTGTGCGGGTGAAGGATTACGGGAAGTTCGATATCATCGGGCGTACAAGGGACGACGCTGCCGGGGAAGCATTTGACAAGGTGGCCCGGGCAATCGGGCTTGGATACCCCGGGGGCCCTAAGATTGACAAAGTTTCAAAGGAAGGCAATCCGGATGCGGTTGTGTTCCCGCGGGCCCATGTGGCGGACGCCCCGTATGATTTCAGTTTCAGCGGAGTAAAGTCCGCGGTGCTGAATTATATCAACGGATGCCGGATGAAGGGGGAAGAATACAGCCAGGCGGACGTGGCGGCGTCATTTCAGAAGGCGGTTACGGAAGTGTTGGTGGAACATGCGATGCATGCCGTGGAAGAGTACCATGTGGACAGGTTTGCGATTGCGGGGGGCGTTGCATCTAACAGTGCGCTGCGCTTGGCGATGAAGGATGCATGCGAAAAAAGAGGCGTCCGGTTCTATTACCCGTCGCCGGTGTACTGTACGGATAATGCGGCGATGATCGGGGCTGCGGCTTATTATGAATACATCAATGGTACGAGGCATGGGTGGGATTTGAACGCCGTGCCGAACCTGAAACTGGGGGAAAGATAGATGGCAGATGGGAAGGATAAGAAGCGGTGTGGGGCAGTTGTCCTTGCGGCGGGACAGGGAAAGCGGATGGGAACCTCTGTCAGCAAGCAGTATATTGAGCTTGGCGGAAAACCGATGATTTACTATGCGCTGTGTGCTTTTGAGGAATCGGAGATTGTGGACACAGTGGCGCTCGTGGTGGGAGAAGGACAGATTTCATATGCGGAACAGGAAATTGTCAGGAAATATGGCTTTTCCAAAGTGTGTACGGTTGTTGAGGGCGGGAAAGAACGCTATGATTCTGTATGGCGTGGCTTAAAGGCGGTAACATCGGTCCAGGAGATTGATTATATATTTATTCATGACGGGGCGCGTCCGTTTGTGGACGGGGCAATCCTGCGGCGGGGATATGAGACGGTAAAGGAATTCCGGGCGTGCGTCGCGGGCATGCCCAGTAAGGATACCGTCAAGGTGGTAGATGAGGGTGGTTTTGCAGTAAACACGCCGAAACGCAGAAATGTGTGGGTTGTCCAGACGCCGCAGATTTTTGAAAAATCTCTGATTATGGAGGCGTATGACAGAATGATGGAGACAGAACATGGGGACGTGACGGATGATGCGATGGCTGTGGAGCGGATGATGAACGTCCCGGTCAGGATGTTTGAAGGCTCTTATCAGAATATGAAGATTACAACGCCGGAGGATTTGGAGATTGCAAAGGTGTTTTTGGGGATTCAAGATTCTTATGACATTCAGGGCAACGAATTGCGCAGTCTTTAATTGATGAGAGAAAGGGAGGACGCCGATATGCTGGAAGTGAAGAACCTGACGTTCAAGGTGAATGAAAATGGAATAGAAAAAAGTATTGTTAAAAATATCAGCTTCCGTGTGGAAGACGGAGAGATGCTCGTAATTACGGGGCCAAACGGCGGCGGGAAGTCAACGCTTGCCAAGGTGCTGATGGGAATCGAGGCGGCGGACGAGGGACAGATTCTACTGGATGGGGAAGATATCACGGCTTATGATATCAACCACCGTGCAAATGCGGGGATTGGCTTTGCGTTCCAGCAGCCCCCCAGATTCAAAGGAATGACGGTGATCCGGCTGTTATCTCTGGCGGCAGGGCGGAAGCTTTTGGAATCGGAATGCTGCGGCCTGTTGAGCAGGGTTGGGTTATGCGCCCAGGAGTATGTGAACAGAGAAGTGGACGGAACGCTTTCCGGCGGGGAAATGAAACGGCTTGAGATTGCCACAGTGTTGGCAAAGTCCCACAAGCTTTGTATCTTCGACGAGCCGGAGGCGGGGATTGACCTGTGGAGCTTTTCGATGCTGATTCAGGAGTTTGAGAAGATTCACAGTAAAAAAGCGGAAAGCCTGATTTTGATTTCCCATCAGGAGAGGATTATCGGGATGGCGGACAGAATTATGGTGATTGAGGACGGGACGATTGGAGCGGTTGGCGTAAGAGATGAGATTTTGCCCAAGTTGTTGGATAAGGGCGGAAGCTGTACCTGTATGAACCGGGAGTAGGAAGGGGCGCGAAACGATGGGAGAAGTGTTGGACAGGATTACGGAAAAGATTTTAAGGCAGATTGACGGCGCAGGATTCGAGCAGAAGGGCGCGTTTAACCTGCGTCATAACGGCATTGCGCTCTGCCATGGCGACAGCGAGCATGTGAAGATTAAGAAGAAGGAAGAAAAACAGGGAATTGATATTTTCATAGACGGTGAGACGAAGGGGGAGCAGGTGCATATTCCGGTGGTGGTGGACGCCTCCGGGATGATGGATGTGGTCTATAATGATTTTTATATCGCTGACGGCGCGGATGTGACGATTGTTGCGGGGTGCGGAATCCACAACAGCGGGTGTAACGAGAGCCGCCATGACGGGATACATTCCTTCCATGTGGGTAAGGGCGCGAACGTCCGCTATGAGGAGAAGCATTACGGGGAAGGAGAAGGAACCGGCGCCAAGGTGCTGAATCCGGTCACGAAGATTTATTTGGATGAGGATGCGGTATTTACTTTGGATACGGCGCAGATTAAAGGGGTGGATTCGACCCTTCGGGAAACGGATGTGGAGATGGGACGTAATTCTAAACTGTATGTGGTGGAGAAGCTGATGACCCATGATGCTCAGACGGCAGAGTCTAATATGGAAGTCCGGATGAACGGGGAGGGAAGCTCGGCGCAGATTATATCAAGGTCGGTGGCGAAAGGGCGTTCCCGGCAGGTGTTCCATCCAAAGGCCGTGGGGAATGCGGGATGCCATGCGCATGTGCAGTGTGACTCGATTATTATGGATCATGCTGAGGTAAGCTCTATCCCGGAGATCAATGCAAGGCATCTGGATGCTGCCATTATCCATGAAGCGGCGATTGGGAGGATTAATGACGAGCAGTTGGTGAAGCTTAGGACGTTGGGCATGACGGAGGAAGAGGCGGAAGGTGTTATTATTGATAATTTTTTGAATTAGTAAGATTCCATATGGGATGATTGGGGAGAAGAACCACAGGAGTTATGATTGTGACTAATTCATAAAAGGGAGAAGTGTTATGATTAAGGTACTTTTTATCTGTCTGGGAAACATCTGCCGTTCCCCTATGGCGGAGTTTGTGTTCCGTGACATGGTCCAGAAACGGGGGCTGGCAGACCGCTTCCACATAGCGTCCGCTGCCACGAGCAGCGAGGAGCTGGGCAACCCGGTTCATCGCGGAACGACAGAAAAACTAAAGGAATATGGGATCAGTACGAAAGGTAAATATGCCGTCCAGCTCAAAAAGAAGGACTATCAGGAATATGATTACCTGATTGGCATGGAGTACCGGAACATCCGGGGCATTCAACGGATCATCGGCTCTGATTCGGAGCATAAGGTGTCCATGCTCCTTGATTTTACCGGGAATCCGAGAGATATTGCAGATCCATGGTATACAGGGAATTTTGACAAGACGTATGACGATATCCTGGAAGGATGCGAGGGATTCCTGAATTATCTGGAGAGCCAGAATCTATTGTAATTATCCAGACATTGAGCGTCGCTTGCGGATGCAGTATCCGGACGGATGGCCAGAGTTTCAAATATTCGAGGAGGAAGAGAAATGTCAATGAAGATAAACCATGAACTGCCTGCTCCAGAGGCGTTGAAGGCGCAATATCCGCTTTCGGAACAGATTCGGGAGATGAAGCGGAAACGGGATGAAGAAATCCGGGATATATTTATGGGAAAATCGGATAAATTCGTTGTTCTTGTAGGACCGTGTTCTGCGGACAATGAAGAGTCCGTATGTGAATATGTGAGACGTCTCAAAACGGTGGCAGATGAGGTATCAGACCGCCTGATGGTGATACCGAGGGTCTACACGAACAAGCCAAGGACGACGGGAGAGGGGTACAAGGGGATGCTGCACCAGCCTGACCCGGAGAAAGAACCAGACCTTCTGGCGGGTATCATTGCAATCCGTAAGATGCATATAAGGGTGATGGAGGAAACCGGCCTGTCTGCGGCAGACGAGATGCTGTACCCGGAAAACCGGAGTTATCTGGATGATGTGTTGTCATACGAGGCTGTGGGCGCCAGGTCGGTAGAGAATCAGCAACACCGCCTGACGGCGAGCGGCATGGACATCCCAGTGGGAATGAAGAACCCCACCAGCGGCGACTTGTCGGTAATGCTGAATTCCGTGACGGCGGCGCAGCACCCCCACCGATTCATATACCGGGGCTGCGACGTGGAAACCCAGGGAAATGAGCTTGCCCATACGATTTTGAGGGGCGGCGTGGACAAGTACGGGAAGAATATCCCGAACTACCACTATGAGGATCTTGCCCGACTTGCGGAAATGTATGGAAAATGGGAACTTAGGAATCCTGCGGTGGTCGTGGATGTGAACCATTCTAATTCCAGCAAGCAGTACAAAGAGCAGATACGTATTGTCAGCGAGGTTATGCACAGCAGGAACTATAACCCGGAGCTTAGGAAACTGGTGAAGGGCGTCATGATTGAAAGCTATCTGGTGGAAGGAAGGCAGGATATTACGGAGAACCTGACCTATGGGCAGTCTATTACAGACCCGTGCATTGGGTGGGAGGATACAAAAAGGCTGTTGTATGACATTGCACAGAAATGTTAAAGATAAATAGTATAACTACGGCTGCAAACGAGGCGGGAAGGACTGAACTTTAGTCCTTCTCTTTTTATGCACAGCTCTGTGCAGAGGAAATATGCCGATAAGGCGGCGCACGGGGCGCGCGGCGAGTTTTCCCCTACTCGATTTTCTCCTGGCACAACTGAAACGATTGTTTTTGGGAAATGGATTGTGGGATAGAGGGGGATAGGGTACTACGTCCAAGGAGATTTGGAAAGACGTTGAATTTGAGTACGCTCCGATATTTTTTTGAAGATACTGGGCATGAAAAAAGAAATGAACAGAATAAAAGTCTGTTTCAGGGAATGAAGATTATAGAAGCAGGAGAAAATTATACAAGTCAGATGGGAATGTATCCTGTATTTGAACTGACATTGAAGTCAGCAAAGCAGGAAGACTATGATATGGCATATTATATGATTGAGAATGCAGTTATCATAGAATATGAACGGCACAGAGACACGATAGAAAGGGGAAAAGAACGTCTGACATCCAGAGAATATGAATGGTATACTGCTATTGCAGATGGAAAGGCAGAGGAAAAAAATATAAGAAATTCGCTGCAGCTTTTCTGTCAATGTATGTATAAGATAACAGGAAAGAATACAGTTATTTTAATTGATGAGTATGATGTGCCTTTAGAAAATGCATATTTTAGAGGTTTTTATGAAAAGATGGTGGGATTTATCCGTTCATTGTTTGAAGCAGGGTTAAAGACAAACCAGTATCTGCAGTTTGCTGTAATTACAGGGTGCCTGAGGATTTCAAAGGAGAGTATATTTACCGGGCTGAATCATTTGAAAATTGTATCTATACTTGACCAGAGATATAGTGAACATTTTGGTTTCACAGCAGCGGAAGTGCGGCAGATGATAGTGTACTATGGCGTAGAGAGTCGTTTCCCGACGATGAAAGAATGGTATGATGGGTATGCATTTGGCGGCACAGAGGTCTATAATCCATGGAGTGTCATTAATTTTATGTATGATTTATATGCGGATGTCAATGCTTTCCCACACCCATATTGGATTAACACCAGTTCCAATGACATTATAAAGGATTTGATAGCCAGAGCAGACAGGGAAACGAAAAAGCAGATTGAAACATTGTTAGGCGGTGGGACTTTAGACATTCAGGTTCATGAAGAAGTTACCTATGGGGATATGCACAGTAATGGGGAGAATCTGTGGAATTTTCTTTATTTTACGGGATATCTGACAAAAGAGAGTGAATATTTTAAAGGAAAGTATATATTTTTAAAGGTTCGTATTCCCAATATAGAAGTTATGACTATCTATGAGAGCACAATTTTAAATTGGCTGAAAGATATGATAAAGAAAGAGGATTTTCATGACTTGTACCGTGCAATGGAGGATGGAAATGCCCAGAGGATGACGGATATATTAAATGGCCAACTTTTCCGGACGATTAGTTTTTATGACAGTGCAGAAAACTTCTATCACGGTTTTTTGACAGGAATCTTGAGCCAGAGTGAGAATTATCTGGTGAAATCGAATCGTGAATCAGGGAATGGGCGTTCAGACATTATGGTGAAAAGCCCATCGCTGCGGGGAAGGTCGTTTATTGTGGAAGTGAAGGTTTCGGATTCGATAGATGATTTGGAAAATGACGCCCAATTGCGAGGTTCGGTTTGGGAAGGGCAGAGACAAAACCTTCTAAATGCTATTGGTAATCTGGAAAATGAAGTATAGATTTGGTCAGGGAGTAAGATGAGGCTATGAAGCATTGAAAAAAGGAATATGAAAATAGACCTCTGCATACATTGTAAAAACAATGAGTGCAGGGGTTTATAAATGAAGGATTATATTGAGGAAAGGGCAGTAGAGATTGCGTATTATATTATTGAAAATAAGGCGACGGTGAGGCAGACGGCGAAGGCGTTTGGAGTTAGTAAGAGTACTATACATACGGTAGTAACAAAATAGAACGGTTGATATGGAGAATCAAATAGATATCATAAGCCATCTCTGGGAATACGGAAGGTATTCTTAGAGGTGGCTTTGCTGCTGTTCAATGGAAATTAATTGTGAAACAGAGGGAGATAGGGTATAATATGTGAAACAGTATCGGAAGGAGGCAGAGCAATGAAAAAAGCGTTACCGATTGGGGTAGAAAACTTTAAGGATATCATGGAATCTGGTTATTACTATATAGATAAATCATTGTTTATAAAAGAATTATTGGATATGAAAGGAAAAGTGAACTTATTTATCCGTCCAAGGCGTTTTGGAAAGACGCTAAATCTTAGTATGCTTAGATACTTTTATGAGGATACGGGAGATATGAAGAAAAATGAAGAGCACAAATCACTTTTCCATGGCTTGAAGATTATGGAACAAGGTGAAACATATACGGAACATATGGGAAACTATCCGGTTATTAACCTGACACTGAAATCAGCGAAGCAGCCTAGTTTTGAATCCGCATATAGTAAGCTTAGGAAAGCAATCGCAGACGAATTCCAAAGACATCAATATATACTGGCGAACGGAAAAATAAATGAAGAAGATAAGAAGCTATATCAAAAGATTGCTGACCGGAAGGCGGAATATGATGATTATTCAGGGGCGTTGGAGTTTTTGAGTAAATGTCTTTATCAGGCGACGGAGAAAAAGACGGTTATCTTGATAGACGAGTATGACGTGCCGCTGGAAAGCTCTTATTTTCGAGGATTTTATGAGGAGATGGTAGATTTCATCCGGTCATTATTTGAATCTGCGTTAAAGACGAATGATTATCTGCAGTTTGCAGTTATTACAGGATGTCTGAGGATTTCAAAGGAGAGTATATTTACCGGGCTGAATCATCTGAAAATTGTATCTATACTTGACCAGAGATATAGCGAACATTTTGGTTTCACAGAAGCGGAAGTGCGGCAGATGATGGCTTACTATGGCGTAGAGAGTCGTTTCCCGACGATGAAAGAATGGTATGATGGGTATGCATTTGGCGACACAGAGGTTTATAATCCATGGAGTGTCATTAATTTTATGTATGATTTATATGCGGATGTCAATGCTTTCCCACACCCATATTGGATTAACACCAGTTCCAATGACATTATAAAGGATTTAATAGCCAGAGCAGACAGGGAAACGAAAAGACAGATTGAAACATTGTTAGACGGTGGGACTTTAGACATTCAGGTTCATGAAGAAGTTACCTATGGGGATATGCACAGTAATGGGGAGAATCTGTGGAATTTTCTTTATTTTACGGGATATCTGACGAAAGAGAGTGAATATTTTAAAGGAAAGTATATATTTTTAAAGGTTCGTATTCCCAATATAGAAGTAATGACTATCTATGAGAGCACAATTTTAAATTGGCTGAAAGATATGATAAAGAAAGAGGATTTTCATGATTTGTACCGTGCAATGGAGGATGGAAATGCCCAGAGGATGACGGATATATTAAATGGCCAACTTTTCCGGACGATTAGTTTTTATGACAGTGCAGAAAACTTCTATCATGGTTTTTTGACAGGAATCTTGAGCCAGAGTGAGAATTATCTGGTGAAATCGAATCGTGAATCAGGGAATGGGCGTTCCGACATAATGGTGAAAAGCCCATCGCTGCGGGGCAGGTCATTTATCGTGGAAGTGAAGGTTTCGGATTCGATAGATGATTTGGAAAATGACGCCCAAAAGGCGTTGCAGCAAATATATGATAAAAGATATATGGAAGAACTGCGTACAGAAGGGTATCGGAAGATTGATTGTTATGGGATATCATTTTTCCGTAAGGATTGCGAGGTTCGGTTTGGGGAAGGGCAGAAGTAAAGAGTTCTGAATTAGATGGAGGGATGATAATGAAGAAACCATTGCCAATCGGTGTTGATAATTTTGAAAAAATAATAAAAGAAGGTTACTGCTATATAGATAAGACTATGTTTATCAAGGAACTGCTGGATTTGAAAGGAGAAGTAAATCTGTTTCTTCGTCCAAGAAGATTTGGAAAGACATTGAATTTGAGTATGCTCCGATATTTTTTTGAAGATACTGGGCATGAAAAAAGAAATGAACAGAATAAAAGTCTGTTTCAGGGAATGAAGATTATAGAAGCAGGAGAAAATTATACAAGTCAGATGGGAATGTATCCTGTATTTGAACTGACATTGAAGTCAGCAAAGCAGGAAGACTATGATATGGCATATTATATGATTGAGAATGCGGTTATCATGGAATTTGAACGGCACAGAGACACGATAGAAAGGGGAAAAGAACGTCTGACATCCAGAGAATATGAATGGTATACTGCTATTGCAGATGGAAAGGCAGAGGAAAAAAATATAAGAAATTCGCTGCAGCTTTTCTGTCAATGTATGTATAAGATTACAGGAAAGAATACAGTTATTTTAATTGATGAGTATGATGTGCCTTTAGAAAATGCATATTTTAGAGGTTTTTATGAAAAGATGGTGGGATTTATCCGTTCATTGTTTGAGGCTGCGCTGAAAACGAATGATTATCTGCAGTTTGCAGTAATTACGGGGTGTCTGAGGATTTCAAAGGAGAGTATATTTACCGGATTGAATCATCTCAATATTATATCTGTACTTGACCAGAGATATAGTGAACATTTTGGTTTTACAGAAGCGGAAGTGCGGCAAATGATGGCTTACTATGGTGTAGAGAGCCGTTTCCCGGTTATGAAAGAATGGTATGACGGATACACATTTGGCGGCACGGCGGTCTATAACCCGTGGAGTGTCATTAATTTTCTGTATGATTTATATGCAGATGTCAATGCCTTCCCACACTCATATTGGATTAATACTAGTTCTAATGATATTATAAAGGATTTAATTGCCAGGGCAGACCGGGAAACAAAAGGGCAGATTGAAACACTTTTAGGCGGTGGAACTTTAGACGTTCAGGTTCATGAAGAAGTTACCTATGGGGATATGTACAGTAATGGGGAGAACCTGTGGAATTTTCTCTATTTTACAGGGTATCTGACGAAAGATAGTGAATACTTTAGAGGGAAGTATATATTTTTAAAGGTGCGTATCCCTAACACAGAAGTTATGACCATCTATGAAAATACGATTCTGAACTGGATGAAAGCCGCTATAAAGAAGGAGGATTTTCATGACTTGTACCGTGCAATGGAGGAGGGGGACGCCCAGAGGATGACGGATATATTAAACGGCCAGCTTTTCCGGACCATTAGTTTTTATGACAGCGCGGAAAACTTTTATCATGGTTTTCTGACAGGGATATTGAGCCAGAGTGAGAATTATCTGGTGAAATCGAATCGTGAATCGGGGAATGGGCGTTTAGACATAATGGTGAAAAGCCCGTCGCTGCGGGGCAGGTCGTTTATTGTGGAAGTGAAGGTTTCGGATTCTGTGGACGAGTTGGAAAATGACGCCCAAAAGGCGTTGCAGCAAATATATGATAAAAGATATATGGAAGAATTGCGTACAGAAGGGTATCGGAAGATTGATTGTTACGGAATAGCGTTCTATCGGAAGGATTGTGAGGTTCGGTTTGGGAAGGGCAGAGACAAAACCTACTAAATGCTATTGGTAATTTGGAAAATGAAGTATAGATTTGGTCAGGTAGTAAGATGAGGCTATGAAGCAGTGAAAAAAGGAATATGAAAATAGACCTCTGCATACATTGTAAAAACAATGAGTGCAGGGGTTTATAAATGAAGGATTATATTGAGGAAAGGGCAGTAGAGATTGCGTATTATATTATTGAAAATAAGGCGACGGTGAGGCAGACGGCGAAGGCGTTTGGAGTTAGTAAGAGTACTATACATAAAGATGTAACAGAACGTCTCCTCCAAGTCAATCCGTCCTTAGCGGCGGAAGCCCGTAAAATACTGGATCTCAACAAGTCCGAGCGTCACATCCGCGGTGGACTTGCTACCCGGGAGAAATATCTCCATCTGGAACACAGCTAAAGGAGGCTGCTGCAAAATGTAAAGGGTATCAGCAGCCCCGTCCCAACTGAAAAATCAATTCGCTACACGTATTGATAAAACAGCCCATGCTTCGTACAATACCATAGCAGTTTTCCATGTGCAAATGCAGGTATCCGCACCTGAAGATCCCATTCCGGATATTGTTTGCGAAGCATAATGCTGTCGCCCGTCAAGAGCGCCGTAAACGCAATATAGTGTTCCCGCGTCATCGGATGATTGCTTGTAATAAAATAGTTATCATCAATCATTTCTACATTCAGTTTCTCGTCCTCACCTGCTTTTATTGGCTGCTGAGGACTTAGCTTTTTGCCGCAGCAAGAAACGTTCGTATCTGTCATTGCGGTAATCATATTACCACAAGCCGGACAGATATAAAAATTCATTTTCTTCATATTCCCTCCTAAAATCTCATTTTCATCCATCTCCCCGGAAAGCAGTTTTTCCAAATCCACATGAAATATATTCGACAAATCCGTAAGCAAAGAAACATCCGGACAGCCCATGCCCCGCTCCCATTTTGAAACCGCCTTGTCACTGACGCCCAATTGTTCTGCCAACTGCAATTGAGTCAGCCGATTCTCTTTCCGCAGCCTGTAAATGAGCTGCCCGATTTTTACATTATCCATCTTATTTTGCTCCTCCTCATACCATTATAATACAGAAACTTTTAATTTCAATAAACGTTCCGTAGAGAATGCTCAAAGGTGTGCTTGATAATATGAATCGTAAGGAATATAATATGTTTACGTAGCAACCGTAAAGTTCTGTAAGCGTACACAGGAACGCGAATTTTGAAAGGAGAAGGCGCTTATGTTTTGGGATAAAGTATCTGGATTTTATGATTTTTTTGAAACAGTGTATAACCGTAAGGTGTACCGTGGATTAGGTAAAAAAGTGGCAGAGGAAATTATGCAAAACGACATTGTCTTGGAATGTGCCTGTGGGACAGGCGCAATCACCAGATATATTGCACCGAAATGTAAGCGAATGATTGCAACGGATTTATCCAAAGGAATGTTAAAGCAAACTTCAAAAAAATGCAGGAAATATCAAAATATTAAAATAAAATGTGCAGATATGACACGGCTCAACTGCTATGATAATAAATTTGATAAAGTAATCGCAGGAAATGTGATTCATTTGTTGGAAGACCCCTATCGAGCAGTCAAAGAGCTGGAGAGAGTATGTAAGCCGGGCGGTAAAATCATTATTCCCACATATATTAATATGTCTGACGGGGGAAATAAAAGAGCAGTGCGTCTGCTTGAGGCGGCGGGCGTAAATTTTAAGCGACAGTTTAACATCGATTCCTACCGAAAATTTTTTGGAGATGCAGGGTATAAAAATGTTGAATATTCTATCATTGACGGAAGAATACCTTGTGCCGTAGCCGTCATTACAAAGCAATAGGGGAGAAACTTCATGCAGATAGAATTATTTTCAAATCAATATAAAGTCCTAAGGCTTGCCGACCGGAACGTGGATGAAATATATGGGCTGCTCAGTAAAAATGTCTTATACTATGAATATTGCCCGCCCTTTGTTACGCGGGATTCCATTCGTGAAGACATGAGAACTTTGCCGCCCGGAAAGGACGGTAAGGACAAATATTATGTCGGATTTTATCAGAATGAAAAGTTGATTGCAGTTATGGATTTGATAGACGGATATCCTGAAAATGACATTGCGTATATCGGATTTTTCATGACAGATATTTTGCGGCAGAACGAAGGCGTCGGAACCGCAATCATTGAAGAGCTGTGCGGTTATCTTGCAGAACAAGGATATCGTTCTGTCCGTCTTGCATGGGTAAAGGGAAATCCGCAGTCGGAACATTTTTGGATGAAAAACGGTTTCATTCGGTTAAGGGAAACGACGAGTAATGCGGCAGACGAGGTGATTCTGGCTGAAAGAATTCTAGACACGAAATAACCTTAGGTTATACTTGTCTGTTTCCGCCAATGGTACATGCCGAAAAGCCTCAGCGTAGCCCGCTGCTTGGCTCAGCGGGCTGAATCCGTCGGCGGAAACTTACACAATCCAGCGCTGGATATCTTTTGCACCGGCATATTTTTCCAGATATTTCTTCCCGTATTCCATTGCCTGCTCCAAATCCTGATTCTCTGAGAAAGAATAGATAAGGGTTAAGACTTCGGCTGCCTCTTCCGTAATCATGGCGCGTTCAGAGTCGCTGGTAGAGCTTCCGATTGCCCCTTCGTCATCTGCCAGCACGGGAAGCCCGCCAATCTTGATTTCATCCTTTCCGATGCCCTTATAAGTCTCATTGTCCCTGCCCACACGGAAAATTAGCTCAGCCCCGATTTTGCCTGCGTCATACGAACCCACCGAGAACCCGGACTGAATAGAAATTAGGTTGTTGACGTCAACCACCGTATTTACCTCATAAAGCCCTTTCCCCTGTCCAATTCTGCGAATCAGAGCCTCGGAGGAAACGCGGTAACGGCTGGGGTCTTTCCCGAACGCCTTGTAAGCCTGGCGGGATTCCTTGATATTGGGAATCTCATTGACACCGTAGTCAAAAATTGCGTCCTTCACTTTTTTGAAAATTTCCTTCTTGAGGTATTTCCACATCTCTTCGTTCTTCTTCTCCACTTGAACGCTGTACTGAAAGCAGCCTACCCTTGTTGCAGGCCAGAGCGCTTTCATATTCGGATCAATCTGTAAATGTTTCATTGTATCGACTCCTTTTTTCGATTCTGTAATATCAGTGGCATTATCGGTATCTTTTGATATCATTTCTGCTTTTTCTATCATAAATCTTTTCCCTGTGTTTTGCAACTTTGCGGCTGTAAAAATATTGCGTTATGTTCTTTTGTTTTTTATAATAGATAGTGAAAGGTAAAGCGTATGGACGAAAATAAGGAGGAGAAATGAATCATTTAAACATGTATGCGGCAAAACAGGAACGTTATGAGAAAATGGAATATCACAGAGTAGGCAGGAGCGGATTAAAATTCCCGGCAGTTTCGCTGGGGCTTTGGCACAATTTTGGCTCTGGGGACTCCTATGATAATATGCGGGCAATGTGCAGGACTGCTTTTGACAACGGCATCACCCAGTTTGATTTGGCAAATAATTATGGGCCTGACAGCGGCAGCGCGGAGGAAAATTTGGGGAGGCTGATGGAGGACGATTTCAGGCTCTACAGGGACGAACTTTTGATTACCACAAAGGCAGGATATCATATGTGGGAAGGACCTTATGGAGATTTTGGGAGCAGAAAGTATCTGATGGCAAGCCTTGACCAGAGTTTGAGGCGGATGAAACTGGATTATGTGGATATTTTCTATCATCACCGGATGGACACGGAGACGCCGCTTGAGGAGACCATGACTGCGCTTGCGGATATCGTAAGGAGCGGGAAGGCGCTCTATGTGGGAGTGTCCAACTATGATAAGGAATATACGGAAAAAGCCTTGCATCTTTTGCGGGAACTGCATTGTCCCTTTATTGTGAACCAGAGGAGGTATTCCATATTCGACAGAAAAATCGAGGAGGACGGGGTGAAATCATTCTGTAAAGAGAATGGAGTCGGGATTATTGCGTTCAGCCCGTTGGCACAGGGACTTCTGACGGACAGATATCTCCATGGAATCCCTGGGGACAGCCGGATTGCCCGGGACGGCAGGTTTCTTCATGAAAGTGATTTGACAAAAGAGCGGCTGAACCAGATTAAAAGGCTCAATGAGCTGGCAGGACAGCGAGGGCAGACGTTGGCGCAGATGGCGCTGTCCTGGGTCTTGAAGGATGATGAAGTATGTTCGGTTCTGATCGGCGCATCGAAGCCGGAGCAGATTTTAGAAAATATTTCCGCTGCGTACAGGGCAGACTTTACGCAGGAAGAGTTGAGGGCAATAGAGGAGATTTGCGGCAGTATATCTGCGTGAAAAGCATTGTTTAAATGAGTTTCAGATGTTTTTTCCTGTAAAAATAATAGAGTATCAGCAGAACTGCCGTAGCTATCCATGACATGGGATAGCTGACGAGTATTGCCGACAGATCGTGCCACCGGGGAACAACCAGCAGAATCCAGGGAAGGCGCACACAGCATACGCCGCCCAGCGTAATCAGGGTTGGAAACAGCACGTCGCCGATTCCGCGCAGCGCCCCGGAAAGAATTTCGACGAATACGAAAACAATATAGCTGGGCGTTATATAGCGCAGCATATAGACTCCGATGTCAACCACATTTAAGTCCGTCGTAAATATATGGTACAGCGGTCTGCAGAAGACCATCAGGAATACCAGCAAAAGCCCGCATATGCCAAGGGACATGCCGAGACAGACGCGGACGCTCTTGAATACCCGGTCGTACCGCCTTGCTCCGTAATTCTGGCCGGAAAATGTGGTGATTGCGATACCGAAAGCCCCGCATACCGTCCAGAAAATGGCGTCCAGTTTGCCGTATGCCGCCCATGCCGCGGCGGTATCCGTCCCAAGTCCATTTACCGCTGCCTGAATAATGATATTAGTAATACCGTACATGCAGGATTGAAGCCCGCTGGGGAATCCAATGCGAAGCTCGGATTTCAGCATGACGGGAGCGATGCGGATAGCGGGAAGGGACAGTTTCAGCGCGTCGTAACTGGTCATCAATGCCCGCGTGACCAAAACAGCGCTGACTGATTGGGAGATTACGGTTGCAACTGCGACGCCGGCGATGCCGAGATGGAAGACCAGAACCATGACGATATCCAGAACAATGTTCAGCAGGCAGCAGATAATCAGGTAGTACAAGGGACGTCTGGAATCCCCGATTGCCCGCATGATTCCGGAACCCATATTGAAAATCAGCACAGAAATCATTCCCAGAAAATAAATCCTGAGATACAGGATGGAATCGGTCAGTACGTCTGCAGGTGTTTTCAGGGCAGTCAAAAGCCAGGGGGTCAAAAACCAGCCGAGAACAGCGATTGCCAGGCTTGCAATGATTGAAAATGCATAGGCTGTATGTAAGCTCTCGTGGAGGTTCCGTTCATTTTTGGCGCCGTAATGCTGGGAAATGATGACGGTCGCCCCGGCGGAAAGCCCGGTAAAAAATCCGATAATCAGATTGGACAGAACGGCGGCCGAACCGCCCACGCTCGCTAAGGCTTGTTTCCCTACGAACCTGCCCACAATGACGGCGTCTACCGTGTTGTATAGCTGTTGGAATAAAGTCCCTATTACGATTGGAAAAAAGAAGATTAATAATTGCCGCCAGATAACGCCTTCGGTAATCTGGTTTTTTGCTGTTGCTTCATTTGTCATGTTATACCCGCTCCTTTGTACCGACTATATCATATTTGGGAAAATAAGACAAGCTGTCTGGGAAGTTCATGTGTTGGTAGAGCAGCTCGCTTGCGTAAAAAGATTTCTTTTTTATGCCAAATATGTTAAAATACAAAGTACAAGCAAATAGAATGCTAAAAAAGTTTGTGAAGACGAGGTGCTTTTATGAACATATTAATTATTGACGCCCAGGGGGGCGGCATGGGAAGACAGCTTGTCACTTCTGTAAAAAAGGAATTCCCACAGGTGGAAGTTACGGCCGTAGGCACGAATGCCTTGGCGTCATCTAATATGCTGAAAGCAGGCGCAGATCATGCGGCGACAGGGGAGAATGCAGTGATTGTTGGATGCAGAAGGGCGGATTTGATTATCGGTCCCATTGGGATTGCTATTGCGGACTCTATGTATGGTGAGATTACTCCTGCGATGGCGGCGGCGGTCGGGCAGAGCAATGTCAAGAAGCTGCTGATTCCAATTAACCAATGCAATAATGTGATAGTCGGGGTAAAGGATATGTCCATGAGCGATATGCTGGAGGCTGTGATTGAACAGTTAAGGGAAATCATTGACATAAGAGGAATTAAGGTAGTATAGTATTTTTGATGTAAGAAATTGGCAAGCAGGTGAATCGGAAGGCAGAAGTCTTCCAAAGAACACAGAAGTGTTGAAGATATCGCGATGCAATTCAATCATTACATGAAAATAGAGTATGTCAGAAGGCATACGAATTCCCAGAAGGGAATTTGTGTGTCTTTTTTATTGTGCAGACCCGTGCAGAGGAAATATGTCCCTGAGGCGGAGCACGGGCCGCGCAGCGTGTAGAGGAAGATGGCTCTTCCCTACTCGGTTTTGGGATATATTTTCTGTGGAAGAAAAGGCATTTTAGGAGGGAGAAGAATGGAAGTAAAAGAAGTATTGGAGCAGGTAAGAACCGGCGAAATCTCAGTAAATGATGCGGAGGCCTATTTCCGCAGACAGCCATTAGAGGAATTAGGCTATGCAAAATTGGATACCCACAGAAAAATCCGTTCTGGCTATGCAGAGGTGGTATTTTGCAGTGGCAAAGCAGATGAACATCTGGTTCAGATCTATGAGAGAATCTATGCGGCGGAAGGAGAAGTGCTTGGAACAAGGGCATCCAAAGAACAGGCGGCATTGATACAAAAGAAATGGAAGGACGCGGAGTATGACCCTCTGTCAAGAATCTTGAAGATTGAGAAGAAAGATAAGGCAAGAGTAGGAAAGATTGCGGTATGCACGGCGGGTACAGCGGACATACCGGTAGCAGAGGAAGCGGCACAGACGGCGGAATTCTTCGGAAACCATGTGGAGCGTATCTATGACGTGGGAGTCAGCGGCATCCACAGGCTGCTTTCAAAGGTGGAAACCATCCAGAGCGCTATGTGTGTTGTGGCAGTGGCAGGAATGGAGGGAGCGCTTGCCAGCGTGATTGGAGGATTGGTGGATAAGCCGGTAATCGCAGTCCCGACCTCCATAGGGTACGGAGCCAGCCTGAATGGGCTGTCGGCACTTCTGACTATGATTAATTCCTGCGCAAATGGTATCGCAGTGGTCAATATTGATAATGGATATGGAGCCGGATACATGGCGGCGCAGATTAACAGGCTTGGTGTACACGCAAATGTGTAAGAGGAGATTTTGGTGAAGCAATATATCCAGATTTATTATAGTCTGAAATAGGGAGGAAAAAAGATATGCATATGGCGGACGCGCTGGTATCACCAGCAGTAGCAGGAACCATGTATGCAATGTCAGCAGCGGCAGCGGCGTACGCGGTAAAAAAAATAAGACCGGATGATTTGGAGCAGAAAGTGCCGATGATGGGAGTCATGGGAGCTTTCGTGTTTGCAGGACAGATGATTAATTTCACAATTCCAGGAACAGGCTCATCCGGGCATTTGTGCGGAGGAATGTTGTTAAGTGCGGTTATGGGACCCTACGCCGGTTTTTTGACAATGATTGCAATCCTGGCAATCCAATGCCTGTTGTTTGCAGACGGCGGTTTACTTGCATTGGGATGTAATGTATGGAATATGGCATTTTACGGATGTTTTGTCGGAGGCGCGATAATATGGCGCGTTATGACAGGCAAGAGGATGACGAAAGGAAGGATTGCGGCGGCATCCGTACTCGGGTGTGTACTCAGCTTGCAGTTAGGTGCATTTTCTGTTACGATAGAAACATTGATTTCTGGAATCACAGAACTGCCCTTTCCTGTGTTTTTAGGGATGATGCAGCCGATACATCTGGCAATCGGGCTGGTAGAAGGACTTATCACGGCGGCGGTGTTAGTGTTTGTCTACGAGGCACGTCCGGAAATCCTGTATGGTTATCGGCGTGAAATGGGTGCGAAAGGCCGTATGAGCAGGAAAAGAACGGCGATTGTGCTGGCAGTGCTGGCTTTGGTAATTGGAGGAGTCGTCTCTCTTTTTGCATCCGCAAGCCCAGACGGGCTGGAATGGTCGATGGAGAAGGTTGCGGGAACGACGGAACTGTTGGCAGACGGCAGGCTCTATGAACTGGCAGAGAAGGTGCAGGGACTAACTGCGCTTCTGCCGGATTATGGGTTCCAGGCGTCAGAGAGCGCAGCCGGGACGTCATTTTCCGGAATTGTCGGGGGCGTGGCAGTGCTGGCCGTGTGCCTTTCTGTATGCCTGGCAATCAAACGGGCGAAACAAGCCGAATTAAAGAAAAGGAATGCAGTAAATGAATCGAATTAGAGAGGCAATTTCTGATTTATATAAGATGGATATGGAGGCGGGAAAAACCGGATGGCTGCAGGAAATCCATCCGGTTTCTAAGCTTCTTGTTACGGTTCTGTTCATTTTGCTTACGGTTTCCTGGGGAAAATATGATTTGCCTGGGCTTTTGAAAATGGGGAGTTATCTGGTCGTATGTTTCGTGCTTGGCGATATTTCCATAAAGCTTCTGTTGAAAAGGATGAAGCTGGTGCTGGTCGTAGTGTGTATGGTGGGGATTGCGAATCCGTTTTTTGACAGGGAAATTATGTTCAAGCTGGGGAGCCTGGGCGTCACAGGCGGAATGGTTTCGGCTGTGACGCTTATGATAAAGGGAGCCTGCGCGGTTTCTGCCTCATACCTGCTGATGGTAACAACTTCTATGGATGATCTGTGCTATGCCCTGAGGAAGCTTTGTGTGCCGAAAACAATTGTGACAGTCCTTATGCTGGTATATCGGTATATCATTGTTCTTCTCAAGGAGACGGAGCGGATGACGGACGCCTATATGCTCCGTTCGCCGGGGCAGAAAGGACTGCACTATAAGGTCTGGGGGACGATGGTCGGGCAGCTTCTTCTGCGCAGTATGGACCGGGCGCAGATAGTCTATGACAGTATGCGGCTTCGGGGATACTGTGGAGAGTTTCATCTGAGGTGCAAAAAGGCGGCGCAGATGGGAGATTATCTGTATGGACTTGGGTGGAGTGTAGTACTTACGGTAATCCGGTTTATTTAACTGGGGAGGATGCAGAAAATGAATATATTAGAAATAGAGAATCTTTCTTTCGGATATGCGAGTTTTCATCAAAGGTTGGGAGATAAGGTTTTAAAAGATATTAATTTTTGTATTGATGAGGGAGAGAGCGTAGGGCTGATTGGGGCAAATGGAGTCGGAAAATCTACGATGCTCAAACTTCTTTCGGGTCTGTTAGATATGCAGGAGGGCAGAATCCGGATTGCCGGGCTTGAGATGAAAAAGGAGAACTTGGCACAGATCCGCGCGGAGATTGGTTATGTCTTTCAAGATTCTGACAGCCAGCTTTTTATGTCAACCGTTTATGAGGATGTTGCGTTCGCTCCCCGCAATTACGGGAAGAGAGAGGAGACGGTGGAACGGTTGACGATGCGGGCGCTTGGGCAGGTGGGGATGGAAGGGAAAAAGGACCGTCAGATTTACCGTTTGTCCGGAGGTGAGAAGAAACTGGCGTCAATTGCCACCGTTCTTGCTATGGAGGCGAAGCTCATGCTGTTGGATGAACCGTCTGTGGCATTAGACCCTAAGAACCGCCGGAATCTGATACAGGTATTAAAGGGGCTGCCGGGAGCGAAGATTATCGCAAGCCATGACCTTGATTTTGTATATGATACCTGTGAGCGGGTTTTGCTGTTGTCCAATGGATGTATTGTAAAGGAAGGGGATGCAAAAGAAATTCTGACCGACCGGATACTGTTGGAATCTCAGGGGCTAGAGCTTCCGTTATCATTTTCACGGCTTCCCTGATTCATTTATAATATATTTCTTATGGCAAATAGATGAATGTGTGCAAGACGAGAGAGGAGATAGATTATGATATTAATTGCAGCGGTAGACGATAATTATGGAATGATGTTCAACAACAGAAGGCAAAGCCAGGATCGAGTAATAAGGGAGCGGATTCTTGAATTGGCGGCCGACAGATGTCTCTGGATGGATTCGTATTCAAGGAAACTGTTTGGAGAGATACCTGATAAACCGAAAATAAAAACAGATGAAGATTTTCTTGAAAAAGCGCCGTCAGGAGATTATTGTTTTCTTGAGAATCATTCGGTTTCTACGTGTGAAAATAAGGTTGAAAAGATTATTTTGTTTAAATGGAACAGAAGATATCCGTCGGATTTTTATTTTGACCTCAATTTAAAGCAGGGATGGAGTCTTACTTCGTCTGAAGAATTTGCAGGATACTCACACGAAAAAATTACAATGGAGGTATACGTTAGATGAAGAAATTCAATAGAATTTTAGCGCCGTTTCTTCTCATTCTAAGTATGATGTTGTCGGGATGCGGAGGGGATGTGGGAGGTTCTCAGACGGAAGAACCTGCAAAGTCATCGGATATGCAGGAAGCATCTGCAGCACATCAGGATGTAAAAGAATCGGAAACAACTCCGCAGGAACCGGCGATAAGTTTGGCGGATATTCCGGATTACACAGGAGATGCCGCGTATGTAGTAATTAATGGAAATGTACCGGATTTTAAGGATTCAGATATGGTTACGGATTCTTTTGAGACCTATAGTGAGTTAGACAGTCTTGGGAGATGCGGCGTGGCATATGCCAATGTGGGGACAGATCTTATGCCAACCGAAAAACGGGGAAGCATAGGGCAGGTGAAGCCGACAGGCTGGCATACTGTAGAATATGATAATGTAGATGGGAATCATCTATATAACCGATGTCATTTAATCGGGTATCAGCTTACGGCGGAAAATGCCAATGAAAAGAATCTGATTACAGGAACCAGGTATATGAACGTAGATGGAATGCTTCCTTTTGAGAATATGGTGGCAGATTACGTCAAAGAAACGAATAACCATGTCTTGTACAGGGTAAGCCCGATTTTTGAAGGGGATAATCTGGTGGCATCCGGTGTGCAGATGGAAGCAATGTCTGTGGAAGATGGCGGAGAAGGGATTCTTTTTAATGTGTTTTGCTTCAATGTCCAACCGGATATTACGATTGACTATCGGACTGGTGAAAGCAGCCAGGGTAGTAAAGGAACGGAGAATGTTTTGCCTGCTGGACAGGCCCAGGATAATACAGGAAACGAAACGGGCATAGAGAGTACGGAGGAAACATATATTCTCAATACAAATACAATGAAATTTCATTACCCTGCATGTGGAGATGCTGAAAAAATGAAAGATGCAAATAGGAAAGAATATATAGGGAATCGGGAGGATTTAGTAAATCAGGGATATGCACCTTGTAAGCGTTGTAATCCATAGAGGAGTCGGCTTTTCAATAAATAAGTTGTATCATGAGAGATGATTTCGATGGTGATGTCAGAGAGATAAATGACCTTCTGTAACATTTCCCTCAGCAGTTCATCTTCTGCAAAGTCCTTGCTACAATTCAATAAAGGCTTAACACCACAATCACCGATTGATATAATAAAAGTATCAAAGTAAACGGCACTTATAGAAAGTAGGTGAAAAAAGATGTCAGACAAAGAAATGATGAAAGTATCGGTTGAAGAGTTTGCAAGGGTACAGAAATATATGATTTTAACTGATAATAAGGATTCGGCCGCTTATAAGGAAATGCGGGGACGTTATATTGAGTTAAAAGTTATCTTAACAGCTTTCGGTATTAATCTGGCAGAGCTTGATGTAATTAAAGAGTAGTAGTAATCAAGGTGTAAAGTCTTTATTGAATTATTATAGACTTCGCACCTTTTTCTTTACCTGTGGTGGTAAACTATTTAAATAGCGAACAGCAGGAGTTAGGGAATATTGGATTGTTGATCCAGCAAAAAAGTTAGTGATGGTATATCAGTTTGAAAAGGAGACGATAATAGACCAGTTCTAAGTTGTGGACTGGTTTTATTATGATAGACGCTCAAATGAACAAGTTGAAGAACAACTGGAAAATGCGTTTTGTATGAAAGGGATTAGTATATTTAACAAAGGAAAAAATAAAAGAACCCTTGAAAACCAAGGATTCTTATACTTATAAAGGATGCGGAGAAAGGGACTTGAACCCTCACAGGATTGCTCCCACTAGAACCTGAATCTAGCGCGTCTGCCATTCCGCCATCTCCGCTAACAAAAATTATTCTATCACAGAAACCCTCATTTGGCAAATACTTTTTGAAAAAATATTCTAAAAATTTTATAAAATTCATAAGATAAGATATCAAGTTGATAATATGAGAAAGATATGATAGTGTGTATATGCACAGTAAATACGTACATATTTTCAGAAGGAGGGTCATAATGTTTATTCAGGAAAAGCAGGCAGAAGCAGAGGCGGTAATCCAGACAGCAAAGTCAATGTGTCAGGCGGCAAGGACGGCACCTAAGGCGAAGGGAATGGATTTCGTACATACGGCAATCCTGACTGACGAGGAAAAAAAGAAACTTGCAGACGAGATGGATAGGCTTGCGGACGTATTTGGCTACCAATTCTTCCATAGAGACGCAGACAATCTCCGCAAAGCGCAGGCGGTAGTCCTGATTGGCCAGGAAAATGCAGTTCATGGATTGAATGAAGGATGTCAGTTCTGCGGGTTTAAGAACTGCAAGACATGTCTGGAAGCAGGCGGAAATTGCGCATACACGTCAATGGATCTGGGAATCGCCATCGGTTCGGCAGTCAGTGTGGCAACGGATGCACGGGTGGATAACCGTGTGATGTTCTCCATCGGACGGGCTGCTATGGAAATGAAACTGTTAGGGGACAGGGTATGCCAGATGGTGGGAATCCCGCTGAGCGTCTCCGGGAAATCCCCTTTCTTTGACCGTTGAAAGATGCGCACATAAGGGAAGAAAGCAAAATTGCGAACTACAGATTCCATACTATGGGCAGTATGAGAAATGCAGCTCGCAATTCTTCGTTCCTATTTGTGGATTTCGATTCCATTTACCTCCAGATGGTCGTCAATCGCGATGACCAGACAGCGTCTCCCGTCGATTTCCCTTGTCTCCACAAGGTCGGACCGTTCCGGATTCACCTTCACGATTACATCCGGCGTCTCAATCTGGAAGGTCTTGACGCTTGCGATATTCGATGCAAGCAGCGTATTCTTTTCCCCGACCGTCTCCTCGAATTCTTCATCAAAGGACGTAAGCCGCTCCTCAGGTACGCCGCTTTTGGCAAGGAGCCTGCGCACATCCGGCTTGGACAGCTTCAGCGGTTCCGGCTCTTCCTTCGTCTCTTCAATCATTTCATTCAGGTTATCGTGGATATTCCGGATAACTTCGTAATCACATTCTTCCCCAAGAGTATCGCTGATGATGGTCTGGAACGTCGTCTTCTGGTCGCCGGCAGTCAGCGGAATCGTGCTGCCGAGTACATTTGCAATCAGCTCCGGCTGGATGTCTTCCGGTTTCTTGGTGTAATACAGGATGCTATGGATGTCGCTTGAACGGTCCTGGAAGGCGGGAAACAGGAATCCTTTTACCGGAGCTTCCACAATCCAGTCCCGAATCCGGTCTTCAATATGATTGGTCTGTGCATTATATGTAAGCCCTGCCTTCGTCAGATTTACAGGACAAATGCTGCACAGGATATGCTCATATACCGTATCCGAAGCGTCGAACATCTCCATGCCGTCCGAGGATTTGCCCGGAACGTCATATACGGCATGAATCAGGATAATGTAATAATTTTCCGCGTAAATGTAATTATCAATCACCCTGTCATAGAATTCCTCAAGCAAGAGGTCGTCTTGCAGCTTGCTGTCCCGAAGCTTCAGGAGAAATTCCTGAGTGCCCCCCTCAAGCTCCTGATCGAGAGGGAAATCCATATTGATGAGGTTCTTCCCCAGGGAGCCGGACAGGGTATGTTTGAAAATGTCAAAGTATTTGAAAGCCTCTTCCTCCGGCAGGGACAGGAAGGCTTCCTTGAGTTCCGTTTTCTTTTCTTTTTCATGGTCCACATAACAGCCGCAGATACGTGTGATGGCACAGTTCTCCGGAGTAAATTGTTTGCGGATTTCAAGCACTTCTTTCTTATTCATATTATTTACACTCCCCTTTCAGAAACTTCTCCAATCTTAGCATATTTGGGGCAGTTTTACAAGAACCCTGTCGGGACATGGAAAACGGCGCACATTATTATGATTTTTTTATATATTATTTTATAAAAGAGTAGGAGAAGAATAAAAATGGAGGAAAAAAAGAAAACAATCGCGTGTAACTGTAATTTCGCCGGAATGCGTCCTGCTATGGCAGATTTGCCTTATCCGTCGATTCAGGTATGGGGAAGGAATCCGGCATACGCTAACCTGCTGACCATCGATTATTGCGGGCAGACATCCGAATTATCTGCAATCATGCAGTATATTAATAACGAAAACCGTCTCTCGTATGAGAATTGTTCTGTGGCGCGGACCTTGCTTAGCATCGCTATGGCGGAAATGATGCATTTGCAGAAGCTGGGAGAATTAATCGTACTCCTTGGCGGAAATGTGAATTATACGGCAAAGCACCGGAATGGGGCGAAACGGATGTGGACGCCTGAGTACCTGACGATTCCAGAGCATGCCGCCAAGATGATCCAGGCGGATATTGCGGCGGAAAAGGATGCAATCGAACAGTACCAGATGCATATCAAGATGATACAGGATGACTGTGTGGACGCTGTGCTGGCAAGGATTATCAAGGATGAGGAGTATCATATTATGCTGCTTCGGAACCTTCTGGAAGAATTGTAGAAGAATAGAGTGGGCTTTTGTACCTGCTATGATAATAACCGCTCAGAAAAAATCAGAAGAATCCCACAAGAGAAGGAAGACCCTAAGTTTCCTTTAATTCTTGTAGGATTCTTCTAATTTAATGTTCACATATCGCTTACAGATTCAGCTCGAAGGGACCGGACAAGACTTCCCGCGTTACATAAAGCGTCCGGTCCGGACGTGTTGCCAGCGTCCATTTCACCAGTTGGATTTTAAGACTTGCAATCTCAATGCAGGTGACGCATCTCGGATGCACGCAGCTTCCCGTATTACAGTAGGAAACTGACTCATCCAGCATGGGTCTGTGGGTATGCCCGGTAATAAGCACGCACCCAGTCTGCCCCGCCCAGTGGGACAAGGTCTGCTCCACTTTCTTCTTTTTCGTATTATTTTTTGCCGCGCTGGTAGGGTCCAGAAAACCGGCTGCTTCCAACGGTTTCCAGAGATATCTGACCAGAAAGCGGGAGGTGCGCCATAGGACGCTGTTGAAGAAATCCGCCTGATGGCCGTGGGTCAGATACACTTCCTTTTGGCAGTTCGCATTTTTCAGAATCACACCGGGGTAAAAGACCATTCCCGGAAACAGCTCCTCCTCGTGGCATGTGCTGCAAGGATAGGAAGCACAGTTTTGGTCTGCGAACTTGGGGTTCCGTTTGACAATATCATGGTTCCCATACAGCATAATCAGGCGGCGTTCCTGATAGAACCGGGACAAAAGCCAGAACACATTGTTGTGGATAGACTTGATGGCGCCAAAGGAACGGTTCTCCCATAATTCATCACCGTCCCCCAGTTCGACATAAGTGAAACCACGTTTATAGTAATATTTCAGCGCCGCAAAATACAAGTTCTGGTTCTTCAGGAAGTTATCGTTATTCGTACCGCATCCTCTGTGGCAATCGCTGAACAGGACGTAGCGGGAGGAAGAAGTAAGGGGAAATACGGGCGCGTGGGCAAACGCAGCGTTAAGCCGTCTGTCAGCAGACATGTTTCTTTCTCCTTCTTCGTTTCTTCTTCTTGTGCCGGATGTGCATCATGTGCCGGAATGCAAACGGCAGATACTCATACAGGTACAGCAATTTGTCCATGGTAAAACAGAAATGTTTTGTGACATGACAGTAAATCTTCAGGAAAATGCGGTTTTTCCACATCGCAAATGCGTTGCGGATACCGTGTATGCACCTGGGCTGCCTGGTGTGTGGACGCGAGAAGCTAAATGCAACCTGTAAGTTCCATACATGAATGTCTTCTTGGGCATAACCGCAGTCAATCAGGCCTCGCACGAACGCATGCTGCATTTCGCAGGATGGGAAGGTAATCTCCGTCTTCATGAGCAGGCAGTCAGGACTTACATACTGTCCCATACGGAAACCGGTCAGCCACCAGTGGCGCTGGGCAATCCGGTACATTGCACAATTATCTTGGTACAAAGTATATTCAAAGAACGGCAGGTCGCTGTCTGGTACGGTGTGGAACATGGCGGCAGTGCGCTGATGCCTGGAAACAAGGCCGTCTGCCCGATAGATTCCAATCTCTGCGCCTGCGTTGATGCCGTATTGTCCTTTCCACAGCTCAATCATCCAAGTGCATCCTTCATAGTCGAAGTAAATGGGTTCACAGTCGAATACCATATTGAATAGGTCCGCACTTTTGTCATAGAGCCAGCAGTAGCCGAAATCTCTCTGCCAGGCATCCTTGCATGAAGTGAAAATGTCCTGGGAAAGCAGATATTCAAATCCGAACGGATTTACCAGTTCATTTAACCGGCAGAGCTTTTCCTGAACGGACATGCAGCATATTTTCTTGATGATACATTTTTTACGCCATACCATCAGAAGGGCGCAAAGCACCATGATGAACAGGATACATGGAAAAATAATATACATAATCGGCTCCTTTCTTTCATACTAATATTAGTTACTGCATTGTATGCCGGGAATGTGACGGATGTGCTATTGGCAATTATAGTTGTAGAGTGAATTGATGATTGTAAACGCCATTCGTTTCAAGTATAATAAAAGAAAAACATGTCAAAATAAGAAAGAAAGAGGAAGAAAAAATGGGAAGTATATTTGACATCTTAGGACCGGTCATGGTAGGGCCGTCAAGCTCCCACACAGCAGGAGCGGCAAGAATCGGGATGGTAGCCAGACAGCTCTTCGGGAGACAGCCCGAGAAGGCGGCGGTGTATCTGCATGGCTCATTCGCGGCGACAGGAAAGGGACATGGGACAGACCGGGCGCTGATTGCGGGACTGCTGGGCATGAAGCCGGACGACATGAGGATTCCGGACAGTTTTGAGGTCGCAAAAGAAGAAGGAATGGAGTTTACCATTGAGTCGAAGGAAATCAAAGAGGCTCACCCGAACACCGCGCTGGTCTGTATGGAGGCGGAGGGTGTGAAGCCCATGAAGATTCAGGCGTATTCCATTGGAGGAGGCCGCATCAGAGTATGTAAGCTGGACGGGCTGGACGTGAGTTTCAGCGGGGAGAGCAACACTTTGATTATCCGGAACGTGGACGAACCGGGACGGATTAAGGAGGTGGCGTCCGCGCTTGCCAATGCGGAGATTAACATTGCAACGATGCAGGTGTTCCGCGACAAGCGGGGCGGCTCTGCGATTATGGTAGTCGAGACGGATCAGATCGTACCTAAGGAGGCAATGGAGGAACTGGAAAGCAAGAAAGGAATTATCAGGGTGAAGTTCCTGATTGCGAATTAGTATTTGTGGAAAGAGAGGATAACAAGGAGTTATGTCTTATCAATCGATGGAAGAGGCACAGTTAAGGTGCGAGAAGGAAGGAATCGAATTCTGGAAGGCGGTTCAGTTAGAAGACGCCGATGAGCGGGGAGTCACGGAGGAAGATTCCTGGAAAGAAATGAAGCGTATGTGGCAGGCGATGTTAGACGGACTTGACGCCTATGACCCGGAACTGATGTCCAGGAGCCGGATGGTAGGAAGAGAAGGGGGACTGATGGACGCCTACCGGGAGGCGAAAGATACATTGTGCGGGGATTTCATGGCGAAGGTCATGAGCAATGCGCTGAAGATGGGATGCAACAATGCCTGTATGAAGCGGATTGTCGCCGCGCCTACAGCGGGGGCGTGCGGCGTGATGCCGGCGGTCCTGGTCACATATTACAGGGAGTATGACGTGCCGGAGGAGAAGATGATAGAGGCGATGTATGTGGCGGCGGGAATCGGACAGATTATCGCTAACCGCGCCTATCTTGCGGGGGCATCCGGCGGCTGTCAGGCGGAGATCGGTTCTGGTTCCGGTATGGCTGCATCCGCAATCTGCCATGTTAAGGGCGGAGATACGGCAAAGATTGGCCATGCCTGCGCAATGGCGCTCAAGAACCTGATGGGGCTTGTCTGCGACCCTGTGGGCGGATTGGTGGAAGTTCCGTGTGTGAAGAGGAATGTAGGAGGCGCTTTCAATGCGATTGCGGCGGCAGATATGGCGTTGGCAGGGATTGAGAGTCAGATTCCGGTGGATCAGGTGATTGACGCCATGAAGGAAGTGGGCGACAAGATGGACGTGAGCCTGCGGGAGACCGGTTACGGCGGCGTGGCAGGAAGCGCGAAGGCGGCAGAGATTGTTGAGAGGATGAATATGTAAACCTAGTGTGCTGACACATTTACTTTCAGTCAAATGACGCAGAATGAATTTTCAGTCTGCAAGGCGGAGGAGGGAGGCGATGCGGTGGCATCGTTGACCGACAACAACGTGGCAGATGGAAATTCAGGCAAGTCATTTGACGAAATGTAAATGTGTCAGTACACTAGTACTCCATCCGGCTAGAAATTGAACTCCTGAACTGTCTGATCCGCACCATTGCGTCGTTAAAAGTTCTAGTCGATGCGCCCACATCGCCGTCGAACTTTTGCCTAGCACTGGCACGAACCAGCCAGCTCATTAGTTCAATTTCTAACCGGACGGAGTACTAAGAGCAGCGGGGAAATGCTGATAATGGCATTTCTCGCTGCCCCATTTGCATGTGGGATAGAATACGGCTTATAGTTTTGGCCGCTCCGTTGTCTCCCGCCGTATAAGGACGGGCGGGATAATCTTATGAATCGGCTCGTCTAAGGGAACAGGTTTCCTCTTTTTGCGTTCATTCATCTGCTCCACCAAAAGACTCACTGCTTCATAGGCAATTTTATCAATCTGCTGTCCGACGGTGCTGATTGGAACCACTGCCTCCTGTGAAATCGGCGAATTGTCGAAGCCCACGATCAGGTAATCGAAAGGAAATTTGCCATGCTTGCGGAACAGCAGGTTTAGGAAAATATTTGCGTGGGTATCATTGGATATAAAGATTCCTTTTTTCTGCCCGGCATAGTCCCGGTCAAGATCGTCAATGATTTCGTTAAACTCTGCCTGTATGGAGTCATAGTTCGCCTTCAAATCCTTGGATATAATCCGGTGTTTCAAGCCATGCTCCTTGCAGAAATCCAGAAATCCCTGAATACGCCCGTATGCAGGAACATTTTTTTCAGTAGGCGAATTAATGTGAATCAGGACGTCGCAGCCATGGCCTGCAAGCAGGCCGGTGGCCTGTATGCCCCCCATATAGTTGTCCGTATTGACGCTGCAGATAAATTCGTCCTCCCGCTCAATCGAAACGATTGGGATGGAGAGCGCTGCCAGAGATTTGGATGGGATGGTATGGCTCAGCACAATCAAGCCCTCAATCTTATAGGCAAGAAGTTCCTGAATGTATTGCTTTTCAATCTCTTTCTTTTCATTTCCCACAAAAACAAGAAATTTATATCCGAACGTCTCATAGGTAGAAAGAATCTGGTTCAATATCTCGGAATAATAGTGAAGATAAAGGCTTGGGATAATTATACCGATGAATTCCGTTTTCCCATTTGCAAGGATACGGGCGACCTTATTCTCCTTATAATTCAGCTTGACAAGGGCGTCCGAGATAATTGCCTGATTTTCGAGGGTAAGGGAGTCTGGATTGTTGAAATATCTTGAAATCGTCGTCTTGGAAAAATGTGTGTATTCTGCAATATCGCTGAAAGTTACGTTTTTTTTCTGTGCCATGGTAAATCAATTTCCTTAAATCTAAATAGTTTCTGTATTTAGTATAACAAAAATCAAGAAAAAGAACAATAAATAACTGGTTAAGTAACCGGTTTTGTGAAGAATATACAATTTTGGATATGGATTATGGTATAGGATTCACAAAGATATTTTTTATGATTGACGGTATTATGGAAGCGTGTTATGATAAGTTTATAAAGTAACCGGTTACTTTACCGATTACTTAACCGGTTATAATGTAGTTATAAATATGCAGAGAATGCAGGAAATCAGGAGGAATGGTCATGAAAAGAAAACTTATGACAAGAGTTACGGCATTTGGGGTTGTAACTGCGCTGGCCGCCGTTACGCTGACCGGATGCAGATTCGGGTTTGCCAGTGACCCGGACGATCCCAATGAGGTGGAGAAGGAGATTCCCATCGATACCTCTGTGGATACGTTTGAGTATGATTCCGCATTGGACGGGACGAGTATCACGCTTTTGAATTCAAAGGCAGAGATACAGGTGGCGTTAGAGAAGATGGCGGCAGAATTTGAGGATAAGTCCGGCGTCCATGTGGAGGTCATGCCTGTGACAGACGGAGATTCCCCTTACACAAAGGTCGTAAGCATGTATAACTCAGGAAATGCGCCGACACTGTCGATCTTAGATACTACGGATGTCATTGCCCTTGCCAAGGAGAAGGCGGAGGATTTGACCGATGAGGAATGGACCTTGGAGGCAGAAGGGTATCTGACAGAGGTTGACGGCAAGGTGTACAGTTTCCCGCTGTGTATTGAAGGCAGGGGGCTTATCTACAATAAGGCAGTCATCGACGAGGCTTTAGGAGAGGAATTTGATCCGGATTCTATTACGACGCAGGGGGAATTTGTGGAACTGCTTGACCGTTTGGTGGAGGGAGGCATTGCGAAGCCGGTTTCCTTGGCGAAAGAGGATTGGTCGCTGGGAGCGCACCATTTACAGTACATCTATGAGACGAACGAGGGCACGTCAGAGGGCGCGCAGGAGGTCATTGAGTCTATCAAGGACGGGAAGATGGATCTGGATTCTTATGACCGCCTGTCAGATTTTTTGGATATGTTCGATGTGCTTAGGAAGTATAATGTGGCCAAGGGAGACCCTCTTGGCGCAGATTACGACGAGATGGCCATTGACCTTGTGGACGGCAAGACGGCAATCTGGTTCAACGGGAACTGGGCGTGGCCCAATCTGGAAGAGGCAGGAGCCGAGACGGAGGATGAATATGGATTCCTTCCCTATTTCATGAATGATGACCCTAAGGATTTTGCGAACCAGAAGATTCAAGGCTCTCCTTCCAAACAGATTATGCTGGACGGGCAGCTTGCCACGGAAGACCAGAAGGAGGCGGCAAAGGAATTCTTGAACTGGATTGTGTTTAGTGAGATTGGGCAGCAGATGCTGGTAAAGACATGCAGCATCATCCCGCCCTTCCAGAACAATCCCTATGAGCCGAACGACCCGCTGAGCCGGGATATTTACGAGAAAGTGCATGAAGACAAGGCGTTCAATGCCTCGGCAATCGTGCCGAATGACCACTGGGCAGTCCTTGGGGCGGCGATGCAGAAGTATCTGGCCCAACGCAGCGACAGGGAGGAGCTTACAGAGTCCATACAGGAATACTGGGACGAGCAGGAGTAAGGCTTGCAAAGCCGGGGAGATTGAGAAATCTATATTACTTAGACAGGAATAGAAAAGAGGGATAAGACATGAGATCAAAAAATAACGGAAAAGATTTCTGTATGTTTGCACTTCCGGGGATGTTCTGTTTCTTTGCAGTGGTCATAGTTCCATTTATCTATGGTATCTATCTGACGCTGACGGACTGGAACGGAGTCGCGAAGGAAAAGAATTTTATCGGCCTGAAGAATTTTGCCGGGGTAGTTAAGGACGGTCAGTTCTGGACGTCGTTATTGCTGACTTTTAAGTATGTAATTCTGGTGGTGGTATTGGTAAATGTGCTTGCGTTTGCTATTGCGTACCTTCTGACCAGGGGGATGAAGGGGCAGAATTTCTTCCGGGCAGGATTCTTTACGCCGAACCTGATTGGGGGTATCGTACTTGGATATATCTGGCAGTTCGTGTTCTCAAGGGTCTTTGTGAGTATCGGAGAATCTACGGGATGGAGCCTGTTTGAAGTGTCGTGGCTTTCAGACCCGTCGAAGGCGTTTGCGGCGTTGGTGTTGGTGTCTGTATGGCAGTTGTCGGGATATATGATTCTGATTTATGTTGCAGGGTTCATGGGGCTGAGCGAGGATGTCATGGAAGCCGCAAGCATAGATGGGGCTTCCGGGTTTATCAAACTTAAAAATATTATTATGCCGCTGATGATGTCATCTGTGACCATCTGTCTGTTCCTGACGCTGTCCCGGGCGTTTATGGTATATGACGTGAACCTGTCATTGACGGCAGGCGCGCCTTACGGGACAACGGAGATGGCGGCGATGCATGTATATGAGAAGGCATTTACCTCCAGGCAGTTCGGAGTGGGGCAGGCAGAAGCATTTATCTTGTTCATTATCGTTGCATGTATCAGCGGTATCCAGGTTTATCTGACGAAGAAACAGGAGGTCGAGGCATAATGAAAAACACGACAATCGGCGGAAATAAGAGAAAAGCTGTGAATTTTCTTGCAATAACGGGACTGGTAATTATTTTTGCGGCATATATGTTCCCGTTCCTTATGGTGGTGATTAATTCTCTGAAACAGAAGAGGGATATTATTAAGAGCCCGTTTTCCTGGTTATACACTATTAAGGGACTGTCCTTTGATAACTTTGTAAAGGCATTTACACAGATGGATTTCCTGAATGCCTTTAAGAACTCCTTAATCGTTACGGTTTCGGCAACGGTGCTGGTGACATTACTGGCGGCGATGCTTGCATACTATATTGTGCGTCACAATAATGGGATTTCCAAGCTTACGTTTGCCTTGATGGTAGCATCCATGATCATTCCATTCCAGGCAATCATGATTCCTCTTGTCAGCATATACGGAGGTACGCTGAATGTTCTGAACCACAGGATTACCTTGATTTTCATGCACACAGGATTTTCCATGGCAATGTCTGTGTTCATGTTCCATGGGTTCATCAAGGGGAATGTCCCGATTGCGCTGGAAGAAGCAGCGTACATAGACGGCTGCACACACTCTCAGACATTTTTCAAAATCGTGCTTCCGTTGCTGAAACCGATTATATCAACGATGGTGATTTTGAACTCGATGGCTTTCTGGAATGACTTCCTTCTGCCGTCGCTGGTGCTGTCAGATAAGAAGCTGCTGACGCTGCCGCTCTCTACCTATAGTTTCTATGGAACGTATTCGGCGGATTACGGCACGATTATGGCTGGGCTTTTATTGTGCGTAGTGCCGATTCTGGTGTTGTATGTGGCACTGCAGAAACAGATTATCGGCGGCGTCGTTGCAGGGGCGGTAAAGTAAATAAGATATGGTATGGGAAAGGGGGCTTTTATTGCCCTCTTTTTTTCTTTCTCAGACCGGCCGGTATCTTGCCGGAGAGGAGAAGGAATAGTATAATGGTATCTTAATAGAATGGTGGTGGTTAAATATGAAGAGAGATAGATTGCATTTGAGGGCGCCGGGGAATTGGATGAACGATCCTAACGGGTTTATTTATTTTCAGGGGAAATATCATCTGTTTTATCAGTATTTTCCCTATGCCCCGGTGTGGGGGACGATGCATTGGGGACATGCGGTGAGCGAGGATCTGGTTCATTGGGAACATCTGGGGACGGCGCTGTTTCCCACGAAGGCATATGACCAAAACGGCGTATTCTCCGGGAGTGGGTTAGAGAAGGACGGGAAATTATATCTTTATTATTCGGCTGTGAAATATCTGGAAACGGATGAGGAGAATATCCATGTTGCGTATCAAGACCGGTATGAGACCAGCCAGGCAATGATTGTGTCCGAGGATGGGTATCATTTTGATAACTGGAAGGATAAGAGGAGGATAGTTCCGGTTATTTCAGATAAGGAGATTGGGGATAGGACGCATACAAGAGACCCCAAGGTCTGGAGGGATGGAGACACTTATTATATGGCCCTTGGAAGTACTTATGAGGAGCAAAAAGGGCGTGTGTTGTTCTACCGAAGTAAGGATGCAAATGAGTGGGAATACGTGAACCAGTGCCGGGCGGAAGGGTTTGGAAGGATTTTGGAGTGTCCGGATTTGTTTCAAGTGTCCGGCAGTTATGTTTTTATTGGATCGCCCATGTATGCCGCGGAAGATGGATTGGAGTATGCCCATCATGCAATGTGTGCTTTGGCCAAGTTTAGGTCTTTGGATTGCGAGATGGGGCTGCTTTCAAAGAGCAGGCTGGTGGATTATGGAATGGATCTATATGCGCCTCAGACCAATGTGGACAAAGAGGGAAGAAGAGTGATGATTGGGTGGATGCGTATGCCGGAAGCGGTGGTAAAGGAAGGGGAGGAGCCATGGATAGGGATGATGAGCCTGCCGAGGGTCGTGGAGGTGGTGGATGGGCATATCTATTTCCGGGTGCATCCAGAGGTTGACAGATATTTTGAAGATGAGGTTCCGTTAGGGGAGCTGTATGCCGGAAAGCGTGCCGTAATAAAGCGTCCGGCATTGCGGCGTCCGGTATGTGGGAAGGAAGGGCAGGAAGATGCCGGACAGGCTTGTGACGATGTGCCTTACCGCCTGAGGACAGAGCTTTGGGAAGGCGGAGAATTGAATATCGGCGGATACCGTCTTTGGAGGGAAGGAGATATTGTCAAGGCGGACAGAAGTCAGGTGTATAGAGGGCTTACCGGATATCGCCTGACAGGAAGTACGCCAAAGCTTGGAGGAAGGTGTGAGCTGGATATATTTATAGATGGGAATCTGATAGAGGTATTTGTCAACGGGGGACAGTATGTGCTCAGCCATGTAGTATACGGGCTGGGGGATGAAATCGAAGGGCATATTGAGCATGTGTATGTAGGTAAATGAGAAGTCGTTGGAAAAGAGGAGTGAGATGGGGAGAGTAGAGAAATGTATGTCGGAGTGCATATTGTGTCCCAGAATGTGCCGTGCTCATCGGATGGCGCAAGAAACGGGATATTGCCGGGAGACTGCAGAGCTTGTTGTTGCAAGGGCGGCGCTGCATATGTGGGAAGAGGAGTGCATATCCGGTGAGAATGGTTCCGGGACGGTATTTTTTTCCGGGTGCAGTCTGGGATGTATTTACTGCCAGAATCAGAATATTTCCAGGGCAAAAGCTGGAAAAGCGATTACAGTTGGAAGGCTTGCAGAGATATTTCTGGAATTGCAGGCACAGGGGGCGAATAATATTAATCTTGTGACGCCCACCCATTATGTCCCTCAGATTATTGATGCGTTGGAGCTGGCGAAAAAGGATGGGCTGCGCCTTCTGGTCGTATATAATACAAGCGGATATGAGAGGGTGGAAACACTGGGGATGTTAAGGGGGTATGTGGATATCTATTTGCCGGATTTCAAATATTTGGAGGAAGAGCTTGCAAGAGAATACTCCTATGCGCCGGATTATCCCGCGTATGCAAAGAGTGCGTTAAAGGAGATGGTTTCCCAGACAGGGGAGTTTCGGATGGATGAGGAGACGGGGCTGCTGAAAAGAGGGGTGGTTGTCCGCCATTTGGTACTTCCCGGGAAGGTCAAAAATTCAAAAGAAGTGATACGATATCTGCATGAAACCTATGGGAACCGTATCCTGATTAGTATCCTGAATCAGTATACGCCGATGCCGCAGGTAGAGAACCATCCGTTTCTTGGGCGGAAGGTGACGAAAAGAGAGTATGGGAAGGTCGTGGACTATGCTCTGGATATTGGCGTGGAATATGGGTTTATTCAGGAGGGAGGGACGGCGCGCCAGAGTTTTATCCCGGAGTTTGACGGGGAGGGGGTTTTGCCAAAAAGAGGGGGCAATTGACCGCAGCTTGCTGCGAGGTAGTTTATCGATAAAGAGTTGTACAAGAAAGAGTTTTTGCGAGAAAGATTCTGCATGGATTGAAAATCATGACCTGCTATGCTATCATAAAACTAGAGGAGGTATCCGGATGGCTGAAAAAAGACATGGTTGAAAAAACGTTGGAATCGTACAACGATGTATTCGCAGATATTGTGAATGTACTGCTTTTTAAAGGCGCAGAGAAGATAAAAGAAGAAGAACTAAAGCCAGCCGTTGTGAGGTCTGTCTACAAAGTTGATCAGAAACTACGTGAGCAGGAGCGGGATACGGCAAAATATTGGAAAAAACACAACCTTAGGATTTCGCTCTATGGGTTAGAGAATGAAACCAGTCCGGAAGACGATGTACCGCTAAGAGTGTTTGGATATGACGGGGCAGCTTACCGAGATCAGATTTTCTATGAAAAAGGGGAAGACGGGAAGTACCGGAGGAATACCAATCCACGCTATCCGGTTATCACGCTTGTTTTATATTTTGGGACTAAGCATTGGAATAAGCCTACTACGATATACGAATGTGTGGCTGACAATTTAGACGAGGATATGAAGCCTTTTGTAACGAACCTCAAGATTAACCTGTTTGAGATTGCATTTCTGTCAGATGAACAGGTGGCTATGTTTAAGAGTGATTTTCGTATAGTAGCTGATTATTTTGTGCAGATTAGGAAGAATAAGAATTATATCCCTACAGACACGCAGTTTGGGCATGTAAAGGAAGTCCTGCAGATGATGTCTGTGCTGACAAAAGATAACCGGTTTGAAGAGGCAGCCAATGCTGCCATAGAAGGAGAGGTTGTAAAAGATATGTGCGATGTATTAGATTATGTAGAGAGACGGGGAGAGGAGCGCGGCGAAAAGCGGGGAGAAAAGCGCGGCGAGGAACAGGGAGAAAGACGGGGAGAGATGAAAAAGGCAAGGGAGATAGCCGTAAATTTAAAAGCGCGCGGTTTTTCTAACACAGATATCGCTGACTTAATTGGCGTAGAAATCGGAATCGTAGAGAACTGGTTTCCGGGTGGATTGGCAGCCCCGCAAAAGTAGTAAATTTATTTCAGAAAATATTCAGGCAAGCCAATTATCGCTATGGCGGTATGGCTTGCCTGAACTGTATAAAATCATCTCTCATTCGTTTCTCAAAACGTCTGAAGCGCCTCCACAATCTCCGTGAACTGCATCCCATGGGAGGCCTTTACAAGGATATTATCGCCTTCTTTGATAATCTCCCCCATAGCAGCCAGAAAATCCGCTTTGGACTCGAACCAGACCCCTTGCGTGGCGTCGGAACGATTCTCTGCCCCATCTACCAACTCTTTAGAAATCTTACCAATCCCGCACACAAGGTCAATCCCTTTTTCTGCCGCATAGGCACCGACCTCTCTGTGAAGTTCCCCGGTATTGTCCCCCAATTCTCCCATATCGCCAAGAATAGCGACTTTACGTCCGAGCGCCATATCCAGTACGTCAATAGATGCTTTCATAGACACTGGATTCGCATTATAGCAATCATCTAAAATCATGAGACGTTCCGTCTTAATAATATTGTTGCGCCCCGGAATAGAAGGAAGCCCTTCAATCCCAGCCTTAATCTCCTCCGGCGTAAGTCCAAGGGCATAACCCACTGCCGCCCCCGCAAGGGCATTGGAAACCATATGGATGCCAGGCAGCGGAACGATACAGTTAAAGGAAATGTCCTCCGGAAGATAGATGGTACATGCAGTCCCTTTAAGCCCCTGCGGTCTCATATGGCCGGCGCGGAATGTATTCTCCTCCCCCATGCCAAAGAAAATGGGACTTGCGCCCTTAATGGGAGCAGTCTGGGATAAAAGGTCGTCATCCCCGTTCAGAATGATTTTCCCGCCGCTTTTCATATCCTGAATCATCTGTGTCTTTTCCCTGTAAATGCCTTCTCTGGTCTTAAAAAATTCCAGATGGGCCACACCGATATTCGTAATCACGCAGATATCCGGGCTTGCGACCGAAGAAAGGCGGCGCATTTCCCCGAAATGATTGACACCCATCTCAAGAATCGCGACCTGATGTCCTTCCTCCAACCCGAAGATGGTAATCGGAAGCCCCCACTCGTTGTTAAAATTCCCCAGTGTCTTATGGACGGAGTATTTCTGGGAGACGACAGAAGCAATCATCTCCTTGGTGCTGGTCTTGCCCGCGCTCCCGGTAATGCCTACGACCTTGATATCGAAGGAATCCCGGTAGAGCTTCGCAATGTCAAGCAGCGCCTGACCGGTGGATTCCACAAGAATATAAGGAAAATCCGTCTCCCCAAGGTCTTCATGGGAAACCACGCATAGCGCTCCCGCTTTGACGGTATCAGGGATGAATTTATGGGCATTGACCTTCACCCCGTCAATGGCGACGAAAAGATAGCCGGGCTTCACCTTCCGGCTGTCGATTACGACACCTTCTACCTCCTGGCAAAAAAGACTTTCATCTCCGTAATAAGTCCCCTGACAGGCTTTTGTAATATTTTCAAGCGTAAGGTTCTTCATATAGTCACGCCTCCTTATGCCTCTGTATGGCTTACCGGACGAAGTCCATCGGCATGCATTGCGGTGTGCCCCTGGATATTCTCATTGGCGCCGTAACGTGCAAGGAACGACTCTTCGATAATCCGCTCACACAGCACGTCGTATGCCAGTCCGTCTGCCTTTGCAGCTTTGGGCAGCAGGCTTGCAGGAGTCATTCCCGGCAAGGCATTGACCTCTAAACAGTAGAAGCTGCCGTCCTCATCGTCAACGATAAAGTCAGCCCGAGAGTATACATCCATTCTGAGGGCCTCAAAAGCCGCTTCCCCTGCGCGCTGTATCTTCTGCTGTGTCTCCTCATCGATAGACTGGGGAGGACAAATCTCCTGCGCTCCTCCGTCTTGATATTTATTCTCATAATCGAAGAATCCGCTCTTAGGAATAATCTCCACCAAAGGCAGGGCCTTCCCGGCAATGATACCGCAGGCGAACTCCCGCCCTTTGATATACGGCTCAATGACAACTTCTTCTTCTTTGTCAATGTCAAAAGATTTATGTATTGCCTCTTCATACTCTTCCTCTGTATGTACAATATAGACTCCGATACTGGAGCCGCTTGCACAAGGCTTGATGACAAGAGGCAGATAGTAACCAAGTTCGGCAAGAGGCGTATCCTTAGTCTTTCTCGTGAGGGAAGTTCCCCGCGGGGTCGGCACACCGGACATCTTAAAAATCTGCTTTGCCACCAGCTTATTCATGGACAGGGAGCATCCAAGGGCATTCGGTCCGGTGTAACGGATGCCGAGAACGTCAAAAGTGGCCTGAAGTTTGCCGTCCTCCCCGATGGAACCGTGAAGCCCCATGAAAGTAATGTCAGCCATCTGGCACAGCTCAATTACATTTGGCCCAATCAGGCTGTCAGACTGATCCGGACGGGATTTTCTAAGAGCCTCAAGGTCTGGCGCCGTGGTCTTGATGCCCTCCGCTATCTCAAGCCCATGCCCCGGAAGGTCGAATACGTCTTCAAGCTTATCCGAATCACAGGGATATCCGAAAAACACATCCATCAAAAACACCTGATGACCTTTTTCCAGCAAAGTCTTGCAAATCCCTGCGCCTGAGGTCAGCGATACGTCGCGTTCCGGGCTGAGTCCGCCCGCTAATACAATTATCTTCATAAAAAATGTCTCCTTTTATTCGGTAATGCTCATCTGGTTCAGCAAAGCAGTCTTCACTTCGTAAAGCTTCGGCGATAGGTCCACATAGACCCGGTGAGGGTAGAACAGACGCTTCGTCTCTTCCCACAGCGTCTTCTTTTCCTGCCTGCAATAGTCCGCAATCTCAGTTACAGAAGGCGATTTGTAGATACATTCGCCGTTTTTGAAGACCGGCACAAGAATCTCGCGCATGGTGTAGGAGCCGCCCGGAAGTTTCGTCTTCTTCCACGTCTCGATTGGGTCGAACAAAAGCATATCTTCGCTGGTATCGAAGGTTTCCTCCGCAAAACAGATGAGGTCTGCCTTTACCTTTCCTGTTGTTTTATCATAGATTCTAAAAATAGTTTTGTTACCGGGATTGGTGATTTTCTCCGTGTTTTCGGAAATTTTTATCTTGGGGACAAATGCGCCTTCCTCATTCTGGATGGCGGCAAGCTTGTACACGCCGCCAAAGGACGGGTTGTCCTTGGAGGTAATCAGGTTCGTCCCCACGCCCCAGGAGTCGATGGCAGCGCCCTGCATCTTCAAGTCATGCAGAAGGTACTCGTCCAAATCATTGGAGGCACAGATGGACGCGTCGGTAAAACCGGCGGCATCTAACATCTTGCGGGCCTCTTTGGACAGGTAGGCAAGGTCCCCGCTGTCCAGACGGATTCCATATTTTTTAAATGGTTTCCCGGCGTCCCGGAATTCCTGGAATACACGGATTGCATTGGGGACGCCGGATTTTAAGGTATCGTAGGTGTCCACCAGCAAGGTGCAGTTGTCCGGATACATTTCTGCGTAAGTCCGAAACGCCGTGTATTCATCCGGAAAACTCATAATCCAGCTATGGGCATGGGTTCCCATTACCGGGACGTCAAAGAGCCGCCCGGCAAGGACGTTGGAGGTGCCGACGCATCCGCCGATCATAGCCGCCCGTGCGCCGTACAATCCGGCGTCCGGGCCTTGGGCCCGCCTTAATCCGAACTCCATGATTCCGTCCCCGGAAGCGGCGAAGACGATACGGGACGTCTTGGTGGCGATGAGGGACTGGTGGTTAATGATGTTCAGGATTGCAGTCTCCACCAGCTGCGCCTCCATGATAGGAGCGATGACTTTCAATAAAGGTTCTTTTGGAAATACGACCGTTCCCTCGGGGATGGCATAGATATCACCGCTAAAATGAAAACCGCTTAAATATTGAAGGAAATCTTCGCTGAATATGCCAAGCCCCCGCAGGTAATCCACGTCTTCATAGGTAAAGTTAAGGTTCTTAATATACTGGATGACCTGTTCAAGCCCGGCGCAGACCGAGTAACCGTTGTTGCAAGGGTTCTGGCGGAAGAACACGTCGAAAATGACCTTCTCGTGCTGGCCCTTCGCATAATATCCCTGCATCATAGTCAGTTCATATAAGTCTGTCAGCAAAGTTAAATCTTGTCTGTTCATCTCTACTTTTGCTCCTTTGGCTGTTAAGCTGAATTTTTTCTATTATAGCACTTGTATGTGTAAATGTAAAATGTTGAATCGAAAAAAGAAAGATGAAACCAAGTAATTAAACAAAAAAGTAAAATCTTAGTGACTCATTAATAAAAATTTGTTTGAGGTCACTATTTGAATATCATGACCATAATTTGCATAATCAGCATCGTTAGTAATTAATATTGCGATATGTTGTCGTGCAATTTCGACAAGAAGCGAATCATTAAAATCGTATGAAAATCCGTATACGAAAATATTTTGACGATTCATTTGACTAAAACCGTCATCAATAAATATAAAATTGTCTGATATATCTGTTTTGATTATATCTAAAATGGCATTCATTTTTTTACGGTAATCATTTGTGGAACGATAATCCCTTTTGAATTCCAATGTAGTGTCTTTTGTTGCGTTTTGATATAATTTAAATTGAATTCTGATACACCTATTAATGAATTCAGATATTTGGATTGAGGAAATTAATAGATGCGATTTTTTCTTAATTAAATTTTCAAACAGCATTTCATATTTATTGCTTGTTGATTCAAAATCTAAAGGATAAAATAAATTCAATAAAATGTTAGTTATTTGTTTGCAGCTCATATATTTCACTATCAGAAATCAATATAAAAGATCCATTATTATGTTTAAGAAAATCTAATAATGTACTAAACCCAAGTCCGCCGGGAGCTTCCAATGCCTTTGTGGAGTTGCCTGGAATAATTGCCCATTTCAAAGCATTACTAGGGATATCCATGGAAGTAGTTCTTAAATACGACGTTACATTCTCAGAGATTGTTTTTCCTATATCAACAATGGAAAAGCACAAATTCATACTTTTCGGAAAAAATTGTCCGCACACATATAAATAAGAGCTATTGGCATGGTCAATCACATTATTGAACATTTCTAGAAAGTTATCTATAATACTATTTTTATAAACAGAATTCATTATTGGCAAATTATTACGAGAAAAAACATTTAGCAAAAGGTAGCGTTCAAAATCGCCTAAATGTTCATCACTGCTTTTATTTTAGGATGTAAATTTCGTAAAGCTATCTTTGCTGGTCAAGTGTATTGAGGATATGGTATAGTTCAATGAGTTTGCTATATGTGGCTTTATTGTTTTTCAAATTATTTTCAAAAGAAAAAATGATTTCATGTTGTTCAATCATTAGTTTTGCCCCATTATTTAATATTTTACTCTTATTATAGAAATATGTTAGTGTTTTTGGTAACTTTACTGCTCGTAACACACTAGGGTACTGTCTGCATTATATTCAGTCAAACCTTCTTGTCTATTCGCCCATCTGCCGCGTTGGATTTTCTAGCCGTAGCCACCGCTACGCCGTCGAAAATCCGCCTTGCATATGAACGAATATCCTGCGAAGTTTTGCCAAATAAAATGTAGACAGCACACTAGCAATTATTATAATAACGCATCGGTTTATCATCAAAATAAGTCTTCCAATGTTGCTATACAGCAGATTAAGGACAGACAATATCCGCAGTCGCCAACATGATTTTCGGGAGAAATCCTGTTGGTGGGCATTAACTATACCAATGACTGATTGCGGTTGATAGTTTCCTGTATTAAATTCTGGCAATAGGGCGCAATCCGTTTGCGTGTCTCCTTATCCAGCTCTTTGGGGTAGATTGGCTTGCCATATTCAATCACAACATGGGTCTTCTCAATCTTAGGGATATGCTGCTCGAACATGGTGTGCGTATTATTCAGGCTGATTGGCACGATAGCGCAGCCTGATTTCTCTGCAATCTTGAAGGAGCCGCTGTGGAAGGGGAGCATGCTGAGTTCTTCCCCGTCGTTGCGCGTCCCTTCCGGGAAAATGCAGATGGAAATTCCTTTTTTAATGTGGTCGATTGCTTCGAGGATGCTTTTCAGTCCCTCTTTCGGGTTATCGCGGTCTAAGAAGAGACAATACAGCCGTTTCATCCAGTCCCGGAGGATAGGGTAGCGGAGCATCTCCTTTTTCGCAACGTAGCCGGTCAGACGTTTACAGCGGGAATAGGTCAGCAGGATGTCAAAATAACTCCTGTGGTTTGCGATAAAGAGTACCGGTTCGTCCGGTACATTTTCTTTGCCGATTACGGTTACTTTTACTCCGGTAATCCATAAGATGACCTTAAACGCCCACTGTACCACACGAAGACAGCGGTAGTCGCTTGCTTCTTGATTGAAATGCTTCATGCATTTGCCAAGCGCCCATTCAATCACAAGCATGGGGATTCCGAACAGCAGGAAGGAAAAAAGGAAAAGGACTAGAAATATAAACCTAATCATCAGCTTCATCCTCCAATCCGGACGTCAGTTTATTTTCCCCATTGAAATCCGCCTCCGAATCCTCTTCCGTCAGTGGCGCCTCCTCTGCCTCCGGCATTGGAAGATGATACCTTCCATATAACACCGTATCCTCCCTGAGTGCCTCCGCCAGTTCCTCCCTAAGCGCCCCTTCCGAGAAGCGCCAGCTCCAATTGCCCGAAGCAGTCCCGGGAGTGTTCATCCTTGCCGAAGAGCCGTATCCCAGCACATCTTGGAGCGGAAAAACCACATAACCTGCGATACTGCCCAGTGCGGCTGCAATCAATTCCCGGCAGATTCTTGTGTCATCATCCGTACAGCGTACATACCGGCGAAGCCTGCGCTGACAGTCTTGGCTTAGGGTTTTGTACCAGCCAAGCGTGGTGTCGTTGTCATGGGTTCCTGTATAGCAGACACAGTCCGGGTCAGTGAACCGGTAAGGCAGGTAATCACTTTCTCCAAGGTTATCGAATGCAAACTGCAATACCTTCATACCGGGGAAATGGAATTCCTTTCGCAGTGCGTCTACCTCCGGCGTAATAATCCCTAAATCCTCCGCAATAATCGGAAGGTCGTCGCCCAGTGCATCCTGGATTGCATGGAACAGATCATATCCCGGCGCAGGAATCCATTTTCCATTAATAGCAGTCTTCTCGTCGTAAGGAATGGCCCAGTAAGACTCGAACCCGCGGAAATGGTCGATGCGCAGGATATCAAGGGACTTCAACTGATGCCGGATACGGGAAATCCACCATGAGAAACCTTCCTTCTCATGGACCTCCCAGTCATACAGCGGATTCCCCCACAACTGCCCGGTGGCTGAAAAATAATCCGGAGGGACGCCTGCGACTTTCAGAGGGAATCCTTTGGAATCTAACTGGAACAAATGCTGGTTTGCCCAAACGTCGGCGCTGTCCATGGAAACGAAGATGGGAATATCCCCGATAATCCTCACGTCGTGTTCATTGGCGTATGTTTTCAGTGCATGCCACTCTTTATAGAAGATAAATTGGAGGAACTGATAGAAACCAATCTTTTCCTTCAATGTACTGCGCAGTTTTTCCTTGAACTCTGGGGCGGGCATCCGATATTTGTCTTCCCATTCAAGCCAGCTTACCCCGCCGTTTTCCGATTTGCACGCCATGAACAGGGCGTAATCGTTAAGCCAGCCCTGCTCTTCCTGTATAAAATCCAAGTATTCTGTGTAAAGAGGAAGCTCCTTGGGACCTGCATTCATGAAATGTGCGTATGCCTTCTCATACACGGACTGCTTCCACGGAATAATGGCGCCGTAATCTACAGAATCCGGGCAGCAGGGCGGGACATCCGCAAGGTCGTCAGCCGTAAGAAGCCCAAGCTCCATCAAGTGGGCGGGGCTAATCAAAAGCGGCTGCCCCGCATAGGCAGAAAAACTCTGATATGGGGAATCCCCGTATCCGGTGTGGGTCAGGGGAAGAATCTGCCATAGATGCTGTCCTGCCTTTTTCAGAAAATCTACAAATCTGTATGCCGCATCTCCCAAATCCCCAATCCCGTATGGGGACGGAAGAGAGGTGGGATGCAGCAGAATCCCGGAAAGTCTCTCACTATTTTTCATAAAAATCTCCTTCATCCATTTTCATAATCACTAATAAAACCAATTATACTACAAAATTGGAATTTTTCCTAGACTTGGAGTGTATGATGTAGAGAGAATATATTGTGAGAAGTTACCGCACGCCCTGGCGCTTCATTGGCGCAGGGCAGAATGGAACTTGGCAAGAGGTCCTTATGAAAAGATGCTATACCTTACTGGACAAAGTCCACCCGCCCCGCATGGGGCATGCATCGCGGTGTGCCCTTGGGTATACCTTTTTGGCCCTGCCCATCTGTATCCTGATATTATCGGCATGTGCCGCAGGAAAGACAGATAACGGGAAAATAAGAAATGTCGAGTTTACCGTGGTTGACAGGGAAGACGTTCCTCAGGAATTTCAGGCTCAGATCGAGGAAAAAAAAGAAGGAGAGATGAAGCTTTATTACGGCGACAAAGGATATCTCTATGCCGCCAGAGGCTATGGAGTCCGGGAAACCAGCGGATACAGTGTGACAGTAGACCAGTGTTTTGAGACGGAGCAGGAGATACGGATTGGGACCAGTCTCTTAGGCCCAGGAAAAGAGGAGAAAATCCTCAAGAAAAAAACCTACCCTTATGTGGTGATAAAGATGGAGTATACGGATAAGCAGATTGAATTTGAGTAGGAGGCAAAAGGCATGGAATATGTAACCAGACAGATGCAGACTTACAGGACAGGAAACAGAATCACCGACCAGTTCTACATTGACGATGATTACAATGTACCGGACGCAAAAAGTGACGTCAAGAAAGTAATATTAGGAGAAGGGACCCTCACCGTAGAGGATATGAAGGTGGTGGAGAATTACATAAGGGTATCCGGGAAAATGAATTTCAAGGTCCTGTACGTGACAGACGAAGGGGAAACCAGGCTTTCCTGCCTGGAGGGCAGGATTCCTTTCGAGGAAATGATTTATCTTGAGCAGGAGCCGGTGGGAAACCTGTTCGTCCAGTCCTCAAGCGCAGACCTGACGGTTACGGCTATCCATTCCCGGAAGCTGAGCATCAAGACGTTAGCGGAGCTTACGGTATGCTCGGAAGGGAAGCAGGAGTCGGAGCTTACGACGGATATCGAGTGCGGGCAATCCTTGTACAAGAGGTTCGAGAGCAAGGAATTTTTGAAGGTATTTGCGACGATGAAGGATACCTACCGAATCAAGGAAGAGGTGTCCATCGGAGGGACGAAGGAGAATATCGGCACACTTTTGTGGACGGAGGTGACGAGCCGGAAGCTTGACACCCGCCTTGAAGCAGATGAGCTGCGGATACAGGGAGAGCTGCTTTTGTTCTGTTTCTATGAATCTCTGGACGGCAAAACAGACTGGATTGAGCAGACGGTTCCTTACGAGGGGCGTATCGAGTGCTATGGGGCGCAGGATAAGATGTACCATCAGATTTACCCGGAGCTTAACGATGTCAATATTGACGTGCGAATGGACGAGGACGGCGAAATGCGTCTAATCGGGGTAGAGGCGACCTTGGAGGTGCGGCTGATTGTTTACGAGGAGGAACGGCTTGAGATACTTGCAGACGCCTATTCATTGGAGCAGAACTGCACGCCTAAGATTACGGAGGAGCAGATGGAGCGGCTGCTGCTTCAAAATCATTCTAAATGTAAGGTTACGGAACAGTTGTCATTGCCGGAGATTAAGGATGACATCTTACAGATATGCCACAGCAGCGCGCGGATTCAGGTGGAGCATACTGAGGCGGCGGAGAATGGCATCCAGATTGAAGGGGTGCTGCATATTAGTTTCCTGTATGTGAAGGCGGACGACGCGATTCCTTTCGACACATGGCAGGGAATGGTTCCGTTCTCCTATCTGTTAGAAAGCAACGAGACGGCGGAGAATATGACTTATGGGCTGACTTATGCGGTGGAGCAGCTTTCCATCGGGCTTCTTGGGACGGATGAGATCGAAATCAAGGCGGTGCTGGCGTTCCATAGTTTCCTGAAAGAGCCGGTTTGTATCCGGAACATCCGGGAGATAGAGTTTACGCCCTTTGATATGGAAGAAATGGAGAAACGCCCGGGCATTACGGGGTACATCGTCCGCGACGGCGATATCCTGTGGGATCTTGCTAAAAAATATAACACGACGGTAGAGGGAATTATGGAGGTAAATGAACTGCCTTCGGAAGAGATAAAAGCGGGTGACAGGATATTGATTTTTAAGGAAAATATGAGTATACTATAGGTACACTGTATACAGGATACAAGGAGAATGTGGATGGATAAATTAGAGTTAAAGGCACTTGGGAAGATTAATCTGGGACTCGACGTGTTGGGGAAACGGGAGAATGGATATCATGACGTGCGTATGGTAATGCAGACGGTCTATCTCTATGACCAGATTTGGATGGTGAAGACGAAGGAGCCGGGAATCCGGCTTAGCGCCAACTTATTCTATCTTCCGGTCAATGAGAATAACCTGGCTTACCGGGCCGCGGATTTGTTGATGAAGGAGTTTGGGATACGGGAGGGTGTGAAGATTGTGCTGGATAAGCATATCCCTGTGGCTGCGGGGATGGCTGGGGGCAGTTCTAATGCGGCTGCGGTCTTGTTCGGGATGAACCGTATGTTTTCGTTGGGGCTGTCCCAGAAAGCGCTGATGGAAAGGGGCGTTTTGCTGGGGGCAGACGTACCTTATTGTATCATGAGGGGGACGGTACTCGCGGAAGGGATTGGAGAGAAACTTACGCCTCTTCCTCCTATGCCTAAGTGTTTTGTACTGCTGGCAAAACCGTCTATCAGCGTTTCGACGAAGATGGTGTATGAGAAGCTGGACTCCCATGAGATTGCCGAACATCCGGATATTGACGGGATTATCGGAGGGCTTAGAGGGCATGATCTTTTGCAGGTATCTTCCTGCCTTGGGAATGTCCTTGAGAAGGTTACGGCAGAAGCCTATCCTGTGATTGAGCAGATTAAGGATACCATGAAGAAGAACGGCGCGCTCAATGCCTTGATGAGCGGCAGCGGGCCTACAGTCTTTGGACTGTTCGATGATAAGAAGGCGGCTAAGAAGGCGGCGTTTCGGATTCGGGAGCTGCAGCTTGCGCGGCAGACATACGTGACCGGCGTACACAATACGAGGAGGAGATAGGGGATGGAACTAAAGGTCAACATGAGCGAATATCTTCCGCTGCGGGACGTGGTGTTCAATACCCTGAGGCAGGCGATCCTGCGGGGAGAACTGAAACCGGGAGAGCGGCTGATGGAGATTAAGCTGGCCAATAAGCTTGGCGTCAGCCGGACGCCGATCCGGGAGGCGATCCGGAAGCTGGAGCTTGAGGGGCTGGTGCTTATGGTTCCGCGCAAAGGCGCAGAGGTGGCGGATATATCCGAGAAGAGCCTGCGGGACGTCTTAGAGGTCCGCAAGGCGTTAGAGGAGCTGGCGGTGAAGCTGACCTGTGATAAGATTAAGTATGCGCAGATACGGGAGCTTAGACATGCGGCGGAGGAGTTCCGGAAGACCTTGAGGAGCAGTGATATTACAGAGATTGCCGAGGCAGATGTGCGTTTTCATGATGTGATTTATGAGGCGACGGATAACCAGAAGCTGGTGCAGCTTTTAAATAATTTGCGGGAGCAGATGTATCGGTATCGTATAGAGTATTTGAAACGGCAGGAGGCGTATCCGCAGCTTTTGGCGGAGCATGAAGAGATTATTAAGCGGATTGAGGGGAAGGAGAAGGAACTGGCAGCGGAGATTGTTTGTAAGCATATCGATAATCAGGTGGAGGCGGTTATGGATGTGATACGGATGAAGAAGGGGGAGTGATGAGGATTCTGGCGGCGGAGGCGGTGAGTTTTGCGTATGGGTGGACGGCAGTTCACAGCTGCCTGTATACTGGCAAAATTTACGGTCGCAGGGTGGGAAGAATCCTATCAGGCTGGGAGCGTAGGGTGTTTGGGCGGCAGATGGTGGAAAAGTCGCAGGGGTTTTGTGTATGGGCGGATAGTTTATGGTTGCCCTTCCGATGGGTATTAGTGTGGCAATCAAGGAATAGGGCAGTGATATGGTTTCGGAGAGATTCTGATAAGAAGGATGGGTAATGGGGAAAGAATTTTAGGTGTTTTGTATAAATGGTAGGTTATATGTCAACACTTCTTATATAACTTGAATGATTATTGTATAAGGAGGGTGTTACATATGAATAGAGAGTTTTGGGATTGTGGTAAGGTTCGGCGGGTGGTTTGTCTGGTGTTTGGGATCTGTGCTGCGGCTTTGTTGACGGGGAGCTGTGTGGAGCGGGGGATTGAGCGGGTCGAGGCGAAGATGGAGCGGACGCAGAAGACGCTGGCAAAAGAGGTGCTTAGGTTTCATGTGCTTGCTAACAGTGACAGCGAGGAGGATCAGGCTGTCAAGGTGAAGGTTCGGGACGCTGTGCTTGCTTATATGGAGGAGAGCATGGGGGATGAGCTCTCGGGGGAGCCGGATGCAGAGGAGACGAAGGCCTGGGTGGAGTCACATTTGCATGAGCTGGAGGATGTGGCAGATCGGACGGTCGAGGCGGAGGGGTATTCTTATCGGTCTGAGGCGGATGTGGAAGTTAGTTATTTCCCGGATAAGTTGTATGGGGATGTCTTCTTTCCGCAGGGAGAGTATGAGGCGCTGAAGATTCGGCTGGGCCAGGCGAGAGGACATAATTGGTGGTGTGTCCTGTATCCGAGCCTGTGTTTTACGGATACGGCCTGTAAGGTTGTAAGCGACGAGGGAAAACAGGGGCTTAGAGAAGCCTTGACAGCGGAAGAGTATGAGATGGTGACGGCCACGTCTGATTTTAAGATTAAATGGTTTTTCTTTGGGGAGGGTGCGGATTAAGGTATGCCTTAGAATTCCCTTTTCAGGGATACATTAAGAGGAACATGGAGGAAGTTCATGACGGATTTTTTGGTAAGGATTTTTATAAAAGACCATACGGAAATCGAGAGGGTGTCTGTCAGGACCGCCTACGGTGTGTTGGCGAGTGCGGTAGGCATCCTTTGCAATGTGCTTTTATTTGTAGTAAAATGTTCGGTAGGGTATCTCTTGCATAGTATTTCGGTCATGGCGGATGCGTTTAACAATCTTTCGGATGCGGGTTCGTCTGTGATTGGTCTTGTGGGAGTGAAGATGGCTAGTAAACCGGCGGACAGGGATCACCCGTTTGGGCATGGCAGGATTGAGTATATTGCGGCGTTGATTGTGGCGTTTCTGGTCATGGAAGTGGGGTTTTCATTTTTTAAGGATGCTGTGGCGAAGATCCGGGAACCGGAGGTGCTGAAATTTCAGGCGGTGTCTGTGGTGGTTCTGGTCCTGTCGGTGGGCGTCAAGCTGTGGCTTGGGTTCTTTAACCGGAAGCTTGGGCAGAGGATTGATTCTAAGGTGATGATGGCCACCGCTGCGGATGCCATGGGCGATGTGATCACCACTACTGCGACGATTGCGTCCCTTCTGTTTTTCTGGGCGACGGGGGTGAATATCGACGGATTCGTGGGGCTTGGCGTGTCTCTGGTGGTGATGTGGGCCGGTGTCGGGATTGCGAAGGATACGCTGGAGCCTCTGATTGGTAAGGCAGTGGAGCCTGAGGAGTATGCAAGGATTACGGATTTTGTGGAAGGATATGAGGGGGTTCTTGGGAGCCATGATTTGATTGTCCATAATTATGGGCCGGGAAGGAGTATGGCTTCTATCCATGCGGAGGTTCCGAATGATGTGGAGATTGAGGCGTCCCATGAGGTGATCGACCGGATTGAGCGGGATGCGCTTAGGATGCTTGGCGTGTTTCTGGTGATTCATATGGACCCGGTGGAGACGCGGGATGTGAGGGTCATTGAGGCAAAAGGGCAGGTGGAGCGGATTCTTGAGGCGCTGGATGCGGCTGTGACTATCCATGATTTCCGCATGGTGAGCGGGGAGGAGCAGGTGAACCTGATTTTTGACATGGAGGTTCCTTATGAATATGACGGGAAGAAACAGGAGGAGCTGAAAAATACGTTGGTGAAGCTGCTCAAGATTACGGATTCGCGGTATCAGTGCGTCATTACGACAGAAAGGAGTTACATAGGCAGTGCAAAAGAGTAACAGATATACGTTGGAGGGCAGGATTCGATTTAGCGAGGTGGATCATACGAGACGGATTACGCTGCCGGGGATCATTAATTATTTTCAGGATTGCAGTACATTTCACTCGGAGAGTCTGGGCGTCGGGCTCTCCTACTGTGCTAAGCGCCGGAAGGTTTGGATTCTGTCGGCATGGCAGGTGGAGGTTGAGCGTTATCCCGTGATGGGAGAGCCGGTGAAGATAAGTACCTGGGCGACGAAATTTGACGGGCTGTTGGGACTGCGTAACTTCTGTATGGAGGATGAGGGGCAGAAGATGGCTGCGTGGGCGAATTCTGTGTGGGTCTATATGGATGTGGAGAAGGGAAGGCCTGCAAGACCGGACAGGCGGGAAATTGAACTCTATGGAACGGAGGAACCGCTGCCTATGGAGTATGCGCCGCGGAAAATTGAGCTGCCGGGGAATTTAGAAGATGGAGAGCCGTTCCCGGTGCGGAAGTATCATATAGATACGAACGAGCACGTGAATAACTGCCAGTATGTGCAGATGGCGCAGGAAGCGCTGAAAGAGCCGATGGATGTCAGGAAACTGCGGGTGGAGTATAAGAAATCAGCTGTGTATGGCGATATCATTTACCCTAGGACGGCGTATGAAGAGGATAGAGCCGTAGTGGAACTGTGCGACGGGGCGGGGAAGGCTTATGCGGTGGTGGAGTTCTCTTGATGGAGAAATGTGAGTTTAAGATACAAGTACACGTAACACAAAGGAGAGGGAAATACAGATGTCATTATCGGAGAATTTGGGAAAGAAAGTAAGGTTGATGATTGTAAAAGAAGTGGAGTTCGGCGTTTATCTCGGCAACAGCCAGGAGAAGGTGCTGCTTCCTAAAAAACAGGTCCCGCGGGGGTTAGAAGCAGGCGATCCGGTGGAGGTGTTCTTGTACAAAGACTCTTCGGACAGGCTGATAGCCACCACGAACGAGCCTAAGATCACCCTCGGGGAGCTGGCGGCGCTGAAAGTCGTGGATGTGGGACGGATCGGGGCTTTTCTGGACTGGGGGCTTGAGAAGGATTTGCTGCTTCCATTCCGGGAGCAGACGGCGAAGGTCAGGAAGGGGGACGAGGCGCTGGTGGCTTTGTATGTGGACAAGTCAGGAAGGCTTTGTGCGACGATGAAGGTCTATGAGCGGCTGCGTCTGGATTCCCCCTATCAGAAGGACGACCAGGTGGAAGGAATCATATATGATACCAGTGATAATTTCGGGGTATTTGTCGCTGTGGATGACTGTTATTCCGCATTGATTCCCAAAAAGGAGGTGTACGGCGACCTGAAAGTGGGCGACCGTATCCATGCGCGGGTCACAAGGGTCAAGGAGGACGGGAAAATGGATCTCGCCGTGAGGGAGAAGGCGTTCCTTCAGATGGACGTGGATGCGCAGGCGATTATGGAGCGGCTGGAAGAATCCGGAGGCCGGCTGCCGTTTACGGATAAGGCAGAACCGGAACGGATCAAGGAGGAATTTGACATGAGCAAGAATGCGTTTAAGCGCGCCGTGGGGCGGCTCTTGAAGGAAGGCAGGATAGAAATTTGTGAAAAATCTATTGAAATTCGCAAGAGATAGGGTATAATAGGAAAGACGACGAAGGTAAGATAAGGAAATCAGAAAGGAGCTTTTGGAATCATGAAAGTGCAGAACATTACGAACATTGACAAATTTTTTTCTGTAATTGACGATTGCTCAGGAAAAGTAGAATTAGTGACGGGAGAGGGCGACAGGCTGAATTTGAAGTCGAAGCTGTCCCAGTATGTATCTATGGCGAATATTTTCTCTAACGGTGAGATCCCGGAGCTGGAGATTATTGCATATGAGAAGAAAGATATAGACAAGCTGGTGAAGTTCATGGTGGACGGCGAGTAGGCAGGTAATCAGCGGCAGATACATGAAAGAGGTGTTCCCGGAAGGCTGGGGGCGCCTTTTTTATCATAGTAGGAAACTTCGTATGTATTTACACAAAAAGGAGAAAATATGAGTTTTGCACATCTTCACGTCCACACGGAGTACAGCCTGTTGGACGGTTCAAATAAGATAAAAGAATGCGTAGCCCGTGTGAAGGAGCTGGGGATGGACAGTGTGGCAATCACGGACCATGGCGTCATGTTCGGGGTAATCGACTTCTACCGGGCGGCGCGGGCGGCGGGAATCAAGCCTATCCTTGGGTGCGAGGTCTATGTAGCTCCGGGTTCCCGTTTCGACAAGGAGGCCTTAGGTAACGGCGACGACCGTTACTACCATCTGGTCTTGCTTGCGGAAAATGACGAAGGCTACCATAACCTGATGAAAATCGTTTCCCGAGGATTTACGGAAGGGTACTACTATAAGCCCCGTGTGGACATGGAAGTATTGAAAGAGTTCCACAAGGGAATCATCGCCCTGAGCGCCTGCCTTGCAGGGGAGGTTCAGAAAAATATCCTGCGGGGCATGTATGACGAGGGAAAGAAGGCGGCTTACCGGTATCAGGAAATTTTCGGGAAGGGGAATTTCTTTTTGGAATTACAGGATCACGGGCTGCAGGAGCAGAAGCTTGTGAACCAGTCCCTTCTTAGGATGTCCAAGGAGACAGGGATTGATTTGGTGGCGACCAACGATATCCACTATACCTATGCAGAAGATGAGAAGCCTCACGACATGCTTTTGTGCATCCAGACAGGGAAGAAGCTCTCCGATGAGAACCGGATGCGCTATGAGGGCGGGCAGTATTACATTAAGTCAGAGGAAGAGATGAAGGAGTTGTTCCCTTATGCACAGGAAGCCCTTGAGAACACTCAGAAGATAGCCGACCGCTGCCATGTGGAGATTGAATTCGGCGTAACGAAACTGCCGAAATACGATGTGCCGGAGGGATTCACATCCTGGGAGTACCTGAACTATCTGTGCCAAGAAGGAATGAAAAAACGTTATCCGGAAGGCGGGGATGAGCTCAAGGAACGGCTGGAATATGAACTGTCCGTCATCAAGTCCATGGGTTACGTGGACTATTTCCTGATTGTATGGGATTTTATCAAATATGCAAAGGACCATGATATCATGGTGGGACCTGGGCGTGGTTCTGCCGCCGGAAGTATTGTGGCGTACTGCCTTGAGATCACCAGTATCGATCCCATCCGGTATCAGCTCCTGTTCGAGCGTTTCCTGAACCCGGAGCGTGTGTCCATGCCGGATATTGACGTAGATTTCTGCTTCGAGCGGCGGCAGGAGGTTATTGATTATGTGGTGGAAAAGTACGGCACCGACCGGGTCGTACAGATTGTCACCTTTGGTACGATGGCGGCGAAGGGCGTGGTGCGGGACGTGGGGCGTGTTATGGATCTGCCCTATGCGTTTGTGGACGGAATCGCGAAGATGATACCGAGGGAGCCGGGAGTCAATATCACACTGAACCGGGCTTTAGAGATGAATCCGGATTTGCGGAAGCTGTATCAGGAGGATGAACAGGTCCATGAGCTGATCGATATGTCCAAGCGGCTGGAAGGCCTTCCAAGGCATACTTCCATGCATGCGGCAGGCGTAGTAATCAGTCAGAAGTCCATTGATGAGTATGTGCCGCTGTCCCTTGGGTCTGACGGTTCGATTACGACCCAATTTACCATGACAACGTTAGAAGAGCTGGGGCTTTTAAAAATGGATTTCCTTGGGCTTAGGACGTTGACGGTGATTCAGGACGCCGCAAGGCTTGCTGGGGAGAGCAGCGGTGCGGCGGTTGACTTGGAGAAGATTGACTATGACGACAAGAAGGTGCTTGGCTCTATCGGGACGGGACGTACGGACGGTATATTCCAGTTGGAGAGCGGCGGGATGAAGAGCTTTATGAAGGAGCTAAAGCCACAGAACCTGGAGGATGTCATTGCAGGAATTTCCCTGTACCGTCCCGGTCCGATGGATTTCATTCCCCAATATATCCGGGGGAAGGATCATCCGGAGACGATTACCTACGACTGTCCGCAGTTAGAGCCAATCCTGGCCCCTACCTACGGCTGTATCGTGTATCAGGAACAGGTCATGCAGATTGTGCGTGATTTGGCGGGGTATACTCTTGGGCGGAGTGACCTTCTGCGCCGCGCAATGTCCAAGAAGAAGGGGGACGTGATGCAGAAGGAACGCCAGAGCTTCGTCTATGGAAATGCGGATGAAGGGGTCCCGGGGTGCATTACTAACGGGATTGACGAGAAGACGGCGAATAAGATTTACGATGAAATGATTGATTTTGCCAAGTATGCGTTCAACAAGTCTCATGCGGCGGCTTATGCCGTAGTGGCTTACCAGACGGCGTGGCTGAAATATTACTATCCTGTAGAGTTCATGGCGGCGCTCATGACATCCGTGATTGATGCGCCCAGTAAGGTAGCGGAGTATATTTACACCTGCCGCCAGATGGGGATTGAGATCCTGTCGCCGGACATCAATAAGGGCGAGGGGAATTTCTCGGTGGATGGAGGAAATATTCGGTATGCGCTTACTGCAATCAAGAGTATCGGGCGGCCTGTGATTTCCGCGGTCATTGAAGAGCGAAAGGCGAGAGGACATTTCCGTAATCTGAAGGATTTTATTGAGCGGATGGCGGGGAAGGATATTAACAAGCGGACGATAGAGAACTTTATTAAGTCAGGGACATTCGACAGCTTAGGAGGGACCAGGAAGCAGTACATGGTCATCTATGTGCAGATTATGGACCAGGTGAATCAGGAACGGAAGAATTCCATGGACGGGCAGATGTCGCTGTTCGATATGGTGGGAGAGGACCAGAAAGCCGAATTCGATGTGCCGCTGCCGGATGTGGGAGAGTATGAGAAGGAGACGAAATTTGCATTTGAGAAAGAAGTGCTTGGGTTCTATTTAAGCGGGCATCCCATGGAGGAATACGAGGAGAAATGGAGGAAGAACATTTCCAAGACTACGCTGGATTTCCAGATTGACGAGGAGACGGGGCGGACGAAGGTACACGATGGGGCAAGGGAGGTCATCGGCGGCATGATTACGTCCAAGACCATTAAGTACACGAAGCAGAATAAGGTGATGGCGTTTGTTACCCTTGAAGATTTGGCGGGAGCCGTGGAGGTAGTGGTATTTCCCCGGGATTTTGAGAAGAACCAGCAGTACTTGAATGAAGATGAAAAGGTCTTCATCCGGGGAAGGGTGTCGGAGGAGGACGAGGCGGCGAGTAAGCTTATCTGTGAGAAGGTAATCCCCTTCGGGCAGACGAAGCGGGAACTCTGGCTTCAGTATGCCGACAAGGAGTCCTATCTTGCGGGGGAACGCAAGCTTTTCGAGCTGCTTGGTGATTCGGACGGGCAGGATATGGTGGTGATTTACTGTAAGAAGGAGAAGGCGGTGAAGCGTCTGGCTGCAAACAGAAGCGTCAATGCAGATAAGCTGCTGCTGAACAAATTGACGAATTATCTGGGAGAATCTTGTGTAAAAGTAATAGAAAAACCCATTGAAAACCTTTGTTAAATAATGTACAATGAGGGGCGAGAGAGACAGATAGAAAATGATTCCGGTGGAATGTCATTTTGCGCTGGGATCATGGATGCTCAACATGAAATGACTACACATGGAGGAATGATTTATGGCAAAAGTAATTCGTACAATCGGAGTATTAACCAGTGGAGGCGATGCGCCAGGAATGAATGCGGCAATCCGTGCCGTTGTTCGTACGGGACTTGGCAAGGGTCTGAGAGTCAGAGGAATCAGGAAGGGTTATCAGGGATTGTTGGATGAAGAAATCATTGATTTGTCTGCGCGGGATGTTTCCGATACGATCCAGCGCGGAGGTACGATTCTTCAGACGGCGCGGTGTGAAGAGATGCGCACGGAGGAAGGGCAGCAGAGGGCGGCTGCAATCCTGAAGAAGTACGGTGTGGACGGGCTGGTGGTAATCGGCGGAGACGGTTCCTTTGCGGGCGCCCAGGCGTTGGCGAATCTTGGAATCAACACGATTGGTGTCCCGGGGACGATTGACCTTGACATTGCCTGTACGGAGTATACGATTGGGTTCGATACGGCTGTGAACACGGCGATGGAAGCGATTGATAAGGTACGTGATACGTCTACTTCCCATGAGAGATGTTCCATCATTGAGGTAATGGGAAGGGATGCAGGCTATCTGGCTCTGTGGTGCGGAATTGCCAACGGTGCGGAGCGTATCCTGCTGCCGGAAGAGCATGGTTACGATGAGAGTGCGATTGTGGCCGACATTCAGGAGTGCAGGAAGCGCGGCAAGAAGAATTATATCATCATCAATGCGGAAGGTATCGGCGGTTCTATTGAGATGGCGGAGCGTATTGAGGAAGCTACCGGCATGGAGACCCGTGCGACGATTATCGGCCACATGCAGCGTGGAGGAAGCCCGACCTGTAAGGACAGGGTCTATGCATCTATCATGGGTGCGATGGCAGTGAACCTTCTGATTGAAGGGAAGACGAACCGAGTTGTGGGATATAAGCATGGACAGTATGTGGACTTTGATATTAATGAGGCGCTTGGCATGCAGAAGGGCATTCCGGTCTATCAGTATGAGATCGCGAAGGATTTGGCGCTGTAGCAGGCGTATTTTAGAGAGTGAAAAGGAGTTGTCAGAAGAGGTAGTATTTTCTGGCAGCTCCTTTTGTTATAAATGGAATCCGTAAATCTTTCCGTTAAATCCGTTGTTATAATCTTACAGATTGCTATTTTTTACTATACGTAGTATAGTAAATATTGACAGACAGGGAAGGCTGTCTGCGAAGATGGTATTTTTCAAAATTTACTGCTTTATATGAATAATTATGATTAGCAGAAGTTTCTGTAAATTCAGGAAAGGAGTGAAATTCCACAGGAAATAGGACGCGGTCTGTGGAAGAGGTGGGTTTCATATGGAGAATCAATTAGTATGGAAAGAAGAGTACAATATCGGAGTAGACGTTATTGACAAGGAGCATCAGAGGCTGTTCAAAATTATTAACAAGCTATTTGCATTTGGGAAAGAGGAGAAGAAGAGCCAGTGGGCGTGCCAGGAAGGAATCAAGTATTTCAAAGACCATGCGGTGAAGCATTTTTTAGAAGAGGAGAAGTATATGATGTCGGTCGGGTACGAAGGACTTGCCGCGCACAGGCATCAGCACGAAGGATTCCAGAAAAAGATGCTGCCTGCCCTTGAGGCGGAGCTGGAACAGACGAATTATTCAGAAAATGCAGTGGACCATTTTTTAGGTGTCTGCGTCGGGTGGCTGATCGGGCATACTTTGACAGAGGACCGTGCGATTACGGGAGAAGGGGTAAGCAAGTGGGAGAATCTTCTGCCGGAGGAAGAGCTTGAGGCGATGAAGAAGGTAATCGTCCAATTGGTTTATGATATGTTCCGGCTGGAGTCCCGCGTACTCAGTGACGGTTACAGCGGAGAGAAGTTTGGGAGAGGAATATATTGCCGCCTGGTCTATGGTATGGAGCAGGAGGAGGAAAATAGCGAGATTTTTCTGGCATTTGAGGAAAAGCTGCTGATCAACACTGTCGGAAAGGTCATGGGAATCGAGACGAACCGGCTGGATACGATGTTGGTCAATGCAACCAGATTAACGGCGCAGCAGTTCGTAAAACGTGTGATGGAGCATCTGCCGGATGCGGAAAGATGCGAGATCAAGGAAGAGAACCTTCTTACATATGAGCAGTTCCAGGATGTGTTTGAGAAGGAGAAGATGCAGGCCAGCCTGTTGTTCGATACGGGAGAAGGGTATTTTGCCTACTGTGTCATTGCACCCCATATGCTGGAAAAAGGCGCGGTGACTCCAATCGGCGTGGAGAATGCCATGGAGGAGGTCGAAGAATATCTCAAGAAGAGGGATATCCCCCAGAGAAAGAAGATATTGGTGGTAGATGATTCCATGACGATCCGGCAGGGAATGAAGCAGTTGCTGTGCGAAGATTATGAGATTGCGGTGGCGGCGTCGGGAATGTCGGCGATTCGTTCGATTGCTCTGGATAGTCCGGATCTGGTTCTTCTGGATTATGAGATGCCGGTCTGTGACGGGAAACAGGTTTTGGAGATGATTCGTTCTGAGGAGGACTTTGCCAAAATCCCGATTATCTTCCTGACGGGGAGGGCGGATCCGGCGACGGTGAAAAAACTGGTATCTTTGAAACCGGACGGGTATCTTGCGAAGTATCTGAAGCCAGAGGAGATTAAGCAGAAGATCGATGCTTACTTTACAGGAGAAGGGGATTTCGCCTTCTGTGTCATTGCGCCCCATATGTCGGGGAAAGGTGCGGCGACTCCGATTAGCGTGGAGAATGCCATGGAAGAGGTCGAAGAATATCTCAAGAAGAGAGAAATACCGCAGAGGAAGAAGATACTGGTGGTAGATGATTCCATGACGATCCGGCAGGGAATGAATCAATTGCTGTGCGAGGATTATGAGATCGCGATGGCATCGTCGGGAATGTCTGCAATCCATTCTATTTCCATGGATCGACCGGATCTGGTGCTGCTGGATTATGAGATGCCAGTCTGTGACGGGAAACAGGTCCTGGAGATGATCCGTTCCGAGACGAACTTTGCCGGAATCCCGGTCATCTTCCTGACGGGAAGGACAGATCCGGCGACAGTGAGAAAACTGATATCATTGAAACCAGACGGTTATCTCGCGAAATATCTGAAGCCAGAGGAGATCAAGCAGAAGATCGATGCTTACTTTGAGAAGAAAAAGGATTGAGATTTTCGGTGAAGAAGGAGAGGAATAGTCGGATGGGGTATTGATTCCCCATCCTTTTTTTGTTGTTTCGCTGATCACTATATCAGATATGCGTAAGCCGCCTCGCAGACAAATACGACGGCACAGCATATGGCGGCGATTCCCATCATATTGATTCCCCGCCATGCGGCGATGATTCCCGCAGCCAGCGCAAGGATACCTGCCGCCGGGACCTGGGGCGCCGTGATGATTGCCGGGAATGTCATGACCGCAAGGGTTACATAAGGCACATAGTAGAGGAATGAGCGTATCAGCGGGTTTTTAATCTTCCCGCGTATCAGCGTCAGCGGAAGCACACGGATGAAGCAGGATACCGCCGCCGCGACCAATATGTAAATGTAGATATTATGAGTCATATTCCACTGCCTCCTTATCTGGGTCTGTTGCCGCAGTATGCCCTTCCTCATCCTTCACGGGGAATAATACGGCTGCAAGTCCGGCAATGATTACCGTCAGCAGGCTAATCTTCATACTGTCGGACATAGAATCGAACAAAGGAATCTTGGATACGGCATAACTAACCGCAAAGCTTACAAGTACGACGCCGCCGACAATCCTATTCTGTTTGGAGGCGGGAACGATAATTGCCACAAACATGCCGTACAGCGCAACGCTCAGGGCGCTTACGACAGACGGAGGCAGGACGTTGCCGGCAACAATCCCCAAAGCTGTTCCAAGCGCCCAGCTCGGCAGTGCGATTGCCATTGCGCCGTAATTATAATAAGGGTTCAGCTTTCCGGTCCTTCCGATGCTGATGCCGAAGATTTCGTCTGTAATCCCGAACCCCACTAGGAATCTGTGCAGGAGGGAAGTGTCTGTGGCAAATTTCTGGCTCAATGCGCAGCTCATCAGCAGATAACGTATATTCGTGACCAGAATGACAAACGCCATCTCGAAATAAGGCGCGTTCGCAAGGATTACCGTAAATTCTGCATACTCTCCTGCGGAGGCATGGTTCAAGAGACTGGACAGGAAACCCTGAATGGGATTCAAACCGGCTTTTTTTGCCACTATCCCCAGTGAAAATGCAACCGCAAAGTATCCCAGTGCAATGGGGATTCCGTCCCGTATTCCATTAGTAAATGCATTCTTGCTACGACTCATTGTTTCTTCCGCTATGCAGGCAAAATTGCCGGTAAGCCTCTCCGTTTAAATTTTTCCATGTAAATACCCCGTCTTCCAGCATCATATAGCTGTGTTCGCTTCCGTCCTTAGGGATGGAGACAGAACCTGGGTTTATGTAATACTTGCCGCCGAAATCTTCTATTACAGGGATATGGGTATGCCCGTGAAGCAGGATATCGCCCGCTTTCAGCATGGGTGGATTGGCAGTATTATGGATATGTCCGTGTGTTGCAAATATCATATGTCCCTGCTCGTACAGGATACAGTAGTCGGCAAGGATTGGGAATTCCAAAACCATCTGGTCTACGTCTGTGTCGCAATTCCCGCGGACGCACAGGATGTCTTCCTTCATGTCATTTAGAAGATCTATGACTTCTTTTGGGGCGTAGCCTTCCGGAAGATCGTTCCTCGGACCATGGTAGAGGATATCTCCAAGGAGGAGCAGCTTGTCCGGCTGTTCGGCCTGATAACGTTTCAGTAATTGTCTCAGATAGTAAGCGCTTCCGTGAATGTCAGATGCGATCAATATTCTCATGGTATCTAAAGTCCTTTCCGTAAAATAGATTAGGCAATCGATATTTGTCGATTCCCTGCATAATAGTATAGTCTGTATGAAGGCGGGTTTCAAGGAAAAGTTAATTTTTCCCCTGCAGGCAGAAAATCTTTGGATAAATACGGCGTTTCTTGTATAATAGAAGAAGATACATATGCAAGAGGGAGGGAAAACCGTGGAGAGAGATACGTCAAGTACAATTAAGCGCGCCGAACATTTTCAGATCGTATTGATTGGAGAAGGCCTGATTGTCGGAGGCATTGCCGGGCTTGTGATGGTGCTGTACCGGATGTTCCTGGAATATGCGGGGAAATGGCTGAATATGATTCTTGGATTCTGCAAAGGGAATCCGGTGCGGATTGCAGGATGGTTTCTGATATTGTTTGTGCTGGCATGGCTGGTAGGAAAGCTTTTGAAGTATGAGCCGATGATATCAGGCAGCGGGATTCCGCAGCTTGAGGGTGAAATGATAGGGAAATTAGACCAGAGATGGTGGAGGGTTCTCCCGGCAAAATTCCTTGGAGGCTTCTTATGTCTCCTTGGCGGCCTGGCATTGGGCAGAGAGGGACCGTCCATCCAGCTTGGGGCGATGGTGGGAAAAGGAGTCTCCAAAGGAATGGAGCGGGGAGTGACGGAGGAAAAGTACCTTTTGACCTGCGGGGCAAGCGCGGGGCTTGCGGCGGCGTTCCATGCGCCTCTGGCGGGCGTTATGTTCTCGCTGGAGGAGGTGCATAAGAATTTCTCCGTATCTGTACTGGTATCCGTCATGACGGCATCATTGACGGCTGATTTTATGGCGACTACGGTCATGGGAGTGGATTCTGTGTTCCAGTTTGAGATTGTCGGCGCGCTGCCGCCGGAACATTACGGACTGATATTGTTATTAGGAATCGTACTGGGGGCGCTGGGGGCGTTCTATAACTGGTTTACCCTAAAGGTGCAGTCGCTCTACCGCAATGCAAAGAGGCTCAGTGTGACGCAGAAGCTTATGATTCCGTTCTTCTGTGCCGGCGTCCTTGGATTTACGATGCCAGAATTCCTTGGAAGCGGACATGCCCTGCTTGATTATCTGACGACGGAAGACGTCATGCTTGGTACGGTATTATTCATTCTGGCAGGAAGGTTTATCTTTTCGGCAGTCTGTTTCGGCTCCGGCGCTCCGGGAGGCATCTTCTTCCCGCTGCTGGTGTTGGGAGGCTTTATCGGGGGCGCGTTTGCAACGGTAGGCGTCCAGTATATGGGACTGGATATGATGTACATCAATAATTTTGTTGTGCTTGCCATGGCGGGGTATTTTGCGGCGATTGTGCGCGCCCCGCTGACTGGTATTATATTGATTTTCGAGATGACCGGGACGCTGAGCGAGATGATGACATTGTCGATTGTGTCGATTGTGGCATATATGGTGGCGACCCTGCTTCGGTCGAAGCCGATTTATGAAAGCCTTCTTGAAAGGATATTGGAGCAGCAGAACGGAGAAAAGGCTGTGGATCATGGAGAGAAAGTATTGCAGAATTTTGTGGTGCTTCAAGGCTCCAAACTGGAAGAGTCATTGATGAAAGAGATTGAATGGCCGGGGAATTGCCTGATTGTCGCGATTCAGAGGGGATCTGACGAGATTATCCCAAGGGGAAGTACGAAGATGCAGACCGGGGACGTCATTGTGGCGATGACCAACGAAAGAGAAGCCGCAGCCGTACATGATGAGTTGGAGAGACTGTGCCGGGAGGTGTTTTAAAGAAGTGTATTTCGTTTGTGAAAGGGGGCGCCGGAAAATCCGACACCCCCTGATAGGTAAAGACATTAGCGGCATAAACGTCTGGTTTAGAATCCTACGGTTCTCCCTTTTTCCATCCGTGTAAGCTGCCGTTCCCCTTCGTCCGCAATCGTGCGGAAGTCCTGAATCGTCTGTGCCATCTGCGGCAATGCCTTAGCCTTGTAAGTGCTGATGTCATCCAATGCAGACAGGGTGTCCGCAAACGCCTGTTTCAGGGTATCCGGCGAGATGCTTGCCTCCACGGCTTCCCGCTGGATAGCGGTTCCCTGTTCTTTCAGCATCCGGGATGTGGCGCTGATCATATCATTGGTGGCCGCATTGAGCATCTGGACTTTTTCCAGTACAATCTTCTGGTTATACAAAGCGCCTGCAACCGTCACCGCCACACGAAGGGCTGCGACCGTCACCGTCTGCGCCCGATCTACGGCGCGGATCAGTTCCAGATTGTTCTTCCGTATCACTTCCATAGCGATGATTCCCTGCTGGTTCACCACCAGTAATTGCTGGAAATCCATCAGCCTTTGCCGGAGCGGGAAAATGATTTCTTCTTCAACGAATTTGATACGTTCCTCAGAATCACCGGAAATCTTTGCGTTTTCCACGGCGTTTGCAAGGTAGCTGTCAAGCTGCGAGCCAAGCTCAATCTTCTGTGTCAGCTGCTTCGTCAAATCCCGCATTGCCGCCTGTTCAATTTCCAGAGTGGTATTGTCATTTTTTAAAACCGTCCGCCCCTTTTCCAAAGTTTTCACGATACCCGCAATCTCAGCGTCGGCGGTCTTGAACCGCTCGAAATATCTGCGGATAGGGTTGAAGACCTTGCCAAGGACGCCCGTCTTGGTAAAATCGAGCCCTGACGGGTCTAAATCACGCATCTTGATGGACAAGTCTTCGAGTCCCCGTGCAACTTCGCCGGATTCTCCTCCGGCGCGGCTAAAATCCCCCATCCGTTTCTGCAAAATGCTGTTCTTTGTCTGTGACTGCCGCACCAAATCCGAGCCGAATGTCTCGACCACTTGGACAAATTCCCGGCGCTGGGCAAGAGAATCCAAATCAACTGCCATAATCTGGTCAGCCTTGTCTTTGACCACATTGGTAATGACCGTCTTCTCCTCAGGGGTAGGCGCCAGTTCTGCGGCAACCTCTTTCTTGATTGCTTCTGTATCCGGCAGATCCAGTGAGAATCCGCCGGAGCTTTCTTTCGTGGTTGGTAAATCCAGTGAAAATCCGCTCATAATTGTTCCCTCCTAAGTGGATAGATGATGAAAGCTGCATATGTAAAAGCTGCCTTCCGACTTCTGATTGAATAGAGTTACATATTCGCATTAAATAAAGTTTTCAGCTGGTAAACGACGTCGTCGGTGGACGCGTCGATACTTGCCGCCTCATTTACGGAGCTGATGCTCTGCAAAGCGGACAGGTCGGCATTGTAGCCAATAGTATAGACCGGAATCTTCAGGCCGCTTAAAACATCCCGGATATCGTGCAGGTTATAACCCACATTGGTCTCCCCGTCGCTCAGTACAAACAGCATGGGCTTTGCGTCCGGGTATTCCTCCATCTGCTTGCGGATCATATCAAGCGCAACGCAGATTGCGTCAAAGGTTGCCGTGCCGCCGGATGCGTAGAGGTTTTCTACGCTTCCTTTAAAATAAGTCTGCTGCTCCAGATTGAACTGCCCGATTGGAAGTTCGATGGTCACGTCGTCTGCATAACTCACAAGGCCGATATAATTTTCCGGGTTGATGTATTTCATGCTGTTAATCAAGGATGTCTGGAGGGCAATCAGCGGTTCGCCGTCCATGCTTCCGGAAACGTCCGTCACGAACACGCCGATGACCGGCCTTCCGTTATCTTTGTTGGTCTTGTAAAGTTTCTGGGCGGCTGTCAGGATATCCCCGGAGACAGGCTGGTATTCGCAGGTATAGTCCTTCATGCCGTTGAAGCCGTACTCCGTTGCCCGCGCCATAGCTTTTTCCGTCCCGCAGTATTCGGAAAAAAGTTTCAGAATCTCCTTTTGCTCCGGGCTTGCAGAGTCTACGCTGACCAATGGGTTGTCATGGCGGTAGCCGTATGGGGTAAAGGTGTAATTACTGGACAGAAGGGTATCGTTGGAATAGGACTGGTACTCCATGATAAAACCGTCCAGAGAGCCGTTTTCCGCTGCTTCCCGCATCTGCATAGTGGTCAGGGCCACAAAAGGCACATTTTTCTGGAATTTCTGGAACCCGGCTGTAGCAGTTTCAGACAGCGGATTCTCCAGATCGTACCGCTCCAGGGTGCAGATTAGGAAATTCAAGCCTGCGCTGCTGGCAAAGGGATTGGTATACCCCATTGCGAATTCTCCTGCCTCGGTTGCCTCCGTGATGGCTTTCAGGTCTACGCTTCCGTATTTCTCTACGATTTGTTCGTTGGTCTTGGAGGAAAGCAGGATACCGGCTACGTTGCCCACCAGGCTTTCGGAAATCGTTTCCGTAGCGGTTCCTTTTGCGTTCAGCATGTCTACCCAGAGCATGCTGGAAGGGGCGAAACCTTCCGGAACGGCTTTCCCTGTGGCGATGTAATCCAACGCCTGCCCGCTGTTGACGTTGCGGATCTGGACGGAAACCTTCTGCCCGCCCACCTCGTAGCCGTGTTCGTTGAATTCCTCTGCCATCTCGCAAAGCCAGCCGTCCGTTCCGCTGCCCGCCTTCTCCGGGGAGGAGTAAATCTCGGCGTACAGGCTGGTTTCTGCCTCCACCATGACTTTACAGGTGTCGATGTCCGGCAGCTCGTCGGCTTCATCCTCGGCAGAGTCGTACTCGATTGGGGATTTGACAGGGGTTCCGGTCTCCGGGTTAATCTTGTCTACCATCTTGGCGAGACGCTTTTCGGCGCTTTCTTCTGATATTACTTTTTCTGATTTCCCGATATTGCGTGTGACATAGATGCCGCCGAAGACTGCGGCGCATACAATTACAATGACACAGGCTAATATCCCGATTGCTTTCTTGTTCATAGGTAGTCCTCCTGATTCAGGTAATGCTGTTATTGATAATATTTTGTTTCGTCGATGAGACGTTCGATTTCACCGATTAGCTCATTGTTGGCGTCTGCGTCTTCCCCGGAAGAAGACGAGGCGATTTCCATGGTGAGCGCGTCCAGTTTCAGCAGTATCTTTTCGTTGTGGGCGATGGTTGAACGGACGTCGTCAAAATTCTTCTGGTACAGGTGGAGCTGTTCCTCCTGGATGTCGTCGGGGATGTCGTCCTCCCGGTAATGCTGAAGCCTGGCATATTCTTTCTCGTCGAAGAGCCGCATCCGGTTTGCCATTGCGACTACATTTTTGATAGCGGAAGATTCCGCCGCTGCCCCTACGCTGTCAAACTTGTCGAAGCTCATGGTTCCCCGGGTGAACTTCTGGGACAGGATGCCAGAAAGCCGTTGTCGGCACTGGAAAATGCGGTCAAGCTGTTCGGACGCCGTCCTCGCCAGACTTCCAAAATACTTTCCTTCGCAGTGGCTTCTCAGGATATCCTTGGCTTCGTCAAGGTCATGGACGTCGTCTAACAGGACGGGGTTCCGGTCTGGTTCCCGAAGGAGCCGGATATTGATTAGAAAGAAGGCAAGGATGAGGAGCAGCGCTGCGATGATGGACATTCCTGCCCGGAAAATGCTGTAGTCGGACAGCCTTAGATTTATCAGGCCCGGCGAATACAGGACGATTGCTGCGGCTGCGATGGATAGGTTTGCCAGGATTAATTTTATATATTTATTCATACATCCCCTCCCGTTCGGCTTAAATCGTTAAGCGATAATTGTATATTCTACATTATACGACACATATTGAATTCTGACAAGTTGACAGTTTCTTGTAAGTAAGCAATATTTTGGAACACTAAGCGCTCGTTGAAATGTGGGATAGTATTGCTATTTTCAACAGTTCTATTTATAATAATATAAATAGAACCCAAAGTTTTTAAAAGACCAGAAGGGTCAATGAGGAGGAAATATTATGGCTGTGATGAAGAAGCTCCCGATAGGCGTTGAGTTTTTTCGGGATTTCAAATCCGAGCATTTTTACTATGTGGACAAAACCGGGTTCATTGCAGAGCTTCTCAGGACAAGAGGGAGTGTCAATCTCTTTACACGTCCGCGGCGTTTTGGTAAGAGCCTGAATATGGATATGCTCAAGTCATTCTTTGAAATAGGCGCAGACGCATCTTTGTTTGAAGGGCTTGAAATATCAAGGGAGAAAGAGCTTTGGGAGCGGCATATGGGTAAGTATCCGGTGATTTCAATCAGCCTAAAGGATGTGGAGGGCGAGAATTTCCAGGCAGCGTATGACCTGCTTGGCGCACGTATCAGTGAGGAGGCGGAAAGATTTGGGTTTCTTCTGGAAAGTAATAGGCTGACAAGCTCCCAGAAGGCAAAATTCAGGAAACTTTTGGATGAGGAATTTGAAAAGAACTCTGTCCTTTATGGCAGTATAAGGCTGATGACAGAAGTACTCGGCAAACATTATGATTCTAAGGTTCTTGTTTTGATTGACGAGTACGACGTGCCGTTAGACAAAGCCCATCAGGCAGGGTATTACCCACAGATGATTCAATTGATCCGGTCATTGTTCAGTCAGGCTCTAAAGACAAACGTGAATCTATATTTTGCCGTAATCACAGGCTGTCTGCAGATTGCAAAGGAGAGTATTTTTACAGGGCTGAATAATTTTAAAGTTCGATCGGTTTCAAATACGGATTATGCGGAATATTTTGGCTTTACGGATATGGAAGTGAAAGAGATGCTGAGATATTACGGCGCAGAAAAATGCTTTCCTGCTATGAAGGAATGGTATGACGGATACCATTTTGGTAATGTGGACGTTTATTGCCCATGGGATGTGATTAGCCAGTGCGATATGCTGAGAGTCTCAAAGGATGCGGCGATGGAGCCGCACTGGGCTAACAGCAGCAGTAATGCGATCATTCAGGATATCCTTAAAAATGCTGCGGAATCTACAAAAGCGGAAATCGAGATGTTGATTTCTGGAGAATGTATAGAAAAAGAAATCATTCCGGAACTGACATATACTGATTTGGACAGCAGTGATATCAAAAAGAGGCAGACATATCTGTGGAGTGTTCTTTATGCCGCCGGATATTTGACGGATAAAGAGAAGCCTAATGGCAGAATCCATAGGCTGGTAATTCCCAATAGAGAAATCCGTGGAATTTATGAAGACAAAATACGTTCTTGGTTCGAGGGGGAAATAACCAAGAAAACAGAACAGTGGAGACAGTTTTGCGCTGCAATAAAAGGCGGCGATGCAGAGAGCGTCCAAACGCTTTTTAACGAGTTCCTTGCGGATTCAATCAGTATCCGTGACACGGCGGTAAAAAGTGAAAGGAAAGAGAATTTTTACCATGGTCTGCTTTTAGGTCTTTTAAATGTAGAAAGCAGTTGGGTTGCCAAGTCTAATATAGAGTCTGGTATTGGGTATACGGATATAAAGATTATAGTTCCGGCTGAAAAAATTGGGTGTATTATTGAGGTAAAGTATGCGGAAAATGGTGCATTTGATGCGGCGTGCCGAAAAGCAATAAAGCAGATTGAAGATTGCGGGTATAGTGTATCCCTGAGGAAGGAGGGAATGGAGACGATTCATAAATACGGAATTGCGTGTTATAAAAAGAGCTGTAAGGTTATATACGGGCAGTAAAGAAATATTCATTTGCCATAACAGCAGATGGGAAAGTGCTTGATATGAGGATGTATTATTTGCTGAAAGAAGAGGGAGGGACAAATGATGACGAGGGAAGAGCGGGTCGAGAGTTTGATTCATTATCTGAAGCATGAAAGGGAAGGCTATGAGACAGTCCCGGAGCCTGTGGGCTATGAAGGGAAAAGGCGGCTTCTGCGAAGTCTTATGAACGTGCGTTTTCCGGGGGAGGCCGCAGAGGATTTTCTAGAGATGCAGGATGAGCTGCTTAAAGACGAAGCAGAAGAAAAAGGGATTGTGGATATACCGGAGATTCCGGTAATCCGGGATATTTACCCGTGCAGGGAAATCCGTAATGCAGACAGAATCTCTCTGTGGCGAGGGGACATTACAAGGCTTGGGGCAGATGCCATCGTCAATGCGGCAAACAGCCAGCTTCTCGGGTGCTTTGTGCCATGCCACGGATGTATTGACAATGCGATCCACTCGGCAGCAGGAATCCAACTGCGCAATGAGTGCGCCGCTATTATGGAGAAGCAGGGGCATGAAGAGCCGACAGGGAAGGCGAAGATTACGAAGGGGTATAACCTTCCGGCAAAATATGTCCTCCATACGGTAGGGCCGATTGTAGGGATGAAAGTGACGGAAAAGCAGAAGGAGGAACTGAAATCCTGCTATCTTAATTGCCTGAAACTGGCCGAGAAGAAAGGGCTTCATTCCATAGCATTCTGCTGTATCTCGACTGGGGAGTTCCATTTCCCGGGCAAGCTGGCGGCAAGGATTGCAGTCGATACCGTAGACCGCTATCTGTCGTCTTCTGCCCTTGAGCGGGTGGTATTCAACGTGTTCAAGGAAGAGGACTTGAATATTTATAAGAAGATATTTCAATGACGAAAGATATATTTTCGATTTAAAGCAAGGATGACGGATGCACCCTTGCTTTTATTGTTAAGAATGATTTATGATAAATGAATCTGAGTGAAAATGCGAAGGAGGCATACGGCATATGGAAAATCTGATTTTTAGTCTGAATGCAACGGTTCCGGTCTTCTTAATGATGGTTTTGGGTACATTTCTTCATAAAATAGGATGGATTGACGATGGGTTTGCGTCGAAGATGAATCAATTTGTGTTCCGCGTCCCTTTGCCGCTTTTGCTGTTCGGGGATTTGGCGGCGGTGGATTTCGCCGAAGTGTGGAATCCTAAGTTTGTGATGTTCTGTTTTGTTGTGACTGTGCTCAGTATCGGCATCTCGGCGGGGATATCATTTCTCTGGAAAGACAGGGCCATACAGGGGGAGTTTATTCAGGCATCCTACCGGAGCAGCGCGGCAATCCTTGGGATTGCATTTATCCAGAATATCTACGGAACATCTGGGATGGCGCCGCTGATGATTATCGGAAGCGTTCCGCTGTATAATATTATGGCTGTGCTTGTACTTGCGTTGTGCAGGCCCGGGCAGAAGGGGCTGCACCGGGAAGTACTCTGGAAAACCTTAAAAGGAATCGTGACGAATCCCATTATCCTTGGGATTGCGGCGGGACTTTTATGGTCGGCGTTTCGGATTCCCATACCGCAGATTTTGGATAAAATGGTATCGAGCGTGGCAGGGATGACGACTCCTATGGGATTGATTGCCATGGGGGCGGCATTTGACATACGAAAAGCATTTGCGAAAATGAAGCCGGCGTGTACTGCCGCATTGATTAAGCTGGTAGGATTCTGCGCAATCTTTCTTCCTGCCGCTGTGGGGATGGGATTTCGGAGGGAGGAACTGGTGGCGATTCTGGTCATGCTGGGCTCGGCAACGACGGTGAGCTGCTATGTGATGGCAAAAAATATGGGACATGAAGGGGTGCTTTCTTCAAGCGTGGTCATGCTGACTACTCTGCTGAGCGCATTTACGCTGACGGGATGGCTGTATGTGCTGCGAAGTTCGGGGCTGATATAGGGATTCTGATGTATAAATATATGACAAATTTTCCATAGTGTGGTAAAATAGGAACATACGAAAGCAGAGTAAGACCCTTTGAGGTATCAGGGAGTAGGAGATAAAGTATGAGAAAATGGGTTGAGTATGCCGTAGAGAATTATAAGGGGAAGAATTCATTTGGGTTTCAGCTTGCAAAGGATTTGAAGGAGAAGCAGATTGAACGTGCAATCGAGCGGTATGCAAGGGGCGTGCAGCCGAGGGAAGTTGCGGCGGTTCTGGATACGTCTGCGTTCAAGTCAGGGAAGACGGGTTTTTTATTGACAGACCGCTATCTGTACAGTGACAAATGTAAGGACGACGGGCCGATTGGCCTGATGTTTCTGAAAAGTGTTTCCGTAAAGCCTGAGAATAACAGTTGTTGTGTGCTGACGTTTGAGGACGGCAGCAGGCGGGAGATTGATATCTCTGTGTTTCTGGATGTGGCAGACGTATTGAATCTGATTATTGAGCAGAAAGAGAAGTATGAAGCAGAGGAAAAAGGACGGGAATCGGAAGGAATGGATTCTGATTCAGGTGAAGCCGGGCATTCAGAAAGCGAGGCCGTTTCGGAGGGCGCAGGGAATCAAGGTGCGGGAACGGACGTTCCCGAAGGGCTTGAAATCAGGGTGGAGTTTGACTCGATGAAGAGTTACCCGGATTTGGAAGGCCAGGGAACGGATGAGAAGCCTGGGATTGAGAGAGAGACAGAGACAGGAGTTTTTGGGGATTCTGGAATTGCGGAAGAAGCAGGGACAGGGAGGAATCATGGAGTAGAGATAGGTATAGGAGTTTCAGAGGAATCCCCAATTGCGGCGGTGCCAAGAATGGCAGGAAAGCCTAGGATAGAGATAGAAGCGGCGGGGCAATCTGGAATAGAGATAGAATCAGTAAGAGAAGTTCAGGATAGAAAAGTAAAAGAAACAATGACTTTCGAGAAACTGCACGAATCGGGAACCCATGGGACGGCAATCGAGATTGTACGGATGGAAGATTTGGATGAGCCGGAGGAAACCGAAGAAGCCCGTGAGATGCGCTGGCTGGCAGATTTTATCCAGTCCGAGGAATTAGACTGGGGAGACGACATGGGAACTTCCCAGTCGCTGCCGCTGGAAAAGGATTGGATTGACGAGATAGATGAGAAACCGTCGGAAGCTGCAAAAGAGGGGAATCCTGCAGGACAGGAGAAAACGGCAGAGGAAGAGGCCAGGGAGGAAGCAGCTTTATATGAAGAGCTGCTGAACCGGGCAGAGTCGGGGGATGCCGAGGCGATGTTCCGGGCAGCGGAATTTTATTACGCGGGACAGTATACGGCGAAGGATGAGAAACAGGCTTTGCGTTGGTTCCGCGAATCTGCTAAGTTAGAATATGTTCCTGCCATGCTCAGGATGATGAGATTCTACGAAAAGGGCGAGCTGGTGAAACAGAACTTTAAACTCAGCATGAGCTGGGCGAAGAAGGCGGCGGCGACAGGGGAAGCGGAAGGGAAGTATGCCTTTGCCGAGGCATATATTTACGGGGGCGCAGGAAAGCAGGATGTAGAAGCCGGATTGAAGATTCTGGACGAGATGGCAGCAGGTGGCGATGAGACGGCATTGCAGAAAGCGGAAGAGATACGCGGGAAAGTCAAGCGGGCGAAAGAACGGTTTGACGATGGAATCCGGCAGCCAAGCACTGCCTCCGGCAATTATGAGATGGGGCTGTACTGCCAGACCGGGGACGGTTTCTATACATATCCCAAGGAGGCGGTTCAATATTTCCTGAAAGCTGCTGAGAAGGAGCATGTTCATGCCCAGTATCAGCTTGCATTGGCGTACCATACGGGAGAAGGCACGAAGAAGAATGAGGACGAGTGTGTAAAATGGCTTGAGAAGGCGGCGGCCAAGAGCCATAAGGAGGCGATGGAGCTGCTGAATGAGATTCAGGAGAAGCAGCGGACGAAGCGGGAGAAGACAGAATTTAAGAATCACCTCAGGCAGGCGGAAAAAGGCGATGCCTATGCGCAGGCGAAAGTGGCGGAGCTGTACCTGAACGGAATCGGAGTCAAGGAAGATGTGGAGAAGGGCATCGAATGGTACGAGAAGGCAAGCGAGACGGACGAAGGGTATGCGGCAAGGCAGTTGGCGAAGATTTACAGCGAGGGAAAGTATGTGCCGGAGGATAGCGAGAAGGCGGCTTATTGGAGAATGATTGGCGGAGTGCTGGATGAATTATAGTTTTATGTTTGATAGAGAGAATATAGGGGGGATTTGGCGTTTATTCGGGTTAAGATGATAAAAATAATGCGATTCAGGTAAACCTCGTATTTTAAAAGAAAGTTTATATATGGAAAAATAGAGTTTCCCACCTCCTCACTGAACTCTGTTAGATTCTGTTCTGCCAGCCATGCCCGTATCTTTTCCCAGTAGGATATAAGGCGTGCATAGTAGGATCCCAAATATTCTCTGTGACGGAGTTCTTCATCACAGAGAGTGACCAATACCTCGAAGTTCTTCACCATATATCATCACCTTCCTTTCTTAATGGTGCAGATATATGGTCTCATATGAATTTTTTTATGTAAAGAAATCCCGGCTCAATTCATTATATTTACTGGGTTGGGCCGCCATTTCTTTACATAACGAAAGTCTTTACATAAGCTTTGGAGGCACCGTCCCGTACTTGTGTATGTAACAGGACGGTGCCGATGGAACCGCAGATCAGGGAGAGCTGCGCACCCATGTAGCTGCAGCCGTTGTCAACATAGAGCTTAGACGGGATTCCATGAGCGGCCACGGCATCCTTGAGCACCTTCTGGAAGTTGTAGGGCGTATCATTATAGAAGAGTCCGCCGCCCACCAGGAAATGGGAATGGTCATCAATGACCAGGATGCAGTAGACCCTCCTGCGCTGGCCGTTTTCCGTGATATAAGGAAGGTAACAGATATCCGCCTGCCACATTTTCCCAAAGGCATCTTCCTCGAAGGCCTTCCTGTCCCTCAGGTTTGGGTTGGATGCCGATTTCAGGTCATGCTTCTTCACAAAACGCTGGACTGCGCAGACGCTGACGGAAGCAGGGATGAAGGCTTCTTCCACAAGATGTTTGTGGATCTGGGTGGAATTCAGTCTTGGGAAAGCCGCCTTGAGCCGGCGGATTTCTTCGATGGCGGTATCTGGCAGCACCCGGGTGGCGCCCTTATCGGAGCGCTCCCGGGGCATAAGTGCGTCGATGCCGCCGTTCTGGTAAAGGGATACCCACTTGCTGATGGTTTTGGGGCTATAGCGGAACACAGAACCATCCGGCAGGGTGAGGGGGTTCTCGGTGATACGCTGGTAGTAGGCGTTCCTGGACGCATCTGGGTAAAGGTCATGGATGACCGGTGCGATGAGTGCGAGCCGAAACTGTGCCATGGCGGCTGCATCCGAAAGGTTCTTTTGATTGTTGTCCATAAAAATATCCTCCTTAGGTTGTTTTGCACCATTATGAGGGAGGTGGGGGAAGGAAGCCATACCTATGGCGTGTGGTTGAGGGAAAGCATTTCACAGGCCGAATACCTGTTGGCAGTAAGGCACCGGGTTCCTATGGGACTGGAGGAAGGATTTTGCAAAGCGGTGGACAAAGGCGGAGGCGAAATCAGAATAGGCGGGTTGGATGGAAAGAGCCTTCAGGAAAGAAAGGGCGGATATCTCCACGGAAGAGAGGATGCCCAGCCATTCCACCTTCTGCACACGGAAAAGCTCCAGCCATCGGCGCAGCTGGGAAAGAGAGATGGAGAAGCGCTCGCAGAGTCTCTCCACGGTAGACAGGTGCAGGAAATACTCCGCCAGGACACGCAGGAGAAAGAACAGGCCATAGCTGGAGTAGGGAATGATGAAGTCCGGAAGGATGGCATGGGTATGGTCGCAGGTACAGATAAGGCGCAGAATGCAGAGGCTATGGCGGACAGGGGCGCCACCCACGAAGTCCACCAGAGAACGGCCATAGTAGGCATGGATCCGGCAGTTTCCCTTAGCCCCACAACAGGGACAGGTCTGCAGCTCAGGGCAGAATCCCTCCATGAAAGAATCAAACAGGACTTTAGATGAAGTTTTTAAACGAATCAGCTTGCAAAACAGGGAGTTTTCTCTTATCATAGGGTCGCACAGCGATCTGTTCGGAAAATGTTTTTTACCCGCTGCCGTATGGGGTGTTTCCCTGTACGGCGTTGCAAGATAAATGATATATCAGTTGTAAAACAACAATATGCGACTGCAAATAACTTATTCATTAATTTGTGCTTGTTCCAAGATAATACTTTCTGATTTTTCAGAAGGAATGGTTGCAACGACAAAAGATAATATAGGGAGGTTATGGGATGCAATATATGAAGTTAGGAAATGCAGACCTGACGGTTTCACGGATCTGCATGGGCTGTATGGGATTTGGCGATGCAAAAGGCGGCCAGCACTCTTGGACGGTTGACGAGGAACATTCCCGTGAGATTATAAGGAGGGGGCTGGAGCTTGGCATCAACTTCTTTGATACGGCGATTGCTTATCAGAGCGGAACCAGCGAGCAGTATCTTGGCAGAGCATTAAAGGATTATGCAAAGCGGGACGAGGTTGTGGCGGCAACGAAATTTCTTCCCCGGACGCAGGATGAGATAGACGGAGGAATCTCCGGACAGGAGCATATCCGGCGGATGTTGGATAAAAGCCTTGAGAATCTGGGGATGGATTACGTGGATCTGTACATTTATCACATGTGGGACTACCAGACGCCGCTCTATGATATCATGGAGGGCTTACATCAGGCAGTAAAAGCGGGAAAGACCCGTTATATCGGTATTTCCAACTGTTTTGCATGGCAGCTTGCAAAGGCAAATGCGCTGGCAGAAAAAGAGGGATTTACCAAATTCGTTTCCGTGCAGGGGCATTATAACCTGATCTTCCGGGAGGAAGAGCGGGAGATGGCAGCTCTTTGCGCAGAGGACAATATCGCCATGACACCTTACAGCGCTCTGGCGGGCGGAAGACTCTCGAAACATCCGGGGGAGTCTTCCAAGCGTCTCCGGGAAGATGATTACGCAAGATCAAAATACGATGCCTTTGCAGGACAGGACGAAGCGATTATATCTCGGGTAACAGAGCTTTCCAAGAAACGGGGAGTCAGCATGACGGAAATCTCTCTGGCATGGCTCCTTACCAAAGTAACGGCTCCGGTGGTGGGAGCGACAAGACTCTCTCATGTGGAAGGCATGGCAAAAGCAGCGGATTTGAGTTTAAGCGACGAGGAGGTCCGGTATCTGGAAGAGCCTTACGTTCCCCATGCACTGGTTGGCGTTATGGCACAGAATACAAGGAAAGTGGCGAAGGATGCCCATGTATGGCAGTAGGACGGGCATATCAACCGATGGCTTGCAGCAAACTGCTTTGGGGATTATTATACAAGAGGCGGCCTTGATTTAAAGCAGCGGGAGATGATCACTTTCTGCTTTCTGACGGCTCAGGGCGGCTGTGAGCCGCAGCTTACCACCCATGCAAAGGGGAATATGAATCTTGGAAGTGATAAGGATTTCCTGCTCCGGGTGGTATCCCAGTGCCTTCTTGGGTATCCGCGTAGCCTTAATGCGATAGGATGTGTCAATAGAGCGGCAGAGTAAAGAGAGGGAAAGGGCGGCAGAATAGAAAGATTATACACCCTGTTTTAGAGAAACAAAAATCTGCCGGGAATCTCATTCCCCGGCAGACCATCCAACTTACACAATTAATGAATTGCTGTAACCGCTCGCTCTCTAATCTCATCCGACCCTAGGATAGGAACAATATCCGATTTACTGCTAGACTTTTTATAATCTGAATACCCCAAACGGCTAAATCGTTTCTTGTCACACTCTAAGTCAAAAAAGTCTTTCAATTTCTTCTCCATATCGTCAGACTCCGCAATTCTGGATATCAAATCATGACAAGCCTCCTGACAATTCATATAAGTCTTAATATTATGTTTTTTTCCTCTTTCACCATCGTACACAACCCAGCTTGCGGCATTCTTTACAAGACAGATGGCCTCCTCCGCAAACTCTCCAAAAGACCAAAAATCGTCCCGTATATCAAATGCTTTGAAAGTTCTTTTCAATATTTCATAGAAATCAAGATTCTCTTTTTGTATGTGTGAAGGTTCACGTAATGTTTTTCCCATAACTACATCCTTTCTAACATGCCTTTTCTGACGGCTTCCCTGATTGTAATGGGATGGTAATACTGGACTGCACCGCCTTCGCTGTCAAACCCCGGAGCCACAATCCCTTTTTCTACGATGCATTTAATACAAACATTGTCAGAAATTACTTTATATTCATTATATTCCATGGTTTCCGGAATATATGGCAAAGATAATTTCTCATATGCAGTTCCCTTGGGAGCTGTAAAACGGCCAATCTCATTTCCGTATCTAATTATTATGCTTCCATAAGGTAAAATAAATTCAATCGTATATTTTCCATTACTTTCTATATTTCTGGTATCAAATCCATTGTCATCTGCATGTTTTGATAAATAACTCCAATTTATTACTGGCTGACCATGCCGATCTTTTTTTCCTGTGCCATATTCCTTCTTTTTCAGTTGGCGTATTCCGCTGATTGATTCACCGTTATAGTTTTTCATTCGTCGTACTTTCTTTCTGAAATTCTTTCTTTTATTGAAGTATAGCACTGAACATAGTGGATTGATAGATGTAAGTTATAAACCTGTAGTAAATACAACTGTATTATAATATAGTATAATAAAATCACGATGAAATCGAGACCATTGGACAAGATCTGATCATTGCAAAGCAAGATTTATAAATGTGTAATAGGGTGTAATTGTGTGGGGAAGAGGGGAAGGGAGTGTAGAAAATGTGTATGATACAGAAAAGAGTGTTCATCGCAGCAGAACGCATCGTGCGAAGGAGAAGAAAAGGAGCCGCCGTATCTAAGTTGCTATACCAACTTAGATACGGCGGCCCGTTTAAGAACCTATATCTGTAGCCCAGCAAATTAAAGTTCCTATCTCCCGCACAAAAACGTCAAATTATAATCTCAGTTTTTAAACACTGTCTATAAAAGTGTGCTACAGGAGGCGGCACGTTTTCCTCTTGACCATCCC
>CAJTDD010000001.1:191972-358108 GCA_910574885.1 Lachnospiraceae bacterium | reverse complement strand
GAACCTGTTGATTCAGCTGCAGAGGGAGATGGGGCTGACGTACCTGTTCATCTCCCATGACCTGTCGATGGTGAAGCATATCTCGGACCGGGTGGGAGTGATGTACTTAGGCTCCATGGTGGAGCTGGCCAGCAACCATGTGCTGTATGACAAGCCCATTCATCCGTATACCCAGGCGCTGATTTCAGCGATTCCGGAGGCAGACCCGGATGAGGAGGAAGGGAAGGCAAGGGTCCACCTGGAAGGGGAGGTGCCAAGCCCCATCAATCCGCCGCCGGGATGCCGGTTCAAGGGGAGGTGCAAGTATGCGAGGGACATCTGCGACAAGGAGATGCCAGAGCTAAAGGAGGCAGAGCCGGGGCATTTCGTGGCCTGCCATATGTGCGGGAAGGAAGAGTGGTAGGAGATCTTCCCGGAGTGTATGTCACGGAAGTAAAGTGGCAGAACGCACAATAAAGCAAATGTGTTTTCAATCGTATGGAATATAAAACAGACGAAAGGGGTGTCGGAAATGATGTTTTCCGACACCCTCATTTTCAGAAAATCTTTATACAGTTTCAAGGGTTTATTCAATATTTGAAGCCATCTTTTCCGTGGCATTCTCGTACCGTTTCGCCGCCGGCAGATAGTTCTCAGACAAAATATTAATCATTTGATGTCATTTTCCATCGGCTTTAATCTTGCGTTCAACTTTGTATCCAGCAATTGAGAGATTGCTAATAAATCTTCATTCGTCAGTGCCATCTGATCACCCCTTCTGTAAATGCAGCATTGTCCTGATAAGACGTGTTATACCACCCACGGGATTGAAAGTCTATTTATTTTTCCAGCATCCAGACCCGCATATCCCCATTACTGCGGTTGCCCCAGGCAAAATAAGGAACCGCCGTCAGTGTCACAGCTTCGGCATTCGGACGTTCTTCAAAGTACAATTCCCCTGAGCCATGCATCCGCACCCCATCTAATTTCAGAAGGGGCATCCCCTTTAAAAGCCCTTCTTCACACACTTCTGTCCGGATAGCCGCATCCGCAGGAATACGCAGAGCAGATAATTCGCTTCCATTGTCTATACTCTCAAAACAATAAACAAAAGGCCCGCGCATCAGACACACGCATCCGGCATTTGCCCGGACTGCCGTATTGGCGTAGATTCGCCGGACTGGAAGGTCGAAGGCCAGGCGAACCTTATCGCCGGTTTCCCATGTCCTGCTCAGGTAAAAATATCCGTTTTTCATCCCGCCATCCACATTCATTTCCCTGCCGTTCAGCGTAATCCTTACATTTTTCGCATAAGCAGGAATCCGGATTGCAAATGCAAATGTTTCCTTTCCCTCCCTTGGGGCAATCTGATACGTCACATCCCCTTCGTAGGGAAACATGCTTTTTACCGTTACCGTACCATGGCCAAGAGATGCCTCCCCGCCCAAATAGAGATGGGAGTAAACGGTATCGGCATCTTCGCCCCATCCATAACCGCCAAGAGACATGAGAAGCCGCACCACGTTCGGAGGGCAACAGGCGCAGGCGTACCATTCTGGCCTTGGAACCACAACATGCCGGTATCCGTAAAGTTTTCCGGAAACGCCTTGGTTCACCTCCAGGGGATTCACATAGAAGAAACGTTTCCCGTCCATCTGCATTCCGCTGATAATCCCATTATACAGCGCACGTTCCATCACATCCCCATACTTCCGGTCCACCGAAAGATTCAGCATCCTCCTTGCGAAAAATACAAGCCCGATGGCAGCGCAAGTCTCCGCGTAGACAGAATCATTGGGAAGGTCATAGTCAATGGTAAAGGCTTCGCCGTCCACGGTAGAGCCAATCCCGCCGGTCACATACATCCGCTTTCTCGTAATATTATCCCAAAGCCGTTCACACGCCTCGGTTAGCGCCTTCTCCTTCGTAACGGCGGCAATATCAGCCATCGCCGTATACATATAAACCGCCCGGACACTGTGGCCTTCTGCAGTTTCCTGTTCCCTGACCGGAAGGAAGCTCTGGTTGTATTTCGTATCCAGCGGATCCATGTCAAAATGCTTCCATCCCCTTTGCTCGGCTTCCTTTTTGAAGAAATCCGGGTCCTTGCCCCTCTCGTCGATAAAGTACTGGGCCAGTTCCCGGTATTTTTCCTTTCCTGTCGTATGGTACAGGCGCATCAGTCCAATTTCGATCTCCTGATGCCCGGGGATGCCTGAGCGTTTGCCTGGTCCGAACAAACTGCCGATATGATCCGCAAGACGTTCCACCACATCGAGAAGCGTCCGTTTCCCAGTGGCTTCGTAGTAAGCTGCGCCAGCCTCCATCATATGCCCGGCGCAGTACAGTTCATGGCACTCCTGCAAGTTCTGCCACTTATGCTCAGGTTCCTTGATGATGAAATAGGTATCCAGATACCCGTCCGGCTGCTGTGCTTTTGCAATGCTTTCGATAACCTTGTCCGCCCGGGCTTCCAGAGCCGAGTCTGCCTCCACGCATAGGGCATAGGCCACCCCTTCCAGCCATTTTGCCGCATCGCTGTCTTGAAAGACCATCCCGTAGAACTCGCCTTCCTCCATTTTAGCGGCAATCCGGAAATTGGTAAGGGCATGGCTCTTCTCAACGTCCGGAATCTCGTCGTTTAGGATTTTCTCCTGATAAGGGATTACTACGTCTTTGATTAATTTCTGGCGTTCGCTCCAGAACCGGTCTTTTATTTTGATGTCCTTTAAGTCAATTTTTCTTTCCATTATGTTCCTCCAACAAATAAAATGATAGAAATTAAGTAAGATTTATCTTAAAATAGGTATGGTACGGTTGGTTATGCGCCGCATAAGACGGAATGAATTCCAAATCGTCATACCAAAGCGTGGGCGTTTTATCCCAGTGGATTTCAAACGCATCTTCCAAAGCAGCGGGAAGGTTCAGTGTGATCCAGTCGGTTCTTCGGCTCAGGGCAGTCATGACGAGAGGCCCGTACATCAGGCTTGCAGCAGGGTATCCTTCGTAGGCGTCATTGGTATAACACAGATGAAGGGCAAAGGGAGTGGAGACGGTAATAAAGTCCCCATCGGCAAATGTCCGGTGAATCATATAATATCCGCTGTCACCCGACGGTTCTGGCAGCGTCCCAATCCGGTCAGAGACCCGGAACGTCTGTCGGCACCAGTAAGGAATCCGGATTTTCAGGTTCAGGGAAACCGTCCTGCCCGCCGTCTTTGTATGTACCGTCAGCCGGAAACACTGGGAAGGGAAGTCTCCTTCAAGGGACAGGGTCACGCCTTTTTCCTCCCAGCAGTAGACAGACGGGAGGAAGAGGTTTAAGTACAGGCTTCCGTCATCCCCGTGGTGGTAAATGTGCTCCGTATACCGCACATGGTTCTCCATGCCGGTTCCGTGGCAGCAAGTGAAGTCGTCATAGTCGTTGCTGTATTCCTTCTGTGCGCCGGGGCCTATGGGAAGCATATAGGTGACGCCGTGAAGCGCTCCTTCTTTTGCGTCTGGGTTCTGGCTTGCGGCGATATGGTTTAGCAAGGCACGTTCGTAATAGTCCATATAAGGGCTGTGATCCGGGGCATACTGGTACAGCATCCCGGTCAGTTTCAGCATATTATATGTGGCGCAGGTCTCGCAGTTGCGCCCGCCCTCGATGTGGTTGGCAAGGATGTCGGCATCCCGGAAATTCTCGCCCCTGCCCACGCCGCCGATGGAATACATGTACCGGTTGATCGTAAGTTCCCAGAAATTCTTCGCCAGGTGGTAATAGCGGTAATCGCCGGCAGCGCGGAACACTTCCATTGCCCCGATAATCTGTGGGATGTGCTGGTTGGCGTGGATTCCGCTTAAAGGGTCGCGCCCATGTATCAGCCCGTCGAACAGGACAGGGTTGTCGAACATCCTGGCGGCTTCCAGATAGTCTTTGTTGCCCGTGGCTTCATACAAGGCAGCAAGGGATTCATTTATCCCGCCGTACTCGCCTGCGATGTACAGTTTCCACATGGCTGCGCGCTGTTCCCTGTCTGTTGCCAAAAGACGGCGGTAGACCCAGTTTCCGATGCCGCAGGCGCAGGACAGGGCGTCATCGCTCTCAAGCAGACGGTGGCAGTCTAAAAGCCCTGCAAGGATTTTATGGAGCGTATAATAAGGCGCCCAGATGGTGGCATAAGGCGTAAACTCCTCCAGAAGCGCAAACTGGTCGGGAGAGTAGGCGCTCAGGAAACCTTCGCCCCAAGTATCCGGCTTGCGGCTCCAAAGTGACTGTACCGCGTTTCCCGGGGTGCATTCCGTCCGGAAATCTGCAGGTTCCCCGTGGGAAGCCTGTTGGAGCTTCCGAAGCTCGGTAATGATATAATCTGCCTTTTGGTGAAAACGCTTGTCCCCGGTGGAGGCAAATGCATGGGCAAGGGCAGACAGAAAGTGTCCGGTGGAATGCCCGCGCAATAACCCGGAGGGTTCCTCCCAGCCGCCCGGCGGCGGCGCCCCGTTGGTGTCGAATCCGAACGCCTTTCGGAAATTATAGAGCATCCGGTCGGCGTTAAGGAACAGCAGATAGCGAATACAGCGTTCCTGATTGTCGTAGAATATGCCGCTGCCGGTAAGCCTGAGTTGTTCCATAGTGGCAGGATACGCCTGGATTTGCGGCGTTTCATCGGTATCAGGGGCAGCGGGGACATACTCCCTTACAGGAAGGCTGCGGCAGCAATCGGCAAGGAGTGTAACTGGGAACTCCCTTGTGAAAGCTGCATTTCCATAGGAAGAAATCAGTGTCAGGCACAATTTTTCCGGCGCATCTGCCGGCTTTTTCAGGAGATGCCCTTGATTGTCCATCCACTTTGGACGGCTGCTTGACCAGTGGAAGGAAGAGCCGTTATTTCCGGTAAGCGGAAGGACCAAATCTTCCGTGACATGTCCCGGAAATGGAAGGACCACGCTTTGGGCATCCCTGCGGGCAATTACGGAATCCTCCGGCATAGGTTGGATTTGGCACTGGAAGACTTGTGCCATCCGGCAGTCTTCAAAGGAGAGCGCAGCCTCCAAAGCGCCGACGAGGCATTCCCTCCCAGCCGCCGGACGGGTGAATTCACCGCTGTCTGAGATGATATCGGGAGTCAGGCTCTTCCAAGTAACCGTTGTGCCTGTCTGCCCGGTTGTCGGGAGGGAAAGCGGTTTCACCAGCGGTTTTGCAAATAAGCCAGCAAGGCGTCCGGCGTCCAGCGCAAGACGCATTTGGGGAGTTATCCGGAACAGGGACGATATCTCGTGGGCCTCCAAAGTCCGGGAGAAAATCCGGATATCGGTAATCGCAGCCGCGATAGGGGCAGGGGCGAAAGACCCGAATCCAAAATAGCAGTCGCTACAATGGTCAAGGGCCTTGGCCCCCATCCGGGGATGTTCAAACGAGCCACAAGCTTTCCCGTCAACGGAAAGCGTGATATTGGAAGGCGTTCCGGCGGAAAATGAGACGGCAATATGGAGCCACTGGCAGGACGGAACTGGAAACCATGGTTCCAGGCACCGCTCTTGGCTGCGCCCACCTCCCGTCGCGCAAGGTGATATAAGGATTTCTTCCGGATTGTCCGGGTTTGGCATGGCAGAAAGATAGAAACAATAATCCCTGCCAAAGGAAAAAACAGTTCCGAAGCCGGATAAGGGAGAAAGCTTTGCGTAGAAACTAACGGTGAAGCCCTCTTTTGTATTCAGGATTCCATCCGGAAGCTGCAGGAAACCGCCGTTTGCCCCGCCTGAGAGTAAGAGCGCCGGGAGGGTCTGTCCGAAAACAGAGTCCGCCCCCATATCCGCCCCGCCCCGGTCGCAGCCCCTGATTACGCCGGCATATCCGTTTCCAGTAAGGTCGGGGACGATGGTGCTGCTGACCTCGTAGAAATCATAGCGGGCAAGTTCATTTGTAATTATAGACATAAATAAGAAAACCTCCTGTGTATCTTTTCATATAGTTTAGCAAAATTTACGTAAATCTGCAAAATACTATGATAGATGATATCAGTGGGAGAGAATGGGGATGCTTTCTGCAAGTAAATGGTTGAAAACTGAAATAGGAAGCGGTAGAATGTACCCAGGAGGTGTTAATTTATGGAATATACAGAACTGTGCAGACAGTACCGGGAGCTTGACCGCGACTGCGCCAACCTTCATTATGAGCTGTCTGGCGGGAAGGATGAGGAGCGGAAGCTTTTTATCCCGGATGAAGCCAATATGGAGAAAGCGTGGAATCGCTTCAGGGAATTGAAAGAAAGGGTTGCGTCTCTGGAAGAGCCGGACGCTGTGTTTGCTTTAGTCAGGCATCATTTCGAGGATTTTCTGGATTCCCAGGAATACGCCCTTGAGGATGCGGGTAAACATCCGGAAGGCGGCTTTTTGTACATGCATTGGATGATTGAGAATACATCAAGGCTGAGCCGGAAACCGGATGAAGAGCGGTGCCAGAAAATGGTCAGCCAATTAGAGGAAATCTGCGAAGCCAGCGATATTTTCTTAGGATTAATCAAAAAGCAGGAGAGTGAGGAAGAACAGCGGCAGGCTGCCGCCGCCCTGTCCGGCGCAAAGACAACTGTGGAAGCGTGTCGGATGAAACTCAACGAATATTTTCCGACATTTACACAAGAACAGCGCAGCCGTGTGGATGCGGCGATTGTGCGGTTTGAGGATGTCCTTGGGAAGATGGCCGACGCATTGCCAGAGGAGACACAAGCAGAAGCGAAAGCGCGAGATACGAAAGAGCCTGAGGAGGATGACCTTAGCATTACCGTAAAGATGGAGGAAGAAGAGTACCGCACACTGCTATCCAAGCGGCTGGGCGTTTCTCTGGATGAGCTCCTTGCCTGGCATAAGGAAGAGATTGAGAAGACACGGGCGGAAGTATTTGCGATTGCTAAGAAGCTTAACATCCCGGAGCCTGAGCCTAAGACTATGGAAGAAGTCAATGAGATTCTGTTCAAGTACGAAGGACCGTGCCAAAGCCCGGAGGAAATGTTTGAAAGAGCCAATGAATATTTAAAGAGAACCCGTGCGCTGGCCCATGAATACGTGAACCTGCCGGAGGATGAGAGCTGTCTCTGCGTGGAAATTTCCGATAGCTGCAAGGATTCTTACCCATGGGGAGGCTATGAAGGCGGGGACTTTACCGTACGTCCCATTAGGGGGCAGATGTTCCTCAACAATTATAACTATCAGAATGTGACGGACGGGTGGATTAAGCTCAATGCATTGCATGAAGCATACCCGGGGCATCATGTCCAGTATGTTCGGGCTGCGATTGATTCAAGGCCGGAGACGGTGAAGATTGGGGCGAAACTCGTCCCGGTTCTGGAGGGTACGTGCCTGCGTACGGAGCGCGCCTTTGAGTTCATATACGGGGAAGACCCGTTCTTCCCATTGTTTGTAGCGTACCGCCGCCACCATGCTTCGGTCAGGATTTATGTGGATTTGATGCTGTTCTATCATGGGGCTACCTTAGAGGAGGCGGTTAAGACCTATGAGAAGGAGCTTGGATTCGACCGGGGGACGGCAAGAAGCCAGGTGCGCGCTCATCAGAATATGCAGGGATATTTTACCTGTTATTATTACGGGATGAAGAAAATCTGTCAGTGGGAGAAGGAATACGGTTTCTCCAAGAAGGATTTTACAGAGCTTCTGTTCTCGGCGGGGTATATCAGTATTGAGCGCCTTGGGGAGCTGGCAAGGCTTACGCCCCAGGAACGGGAACGCTATTACCATGACTTTTCAAGCCTTTTAAAAGAGGATTGACGGTTATGAAGGTGAAGTTTCCGGATTATAACCATTGTATTGCCAATTTAGCCAATTCGGTTCTTCAAGAATTTGGCATCCGGGAAGAAGGAAGACGGGGATTGGAGGCCATAGAGCCCTAGATTGCTATTTTCCCCAAATTGAAAAAAATGTTACGGTTTTTTTGAATACGGAGGCAGGAACGAAGGTTCCTGCCTCTGACTTCCATGTAGCCAGGACTTTTTGCGGCTATGAGAGCGTGGTGTCAAAAATTCGTGCAAAGGGAGGGCAGGCTTATGAAGTAACGCCCTTTGCGGAGCCATTTCCCAAGGAGTTTGCGGAAATCTGCGGGCAAGTAAAGGAGTTATGTGAAAGACCGGGAAAGAAATACATCTATAGTTATTGGGCTGAGCCGGATTTCACCATGCATGAGAAGGGTTGTTATGGGGCAGAGGCGAGGAAGACCGTAAGGGAATTGGAAGAACAAACCAGGAGGCTGTGTGCAGAGTTAGAGGATACGCTGGTGATTGTGACGGCTGACCATGGGCATATGGATTCAGAATGTGTGGCGATTATGGATTATCCTAAGATTATGGAGTGTCTGGTACGTATGCCTTCCATAGAACCGAGGGCTTTGAATCTGTTTGTAAGTGAAGAGAAAAAGGAACAGTTTGTGCGTGAATTTCGCAAGGAGTTTGGAGAAAAATTTTTGCTGTGGTCGAAGGATGAGGTCTTAGAACGTCAGATATTCGGAACCGGGGAGGAGCATCCGGATTTCAGGAATATGCTGGGAGATTATCTGGCTGTGGCGGTAGACGATTTGGCGGTATTCAATATGAGGGAAGAGGCGGACGCTTTGGTTGGGGTACATGCAGGGCTTACGGAGGATGAGATGACGATACCTTTCATCGTGATTGAGTGTGGAAGTTAATTGCCCTTCAGGGATGTAGGCTCCCGATTTTTTCATTAAATAAAGAAGATGGATTGACAAAGAAGCATACAGGTGCTAAGATTAAAGAAAATTTAAGGAGAATAAGTGAAATGAAGCAGAATTTACATTCAAAATCCAATATGTATAATAGACGTATCCGTTTATAGCATGAGACGCACAGTTATAAGCCGGTAGGTCTTATGTGTCTGTGCATATTATTGAATGTGGGCTGCTTTTTTGCAACTTATATTTATTAGAGTTATACCGCATCAGGCATGAATATGTTTGTTGCGGTTTTTTTGCGCTTTTTTATATGCCAGGCAGAATCTGTGCCGTATGAGCATAAACCTATGGGCTTAGCAGAAAAAGAAACAAAAAGAAAGGAAGGAAAACATTATGGGATTATTTAGCAAAAAGAAAGGGAAAGAATCAAAGAAAGCGGCAGAAAAGAAAGCAGAGTTTAAAGAGTATATCAAGGGAGCCGGCGGCAGCATTGTCAGCAAGTCTATTTTAAACGGCGCATCAAAACTCAAGTGGCTGTTTCGGGAGGACAGCGAGCATGGGAACGGATGGATTGCATTTGGCGACACGGATACGCAGGAATACGTAGACAATGCAGAGAATATGGTGGTGGTGGATTTCAATGTCCTGGCAAATATAGAACCAACCGTACTAAATGTATATTACATGCCGGTAGGAAGTGATTTGGAATTCCGTTTTGACAAGACAGGGAAGTATTTTGTGGATACAAGGACGGGAAAGGAAATCCGGGAGCCTGTGAAGCATCCGGCACAGGCGGCATTTGAAAAAAACCTCAAGTTTTTGAATCAGGAAACTTATCCGATGGAATTTTTTGAGGGACTGTTTGCGGAAAACGGCGGGATGACTCTTGTGACGGCAGGGCAGGTCGATTTTCCTACGGGAGAGGTGGTATTGGCAGACCCGCTGGCTTATCTAGGCACGAAATATTCTACCGTGCTGGAAAGGAAAGTCACGGTTGGAAGTTATCCTGTGGAACTGTCCGTCTGCAGTTCTGATATTGTAGGGATTAGGGTAGCGGCGGCGAGGCTTATTTTGAGCGATAAACCGGCCGTCCGCTATGAGATTGCCATGCCTAAGGGAAGCCGGGCGGAGGATTTCGGAAAACCAAAAGTTTTCACCTTCTTCGGCGTGGACTGCGGGCTTGCCTGTTTTGCGGATTTACAGGCAGAGGCGGAATACAGGGAATTTTTTGAGCGGTGGCAAGGTGAGAATCCGGGAAAGAATAAGTACGACGACTATTTCGCCGCGCTTTTTGCAGACAGCTATGAGAAACATCCCAAGGTCCAGAATCAGGGCGGGGACTTCCTGCATTGGGAGATCCCGGGGACAGGGCATAAACTGGCGTTCTTTTCCAGCGGTATGGGAGACGGCATTTATAGCGGATACTGGGGGCTTAATGAACAGGGCGAGGCGGTATCGCTGGTGGTTCCGTTCATGAATCCGGAGTATTTTTAAGAGATAAAACATAGTAGAAAGAGGGGTGGGCTGAAATGGCTTTGATTGAAGTAAAGAATTTAAGTTTTTCCTACCCAGGGAGCAGTGATTCTGTATTTGAGCAGGTATCTTTGTGTATAGACACGGAATGGAGGCTTGGCATTGTCGGGGGAAACGGGAAAGGAAAAACTACGTTTCTTAGGCTGCTTCAGGGGGACTATGAGTATAGTGGGCAGATTCAGAATGTGAATCCGGTCAGATATTGCCCAGGGATCATAGAAAGGGACGATGGGGAGGAACAGGCAGTCAATATTTTGATGGAACGCTATCCAGATTGTGAATTATGGAAGGTAGTCCGGGAGCTGCATGAGCTGGAAATGGAAGAAGGGATTCTATACCAGCCGTGGGAACATCTAAGCCCGGGGGAACGGACTCGCATCATGCTGGCGTTTCTCTTCGCTGATGACATTAGTTACCTGCTTTTAGATGAACCCACGAATAACTTGGATGAACAGACACGGGAAACCGTAAAAAAATATTTGGGGCACAAAAAGCGTTTTATCCTGGTTTCTCATGAGCGGGATGTGCTGGACGCATGCGTAGACCATATCTTAGCCATAAATCGCAGCAGTATCGAGGTCTGCAAAGGGAATTTCAGCAGTTGGTATGAAAATAAAAAGAACAGGGACAACTTCGAGATACAAAAAGACCATAAGCTGAGGAAAGAAATCAGCCGTTTGGAAAAATCAGCAAGGGAATCCGCAAATTGGGCGAATAAGGTGGAGCAGACGAAGATTGGGTTCAACCCCATAGAGGAAGACCGTTGGAAAGATACCAGATGCTATATCGGGGAGAAAGCCAGGCGGATGGAAAAGCGCAAGAAGAATCTGGAAAAAAGATGTTTGCGGGAAATTGAGGAGAAGAAAGCCCTTCTAAAAGACGTGGAAAAAGAGCATGACCTGAAGCTTTTTGCCAAAGGAGGGCAGAAGGGGACTTATGTCTGGGCGGATAAGGTTGGCATAGGATATGGGGACAAGATGGTATGCCAGGATGTGACTTTTACGGTGGAAAGGGGGGAACGGGTGCTGCTTTCCGGGAAGAATGGCTGCGGCAAAACCAGCGTGATAAAAACTCTTGTAGGGGAAGGGGAATATATGAGGGGGGAATTGGCTGTCAAGGGAGGACTGTCGGTTTCCTATGTCCCCCAAGACTACCGTTTCCGCACCGGGGGCCTAAAGGAATTGGCAGAAGAACGCAGGATCGATATGACCACCTTACTTGCCGTGTTATGGCAGATGGGGTTCGAGAGGAAACAGTTTGAAAAGCCGCTTTCGCAGTTTTCCGACGGGCAGAAAAAGAAGACGCTTCTGGCGGCAAGCCTGTGTGAGAGCGCAGACCTTTATATTTGGGATGAGCCTATGAATTTCGTGGATTTGTTTACGCGGATTCAATTGGAGAATCTGATTTTAAAGTATCAGCCGACGATGCTGTTTATCGAGCATGACCAATATTTTTCGTCGAAGATTGCCACAAAGGAAGTGAAAATCGGAGTTTAAAATTACCACCTATAATATGAGCAAAAAACGTCCACACTATGTATGAATAACATAAGTGAGGGCGTTTTTACATGAAGAAACTGAGCGAATATCTATTATTATGGACACTTGGCGGATGTCTCTACTACTTTTTTGAAATATTTTTCCGTGGATTTTCTCATTGGTCTATGTTTGTGCTTGGCGGGATCTGTATGGTCTTTTTTACGGTTCAGGGGCAGATGGTCCATTGGGAGGACCCGCTGTGGATGCAGATATTGCGGTGCATTATTTTTGTGACGGCCATGGAATTTATGACGGGGATTATCGTCAATAAATGGCTACATCTGGCTGTGTGGGATTACAGTAATCAGCCGTTTCAGTTGTTTGGTCAGATCTGTCTGCCGTTTATGGTTATTTTTTCCGGACTGTGCGCGCTTGGGATTTTTCTTGGGGGATATCTGTCCTATTGGCTGTACGGGGAAGAGAAACCGCATTATCATGTGTTGTAGGAGACCATCTTGCTGCAGAATAGACAAGTGATAAGATATGTCCAAAGGTCTTGTATTATGGTTTACCCTTGAGTATACTTTATAATATAGCAAAAGGACGGAGGAAGGAAGATGTCATTTACCATTTATGTGAGGATGAAGAAGCCGGGCAAGGGGATGTGTAAGGAGTTAGCTCCTACTCCCTTCGAGGTGGGGCAAAGGCCGGAAACCTTGGGGGAGCTTTTGACAGCGCTGACAGAGCTTGGCGTAAAAGATTATAATGCCAGAAAAGACGAAGGACAGATTCTCCCTTTCCTGACCAGAGAGGAGATTGCAGGGCAGGCTTTAAGCGGGAAGGTGTCTTTCGGCGTCCATAACGGGGGAACTGCAGATCCCGCGAAGGCTGTGGAGAATACGCTTCAGTGTTTTGAGGACGGGATTTACCGTGTGTTCGCCGGGGAGGAAGAATTGACGGAACTTGACGGGGAGATTTTGTGGAAGGAAGATCTGGTGTTCACGCTGATTCGCCTCACCATGTTATCTGGATAGGATGGCTGTTCGGGAAATTACGTAGTTTGTGCGGTGGAATCTAATACGTCAAAAACCAGCTTTTTGAGAAAGGAAAAGTCATGGCAGGATTTACATATCAGTCAAGGAAGAAAATAAGTGAAAAATGGGTATATGGCCTGAAAGAGAAGGGGTCTCATCTTTCCGAGCGGGAGAAGAAGCTGCTGCCGGAAATCTATGGTACGGTCATGCCTTTGGAGGCCTGCGGCTATATGCGGAAGTTATTGGCAGAAGGAACTTATGGCACGCTTAGCGGACTTTACAAAGGAGAGTTTTCCGGTGCGGTTAGAGTCTGTGTGCCCGATTCGCGCCGGGAGGAATTTTATGAAGCGTTGGATGCTATGAACCAGTACCAGATGACGGCGGGATGGTACAGGAGGAGCCTGCGCTCCGAAAGCTATCTCCCCTTCGTGGAGCAGAGCATCCGGCTGCTGCGCGCCTATGCGCTGCTGGATTTTTACAAAGCCAGCCTTGCGGACGTACTCACCGGGAATGTGACGCCGGAGATTTTCGACCATGCAAGAAATGAGTATTTTTCTTATGCCGAGATGCTGGCGGCGCAGATTGACCGGGAAAATGAGGATGCGCGTCAGGCGGTAAAGGATATTCTGCTTGGAGAGGGGAACGCGATGATGGTAAGCCATGAACTGATCCGCGGAATCGTGATGTGTAAAAATGAGGAGATGTATGAGCTTCTTGGGAAGTTCCTTTTGGCGGCAAGGCTTCAGGAGGGAGCGAGACAGGCGGTCTGTGAGACCATGGACGCCGGACGCCCGGAGGCGTTTCTGCATCTGTTCGGGGTCATTGAAGAGCACAATCTGATCCGTTTTTCGTCGGTTAAGCGCGCGGCTGCCACCTGGATTGGTATTTTTAATGAGAAGAGCGTGGAGCGGATGAGCGATAAATTGCTTAGGCTGATGGGTCAATGCCTGCGGGACGGGGATTTCTGTGAAGCCCAGCTTCTTTCGGAGGATTCTGTGGCGATCAGCTGTGCTTTGTGGGCCAAGGGGTTCTATGATGCAGGGAATGCTGTGGAAGCAGTGCGCCGCCTGATCGCCCATGGGTCGAGACACCAGAAGATGACGGCTTCTTATTTTGTCCATTCGCTGCAAGACGAGCGGTTAAAGATGCGGGCGGTAAAAGAGGTAATCTTGAACGAATGGGAGGATTTAGAACTGGCTGCTTGTTTCATGCCGGGATTTATGGGAAATGTGAACCAATATTTTTACAGCCTTGTCAAGGACGAGAACAGCAATTCCTATTCTTTCCGCAATGATAAGGTGACGGAACCTAGGAAACTTCCTGTGGAGGAGTTTTTTGACAACCGGGCGGAGGCTTCCCGGTGTTATCAGATTTTGAAGGAAATTTTGAAGAAAGTGCCAAAGAAAGGGCTGGTACTTTCCCCCTGTATCTTCCCTTGGCATCAGGTATCTATGGGCCCCTCCGGGATTGCTGCCAGGCTGTGCCTGATCGCCTGGATGCTGCAGGACGAAGAAGTGCTGGATGAAGCGGCAGGCTTTATCCCTCTGGTGGGCCAGGGGGAAGGTTACAATTATTACAGCGCGTCCCGGGCGGCTGTGGCGCGGCTTATGCTTTACCGTCCCAAGTCTCCTGCGAGAAAGAAGGCCTTGTTTGAGCTTTTGCACAATGCGGAGGAATATACCAATGAGGAAGCCTATCGTCTGGCGGATGATATGGAGCTTTTGGCAGAGGATTTTGCTGCAATCGAGAAGAACCTGAAGTATAAGAAAGGACGGCAGGGGACGCTTGCGCTGCTTAGGAAACAGGATAAGAAGGGTCTTGCCGCCTGTATTGTCAGGCTTCTTGGGATGAAATCGGAGGAGTGCCGGATGGGCGCCCTTGACCTTGCATTGTTCCTGAAAAAGGAGGATGAAGGCTGTTTTGAGGAAATTCTTCCCTGTCTGCAGGAATTGCCTGCCCCGAACAGGAAGGAGAAGGTGATTTTAGAAGAACTTTTGGGAGGCGTAAGCGCGGCGCAGGATATTTTAAATACGCCGGGATTTGGCTTGTATGACGTAGGGCGAAAATGGGTTCTGCCGCCAATGGCGGTGGCCGTTGGCCAGACGGAGGGATTGTTTGTCTATGGAGAGAAGGCGTGTATCCGGGTATGCAAAAAACTTGGCCGCTTGATTGGGGAGCACGCCGCCCTTTCCTATAAGACGGCGTGGGGCGCGGACCAGCTTCTGGGAAATGAACTGCAGAAATCCCGGTATATCCATGAAGATCCGGATGCCGAGCCTTTAGATGCGTATCCGTTCCGGGAAATGTGGGAAGAGTTTTATGAAAAGGAGATTGGGTCGCCAGGGCTGCTTCTGGAGCTTACACTTTACGGGAAGTGCCGTTTACAGTGGGATGCTTATATGCAGAACCATAAGTTGTACCGGCAGGTTTTCGGCGGCGGAAAGAAGCTCATTTTTCAAGATGGTTTCTCGGATTTGCCTTATGCCAGCCAGGTCTTTACGGCGCTCTCCGTGCTGACGGAGCAGTTTGTCACGGATTCCTGCAAGGCAGAGTTTGCCCTGCGTGGCGTGGCGAAGTTCCTTGACGTATTGGATACTTCCAACGACATTTTTTCGGTTCAGCATAAACACTGGAATGGCGAGGTGATTACGTTTACCAGGCGGACGGCGGAGCTTCCGGTCTTTGCCGATATGATACGGTGGCTTGACCTTGCAGGGGATGTAGACTGGGGAAGTGCGTTTACGTTACGGTTCTGTCTGCAGGATTATTATCGGAAACAGGCGGACCGGGAAGTGAAACGGCAGTATTCTTATGGAGGTTCTAAGGATGTTTATCTTGAGCTTTCGGATTATGTGGAGTGTTACGTAAGGGGCGTCTGGGATAAGGGGCTGTTCTATAAGGCTGTGTTTCTGTTTTCGGATCTGGGATGCCTGTTAGAGCCGGTCAGCACTGTGGAGCAAAATGGGGCGGTCTCTTCGAGGATGGCGCGGGTGTATGCGCTGAATTCTTTCTTTGGATACCAGGCAATCAAGCCTTTGGACGGGAAGTACCATTTTGATTCGGTGAGGGAGGAAATGCCGAAGATGGCGTTTGCCCATGAACTATATGGGGAACTGATTCCTCTTATCTTGGGGGTGGAGTTAAAACGGGGGGAGCAGCCGACGCCGTTTTCGGAGTATGTACATAAGATTCGGGTGGTGTATGGAATCGATTATATGATTCAGATTTTGACGGCACTGGGGAAGGAGCCGCTGGAGCGGGGATTTCATTATTATTCTTCTGATACGGACCGCCGGTCTGTGCTGAGCCACTTATTGAAGGTCTGTGTGCCGGAGCCTGAGGAGACGGCAGAGGACCTAAAGCGGGCGATGAAAGGGACGGATATTACGAAGAAGCGGCTGGCGGAGCTTGCTATGTATGCCCAGCAGTGGATTCCTATGGTGGAAGAGTATCTGGAGGTTCCGGGATTTTCAAGCGCTTGTTACTATTTTATGGCGCACACCAGCGAAAGGTTTGACGAGCAGGTGACTTCTGTGATTGCGAAGTACACGCCTCTTTCGCCTGAGGAGCTTTCGGACGGGGCGTTTGATATACATTGGTTTTTTGAGGCTTACGGTAATGTCGGGGAGAAGGATTTTAAGCTGCTTTATGATGCGGCGAAGTATTCTTCCAGCGGTACGGCTCACAGCAGGGCAAGGAAGTATGCGGACGCTGCCCTTGGGAAAGTCAGTCTTGAGGCTCTGATGCAGGAAATTGATGCGAAGCGCAATAAGGATCTGCTGATGAGCATCGGGCTTCTTCCCCTTGCGAAGGGGAAAGCCAAGCGGGAGAGGGAGCTTTTGGAACGCTATCAGTTTATTCGTAAGTTCCAGAAGGAGAGCAGGCAGTTCGGGGCGCAGCGCCGGGCAAGCGAGGGGCGCGCGGCAGAGATTGCGCTGCGGAATCTGAGCGTGAATGCAGGTTTTACGGATGTGACCCGCCTTGTTCTGCGGATGGAGGGGAAGCTTACGGAAATGTCGTCTGCGTATTTTGACTGGCAGCGTGTGGATGAGATTGAGCTGATGGTTTCTGTGGATGAATGGGGCAAGTCTTCGCTGAAATGCAGGAAAGACGGCAAGCTTTTGAAGTCTGTACCGGCGAAGTATAAGAAGAATGAGACGGTTCAGAAATTTCAGGAGGTCCATAAGAAGTTAAAGGAGCAGTACAGCCGGACGAAGCTTATGATGGAGCAGGCGATGGAAGACCGGACTGTGTTTGAGGTGTGGGAGCTTCGGGAGCTTGGGGCAAATCCTGTGGTGCGTCCGATCGTAGAGTTTTTGGTGGTGCGCATAGCGGGGGATACGGACGTTTTCCGGATGGGATTTCTGACAGACGAGGGACTTGTGGATGCAGTGGGAAACGTGCTGCCGGTGGAGCCGGAGGAGCAGGTGTGGATTGCCCATCCTTTTGATTTATATCAAAGCGGGCAATGGCATGAATATCAGAAAGTTTTGTTTGAGAGGCAGATCCGGCAGGCTTTTAAGCAGGTTTTCCGGGAACTGTATTTGAAGCTTGACGAGGAGTCAGAGTTGTGTGAATCCAGAATGTTTTCGGGCAACCAGATTCAGCCCCAAAAGACTGTGGGGGCGCTTAGGAGCCGCAGATGGGTCGCAGACTATGAGGATGGGCTTCAAAAGGTTTATTATAAAGAGAATATTGTTGCCTGTATTTATGCGATGGCGGACTGGTTTACGCCAAGCGACGCAGAGGCGCCGACCCTTGAGTGGGTGGTGTTCTCCAACAGGAAGACAGGAGAGAGGATGCGGATATGGGAGATCCCGGATGTGATATACAGTGAAGTGATGCGGGACGTGGATCTGGCGGTGAGCGTGGCGCATGTAGGAGGCGTGGACCCGGAGACGAGCCATTCCACTGTGGAGATGCGTAAGGTAATCGTGGAGTGTAACCTGGGGCTGTTCAAGCTGAAAAATGTCCGGATAGAGGGAAACCATGCGGTCATCGACGGGAAACTTGGGCAATATTCGGTGCATTTAGGCAGCGGAGTGGTGCATCAGATCGGGAGATCTATGTTGTTCGTAGTGCCTGTACATTCCCAACATCGGGGGCGGATGTTCCTGCCCTTTGTTGACGACGACCCTAAGACAGCGGAGATCCTGTCGAAGATTCTCCTCTTTGCGGAGGATACGAAGATAAAAGATCCGAATATTTTGGCGCAGATTCGGTAGCGTGATGAAATTCTATCTTTTTTATTTATAAAAGTAATGCTATAATGGAAATACGCTGATTTTGTAATTAGCTGTCTAAATACGGCGTTTTCGTATACATTGATGGACGAAGTCCATCCGCCCTGTAGAGGCATGTATTACGGAATGCCCTGCGGGTATAAATTATAAAATTAAGAATAAGAGAGGTACAACTGTGGCGGAATTAACACCGATGATGCAGCAATATATGGAGACGAAGAAGGAGTATCCGGACTGCATTTTGTTCTATAGACTGGGAGATTTTTACGAGATGTTCTTTGACGATGCCCTGACAGCGTCGCGGGAGCTTGAGATTACGCTGACCGGAAAGAATTGCGGGCTTGAGGAACGCGCACCGATGTGCGGCGTTCCTTTCCATGCTGTGGACGGTTATCTGAACCGCCTTGTCTCTAAGGGGTATAAGGTGGCGATATGTGAGCAGATGGAGGATGCGGCAAGCGCGAAGGGCTTAGTGAAGCGGGATGTGGTCCGTATCGTGACGCCGGGGACGAATCTGGATGTGCAGGCGTTGGATGAGACGAAGAACAATTATATTATGTGCGTAGTCTATATTGCAGATCGTTTTGGACTGTCTGTGGCGGATGTGACGACGGGGGAATATATGGTCACAGAGATTTCGGAGTCGGAGAAGCTGTTTGACGAGATTTATAAGTTCATGCCGTCGGAGCTGGTCTGCAACGAGGCTTTCTACATGAGCGGCATGGATCTGGAATTGTTGAAGGAAAAGCTTGGTATTACGGTGTATTCTCTGGATGCATGGTATTTTGACGATTCTATCTGCCAGCGGACGCTTTTGGATCATTTTCATGTAAACGGCCTCGATGGACTTGGCCTTGGGGATTTTGACTGCGGCGTGATTGCGGCGGGGGCGCTGCTTAAATACCTAATCGAGACGCAGAAGCGGGATTTGTCCCACATCACGAAGCTCTCGGTCTATGCCACAGGGAAATATATGCTGCTTGACAGCTCTACCCGCCGGAATTTAGAGCTGTGCGAGACGCTCAGGGAGAAGCAGAAAAGAGGGTCTCTGCTCTGGGTGCTGGATAAGACCAAGACTGCCATGGGGGCAAGGGCGCTGCGCAAGCATATTGAGCAGCCCTTAATCGACCGGGCGGAAATCGAGCGGCGTCTGGATGCTGTGGAGGAACTCAAGGACAATGCAATTTCCAGAGAGGAGATCCGGGAGTATCTTTCTTCAATCTATGACCTGGAGCGTCTGGTATGCAGGATTACGTATCAGTCTGCGAATCCCAGGGATTTGATTGCCTTTGAGCATTCTCTTGCCATGCTGCCCCATATTAAGTATCTTTTACGGGAGATGAAGGCTCCGCTGCTTGTGGAGCTGTATGAGAGCCTGGATACGCTTGAAGATCTCTGTGGGCTGGTGAAGTCTGCCATTTTGGATGAACCTCCTATTGCCATGCGGGAAGGGGGAATTATCCGGGAAGGATATGACAAGGAAGTGGACAGGCTGCGCCTGGCGAAGTCAGACGGGAAGGAATGGCTTGCGAAACTTGAGGCGGACGAACGGGAGAAAACGGGAATCAAGAACCTGAAGATCCGGTTCAATAAAGTGTTCGGGTATTATCTGGAAGTGACCAATTCCTTCAAGAATCTGGTGCCGGATTATTATACCCGTAAGCAGACGCTTGCGAATGCGGAGCGTTTTATTATTCCGGAGCTGAAAGAATTGGAGGATACGATTCTTGGCGCGGAGGATAAGCTGTATGCGTTGGAATATCAGTTGTTCTGTGAGGTGCGTGATCAGATTGGCGCGCAGATATTAAGGATTCAGTCAAGCGCTAAAGCTGTGGCGCAGTTGGATGCGTTTTCTTCTTTTGCTTTGGTGGCAGAGCGGAATCAATATGTGCGCCCCAGGATAAATGAGAAGGGGGTCATTGACATTAAGGATGGGCGGCATCCTGTGGTGGAGCGGATGATTCCCAATGATATGTTCATTGCTAATGATACGTTCCTGAATGACAAAAAGAACCGGATTTCTGTGATTACAGGTCCGAATATGGCGGGAAAATCTACATATATGCGGCAGACTGCCTTGATTGTGCTGATGGCGCAGATTGGCTCTTTTGTTCCGGCTTCCAGTGCGGATATCGGCCTGGTGGACCGGATTTTTACCAGGGTCGGCGCGTCGGACGATCTGGCCAGCGGGCAGAGTACGTTCATGGTGGAGATGACGGAGGTGGCGAATATCCTGCGGAATGCCACCAGCCGCAGCCTTCTGATTCTGGATGAAATCGGGCGTGGAACCAGTACTTTTGACGGGCTGAGCATCGCGTGGGCCGTCATTGAGCATATCAGCAACAGTAAGCTTCTGGGAGCCAAGACATTGTTTGCCACCCATTACCATGAGCTGACGGAGCTTGAGGGAAAGATCCATAATGTGAATAATTACTGTATCGCCGTAAAGGAGAAGGGGGACGATATCATTTTCCTGCGCAAGATTGTGAAGGGTGGTGCGGATAAGAGTTATGGAATCCAGGTTGCCAGGCTTGCGGGGGTTCCGGAGTCTGTAATTGCGCGGGCAAAGGAGATCGTGGAGGAGCTGGTGCAGGCGGATATTACGGATCGGATCAAGGATATTGCGTCCCATGGGAGCGAGCAGCCGGCGGCAAAGCCTAAGCATTATGACGAGGTGGATCTGGCGCAGATGTCCTTGTTCGATACGGTGAGGGATGACGATGTGATTGAGGAGCTAAAGGGGTTGGATCTTGGGAACCTGACGCCGATAGATGCGTTGAATACATTGTATCAGATTCAAAATAAGCTGAAGAACCGATGGGGATAGAGTATGAGTAAGATACAGGTTTTGGATACGGTTACGATTGATAAGATTGCGGCGGGAGAGGTGATTGAGCGTCCTGCGTCTGTGGTTAAGGAGTTGGTGGAGAATGCCATTGACGCCGGGGCGACTGCGATTGTCGTGGAGATTCAGGATGGAGGGATATCGCTTATTCGGATTGCCGATAATGGGTGCGGGATGGAACGTAAGGAGGTTCCAAACGCATTTTTGCGCCATTCCACCAGTAAGATTCGTTCTGTGGATGATTTGGTCCATATTGGAACACTGGGATTTCGGGGGGAGGCGCTGTCTAGTATTGCGGCGGTCGCCCAGGTGGAGCTGCTGACGAAGACGAAGGAGCAGACCTTTGGGACAAGATACCGGATTCATGGCGGTATGGAGGTAGATATTGAGGATACGGGGGCGCGGGATGGAACTACGTTTCTGATTCGTCAGTTGTTCTATAATGTTCCAGCCAGACGGAAGTTTTTGAAGACGCCTATGACGGAGGCGAGCCATGTGGGGGATTTGATGACAAGGCTTGCCCTTTCCCATCCGGAAATATCCTTTCAGTTTATCAATAACGGGCAGTCGAAGCTGCACAGTTCGGGGAATGGAAGCCTTAGGGATGTGATTTACCATGTCTATGGGCGGGATATTGCATCTAATCTACTTCGGACCAAGTGGGAGGCGCCTGGGATGCGGATTTCGGGTTTCCTTGGAAAACCCATTGTTTCAAGGGGAAACCGGAATTTTGAGAATTATTTTATCAATGGGCGATATGTGAAGAATCAGATTGTGTCGAAGGCGATTGAGGATGCTTATAAGGATTTTTCCATGCAGCATAAGTATCCCTTCGTGGCGCTTCTTATGGAGATTGACGGTGAAGGCGTGGATGTGAATGTGCATCCGGCGAAGATGGAGATTCGTTTCCATAACCAGCAGGAGGTCTACAACCGGGTGTTTGAGGCGGTAAGCCAGGGACTGCATGGGGAGGAGCTGATTCCACATGTGGAGCTGGACGCGCCGGGAGAGAATCTTAGGAAGGAGCCTGGGGATAATAGGAGGTATGGCGGGAATCCGGACAGAAAGAAAGATTCTGGGGCTGCACTTCCTTTTGAGGGATTGGAACGTTCGGAGAAAGCTGCTTTGCCGTCCCCGTCTGAACGGAATCTGGATTATTTTATGGAGAAGATGCGGAAGCGTGTAGAGGCTTACCATAGCCAGCGTTCGTCGGCTGAGGTGACGGACCGAAGCGGGGTTTTCCAACCAGAGATTCAGTCTGGACGTATCCGCGAAACTGTGGAATATGCGAAGAATTTGAACGGGACGCGGCAGGATTTACCAGCAGAGAGTCTGGCCAAAACTGCCGAAGATGTTGCAAAAAAACCAGGACAAACGCCGGATGAGCCAAGGCAGTTGGATTTATTTGAAGAGAGGCTTCTGACAAGGGAAGCCAAGGATGAATATCATTTGATTGGGCAGGTTTTCGAGACCTATTGGCTGGTGGAATTCCATGAGAATCTCTATATTATTGACCAGCATGCCGCCCATGAGCGCATCTTGTATGAAAGAACCCTTAGGAGTATGCGGACGCAGGAGTTTACTTCCCAAATGATTACGCCGCCCATTGTCCTGGATTTGAGTATGCAGGAAGCGGATTTGCTGAATCGGTATATGGAGCAGTTTACCAGAATCGGATTCGAGTTCGAGGAATTTGGACAGGAGTCCTTTGTCGTCCGGGCGGTTCCGGATAATCTGTTCAGTATTGCGAAGAAGGAGCTGCTTTTGCAGATGCTTGACAGCCTGTCGGATGAGGTGAACCGGAATCTGTCGCCGGAGATGATTGACGAGAAGGTGGCGTCCATGTCTTGTAAGGCGGCTGTGAAGGGGAATATGAGATTGTCGGCTGCGGAGGTGGATGCGCTGATTGGCGAGCTTCTAAAGCTTGAGAATCCTTACCACTGTCCCCACGGAAGGCCGACGATTATTGCCATGAGCCGGCGGGAGCTGGAGAAAAAGTTTAAAAGGATTGTGTAAATATGAAGAAACCATTAGTAGTTCTGACCGGGCCTACGGCTGTCGGGAAGACAGACGCATCGATTGGGCTTGCCAAGGCGCTTGGAGGGGAGATTATTTCTGCGGATTCTATGCAGGTCTATCAATATATGGACATTGGGTCTGCCAAGGTACGGCCGGAGGAGATGGAAGGAATTCCTCATTTCCTGGTGGATGAGTTAAAGCCCTGGGAGGAATTCCATGTGGTGCGTTTTCAGCAGATGGCGAAGGCGGCGATGGAGGGAATTTATGCCCGGGGGCATATCCCGATTGTGGTTGGCGGGACAGGATTTTATATTCAGGCTTTGCTCTATGATATTGATTTTTCGGAAAATGACGGGGATGATTCCTATCGCCGCGAGCTTGAGCAGATTGCAGGCAGGCAGGGGAAAACGGCGCTCCATGAACGGCTTAGGGCGGTGGACCCGGCTTCGGCTTTGCAGATTCATGAGAATAATGTGAAACGGGTCATCCGGGCCCTTGAGTTCTACCACCAGACGGGTCAGCGGATTTCGGAGCATAATGAGCGGGAGCGGCAGAAGGAGTCTCCTTACCGGTTCGTTTATTTTGTGCTGAATGACGACCGGAAACGGTTGTATGAGCGGATTGACAGTCGGGTGGACCGGATGTTAGAAGACGGGCTTGTGGATGAGGTGGCGGCTCTGCGGGATATGGGCTGTAAGCGGGATATGGTGTCTATGCAGGGACTTGGGTATAAGGAGATATTTGCTTATCTGGACGGGGAGCTAAGCCTTGAGGAGGCCATTTACAGGCTGAAGCGGGATACGAGACATTTTGCCAAGAGGCAGATTACCTGGTTCAAGAGGGAGAGGGAGGTAATCTGGATAAATAAGGATGAATATGGTTATGATGAGGATAGAATCTTATGTGATATGATAAGATATGTAAGGGGCGAACTGGGTTGAGAAAATTATTTCGGAGTAAGTTTATTAAGAAAATGAATACTTTGCTGATGGTCTATGCCCGTTCCCAGAATGCGGAGGCTACGTACCGGGAGTTGATGGCGTTAGAGCCTTTGATTCGGGATAAGGGGGAGGAGGCTTTGTTTGAGCTGAACCGGGCGTCGCTGCTTTATGATATGAAGAAGTATAAGGAGGCGGCGGAGGTGATTATGCAGATTCAGCCGTTGAATCCTGTGTTTGATGCGAAGTGCGCGGTTGTGAGGACGAAGATTTTGGACTCGTGGTTGTAACCAGAAGAATAAGGAAGAGGGGAATAGGATTTATGGCAAAAGAAGATAATTATGATTTTGATATCATTTCATTATATAAGGAATTAGGGATTCGCAGAGAGGTGCTGGATTTTGGCAGAGAGGTAGAAGTAGGACTTGCCAAGCGGTTTGCTGCGATTGACAATGTGGCGGAGTATAACCAGCTCAAGGTGATTCACGCCATGCAGAAGAACCAGGTCAGCGAGGGGTGTTTCCATTATGCCAGCGGGTATGGCTATAATGACGTGGGACGGGATACGCTGGAAGAGGTTTATGCTTCTGTGTTCCATACGGAAAGTGCGTTGGTGCGCCCGCAGATTACTTGCGGCACCCATGCGCTGGCGCTGGCGCTTGGCGCGAATTTAAGGCCGGGCGATGAGCTTTTGTCGCCTGTGGGAAAGCCATATGATACGCTTGAGGAGGTTATCGGTATCCGTCCGTCTAAGGGGTCTCTTGCAGAATATGGAGTTTCCTATTCGCAGGTGGAGCTTCTTTCAGACGGGACTTTTGATTTTGACGGGATACGTAAGGCAATTGGCGGGAACACGAAGATGGTGACGATTCAGAGATCCAAGGGCTATCAGACCCGGCCTAGTTTTTCTGTGGGGCAGATTGGGGAGTTGATTCATTTTGTCAAGAATATCAGGCCGGATATCATCTGTATGGTGGATAATTGTTATGGAGAGTTTGTGGAGACCATAGAACCCAGCGACGTTGGAGCGGATTTAGTAGTCGGGTCGCTGATTAAGAACCCGGGAGGCGGGCTTGCTCCCATTGGTGGGTATATTGCAGGAAGGAAGGATTTGATTGAGGCATGCGGTTTCCGCCTGACTTCTCCGGGACTTGGAAAGGAAGTCGGAGCTTCTCTTGGGGTGATGCAGTCTTTTTATCAGGGATTGTTCCTTGCTCCAACTGTGACGGCGGGCGCGTTGAAGGGGGCTATTTTTGCGGCAAATATTTATGAGAAGCTTGGGTTTGCCGTAGTGCCGAATGGCAGTGAGAGCAGGCATGATATTATCCAGGCTGTAACCTTCGGAAAACCGGAGGGGGTCATTGCATTCTGCAAGGGGATTCAGGCGGCAGCTCCTGTGGATTCCTTTGTGACGCCGATACCATGGGCGATGCCTGGATATGACAGTGATGTGATCATGGCGGCGGGCGCTTTTGTGCAAGGGTCGTCCATTGAGCTGAGCGCGGACGGTCCGATCAAACCGCCTTATGCCGTATATTTTCAGGGCGGGCTGACTTGGCATCATGGGCGGCTTGGAATCTTGATGTCTCTTGAGCATCTGGTGCGGGAGGGCGTGGTTGTATTATGAGGGCATAGTAATTAGGATGTTTAAAGATAGATGATAGTTCAGTAATTAGGCGGGTATCATGAGAAGAGTTGGAATTATCGGCGGGGGAGCCGCAGGGATTGTGGCGGCGATTGCCGCTGCGAGAAACGACAGGCAGGCAGAGGTTTTTATTCTGGAACAAAATGAACGGATTGGCAGGAAGATTCTTGCAACAGGGAATGGCCGGTGTAATCTGACGAACCGTCAGGCTGTGAGTTCTTGTGTAGAATCCTGCTACCGTGGTGAAGATATAGGGTTTGCGAAAAGTGTGCTTGCGCAGTTTGGATATGAAGATACGCTTCGTTTTTTTTCGTCTCTGGGGCTTGTGGCGCGGATGAGGGGGGATTATGCATACCCTCGTTCCGAACAGGCCTCGGCTGTGCTTGAGGTTCTGGAGCTGGAATTAAAACGCCTTGGGGTCAAGATTTACTGTAGAGTGAAAGTAGAGTCTGTTGTGAAGGAACAGACTCGATTCTGTATCAGGGTTACGGAGCGTTTTCAGGATGGGAAACAAGGCGCTTTGATTCCCGAGGCAAGAGGGCATGGGCAAAGGAACGAAAAAATGATGAAGCACACGTTCCGGGCAGACCGGGTGATTCTTGCCTGCGGAGGGATGGCTGCTCCTGTCTTTGGCTCGGATGGAAACGGGTTTCGTCTCGCAAAGTCTCTTGGACATAGTGTGGCTTCTGTCGTTCCGTCGTTGGTGCAGCTTAGGGCGAAGAACCATCCCTTTGGAAAAGCGTCGGGAGTGCGTACGGAGGCCGCAGTGACGGCGCTGGTTGACGGGGAAGCGGTCTTTTCGGATCGTGGTGAGGTACAGATTACGGCTTATGGTATTTCCGGGATTCCGGTCTTTCAAATCAGCCGCTTTCTTGCCATGGGGCTTTTGGAGAAGAAGCGCTCGGAGGTTTTGTTAGATTTTCTGCCGGAATATTCCAAGAAGGAAGTGTTTGGATTGCTCGTGAAGCTTGCCGGGAATCGTAAGAATCTTACGGCGGAGGAATGGCTTGCGGGGATATTTAACCGGAAATTAATTCCGCGGATATTGGAGCAGGCAAAAGTGCGGATGCAGACGCAGGTGTCGGATTTGGATGAACGGAAGATTCGGGAGGTTGCAAAGAAATGCAAGGGAATCGTGCTGTCGGTTCAGGATACCAATGGATTTGAAAATGCGCAGGTCAGCGCTGGAGGCGTCCGGACAAGGGAGATAAGCCCCCAGACGATGGAATCTTTGTGCGTAGATGGACTGTACCTTGTAGGGGAATTGTTGGATGTGGACGGCATCTGCGGAGGTTTCAACCTTCAATGGGCCTGGGCTACCGGATATCTTGCGGGGAAGGCGGCTGTGTTGTAGAAGGGAATATTTTTGTGGTTCGGAGGGAAGGAATATGCTGGAAACCAAGGATTTAATTCTTAATAAGGCAAAATTTTCTGACTGGAAGGATATGTATGCCAATGTCTGGCGGCATCCGGAAACTGCGCGGTATATGATGTGGAGCATTACCACAAGTGAAAGCGACGCCAAGGCCAGAATCCTGAAAACGATTGAATTTCAGAAGAGCCATGATACCTATCTGGTCTATGAAAAGGAGGGCGGCACATCTATTGGCTTTGCAGGTGTGGAAAAGGTGGAGCCTTTTGTTTATCAGGAAGCCGGGATCTGTCTGGGACCGGATTATGTAGGAAAGGGTTTTGGGACGCAGATTTTGGCCTGTCTGATGCAATATTGTAAGGAAATGTTTGACGCAAAGGAATTTATTTATTCATCCAGAGATGAAAATCTGGCGTCTAGGAAACTGGCAGAATCCTTTGGGTTTACGGTTTTTTCTGTCATTCCTGAAACGGACTGCAAGGACGGGCATCCATACCATATGCTGAGGTATCGCCGGGAACTTTAGAGGTGAAACTTTTAAGTCTGCTGCAAAGGAGGTTTTCAGATGAACGGGCAGGGCGCAGAAACTCGGAAATATTATATAGACAATCTGCGGAATTATACGATCCTGCTGCTATTTCCGGTTCATACGTTTATGATCTGGAATGATTTCGGTTCGCGTTTTTATATCTGGCAGGGGGAGAACCGGATCTTGAGTACCTGTATCGTGGCAGTGAATCCTTGGTTCATGCCGCTTCTGTTTGTCTTAGCGGGCATGAGCGCGCGGTTCGCGCTGGAGAGAAGGTCTTTCAGGGAGTTTGTGGTACAGCGCATCCGTAAATTGCTGATTCCCTTTATCTGTGGGATGCTTCTGCTTGTGCCCTTCCAGAGTTTGTTTGCAAGAAAATTTTTTTACCATTATACCGGGAGCTTGTGGGAGCATTGGGTTTACTTTTTTACCCATGTTACGGATCTGAGCGGATATGACGGTGGGTTCACACCGGGGCATCTGTGGTTTGTATTGTTTCTGTTTTTGATTTCCTTGTTTGCTGTAGTGTTGTTTAGGTTTATCCCCTATGAAAGGGCGGCTTTGCGGGTAGAGAAGATGCCGGTCTTAGGCGTGGTGTTTTTATTTATTCCGGTATGGCTAATGTACTATCTGGGCAATTTCGGCGGGTTCAGTATCGGTAAGGATTTGGCTTTATTTTGGGCGGGATATTATGTGCTGAGTAATGATGTGGTGATTGGTAAGCTGGAACATAATGGGAAATGGCTGGCAGGCCTATGGGGGATTGTGACGGTGGTTTCTGTGGGGCTTTATTATCGGTTTTCCTATTATGGCGATCTGTGGGTCAATTTTATCGGATGGATCTCGATTTTGGCGCTGCTTGTGATGGGAAAGAGATATTTGGACGAGAAGACAAGGGTTACAGAATATTTGAATCATGCTTCTTACCCTATTTATCTTTTGCATCAGTCGATTTTGGTTGCTTTGGCGTATGAGGTCTTGGGTTTTTGTGATATACTTTGGTTACAGGTGGTCTGTATCGGAGCCGGCAGTTTTTTGCTAACCCTGTTGGCGTATCATTTGATCAAAAGGATTCCCGGCCTTCGGATTATGGTGGGGATATATTGAAAAGAATCGGCGAGAAAAATCGTTCCAGCGGTATTGCCATGGCAAATGATATTCTGTAGGAGGTTTTTCAAATGGGAAGGACGATAGGTATTGGACATCAGAATTTTGAGGATATTCGGATAAAGAATAATTTTTATGTGGATAAAACTCATTTTATAAAAGAATGGTGGGAGGCCGATGATGCTGTGACGTTGATTGCCCGTCCCAGAAGATTTGGAAAGACACTGAATATGAGTATGTTAGAGCAGTTTTTCTCGGTCAAATATGCGGGAAGGCAGGATTTGTTTGAAGGACTTTCTATCTGGGAAGACGAGAATTATCATTATCTGCAAGGGACATATCCGGTCATTAGTCTGTCTTTCGCCAATGTGAAAGCGAGAAATTATAGACGTAGACGCAATGAACGACTATATGAATGAGGTATCCCAGTCTGTATTTAGTTGTTTCGATACTGGGAAAAATCCTTCAAAAAAGGAACCGGAACGTTTTTACCATGGCTTCGTGTTGGGACTTATGGTGGAGCTTAGGGGAAGGTATGTGCTGACATCTAACAGGGAGAGCGGGTTTGGAAGATATGACGTGATGATGGAGCCATTAAACGAGACTGACGATGGGGTTATTCTGGAATTTAAGGTATTTCAGCCTAAGAAAGAAAAAGAGCTTGCGGATACGGTAAAGGCTGCCCTGAGGCAGATTGAGGAGAAAAATTATGAGGCGGTTTTGGAGGCAAAAGGGATTGCGAAGGGACGTATCCGTAAATATGGATTTGCATTTTGCGGAAATGAAGTTCTGATCGGAGGTATTTGACAGTAAAGAGCGAAAAGAAGGATTGGGCATGATTACGAACGAAGCTGTTAATCAGGCGATTGATTATATTTTAAAACATATTGAAGAAGAGATTACCCTTGGAGATGTGGCGGGGCATTGCCATTTCTCCAAGTTTTATTTCAGCCGTCTTTTTAAGGAGCAGACGGGGGAGAGTGTTTACGGGTTTATTAAGAGGGTGAAGCTTGAGCAGAGCGCGTTTCGGCTCAAGACGGAGCAGGGGCGCCAGATTACGGAGATTGGCGCGGATTATGGGTATAGCCCGTCCAATTTTAGCTCTGCATTCCGTCTGCATTACCGCATGGCTCCTGTGGATTTCCGCAGACAGAGCTATGCTTCTTCGATGGCGCATCCCTTCTTTCACCATGAAAACTGGCAGGTGGAAAGTTTTGAAGCTTGCGGCCGCAAGATTACCATAGAAACTGTCCCGGATTACGATGTAATCTATGAGAGACGTTTCGGGAGTTATGAGAACCTGTGCAGGGATTGGGATGGATTTATCGAAAAATACCGGGAGTTTATTACAGAGGAAACTCTTCTTATAGAGCGGACCTATGACGACCCGGCCGTGACGGGCGCCGGACACTGTCTGTATGATATCTGTATGAGTGTCGGTGAAAATTGTCCGCTTACGAATAGAGCGCAAATACAGGGCGGGAAATGTATTGTATATCATTTCAAGGGGCATGCCAAACATATTTATGCGGCGTACCAGACCATATTTCTGGTGTGGCTGCCGAGAGTCTCTTATGAATTGGATGCAACGAAAAGCCTGTTTGATATTTATCATGAGGTAGACAGTGAGACGTTGTATATGGAGCTGGATATCTGTGTGCCTGTGAAATAAATGCCATCTGGAGAGGGCAAGAATTCAGAAGTATATATTTTAGTTCCTTCTTATAATGAATGGGTATTACATGATTGAAGGAGGAATTTTTATGAATTTGGAGCAGATGAAACAGGATACGGCAAGGATGATTTGGCAGTTTTCGATACCATCAATCATTTCCATGATTCTCACTTCTATGGTTACTGTTGCAGACGGGTTCTTCATCGGCAACTATGTGGGAAAGGAAGGGATTGCGGCGGTTAATCTCGGGCTTCCGATCATCTATCTGTACCTTGGCGTAGGTCTAATGGTTTCCATCGGAGGTGTTTCGATTGCCGGGATGGCTCTGGGCGCTGGGAACAGGGATGAGAGTAATCAGGTGTTCCGGCAGACCATTGTGACTACGTTGGTGTTTTCGGCATTGCTTGGCTGTGTCATGGGATTCTGTTTTGAACCCATGCTTTCCGTTCTTTGCGCAGAAGGGCGAGTCGCCGGGTATTTTCGGGATTATTATGGGATTATGCTTCTAGAGCTGCCGGTGATGGTGGTCAATTCTTCGTTTGGGATGTTTATCCGCGGGGAAGGGCATCCCCAGTACTATATGAAAATCAGTATCATGGACGTGCTGTTGAATATTTTTCTGGATTATGTCTTTGCGGACTGGTTCCATATGGGCGTTGCCGGGATTGGGCTGGCTTCCCTTCTGGCTGCAGTGGCTTCTCTTATGTGCATCTTGTACTTTTTCGTGAGGAAGACGAGGCTTTACCGTCTGGGAAAGTTCCGGTTTTCCGTGGAAATCTGTGTACAGTCTATCTTAAATGGGAGTTCGGAATTTATTGGCGAGATGTCTACGGGAATTGCCATGTTTGCCTATAATTTTGTGATTATGAGGAAGATAGGGACGGACGGCGTGACGGCTTTTACGATTGTGGGATATGTGGCGTATGCATTCAACATGATTATTGTGGGATTCGGACAGGGGACAAGCCCGCTGATTAGTTTTGCCTATGGAGCAAAGGAGAAGGTATTGGCTTGTGCTATTCGGAAACGGACGAACCGGTATGTTTTTTTAGCGGGAATGGCAGTATTCTTTCTGATGGCTGCGGGAATGGATTGGTACAGCGGGATATTCGTGCGAAGCGGCAGGGTGGCAGGAATGATACGAGCAGGAATGCTTATTTTTATGACTTCTTTTTTCTTTTCGGGCGTAAATGCCGTCACTTCTTTCTATTTTACTGCTACGGGGCATGCGTTTCAGTCGGCTGTGATTTCGGCGTCCAGGGGATTTGTAGTCTTGCTCGCGTGTATCTTTACTCTGCCATATTGGTTGGGGATGACAGGGGTGTGGCTTGCGGCTCCTGTGACGGAAGTGGTGACGCTTGGGCTTACGGTATATTTTTTACGGTCCCATCGCTAAGTTGCTTCGTTAAGTTTCGATTTTATTTGACGGCCGGAGGAGGTATCATGTATACTTTAATCAAAAGAGGTGATTTTAAAGGTTGGGGTAATGATGAATCGAACATTTAACACAGACGGGTATTGTGACCCGGGGCTTCACTATATGGTTGATTTGTCCGGCCGTCTGGAAGAAATAAAAAGTATGATAGACGCCGAGAAGTATTTTGTAATCAACCGTGCAAGACAATACGGTAAGACTACTATCTTGTCTGCCTTGGAGGAGTACCTCAAAGAAGAATATGAAGTTGTGAGCCTGGATTTTCAGGCTATGAGTTCGTTGGCCTTTGAAAGTGAACAGTCTTTCGTTGCGGCTTTTTCGGAAGAGCTGTTGGATTTCGCCCCGGGGCTGCCGGACGGAATGGAAGAGAAATTTTCTGCATTTGCCACTCAATCAGCGCGGCGTGGCTCACTTCAGGCGCTTTTCAAAGTGATGAAAGCATGGTGTGAGGAATCGGAAAAAAGAATTGTCCTGATGATCGACGAGGCAGATACCGCTGGAAATAATCAGGTGTTTGTTGATTTTCTGGCGCAGATTAGAGCCTGCTATTTGAAGAGAAGAAAAGTACGGACGTTTCAGTCCGTGATTCTTGCAGGGGTCTATGATGTGCGTAGTATCAGAGGGAAACACTATCCGGACGATATCTATAGGGAAAATAGTCCGTGGAACATTGCTGCTGATTTTCGTGTGGATATGAGTTTTTGCAGGAAAGAAATAGCAGGAATGCTTGCAGAATATGAGGCAGAACACCATACGGGGATGAATATTACAGAAATAGCAGATTTGCTCTATGAGTATACATCCGGGTATCCTTATCTGGTGTCGCGTCTCTGTAAACTGATGGATGAACAAATCAGGGGTACGGCAGATTTCTCAGATTATGCCAGTGTATGGACGAAGGCCGGTTTCTTGACGGCTGTAAAGATGCTGTTAGAAGAAAATAATCCTCTGTTTGATTCACTTATGAATAAATTGTATCAATACCCGGAATTAAATGCGGTCATTTCCCGTTATCTCTTCCAAGGGCAGCCGATTGCCTATGATGCGGATGACCCGGTCGTCAGGAACGCCCGTATGTTTGGATTTATAGAAGTTCAGGATTCTATGGTAAGGATTGCGAACAGGATATTTGAAAACCGTCTGTATCACCGATTTTTGTCAAATTATAAAGAGCAAAATAAGGATATTTATATGGAAGGTTCACGAAAGAAGAATCAATTTATCATTGACGGCCATTTAAATGTCAGGCGGGTGCTTGAAAAGTTTGTTGAGACTTTCGATTATTTATATGGAGACAGGGAAGAGGCTTTTCTTGAGGAAGAGGGCAGGAGATATTTTATGCTTTTCTTGAAACCGATTATCAATGGGACGGGGAATTGTTATGTGGAGTCGGAGACCAGAAATCAGGAGAGAATGGATCTGATTATTGACTATCGTGGGGAGCAGCATATCTGTGAACTCAAGATTTGGCGGGGAAACGCGTACAATGAGCGGGGAGAAAAGCAGCTTTCGGGATATCTTGACCACTTTGGCTTGAAGAAAGGATATATGCTCAGCTTCAATTTTAACCGAAAGAATGAGATTGGTGTGAAGGAGATTCGGCTAGGTGATAAGATATTAGTGGAGGCGGTCGTTTGAAACTGAACATTATGTTAGAATTCATGGAGGAACAAATGAAGCGTACAGGGGAGAAAAGACGTATGGGAAGTTATCTCAATCCGGGGAATAAGGGGTTCCGTGAAAGCCTGAATTCTGCAATCTATGTAGATAAGACCGGGCTGATTGAACAGATGAACGCGGTACTGAATACGCGGCAGAAATATATCTGCGTCAGCCGTCCAAGGCGTTTTGGGAAATCTATGGCAGCGGATATGTTAGCAGCCTACTATGCCAAGGATGAAGACTCGTCTGATTTGTTCCAAGATTTCGGGATTAGACAAACGGAATTATACAAGGCTCACTTGAATCAATACGATGTAATCAAGATTAATATGCAGGAATTTTTAAGTGCGACAGACAGTGCAGACGAAATGCTTGGACTGCTGCAGTCAAGAATCATTTATGACTACATTTGCCACAAAGGATGACGTGCTGACGCTGCTGGTGCATCTGGGGTATCTGACCTACAACAGCATACAGGGAACTGTCGGCATTCCTAACAAAGAGGTATCGCAGGAGTATGAAAATGCCATCCGTACCATGGACTGGCAGGAAGTGGCCCGTTCAGTGGAGGCTTCCCGGAAACTGCTGGAATCCTTATGGGAGATGGACGGACAGGCAGTGGCAGAAGGCATTGACCGTGCCCACAAGGAGATTTCATTTTTACAGTATAATGATGAGAATTCCCTGAGCTGTACTATCAATCTGGCGTTCTATTTTGCCAGGGAGTACTATACGATTATTCGGGAATTGCCCAGCGGGAAAGGATTTGCGGACATTTGCCTGATTCCGCGGAAGATGCATCCGGATAAGCCTGCGGTGGTCATTGAACTCAAATGGAATCGGGAAGCGAAGGGTGCGATTGCCCAGATTAAGGATAGAAACTATGTAGACGCCCTGAAAGATTATAAAGGGAATCTGCTCCTTGCAGGAATCAGCTATGACAGGAAGACGAAGATGCATACTTGTGTAATTGAGAAAGTGCAAAAATTCAAAGACTAGAAACGAGGAATGTATGATGCAAAAGAAAACCGGAAATTTTATTGTTACTGGAATATGGGTGATTCTATTTATTCTTTTCACGGTTTTAATTCAGATCGTGGACGTCCATACCATCGGCCCTAAGAGTTCAAGCGTAGGTTTTGCCTCAATTAACGGGCCTATCCATGAATTTCTCGGAGTCCACACACTTTGGTATTCTATCACATACTGGCTTGGATTTGTCCCGCTGTCTACGGCGGGAATCTTTGCGGCCGTCGGGCTTAAACAGCTTATCCAAAGGAAAAGCCTGCTCAAAGTGGACAAAAGTATCATCGCCCTTGGAGTCTTCTATACCGCGGTCATTCTGGTATACATACTTTTTGAAATATATATCGTGAATTACAGGCCGATTCTCATAGACGGATATCTGGAAGCATCGTATCCTTCTTCCCATACCATGCTGGCGTGCTGTTTTATGGCCGCCGCAATGCTGGAATGCGGCTTACTGGTGAAGAACAAAAAAATAAACGGCATCGTCAGGGTGGTTTCCATCATCATCATGGCAGTGATGGTAATCGGCAGGCTGGTTTCAGGCGCACATTGGTTTACGGATATTATCGGCGGCCTGTTAATCAGCGGCGCGCTGATTATGGGATTGTATTCTGTTTTATCGATGCTTCAGGAAAAACACACAAGAAAGGGCAGGCGGAAACATGTATTGTATATTAGTGACAGGAATCCCGGCGGCGGGGAAGACCACCATGGCAGAATATCTGTCTGAACGGATGCATCTGCCCGTCTTTTCCAAGGACACGGTCAAAGAACTGTTATACGACCATGTGGGATTTCACTCAAGAAAAGAAAAAGTCAATCTTGGAATCGCCGGCATGGAAATGATTTATTATGCGGCAAAGCAATTAATGAAGGTAGGGCAGCCCTTCATTCTGGAAAATAACTTTGAACATATTTCCAAAGCGGGAATCACGGCTCTTCTGGAAGAGTACCGGTATCCCGCGTTAACCGTGACGCTGACCGGAGATTACATGGCCGTCCATCAGCGTTTCCTAGAGCGGAACATAAGCCCTGCGAGACATAAGGGCCATGTGCTGAACGATTGTTACCCGGAAGAACGGGAGCATAGTCTGGAGGAATTAAAGGCAGCATCCCTTTCGTTTGAAGATTATCTGCAAGGAATCGAATCCAGAGGCTTCGATACTTTTTGCGTCGGCGGTAAACAGATTGTTATAGATACCACAGACTTTTCCAAGGTTGACATGGAGCAGATATTGGCACAGGTCATGGAATGGCGCTCAAGCCAGATAAGTCCCCAATAGCATCAGCAAAAGAGCGGCAAGGAATATCCCGGAAGGCATCTCATGAAAAATCAGGAAAGAGAGGGCGGCTCCGATAAACGGCGCGACCGCATAATAGGCGCTTGTCTTTGCGGCGCCTAAGGTACGCTGCGCATAGATATAGAAAAAAATACTCAGCCCATACGCCACAAAACCCAACAGCATGGCAAGGAGAATATAGATCGGCTGGAAATACCGTTCCCCGATGACAATGCCGCAGGCTAAGGAACCCAGCCCGGAAAAGATTCCTTTGACCGTGACAATCTGCAGGGGATTTTTTGTGGAAAGCATACGGGTGCAGTTGTTTTCTAGTCCCCAGAAGGCGGCGGCAAGGAGGACGAGGAGAGAACCAAAGGAAAAGGTCAAACTGTTGATATCCTCGAAAGAAAGCATGGCGCTTGCCGCCGTTACACAGGCAATTGCGCACCACAGACGAGGGCGGATTGCCTCTCCAAATAGAAGCAGTGCGATGACAGATGTTGCAACAATCTCAAAATTATTTAAAAGAGAAGCGTTTGCCGCTGTGGTATTTGCAAGCCCTGCCATCAGGCAGATAGGGGCGGCAATGTCCAGAACCACCATTCCTACGGTAAAAGGCAGGTCTTTTTTTGTCAGCGGGAGTTCGCCATGGCCGATGTTTGCGGCATTCTGGATTTTTCCGACAAAAAACATACCGATGCCTGCGCCAAGGTATAAGAACCCGGCAAGCAAGGCGGCGGGCACATGGTTAAGAAGCAGTTTGGAAACCGGTGAATTCACGGCGTAGAGCGCCGCCGCCAGGATTGCGAATCCGGCGGCTTTTTTCTGGGGGCTCAATCTGTTTATCATGAGAATTTCCTTTCTACAATCAGGCTTAATCCGATAGCGGTATCCGATATCTGACAATAAAAGATGCGGTATGAAATATCCGTTATCTGACATAATGTTCGATAATATTATAAAGAGTGATGGATTCGCAGACAAGAACCAGAAACGTAAAAATGTATGTTACGGGACATTTTGGATAAAATGTCCATCTAAGGAGCATTTGTGCCGCCAACCTCAGAGGCGGCGGAATGGAGAGGTTATGGACAGAAGACAGCAGAAAACCCGTCAGGCAATTTTCAACGCTTTTTCCGCCTTGCTGGAACACAAGAAATTCAACCAGATTACGGTACAGGAAATCATAGACCGGGCGAATATCGGAAGAAGTACATTTTACGCACATTTCGGCACAAAAGAAGAGCTTCTCAATGAACTTTGTTCCGATATGTTCCGGCATGTATTTTCCGACCATTTAGAGACAGAACCGACCCATGACTTTTCCGGTTCTTCCAATGAACGGAAGACAAGGATTACCCATATCCTGTACCATCTGAAAGACAACCAGGCGGAAATCATACGTCTGCTCTCGGGTGAAAGCGGGGAACTATTCCTGAACTATTTCAAGTCCTACTTAAAGGAAATGTTTGCCGGGCTGGTAAAGGAGAGCAGTATGGAGATACCGGTTTCTTATCTGGAAAATTTTCTAGTGGGAAGTTTTACGGATACCATAGAGTGGTGGGTACGCCAGAGAATGGCAACGCCGCCGGATACACTTGCGAAATACTATCTTACCGTCATAGAGCATGGTTTTAGGATATCATGAAGGAGAAACTAAGAATGATACGAATCAGTCAGCTAAAATTAGACATCCACCACACAGAGGTGGATTTGCAGGCGAAGATCTGCAGGCTTCTTCACATCAGGGAAGATGAGATTCTTTCGTACACCCTAAAAAAGCAGTCTTTAGACGCCAGGAAAAAGCCCCAGCTTTTCTATGTCTATACCATAGATGTAACCGTAAAAAATGAAAATGAAGTAAAAAAGCATGTCCGGAAACAGAAGCAGCTTACCAATATCCAAATAAATCCTCAGGAGAAGCGGTATTTCCTGGACGCAAGGGGAACGAAACCGTTTGAGTTTCGTCCCGTCATTGTGGGTACCGGCCCTGCCGGCCTGTTCTGCGGGTATGAGCTTGCCCGCCTTGGCTACCGCCCAATTCTTTTGGAACGTGGGGCCTCTGTGGAAAAGAGGATGAAAGACGTGGAAGAATTCTGGAAGTCGGGAGTCTTAAATCCCAACTCAAACGTCCAGTTCGGCGAAGGCGGGGCAGGGACATTCTCGGATGGAAAACTGAACACACTGGTCAACGATCCCGAAGGAAGAAACAGCAGAGTGTTAGAGATTTTTGTAGAAAACGGCGCGCCGGAAGAAATCTTGTACCAGAATAAACCCCATATCGGTACGGATATCCTGGCAAAAGTGGTCAAAAACATGCGGAAATCTATCATTGCCCATGGCGGGGAAGTAAGATTCCAGACACAGGTAACAGACCTTGTCATTACACAAGAAGAAGGGAAAAAGAGCGTATCTGCGCTCAAGGTGCAAAGACAGGCCTGCGAAAATGACGAAAAAAATGTACAGGATTCGGATATCCTGAACACAGAGATTACAGTCCTGGCCATCGGCCACAGCGCGCGGGATACATTTTCCATGCTCCAAAGCAGCCAAATCCCCATGGAGGCAAAAGCATTTGCCGTCGGAATCCGCATGGAACACCCGCAGGAAATGATTGACTTGGCGCAATATGGATCCGGGCATGATTCCAATCTTCCGGCCGCCGCCTACAAATTAACGGCAAAGCTCCCGGACGGAAGAGGAGTCTACACCTTCTGCATGTGTCCCGGCGGATATGTGGTCAACGCTTCCTCCGAAGAGGGGCGCTTAGCAGTCAATGGCATGAGCTACCACGCAAGAGATGGTGTCAATGCCAACAGCGCAGTCGTCGTGACAGTCACGCCCGAGGACTGCCAAAAGGCCTTAAAGACAGATGAAACGTCCCAAAATGCTGACCCTCTCCTTGGAATGGAATTCCAGCGCAGGCTGGAAGAAGCCGCATATCAGGCTGGAAGCGGAAACATTCCGGTTCAGCTTTTTGGAGATTTTTGTAAGAACCGCCCCACCAAAACCCCCGGGGCAGTCATTCCCCAAATGAAAGGGCGCTTCACATGGGGCAACGTAAGGTCTATCTTTCCGGAAGAACTGGCGAAAGCCATCGAAGAAGGCATCTATTCTTTCGAGAAACGCCTCAAAGGATATGGGCGTCCGGACGCAGTGGTATCCGGCGTAGAAAGCCGCACCTCCTCTCCTGTGCGCATCCTAAGAGACGCCTCCTTCCAAAGCACGGTATCGGGACTCTACCCTTGCGGCGAAGGAGCAGGATATGCCGGCGGTATCACATCCGCCGCAATCGACGGACTCAAGATTGCACAGGCAATCGCAGAAAAATACCGTCCCTTTTAAGGCGCCGAAAATGACCGAAAATCCCCTCCTTTTCGACACCCCGCCCGCCACTTTAAGAAATTTTTAATGTGATAACCCTATACACCGTTTCCGAAATATGGTAAAATGTATTGAGTTTTCAGATAGACAAAACGAGGAGGAGTACATATGAAGGGAGCAGGAGGCAAGAATTCCTGGGCTTTGTTCCTGTTTATCCTGACAGGGATTGTGCTTGGAGGCTTTATCGGTATGCTGGCTGAGGGAGTGCCGGCGCTTAGTTGGCTGGGTTACGGCCAATCCTTCGGGCTGCAGGAGCCGGTTGTCTTGAATTTCGGGATTCTGGTGCTGACATTTGGCCTATCCATCAAGATTACCATTGCAAGTATTGTGGGCGTGATTCTTGCTGTCATTATTTATCGTTTCTTATAGAGTCTGTTATGAGTGTCGTACGAATCCAAAGATGAGATGAAGCAGTCAAATACCATAAAGGAGATACCAAAGACGGAACGCCCTTATGAGAAATGCGAACGTAGAGGGGTACATGCTTTAAGTGATGAAGAGCTGTTGGCGGTTCTATTGCGTACCGGCACACAGGGCGAGAACGCTCTGGAGCTTTCAAGAAGGATACTCTACCACGCCGGGGAGACCGGAATCTTAGGGCTGCACCAGTTCAGCATGGAGCGGCTCATGGGAATCAAGGGCATCGGGAAGGTAAAGGCAATCCAGATTTCCTGTATCTCCGAGCTTGCCAAGCGGCTCTCCAAGGCATCCTATCAGGAAGCCTTGTGTTTTGCGGAACCGGAGTCGATTGCCAGATATTATATGGAAGACATGCGTCACGAGAAGCAGGAGCTTATGAAGCTTCTGATGTTGAATACGAAAGCAAAGCTGGTCGGAGAGACGAATGTATCGAAGGGGACGGTGAACGCCTCGCTGATCACGCCGAGAGAGCTTTTTATAGAAGCGTTACAGAAGAATGCAGTGTCCATCGTGATTATGCATAACCACCCAAGCGGCGACCCGACCCCGAGCCGGGAAGATATGCTGATAACCAAACGAATCCTGGATGCAGGAGCCTTGATTGGTATTGAGCTGTTAGACCACATCATTATTGGGAATAATTGTTATGTAAGTTTCAGGGAAGAGGGCATGCTTTAGAAAGGATCTATGTCAGATGGCGAGGAATGTATACGGTCTTGATCTTGGTTCCTACGAGATTAAGGTTTACGATAAGAAGAAAGATACCATATGGAAAGAAAAAGATGTAATTGCATTGAAGAACGAGAAGGAGATTTTTGCAGTGGGGGACGAAGCCTTTTCGATGTACGAGAAGGCGCCTTCCAATATCGAGGTAGTCTTTCCCATGAAGGAAGGCGTCATATCCAGATTCCATGACATGCAGTTCCTTTTGCAGAACCTGCTCAAGAAGGACCGGCAGTTCGCCCGGGGTTCGGAGTATGTGGTTGCAGTCCCGACGGATGTGACAGAGGTAGAGAAGAAGGCCTTCTTCGATCTGGTTATCCATTCCACGGCAAAGGCGAAAGAGGTCAATATTGTGGAGCGTTCGATTGCAGACGCGGTGGGGCTTAACCTGGACGTACAGAACACCAAGGGCGTGTTCATCGCGAACTTCGGCGGCGAGACTACAGAGCTGTCGGTGATTGCGGGGGGTGGTATGGTTATGAACCGTCTTCTGAAAGTAGGCGGCGCAACTTTTGACCAGTCGGTCATCAATCTGGTGCGGCACAGCCACGACTTCCTGATTGGAAGGCATACGGCGGAAGTGCTGCGCAAGAGTTTTGGGATTTTTACCAACGAAGTAGAAGCCATGCTCACGGTTGCCGGGCGGGATCTGATTACGGGCGTTCCCATGCGCAAGGGGATTTCGATTAATCTGGTAAGGCTTGCGATGAAAGACCCGCTGTTCCAGTGCGTCAGCGCCATCCAGTCCCTCCTTGACCGGACACCTCCTGAGGTACGCAAGGCAATCAACGAGAACGGGATTTTCTTAACCGGCGGCGTGGCGCATACGGCAGGCCTTGAGATGTATGTGGAGGAGATGGTGGGAATTACGACCCGAACCTCCGTGGAACCGGATATCTGCGCGGTCTCCGGATTGAAGAAGATTATTGAGTCGAAGGAACTGCGCAAGTTTGCATTTTCCATGCTCGACGAAAATTATAGGTGGATGAGATAATATGAAGAACAAGAACCAATCATCTTTTTCAAGTAAATACTGGCTGATTATCATTTCGGTCCTATGCGTGATCCTGCTTGGAATCGAGCGGTTCACAGACGGCAAAGGCCCCTTACGTTTTATCGCTGGTTATACGGTAGTTCCTATGCAGGAAGGTATCAGCTATGTTGGCAGGTTCATGAGCGATTTGTCGGATAATTTCGAGACGCTTGAGGATATGAAGAAGGAGAATGCGAAGCTGCAGGCGAAGGTAGACGAGCTGACCATCGACAACACGCGGCTTAGACAGGAGCAGTATGAGCTGGACCGGCTGCGGGAATTATATAAGCTGGATGAGAATTATTCTGATTATGAGAAGATTGGCGCCCATGTGGTCGCTAATAACGGGAATAACTGGTTCACAGATTTCACCATCGACAAAGGGACCAGGGACGGGGTACAGGTGGATTCCAACGTACTTGCGGGAAGCGGTCTTGTGGGAATTGTGATCGAGGCAGGTCCTACCTATTCCCGGGTACGTTCTATCGTGGATGACGCCAGCAACGTGAGCGCCATGATGCTTTCGACTTCGGATACCTGTATGGTCAGAGGCGACTTAAAACTGATGGCGGATGGGAGGCTGCGTTTTGAAAAGCTCCCCAACAATGATAATAAGATAGAGCCAGGAGAACAGGTGGTAACTTCCCATGTAAGCCCAAGGTTCCTGCAAGGGCTGTTCATCGGGTATGTCAGCGATATTGAAGTGGATGCGAACAACCTGACCAGATCCGGATATATTACTCCGGCGGTGGATTTCAGTAAGCTTCAGGAGGTGCTGGTGATTACCACAACGAAAAAGAATCTGCTGGATGCGAACAACGAACAGGAGCCGGAGGATGCAAAGCCGGAAGCTCCTGCGAATCCAGAGGATGCGCAAGCCCCAGAGGATGCACAGGATGGAGAAGGAGAATGATCTATGAAGAGAAAGTTCATAACATTTGCTGTGATACTTGCCTGTTTCCTGCTCCAAAGTACCGTGTTCCAATATCTGGCGTTTGCGACGATCAAGCCCAACATGCTGATTGTGGCGACGTCTTCTTTCGGATTCATGCGGGGGAAGAAGGCCGGCCTGTCCGTAGGATTTACCTCCGGGCTTCTGGTGGACTTATTCTGGGGCGGCGCGCTGGGATTCAATATGCTGTTATATTCGGTCATCGGGTATGTGAACGGTTCTTTCGAGCGCATGTTCTATGATGATGACATCAAGCTTCCAATCGTATTGATTGGCGTGAGTGATTTCCTGTACGGGTTGCTTACGTACGCTTTTTTATATATGTTACAGGGGGATTTTGCTTTTTGGTCCCACCTGATGGAGATTATCCTGCCGGAACTGGTGTATACCATTCTGGTGACGCTGGCGCTTTATCAAATCATATTACACATCAATAAGAAACTGGAAGAAGAAGAACAAAGGAGTGCAAGCAAATTTGTATAGTTTATGGGAACGGTTTAAAGCCGGATTTAAAGAAATCGCTCAATCCCGGGTGGTCGTGATTATCCTGTTATTCTGTGTCATGTCCGCAATACTGGTGCAGCGGGTATTCTACCTTCAAATCGTTAAGGGGCAAGAATATCTGGACGATTACAAGCTTCAGATCCAGAAGACCAAGGAGGTACAGGGTACCCGCGGCAATATCTATGACCGCAACGGGTATCTCCTGGCATATAATGAACTGGCATATGCAGTTACCATTGAGGACAACGGGGAATATGATGACCGGGAACATAAGAACAAAGAACTGAACAGAGTCGTATCCAGTGTAATCCGAATGGTGGAATCCAACGGGGACACGGTAATCAATAATTTCGGGATTATTCTGGACAACAATAACAATTATATGTATGTCGCACAGAATGAGACACAGCGGCTCAGGTTCGTTGCAGACGTATACGGGAAGCGGACCATTGACGAGCTTTCCGAAAAGCAGAAGAATATCTCGGCAGAGGCGCTCATTAACTACCTGTGTACCGATGAGGTGAACGGGTACGGAATCGACCAGTCTGCCATGGAACGGCAGGAAGTTCTGAAATTGGTGAATATCCGCTACGCAATTTCTCTGAACAGCTACCAGAAATTCATCGCTACCACCATTGCGGAGGACGTAAGCGATGAGACGGTCGCCGTGGTCATGGAGAATCTGGACAGCCTTCAGGGAGTCAATATTGAAGAGGAGTCCATGCGGCGGTATGAGGACAGCTATTGTTTTGCAAATATTATCGGATATATCGGTCAGATTTCCCAGGAGGAATACGACGCGCTTAGCAAGGAACAAAAAGAAGAGTATTCCAAGACGGACACCATCGGGAAGTCCGGGCTTGAGAAGACCATGGATTCCGAGCTTCAAGGAAAGAAAGGCGAGATTAAGCTGTACGTCAATAGTGTGGGCAAGGTAATCGAGACAATCAATCAGAAAAACCCCAAGGCGGGGAACGACGTATATCTGTCTATTGACGCCAATTTACAGAAGGCGGCGTACCATATCATCGAGCAGGAACTTGCAGGCATCCTGCTTTCAAGAATCCAGAATGCGTTAGATTATGACCGTACCCAGGTAAAGGACGGCAGCGACGTCATCATCCCGATTGGGGATGTGTACAACACGTTCATCAACAACGAGATTCTGGATATGAACCACTTCGGGGCTGAAGAGGCAGGGGCCACCGAGAAGGAGGTCTTTGCTGCATTTTCCGCAAGGAAGGAGAGTGTGATACAGGATATCTCTGCAATCCTGACAGACCCGGGGGCAAGGGCATATCGGGATTTCCCGAAAGAGACGCAGGCATACCTGACTTATATCGTCTCGGATCTTCTGACTGGCGGCGGCGTTATCCGCTCGGAAGCCATTGATACCAACGACGCCACCTATAAGGCATGGAGGGATGATGAGAGTATCAATATCTATACGTATCTGACCTATGCAATTTCTCAGAACTGGGTAGATACCTCCCTGTTAAAAGAATATGCAGCCACAGAAGGAGAATATACCGATTCCAATGAACTTTATCAGGGAATGATTCATTATATTTTAGAGGATATCCATGCAGATAACAGTTTCAATAAACTGATTTACCGGTATATGGTGAAGGCGGGCGCTGTGACGGGGCGGCAAATCTGCCTGATGCTTTATGAACAGGGAGTCCTCGAATTTGATGAGACGCAGTATAACGGATTGAACTCCGGCGGCATCTCTGCCTATGATTTTGTCCGAGGCAAGATTGAGACGCTGGAGATTACGCCGGGACAGCTTGCGCTGGAACCCTGTACCGGTTCTATTGTAGTCACGGACACCAACAGCGGAAAGGTACTTGCCTGTGTGTCCTATCCAGGATATGACAATAACCGTCTTGCTAATGCAATGGATTCCAATTATTACCAGAAATTGGTGACAGACCAGGCAAGGCCATTCTATAATAATGCGACCCAGGAGAAGACGGCCCCCGGTTCTACTTATAAACCCCTGGTGTCCATTGCCGGTCTGATGGAAGGAGTTATCAATGTAAATACCTACCTGCCTTGCAGCGGAATCTATGAGAAAGTAGAACCGAACCCGACTTGCTGGATTTACCCAAGCGCCCACGGAGGGCTGAATGTGGCAGGAGCGCTGCAGCATTCTTGTAACTGTTACTACTACGAGGTGGGATACCGTATGAGTCTTCAGGATAACGGTATCTCACAGATTGACTCGGATAACCGGGAAGGCACGGCCACCGGAGTATACTACTCCAGTAATCTGGGACTGGAGAATCTGAAGAAGTATGCGACCCAGTTTGGGTTAGGCGAGACGTCAGGACTGGAGATCCCGGAGTCTGAGCCGCAGATTTCCGATGATTCCTCCGTGCCGTCTGCTATCGGGCAGGGGACGAACAACTATACCGTCAGCCAGCTTGCACGGTATGTCACGGCCATTGCCAATAAAGGCACGGTATATAATCTGAGCCTGCTAAATAAAGTCACTTCTGTGGATGGTGATGTGATAAAAGAGTATGAGCCGGAGGTGTATAATACAATCTCCGACGTGCCGGATTCTTACTGGTCCGCCGTCCATACCGGAATGCGCAACATGGTTACCTCCCATGGTGATTTATTTTCAAAAATAAATGCAAGTGATGTAAAACTGTCTGGAAAGTCAGGTACAGCACAGCAGAGTAAGACACATCCGGACCACGGGCTTTTTGTAGGGTTCGCGCCCAGCGACAGTCCGGAGGTGGCATTTGCCGTCCGTATCGCTAATGGCTACAGCTCCAATTATGCCTGTGATATTGGAAGCGATGTGATGGAATACTATTATCAGATAACTCCGGAGAATGAATTAATCACCGGAAAAGCAGCCCAAGTGAAAGTTGGAACGACAGGAGGAGATTAAGGGAAAGGATGAGTTTATGTGAAAGATCCGGTGCTCATTAAAAGCAACCGATACGGGATCACGATTTATTTTGATTCGGATATGCCCTATGAGGAGTTGCTTTCAGAGGTTCAAAAGAAATTCCAGTCTTCCGCACATTTTTTCGGTCATGCGGACATGGCGGTAGAATTCGAGGGCCGTACTTTCACAAAAGAAGAGGAGCAGCTGATGGCAGAGGTCATTCAGGATGCCGCCAAGATACAGATATTATGTATTATTGAGAAAGACACAGATACGGAAGAAATCCACAGAAGAATGTTGGATGAAAGCCTGGAAACGATCCATGAAAGAGACGGCCGGTTCTATAGAGGTACGTTAAGAGGAAAACAGATTTTGGAATCTGAGACGAGCATTGTAATTGTCGGTGATATTGAACAGGGCGCAGTCGTTGCGTCCAAGCAAAACGTTGTGGTCACGGGAACCATTTACGGGACGGTGATTGCAGGCGCCTCCGGCAATTATGACGCAGTAATCGCGGCGCTCCATATGGAGCCTAAGAAGCTGCGCATCGGAGATATTGAAGTCAAACCAGTTATAGGAGGAAGTTATTCATGGGCGAAGTTATTGTAATTACATCGGGAAAAGGCGGCGTCGGCAAGACGACGACAACAGCGAATCTGGGAGCGGGGTTATCGAAACATGATAAGAAGGTGGTTGTCATTGACACAGATCTGGGGCTTCGTAACCTGGATGTGGTCATGGGACTTGAGAACCTCATCGTCTACAATCTGGTGGACGTCATCGAGGGAACCTGCCGCTTAAAGCAGGCATTGATCCGGGATAAGCGATATGAGAACCTTTACCTTCTGCCGTCTGCGCAGACGAAGGATAAGACGGCGATTTCCCCCGGGCAGATGAAGAAACTAACGTCTGAGCTGAAAGAGGAGTTCGACTACATACTTCTGGACTGTCCGGCAGGAATCGAGCAGGGATTTATGAACGCCATTGCAGGCGCGGACCGCGCCATCATCGTGACAACCCCAGAGGTATCGGCAATCCGTGACGCAGACCGTATCATAGGTCTTTTGGAGAGCCAAAAACTAAAAAAGATGGAGCTCATTATCAATCGTATCCGCGTGGACATGGTGAAGCGGGGGGATATGATGACGGTGGACGATGTGACAGAGATACTGTCTGTTCCGCTTATCGGTGCATTGCCGGACGACGAACAGGTGGTGATTGGCACGAACCAGGGAGAGCCTGTCATTGGTATGGACTCAAAAGCAGGCACAGCATACATGAATATCTGTAAACGCATTATGGGCATGGATGTTCCTTTCCTGGAGCTTACGAGCAACACCGGGTTCTTTGCGAAACTATCTGGTCTCTTTAAGAAAGAATAGGGGGATGGGATATGTTGAGGAAATCTTCGGTTTCCATTGCCAGGGACCGGGTGAAGGCATTAGTCATTTCCGATCGGGTACACTGTAGCCCGGATGCCTATGACAATATCTGCCGGGAGCTTTTTACCTCCCTCTCTAAGTATATGGAGCTTACAGAAGATGATTTTCAGGTAAATATTAACCGGACGCAGGTCGTTATTACATTTGCAGGAGAAGAAGTGTGAGATTACCTAGATTTACAAAACCGTACCATTTAAGAGATTATAAATTCAGCTTAGTGATTCTTGTATTGGCGCTGTCAGTCATCGGGATCATGGCAGTGGGGAGTGCGAAAGCAGTCTATCAGCCGAGACAGATTTTCGGCGTCGCTTTCGGATTCTGTGTGATGCTTGGCGTGTCCCTCATTGATTATGTGTGGGTCTGTGATTTTTACTGGCTGCTTTATTTGTTTGCCGTGGCAATCCTTGCCGCTGTTATCCCTTTCGGAGAAAAGGTAAACGGAGCGAGAAGATGGATTGACTTAGGGTTTACCACGTTCCAGCCGTCTGAGCTTGCCAAGATACTGTTGATTTTGTTTTTTTCCAAGTTCATTATGGAGCATGCGGAGGATATCAGTGATAAGTTTACCCTTGTCAAGTATGCGGTACTCTGCGCAATTCCGTTGGTGTTGATTGTCGTGGAGCCGAATTTGTCCACCACGATCTGTACGGCGTTGGTCCTCTGCCTTCTGATTTTTGTCGGGGGATTGCGATACCGTATCATCGGAACGATTTTTCTGATTCTGGTGCCTACGGCGTTGATTTTTTTAAGCATTGTGGTACAGCCGGACCAGAAGCTTCTGAAGGACTACCAGCAGCAGCGTATCCTTGCCTTTATTGAGCCGGAGAAATATGCCAACGACACGGCGTACCAGCAGCGCAACGCGGTCATGGCGATTGGTTCTGGGCAGCTTACGGGGAAAGGGCTTAACAACAATACCACCACTTCCGTAAAGAACGGGAATTTCATTGCAGAGCCTCAGACAGACTTCATCTTTGCCATCATAGGCGAAGAACTTGGTTTCATAGGAAGCTGTATAGTTATTGCTTTATTGTTATTGATTGTGATACAATGTATTCTAATAGGGACGCGATCGCAGAACCTGACGGGTAAGATTGTATGCTGCGGATTTGGCGGGCTGATTGGCATCCAGAGTTTTATCAATATCGGAGTTGCCACGCAGATCCTTCCGAATACGGGCGTCCCGCTTCCCTTCGTCAGTTATGGGCTTACATCGCTGGTGAGCCTGTACATGGGAGTCGGATTTGTCTTAAACGTCGGGTTACAGCCGAAAAAATATCAATAAGGAGTGAAGAAGATGAATATAGGACTGATCGCTCATGATTCAAAGAAGACTTTGATGCAGAATTTTTGTATTGCTTATAGAGGGATTTTAAGCAAGCACAACCTGTATGCGACCGGGACTACCGGGCGTCTGATCGAAGAAGTCACGAACCTGAACGTACACAAATACCTTGCCGGGCCTTTGGGCGGAAAGCAGCAGCTTGGGGCGCAGATTGCCCAGAACGATATCGACGCGCTGATTTTCCTTAGGGAACCATCGAATCCTAAGCCCCATGAGCCAGACGTGAACGACGTGATTCAGCTTTGCGACATGTATAATATTCCTATGGCAAGTAATCTTGCCACTGCGGAACTGATTATTTTAGCGATTGACAGAGGAGATCTTGATTGGCGTGAGATGTACAGGTAAGATTTATCGTCTGATTGTGGCTGCCGCCGTCTGCGCGGTACTGGCGACCGGATGCGAAAAACCGGAGGAAGTGGCGGCTGCCTATGAGGAAGAGAACTACAATAGAGAGATTTACAGAGGCTCGTTGTTTGCGGAATCCCTCTGTACAGCCACGGCGGATATCCTGCCGGATGGAATATTGGACGCCTCTACGCTTCATTCTGCAGGACTGTTCGATGTGAACGACAAGAATGTTGACATCGCCTGCAGGCTCCATGAACGTTTGTATCCGGCAAGTACCACAAAGATCATGACTGCCCTGGTGGCCATTCAGAAGGGGGATTTATCTGCCGTTGTGACGGTGCCCCAAGAGGCTGATGTATCCAATTTTGCATGGGATGAGAAGACGTGCGGCATAAAGGCAGGAGATACGCTTACCCTTTCGGATCTTCTGCACGGCCTGATGATGGAATCGGGTAATGACACGGCAGTGGCAATCGCCGTACACATAGCCGGAAGTGCGGACGCCTTTTCACAGATGATGAATGAGGAAGCACAGCGGCTGATGGCGACGAACACTCATTTTGTCAATTCCAACGGACTGCACGATGAGAATCATTACACGACTGCGTATGATTTGTACCTGATTTTTAATGAATGTATAAAACATCAGGAATTTGTTGATATTATTAATACGAAGCAATATACGGCACAGATTACAGGTGCAGACGGGCAGGTGCGCCAGGCAGACTGGGCCCAGACCAATTTCTATGCGTCAGGGCGTGCCGAGCTTCCTGTGGGTGCTACGATTGTAGGCGGCAAGACTGGAACGACGGATCAGGCGGGAAATTGCCTGATTCTGCTCAATGAAACCGCTGACGGCAGTCCCTATATCTCCATTGTGATGGGAGCGGACACGAAAGAACTGCTTTATCAGGATATGACTGCCTTGATTAATGGAATCTCTGCAAATGAATAGAAGAATGGAAAGGGGCATCCGTTGGATACCCCTCTCTCTTCATTAACGGCAATTTGCCGTACCTAATCGGCGGAAGAACGGATTCTTCCGTACATGCTGATGAGGTACAATCCGCATAAGCCTACCAGTGTGTAGATAATGCGGGAGAGCCAGGACAGGTTCCCAAAGAGAAAGGCTACCAGGTCGAAGCGGAAGATTCCCACTAAGAGCCAGTTGATTGCGCCTATGATTACGATTGTCAATGTTGTATTGTCAGACCATTTCATACTTAGTTCCTCCTTTTTGTCTTGCTGAACTTAGTATGTCTTGGGTAAAAATGAATTATACATAGGAGAGGGAGGTTTTCGGCAAATGGATGGGAAATTGCCGTATTACCCTTATTCGGAATATTTAAAACATAGATATGGGGAGAAAGTCTACAAGCTTTCGGTGAATCTCCCGGTGGGATGCCCGAACCGGCTTACGGGAAGAGGATGTGCATTCTGCTCGGAGCTTGGCGCCGGGTTTGAGGCGATGGAGTCCTCGGTTCCGGTCAGAGAACAGCTACTAAAGATGCGGCAGCGCATTGAAGAGAAGTATCATGCCCACAGGTTCATTGCATATTTTCAGAACTATACGAATACGTTCTTGCCTTTGCCCCGGTTTCGCAATTATATGGAAGAGGCGGCGAAGTTCCCGGATATTGTGGAGCTTGCGGTTTCGACCCGTCCGGACTGTATCTCTGTAGAATATCTGGAAATCCTGGCGGGCATCCGGAAACGTTATGGAATCCACATTACGATTGAGCTTGGCCTTCAGACCAGTAATTACCATACATTGATGCAGATGGGCAGGGGGCATACGCTGGCGGAATTTATTGACGCCGTGCTTGCCGTACGTTCGTATGATTTTGACATCTGCGCCCATGTAATCCTCAACCTTCCGGGAGATACACTTTTCGATGCCGTCGAGACGGCAAAGTTCTTGTCTGCATTGCGGGTACAGATTGTAAAGGCTCATTCCCTGTATATCGCAAAAGGGACGTCCCTTTGCGAGGCTTACGAAAAGGGGGAGGTTTCCATCTGCACGAAGGAAGCGTATCTTAAACGGGCCGCGGCGTTTTTGGACTATCTGAACCCCGAGATCGCCGTGGAGCGGCTTTTCAGTCGTGTTCCTGAAAAGGACGCCGTTTTTTGTAACTGGGGGATAAGCTGGTGGAAGTTAAGGGATGAACTATTGGAATACATGAGAGGGACAGGCAGCTTCCAGGGAAGGAAATTCCATTATCTGGACGGAGCCGCCCTTGGGGCTTTGGAGGAAGCGAACAGATAGGAGGCTTGACATTTGGCGGAGAAAAAATTGGCCCATATACAGGCTTACCGTAACAAAAAACATATGAATATTGGGCTTGCCATTTTTGGAATTATCTTCATCTATCTGGTGGTCACAATCCTGCTTTATCTGACGGGGACCCACGTGTCTGCCTATGAAGTGCGGGAGGGTTCTATCCTCAGGGATAATGCGTATACGGGGTTTGTCCTGCGCAACGAAGTGGTGGTGCAGGCAGAAGCCGACGGTTATGTCAACTATTTTGCCTTAGAAGGCAGCAAGGTGGGGGTCAAGACCCGGGTATATACCTTGTCCGAACAGGAACTTGATTTTTCTGACGCTGTTTCCGAGGAATCAAAAAAATTATCGTCGGAGGAACAGGCGGCGATGCTGGTTCGGATGCAGGCTTTTTCCGAAGGTTTTCAGGACGAGCGTTTCAGTGAAGTCTATAGCCTGAAGGATACGGTAACGACGGTGCTTGAGAGCAGGTCGAACCAGAACCGTCAGGCGCAGCTTAACGCAATGGCAGGGCAGGAGAACAGCGGTATCCATATCTATCAGGCTGCGTCAGACGGAATCATCGCCTATTCTACGGACGGATACGAGACGGCTTCTTTAAGCGACATATCCGAGGCAACGTTCTCGAAAGAAAATTACGAGAAGACGGACTTGAAGAATAATATGGAGGTGAAGGCAGGGAATCCTGTCTATAAACTGATTAAAGACGATAACTGGACAGTAGTGATCTTACTGCCAGATGAAGTGGTGGATGAGATGCGGGAAATCGAGCTGGTACGCGTCCGTTTTTCTAAGGACCAGGAGACGGCGGTGGCAGAGCTGTCCGTCCAGGAGTCCGGGAACCTGCATCTTGGCGTATTGACAATGGACAGTTCTATGATTCGCTATGCGAAGGAGCGTTATCTGGATTTAGAGCTGATTTTGGAAGATGAGTCCGGGCTTAAAATTCCAAAATCCGCAGTTACGGACAAGAAATTTTACCTGATTTCGGAAGAGTACCTGACTCAGGGTGGGAACAGCAAGGAAACGGGAGTCCTTGTAAAGACAGAGGACGGTTCCCCTAAGTTCAGAAGCGTCAATATCTATGACCGGGACGAAGAGACAGGAATGGCATATCTGGGTACGGATGCATTTGACGGGGACACGATTCTAGTGAAGCCGGATTCGTCAGATACTTGCGTCCTGAACCGAACAGAGAGTATCAAAGGAGTGTACAATATCAACAAGGGCTATGCCGTGTTCAAGCAGGTGAATATCCTGTGTGAGAGCGACGATTATTATATCGTGGAGTCGGGAAGCGATTATGGGCTTTCCAATTATGACCATATCGCTTTGGACGGCTCCGATGTGGATGAAAATGATGTGGTGTTTTAGCAAAGGGGATTTGGAAAGGGGCGGATAAAAATGCTGAAAGAAAACCTTGCGTTTGTGGAAAATGAGATTCAGGCGGCGTGTGTACGGGCCAATCGTTCACGGAAGGAGGTGACGCTGGTTGCCGTGAGCAAGACAAAGCCTGTCAGCGAGCTAAGGAAGGCTTATGACCTTGGCGTCCGTGTATTCGGCGAGAATAAGGTGCAGGAACTTGCGGATAAGTATGAGGAGCTGCCAAAAGACATCCATTGGCATATGATTGGGCATTTACAGCGGAATAAGGTAAAATATATCATCGATAAAGTGGATATGATCCACTCCGTAGATTCCATCCGTCTTGCCGAGACGATTGAGAAGGAGGCGGCAAAGCATTCGATTAGGGTAAATGTCCTGATTGAGGTAAATGTTGCGGGGGAGGAGAGCAAATTTGGCGTGTCTTGCGAAGAACTTCCAGGATTCGTAGAAGAAGTGGCAAAATTCCCGCATATCAGGGTTCAGGGACTCATGACAATCGCTCCGTTTGTCGAAAATTCGGAGGACAATCGAGTGATTTTTGAAAGGTTAAGGAAATTATCTGTTGACATTAAGGAGAAAAACGTTGATAATATTACTATGCGGGTTCTGTCTATGGGGATGACGAATGATTACTCCGTTGCCGTAGAAGAGGGCGCAACCATGGTCCGGGTGGGAACCGGAATCTTTGGTACACGCGATTATGCAAGAGTCTAGTAACGGAAGATAGGAGCATTTATCATATGGGAGTATTAGATAAATTTTTAGATATTATGAGGCTGAGTGACGACGACGATTATGAGGACGACGAGTTCTTTGACGACGATTATGAGGACGATTACGAGGAGAAGCCAAAAAGGGGTGGCTTTTTCCGACGTGGAAGAGAAGAGTCCTATGACACTGAGGAGGACGATTATGATTATGAGCCTCCGGCACGGACGTCCAGACAGTCTCGCCCAAGCAGTAACAATAACAAAGTAACTCCGATGCGCCAGCCGGCGTCCAGAAGGAATAGCGGCGTCAGTATGGAGGTCTGTGTTATCAAGCCGAATTCTGTAGAGGATGCAAGGGAGATTACGGAGACTCTGTTAAGCGGGCGTACGGTAATTTTGAATCTGGAAGGGCTGGATCTGGAGATTGCCCAGCGTATTATCGACTTTACTTCGGGCGCTGCTTTTGCAATCAGCGGCAATCTACAGAAGATATCGAATTACATATTCCTGGTAACGCCTACGAACGTCGATATATCAGGGGATTTACAGGATCTTCTGAATACTTCTTTCGACGCTTCTTCCATGCGTTCCAGATTCTAGGATACAGGTTTAGGTTTATGAATCATGAACAAAGAAGAGACATTATTACAAAAGAGGCTGATTGAGCTTTCACGGACGGCGTACATCCGCGGGATTGTAACGTTCAGTGATTTTCTCAATCTCAACGAATTGAATATCCTGCATACCACGCCTAAGCATCAATTCCAATCTCAGTATGTGACTTACGGAGGGTATGGTCTATCAGAGCGTCAGATGGTTGCTTTTCTACCTGATGCTCTTTATGCGTTCCCGGATTGGGATGGATTTGGCGGGGATTCGGCTAGGCAGTGTAAGGATGCCTTGCAGTATCCCATACGGATTCTTAGGATTGGGCCGCAAAACCAGAAGTTCTGTGAAGAACTGACCCATCGGGATTATCTGGGTGCAGTGATGAACCTTGGTATTGAACGGTGCAAACTGGGGGATATTATGGTGGACGGCAATCATGCATTGTTATTCGTCAGGGAGGAGCTGGCGGACTATGTGAGGGAACATCTGACAAGAATCCGGCATACTTCGGTCATAGTCAGCGTAAGCCAGGATCTCCCGGATGATTATGAGCCAAAGTATGAAGAAATCAAAGGTACCGTTGCGTCTATTCGGTTAGATACGGTACTTTCCCTTGCGTTTCCTCTGTCCAGGAGCAAGATTACAGATTATATTGAGGGAGGGAAGGTGTTCGTCAACGGGAAACTGGTGACAAGCAACGGATACCGCCTGAAGGAAGGGGATATCATCTCAGTCCGGAAGATGGGGCGTATTGTTTATGACGGGATAATGAAAGAGACGAAAAAGGGGCGGTATCTTACCGCTGTACGAAAATATATTTAAAATACTTTTGAGAGGGGCGGCGTCATTTCCTGTGCCGTATGGATGGCATGGCAGATTGTGCCGGATAGGGGGTAATATGGCAGAAACAAATACTACTGTGAAGGAAAAGAAAGCAGACAGGAAGATATACTACCTTGCCGCCGTTACGGCGGTTTCCGTGCTGGTCTTTCTAGATCAGTTCACGAAACATCTGGTCTTGGAGAATTTGAAAGGGAATACGCCGTTCATTATCTGGGACGGGGTATTCCAGTTGGAATATTTAGAGAACAGGGGGGCTGCGTTCGGGCTGTTCCAGAATCAGATGATTTTCTTTTTCGTGAGTGTATTCCTGATCAGTATCGCATTTATCTGGTTCTTTTTGAAAGTTCCAATGGAGAGACGCTTTGTGCCTCTTTGCGTCTGTGCTGTCTTTATTATGGCGGGCGCATGGGGGAATTGTGTAGACCGGATTGTGTTGAATTACGTGGTGGATTTTTTGTATTTTAAACTGATTGATTTCCCGATTTTTAATGTGGCGGATATCTATGTGACGGTGTCTACATTTTTGTTGGCAGTACTCGTCTGTTTCTACTATAAGGAGGAAGACCTTGAAAGAATTGTTCATCGTAGAGAGCCAGGAGGGGGAGCGGATTGACCGTTATCTCGCTGAAGCAATGCCTGACCGTTCCAGGTCCTATGTGCAGAAACTCATAAAAACCGAGAATGTTGTGGTGAATGGGGAGCCTGTGAAAGCAAGTTACAGGCTCCTGATTGGAGACCGCCTTGAGATTACGGTGCCGGATGCCAGGGAGCCTGAGATCGAAGCGGAGGAGATTCCCCTCAATATCTTGTACGAGGACTCGGACATTATTATTGTCAATAAGCCTAAGCAGATGGTGGTACATCCGGCTCCAGGCCATTTAAGCGGCACTCTGGTCAATGCCCTGATGTATCACTGCAGGCAGGAGTTATCCGGAATCAATGGAATGTTGCGTCCGGGAATCGTCCACAGAATCGATATGGATACGACAGGCTCCCTTGTGGTGTGTAAGAATGATAAGGCGCACCAAAGCCTTGCAGAGCAGTTGAAGGAGCATTCCATACGGAGAATCTATGTGGCGGTAGTTCACGGGAACCTGAAAGCAGATTCAGGGACTGTGGATGCACCGATTGGCAGGCATCCGACGGAACGAAAACGGATGAGCGTCCATGCAAAGAATGGAAAGCGTGCCGTGACCCACTATAAGGTTTTGGAGAGGTTCGGGGCATTCACCTTTATCCAGTGCGAGCTGGAAACTGGGCGTACACATCAGATTCGCGTCCACATGGCCAGTATCGGCCATCCGCTGCTTGGGGATGCTGTCTATGGGCCTCGGAAATGCCCGATTCCCGGGCTTACCGGCCAGACTTTGCATGCAAAGACGCTGGGGCTGATTCATCCGGAAACCGGGGAATATCTGGAAGTGGATGCGCCTCTGCCGGAATATATGAAGGAATTATTAGAGCGTTTCAGGGGCGGCAGCCTTGAAAAAATAAATTTTTAGAAAATAATATACAATTCCGTCAAATTGTTATATAATAGAACCATCAATTTATAGGAGCGTGATTCGTATGGCAAAAACAAATACAATTATCACAATAGGAAGACAATATGGCAGTGCAGGGAGGGAGATTGGCTATAAGGTTGCCGATGAGCTTGGCATTAAGCTGTATGACAAAGAGATGCTTGACCGCGCCGCCAAGGAAAGCGGGATCTGTCAGGAACTTTTTGAGACCCATGACGAGAAGCCGACTAATAGTTTCCTGTATTCTCTGGTTATGGATACCTATTCTCTGGGGTATACCTCAGGAAGCTATACAGATATGCCTATCAATCACAAGGTATTTCTGGCACAGTTCGACGCGATTAAGAAGATTGCTGATGAAGGACCGTGTATTCTGGTGGGACGCTGCGCAGATTATGCGTTGGAGGAGTATGAGAATGTTGTCCGGCTGTTCATCTATGCAGATTTGGACGTCCGTATCCGTCGTATTGCACGTATCTATGATTTGACGGATGCGAAGGCAAAGGATTTGATTTTAAAGACAGATAAGAAGCGGTCAAGTTATTATAATTATTACAGCAATAAAAAATGGGGAGCTGCCGACAGCTACGATTTCTGCCTGAATAGTTCTAAGCTGGGGATTCAGGGGACGGCTGACGCTATTAAGATGCTGGTGGAGCTGAAAGAGAAAGATGGGGATAAGAAGCTGTAAGTTCATGTTGTCCGGCAGTCCATAGGTAGGAGATAGGAGCGTGTAGCGTACCCGGATATCAAGGGGCGCCGTAAAATAGCTGCTAAGCGGTATTTTGCGGCGCCCCTTTTGTGACTTTTCCTTACCTGCTTTTTTTCTGTAGGATACGTTCGGGCCAGCCGTCAATCCTGCCGTTCAGGATTGCCGTGAACATCCGCTGTTTTGCCCCGGGATGTTCGTGGTTCAACTGTGACACCAGTTCCTTGGCGTATTGACGTTTCGTAAATCCGTCGATGGGACACCGGCTCGTTACCACAGGAAGATCATACCTGTTCCGGAATCCAATGACATCCGCCTCTTCCACAAACATCATCGGGCGGACGACGGTCAGCTCCATGCGATCCAGATAACTGCGCGGGGAGAAAGAATAGAACCGTCCCTCAAAGAGCATGGAGAGAAGCATCGTCTCGATGATATCATCCTTGTGGTGCGCATATGCGACCTTATTACAGCCCATCTCTTTTACAGCCGTATTCAGGGCGCCTTTGCGCATCTTGGCGCACAGGGAACAGGGATTGCTTTCCTTTCGTTCCTCAAACAGAATGCGGGCGATATCCGTCTTGACAATCTGGTATGGCACGTCAAGTTCCCTGCAAAGCCTTGTCACAGGTGAAAAATCGCATTCTGAATAGCCTAAATCCACCGTGACCGCCGACAATTTGAAAGGCCTGGGGTAGAATCTTTTCAAGCCATGCATGGCATAGAGCAGTGTCAGGCTGTCCTTCCCGCCGGAAATGCCGACTGCAATATGGTCGCCTTCCTGTATCATCGTATACTCATCGACTGCCTTCCGCGTATAGCTTAGGAGCTGCTGCATTTTCATGTTATTCTAAATCCTTTCCTGTTTATCTCTCTTATCTCTTCATTTTTGTTCAGCATTCCCGCAGCTTTACAGCCGATGCCGCGCGCCTGCGCCGGTCTTCGTCGATTGCCGCATAGTGCTTCTTCGTGGTATTGACGTCTTTGTGGCCCAATACGTCAGCCACAAGGTAAATATCTCCGGTTTCCTTATATAAAGTCGTACCATAGGTGCTGCGCAGCTTATGGGGCGTAATTTTCTTGTTGGGCGTCACCTGACGGGCATACTTTTTCACCATATTTTCAATCGCCTGTATGCCCATGCGGCGCTTCTGGGTGGATAGGAACAAAGCATTCTCATGGCCGGAGAGGGGAGTAATCGATTTGCGGCTGCCTTCTATATAGTTAGAAAGCGCTTCTGCGACTTCATCGCCGAAATAAACGGTCATCTGGTTGCCGCCCTTGCGGGTCACGGTGATTCCATTATTCTTAAAGTCCACATCATTCAAGTCCAGGCCCACACATTCCGATACACGGATACCGGTTCCCAAAAGTAATGTCAGAATCGCCAAATCACGTTCTTTCGTCTTATTATAATAGGTAAGGGCCTGTCCGGATAACTGGCTGCCGCAATTTTCCACAAAATCCAGAAGCGACGCGACCTCGTCCGTATCCAACCGGATAATCGCCTTATCGTGCAGCTTGGGCATGTCTACCAGTAATGTAGGATTCTTCGTGATTATCTGATGTTTATAGTAGTAACTATAGAAACTACGAAGTGCGGACATCTTGCGGGCAAGGCCTTTTTCACCGTTGGTAATCATTTCATTTTCCCGCTCATAGACCTTTAAATATTCCATGTATTCCTCAATATCCACAGGTTCCAGTTTTTCTAAATCGTCCACCCGGAATTGGTCAATGGAGTAATCCTTGTACACAGGATTGTTCTCCATCAGGAAATGAAAAAAGATCCGGACATCGTATGCATAATTGATTCTTGTCTTTGCTGAGGATTTCGGCTCAATTGCTCGAAAATAATCCTTGGCAAAAGGCGGCAGGGATTTTAAGACTTCGCGGAGACGGATGGTCTGGTCAATGCGGGTCTGTTCATGATAATTCTTGGTTTCTGCCATAGAAAAATACCTCCTTACTAATTAAATACACTATAGATTGAAGGAACTCCCAAACCTTCAAAATATGTGATAATATGGGTTATTATAACACGAATGTTGCTTTTTGTCTACATCTTTTGGAAAAATCGGTATTTGTCGTATAGATATAAGAAACAGCATATACTCCTCTTTTTTAAAAAGAAAATATTTCCGAACATATTTTCTAAACATCTGTTTGCTATTTCCGGTGTCTTGTGTTAAAATAGAATTATGAATTTGATAAGTAGAATTCCTTCGTTCACGGAATATAGAAGTTGTGGTGAATGAATTAATTTGACAAAAAGGAGGTTTTATATGGGACAAGGTAAGATAAGTCCGAAGCAGAAGGAAATATTAGAATATATCAAATCACAGATATTAGAACGGGGGTTTCCGCCTGCAGTCCGGGATATCTGTGAGGCGGTTCATCTCAAGTCTACCTCTTCGGTTCATTCACATCTGGAGACTCTTGAGAAGAACGGTTATATCCGCCGTGACCCCACCAAGCCAAGGGCGATTGAGATTCTGGACGATTCATTTAATTTTATGCGCCGGGAGATGGTGAATGTGCCGATTATAGGGCGTGTTGCCGCAGGGGAACCCATACTGGCGGAACAGAACGTGGAGAACTACTTTCCGATCCCTATGGAGTATATGCCGAATAACCAGACGTTCATGCTCCGGGTAAAGGGAGAAAGCATGGTGAATGCAGGAATCCTAAGCGGCGATATGGTGCTTGTGGAGCAGCTCTCCACTGCCCATGACGGCGACATGGTGGTCGCCTTGATTGAGGATGGGGCTACCGTGAAGACATTTTACAAGGAAGACGGACATATCCGGCTCCAGCCTGAGAATGACACGATGGAGCCGATTATTGTGACGGACGTGCAGATTCTTGGCAAAGTAATCGGGGTTTTCCGTTTTTTTAACGAAAGATAATCTTACATAGAACCATTGGAGGAAGTTTCATGAAAGTCAGATTTTACAAGCAAATCGAGGACCGGCTGCTTAAATTTGCAGTGATTGTCGCAACATCGGAAGGAAAATGGGTATTCTGCCGGCATAAGGATCGGGATACTTTGGAATGTCCCGGCGGGCATCGGGAAAGACGGGAGAAGATATTGGATACTGCCAAGCGTGAACTCTCGGAGGAGACTGGCGCCGTAGATTTCCATATTGAGCCTGTATGCGCATATTCTGTGACCGGGTCAAACCGGGTGAACCAGTCCGGGAAAGAGACGTTTGGGATGCTGTATTTTGCGGATATTAAGACCTTCCGGAAGAAACTGAACAGTGAGATGGCGGAAGTTCTCCTGATGGATAATCTGCCTGTCAGATCCGACCAGTGGACGTATCCTGAGATTCAGCCAAAGCTGATACAGGAAGTGCTGTACCGGGAATGCTGCGGTTAAATCCCGGGGAAAGTCAGGTTCAGCGTATAAAAAACCCTTCATAGACAACACAGATATCTAAAAACTGTCTCATCTATGAAGGGTCTTTTAACGATTTCCCCTATAATTCTTCAATACTCTCAATGCGTTTCCCATCACGCCAGATCCGCTCCAGATGATAGAAATCCCGGTTTTCCTTATCAAAAACATGGACGACCACATCGCCGTAATCCAGAAGCACCCAGTTCCCGGTCTGCAATCCTTCCCGCTGAATCTGCGAATGTCCCGCCTCGTGCATCTTCTCCTCCACATTGTCCACCAACGCCTTCACCTGGCTGTCGTTAGAACCATTTGTGATAATAAAATAGTCTGCCAACGGGGAAATCCCGGAGATATCAATGATACAGATATCCTCCCCTTTCTTATCTTCCAGCGCACGGTAAACAATACGCGCCATCTCTTTTACCTGCTCCATACTACACCTCCTCTCCTTCTCTCTTGCTTTTATAATAAAGATATGTTTTCTCCGTCATTGGGTCAACGGGTACGTTCTTACTATTCAAATACGCCAGGGAATCCTCAAGAATCCGGTACAGACAGGCGTCAATATCGGTAAATGCCAGTTTCCGTACCTCTGCCATATTGGGAAGCTCCTTACGCCCAGGCTCCATATAATCGGCAATATAGATAATTTTATCCAAAAGCGACATATGGGGGCATCCTGTGGTATGGCTCGTAATGGCATTCATAATCTCTTTATCCTTCACATGATACTTCTTAGCTGCAAGAAATGCGCCAAGTTTCGCATGAAGAAGGCTGGGATTGTTCCTTTCCACCTCCGAGACACTCAAATGATACTTCTTGCACAGCTTTATCTTGGTGTCTCCCGGAAGGCATTTTGCACAGTCATGCAGAAGCCCCGCCAACAGCGCCTTCTCAATATCCGCATCATAACACATAGCGAGAGCCGCCGCCGTGTACATGACCCCAAGGGTATGCTCATACCGCTCCTTGTCAAGCTCCGTCATCAATTTCCGTCGAATCTTGGTGATCTTATGGTTCATATGCTGTTCTCTCCTACATAAAGATGATGCTCTAGAATATAGGCGTTGACAGCCGCAGGAACATGGCTGGCAATGCTCCGCCCTTCCCGGACATCCTTTCGCAGCTCATGGGAGGATACCCGGACTAAAGGCGTCACCAAAAGACGGATACGCGCGCCGTAAGTATCATTCAGCTTGCGGATCTTCTCTTCCATCGCCTGTCTGGTGTTAATCTCGTCCCGGTAAGCCGCCAGCACGGTACACGTCGGAAAAATCCTTTCCGGATGTACCCACTGGTCAATCATAAACAGCGAATCTGCCCCGATGATAAAGTAGAAATTATCCTCCGGGTAGATTCCCTTGAAATACTCCATTGTACTATAAGAATAGGACACTTCCTTCCGCTTCGCCTCATAGGGCTCAAGCCGGAACTCCCGGCAGGAGGATATGGCAAGCCTTACCATCTCCACACGGTCTTTTACGTCTGTCTCAATCGAGGATGTGTCTTTATGAGGCGGATTCCCGTTGGGCATGAACCAGACCTTGTCGAGTTCAAATGCTTCTAAGGCAGCCCGCCCAAGCATCAAATGCCCGTTGTGTATCGGATCAAAGGTTCCGCCCATAATACCGATCTTCATAGTCTATCCAACTCCGTTCCAAAACTCAGCGTATAATTTTGCTGTTATCTGGGAAGTTCAATCTTCTTATTCTTGTCCTTTCCTTCCCGGTAAAGGACTATCTTCTTGCCGATTACCTGCACCACATCTGCTTGGGTGCGCTCTGCAATCGTCTCTGCCAATGCCCTTGGGTCATCCCCGCAATTTTTCAGGACACTGACCTTGATAAGCTCCCGCGCCGCCAGGGCTTCGTCAATCGCCTTGGTGAATTCCGGCGTCATACTGTTCTTCCCGATTTGAAAAATCGAATCCATCGTCATCGCAAGACCCTTCAAGTAGGCTCTCTGCTTTGTTGTCATTTTATATCTCCCTTTCATTGTAATCCATTTGCCTGTAAAATGCAAAGAAAATTACTTATAATAATCAAATTGCAGGCCGTACATCCGCACCGTATCGCCTTCCTGGATACCGGCCGCTTCCAGTTCCCCGAGAATTCCCGCATCCTTTAAGAACTTCTGGAAAAAGGCGAATCCCTTCTCCGAATCCAGGTTCGTGTACCCCAGCATCTTCTCTATCTTCGGGCCTTCCACCACATAGACGCCGTCCTCTACCTCCACCGTGTATGGAAGGTTCTCATAGATTAACTCTTCTTCCGGAAAATACTCCTGTTCAAAAATCACGGGAGAAGAATCCATCCCCTGCAGTTCTTTCGATACGGCAAACAGAAGCTCGGAAATGCCCTCTCCCGTCACGCCTGAGATTGGGAAGACCCGGATGCCCTTAGGTTCAAATTCTGCCTTTAAGCGGGCGATGGGATCTTCGCCTTCCGAATAAATCGCATCGATCTTATTTGCTGCGATGACCTGAGGGCGTCTGGCAATCTCAGGATTATATGCCTCTAATTCCCCATTAATTTTATAGATATCGTCCACCGGATCTCTGCCTTCCGTCCCTGCGGCGTCTACTACATGGATCATTAGCTTCGTGCGCTCGATGTGGCGCAAAAACTCATGCCCCAGGCCAACGCCCTGAGACGCCCCTTCAATCAGACCAGGGATATCGGCTATGACAAACCCCTGCCCCTCCGGAAGATCCACGACTCCAAGGTTCGGGTTCAAGGTGGTAAAATGATAGTTGGCAATTTTGGGCTGTGCGTTGGTGACACGGGAAAGAAAGGTGGATTTGCCTACATTCGGGTATCCCACCAGCCCCACATCCGCAATCACTTTCAGCTCAAGCGTGACCCATAGCTCACGGGAGGGCTGTCCGGGCTGGGCATATTTGGGAACCTGCATGGTCGCGGTGGCATAATGCTGGTTTCCAAGACCGCCCCGTCCGCCTTTCAGGATAATCTGGCGGCGGTTGTCCCCGGACATGTCCGCAATGACCTTGCCAGACTCCGCTTCCTTCACGACCGTCCCTTCCGGCACCTTCAACACGATGTCATCCGCATCTGCGCCATGGCATCGCCGCTTGCCGCCGGGAAGGCCGTCCTTTGCGGCAAATTTCCTTCTGTGGCGGTAGTCCTGCAAGGTATTTAACCCTTCGTCCACCTCAAATATCACGTCGCCGCCCCGTCCGCCGTCGCCGCCGTCCGGTCCGCCGTTGGGGACATACAATTCTCTGCGGAAACTGACATGCCCGTCGCCGCCTTTCCCCGACCGTATTAAAATCTTCGCCCTGTCTGCAAACATAAAAACTCCCCCTTTCCTATGCAAAAAAGAGCGCTGCCTTCTAACTGAAACCAGTTATTTTTGCAACACTCTTCTAAGAATCACAATTGCTTTAAGCTACCGGATAGATAGAAACCTGTTTCTTATCTCTTCCTTTTCTCTCAAATCTAACAACGCCGTCAACAAGTGCGAATAACGTATCGTCGCCGCCGCGCCCTACATTAACGCCTGGATGAATCTTCGTCCCACGCTGTCTGTAAAGGATATTCCCTGCTTTCACAAACTGTCCGTCCGCTCTCTTAGCGCCAAGTCTCTTAGACTCGGAATCTCTTCCGTTCTTGGTAGAACCAACACCTTTCTTATGAGCGAAAAACTGAAGGTTTAATTGCATCATAGTTGTCACACCTCCTCGAATGTTAAATCAATATATTCTGCATAGTTCGCATCATCCGCCATATTTTCCAGACCGAGAATCATGGTATTCAGCAGCAAATCAGCATCCTTGGAAGGATAGCCGTTCACCAGATAATAGGCGATCAGCCCCGCCTCATCATTGCTGATTACCGAACATGGATCCTGTGCATAGCGTTCGATTGCATTCATCGTGTTGATTACCAGCACGGAAGCCGCAGCGCAGACGATATCAGAACCTTCCACGCTGTATCCGGCATGTCCCTCTGTCCGAAACCCAACACATTCTCTATTCTCATTCTGGTAAATGGTTACATGAATCATGGATGTTCTCCAATATTAAGCATGAATTTTCTCGATCTTTACCGCAGTATACTGCTGTCTGTGACCGTTCTTTTTGTGGTATCCTGTTTTTCTCTTATACTTGTAGACAATGACTTTCCTGGCTTTTCCATTCTCTACTACGGAAGCCTCTACGGTTGCCCCTGCTACAGTCGGGTTCCCGATCTTCAGACCGTTGTCACTGACTGCGAGCACCTGGTCAAAGGTATAAGTCTCTCCGGCTTCCACACCAAGCTTCTCCACTTTAATGATATCGCCTTCGGCTACTTTGTACTGCTTACCACCTGTTGCTATAATCGCGTACATATGGCACCTCCTATTATCATTACTCGCCAACTGCGGTGTCCTTGCTCCCCAAATCACTGTATGGGAATCTATATCTGGAACTTACAAACCTCGTTGTGCGGCACACTGGTAAAGTATAGCACATTTTTATCCAGAATTCAAGCTCTATTGTGATTATATTTACCACAAAATTTACATAAATGTCCAATAATAATCGTTTCAATAAATAGTATGGGCATTCTTTCTATAGTTCCAACAGACGGCATGCATTTCCGGAGAATATCTGCTTTTTCTCCTCCGGGCTTAGGGGCATCTTCGACAGAATATCCACAGACTCCTTCTGCCCTGCCCAGGGGGAATCCGTGGCAAAGAGAATCTTATCCGCCCCGTGGCCTTTCACCATCCTGACGAACTGTTCCTCTGACATCCGTCCCAGCACGACGCCGGTATCGAAATACACATCCATGCCCACAAGTTCGCGTTCCACCTCGTCCCAGAGTTCATTCCCTCCCATATGGGCAAGCACCAGCTTCGCCGGCTTCACGTCTTGAATCAGTTCCCTGGCCATCTGGGGCGTACAGTGGACATCCTCGGGAGATTTGGGGTCTACACCCGCATGGACCACGACGATCAATCCCAGTTCCGACGCATATTCCACCAGCCTTTTATAGCGGATATCATTAAAATATGCATCCTGATAATCCGGATGGAGCTTGATTCCTTTCATCCCGAGTTCTTTCACTTGTATTAAGATCTCCTTATAATTCTCACAAGCCGGATGGATTCCGCCAAAGGAAAATACGGCTCCTTCCTGGAACCTGGCGGCAAAACGGTTCACAGACTCCACCTGGGAAACCTTCGTGACGGCCGGAAGCGCAACGGAAAGGCTGATTCCAGCTTCTTCCGTTGATTTGCAAAGCCCGGCATAAGTGCCGTCTGTAAACGGCGTTACCTTACAGATGCCAGTCAGGAAATCAAGGGTTCCCTTCGCAATCTTATCCGGGAACATATGTGTATGAAAATCAATGATCATGGCTCTTCTCGCATCCTTTCATCCTGTTATAGCAATATTCAATAATGTCCCGCCGTGTAATGATTCCGATAAAATGCCCTTGATCGTCAACGACCGGCACAAAATTCTGCTCCATCGCCCGCCCGATCAAATCCTCCATCTTAGATTTTGCGGTCACACACTGGTAGTCAAGCCGCCGGTCTACCTTCATTACGCTGATTTCTTCCGCATCCTTGAGGTTCAGAAGGTTCCAGTGCTTTAAAGACCACAGAAGGTCGCCCTCTGTGATGGAGCCGACGTAAGTCCCGCCTTTGCTTAAAATCGGCACAGAGGAATATTTATGGTACTCCATAATCTCCAAAGCCTGACGGACTGTATGATAATCATAGATGTAAGCCAGTTCGCTCTTAGGCTTCAGGAAAAACAAAATATTCATGGGAGGCTCCTTCCTAAATCATGGTATTGACGAAGATATCATAAATTGCATTGACTGCATCGTTGAAATCATGGTTCCTTACGCCGATGATGATATTCAATTCACTGGAACCCTGGTCAATCATCTTCACATTGACATTGGCGTGGGCAAGGGCGGAAAAGATCCTTCCGGAAGTCCCACGGGTGGCCTTCATGCCTCTGCCGACAACGGCAATCAAGGCAAGATCCGACTCAAGCTCCAAAAGATCCGGCTCCACCCTCCTGTGGATTCCTGCAATCACCTTCTGCTCCTTCTCTTCAAATTCATCCTGATGGACGAAGATGGTCATCGTGTCAATTCCGGAGGGCATATGCTCGATGGAAATCTCATTTTCCTCGAATACCTCCAGAACTTTTTTACAGAACCCTACTTCTGTGTTCATCATGGCTTTCTCCACGGTGATTGAGGCGAAATCTTTCTTTCCGGCGATACCGGTAATGACGAACCTGGGTTTCCGGCAGGTTCCTTCCACAATCAGCGTCCCCTTATCCTCCGGCGAATTGGTATTGCGGATATTAATGGGAATGCCTTCCTTGCGCACCGGGAAAATGGCATCTTCATGGAGGACGGTGGCCCCCATATAGGAAAGTTCCCTGAGTTCCCGGTAAGTAATCACGTCGATGGCTTTGGGGTTCTTGACCACGCCCGGGTCTGCAATCAAGAAACCGGATACGTCCGTCCAGTTCTCATACATGTCGGCATGGACGGCTTTGGCCACGATGGAACCTGTGATGTCGGAGCCTCCCCTGGAAAATGTCTTCACCCTTCCGTCCGGCATCGCCCCGTAGAATCCGGGTATCACCGCTTGTGGAATCTCAGAAAGCCTCTGGGACAGAAGGTGGTTCGTCCGTTCGCCGTCAAAATTCCCTTCCTCATCGAAGCAGATAACCTCTGCGGCATCGATGAAGGCGAAGCCCAGATACTCTGCCATCAGAATTCCGTTCAGGTACTCCCCTCTGGACGCGGCATAGTCTCTGCCCGCCTTCTGGCTGAACTTTGTGCGGATAGTCTTAAATTCCCCGCTCAAGTCAATGGAAAGGCCAAGCCCTGCTATAATCTCATCGTAGCGCGTCCGAATCAGCGTCATCTGTTCCTCAAACTCTTCCTCATACTCGTCGTCCATCGTGGCGAGATTATAGCACCTGTACAACATATCCGTTACTTTGGTATCACTTGGCGTCCGTTTTCCAGGGGCAGAAGGAACCACGTACCTGCGGGATTCTTCCTTGCTTATAATTCTTGCAGCCTTCTTGAACTGCTCTGCGCTTGCCAGTGAACTTCCGCCAAATTTTACGACCTTAATCATCTTCTTATGTAATCCTCCAAACTACATTATTGTATCTTTTTCAGACTTTTCTATCTTACATCATTTTCCCATCATCTGCAATGGGATATCCGGATGAAATACGATGCCTTTGATTCCCAGCCTTACGGCAGCCTCTACATTTTCCGGACGATCGTCGTAAAAGACGGCGTCTTTTGGGCAAATAGAATAACGCGAAAGAAGAAGCCGGTAGATTCTTTCGTCAGGCTTGATGCATTTGACCTGATAGGAAAAGATCCCTCCATCAAAAGTATCAAGGAATTTCAGCTTATCCTTGGATCTTTGGTAAAGCTCCTGAGAATAATTGGATAAATAATACAGCTTATATCCCAGGCTCCGGAAATAGGCAATCCACCCTTCTGTTATGGACCAAGGCACGATGGTTCCCTCAAATCCTGCGAATACCTCCCGAATCTGTGATTCCAGGTCCGGTGCGTTTTCGATAAAAAGATTCCGCCACTCTTCCGTAGAAATTCGCCCGATGTCGCCCTCCAGCCAGTCTTCATTAAGAAATACCGCGTCCGCAATCCGCTGGTAAATTTCTTCCGAATAATGGAAACTACGGAGGTAACTCTCCCAGTCATAACCCACCAATACGTTCCCTACGTCAAATATCACTGTATTCATATTCTTGGCAATCCTTTCTGCTATGGCTTACTTAAATATAACATCGGCAAAACTGGCACCGGCCGCCTCCCTAAGGTGTTGGGGGCTTAATTTTAGCTGTATGCCCAGCCTTCCGCCGCTTACGTGGATATAGTCCAGGCCGCATGCATCCACCTGGATAACCGTAGGATACTGCTTCTTCATGCCGATTGCCGTACATCCGCCCCGCACATAGCCAGTCACTTTGGTCAGGTCTTTCAGGTGCAGCATTTCCAGTGATTTCTCGCCTACGGCTTTCGCCGCCTTTTTGAAATCGATCTCGTCCTCAATGGGGATGACGAACACATAATGCTGTCCCGATTTCCCCGTTGTCACTAACGTCTTATAGACCAGTGCATGGTCGTAGCCTAACTGGTCGGCCACCTGTATACCGTCAATAAAATCTCCGCATTCATATTCTTCATATTCATATGGAATCTTCTGACGGTCTAAGATTCTCATAGCATTGGTCTTGACTTCTTTTTTGCTCATTCTCATGCTCCTGTAATCCGAATCTGTCTAACGGCAGAAAGCCGTCTGTCCCTTCCTTGCATTTTGCATATACATCCAACCGGTGGTAATGAAAAGGAACACGCTCTGGTTCTTCTCCCACAAATCCAATAAACGCACCCATTACAAGGTCTGGTTTTAGATTTTGCTCACTTCCCGCGGCCAAAAACAGCTCAATGCCGTCTACATTCCACTGCATCTGATAAATCATCGGTTTAATATCCGTTTCCGTCTCGCTGCGTTTCGTCTTTTTTAGGACTACGATACTCTCCTGCACCATGAATTCCTCAATCTTCGTCTTCCAAGAGGCTGGAATTTCTTTTGTAATCTCAGCAGATTTGGCAGACTCCAAAAGCGTTACCCTGTAACTTGCGGCGGCAACAATGGTCATGCCGCTGCATTTTTTGTCCTCCGGTATCGGGACCATATTTACGACGTCTATTCCTTCCACCATCACTTCATTCAGCCGCCTGGCCGCCTTGGCACAATCAACCGCTTCCTTCAATTCAATATCCAGGTATTCCCCGTCGCTTGTGATGCCGACTCCCAACGGCTGTGCAAAGGACATGATCATATGCGGACTGTAGCCTCCGGTAAATGCAATCGGAATCCCCGCCCGCCGCATTGCCTTCTGGAAGAAGCGCATGACGTCCAAATGGCCGATAAAACGCATGATGCCATATTTCCGAAATTTAATTCTTGCCTTCAACGCAGACACCCCCTTTGTACTTCATGGCGCCGCAGCCGGAGCATTTTACCCGGCAGTTCGGCGTTACCTCTCCCTTTTGCGCCCGCTGCCATTCCCGGTACAGGAAATCTTTCGTCACGCCGATATCGATGAAATCCCACGGGAAGATTTCGTCTGCATCTCGTTCCCGCAAATTATAAAAACCGATATCCACACCAGTATTTGCAAAGGCTTTCATCCATTTCTCATTGTCAAAAGTCTCCGTCCAGGAATCGTAGAGGCATCCCAGCCGATATGCTTCTTGGATAACCTTGGACAGCTTCCGGTCGCCTCTGGCAAAGACGCCCTCTAATACCGTCACCTCCGCGTCATGCCAGTGATATTTCAGGCTCTTCCGGTTCAACTGTTCCTGAAATTCATGCTTCACGACGGCCGCCCTTGCGATATATTCTTCGTTGCTGTACATCTTCGCCCACTGGAACGGCGTAAATGGTTTTGGGATAAAGAAGGAGGTACTGGTGGTAATCTGGCATTTCCCGTTTCGTTGTTCCTTAGGAATCTCGTAGTACCTTCTGGCAATCTTGTCGGCAAGACGAGGGATCTCCTTCATATCCTCCTCCGTCTCGGTGGGAAGCCCCAGCATAAAATAGAGCTTGACCTTATTCCAGCCGCCTGCAAATGCCTGTCCTGCGCCGTCCAGAATAATTTCCTCGGTCAGTCCTTTGTTGATTACATCCCGCATCCGCTGGGAACCTGCCTCCGGTGCGAATGTCAGGCTGCTCTTGCGTACATCCTGCACCTTGCCCATGACGTCCAGTGAAAATGCGTCGATTCTCAGGGAAGGCAGGCAGATATTGATTCCGTCGCCTTTGAACTCTTCAATCAGGAACGTCACCAGCTCTTTTAACTGGCTGTAGTCGCTGGAGCTTAAAGAACTCAGGGAAATCTCTTCATGCCCGGTATTTTTAAGCATCTGATAAGCATACTGTTTCAGTGTTTCCACATTCCGCTCACGGGTCGGCCGGTAGAGCATCCCTGCCTGACAGAAGCGGCATCCGCGGATGCAGCCCCTCTGGATTTCAAGGACGATGCGGTCTTGGGTCACTTTGATAAATGGGACGACGGGCGCCTTAGGGTAATACGTACCGGTGAGATCTTTCACCATCTGCTTTTGAATCGTGGCTTTTGCATGTGGGTTCACAGGAGTAAAGGATTCGATGGTTCCGTCTTCCCTGTAAGCCGCCTCATAAAACCCAGGCACATAGATTCCTTCGATCTCTGCCGCCTTTTCCAGAAAATCTTTCCGTGAACCGCCGCCCTTACGGTTTTCCTTATAAGCATCCAACAGCTTCCCATAGACCGTCTCTCCGTCTCCGATGTAGAACAAATCGAAAAATTCTGCCAACGGTTCCGGATTGTAAGTACACGGGCCTCCTCCGATCACGATGGGAACGGAATCGTCCCGGTCACAGGCAGACAGAGGGATCTGGCTCAATTCTAATATCTGGAGGATGTTGGTATAGCACATCTCGTACTGAATCGTAATCCCAAGGAAATCAAATTCCCGGATAGGATCTTGGGATTCTAAGGCAAATAAGGGAATCTCTTCCTTGCGCATGATTTGATCCAAATCCACCCATGGGGAATAGACGCGTTCGCACCATACGTCCTCCCGACGGTTGAACATATCGTAGAGAATCTGGATGCCCAGATGGGACATGCCGATTTCATATACGTCCGGAAAACACATGGCGAAGCGGATGTCCACTTTTTCAGTGTCTTTCATGACGCTGTTGACCTCCCCGCCGATGTAGCGGGCGGGCTTTTCGATTTTTAGTAATATTTCATCATTTAAGGCTAGTTTTCTCATAGGTTTCCTTTCGGTTTTTGTATCGATTATTTTATGTGTTTTTCTGCCAGCATGACCCTGCACCGTTTTTTATAACATGCAATTCCATATTTCAGGATATTCTCTACCCCATCATCTTCAAGGTCATCCTCATACTTTGTATATTTGATCTGCTTTAATGCCTCCTTACATGCCCCGTCCAAATCTCCGTCATGGGCATACTTTACTTCTATGATAATCCCCATATCCCCGGTGTCCGGTTCTGCAAGGATATCTGCATAACCTTCACCCATTTCACGGTTGGAAGAAATGCCCCAGCGGGTTTTCACTCCTAAGATCCCAAGCAACACTCCATGGTAAAAGTTTTCTTTCATCTCTGTTCTTACGGCCGTATCTCGGATACTGATAGTCTTCCTTAAATACTCCGTGAAAATCTTTTCTACATTTTCTGCATCTTCATTCTGCAAGGCATCACAAAAACGATTCAGCATCTCCCCGTCTTCCCGGACGTTCTCCTTAAAGAATTCCATGATCTGCGTCTCAAAAATATCCCGGATTTCCAGATTGGGAATCGCCAATTTCATCTGCCTGCCTTCCGATTTTCCACGCTGGGTCAGATACCCGGTGGTAAAAAGAAGGCTCCAGATATGATCAATGGACTGGTATACTTCCGCATACGTGAGTTCCTGATGGATTTCCTTTGTAATGACTTCCCCTGCCACCAGACGCTCAATCTCCCGTTTGGTCACAGAATTAGCGGATTCTTCTATAAACCGTTTCACAGCGTCATTACTGCTGGTATTGATCCAGTAGTTTTCCGGCTGTACATGAGGCTCGCTTCTGATCCTGTCGCAATGGTTCAGCACATCCCAGGGGCAATACACTTCTACATTTCCAAACTGATATCCGTCATACCATCTCTTTACTTCCTCATAATGATCCGTTACATCATAATACTCCAGAAGGTCTTTCACTTCTTTATCTGTAAAACCAAAGTATTCATCAAAACGCTCATCCGCAATCGTCAACACTTTCAGGTTATTAAGCCCGGTAAAGATACTCTCCTTTGAAATCCTAAGGCACCCGGTCAGCACTGCTAATTTCAGGCTGGTGTTTGTCTTCAGCGCCTCTCCAAGCAGGCTTCGGATCAGGGAGATCATCTGCTCATAGTATCCGTTCGCATGAGCCTTTGCCAATGGGACATCATATTCATCTATCAGCAGGATAACCTTTTGATTATGGTGCTTCTCTAACATTTCTGACAGTATTCTCAAACTGTCACAAAATGTTGCTTCATCCATGCTGCTGTCCAAAAGACTCTGATATTCCAGTTTGTCACTTTCACTTAACACATCGCTCTTTAGAAGATACTGCACTTCCCCAGCCACCCGCCTGACAGCCCTGGCTCCCATACGAAATGCCGTTTCATAATTAATGGCGTCAATTCCTTTCAGGGAAATGGATACAACCGGATACTTTCCCATATATTCCTCGCAAAGCGCAGTTTCCTTTGAAATATCCAGCCCGTCAAAAATACGCTTATCCCCATTCAGTGAGAAAAATTGTTCCAGCATACTCATATTCAGCGTTTTCCCAAATCTTCTGGGGCGGGTAAATAAATTCACTGCTCCCCAATTATGGAGTAATTCCGCAATAAGCCCACTTTTATCAATATAGTAAAAATCTTCTTTCCTAAGTTCTTCAAAATTTTCAATTCCTATCGGAAGTTTCTTCTTTCTCATCGCCATCTCATTCCGCGCTCCTTCCGTCATCTTCAAACTGTTTCTCTGTCTCAAATTCTGCTCAAATATATTATAGCAACTAAGCAGCCACATTTCCATAGGAATCTTCCAGTTCCAGCGGCTCCCAGTGATATTCGGTTCCCGTCACTGTTCCTACTGTGGATTAACAGACGAAAAGCAGACCAGAAGGCTTTGTCATGATTTTCGCCATCTGGCCTGCAAACAACCGGCCCTGCCGGCAGCATTGGCTTTGAACTTGTAAATCTAACTGTTAATAGCAGCTTTTTTCAATGTGACAACAATTCCGCCGGCTCCAATGAGCGCAAGCAGCAAGTATAACTCTATATTTTTGCCATCACCGGTCTTAACGCCTTTTTTTGTATCCGTGGATGCAGGCGTAGCCGGCTTCGGCTTACTGGCCTCCTGTTTATCATTTCCATCTTGGCCAGGGTTTTGGTTGTTGTCTGGCTGGCCGTTAAGGCCGGGTTTTTCGTTGTTGTCCGGCTGGCCGCTGTTGTCCGGTTTCCCATCGGCTGCTATGAGGCGCGCACGGCTGATTCCCTCAAGTACCACATTCTCAGGCTGGCCTAAGTATGCTGCCAGAGCATCCTCACATGCCTGGTATTCATGCAGATTGGCCTTTCCATCGAACTGGGGATAGTCACTGATGTCATTTGGAAGATAATTGTTCATCGCCACCGTATATGTTTTGTCTTCCTGTATTGCTTTTCCCTGGACGAGCGCGCCAAGTATCCTGCTTCCCTTCTCCAAAGACAAGTTATACTTCACCTCTATCCCGCCTGCCTGCAGCATATTTCCACTGTTATCCGGCCATCCGTCATAGTCGCCTTTTTCATTTGCTTCTATATTTGCCTTCATGATATCCAGAGAGGTCTCGAGCATCTCTAAGATTTCTTTGCCGCTTAGTTCTTTTGTCACAATGTAGTTTCCATAAGGCGATACATTCAGCACATTCTGATAAGTAACCGTCCCCTTTCCAATCGAATCGCGGATACCTCCTGCATTTTCAAATGCAATGTCTGCCCCGGTTGCCAGAAGATATGCATCCGTAATAGCCCGGCCCATGGTTGTCTCACCGATTCTGATATGCTCCCATACTCCGTCCAAGTCTTCCGGGGCATAGCCTACCGGCTGGGAAAGCACTGTTTTCTGCTCTTCTGTAATGCCGTCTAAGAGAGCCTGTACATCCGGGTCTGCATCCATAGCCTTGCCTGTGTCATAATCCACCAGATTTTCTGTCATTTTGATGTCTTCTGCCAGATTTCCGTCTTGATCCAATGTACAAATGATATCTACATTTCCAAAATTCCAAAGATTATATCCTGTCTCAACAACCAGGGCTGTCCCGCCGTCCGGTCTTGTAACAGTCTCGTTCATCGTTGTATGTTCGTGCCCTGCAATCCACAGGTCCACACTATCCACAGAAGAAGCCAGCCTTTTCGGATTGATACAGTGTGCCATACCAACTACGATCTGGCATCCCTGTGCTTTCAGTTCTGCCGCCGCTTTCCCAGCATAAACTGCCATATCCGTAAACTCAAGTCCTTCTACATTCTCAGGGGCAGTTGCATGATAAATTGCTGGGTCAATCACTCCGAATACTCCGATTTTTAATGTTTTTCCGTCCTTTTTGGCTTCCTTTGTAAGATACTGCTGATCTAAAAACATGGTTTTATTTTCATTGACTACATTTCCTGCGAGAATGGAAAATTGGGGGCTTCCATTTTGTCTTACAATATTTTCCAGTTCTTTCAGACGGTCTTTCCCATAATTCCAGTCATGGTTTCCAACTGTCATGGCATCATATCCGCAGGCGCCCAGTACTTCCGCAGCCGACTCGCCCCGCACGAGAGTGGCAATAGACTGCCCGTGGAAGGTATCTCCCCCATCCAGCGTCAGCGACAAATCTTTTCCCTGGGACGCATGATCGATATAGGTCTTTACCTTCGCAAGCCCAATCACCTGATTCCAGTCATCTTCCAGAATTCTTGCATGGATATCGTTCGTATGGACCACATTAATCTGAAATTCTGTGGTATCATTCTCTACCAGGGTTTCCGGTTCTGCGACGTCATTTTCTGTCTCTGTCTGCGACGCGGTATCTGCCGCTAAGGCTGTTCCTGTTATCATGGTAAACGCCATGCACAAGGAAATTAAAATGCTCAGAATTCTCTTTTTCTCTCTCATGCTTTCTCCTCTTTCCTCGCTATTAATCACAGCAGCATTATCCAATCCTGCTCCTGCCCATCTTCAAAATCCAACTTTAATATTAAAGCTACGGCAGATAAAAAGCAATTATTCTGGCATAAAAAGCAAATTTCTGGCATAAACGTCACCTAGTAGTTGCCAGTTTCGCTCTGCATCGTTTCATATTTTCCTCTATTTGCATTAAAGCCCTTTCACAGGCCTGATCAAGTTTTGAAATTTCCAGGCCATCAAAGATACCCTTATCTCCCTCTATGGAAAAAAGTGTTTCAGCATACTCAGGACTCTTATTCCATGTGATTACTCTTCTACCACAGCGCTGATTTCCAGAGAAGAAACACTGTCTCCATTCAGCCCTATCGTCATCTTCGTATCCCCATCCTCGTAGACCAGCTTGGATGCGGATTCTTCCGACGCATCCCCGTAGGCTTTCGTTACTTCATCCTTCGTGCTTCCAATGCTGACGCCTTCCTCCGTGGAAACCGTGTCATCCATGAACACAACGGATAATACATAATCTTTGCCGTCCTTAGGATAAGTGTTCAGTTTGAACCCAGGATAGGAATACACTTTATCAAGCCCTTCAAAAGCGCAGCTCTCCGACTCGAAATAATCATCTGCGTCTCCTAATGATTCCACGATCTTCGACGCATCTTTTCCCATCTCGATTTTCGTGGAGCCGCTGGCGAAGGAGTATCCGCCGCCGGAAGAAGCTTCTCCGGATGTTCCCTCCTTGTCCGGACTTCCGCATCCGGCGATACATAACACAACCGTTAACAGCGCTGCCGCTAACATATCTTTTCTGCTCTTCATACTTTTCCTCCTTTGTTTCACATTCTAAAAACTTCTGATTTCCCCATACGCTCTCAGTTCCTCGCGCTGGGCGGCTTCCATCTCCTCGTAAAAACGGATTTTTTTGGCATAGGCACTCTGATAATCCGGGTCGTATCGGTAGTCTGTAAGCTGGTAAGCTTCTTTCAGATATTTACCTAAATATCCGGTAAGCTTCTCTGCGCCGGCAAGGTTCAGGTGCAGCCCGGCGTCGTAGGTATCTGTCTGATAGTCGATTCCTACCGTCCCGGCAAGGTTTTCATAATTAAAATAATCCAGCCCGTATTCCCCGGCGTATGCGGCAATCTGGGCGTCCCACTCGTCGTACCAATGAGGGTACAGGCTCGGGGACTTAACAAGGACTAACGCTATATTGTTAGCCTCGCATAATTCCCGCATCCGATCCAGATATCCCATGGCATAACTGCCCAGAGTGTAATCTGCCAGAATGTCCGGTTCGGGAAATCCTTCGGCAGGGCGGACATCCACCCGCATATAATAGCCGTTGTGGGAAATCTTGTCCCTGTGGAACAGGTATTGAAAATCTTCCGCCGACAATTCAGGCCAACGGGAATGATACCGCAGAATCGGGAACAGATAATCCAGCAAGTTCTCATTTTTGGTCATGGACGCTTTGACTGCATCTATTTTCGTACGTGAAAACCGCATCCCATCAAGCGTCATGCGGTTATACGCCTCGCTCTGGGGCTCGTCATATTTCAGCGCCAACACATTGAATACAACGACTTTCGGCGTTTCGTAACGAAGGGTATCCTCCAGCATATAGTAAGACTGCCATGCAAGCTGTTGGGCGGAACCACGGATGTAGCTGCTGATTCCATACTCCTGATATAGGGTGATAGGCGAAAAATTTTCATAGACCTCGCAGTCCCCCACAAACAGCACCTCGTGATTCGTGGTCTCCTCATAATACTCGGCAGTCAGCGCGCCTTCTACGATATCGGTCATATATTTCGGCATCAGAAGCCTTTGCAGGAAAAATAATATGGCAAATAACGCCGCAAAAAATACGGTAATCTTTGGAACCCATGCAGGCATCTTCTTCCTTCGCATTTGTCTCCTCCTAAACGATACGGTATTGCATGAATCTAAAACTGATTATAAATAAACTGGCTCTGGTCGTAACCGATTCCGTATGCCCCGAAAATAACGACTGACAGTACCATCATAAGGAAAACCACATACCTGAAAATCTCCGGCGATGCATATATCAGATCCCGCACACTCCCCTTCCTCTCCTGTGTCAGGCTTACTGTAACCATCACTGCAAGGCAGATGAATAATACGATGTAGTCCGCCCCCGTAAGCCCAAGCCCTAAGAATGCTTCTTTGGTCAAATCCTGCAGCCGGAAATGGGAGAACATATTTCCGAACATACGGAATGTAAGCGGTACATCCCGATAACAGTCAAACATACGCAGGCTGCTCATCAGGAATATAGTCCTTATAATTTCAAAAGCCCCATACCATTTTTTCCCTTTGACGTCAAATCTGGCATGGAATTTCCCATATAGCGGTTCACATTCCTGAGAGACCATGATTACCACGAAATTCATCAGTCCCCAGACGATAAAATTCCAGCTTGCCCCATGCCAGATTCCTGTCGTGAACCAGACCGCAAAGGAAGCCAGATACACCGGAACCCGCTTCCCGATGAAGTCGCCAAGCTTTCTCCGTGAGAACTTGGAAAGCTTCAGCATAGGCTTACACACAGATATGGGATAAAAAATATAATCCGTGAACCATGTTCCCATCGTAATGTGCCACCGTTTCCAGTATTCCTTGATGTTCTTAGAGAGGTAAGGACGCCGGAAGTTCTCTGTTACCGTAATCCCCATGGTCTCGGCAATTCCGATGGTAATGTCTATGCCTCCGGTAAAGTCGGCATATAGTTCTAATGCATAGAACAGCATGCCCACGAACACGAATCCGCCCTGATAGGTTTCCGGGTCATTTATGATTGTATTCACGGCAGCCAGAATCCGGTCGGCGACAACAACTTTCTTGAAATACCCCCAAAGGATACGGTACAACCCGTAAGATACGGTCTTTGTATCAAAATCGTGCCTCTCATAGAGGGACTTTGCAAGGTCGTTGTACCTGCTGATAGGTCCCTGCACCAACTGCGGAAAAAACGACACGAACAAAGCCAGCCGGAACAGATTCTTTTCCGCCCGGCATGTCCCCCGGTACACGTCAATGATGTAGCCCATGGTCTGGAACGTATAAAACGAAATCCCCATGGGCAGAATAAGGTCTGCGAACGAAATCCTGCCGCCCCTCCCGAAAGCCTCAAGGAGTCCGTTCAGATTGGCAATCATGAAGTTGGTATACTTTAATACTGCAAGAATCCCCAGATTGAAGACCAGGCAGAGAAGCAGCCACCTCCACTGTTTTGCTTTCACAGAGGCCTTATACGCCTTCTTTTCCTCCCGGTTCAGCGTATCCTTGTGTGATTTCAGATAAGCGTCCTGCCGTTCCTTCCATGCATCAATCCGCAGGCTTACCGCATACGTAGAAACCGTGGTCACGCCAATGAAAATCAGATAGTATGGGTTTGCAATATAGTAGAACGTATAACTTGCCGCAAGCAGGAACGGCCATTGGCATTTCTTAGGGAGCAGGTAATACAGCAGAAATACGGCTGCCATAAACCCAATAAATCGGTAGGACGTAAACAGCATAGCGCGCCTACTCGTCTTCCAGACGGAGAATTAACTCATACAAAGCCCTGGCGGAGTTAAAATTATCCGGTATGATTTCCTCTGCCGGGATTACCACATCATACGCGTCGTTAATCTCGGAAACAATCGAGACGATATCAAAGGAATCAATGATACTATCGTCCACCAGTGTATTACAAGCCTCAAAATCCACCTCTGGGTGCAGGCCCGTTAAAATTTCCAATAAAGCATCCATCTTATTCTCTCCTTGTTCTCTCGCTTTTTATCATCTGTTTCAGCGTTGTACGGTCAACCTTCCCATTTGCCGTCAGCGGCATGGTCTCCAAAGAATAGACATGATTCGGTATCATGTACCTGGGCAGCGTTTTTTTAAGGTTGGCCACAAGCTCCTTTGTCTCAATCACCCCTGAGTAGAAAAGGGTAATCTTCTCTTTCTCCTTATCATAGATACAACATGCACTGTGTATCCCATCCACTTGGTGTACATGGGCTTCAATCTCACCAAGCTCAATCCGGTGTCCCATATGTTTGATCTGGCAGTCCTTTCTGGACAGGAAAAGCAATTCCCCGTATTCATTATATTTCCCAATGTCTCCGGTACGGTAGATTAATTCATGGTAACAGTCGTTCAACGGGTTCTGGACGAACACCTGGTCCGTGCGCTCTTTATCCTTATAATAGCCCAATGTCAGCGCCGTGCCTCGGATACAGATTTCTCCCGGCTCTCCCTTCTTGGGAATCTTGTTATCCCCGTCAAGAAGCAGGATCTCCGTGTTTTTGAACGGGCGTCCAATGGGAATACTCTCTCCTTCTTCAAACTCCCTCTCTACTTCGTAATAGCAGCTCATTCCCGTTGCCTCCGTAGGCCCGTATAAATTGATGAAGCGGGCGTCCGGCAAGGCTTTTTTCCACAACCGAAACTGCCTGACCGGGAATACTTCGCTGCCGAAGGCAATGGTGTGCAGATATTTGGGCGTTATCTTGTCAAATGTATTCATAGACGAAATCATAGTCAGCGCCGAGACGACCCAGCAGACGGTGTTGATTTTGTATTCATTCAGGAATTCCACCAGCCTGACCGGGAACATAAACAATGATTTCGGGGTCAGGTAGGTGGTCGCCCCACATTTTAAGCTGGAAAATAACTCTTTTAAACAGGCGTCAAAATACAATGGCGTCTGGTTTGCCAGAACGGAATCTTCCGTAATCCCCAATACCTCCGTGAGATTTTCTACGTAATCAATGACAGACCGGTGGCACGCTAAAACACCCTTTGGCACGCCTGTTGAGCCGGATGTGAATACGATATAAATCGGATCGGTATCAATCGCCCTGTCCCGGATTGCTGCAAGCAGCCCAAAATCCTCCGGTTCTTCTGCAATCTCTTCATAGAGCAGGATTTCACCCTCAAAATCCCGGATATCCTTTATCTCCCCACAGGTGGTCTCATCGCATATGACTGCCCGGGGCTTTAGGTTCTGAAAAATCAGGGATATCCGGAACTTGGGCATCTCTTCATCTATGGGAACGTAGAAGCAGCTGCTGTATACCACGCCCCAGAACGCGGCAATCATGTGGGGATGCTTCTGCATATAGATGACCACAGGTTCCTTCTGATATCCCCTCTTCAAGAGACAGGTCCCGATATTTCTGGAAACCTGGGATACTTCCCCAAACGTCATGCCCATAGCCTCATTTGCAAATGCAATCTTATCCGGAAACCTTCCGGCCGTACATTCCAGATATTCTAAGATATTTCTCTGCATGTCCTTTACTCCTGTTTTAACGAATCAAACATTGATACTCTTTCTTTAACCTGCCGCGGCATTGCAGGATAGATCTCTGTGCCAACAGTTCCATGGCGTCCAGATATCCTTCGCCAATGGGAAACTCCTTCTTAATCAGGGAAAGCTCGGTACACCCAAGGATAATCACCTCTGCGCCCCGCTCCCAAAGATTTGCGGACACGCTTTGGAAATGCTTTGGCCTTACCGGCTTACCGGCTTTTATATCCTGATAAATCAGCTCCATCACCATCTTCTGGAAACCGGCAGCCGGGATGACTGGCTCAATCCCAGCCTCTTCTAACTGCGTCTGGAAGAGGCGGCTTTGGAGCGTTCCGTCGGTCGCCATGATACCGGCTCTTTTCACATGGTTTTCCAGAAGCTCTAAGGCAGTCTCGCGTATCCCGTGGATAATCGGGATTGGAATCTGTTCGGACAGTTCTTTGTGGAAATAGTGGGCAGTAATGCATGGGATACTGATACATGCCGCGCCCTGCAAGGCAAGCAAGCGTCCGATTCGGATGATATCTAAGGCCGGATTCTCTTGGCTGTTCCCCAGAATATAGGACGTCCTGTCCGTAATCCCGGGGGAATGATAAATAATCATGGGAAGATGCTCCTGGTCCGTCGTCCCATCGGTCATACGGATGATTAGTTCCATAAAATACGCAGTTGCCATGGGTCCCATGCCGCCAATCACGCCTAAAGTCATATCCTTCTGCCCCTCTCTGCCCATTGATCCCGCTCCCTACTATTCAATCGTCGAATCTTCTGTCGGCGTGGCGGGATACAAGCTTTGGTCAAACACATGGCTGTTGTCATGGTTCTGGGAGTACTCCAAAATCTCGGCGTCCGTCTTCATAAAGAAATCGTCGCCTGTGCCATAGCGCGGCGTAGTATCGAAATGATACCATCCGTCTCCGCAGTCAATCAGACTCCAAAAATGACTGGATTCCGTGGTATCACTTTTTACCACGTCCAGATTGGGAATTCCCGCCTGAGTCAGCAATGCTTTCGCCGTGGCGAAAAACACATAACAATCCCCGGTCCGTTCTGTAAGGCCCTGATGTGCCCCGTTGGTCCAACTGTCCTTTTCGGAAGTATTCACATAGCCGATCTCTGTCCTGGCCCAGTTGTAGATTGCCCTTGCTTTTTCCTTCAAGGTCATGTCCTTCGTCGTAATCTCGTTCAATACCGCTTCTGCTTCTCCTAAGGCTTCCTCCGGAGTAATATAATTCTCCGGTTTTTTCTTTATGGTTATGGTCGTTGAAGCCTCCGCCTCGTTCCCGGCATCGTCAATTGCCGAGTAGACGACAGGATATACCCCTTCTGTATTCGTATCGACTTGACTGTTATCCACAGCCGCCTCAATCTGTTTCGTGCAGTTGTCCGTGACGGTAATCGTTGATTTATAGGAAATCGGCTCGCCGATGAAACCAATTAAAGGTGCAACGCCGTCAATGACGGGCGCCTCTTTATCAACGATGACCTGTACATTCGCCTTTACTTCTGTTTTATTTCCGCCCTCATCTGTCAGGACGACGGTGACGGATACGGTTCCTTCCTTTGAGAAATCCGGTTTTTTCTCAAAGAAGCAAGTTACGTCTGTGGCATCCGTAATATCCGTGACCAGTTCTTCGGCCTTTCGCGTACCGCCCACATTGACCACGGAATCGGCGGCTTTCGCTTTGGGGGCTATGGTATCCTTGATAATCAGACGGGATTTTCTCTCCTTCCCGTTGGCTTTCAATAAGATTTTATGCTCCCCTACATGGTCGAGGCTGATTTCGGAGACATCGGTCACGAACTCAGCTTTTACGTCCTCTTTTTTTAGGAAATCCTTGATATCCAGTTGGGTTCCGGCTTCTGCCGTAACTTTCCGGCGGACGGGTCCTGGGAAGAAGATCAGGCGTACCGCAAAAACGAGGACAGCTAGGAGAAGGAACATACATCCGATTATAATTGCCCGGATCATCCTTAAACGCCGTAGACGCCTGCGCCGCTTTTCCTCGCGCAGACGCCTGCGCTGCCGTGCCTTGCGCTGCCGCAGGTATTCTTCCTGTCCGTCCTGATAATCGGAATCCTGATAATCCGGGAACTCCTGCATATCCGGATTGCCAGGCTCTTGATAACCGAAATCATCCTGATAGTTATACTCATACTCATTACCAGTGCGGTACTTGCTTTCCCTATGCGTGTTCATGCTTCTATCCCTTTTTGCCGTTAAAGAACAACGATACCTTTTTCGACTTATTTAGATATATTTTACTATGGTAAAATAGGTTTGTCAAATGCATGACGGAATGTTACATGCTTCCCATGGGGCAATATAAAATAGTTGTGAATATTTTAGGTAAATGTTACAATACAGAAAATAACGAAAATGAAGCCATAGGGATACTGTTACATATCCCTATGGCTTCATCCCCAAAAAAGTAATGGCAGACACATCCAATAGGCGCTGCAAAAAAACAGATATTTTTTAACGTTTCACAAAATACTCTTCATACCATACCAAAAAGGCGTAAATCGTCCACACCTTCCGCCAGTTATCCGAGTTCCCGCCTACATACTCGTCAAAGATAGCATTAATCTCATCTACATGGAAGAATTTCTCTGCCGTCTCACTGTGGAACTTTTCACGTACATCCTGATTATACCGTTCGTCCGCCATCCAGATACGAATCGGGACGATGAATCCAAGCTTCTTGCGGAATGCGATTTCCTGAGGCAGTACCTTTGCCGCCGCAGTCCGGAACGCAACCTTATTCTGTTCCTTATCCACTTTATATTTTGAAGGCATCCGCGACGCAATGTCAAAAATCCTGCGGTCAGTCAGAGGCATCCGGATTTCCAGCCCTGCGGCCGTGCTCATCTTGTCCACATTCAGATAAATATCGCCCTCCAGCCAAATCTGGATATCCACATCTGACATCTTTGTCAGCGGGTCTAATCCTTCCGCCTCCTCGTAAATTCCTTCCACCAGATGAATCGGAAGCACATCTTCGGAGTAATTCTTGAGAATCCGTGCCTTTTCGTCCTCCTTCATGATATTGGTGTTGCCCACATAGAAGGTCTTTAAGTTCTCCCCGTAACGCTCTGCATTGCGGTACATGTTATAACCGCCGAAGAATTCATCAGAGCCTTCCCCCGAATAACAAATCTCCGTATGCTCTGCCGCCGCCTTACATGCAAGGGCAAACACAATCGAAGAGGCGTCCCCCAAGGGCTGCTCCATATGGTACATCACGTAAGGAACCGCGTCGAAGTATTCCTCCGGCGTAATCCGACGCCGCAAGTTTTCCCGTCCCAGGATTCTTGCCGTTTCTGCGGCAAGCCGGGACTCATCGAAGCGTTCCTCGTCATATCCGCAGGAATCCGTCATCTTAATGTCGGACATGGCAAGCACATAAGAAGAATCCACGCCGCCGGAAAGGAAAGACTCCGCATGCTCCTCTGCCGTCTTTACCTCTGGCATGATTTTCTGGAGGGTTGTGTGGATTTCATCTGCCCAGTCCTCCAAAGATTTACTCTCGTCCGGGTGAAACTCCGGTTTCCAATAACGTTCAATCTTCAATTCCCCGTCCTTCCATATCAGGTAACGTCCGGGAAGAAGTTTTTTCACGCCTTTGAAAAAGGTATCCTCTCCTGCCCCATACGTCAGGCTCAGATAAATCTGCAGCATCTCCTGGTTCAATTCCTTTACGAATCCAGGCTGTTCCATAATCTTACGTATCGTCGTCCCATAGAGCAGTTTCCCGTCCTCTGTCTGGTAATAGTAGAACGGCTTCGTCCCAAAATGGTCACGCAGGCAGAAAAGCTGCTGACGGTCTACATCCCACAGTGCGAATGCGAACATCCCATGCAGATGGTCTGCCATGTCATATCCCCATTTTTCATAAGCCTTCGTAAGAATCTGTAATTCCCGGTCTTCCCTTGGAAGTCCGGTCCAAATCTCAAGCTCTTTACAGAGCGCCTCCCAATTTCTGATATGTCCTCTGTACTCCTGAACATTCGTCATACTTTTTTATCTCTCCTGTCATATTTTTTCATTCATTTGTAGAATCCAAACCAAAATGGATTCCCGGAACAGACGCAGTTTGTCGAAATATGTCCGTTTTTATAGTATATCGGTATTTAACCATAAAATCAACTGGTCAATTTCCTAATAGTCTGTGATTTATTTGTAAAAATTATAGACAGAATGCCACGAAACTGATAGCAGACTTTCCAAGAGTGTAGTATGATAGAGACAGAAGATTTCTTTATAATGGCAAAAGGAGGATTTAGACATGTCAAATGTACAGATAATGGATCACCCGCTGATCCAGCACAAGATTAACTATATCCGCAGCGAAGATGTAGGTTCCAAAGAATTCCGTGAAATCGTAAGCGAGATCGCATCCCTCATGTGCTATGAGGCTTCCCGGGACCTGAAACTACAGGATGTAAAAATCAAGACCCCAATCTGCGAGATGACGGGGAAGAAACTAAGCGGGAAGAAAATTGCCGTGGTGCCGATTTTACGGGCAGGGCTGGGAATGGTAGACGGGATACTCAAGATGATACCGGCGGCAAAGGTAGGACACATCGGGCTGTACCGCGACCCGGAGACATTCAAGCCCGTGGAATACTACTGCAAGCTTCCGGCAGACTGCGACGAGCGGGAAGTGTTCGTGGTAGATCCCATGCTGGCAACCGGAGGCTCTTCGGTCGCCGCAATCCAACTGCTGAAAGAAAAAGGCGTAAAACACATCCGTTTCCTGTGTATCATTGCAGCGCCGGAAGGCGTGGAACGGATGAAATCAGAACATCCCGACGTTGCGCTATACATCGGGGCATTGGACGACCATCTGAACGAGCATAAATATATCGTGCCGGGGCTTGGGGATGCCGGCGACCGTATATTCGGGACAAAGTAAGATAGATCAAAAAAGAGCTGTAGTAAACTACAGCTCCTTCCAGACTTCCACCACATCCAAATCCGTCGTAATCTCATCCACAATTCGACTGCTATCGACGTGCATGACTTCGCTCTTATTCTTGTCCATAGAGACAAAGGCTGCAAACAACAGCAGGCACAAAAATAATCGAATCCCAAAACTGCTGGGCGGAATCGGCTGCTGTTCATCACTGTAGATTTGACGGTAGGCCGCGCCGTATCGGGGATGTACCGCTGGGATGGTACGTTTCTCACCATATAATTCCCTAGTCTGCTCTAAAAGTCTCTGCCTTCTTTTTTCAGAATCATTCACGTTCATCACCTCAGGAAAATATATGCCAGCGCTGCCGTTCCTATGACTTTTAAAGCCATGACATATTCTCTCATGCCATCGGATTTGTAAGCCGCTCAATCGCTATCGATCTGCAAGTTCCCTCACAATGTCATCCCATGTGACGCCTTTGAGTACCATCAGCACCATGGCATGATACAGGAAATCCGATAGCTCATACTTGATTTCCTCCGCATTGGGGTTCTTCGCGGCAATTACGACCTCCGTCGCTTCCTCGCCGATTTTCTTGAGAATCTTATCGATTCCTTTCTCAAACAGGTAGTTGGTGTATGACCCTTCCTTAGGATGTTCCTTCCTGTCTGCAATCACCTGATACACCGACTCGAACACCCTAAGGGGGTTGGTCTCGTCAACGTCATTTCCTGCCAGATGTTGGAAGAAACAGGTAGGATTGCCGGTATGGCACGCAGCCCCCACCTGATCTACCTTGGCTAGAAGCGTATCATTGTCACAGTCCAGAGTCAGGGACTTCACATACTGGAAATGCCCGCTGGTCTCGCCTTTGACCCAGAGGGACTGCCTACTCCGGCTGAAATAAGTCATACGTCCGGTCTTTACGGTCTGATAGAAGGCTTCCCGGTTCATATACGCCAGCATCAAAACTTCCTGCGTCTTATAATGCTGTACGATGACCGGAATCAGCCCTTGTTCATTCGTTTTGAATTCTGAGAACTCAATCATACTCTCAAAAGAAGTCATACGGACGCCCTTCTGTTCACACTGCTCTTTGAAGGAGGGAAAATCCATATCCGGCTGGCTTACGAACCTGCCTGACAATCCCCTGACTCCAGATGATTGTAAAATCTTAAAAAGCTCTGGGATTTCCATGGTATCCGTCACAACGACACATGGAATGTCCGTAATATTTGCCACAGAGTTCAAATCCAGCCTGTGCATGAAAATAATCTCGCTGCAATATTCCTGTATCACATGCTGGTGCTTGAACAAAGCATCGAAATCGTTCAGAGACACTGCCAGCTTCTCTTTCCCGAACCGTTTTGCGGCGTCCTCGATGAGTTTGATACTGTCCTGTTTGGAAAAATTCAGTATCGCCCGTTTGGAGCCGGCATAGAGAATTTTCTTGATATCCTCCTGTCGTTTCACGTTCCCCCCTGCCACCATGGGAATCCGGATAATCCGATTCATCCGCTTCATCAGGTCGATTGCCTCGTCATGTTCATCCGCATAGTCCGACAGGTCAAACACGATCAGTTCGTCCGCGCCGCCGTCGCTGTAACGTTTCGCAAGCTCAACGGCGTCCTCTGCGATTACGGTACGGTCGTCGAACCACCTTACCGCCCTACCCGCTGCAATGAAGATACAGGGGATCAATCTTTTATAACTCATCACTTCATCTCCTTTATAAAGTTCCCTTCGTAGTCCATGCTTCTTTTATCCTTGGCTCCTCCTGCGTTGCCATGTCAAGGGCTTTCCCGAAACTCTTGAACAGCGCCTCGGCCTTGTGGTGGTTGTTCTCACCGTCCAGAATACGAAGATGGAGATTCATCATCCCGCCGTAAGATACGGCATAGAAGAACTCCCGCAGCATTTCTGTATCCAGCGTGCCAAGACGCATAGCCGTGAACTCTGCGTCAAATTTAAGATAAGGCCTGCCTGACAAATCAATGGCGCACAATGCAAGGGTTTCGTCCATTGGCAGGATAAAATACCCATACCGTTTGATTCCTGCTTTCTTCCCCAAAGCCTTGTGGATTGCCTGGCCGAGCACGATTCCCGTATCCTCGACGGTGTGGTGGCAGTCCACAGGAAGATCCCCCCTGACCTTCACCGCTAAATCAAACAGCCCGTGCCTTGCAAAGCCGTCAAGCATATGGTCAAAAAACCCGATTCCCGTATCAATTTCCGTTATCCCGGTTCCGTCAAGATTAAGCGTAACCGATACATCCGTTTCTTTCGTCGTCCTGTTCAAGGATACTTTTCTCTCCATACGCTCAATCCTCCTGTGAAAAACGTACTCTGACTGAGTTTGCGTGGGCAGACAATTGTTCCGCTTCCGCGAACCGCTCGATTTCTTCATGTACCGCATGAAGCGCACTCCTGGAATAGGCAATGATGCTGGATTTTTTGATAAAATCATCCACAGACAGCGGGGAAAAGAACCTGGCCGTACCGTTGGTGGGGAGGATATGGTTCGGGCCTGCAAAATAATCGCCCAAAGGTTCGCTGGAGTATTCCCCGATAAAAATCGCGCCTGCATTGCGGATCTTCATCATCACATCATAGGGATCTTTGGTCTGGATTTCCAGATGCTCAGAGGCAATGTCATTTGCCACGGCAATGGCGTCCTCCATAGTATCCGCTACCAGAATATATCCGTACTGCTCCAGAGATTTCTGGATGATCTCCTTTCTTGGCAGTACCTTTAAAAATTCATCTACTTCTTCCGAGACCTTCTCTGCAAGAGTCTTACTGGTCGTTACCAGGATTGCCGAAGCCAGTTCGTCATGCTCCGCCTGCGACAACAGGTCTGCCGCCACGAACCTTGGATTTGCCGTCTCATCCGCAATGACCAGAATTTCGCTGGGACCAGCTACTGAATCAATACTGACATGCCCGTAGACCGCCTTTTTCGCCAACGCCACATAGATATTTCCCGGTCCCACGATTTTATCCACCTTGGGAATGCTCTCGGTTCCGTACGCCAACGCCCCGATTGCCTGTGCGCCGCCTGCCTTATAGATGATATCCGCTCCTGCTTCTTTTGCGGCCACCAGCGTATTTGCAGCCGCCTTCCCGTCCCTTCCCGGAGGCGTCACCATAACAATCTCCTCTACTCCCGCGACCTTTGCCGGAATAATATTCATTAACACGGAAGAGGGATAAACCGCCTTTCCTCCCGGCACATACACGCCTACCCGCTCAAGGGGCGTCACCTTCTGCCCCAGCATCGTGCCGTCCGGTTTGCTGTCGAACCAGCTATACTGCCGCTGCTTGGCATGATAATCTTCAATATTGCGGAGCGCCTTGCGGATAGTGGACAGAAGTCCCGGCTCAACAAGACGGTATGCTTCTTCGATTTCTGCCTCTGTGACCCGGATACTTCCTGCGTCCATATGTGCGCCGTCAAATTTTTCCGTATATGCAAAAAGAGCAGAATCTCCCTCTTCCTTCACCCGGTTCAGGATATCCGTGACTGCTTTCTCGTATTCCCCGTACTGGTTTGGGCTGCGCTTTAAGAGATTTTCTAATAGATTCTGTTTTGCAGTATTATCTAAATATTGTATTCTCATGTTCTTCCTTCTTTCTATCTTTTTGAGTCGGCTTCTGAACGCCCATCCGTGTTATTTTAGTCAATAAGCTGCGCCCTGAGCTGTACCAGAAGATTCTTGATCCGTACGCTCTCCATCCGCATGCTCACAGGATTGACGATCATTCTTGCGGATAAGGGACATACCTCTTCCAACACTTCTAAGCCATTCTCTTTCAGGGTCGTCCCTGTCTCCACAATATCTACAATTACCTCCGACAGCCCCACGATGGGAGCCAGTTCGATGGAACCGTTTAGTTTAATGATTTCCACCGTCTGATGCTTCGTGTTGTAAAAATAGTCCTTGGTGATATTGGGATACTTTGTGGCGACCCGAATCAGCTCATGATGTTTCAGCAGCGGTTCTGCGTCCGGATGCCCGCAGACACACATCCTGCACTTTCCATATCCTAAGTCCAGCACCTCATGGACTTTGCGCCCCTCTTCCAATATCGTATCCTTCCCCACGACGCCGATATCCGCCGCTCCATACTCCACGTAAGTCGGCACATCCGGTCCCTTGGCAAGGAAAAATTTAAGCTTCATCGGCTCATTGACAAAAATCAGCTTGCGGGAATCCTTGTCCTTCATCTCTTCGCAGGTAATCCCGATCTTCTCGAATAATTTTAACGTCTGTTCCGCCAGACGTCCCTTCCCCAAAGCAAATGTCAGGTATCTCATCGTCTTATGAACTCCTATCTGTGGTGTTTTCTGCGTTGCTGTCCTTATTGTTATCCCCGCCGTCTTCCGTGCCGCCGTTCAATATTTTATGCTCGCCGGTGACAAGGTTGACCATGGTAATCTCCCCGGAACGGTCCAGATAAATCAGGTTCCCGGCATAATATTCATTGCCGTAGGCCACATATTCCTCCAGTCCCCGGGCCAAATCCCTGCGAATCAGCTCTGTATTCTTCGCCTTCCTCCTGAAATCCCTGGCAAGGGAAATCGCTTCCCGTTTCCGCTCCGGGTCATACAGGATGATGGTATTCTTTCTCGTATAGACGATGCGGACCTTCTGCCGGATAAGGGCGTTCATCAGTTCGTCGATTACGATGGCAAATCCAATCGCCGGAGATTTCTTCCCGAATTTTTCGGTCAGATGGTCGTACCTGCCGCCCTTTACTATGGCGTCTCCCGTACCGAACGTATAGACCCGGAAAATAATCCCAGAGTAGTAACCATAAGTACCACTCATACTGAAATCAAAAGTGACAAATTTTTCTACACCATATAGCTTCAAAATATCGTAAATTTTTTCCAGTCTTCGGATTGCCTTGACTCCCTTTGAATTGGGGGCAATATTCTTCGCCTGCGTCAGCGTTGCAATCCCGCCCACCAAATCGTTCAGCGCGGCAAACGCCTCCTTGGAACTGCGTTTCACCTGGATACTGTCTAAGAATTCTTCCACACCAAAAAAATTCCGGTTATTGATGAGTTCACGGACCCGTTCCTCGGCGTCCTCGTCGAGGCATGCGTCCTCTATAAGGCTCTGGAAGAAATCAACGTTTCCCACGCTGAGCTGAAACTCCTTTAAGCCTATGGTCAGCAGACACTCAATGACCAGCGCAAGCATCTCGGCATCCGCCTCCACGGATGCGTCTCCCATCAGCTCGGCGCCCATATGGGTCGTCTCACGAAGCCGTCCCTGATAGTTGGAATGGCTGATAAACGTATTACCCGTATAGCACAGCCGTACCGGCATAGCCACATCCTTTAACAGCGTCGCGGAAAATCTGGCGATAGACGGTGTGAAATCCGGACGCAGGACAAGGGTATTCCCGTCCTTATCAAAGAACTTATACAAGTCTTTGGAGGGAATCGTCCCAATCTCTTTCCGGAACACATCAAAATATTCAAAGGTAGGCGGCTGGATGTCATGATATCCGTATAACTGGAAAATCTTTTTCAGATGCCCTTCCAAGGTAAGTTTTTTTCCACATTCTACATTATATATATCTCGGACTCCTTCCGGAGTATGTAATACTCTTTTCATAGTACCTCCTGAATGCATTTTGCTGCTGCTTTAGTATACTACTATATTAAACCGTATAGAATTATAAGCATTTTCCTAAATTTTGTCAAGTTTTGTCTTCTTCATCCCGAATCTCCAAATCCAGATTCATGGCGTCCAGATAAGGGACATAACATCCCCTGAGAAATTCCAAAAAGAATCTGGAATCCAATTCATCAAAACGGAAACTCTTTCTTCCGCCCTCTTTTGCCCGGTTCCAGAATCTGCATAGCTCTGCAAACCGCATATAATAGAGAACATTTTCGGAAGAATAATAAATAAGTATGAAGGCAATCCCCCCCTGGCGTTCAAACTCCTCCATAAACTTCACCTGATGCTCATGGATATTCTGCAAGGGAAACGTCTTTGCAACACATTCCTTTGCATCAAAGCAGATGGGAATCCCTTGCACGGCGCCGATATAGTCGATGGTACTGCGCTTATCAAAATAGGCAAGGGTGATATGCCGGTGTTCCTTATCCATCTTCACAGGCGTAATGGGCGTCGGTATCTTCTGAATCAGCGCAAGCCCCTTCTCTAAATACCATTCGTTGGTCCGGTTGACCATCTCTTCTAGTGTTGAACCTCTAAGGCCTCTTGAATTCCATGTTCCCATACCGTCTCCCTAATCATCCTTTGGAATTTCTCTGGCAGCTTTGCCGTAAATGTCTTGCCGGAAACCGCCGCGCACGCCCCCTCAATCGCCGGAAAGGTAATCTGGTATGCGTGGAGGAGCTGGGAATCAATCCCGAACCTCGTCCTGTAACCGTCATTGAAACCACGGTCGCCGTATTTGTAGTCGCCCACCAGCGGATTCCCGATGGAGGCAAGATGCGCCCGAATCTGGTGGGACTTTCCCGTAATCAGATGGACTTTCAGAAGCGTCAGCTTCTCATTCCATGCCAACGGAAGATACTCCGTCTCAATGGGGGCTCCATCCCCTTGAAAGTCCGTCTGATGAGGAATGATTTGTACCAAGTTCTTCCGGCCGTCCTTTTTCAAAAATCCCTGAATCCGCTGCCCTTTTGTGATCCGCCCTTTCACGGCGCATAAGTAGTACTTTTTAAGGGTACGCTCTTTTAGCAGCTGTGCCATAGCCTGGGAACCCGGCAGGCTCTTCCCGGCAATGATCATTCCGCTGGTATTGCGGTCTAAACGGTTACAGACGGAAGGCCTGAACAAAAGCAGGTCTTTTTCCTCAATCTCCTGTTTCCCCAACAGATAAGAAACAACCAGTTCTACAACAGAAGTATCATCTTTTTCTGCTTTCTGGGACAACATACCAGAAGGCTTATTGAGCAGCAGCAAATCATCATCTTCATAGATAATCTCTATCGGCATCTTGGCTGCCGGAAATGCGCCTTCTGTGCAGCGCTTATCCGACCCGGAAGAAAATCTTCCAAGCGTCTCATCGGCAAGATAGAGACGGATGCTGTCGCCCTGAGACAGCTTCTCGTTCCCCATCGCCTTCTTTCCGTTCAGTACAATGTTCTTCTTGCGGAGCATCTTGTAGAGAAAACCCGCCGGGGCTTCGTTCAGATACTTTTTCAGAAGTTTGTCAAGCCTCTGTCCGGCTTCATTCTTTCCGACAATGATTTCTTTCATGGTTCCCCCTGTTTTGTAGTAGTCCTTATCTTTGCTACGCAAATAACTGCGCATCTGTCCTACATAGAAATACTAAATAGTACATTTCGGATGTTTCTTTCGTTTTGGTCATCCTCCGGGCGTTCCACGGCGGCAATATTATTCAGTCCTTCTGCCCGAGCCAAGAACATGGCGTAATCATGGAAAATCTTGACGGTCATCTTATCGTACCGGTTATCCTTCAGCACATCCTTAATATGTTTCGCCACAGCCGCTTCGTCTGTGCGGGGGCTGCCTGCGTAACCACAGACCACGTGCCCGGATATGACCAGCGCGTCGATTGGCATCGCCTTTTCCGTGCTGGTAATTAACAGATCATAAATCCGCATGACAAGAGGCGCTTTTTCCTCAATCTCCATGTATTTTTCTGGTTCGATTCCCTTATGGGGAGAAACGGTGATGTATTCTACCAGCATCTTTGCCGCCGGAAGGCAGCCTACCACCGCCACAATCGTAAAAAGATTCTGTTTGGTCTTTGTCTGGACGTACCCCAGGATAAAGACCGCTGCTACGATTGCAAATTCCGCCAATGCCCATGTCAGGTATTTGGACTTTAATGCTTTCAGATACCCGGGCTGTCCTTTTTCTATTTTCATCTGCCCTACCTTCTTTATCTTAAAATTCATTCATCCTGCCAATCTGGTTTGCCCGTCCAAGAATGTAGGCCGTCAGTGCATCTGGCACGGTTTTGGCCGCAACTTGGGCACACTTCATGGCAGCGCCGTAGACGGAAACCCTTCTCTTTCGGACGGAATCTAACAGCGCCATTCTGACCACTTGTTTAGGGTCTGCCTTCACGGAATCCTTGAATGGATTCGGCAGTTTCCCGGAACGCCGGAAGAATTCCGTATCTACCGGGCCTGGGCATACCACAGTCACAACGATTCCTTTCGGACGAAGTTCTTCCCTAAGGGCCGCAGAAAAGCTGTATACATAAGACTTGGAAGCTGCGTATACGGCAAATCCAGGCTGCGGCGCGAAGGCAGCGGACGATGCAATATTCATTATTCTACTTCCATTTGCCAGATATGGCAAGCAGATATGAGTTATTTTTGTCAAAGCCTGGCAATTTAATGTGATCATTCCCAACTGTTCCTGGGAATCAATCTGGCCGAAAACACCTACTTTTCCGTATCCTGCGGCATTGACCAGCATACGGATATTGGCGCTTCGCCTGTCAAGCTCTTTTTTAAGCCGCTCAAAAATATAGTCCCGCTGCATATCCCCGTCAAAAATTCTGACAGGGATGTAAATCTGTTTTTTCAGTTCTTCCAGGCGCTCTGTCCTTCTTGCCATCACCCAGATTTCATCTAAGTTCTTGTAAAGCCTGGGAATCTGTAGGGCAAATTCCCTTCCGATACCGGAGGATGCTCCGGTCACTACTGCGATTTTCATAGAAACTTCACCTCCTGTTTGCGCTATCATCTATAATATTTGATATTCTCTATTTTCTCACTTTTTCTTATGGATATTACGGATTGTCTTCTTTTTCTTTTTTGGGCCGCCCACACATACGCCCTTCGCACGGGCGGCGTCGGCATGGACTCCAAAGCCGCGGGTTCTTTCCTGTTTCGGACGTATCAGGCAGCGGGAATCGTATCCTACCAAATCCAGCCTTCCCGCTAATTTCAGCGCTTCCATCACCAAATCGTAATTCTTTGGATCCCGGTACTGTATCAATGCCCGCTGCAGCGCTTTTTCGTGAGGGTTCTTAGGCACATATACCGGCGTCATGTCTCTTGGATCTAAGCCTGTATAATACATGCAGGTAGAAATCGTCGAAGGCGTGGGGTAAAAATCCTGCACCTGTTCCGGCATATATTTCAAATCACGAATATATTCGGCCAGCTCCACCGCTTCTCTCATCGTCGAACCGGGATGGGAAGACATCAGATACGGCACAAGATACTGTTTCTTATTGAGCTTCTTATTAAGCTCCTGATATTTTTTCCCGAAAGCCTGATATACACGGTTGGCAGGCTTTCCCATCTTCCTAAGGACCCCGTCCGACACATGTTCCGGCGCGACCTTTAGCTGCCCGCTTATATGGTGTTCGCACAATTCAAGGAAAAACGTATCATCCGGATCTTCCATTACATAATCGAACCGGATTCCGGAACGGATGAATACTTTCTTTACCCCAGGCAGGTTCCTAAGTTTCCGGAGCAGATTCACATAATCCTGATGGCTTGCTTTCAGATTGGGGCAAGGCTTGGGAAACAGGCATTGCCGATCCTTGCATACTCCATGGGATAACTGCTTCTGGCAGGAGGGATGCCGGAAATTCGCCGTAGGGCCTCCTACATCGTGGATGTATCCTTTAAAATCCGGTTCCTTTATCAGTGTTTCTGCTTCTTCGATTAGAGATTCATGGCTTCTGGCCTGTAGAATCCGCCCCTGATGAAAGGTCAATGCACAGAAATTACATCCGCCGAAGCAACCACGGTTACTGACAAGGCTAAACTTCACCTCCGCAATGGCAGGGACGCCCCCATCCTTCTCATAGGACGGATGGTATGTCCGCATATATGGAAGGCTGTATACCGAATCCATTTCCTCCTGGCTAAGAGGCATGGAAGGCATATTCTGTACCACGAACAGATGCTCCCCATAGGGCTCGATGAGCCTTTTGGCGGAAAACGGGTCTGTATTGCAATACTGTGTATAAAAACTTCTGGCATACGAAAGCCTGTCCGCTTTCATTTCGTCATATCCCGGCAGCATGATACCGTCATACACACTGTCCAAATTCTTCGTTTTATAGACCGTACCCGGTACAAACGTAATGTCATTGACGGCAATCCCGCTCTCTAACGCCTCCGCGATCTCCACAATGGAACGTTCTCCCATCCCATAGGAAATGATATCCGCCGAAGAATCCAGAAGAACGGAGCGTTTGAGCCTGTCCGACCAGTAATCATAATGTGCAAGCCGCCTAAGGCTCGCCTCAATTCCGCCAAGAATCACCGGCGTTTTCTTATACACCTGCCGGATAAGGTTCCCATATACCACCACGGCATAGTCCGGGCGTCTCCCTGTCACGCCGCCCGGGCTAAATGCATCCGTTTTCCGCCGTTTCTTCGACACAGAGTAATGGTTGACCATGGAATCCATATTACCGGCAGACACCAGGAACCCAAGCCTTGGCTCCCCGAACTCCGTAATGCTTGAAGGATTCTTCCAGTCCGGCTGCGGGATGATTCCCACCCGGTATCCATGGGCTTCAAGGACTCTCGTGATAATCGCATGCCCGAAAGACGGGTGGTCTACATATGCGTCTCCTGACACATAGACGAAATCCACAGATTCCCAACCCCGCTCTTCCATCTCCCGCCTGCAAACAGGTAAAAAACCAGAATTCATCTAAAGCACCTCATAAGTTTCATTTTTGATATCATCATAATCGTATATGTAATAATCGGCTAGGCTTTTCTTCTTCTCCTCCTGGATACGGGAAAATGCATCGTCAACGGCACACACTTTCATCCCTGCATTTTTCCCCGCAAGGATACCCATAGGGACATCCTCGAACACCAGGCAATGGCCGGGGGAAACGCCTAGTTCCTTCGCTACCAGAAGGTAGACGTCTGGCGCAGGTTTCCCCTTTCCTGCCTCACAGGCCGTCCTGACCACGTCAAAATATTGGGAAACCCCAAGCGCATTCAACGTATCTTCCACAAGGGCCCGCCCATTACTGGTTGCAATTCCAATCTTTTTCCCCTGGCGTTTCATTTCCAGGATAAACCCATGCACTCCCGTCTTTAAGGGAGCCTCGTTCATATAGCGGTCACGCGCCATCTCAGTCCATTCATCCATGATTTGCTCAGGCGTCCGTTTGAGGGTTGGGAATGCTTCAAGGAAAAAATGCACAACTTCCGTATAGCTCATCCCTTCAATATTTTCATGGAAATTCTCCGGTTCCACCAAATTGTATTTTTCAAAAAAGTCCTCGTCGATGGAAGGCCAAATCCACATGGAATCAATCAGCGTCCCATCCATATCAAAAATCACCGCATCAATATCTTCAAGCATTTTCGTCTCTAACATTCCGAACTTCCTTTCTCTTTGCTTCCAGCCATTTACGCCAAACCGCTTGCCCCGATCCCTTTCTTCTCTTCGTCGGTAAGCAGCCGGTATTCTCCAGGCTTTAAATCCATATCCAGAACCAGCGTCCCCATCCGCTCCCGTCTCAGATAGGTCACTTCCTTACCTACGGCCAGAAACATGCGTTTTACCTGATGGTACTTTCCTTCCTGTATGGTCAGCCGAATCTCCGATTCTGCATTGCTGGTAAGCACCTCAAGGATTCCAGGCATCGTCCGCTCTACCTGCCCGTCCTCTCCGATATCTACTCCTTCTGCAAATGCAAGGACGTCCTCCTGCGTGACGGCCCCGCGGATTCTGGCATAATATGTCTTATCTACGTGGCAGCGGGGAGACAAAAGACGATGGGCCAGCAAGCCGTCGTTGGTAATCAGAAGCAGCCCTTCCGTATCCTTGTCAAGCCTCCCCACAGGAAATAAATCCTTGCGCCGTTTTTCCTGTATCAGGTCTACCACCGTCAAATCCCGGGAATCAGTTGTGGCAGATACCACGCCCGCCGGTTTGTTCAGCATATAATACTCATATGCGGCATATCCGATTTCCCGTCCCTCCACTGAAACCACATCCTCCCCTTCCCTTATTTTCAAGTCAGGGGCGCCGGCCGTCTTATGGTTCACCGAAACCAGCCCTTTGCGGATCTTGCGTTTCACTTCCTGACGGGTTCCGGCTCCCATATCCGCCAGATACTTATCCAGCCGAATCATGGCATAACCTCCAATCCCATACAATTTCTCTTGTTATTCTCATATTGGCTCTATATCAGCACAGCCTCCATCCCGGCAGATATTTGTTTTTCAGAGTTCCTTGAGAGATTTTCCCCCATCCCAGCGGAAAACCGTCTACGCAGACCAACTGCCATGCCTTGTCACCGGATTTCACCAAATCTGCAACATCCAGCGTCTCCCCCTTCAGATATCGGAAGACCCGGGAATCATCTGCCGAAAAATCAATGGAATCTGCATATTCTTCTTTTTTCAGGCACATGGCAAGGGCCTGGCTCGGCTCGAACCGGTTCTTCTTGAGTTCCCCAAGCAAAAGCCCGGTGCGCAGGAACCGGATTCCTCGGACATCCGAAAGCCCGTCCGGCATATAGAAAAGCCGCTCCCCCCGCAATTCAAACCGCGCCCTGTCCATTTCCCATGAAATAGCACGGAAAAAATGTTCCGCCGCTTCCGGTAATTTTACTCCTGCTTTTAGCTTTTGCCCGGCCTTTCCGGTATTGCCTCCAAAAGAAGGAAAATCCTCTTCTCCTTTTTGCAGTAAAGCGAGATAATGCCCTTCCCCCTTCATTTTGTGAGGGAATATCCGCACGGTCTTCCTAAGCTCCTCATCCTTTGACCGTGCCTCCTCTGGTATTCCCGGACAAAAACCTTCATAGGGACGGATGTCCAGAATACGAAATTGGGGATACTCCTTTTTAAGCCCTTCGATAATCTGTTCATTTTCACGGCTGTCGAAGGTACACGTGGAATACAGCATCTTGCCGCCTGGCCGAAGCATCCTTGCGGCCTGGCGGATAATGCCCTTCTGGATATTGGCGAAATATTCCGGGCCGTGTTCTTCCCATGCTTTCACCATCTTCTTATCCTTTCGGAACATCCCTTCGCCGGAACATGGCGCGTCAATCAATATTTTGTCGAAATATTCCGGAAAATAAGCCTCAAGCTTTCCGGGTTCTTCACATAGCACCGCTACATTTCCAATCCCGAACACTTCAATATTTTTCAACAGCCCCTTCGCCCTGGAACTGCTGATATCGTTGGCAATCAGAAGCCCTTCTCCCCTAAGCCTTGCCCCAAGTTCCGTCGCTTTCCCACCGGGGGCCGCACAGACATCTAAGACTCTATCGCCGGGCTCAATAGGAAGCCGGTTCGCCGGGGTCATGGCGCTGGGCTCTTGTAGATAGTACAATCCTGCAAAGTAATAAGGATGCTTTGCAGGCGATACCTTTTCCCCGTCATAATAAAAACCATTTTCAATCCATGGAATGGGCGTAATCTCAAAGGGACAGATTTTCCGGAACTCTCCTACGGAAATCTTCCCTGTATTTACGCGCAGCCCATAATATCTCGGCTCTTCATAACATGCCAGATATGCGTCCATTTCCCCGCCCAGAAGCCCCCGCATCTTTTCCTCAAATATCGCTGGCAGATTCATGGAATCTCCTCCTGTCTCACCATTTCTGAGTATACCTTAGGCATACCTTACCGGACGAAGTTCGCCCGCCCCGCAAGGGGCATGAATTACGGTGTGCCCCTTTGGGTATACCTTACCGGACGAAGTCCGCCCGCCCCGCAAGGGGCATGAATTACGGGATGCCCTTGGGGTATACATATGAAATTTAGTATAACACATCTGGGAAAGTAACTCTATAAGATGTTGAAAAAAATTCGTTTACTGAATCCTTTACTGGCCGAATTCATACTTTAGTTTCTTATCTTCCAGAAACCGGAGGACGTGGTAGGGATTGACACTGATTTCTGCCCCGTCTTTGACCGTATAAATTCCCACGTGAAGGTGAACGGCGAACTGTCCTTTTGTTCCCTCCGGCCCATATCCGGAGTCCCCCATATAGCCCAGAAGCTCTCCTGCTTTGATTTTTTGCCCTTCCGCAATGTTTGAGTAGGAATCCAGATGAGCGTAGTAATAATAGATACCACTATTGGAAGTAATTCCCACGCGATAACCTCCCTTTTCCAGCCATCCAAGGTTGGTAATGACCCCGTCCGTCATGGAAAGAACCGGATAAATCCCCCGTTTATCAATGTTTGCCATGATATCCGTACCTTCATGACCCCGTTTTCCCTTGTAATTGCGCTCCACCATCCATCCGTCAGTATAGGAAATTTTTAGGGACTTATCCACAATGGACTCTGGAATTGGATGATAATTCACATCGTTTTCCACATTATCGAGGAAAGTTTTGCACTCTTCTGATAGTAACTGCCGATTTTCACGCATGGAGTCTGAGAAAAAGTCCCTGCGGAACTCCGGGTCATCGACGGTTTTCTGCTGTCTGGCGTAGTACTGCCCTTTTTCATTCAGGTAATTCGTTCCCAGAACTGTGAAGAAAGCAAGAAGGAATATGTAGAGAAGCATTTTTTCGATTTTCTGATTCCGCATAAAAAGCCTTTTTCTCTCACTATATGAAAAATGTTGGAAAACTTTCCTTGTAAATGTGGAAAACAGTGGGAATTATCGCCCATTTTTCGGAGTCATTGTGGATAAGTTACTGTTTATAAGCAAAAATAAAGAAGAGAAAAGCATGAAATCTATGCTTTTCTCTTCTTTCGGAAATATTTTACTGTATTCGATTACCTAAATATGAAAAATCAGACGCCCTGTTCCCCTAACTCTCTCGATTCTTTCAGAAGAGCAGACCTCATTTCTTCCACTTCTTTTCTCAAACGTGTGATTTCTTCCGTATTCTGTCTGTCCTTTTCCTTCCAACGTTTATTCTCTTTTTTAAGTTCATCAATCATATACCACACCGTATTCCGATCCAGTTCATACAATTCCTTTGAAAACATTCCCATCACCTGCTCAATATTTTGACAAATCTCATAGACCTGCTGATACATTGGCTTAAAATCCGGATACTTTTTAATCAATGCAATGATATCTTCTGGTTTATCACTGCTTAAAAAAGAAAGCCAACCCTCAAGCCGTTTCCTGATAGTTCTATTCTGATGGTTCTTCTTAAAAATGTCAAGGGCAACAAAGACAAATTCCTGAAGAAGATTCATTTTAAGTCCCGTATCGGACTCCTGTTGGAATTTATGTAGATATTGCTCTGGGAATTGATGAAATTCTGACGGACTTTTCTCAAACAAAACAATAGTATAAACATTTGAAATTTTGCGGTAGGAAAACGATTTTTTCGGCATTTGTCCACGAACTTGAAGATACTGCCGTAACAACAAGTCAGCCGAATAGCAAGCGCTCCTCTGTCCGGGAAATGCATATCCGATTTTCTGGATTTCCACATTTGCAACGCTCCCATCCTCGAGCTGTACCAGAAAATCCATAACCAATAAGGAGGTCTCATCTGAAATACGGGTATTGTCGTTGGGAAGCACCTTTAAGAGTTTTACTTTCTTTCCTAATAATAACGAAATCAGTTCTTCCATCCGCTCTGGATGAATTTCCGGATTTAATATTGCTTTAACGCAAAAATCATAAAGCATCTTTATGCCTTTTGCACCCGTACAGAAGTCCAGAAATTCTTCCTGTTTCTGTTCCTCCCAGCTATTAAAAATTTTATTTAGTTCTTCGTTGTCGTGTATCTCTTCTAATAGTTGTGTTCGGGTACGAAGCATCGGAAAATATTTCCGCAATACATTCACATACAATCTCTCCTTCCTGTCATAAAATTCTTAATCTTCTAAATGGGGTAACTGTTCCGAAAACAGAACTGCAAAGGCCGTTCGGCTCAAGAAATATATCTAAGATTATATCATATCTCCTTATGTCTATCTTATCATTTTCCGGCAGTTTTCTCAATTACATTTTATCGCCTTATTTTGACAAAAAATACTCATTCTGTAAAAGGGACAGCCCGAAAATGTCATTTCCATTAAACATTTTCGGGCTGTCCCTTTTCTGGTTGATAACTATCCGTACAAATGTGGATAATCCAGCGAATTATCATTCATTTTTCATTACCACTGTGGATAAATCATCCATTCTATATGCCGGTAATCCCCCGAACACACCGCTTAGATACATTTTCTCAAGATTCTGGGCAACTCTTGGCTGTTCGTCGGAAAAACGATGCAGCCTACTCCCCTCCTCTTTCCCAGTCTCTACCGCATAAATCTGATCCGGGCGCAGAATTGTGTTTGACAGAAGATTCGTCGAATGGGAAGCGAAAATGAGCTGCGTCTTCTCCCCTTTCTTCATGACATGCCTGACCAGAAGCTCTTCTAATTTGTTATGCAGGCCGCCGCCGAACGAATCAATGAGCAGCATCCCCCCGCTTTCAATCCCACGGAAAAACGCCGGAAGAAGATTCATCAGCGTCCGGTTTCCGGAGGACTCCATGCAGGCAGGAATCTCCCCGCCGTTTTCTTCCCGCCGGAAAAAAATCTGCCCCGTCCCTTCACCCTCCCTACAGTACCTAAGGCGATAGGGAAAATGATATTCTGTGAAAAAATCATTCATTTTTTCGACTCCGTAATTTTCGATATATTTTTCCGCACACAGGCTCTCGCCGTCGAAAGCGGCAATCTTTCTGGTATAGCCGTCAATATAAATCGTCTTCTTCAAATAAGCAAGAAATTGCCTCAGGATTTCGCTGCCGGAAATTTCCGGATTCATAGAAACTTGCTTGAGAAAAAGCTGGGAATCTTCGATATCCCACAGAACGGTTTCCTTCCCTGCAATCCATTTCCCCTTCTTCCCTAAACGCTCTATCACGGCCCGTCCGTCAACCGTCAGGTTCTCTTCTACAAAAGAATCTCTGGAAAACGTGAACGAATAGACCAAATCATGGCCGTCTATATCAAATTCATAGATAAGCCCGCTATCATTCTCTTTTGAAAAAATGCATTGATATGGCATCCCATTGCATGAGCCTTGCCGGAACAGAAGCGCAGGCAACAATCGGATGGACTGGAGAATTGTCGTCTTGCCGGAAGCGTGGTCTCCCACGAGCAACGCTCCTTTCAATAATTTTCCGCAAGTATTTTGCTCCAAAAACTTATAGTTCGTTTTCCGTAAATCGAATACTGTTTCATTCTTAAAACATTTGAAATTTTTTACCGTAATTTTTTTCAGCATGGCATATTACCCCACTTTTTACCGTAACTTTATTACGAACAGATGGAAGTGCTACTAAAATAAATTACAAATATTCTATATAATATCTGCGAATATTTTACACATTCTTATAGAAGTATTTGGAATTTATTTACTTTGAATTATACCAAAATAGGAAAAAAATTACAACAAGAATTATTTTTTAGATTCTTAAATTTGGGAACAAAAACTGAGAAATTTATGATTCGATGGGGTTGTGGCTATATACTTCTGCCATCAACCCCATCTTGATAAGACATTACCTGTTCACGAAATTACTTATTTACAATTTTTCAGTATTGCCTTCAGATAGTCCCAAGATCTCTGTGCCGAAGCAAGGTCAAGGGCTTCGTTGACAGAGTGTACGTCTAACAGGTTCGGGCCAAAGGAAACACAGTCAAGATCCGGGCGTTTGCCAAGGAACAGGCCGCATTCCAGACCGGCGTGGATTGCCGATACCATAGGCTCTTTTCCATAGAGTTCCTTGTATGTATCCACCATAATCTGGCGAAGCTCAGAATTCGGGTCATACTGCCATGCCGGGTATTCTCCGATTATCCGCCCTTCTCCTCCGGTAAGTAACGTACACGCTTCTACCTGCTCTTTCATCTGCTGCTTCCTTGTCTCTACGGAGCTGCGGATATGGAAAGATGTCCGTACACAATCTTCTTTTGTCTCCACAACGCCTATATTCAGGGAAGTCTCCACAACACCCTCCAGTTTACGGCTGTACTCTTGCAGGCCATTGGGGCAAAGCTCCAGAAAAGCGACAATATTCTTTGTGGATGCGGCGTCGAACACTTCAAAATCTGCCACATCGGAGACAGAAGTATCTACTTTAAGCCCAGGCTCCTCACCCATGAACTCGTGATTCCAGATCTTCTCCATCTCTTCTGCTTTCGCAAGCACCAAAGACGCTAAATCATTAGAAACCAAAAATTCTGCCGTCGTATCCAGCGTGATGACATTGTTCTTCGTCCCGCCATTGATGCTGGCCAACTGGAAATCGACTTCTTTTGACAGACGGTAAAGGAAACGTCCCACCATCTTGTTAGAATTCCCACGCTGCTTATGAATCTCTGCACCAGAGTGTCCGCCCAAAAGCCCATGGAGACGGAACTTCACAAGACTTCCGCTCTTCTTCTCCTTCCGTACAGGAAAAATAGACTCATACTGGATTCCCCCTGCGCATCCGGTGGTCAGGATGCCTTCCTCCTCAGAGTCGATATTGATGAGCTTCCTCCCTTTCAGCTGCGTCAGGTCGATGGCATGGGCGCCTCCCATACCGTCCTCCTCATCCACGGTAAACAACGCCTCGATTGGCGGATGGGGAATATCCTTGCTGTCTAAGACTGCCATCGCCATCGCCACAGCGATTCCGTTATCGCTTCCAAGGGTCGTGTTCCTCGCCTTCAGATATCCGTCCTCAACATAAAGATCCAACCCGTCCTTCGTGAAATCATGGTCTGAGTCTGCCGTCTTCTCGCATACCATGTCAAGATGTCCCTGCAAGATGATCGGCTCGCTGTTCTCATAACCTTCTGTCCCAGGTTTCGTGATGATGACATTGTTCACCTCATCCTGAATGTAAGACAGGCCCCGCTCCTTCGCAAACTCCACACAGTAATCACTAATGCGCTTCGTGTCGAAGGTTCCCCTGGGAATCTGGCACATCTCCTCGAAGAACTGGAACACCTTCTGCGGCTCTAAATTTTCTAATACTGCCATTTCATTTTCCTCTCTTTTCTTAAAAGTAATTTCTACTCCCATTATGTTACATCCTTCATAAAAAATCAACCATATCCATAGAATTATTTTAAGAGAATTGAGATAGGATTTTCTATGAAACGATTACTGGCCACTCTATGCGTTACCCTTTTCTTTGCCGCAATGCTCCTCTTCCCCCAGGCTGCATTCCAAGGGGCAAGCCTGGGAGTACTGCTTTGGTTCCACACAGTCCTGCCCACATTGCTGCCATTCCTGATCATCTCGAATCTGCTGATACATACCGGAGCCATAAATATGATTTCACGGATTCTTGCGCCAATCCTCTGCAGGTTCTTCCGGGTATCGCCTTACGGCGCTTTCGTGATTCTGATTGGATTCCTCTGCGGCTGCCCGATGGGAAGCAAGGTAGCTGCGGATTTGCTGAAAAAGGACGGGATTTCTGAGCGTGAGGCGCGTTACCTGCTGTCTTTCTGCAACAATACAAGCCCCATGTTCATTGTCAGTTATATCATCTGGCAGAACCTGAAAGTCCCTGCGCTTACCCTGCCGCTCCTTGTAATCCTGACGGCAGCGCCCGTCATGCTGAGTTTTGTATTCCGGCGTCTCTATCAGATACCAAAACAGGGAGAGACCGGGAACCGGAAATTTTTTTTGCAGTCCCCCGGATTCGGGAACGGCTCCGGAAACGGTTCTGGTTCTCTGGATACCTGCATCATGAATGGATTTGAGACAATCACCAGAATTGGCGGATATATTATCCTGTTTTCCATCCTGATTTCCTTTGCGGGGCTGCTGCCCGTAAAACCTGCCGCTTTCACTGGCTTTTTCCTGCCTTCATTGGAGATCACCACCGGGATTCCAATGATCTGCAATGCACCCATGTCCCGGAACATGCAGATCATGCAGGCGCTCGCCCTGACCTCCTTCGGCGGATGGTGCGCCGCCGCCCAGACCCGCGCCATGATTCAGGGGACGTCCCTGCCCTTCCTTCCCTATATAGCAGAAAAACTGATTACCGCATTGGCAACCAGTCTTCTTGTATGGCTATTCTTATATTTATGATTATATCATCTCTTCCTCGTCTACGCTAAATTCTGGTTCCGGCTCCGCATTGCCGTACTCTGCCTCCAGCGTCCGCGCAGACTGATCCGGGATCTCAAGCTCCGCCCGGTTGTTGTGTACCATGTCGTAACATTCTTGCAGAGAGTTCACAAGTCCGTCGTATTTCGTCGTATAGCTGTCTAATGTATGGCCGATGATGCTCTCTGCATTCGCCAGCAGATCATCGGTATACTGCATGGCGCCGATGCGGATATCATTGGCGTCGCTGGTGGCGTTGTCCAGAATCTCCTGTGCCTGCTCCGTGGCCGCAGTCACGATCTCGTTGGCCTGGGCGTATGCCTGCTGCATAATCTCATGCTCGCTGACCAATTCACTGGTATGAATCTGCGCTTCTTCAATCATGCTGTCCGCTTTCGCCTGGGCGTCCGCCAGGATAGCGTCCTTGTTGGCAATAATCTTCTGGTAACGCTTAATCTCGTCCGGCGTCTTCATCCTAAGCTCCCTAAGAAGCTCGTCCATCTGGTCTTTATTCACGATAATCTTAGAAGTGGACAGCGGCTGGAACTTACAACTGTCAATATACTCTTCGATTTCCTCAATAATCTGTTCAATACGGCTGCTCATTAGTTTACACTCTCCTTTTTCTTCATCTTCTCCGTAATCCTGTCCGCAACTGATTCCGGCACAAACTGAGAAATATCCCCGCCAAAAGCCGCCACTTCCTTTACCGTCGTAGAACTCAGGTAGGAATACTCCAGGCTGGTTGTCAAAAACGCCGTCTCCAAATCCGGCTCTAACTTATGGTTCGTCTGCGCCATCTGCAGTTCGTATTCAAAATCCGTTATCGCCCTCAATCCGCGGATTACCATGCCGGCATCCACCCGGCGGGCAAAATCCACCAGCAATCCCCCGAATGGGATGATTCTGATATTCGGTATGTCACTCGTTACTTCCTCTAACATTCTAACACGTTCTTCCACGGAAAACAACGGACTTTTTGCTTTATTGTTCAGGACTCCCACAATTAATTCATCCACAAGCCTTGACGACCTTTTGATGATATCCAGATGCCCGAAGGTGACAGGGTCGAAGCTCCCCGGATAGATTGCCCTTAACATATCCCCTTCCTCCCTGCCGGCTCAAGGAATACATGCTTGTTGGTCTTGTAGATCTTGTTCTTAATGATTGTAAATCCTAATTCCTCTGCATAACCGAAATCCGCATCTTTTGCCGCTTCTATAATAATCACGCCCTCCGGCGCCAGCAGTTTCGATTCCGACAGGTACGTCAGCACCCGCCGTTCCAGTTCCTGCCCGTAAGGCGGGTCCATGAAAATATAGTCAAACTGTTTCTCGCCCTCTAATTTGTAGAGAGCCGTCATAACGTCCATGGTCATGGTCATTCCCTTGCGCTCCAGATGGGTATGGGAAAGATTCTCCTTCACGCACTGCATCGCCTTCGGGTTCTTCTCCACGAACACCGCCTCCATGGCTCCGCGGCTTAACGCCTCGATTCCGATACCGCCGCTTCCTGCGAACAAATCCAGAAAGATGCAGTCATACAGATACGGCGCTAGCATATTGAACAACGTCTCCTTGATACGGTCGGTCGTAGGGCGCGTCTCTATGCCCTCTAATGTCTTCAGTTGTAACCTTCTTGCACTGCCTGCGATTACTCTCATATAAAAACCCCTTCCTATTTTCCAGAAGTCCCCAGACGGCGGTATCGGTTCAGGCATGCGTAAATCTCCTGCTTCCTTGGCATTGCCAGATTTCCCGGGAGATAGCTGCCGTCGCACACTGCGGCAAGGCCCTGGGAATCCAGTTTCCGCCACAGCTCCTCAATCGTCTGTCCGAGAGTCTTTCTGCCGTCGAACACATTTTCTTCCAGATGCTTCACCACATTTCCAAGGGACGCAAGCTGCTCGCTGTCCATCAACTGCTCCACATATCTTAAATCAATCGTCTCATGGTTCAGCGTCACGCCGTCTCTCCCCATGGTCTTAATCTTGATGCGTCCTTTACTTTTAAGCCCTGGGTAGCTGCGGATCTTCCTGTCAAAGGACGGCTTCTTTGGGCCTTCCTTGGGAAGCGTAAGCTGCGGGTAGTCCTTTGCCGCCGTCTTCGCCGCTTCCGTGATCTCCTTTGGCACATACTTATCCATCTGCACGATAGAATCTGCCACCTGGAAATATGCGCCGGAGCTTCCCGCCACGATTACGGTAGAAATCCCGAACTCCTCATAAAGCGCCCTTACCCTCTCGATAAACGGGGTAATCGGTTCCATATCCCTGTGGATGACCCTCTGCATCAGCTCATCCCTTACCATGAAATTCGTTGCGCTGGTATCTTCGTCAATAAGGAATACCTTTGCGCCTGCCTCTATGCCCTCGACTACATTTGCCGCCTGGGAAGTACTCCCGCTGGCATCCTCTGTGTGGAACGCCACCGTATCCTTGCCGTTTGGCAGATCATTGATGAACATGGAAATATCCGTATGCTTGATGCTTCTTCCGTCCTCCGCGCGAATCTTCACCGCCGCCTGGTCTGTCACCACATACTCTCTGCCATCCCCCGCAATATGGGGATACACGCCCGTCTCCAAAGCTTTTAAGAGCGTGGATTTGCCATGATAGCCGCCGCCCACAATCAAGGTCACGCCTTTTCGGATTCCCATCCCGCGAATCTTTCCCTTATAAGGAAGTTCCATCGTCACCTCCATAGATTTTGGCGAAGCAAAGGCAACCGCCCCCTTCATAGGGCGCTGGGACACGCCGGACTCCCGCGGAAGAACCGAGCCATTGGCCACAAAAGCCACCAATCCCATAGGCTCTAACTGGCTGCGGATTGCTTCCTGGTCTTCCGATAACTCCATGACCTTCTGCACCTTTCCTTTGTCAAGCCTTCCATAATACAGAGCCCTCTCCACACAGGAAGGAAGGAAATCATACAGAATCTTCATTAGCTCCCGTGCATTGATGGTACGTCCGTTCGCCGGGAAACCAACCTCGAACCTTACCGTAACGTCTCCGCTTGACGGATTCAGTTCGCACGCCGTCCGTTCCAGAATCTCCTGGGAACATCTGGTCACGCTGATAATGCCGCTCTTTCCGGAACCCTTTGCCTGAAAAGAATACTGCTGAATCTGCTCATGGAAATTCCGGATCAACATATCCTGCAAAGCAATCCGTTTATGCTTCTTGTCAAATAATTCCTTGGGGAATCCCGCAGCCCTTCCGGGAACCCTCACGCTCAACTTGGAAGGCGCTGCAAAAGGGTCTCCCTGTACATGGTCAATCGATAACACATATCTCTGAAATTGATAGGCCCCCTTCGTGTCCTTATATGCCGGATATCCCCTATGGTCAATCCGTTCTAATAATTGTCTCAAATCTTCTGCTGTCTTCATATACTCTCCTTATATCGTTCTATCTCTATCTTTTATCCGTTAATAACGAATCGCCTCTTCTCTGGACATCCAGAAATGAATCCCCGTCGTAGAATCCATCCACCGGTCCTCATTAAAATCCAAAACTTCCACCCACTGCCCTTTTCGATAGACAAAATTCTCATCCACCAAAGACCAGGCCTCGTCAAATTCCACCGACGAATCAAAACTCTTGATGGTCAGCACCTTCGCCTTACTGCACCGGCAAGATGGCAGCGTCGCCGAAGTCCTCTTCGCATCGGCAGGAATCAAAAGCTGCACCAGCCTGTCGTTCACACATTTCTTATATCCAAGAATCGGTCCCCTTGTGGGACAATGCATCCGGAACCACTGCGTTCCTTCGTCCGAAATAATCCCGTCAAGCCTTGCATGTTCCAGAACCGCCCCGAAAAGATTCGCCCCCCGGATATCGCATCCCGTCATATCACAATCCCGCAAAGAAGCCGTCTTCATATCCGCGTCCCGAAAAACAGATCCCCTCAAAGAACACCCATCCAAAAGCGCATTCTCAATCACGGCCCCGCGAAAATTCACATGCTCAAGCCTCACACCCCGAAAAGAACTCAACGTAAAATCCATCCCCGAAAAATCAAATCCCGACAGATCCATATCCTCAATCAGAACCTCCCGAAGCGCCCCTCCCCTTTTTCGCCCCTTGGAAATCCCTTCCAACTCTTCCTTTTTAACCTTCCTCATCACACCACCCCTTTTTTGGCTGTACGGTCCAAATATCATTCCTTACAATGCCACAATCCTAGCCCTATGGTGAATCGCCGGCAAAAACTTATTCAGCAAATCCTTGGTCCGGAATTTCAAATGGCTCGTATTAATCCCCGGATTACACCCGAACCACTCCGCCTCTGCCACTTCTTTATCCACAATCACCTGCACATAATCATCCTCGTCCGTCAGAAGCCCGGCTACGCTTGCTGATCCCGGCGTGGTCCCCAAATGCTCCATCATCTTCTCTGGAGGCGCGAACGACATATGGGAAACCCCTAACTTCTTGCTGAATGCCGCCGTGTCAAACGCCTTGTCCGCCGGCATCACCAACAGGAAAAACGTAGTCTTCTTCTGGTTGCACAGAAACACATTCTTACGGATCTCCGTCCCAATCGCCACGTCGATAGCGGCACACTCTTCCATAGAAGCCGCCGGGTCATTATCCACCTGCTCATAAGGTATCTTTAATTTATCCAATGTCTCATACATCTTTCTCTCCAACGGCATCCTCTCATCTGTAGGCGCCGACGTCCTGATTTCACTGATATACATGTCTTCTTCCTCCATCTGTTTCCGGCATATCCGCACAAACTCTTACGGATGCCTGACCTTTATGATACCCTAACATTATACCGAAACATTTGGGAACTGTAAATAAATAACGTTAAGAACCTGTTAAAAAGGCGGGAATCGGTTGCAGCCCTTTCCGAAATCATGTTAAAGTGGATATATCTGTTAACCTGTTTCTTTTAGAAAGGATCTTATTTCATGGAATTCTACCAGACAAAATTCGCTGAAAAATTAGAAGAGGCATTAAAAGCCGTACTGCCCATCATCGGGCTGGTGCTGCTTTTGAGTTTTACCATTGCGCCCGTCCCGCCTAGCATCCTGCTTTTGTTCCTGTTCGGAGCCGTGCTCCTTGTCGTCGGCATGATGCTGTTCACCCTGGGGGCAGAGCTTGCCATGACGCCTATGGGGGAAAAGGTCGGCACGAAGATGGCAAATTCCCAGAGATTCTGGATTGTATTCTTCCTGTGCTTTATCCTGGGATTCGTGATTACCATATCGGAACCGGACCTTCAGGTACTTGCCGAGCAAGTCCCTTCTATCCCTAATATGGTGCTGATTCTGGCAGTCGCCTTCGGCGTCGGATTTTTTCTGGTGGTCGCCATGATGCGTATGCTTTTTTCCCGCTCACTGCCTTCATTGTTGGTGGTATGCTACATCCTTGTATTTATATTGGCGTTCTTCGTCCCGAAAGATTTCCTCGCGGTGGCGTTCGATTCAGGAGGCGTCACCACCGGCCCTATGACGGTTCCCTTCATCATGTCCATGGGTGTTGGTTTTGCCGCCGTCCGAAGCGACAAACATGCAGAGGACGATAGTTTCGGGCTGGTAGCCCTCTGCTCCATCGGGCCGATTCTTGCAGTCCTGCTGCTTGGGCTTTTGTACCATCCGGGAGACGCCGTCTATACGCCGAAGGAACTTCCTGAGATCCAGGATTCCGTGGAACTGTGGCGTCATTTTGCAAAAGGATTTCCGGAATACATGAAAGAAATCATGGTGTCACTGCTTCCGATTGCCGTATTTTTCGCCGTCTTCCAGATTGTTTCGCTGAAACTCAAAAAGAAGACTCTCCTGAAAATCATCATAGGCGTCGTCTATACCTATATCGGCCTGGTGTTGTTCCTGACCGGGGTAAACGTAGGCTTCATGCCGGCCGGGAATCATCTTGGGCAGACCATCGCCGCCCTCCCCTACCGCTTTATCCTGATTCCCATCGGCATGATCATTGGATATTTCATCGTAAAGGCGGAGCCTGCCGTCTATGTATTGATGGAACAGGTAGAGGAAATCACCTCCGGCGCCATTTCGGGCAATTCCATGGGAATCAGCCTGTCTCTTGGAGTTGCAGTTTCCATTGGCCTTGCCATGACACGGGTGCTGACCGGAATCTCGATTTTTTGGTTCATCCTTCCGGGATATGTAATCGCAATCTGCCTGTCATTCTTCGTGCCGAAAATATTTACCGCCATTGCATTCGACTCCGGCGGGGTGGCTTCCGGTCCTATGACCGCTACCTTCCTGCTGCCTTTTGCCATGGGCGCATGTCAGGCGGTAGGCGGAAATATTGTACAGGATGCATTCGGAATCGTCGCCATGGTTGCCATGACGCCGTTGATTGCAATCCAGATTCAGGGGGCAATTTACAAATTCCGTGCAGGAAAGGATGAAATTACTCCGACGGAAGCGGCATCTTATCTTGATATCCTGGCAGATGATGATATTATAGAATTATAAAGAAATCAGGAGGACGCTTAATGAATTCGGTCTATATGCTTGGTATTATTACCAACAGAGGAATGCGTGAAAAATTTATACAGTTTTTTAAGCTGCATAATATCCATGTGACGCTTACCGTATTAGGGGAAGGGACTGCCAACAGCGCAATCCTTGATTATCTGGGGCTGGAGGCCACGGGAAAAACCCTTTACTTCGCTTTTATCACATGGGATACATGGAAACTGCTGAAAAAAGATTTGTATGCCCAGGTCAAAATCGACGTCCCCGGCAGAGGGATTGCATTTTTGGTTCCGTTAAGCAGTGTCGGAGGCAAGAAGCGGCTCCAATACATCACGGTGGGCCAGGAACTTTCAATAGAGGAGGAAAGCACGTTGCAGAACACAGATTATGAGCTTTTGGTTACAATTGCAAATTCCGGATATATCGAGACGATCATGGATGCGGCAAGAAGCGCAGACGCGCCGGGAGGCACCGTCATTCACGCCAAAGGAACCGGTGCGGAACATGCGAAGCGTTTCCTTGGGATTTCTCTTGCGGAAGAAAAAGAGATGATTTTTATCGTCGTGCGCAGACAACAGAAGAACGCAATCATGAAGGCAATCATGGAGCAGGCGGGAACCGGCAGCCCTGCGGGGGGAATCATCTTCTCTCTTCCTGTCACGAGCACGGCCGGGCTTAGGATGTTGGAAGACGAATAAGAATTAAGGGAGGGTTTCACATGAAATATATACTGGCATCGGCATCTCCGAGAAGAAAAGAATTATTGACGCAGGCTGGGTTTCAATTCGAGGTCATCCCCTCCTCCGTAAAGGAGACGATCACAAAAACGGTTCCTTCCGAGATTGTGATGGAGCTGGCTTTTCAGAAAGCGGAGGATGTTTTCCGCCGTTATGGGCAAAAAAACTGTGTTATCATCGGAGCGGACACGATTGTGGTTTACCGTGATGAGATTTTAGGGAAACCCGCCGACCAGGCGGAGGCGTACGATATGCTGTCCATGCTTGCGGACCGCACCCATCAGGTCTACACAGGCGTATCGCTGGTCATTTCCCGAAAAGGACAGGTGCATACCAGGACGTTCTATGAATCAACGGACGTTACCTTCTGCCCGGTAAGCCCGGAAGACCTCCGTGCTTATGTTAAGACAGGCGACCCGCTTGATAAAGCGGGCGCCTATGGGATTCAGGGTGCGTTTGCCGTCCATGTGAAATGTATCCGCGGGGATTATAATAATGTGGTCGGGCTTCCGGTCTGCCGGCTCTATCAGGAGCTTCGGGATGAATACCTGTCCCCTTTGTCCGAACCATAGCAATAGCGGTTTTTAATGTCTCTTAGAGCCTTTGCATGTTTGCATGGGCTCTTCCATTCTTTCCCAATCTGTTTCCTTAAATTGGTATCAAACAATCCTGGCGGCTCTATATCCAGACGTTGATGTGCCTTGTCATTCTTCGAGGCATAATTAAAAGATTCCGTATCCATAATCTGCCGCTGTGCATCTTCCCATGCTTCTGCTCCCTGCGCCAGATATTTCTGCCGGTAATATTCAATGTCACTGATCACTCTTCCCTGCCTATCCTCCTCAAGAACGTTCCACTGGCTCACGAAGGCGCCGTCCCTGTCAATGATAAATTCGGAATGGAAATCCGGGGTGAGCCGTTTCTTATTCTCCCGTCCCTTCTGGTATTTCCAGTAGCTTGATTCAGAAGGATATTTATTGTGCAGCCTTGCCGGCTCTCGCAGCATCTTTGCGCCGCCTAGGCCGCCCTGCCAGGAAGGAGCCTGGACATATGCCATCAGCGCCTCCTCATCTGTCATGCCGTCTTTCTTAAAATTCTTCCGGACATATGCAATGTTATGCCTGTCAATGTACATACGAAGCTGGTGGCGCATCCGCCCTTCCCTATCGCTGCATCCGGCAAGCCCGGTTTCTCCATATGTTTTTTCCATATAGGAGGCAAGTTCACGGAAAAACTTTCCGTGAGGAGGAACCTGTTCCCCGACACAGAATCCGTTTTTCAGTTGGAGCATCCCGTTCTCGTCAATGTATCCACCCATTTTATGAACCAGATTCAGAATATAATTGGATTCCTCAATTCCAGACATTGTGTACCTTCCCTTATTGTTTGCAGTTCATTCAATATATAGTATATCTGCCGAATCACTTTCTGGTTCTTGTATTATCCCCTTTAAATACTACTATTTAATTTGCAGACCATTTTCATCTCAGGGACGCCGATATCGTCCGCAATCACCTTGCATTTCGTCATAAGAAGGAAATATATCTTTTTCTTCTCTTCGCTCAGACATTCATAATTCGCCTGCCCCTTTGCAAGCACAACATCCGCATTCCGGTAAATTTCCTGGAACTCCTCAGAAGTCCGGTACAGCACCGTCCCTAATGAGGAATCGCCGTTGCTGACGATTGACGCATAGGCGTCCATGCCTACCCTGTATGCATCTTCCTCCACAGAATCATTCACAACAGCCTCTCCCCGTACGGCAAAAAAGATGCGGTTACTCCTTCCTATAAGAAAATTAGGGGACGAAGTTTCCCATATGATAAAAATAGAGTGTCCTAAGACACTCTATCATTGCACACAATTAATTATATTTGCGTTTTCTAGCAGCTTCTGACTTCTTCTTACGTCTAACGCTTGGCTTCTCGTAATGTTCTCTCTTACGAATCTCCTGCTGGATACCAGCCTTCGCACAGTTTCTTTTGAATCTGCGTAAAGCGCTATCTAACGTCTCGTTTTCTTTAACGATTACATTTGACATACTCTCACACCTAACCTCCCCTCCAGTCCATATTGTGCAATATACGACTGATCGGGTATTTTTCTTGCACTACATAAGATTATAACACATATTTCCATAACGTCAATATTTTTTCTCGAATATCTTCATTTTTGTGCTATTTTAACTGGCTTTCCAATACCTCTGCCGCTTTTGCAAGGGCGTCGCCAATCCCGTCCGGGTTCTTTCCTCCCGCCTGTGCCATATTGGGACGTCCTCCGCCGCCTCCTCCGACTAAGGATGCCGCCGCCTTAATCAGATTGCCGGCATGCGCCCCCCGTTCCATGGCTTCTTTGGTCGCCATCGCCATCAGGCTTACTTTGCCGGCTGTCCCGGAGGCAAGTACGATGACGCCCTCCCCCAGTTTTTCCTTTAGCTGGTCGCCAAGGTCGCGAAGCCCGTTCATATCTACGCCCTCTACCTTTGTGGCAAGGAGTTTTACGCCTTTGATGTCCTTCACCTGATTCAGGATGTCTTTTGCCGCATCTTTGGCAAGCCTGCTCTTTAGGCTCTCGATTTCGCTGCGCAGAGCCTTATTCTCTCCCACCAGATGCCCAATCTTCTCTGCCAGGTTATCCGGCGTAGCCTTGATTAGCTTTGCAGCGTCCAAAAACTTCTGCTCTAGCTCGTTATAGTAATCCATCAGTCCCTTGGCGGTAAGCGCCTCAATCCTGCGTACCCCGGCGGCAACGCCTGTCTCTGACAGAATCTTAAACGCAGTGATGGCTCCGGTGTTGCCTACATGGGTACCGCCGCAGAATTCAATCGAAAAGTCCCCCATGCTGACGACTCTTACGATGTCTCCGTATTTCTCGCCGAACAGGGCCGCTGCCCCTGTCTTTTTCGCCTCTTCAATCGGCATATTCTCTACCTTCACAGCAAGGGAATTCCGAATCTGCTCATTGACGATTTCCTCCACCTGTCTCAGTTCTTCCGGGGTCAGCGCGGAAAAATGGGTGAAGTCAAAGCGCAGCCTGTCTGCATTTACCGAAGAGCCTGCCTGTTCCACATGATTTCCCAGAACTATGCGCAGAGCCTTATGGAGCAAATGGGTGGCGCTGTGGTTGTTTGCACAGAGCGCCCGATTTTCGGTATCCACCTTCAATGTTACCGTATCCCCCGTCTTGATCATGCCTTTTGTCACACGCCCGATATGCCCGAATTTGCCTCCTAAGAGCTTCACAACGTCCTCAACCTTGAATTCTCCGCCTGCAGTCGTTATCACCCCTCTGTCAGCCTCCTGGCCGCCGCTGGTGGCATAGAAAGGCGTCTGCTCTACGAATACCGTCCCTCTTTCACCGTCAGAAAGCGCGTCGGCAATTTCCGTATCCGTCGTAAGCACAGTCACCTTTGAATCACACGCCAGTTGGCCATACCCCACAAACTCTGTGGTAATACCCGGATCGATAGACTCGTAAACGGTTACGTCCGCCCCCATGTAGTTTGTGACTTCCCTTGCATCCCTCGCAGTCTTTCTCTGGATATCCATGGCTTTTTGGAAACCTTCCTCGTCCACAGACAGACCCTTCTCCTCCAGAATCTCACGGGTCAGGTCAAGAGGGAAACCATAGGTATCGTATAACTTAAACGCACTTGTCCCTTCCAGTACCTTGACGCCCTTTGAAGCCATCTCTTTTTCCATGTCGGCAAGAATGGACAATCCCTGGTCAATCGTTTTGCCAAACTGCTCTTCTTCCTTTGCTACGACTTTGAAGATAAACTCTTTCTTCTCCTCCAGTTCCGGATATCCGTCTTTCGAGCCTTCAATCACCGTCCCGGCCAGCTTCACAAGGAATTCTCCCTGAATCCCCAGAATTCTTCCATGGCGGCATGCACGGCGCAAAAGGCGGCGCAGCACATAGCCCCTGCCTTCATTAGAAGGCATAATTCCATCTGAAATCATAAAGGTCACGGAACGGATATGGTCCGTAATCACGCGGATAGAGACATCCGTCCCGGCTTCTTTACCATACTCTACGCCCGCAAGATTGCAGACATGGCTCCTCAGCGCCTTGATGGTATCAATGTCGAACATGGAATCCACGTCCTGCACGATACATGCAAGACGCTCAAGCCCCATGCCGGTATCAATATTCTTCTGCTCAAGTTCGGTATAATGGTTCTTGCCGTCATTGTCGAACTGGGTAAATACATTGTTCCAGATCTCCATATAGCGGTCACAGTCACAGCCTACCGTACAGTCCGGCTTCCCGCAGCCGTAGGCTTCCCCGCGGTCGTAATATACTTCCGAGCATGGACCGCATGGACCGGCGCCGTGCTCCCAGAAGTTGTCTTCCTTCCCAAACCGGAAAATCCGCTCCGGCGCAATCCCAATCTCTTGATTCCAAATCTCCCACGCTTCGTCGTCCTCCAAATAGACGGACGGATACAGCCTGTCCGGGTCAAGGCCCACGACCTCGGTTAAGAATTCCCATGTCCAGTGGATGGATTCCCGTTTAAAATAATCCCCGAAGGAAAAATTGCCCAGCATCTCAAAAAAAGTGCCGTGCCGCGCCGTCTTCCCCACATTCTCAATATCCCCTGTGCGGATGCACTTCTGGCAGGTCGCCACCCGTCTTTTGGGCGGAATCTCCTGTCCGGTAAAATAAGGCTTCAGCGGCGCCATGCCTGAATTAATCAGCAGCAGGCTCTTATCGTTGTGCGGCACCAGCGAAAAACTCTTCATCTTTAGATGCTCCTTGCTTTCAAAAAAATCAAGGAACATTTTCCGCAATTCATTTACTCCGTATTTCTGCATGATATCCTCCTGTTTCCATTCCAGCTTTTACACCCTAAATATTATAAAGAGAAGCAGGCGGTTTGTCAATGTTCCACCTGCTTCTCATTTATGGCTGCATTGCTTTCTCAAAAGCCTCCAACAACATCTCTCGTTCCAGCGGCTTGTACACGAATGCTTTCACACCGATATTATCCGCTTCGTTAATCGTATCGTCATATGCCAGTGAAGATACCATCACAATCCTGGCAAACGGGTAGTCCTTCAAAATTGCTTCAGCCGTCTCCAGACCGTCAATTCCGGGCATAATAATATCCATCGTCACCAGATCCGGATCTACCTCGCCGTACCGGTCGATTGCCTCTTCTCCATCCCGACAGTAAGCTACAATCTCATAATCTGTGCCCGCCAGTAGCTTCTGCATCTGCATTTCAATTACTCGGGAATCATCCACCACCATGAGTCGCTTTCCCATAAGATGCCTCCTTCTTAAAGCTTATTATCATATTCCATTTTTGCTGCGGAAAGAAAATGCCTGCTATTCTTCCGGCTCAAGACAGGTAAGTTCTGCATTCTCATTCCCATCGCTGGTATACACAAGCTCAAAATGCTCGTCACACCCTTCCGGCACATAACGCCCCTGATGAAACGACGGTATCCCGAAACGGGACGCCACTTTCGTTACCTGATACAGCCGAGCTGCAATCTGTCCGCATAACATATTAAAATACTCTTTTGAAAAATCTTCCACATCTTGATGTGTGATCTCATCTTCCTGCATCATATACTTTGTCAACCGGGCAAACAGGGACGCCTCCGCACACATCGATACGCTTGTGCGGAGTCCCCGTTCAAAAGTCGTATATACTGTATACATCTCACCCGTCGGCTTGACATTCCCCTGTCGCAGCGATATTCCGGCTGCCTGCTGCGTCACGCCCCGGGTAATCTGATCAAAAATTTCTTTCAATCCCTCCTGGGGTACTACAGTATCCAAATAAATCCCCCTTTCGTATAGTTACAGGAGCTACAATAAACATATCTCTCCGCCCACCAGCCTAGCGTCTACCATACTGGTCTCTTTTGCCAAAGGCATCGTCAAATCTCCGATGGTGAGTACCATTCCCGGATAGGCGATGCTGCACTTGAGCCTGCATCCGCCCTGCTCTTCCAGTTTTTCCTTGATTTTTTTCAGTTCCTTGTCAAACTGTGCAAGCTTCATCCGTCCAATAGACAAATCCAACCTGAGTTTGCCCATCCGCTGTGTCCTCGTCGGGCTGTCTGGCTGGCGTTCAAGTCTTTCAAGTTCAGCTTCCTGCTTTTTAATGTTCAGTAACAGAGTCTCCCTCTCGAAATCCGCAAAGGGCTGTCCCCCCAGAAATATAGAAGTAACACTCTCTGATTTTGAGCCGACAACCTTGGCGTCCACTCCCTGGGCCGCCCGAATCCGCCCGCCGATGATGGTACCCCTGCCGCTGCGGACGCTCACCTCGCCGTCGCAATATACGTCGCAGTTCACGATACAGTCTGTCTGCAGGCTTCCCCGGCAGTGAACGGTACAGTTCTCCATATACTTCGCGTAAACATCATGGTGCGCCCGGATCATTGCCCGGGAATCCCCCAGAATTCCCTTGGCAACAATCAAATCGCCTCCTGCCTCAATCTCGGCAGCCTCCACCACGCCGTCAATGGTGACATTCCCGATTGTCCGGACGGAGAAACCGCTTCCCACGTCGCCATGAATATGTACGTCTCCTACAAAATTGATATTTCCGGTTGAAAAATCGACATTTCCCCCAATTTCCAACACTGATTTAACCAGGAAACTACGTCCGCTGAATTCCACACGCCCTGACTTGACCGCCAAAAGCTGCATGCCGTCCTCGCTCGCTTCGGTATTACGTCCCTTAGGGAGAGCCGGCGTCTTCCCTTCCTTACAGGTAATCTCCTCGTCAAGTACCGTCCTGCCCGGAACTCCCGGCACAGGCGGGATAATCTGGCAGATTGGCTGCCCCTTCTCCACATTCTGGACAATGTTCAAATGGAAATAATCGACTCTTCCATGTTCGTCTTCCTCAAACTTTTTCTTCACGGTACGCCGGAAGAAATCTTCAATATAACCGTCTTTTCCATGAATGACCGCCTTGCCGCGGGCAATCAGGAACAGATGGAAATACCGGTTTTCTGCACTGGGCAGGGAATCCAGCAATTCTGTATCCAGGCCGTAAGAAACACCGCTTTCTCTCAAAATTGCAGCCAACATTTCCGCATCCAGCTCTCTTCCCTCCCCAATAGGCGGGAATACTACCAGCCATGCGGCTAACTGGTCGGCAGTAACGTACACAAGGGGCTGTGCATCCAGTTGAAACGGCGGTTCTTCCTCCGCCTCTTCTTCCTTCCCCTCGGACTCTTCTTCTTCTGACGGAGGCTCAGGTTCCGGCTCTTTTGGAATCTGGGAAAGACGGTCGGCAGCTACAGACGTAATCGCCCTGCGAAGCCTGGACAGCTCTTTCTCAAGTTCTTCGTCTACCGTTCCCTCTTCATCGCCATAATCCAGACGCAAACTTGGGAGCGGCGCATATCCCACCTGTTCTCTCCACTTCTCAAACAACAGGATGAACGGATGCTCATGGGATAATACCAGTTGATTTATATCTGGTTTAAGCTGCTGCTCCGAATCAAGATCCGGCAAAGACGACGTCAGTTCCGAATGCTCCGGATGCTCTACATCCAAATCCGGCAAAGACGAATCCTGATCCTGAACTTGTTCTTTGCTGCGTTCTGTCTGTTTAAAACCAAACAACCGACCCCAAAAACCACTCTTAAACTCCATACTTTCCACCTCCCTTAACAATATTTTGACATACTGCTACATATCTTATTATACTCTTGTCAGTACCAGATTGACAAGAGGGAAATATCCTTATTCGTTAAAATTCGTTAAAAATCTACCTCAATTCAATTTCTTCCAGTTCCTTTGGAGGAAGTTTCCGCGTAGAGCCTGCAACCAGTTCCTGAACCTTCTTCTTCGCCTTATCCACCTGAAGATTGGTTCCGGCCCCGGCGACGCAGCCTCCGGGACAGCCCATCCCCTCAATCAGGCATCCGTTCATGCGTCCCACCTTCGCAAGAGAAAGGATTTTCTTACATTCCGCCAAACCTTCCGCATGGGCAATCTTAACGTCCACGCCCGGATAATATTCCTTGACGCAATTCTCAATGGCGTTTGCCACGCCGCCTGCATAGGCGTACCCACGTCCTGCGCCGGTTGCGTTGTGGAAGGAGGATTCCGCTTCGTATTTGCTCAAATCAATATCTTTCGCATCGAACATTGCCTGCAGTTCTTCAAAGGTAATGACAAAATCCACGTCGCTTCTGACCGTCCTGCGCATTGCTTCCAGCTTCTTCGCCGCACATGGCCCGATAAACACCACCTTTGCATTCGGGTGTTCCTTCTTAATCGTCCGCGCAGTTGCTACCATAGGAGTCAGCTCTTGTGATACCTGATCCACTAAATCCGGGAAATACTTTTTCGCCAGCATTGCCCAGGAGGGACAGCAGGAGGTCAAAAGGAACGGAAGCTCTCCCGTCGTCACCTTATTGACATAGTGATGCGCCTCGGCGACGGCTCCGATATCCGCCCCTAAAGCCACTTCATAGAACTCAGAAAAACCAAGCTCCTGAAGAGCGGCTTTCAAGTTCCTCGGAGTAATATTGTCACCGAACTGCCCTGCAAATGCAGGCGCGATCTCGGCAATGATCTGGTCGCCCTCGGACAGCGCCCTTGCAAGCTGGAAAATCTGTGATTTATCTGAAATTGCGCCGAACGGGCAGCTTACCATGCACATGCCGCAGGAAACGCATTTCTCATTATTAATCACAGCACGCCCATGCCGATCCGTCTCGATTGCCCCCACCCCGCAGGCTTTGGCGCAAGGACGTTCTTTCTTGGAAATTGCGTCATACGGGCATGCAGACTTGCATTTCCCGCACTTAATACATTTTGACTGATCTATGTAGGAACGGCCGTTCACCATGGAGATCGCTCCCTTGGGACATACCTCCATACAAGGATGCGCCAGACATCCCTTACAGACATTGCTCACCTCATACCCCTTCTCCTCGCATCCCTCGCACGCGGACGGGATGACCTGCATAAGCGGCGGCTCATAATATTTGTCGGAAATATTGCTTGCCTCCACGCCTTTGGTTAAGTGGACCGGCTTATTTTCCGGCCTGAGGGAAAGCCCCATGGCAAGCCTTAACCGCTCTCTCACAACGGCGCGGGCGCGGTAAACGCTTTCACGGTACTTCATAGTATCTTCGTTCACAATCTTGTATGGAATCGCTTCCATGTCATCAAGCAGAGTCTCGGCGTCTGCTTTAAAACCAAGCCTTGCCACCTCCTCAAATACGGTTCTTCTGATCTTTCTGACTGTGGTGTCCAATCCTCTTATCATACAGACAGTTCCTCCTAAATTATATGTAGATTTATGATTACCTGATATAACTATACTGGATTGTTAAATAATTGTCAACCAGTTATGATGTTCATTATTTGAAACAATTTTCTGCTGGTCTTACAACAAGAAAATATTATGCTTTTTACAGATATCCCGCATTTCTTTCGGCCAGAGGCTTGCCTGGACTTCCCCTACATGGGCGCGGTCCAGAAGGAGCATGCAAAGCCTGGACTGCCCGATTCCGCCGCCAATGGTGTAAGGCAGCTTCCCTTCAAGCAGCATTTGATGGTAAGGAAGGTTTTTGCGCTCCTCACAGCCGGCTTTTTTTAGCTGCTCTTCCAGTGATTTCTCGTCTACCCGGATACCCATGCTGGAAATCTCCAGCGCGCTATTAAGATGCTCGAACCAAAACAGGATATCTCCGTTTAGCTGCCAGTCGTCGTAGTCCGGCGCACGTCCGTCGTGGGGCTTGCCGCTTGACAGCTTATCTCCGATCTTCATTACAAATACACAACCGTATTCTTTCGTGATCAGGTTTTCCCGCTCTTTGGGCGTCTTGTCCGGATAACGGTCTTCCAGTTCCTGGGAAGTAATAAAAGTCACATCCCCCGGAAGTTTCTTGGCGGCTTGCGGATATTTGTACCAGACTTCATGCTGCATATGCTTGATAATCTTGAAAATAGTACGAACCGTTTCCTTCAGCGTCTCTTCCGTCCGCTCTTCTTTCGTTATGACCTTTTCCCAGTCCCACTGATCTACATAACAGGAGTGAAGGTTATCAAGCTCTTCATCCCGGCGTATGGCATTCATATTGGTGTAAAGCCCCTCTCCCGGCAAAAAGCCATACTCATAAAGGGCCATACGTTTCCATTTAGCCAGGGAGTGTACCACTTCCACCGTCTCTTTTGGGATGCCGGCAATATCAAACTGTACCGGACGCTCGATTCCGTTTAAGTCGTCGTTTAACCCGCTGCTTTTCTCCACGAACAGGGGAGCCGAAATCCTCTCCAAATTCATTTCTTTCCCGAACTCTTTCTGGAAAGTGTCGCGGATATACTTGATGGCTTCCTGTGTCTCGCGGACGCTAAGCCGCGGCTCATAATTTTCTGGCAATATTAAAGACATTTTTTTCTTCCTTTCCTAAATTATTTATCAATTTTCGTTCAAGATTCTCTGGGCATAATACACAGACTGCATAGCGTCTTTTCCGTAAAAATCAGCGCCGATCATATCTGCATACTCTTGATTCAGCACCGCTCCTCCCACCATCACCTTACAGTCGGCTTTACGTTCTCTCAAAAGCTTTATGGTGTCCTCCATGCTGGCTACCGTCGTGGTCATCAGTGCGCTAAGGCCCACCAGCCTGACGTCTTCTTCTACTGCACATTCCACGATTGCCTCCGGCGAAACGTCTTTTCCAAGGTCGATGACGTCAAAGCTGTAGTTTTCAAGCAGCACCTTCACGATATTTTTTCCGATATCATGGATATCCCCTTTGACGGTCGCAAGAATGATTTTCTGCTTCTTCCTGACATCATCCCCGTTTTTGGCTAAAGCGTCTTTCAGCACGGCGAATGCAATCTTTGCGGCATCTGCGCTCATAAGAAGCTGTGGCAGGAATACAGTACCCTGCTCGAATCCCTTCCCCACATCATCCAACGCAGGAATCAGGTGCCAATTGATGATATCAAGGGGCGCCAGAGTCTTTAAAAGTTCCACTGCCCCGTGATGCGCCTCTTCTTTTAACCCCTTTTCGATGGCGTCCTTTAACGTCAGGTTCCCAGGACCGGCAGGCTGCGGCACAGCTTTTTCCGGCTGCGCGCCGTATTTACGGATATAGGATTCACAGTTCTGGTCATAATTCATCAAGGCGCAGAAGGAATCATAGGAACGCATCATATCTTCAGAGGAAGGATTGACGATTCCTGCGCTCAGCCCGTTTAGCAACGCCATAGTGTAGAAATTGGCGTTGATGACCGGGCGGCATGGAAGCCCGAAGGAGATGTTGGATACACCCAGCACGGTACATACGCCGTAAGTCTCACGGACTTTCCTCAATGCTTCAAGGGTAATTTTCGCTCCCTCAGGCTCTGAGCTGATGGTCATGGCCAACACATCTACCACGATATCCTTCTTCCCAATCCTGTATTTTGCAGCTTCATGGATGATTTTCCCGGCAATCCGGCACCGCCCATCTGCGGTCTGTGGAATTCCGTCCTCGTCGATGGTCAGCGCCACGACCACACCGCCATATTTCTGAACCAGTGGGAACACGGCGTCCATGGATTCCTGCTTGCCGTTCACGGAGTTAATCATTGGTTTCCCGTTATAGATGCGCATGGCGCGTTCCATGGCGCGTATATTTACGGTGTCAATCTGCAGCGGCAGGCTGGTCACGCTCTGTAACTCTGTCACAGCCTCCTGCATCATGGCCTCCTCGTCAATATCCGGAAGTCCCACGTTGACATCCAGGATATGCGCGCCCTTGTCCTGCTGTGTGACGCCCTCCCTTAAAATATAGTCCATATCATGGTCTTTTAATGCCTGTTTGAACTTCTTTTTTCCCGTGGGATTGATCCGTTCGCCAATGATGACAGGTTTTTGGTTCAAAACGACTGCCCTGCCGTATGAGGAAACGATGGTATCCTCTTTCGGCTCTTTCGGCTTTGGCGTCCTTCTTCCTGCCATCTCTGCCATGGCGCGGATATGTTCCGGAGTCGTCCCGCAGCATCCGCCGATGGCGCTTACGCCAAGCTCTAAGATTTCTTCCATGGTCTTTGCAAATTCTTCCGGATTGACATCGTAGTAAACTTCTCCTCCTCTTTGTTTGGGAAGTCCGGCGTTTGGTTTTACAATGACAGGTATTGAGGCATACTTCATGAGTTCTTTCAGTACCGGGAGCATCTGTTTCGGCCCAAGACCGCAGTTTAATCCCAGTGCGTCCACACGGAGCCCTTCCAGCATTGCCACGACAGCCGGAACGTCTCCTCCTGTCAGGAGTTTCCCCTTTTCGTCAAATATCATGGTGACGGTGACGGGGAGGTCTGTATTTTCCTTTGCGGCAAGGATTGCTGCCTTGACTTCATAGGTGTCGCTCATGGTTTCGATATGGATGAGGTCTGCCCCAGCGGCGGCTCCCCAGCGCATGACTTCCTGAAATGCATGGTATGCGGCTTCAAATTCCAAGTCACCCATGGGTTTTAAGAGCTTGCCGGTAGGACCTACGTCAAGAGCGACATAGGACGGCCGGTTGTCATGGACGCCAAGGCCGGCGGCTTTTTTCGCATTTGTGACGCCGGCCTCTACGATTTCCTTTAACTGGTATTGGGAGTCATGGAATTTCAGTGCATTTGCACCGAATGTATTGGTCAGGACGATATCGCTGCCGGCTTCAAAGTACTGGCGGTGGATGTCGATGATCTCGTCGGGGTGGGTCAGGTTCCAGGCCTCGGGGAGTTCCCCTGGCCCAAGCCCTTTGGATTGGAGGAGGGTGCCCATTCCTCCGTCAAAGTATAATAGGTCTTTTCCTAAATGTGTACGTATCATATAGCGCTCCTTTATATGCGTCGGTAAGTGCAGTCTATCTTTTCGCAGGATTCACAGCCCTGTACGTGGCAGGGAATGTTAAGCTTGCTCAGACCGATGATTGCGGTTACGGATTTTGTAGGGGTAAGCATGTTGCCGGAGGTCAGGGTCAAGCCGATTTTTTTTGGCGCGTCCAGCATGCAAAGGATTTGCTCCTGATGAGTGATGGGGAAATCGCCGTAGCCAGGGCTGAATCTTGGCCTTAGGTAGAAGCCTTCTTTTTCCTGCTCTCGGCGCAAGATTTCCTGGCAGCAGTCCAGATATTCTTCTAACATGGCCGCGGCGCATGCCTGAAGGATGACGACTCTTGCCATGTCAGTTAGGGTATAGCGGCGGAGCATGGTGTCTATGTCCACCCCTAAGGTAGCTCCCAGAAGATATGCTTTTTCGCAGCTTTTCAGATTCCGTTTCAGATTGCGGCTTTGAATTTTTAGGGTTCCGATTGACAGGGTATCGTTTTCTTCCGGGGACACGTCAAAAATGCGATAAATGACCCGTCTGCCTGCGGCTTTTTCCAATTCCTGAAAAGAACTGGCAATCAGCGCAAGTGTACGGGCATCTATCGCATGGTTTCCGTATCCCAAATAACGAACTGCCTCTTTGGTTCTTTCGTCCATACGTTTTCCTTCTTTACTTTATACTGCTATAATCTTTGACAAGTTTTGCATGATTGCACCGGCAACTTCCGGCTTATTCATGGAATATACATGAATGTGGTTCACGCCGTTTGCAATCAGGTCTATGATCTGGTCGGTGGCGTATGCGATTCCTGCCTGCTGCATCGCTGCTGGATCGTCCCCGAACCGGTCTACGATTGCACGGAACCGTTCCGGGAGGATGGTTCCGGATAAGCCTCCGATCCTAGCAATCTGCTTCTTGTTCGTAACAGGCATAATTCCCGGAAGCACTGGGACAGTAATTCCTTTCTCACGGATGCGGTAAAGAAAATTGTAAAGGATATTGTTGTCGAAGAACATCTGGGTTGTAAGGAAATCTACCCCGCATTCTACCTTATGCTTGAGGTTTTTGATATCATCCTTCTTATGCTCCGTCTCCACATGGCCTTCCGGATAGCAGGCAGCGCCGATACAGAAATCTCCCTGCTTTCGGATATCCTCTATCAGCTCGCTTGCATAGCGGTAATGGCTGGGCAGGGGAAACTCGCTCTCTGCCGGAATGTCTCCCCTGAGCGCCAGAATATTTTCAATCTTATTCTCCTTCAGCTGGCCTATGACCCTGTGTACCTCCTCTTTTGTGGAAGATACACAGGTCAGGTGTGCCAGGCTCGTCACACCGAAATCGTTTATGATCTGTGTGGCAATGCTGACGGTGTTCTTGCTAGTCCCACCGCCTGCACCGTATGTCACACTGATAAAGGAAGGCTTGAGCTCCGCAATCTTTTTCGTGGCAGTAAGTACACTGTCGTATCCCGCATCTGTTTTCGGAGGAAATACCTCAAACGAAATATGCGGTTCTTCACTCTTTAGTATATCTCGAATCTTCATGTCTTTTCTTACACCTTACATGCTGTCGTACAACGCTTCATACTGCTTCGCAGAATTGCCCCATGAGAAATCCTGGCTCATGGCACGCTCTACCATCTTATTCCAGTCACGTTTCCGGTCATAGTAGATCCGCTCCGCATAACGGACGGTAGCCATCATCTCATGTGCATTGTAGTTCGTGAAGCTGAAGCCTGTACCAGTCTTATCATATTCGTTATATGGCTCTACCGTATCCTTCAAGCCTCCCGTCTCCCTTACGATTGGAAGCGTGCCGTACCTTAAACTCATTAACTGGCTCAGCCCGCAAGGCTCGAACAAGGACGGCATCAGGAATGCGTCGCAGGAAGCATAGATTCTGTGGGATAACGGGTCTGAATAATAGATATTGGCAGATACCTTTCCCTGATACTTCCACTCGAAATGGCGGAACATGTTCTCATACTTCTCTTCTCCTGTACCAAGAACTACGATCTGGATTGCATCCTGGCACAGTTCGTCCATCACGTAGGCAACCAAGTCGAATCCCTTTTGGTCTGTGAGCCTTGACACAATTCCAATCATCATCGTATGCGCATCCTGCGTCAGGTTCAGTTCTCTTTGCAGCGCCAGTTTGTTCTTCACCTTCTCCTTGCGGAAATTGTCAATGTCATACTTCTTCTCAATATGGGGATCCGTTGCAGGGTTATAATCATCGTAGTCGATACCGTTGACGATACCGGATAAACAGTTCGCCTTGGCGTTCATCAGCCCATCCAGTTTCTCGCCGTAGAACGGCATCTTAATCTCTTCCGCATAGGAATTACTTACCGTGGTAACTCTGTCGGCATATACAATCCCGCCCTTCAGATAGTTGGCGTCCTTATAGGCCTCTAACTTGTCCGGCACAAAATAATACTGGGGCAGCCCCGTGATGTCACGCACCCGCTTCGTATCCCAGGTTCCCTGGAACTTCAGGTTATGTATCGTCATGATTGTCTTGATTCCCCGATAATATTCTGTCCCGAACCGGAAATTGTCAAGATAAATCGGAATCAAGCCAGTCTGCCAGTCGTGGCAGTGGATGATGTCCGGGCGGAAATCAATCACCGGCAATGCGCTCAGGACTGCCTTAGAGAAGAAGGCGAACTTCTCAATATCCGCATACATATCTCCGTAGGGAGCAAATCCATTAAAATAGTACTCATTATCTATGAAATAGAATGTGATTCCCTCATATTCGTATGTCAGTACGCCCACATACTGCTTCCTCCAGTTCAAATCCATGTAGAAATGCGTATGGTAGGCAAGTTTTTCTTTCCATTCTTCCTTCATGCACATGTATTTCGGCAGCATGACACGGACGTCGTATTTATCCTTATCAAAATACTTCGGCAGGGAACCGACAACATCCGCAAGCCCTCCTGTTTTAATAAATGGTACTGATTCTGATGCTGCAAATAGTATTTTCTTCATACTCTTTTCCTCCAAACCTCACATATATGTTTCTATTATACCCTACTTTTGCTCAGAAGAAAAGTATTTATCTGTTTTTATATTCTAATCTTATGGTATCTGCGATCAACGCGATGAATTCTGAGTTGGTCGGCTTACCTTTTCCGTTGCTGACCGTATACCCGAACAGGTCGTCCAGCGTATCTAGTTTTCCTCTGCTCCACGCTACTTCGATGGCATGGCGGATTGCCCGTTCCACCCGGCTTGCCGTTGTCTGATGTTTTTTTGCCACTGTGGGATACAATACTTTTGTGATGGCATTGAGGACGTCTAAATCCTCTACCGCCATGATGATTGCATCCCTGAGATAGTGGTATCCTTTGATATGCGCAGGAATTCCTATTTCGTGAATCATATCCGTTACCCGACCCTCCAGATTCGGCTCCGGACAGTTGTCCATCACAGCCCCCGTCCCAGCCGAAATCTGGGGGTTCAGTTCATGCCGAATTACCTGATTCGCATGTTTGATTCGGTTGAGTACCATCTCATTATTAAATGGCTTCATGATGTAATAGCTTGCACCCTTTTTGAAGGCATCTTCTGTAATTCTTTCCTGCCCCACTGCGGTAACTACAATAAAATCAGGATGTTTCTTCAGTCCTTTGTCATTGCTGACCATTTCCATTACGCTAAGACCGTCCATTTTCGGCATGATGATGTCAAGCAGAACAACATCGGGCTGTTTTTCTTTAATCAGATGATACATGTCCTCTCCGTTGTTTGCCTTTCCCACCAGCTTTAATTCCTCGTCATTGCTTATGATTTCGCCAAGCAAGTCCAAGATTCTTTCATTGTCGTCGGCTATAGCCACGTTAATCTCTCTCATTTTACGCAATGCCTCCTTTCCTAACATCAAAAACTGTCGAGTTTGATTATAAAGTCTGGCACATGGAAAAACAAGAAATTACTGTCGTAAAAGTTGGACTTATATCGACAATTATTTTACTATTCGACATTTTCCATCATATCTTCTATAAATATACCGTATCCCTTGGTGGCGTCATGGACGAACACATGGGTAACGGCTCCGATGAGCTTCCCGTTCTGAATAATCGGGCTTCCGCTCATACCCTGCACGATTCCCCCGGTGACGGAAAGCAGCCTGTCATCCGTCACTTCAATCACGATTCCTTTGTTGACTTCAGTGGTATTTTTGTCGATTTTTGTAACACGAATCTGGTAGTCCTTCACCGTTCCCTCCACGGCGCAGCGGATAACGGCAGGGCCTTCCACGATCTCATCCCTGGCCGCCGTTTCGATGGGTGTCTGATCTGCAAAAAGGGCGTCAATCCGGTCAATCGTACCGAAGATACCGCAGTCCGTATTACTGGTGATTTTCCCAAGCACATTATAGTTATTGTAAACGATGATTCCTTCCATTCCGCCGGGAGCGCCGTCCTCCCCCTTCTGGATGTCCCGGATGCTGGTCTCGTAGACTCTGCCGTTTTCGATTTCCAGAAGCTCGCTGGTATCCACGTCATGGATGCCATGTCCCAGTGCGCCGAACCTGCTGTTGGTATTTAAGAACGTCACGGTTCCAAGCCCCTGGGCATTGTCACGCACCCAAATACCCAGCTTGCATTCCCTGGCATTTAAACGCACAGGCTTCATCCGGATATTCATATACTGCTCTTCCCTCCGTACCCGCAGAATGATATCTTCATCACCCAAATCCCTGACGGTTTCTATCAGTTCCGACTTGTCATGGATCGCCTGTTCGTTGAGGGCGACGATATAGTCTCCTGCCTTCACCAGGTTCGCTGCCGGTTCGTAATCCATCCCATCCTCCGCCGTGATGGAATCCGTCCCCAGCACCATCACGCCTTCCGTCTCCAGATAGATTCCAATGGGCATCCCGCCGGGAATCACCATGTTCTCCGAAGAAGTCGCGGCGTTGACCTCCGCTTCCAGCCTGTTCTGCTGAAATTCAATCAGATAGTACCCGCCTGCAACGGCAATCAGAAAGGTAACAATCATAATCAGGATTCTTCGATACCAGTATTTTCTCATCTTCATAAACCTCGACTTTCACATTCAGATTTCTCCCTTTATTATGTGACAGTTCACGGAAATTTACTCAGATTTTTCTTTTAATGTGTGAAAGTCTGCTTTGCAAGCTCTTTCATCTCCACCGCATTTTTCAGCACGGTATCCGTAATCTTTGCGCCCCCAAGAATCCGCGCCAGTTCTGTCACGGACTCCTGAGCGCCAAGTTTCCGGATTTCGGTTCTGGTCACGCCTCCCCGGGTAGCCTTCTCAATCAGGAAATGGTGGTCTGCCATTGCGGCAATCTGCGCCAGATGGGTGATACAGATGACTTGATGCCCTTTCCCGATTACCGCCATCTTCTCGGAAACCTTCTGCGCCGTCCTCCCGCTGATTCCCACGTCAATCTCGTCAAAAATCAGCGTCTCGATTTCGTCCCGCTTCGCCATCACGGCCTTGATTGCCAGCATGATACGGGACAGCTCCCCGCCGGAGGCAACATTAGCCAGGGGCTTTAAGGGCTGTCCCGGGTTCAGGGAAATCATAAACTCCACCTCGTCTATGCCTTCTGCCGTGTAATCCTTCGTCTGGGAAAACTGAATCTCAAACTGCACATTCTCGAAGTTTAAGTCCCTAAGCCCCTCCTCGATTGCATTGGCAAGAACCCTGGCCTGCTTTTTCCTGAGAGTGGACAGGGACTTCCCATACTTTTTCACTTTTTCCTCCGATGCAGCCATCCTCTTCCCCAGTTCTTCCATATACTGGTCGTAGTCCTCCAACATCTGAATCCGTTTCTCCTGCTGTACGCAGTAATTAAGAATCTTCTCGATGGAATCTCCGTATTTCGTCTTGAGATGGTTGATTTCATTCAAACGGCTCTCCGTCTCACGGAAATCCTCCTCTGAAAACTCACACTCATCTGCATACGCCGCAAGCTCACGGTTGAAATCATTCAACAGGCTGTCAATCTCCACCAACTGATCATAAAGCCCCGATGCCGTATCGTCGTACTTTGCAATATCGGAAATGGCATGGATGGCGCGGCTTAAACTCTCGCTTGCATTCTCATTGCCCTCGCTGGTGTAAAGATAAGCCTCGCTTACGCACTCTGCAATCTCCTTACTGTTCGCCATCCTGCGGTAAAGAACTTCCAAATCCTCGTCCTCCCCCGGATTTAAATCCGCCTCCCGGATTTCCCTGGCTTCAAATTGCAGGAAGGACAGTTCCTTGGCCCGCCCGCCCGCGTCCGACGACGTTTCCTTTAACTCTTTTTCGCATGCCTTATATTCTTTGTAAGCCTCCCGGACCTTCTTCTTTGCCTCGGCAACCGTATCCCGGGCAAAGGCGTCCACGATGCCAAGATGGTTTTTCTTATAGAGCAGCGACTGATGCTCATGCTGCCCGTGGATGTCAATCAAAATCTGGGCCGCTTCTTTCAAAAGCCCAATCTGCACCGTCTCTCCGTTGATACGGCTTACGCTCCGGCCCGCCATCAGCCGCCGGCTCAAAAGTACCGCGCCCTCCTCAGGATAGATGTCCAGCTCCTTTAGCTTCCGTTCCTGCTGTTCATTTTCCACAAGGAACGTAAGCTCCACCAGCCCATAATCCGCACCCTGCCTTAGGATATCCTTCGAGTATCTTCCGCCAAGGGCAAGATTCACGGAGCCTAAAATGATAGATTTCCCCGCTCCCGTCTCGCCGGTCAGGATATTTAATCCATCTTCAAACTCTACCTCGATCTCGTCAATCAAGGCAAGATTCTTCACATGTAAATTCTGTAACATACCGCCTCCTATAAGACTATCCTGCCAATCTTATCCATGACCTTCGCCGTATCCTCCACGCTTCGTATGGCGCACATGATGGTATCGTCCCCGGCGATGCTTCCCACGACCTCTCCCCACTTCATGGCGTCGATTGCCGCGCACACCGCCATTGCCATTCCCGATACTGTTTTGACCACCAGGATGTTCTGTGCCATATCCATCGAGACGAATCCATCTTTGAGTACCCGGATGTACTTCTCATTCAGGAACGTCTCATCCTGATGGATAACATACCGCTGTTTCCCGTTCTGCCCGGGAATCTTCGTAAGCTTCAGATCCCGAATGTCCCTGGACACCGTCGCCTGGGTTACGTTAAACCCCTCCCTGTGCAGATAGTCCGCCAACTCCTCCTGAGTCTCGATGTTATTCTTATGGATCAGTTCAATGATCTTCGCATGTCTATTTCCCTTCATGGTGTCAATTCCCTTTCATCTTCCCGCGTAATGTTTCCAGAAAGCTTACCTTGCTCAGCTTAATCATCGTAGTGGAGGCGCTGGACTTACGCACAGTCACCTTATCGCCCGTCTTCAGGGAAACGGCGTCCGCCCCGTCAAACGCAACATACACTTCTTCCCTGGAGCCATTGCGCCCGGGACCGATTTCAATGACGATTTCATCATCGGAAGACAGGACGATGCTTCTGGTATTCAACGCATGGGAACAGATCGGCGTAATGACAATCAGCGACGCCGTAGGTTCCACGATAGGGCCGCCAGCAGATAAGTTGTACGCCGTCGAACCCGTAGGCGTAGACAGAACCACTCCGTCGGCCTCATAATCGTTCAAAAGCTCTCCGTTTACATATAACCGGAAATGGATGATATGCAGCTCGCCTTTTCTGGACACCACGATATCGTTAAGGGACACATCTGACCTGCCGTCCTCGAATATCCCTTTCAGCATCATGCGCCTCTCCAGCACATAGTCTCCTGCCGCAAGCTGCCTGACCGCCGCGTCGATTCCGCCCACCTCCACCTCGGTAAGATATCCGAGCGTCCCCATATTGACGCCCAGAATCGGGATTTCCTTCTCCCAGAACAGCCTTGCCACTTCAATCAGGCTGCCGTCTCCGCCAATTACGACGGCACAGTCCACTTCCTTTGGCACGGAAGATTCGATAATCTTTTTATTCTCGTCTTTCTGGCATAAAATACAGGCCTTTCCCGCCTCCTCAAGTAATTTTACTACCTGTCTGGTCACAGTCTGCTCTGTATCCTTTCCATCGTTCGTTACAATCAAAAATCTTTCCATCATTTCTTTTCCTTTGCCAGCATATCAAATGCCTGCTCCGTGACCTGCAGGATATCAATCGCCTCAAAAATCCTGCCCTGCCCTTCGCATTTCCTGAGATGCGCCAGATATTCAATATTTCCTTCCGGTCCGCGGATGGGGGAAAAATCCAGATCTAATACGTCAAATCCCGTTTCGACGGCATACCCGAAAACCGCCTCGATGACTTCTACATGGGTATTCTGCTCGCGCACGACGCCCTTCTTTCCCACCTTCTCGCGCCCCGCCTCAAACTGGGGCTTAATCAACGCCACCACCTGTCCCTGTCCCCGCAGATAACCGTGGATGGCCGGCAGTACCTTGGAAAGGGAAATGAACGAAACGTCAACGGAGGAAAACTCCACCGGCTCGCCAATATCCTCCGGCGTCACATAACGGATGTTGGTCTTCTCCATGCAGACGACTCGTTCATCCTGCCGAAGCTTCCAGTCTAGCTGCCCTCTTCCTACGTCAATGGCATAGACCTTTACAGCGCCGTTTTGGAGCATGCAGTCCGTGAACCCGCCTGTCGATGCGCCTACGTCCGTGCAGACCTTTCCCTTTACGTCCACATCAAAATTTTGGAGGGCTTTCTCAAGCTTCAGCCCGCCCCGGCTCACATAAGGGAGGGCGTGCCCGCGTACCTCAATGGCGCAGGTTTCCGCAAAGGACGCCCCGGCTTTATCTTCCCTCTGCCCATCCACGAATACATTGCCCGACATAATGATTGCCTTTGCCTTCTCCCTGGAGGGGGCAAGATTCTTTTTTACTAATAATATGTCTAAACGTTCTTTCATACGCAGTCTGTTATCCTTATCTCTTTTGATAGGCATTTATAATTTTCTGTGTCATGGTCCCCACATCAATCCCCGTTTCTTCCCTGAGAGCCTGTATGCTGCCGTGTTCCACGTAATCGTCGGGCAGGGCAAGGGACAGTACCTGCACATCCCGGCATTTCCCGCCCACATATTCTATCACATGCTCCCCGAATCCTCCGGTCTGCACATTCTCTTCAATGGTAGCAATCAGCCTGTGGTCTCTGCATAATTCCTCCAGCATGCTTTGATCAATCGGCTTCACGAACCGGGCGTTGACCAGAGTACAGCGGTATCCCCGGCTTTTCAGTCTGTCTCTGACTTCTGCCGCCGCCTCGAACATGTGCCCTACGCTTACGATGGCAATCTCCGATTCCTGATACACCATCTCGCTTTTACCGTAGGCCACCGGCGCACGAAAATCCTGATATCCGTCATAGGCTTCTCCCCTGGGGTAACGGAGGGCAATGGGCCCCTGATACGAAAGGGCGAATCGAAGCATGTCTGCCAGTTCCCATTTGTTTTTCGGGGACATGACCGTCATGTTCGGGATACTGCTCAGATAAGACAAATCGAAAATCCCCTGATGGGTCTCCCCGTCGCTTCCCACCAGACCGGCGCGGTCTACCGCCAGGACCACAGGAAGGTTCTGGAGAGCTACATCGTGAATCATCTGGTCATACGCCCTCTGCAAGAACGACGAATATACGGCAAATACCGGATGTACGCCTCCTGCCGCCAGACCGGCCGCAAAGGTGACGCCGTGGGCCTCCGCAATTCCCACGTCAAAAAACCGTTTGGGATAGAGGTTCCGGAATCTGGAAAGCCCCGTCCCGTCCGCCATTGCCGCCGTGATTGCCACAATTTCCGGCCGGTTGCGCGCCTCGTCGCAGAGTACCTTGCCAAATACATCTGTATAACTGTCCTTCTTCTTCGCCGTCTCCGGCTCTCCCGTTTCAATCTGGAACGGACCGATTCCATGGAATTTGTCCGGATGCTTCTCTGCCGGTTCATAGCCCTTACCCTTCTCTGTGATGACATGGAGCAATACCGGCTCGTCCATCCTGCGCGCTTCCCGAAGCGCCCTGCACAGGACGGGAATGTTATGCCCTGGAATCGGGCCTAAATAGGTAATTCCCATGTCCTCGAAGAACATCCCAGGTACCACAAGCTGCTTGATACTGCTCTTCGTCTTACGCATCTTCTGAATCATGGAATCCCCCACCACCGGAACCTTATGGAGGGCAGCCGTGACCCCTTTCTTTAGGCCTGTATAAAAATCCGCAGTCCTAAGGCCCGCAAGATACTTGGACATGCCGCCCACATTCTCAGAAATGGACATATGATTATCGTTCAGCACAATGATGAAATTCGTATCAAGGGAAGAGGCGTTATTCAGCGCCTCGTACGCCATGCCCCCGGTCAGGGAGCCATCCCCAATCACAGAGATTACGCTGTAATCTTCGCCTCTTAAATCCCTGGCCTGTACATAGCCAAGGCCAGCCGAAATAGACGTGGAGCTATGCCCGGTGTCAAATGCGTCACAGGCGCTCTCTTTTCTCTTGGGAAAACCGCTCATCCCTCCGTACTTGCGCAGTTCGTCAAATCCTTCCTTCCGCCCGGTCAAGAGCTTGTGGGTGTAGGACTGATGGCCAACGTCCCAGATAATCTTATCTTTCGGCAGGTCAAAGACCAGATGCATCGCCATCGTAAGCTCCACGACTCCCAGATTCGACGCAAGATGTCCTCCGCTCTTGCTGATTTTCTCAATCAGAAACTCCCGGATCTCCTCTGCAAGCTTTTGAAGTTCTTCCGGCTGCAAGGCTTTGATATCGTTTTCCTTCCGTATCCTCTCTAACATCGTCCGTCCCCTCCCTATCTGTCCCTGTGGATCAGTTGGAGTAACAGATGCTCCAGAAATGCATTCTCTCCGGAGAGCTCATGGAGCAGCCGGATTGCCTCGCCAGACAACCGCTCCACTTCTTTTTCTGCCTCTGGAATCCCAATCAGGGTAACATATGTGGTCTTCTCATTCTTCTCGTCACTGTGGGTAGGTTTCCCTAACACCTCCCTGGTACTGGTCACGTCCAGGATGTCGTCCTGAATCTGGAACGCAGTCCCTACATACCCGGCAATCCGCTCTACCTTACGGACTTCTTCCTCCGAAGCCCCTCCAAGGATTGCCCCAATCATCATGGACGCTTCGATGAGAGCCCCTGTTTTCAGCCGGTAAATGGTATCCAGCACTTCCCTGGAGATCTCGTTGCCCGTCTCTTTCACATCAATAACCTGGCCGCCCAGCATCCCGTAGATTCCCGACTTCTTTCCAAGCACTGCCAATGCCCTCCCAATGGCAAGGCTGTCCTCAGGTTCGGTCACAAACGCTTTAAAAGCCGTCTCGAATGCATAGTTCAGTAACGCGTCTCCCGTCAGGATTCCCATATCTTCTCCGTAAACAACGTGGGTCGTCCTGCGCCCCCGCCGATACTCGTCATTATCCATTGCCGGCAGGTCGTCATGGACCAGGGAATAGGTATGTATCATCTCGATCGCTGCCATAAACGGGCGCAGCGACTTTGCCGTCCCGTTATAGAGCAGGAATGTCTCCTGCATCAGCATGGGGCGCAGCCGTTTGCCCCCCGCCATCAGACTGTAGCCCATCGCCTCCATGACGACGCTCTGCAATCCCTTCTGTCTGGGAAGGTATTCCTGTAGAATCCCTTCTATTTTCTGTACCTTCTGCTTCATCTGAACCTGAAAATCATTGTCAGAATTCATGTGTTCCACCCTCTTCATCTAATATCAGCATCTTTTTTTCCACTTCATCGATGCGCTCGCTGCACTGCTTCAATGCATCCATTCCCCTGTGATATAACTGGAAGGAATCCTCCAGAGAGATATTCTCTCCTTCCATCTTGCGGATGACGGACTCTAACTCCGTAAATAATTCCTCAAGGCTTGTCCCTTCCTGTTTTTCTGTCTTATCCGGCATGCTTCCTTACCCTCCTGCCTGTTTTTATTGCATTTTCAATACTCCCTTGGGATAAGGGCTGCTTTTGTCTGCCACAGCGCGTATCACGCCGTCCGTCACATAGACAGACAGGGTATCCCCAGGCCTTACCTGACAGATGCTCCTGACCACCGCCTTATCCTCACACTCCACATAAGAATATCCCTGATTCAGCTTTTGTATCGGCGAAAGTCCCTTCATCGCCTCCATAGCGATGGCAAGACGATGGCGGTTCTCCCTAAGGCATCCTTCCATCTGCTGGCGGAGCCGATCTTCTATGTCCGCCAGGCGCTGCTGCTGTTCTTGAAGCTTATAGCGCGGATGGAGATAGCGAAGCCTTGTCTGGCATTCCCGAAGCCTTGAACGGTTCACCGTGACCTGCCGGGACAAAAGACGGTTCATCGAAAGGGCATATTCTGTAAGCCTCATCTGTGTCTGGCGGTAATCATAGACCGCAAGCTCCGCCGCCGCAGACGGCGTAGGCGCGCGTAAGTCCGCCACATAGTCCGCAATAGTGGTATCCGTCTCATGCCCCACCGCCGAGATGACCGGAACTCTGCAGTCAAAGATCGCACGCGCCACCTCTTCCTCGTTGAACGCCCACAGATCCTCGATGGAGCCGCCGCCCCGGCCGACGATCATCACGTCCACCTTGGCTTTCTCCAACATCCGGATTCCACGGACAATACTCTCCTTGGCGCCTTCCCCCTGTACCTGCGCCGGGTACAAAAGCAATTGGACATACGGATTCCTGCGGGCAGAAATATTCATGATATCACGAACCGCCGCCCCCGTAGGCGCCGTCACTATCCCAATTTTCCTTGCATACATTGGAATCGGTTTTTTATATTCAGGGGCGAACATCCCCATCTCTTCCAGTTCTCTTTTCAACATCTGGAAACGCTCATAGAGGACTCCGTCTCCGTCCGGACGGATTTCCCTTGCATAGAGCTGGTAGGAGCCGCTCCTCTCATATACGTTCACCCCGCCAAGAACCACTACCTGCTGCCCGTCCCGCAGACGAAAAGAGAGCCCGCCCCGCTGCCCGGCAAACATAACGCAGGCAATCGTTCCGGACTCATCTTTCAGTGAAAAATATATATGTCCTGATGTGTGGTACTTTAAATTCGACACCTCGCCCTTCACATAGATGCGGTTCAGCATATAATCCTGGGTAAACATACTCTTAATATAAGCATTGACCTGTTTTACTGTATATACACTTTGTGCCATAAATATCCTCCACAAGAAGCTTGTGCTTATGCCAAAAAGACCTGTCACAGGCTGATTTTCGCGATCTTGGCAAGCACAGCGTTGACGAAAGCCGGTCCTTCGTCGCTGCTGTACTTCTTGGCAAGCTCCACAGCCTCGTCGATTGCCACGCCAACCGGCACGTCTTCGTCCCACTTCATCTCATACACGGCAAGGCGGAGGATCGTCAGGTCCACCTTGTTCATACGGCTGGTCTTCCATCCCGTGGTATTGGCATTCAGCAAGGCGTCGATCTCTTCCCTCTTCCCCGCCACCTTCTGCGCCTTCCCGCGGATGTAGTCAAGATCCTGCTCCCTGGGATTCTCAAGCTGTCCCAAATAAAACCCTATCTGCTCCGGCATCTCCTCAGGCTGGCAGAAATCTATCCCAAACACCGTCTTAAAGATATGTTCTCTTAACTCTGACCTCTTCACTTACGCTTCCTCCGGCATGTCCACTCCGGCAACACGGATATTGACGTCTGCGACCTCAAGACCCGTCATGTTCTCAATAGCCGCCTTCACCTTCTCCTGGACTCTCTGAGTCGTATCTTTGATGCTGTATCCGTAATTCAGGTTCAGTACCAGGGAAACGGTCACGATTCCGTCCAGCACATCCACCTTCACGCCCTTTGACAGGGACTTCATCCCGAACTTGCTGACTAATTCCCTCGTCGCGTTCCCGGTCATAGAGGAAACGCCTTCTACCTCCATGGCTGCCAGGCCGGCGATGATCGCCACGACTTCGTCCGCAATCTTCACTTCTCCCAGATTCTCATCGGTCTGTATGGTATATGTGTTACGCTCTTCTTTGCTCATAATTAAAGAAACCTCCTGTTCTAGTATACACTTCTTATCATTATATCAAATTATTAAGGCTTTGCAAAGTAGGGGCTTTGAAATTTTTCCGGATTTCCTGCCTATCTTCCGAATTCAGACAGCCTAAGCCCTTCGTTCCGCTCCACAGTCATGCGGATGCTCCACTCATTGACGAATAATAAAAGCGGACGCCCTTTTAAATCCTTGACCTTCTTCATATCAGACGTGCCCGTCAATCTGTCCAGGTCAATGTCCGTATTTTCAATCCAGCGGATATACTCGTAAGGCAGGTTGTCCAGACGGATTTCTACGTTGTACTCATTTTCCAGACGGTATTTCAGGACGTCGAACTGCAGGACGCCGACCACGCCTACGATGATTTCTTCCATTCCTGTGTTGAACTCCTGGAAAATCTGGATTGCGCCTTCCTGGGCAATCTGGTTGATTCCTTTGATGAACTGCTTACGCTTCATGGTATCTACCTGACGGACTCTCGCAAAATGTTCCGGGGCAAAGGTGGGAATCCCCTCGTAGACAAAACGTTTCGCGGAAGCCGTCAGCGTATCGCCGATGGAGAAGATTCCCGGGTCGAATACGCCGATGATATCCCCTCCGTAAGCTTTGTCGATCATCTTACGTTCACTTGCCATCATCTGTTGAGGCTGGGAGAGCCGGACCTTTTTTCCTCCCTGAATATGGTACACATCCATCCCAGCCGTAAAGGCGCCGGAACAAATGCGCATGAATGCAATCCGGTCACGGTGGGCCTTGTTCATATTCGCCTGAATCTTGAACACAAAGGCAGAGAAATCTTCCTCTTCCATGGGATCTACTGCCCCCTGGTCGGAAGTCCTAGGAAGAGGCGAAGTGGTCATGCCAAGGAAATGTTGAAGAAAAGTTTCCACGCCGAAGTTGGTGAGCGCAGAGCCGAAAAATACAGGGGAAAGTTCTCCTTTGCTCACCAATTCCTGATCGAATCTGGCGCCTGCGCCGTCCTGTAATTCAATCTCTTCCCGTAACTGTGCAAGCTGTACGTCCGTCACCCATTCATTGATTTCCCCGCTGTCAATCGAAATCTTCCGAACCTCCCCTTGCGTCGTTCCTTTGTGGGTATCCGAGAACAGTTCCACCTTCTTCGTGTTGCGGTCGTAGACTCCCTTAAATTCCTTGCCGGAGCCTATGGGCCAGTTCACCGGACAGGTGGCGATTCCCAATTCATTTTCAATGTCGTCCAGAAGCTCAAAGGTATCCATGGCCTCCCGGTCCATCTTGTTGATAAACGTGAAAATCGGGATATGGCGCATGGTACATACCTTGAACAGCTTCCGCGTCTGCGCCTCAACGCCCTTGGAAGCGTCGATTACCATCACGGCGGAATCCGCCGCCATCAGCGTACGGTAGGTATCCTCCGAGAAATCCTGATGTCCCGGGGTATCTAAGATGTTGATGCAGTATCCATTGTAACCAAACTGCAACACCGAAGAGGTGACGGAGATCCCTCTCTCCTTTTCAATCTCCATCCAGTCCGACACTGCATGGCGGGCCGTCGCCTTGCCCTTGACGCTGCCCGCTAAATTGATGGCGCCCCCGTACAGCAGGAACTTTTCCGTCAGGGTGGTCTTCCCGGCATCCGGATGGGAAATGATGGCGAATGTACGCCGTTTTTTTATCTGTTCTTTTATTTCATCTGCGATCTGTGACATAATTTAGAAACACTCCTAAGATATAGTATAGCCGCTTTTTGCGCTGGTAAACAGTATAGCATACCTTATCTGACAGTGCAACCATCCATCCGGCAGCAAAAAGGGAGAACCCTAAGGTTCTCCCTACTCTCAAACCATGTTAATAGTGGATAATGACCGGCGTGCCCATCTCTATCATATTGTACAGCTCCGCCGCCTTATCTAAAGGCATATTCACGCAGCCATGGGAGCCGATGCCCCTGATCTGGTTCAGCGCGCCGCCAAAATTCCTCTGCCAGGTCGCGTCATGGAAACCTACCCCCTGCCAGGTAATCCGCATCCAATAACTGACCGGCGTCTCATACTCCGGTTCTCCTGTCACCGGGTCTTTCGCCCCGACCAACACCTTGTCCAACTTCTTCTCCACAATACTGTACACGCCCTCTGGCGTGACCTTCTCCGGAATCGGCTCCCCAGTCACTACATCCGTCTCAAGAGCCACCGAGCCGTTCACCACATACCACATATGCTGGGCGCTCAAATCCACCTCCGCGTAGGTGCTGCCCCAATCCGGCATGGAATGTGACGCCGCAACTCCACTGATATAATATTCTGGTTCTTTCGCAATCACCTCTTGATTATTCAGCGCATTCATGATTGTCTGAAATTCCGTATCTTCATTGATCGACCAGCCATAGGTTCCTCCGGAAACCGTGGCGCTCTTCCCCGTGGGGGTAGTGAATGTCCGGGTCGTCCCCACCGTATCATACCGTTCACCAAACTGCTCAAGCCACGCCCTTACCGCATTTTCATCCACAATTACATTCATGTCTCCGTCTACGGACAGCCACGTCGATATGACCGTCCGGTCGATTACCACGGGGACATCCATATTGTAGGTGATGCTCGCCTGGCAGTATCCGTTCATTTTATCGCATGCCTGCTTTACTTCCTCGGAATCAGAGAGAAAACGGGGAGCCTCATAGCAGCCCTCATCCGCCAGATTCATCTCCGGCATAAGATGCATGATAAAGGTTGACGCCTTCTCCTGCAAAGACTCCGGCGTCACAGAAACTCCATAGGCTTCCGGGGAAACAACAAACTGATTCCCGTCAAACGTGGGGGATGCATTCTGTGCCGGGGTCTGCCCGGCCTGAATAATACCCAGCGTGTTAATCTTTTCCTGAAGTTTCGCTTCGTCGTAAGACAGATTGAAGGTAATATCCGCAGTATTTTCTGTAAAAAATGCTTTCGGCCACAGGAACGCGTTTTGCTCCTCTAAAACGCCTTCAAGCTCTGTGTTCTTGCCATACGCCAGAAGAATCTCACTGCTGCTGATGGTCTCTTTCCCTCCGTTGATGTCGTTCATGGTCAGGGTATATTCCCCTACCTGCCCTTTAAAGTATTCCTCCGCTTCTGCTAAGCTCTTCCCGGAAAAGTCAACTCCGTTAATCTCTGTATTCATCAAAAAATGGCGAGTAAAGAAAATAGCCGCCCCCATGTAAGCCAATGCAATCACGAGGATAGTTCCGCCGGCTATTCCCATTATCATCATCTTTTTCTTATTCGTCATCTTTTTCTTCCGTCTTCTCTTCTTGCCCACTTTTCCACTCTTCCTTCTCGTCACAATTTCTTTCTGATTATACCATTCCCCTCCTTTCTTTTTCAATCCCATATGCATAATTCTTCAAAAATTAATCATTTCTTAAAAAATGACACGAACCGCATGGCTGCATCAGAAACCTCCGTCCACATTCCTTCGGAAACTCACATAGGTCGTGATAAAATACAGCGTATAAACCCCAAAGAACAAAAGAAATGTCAATCCGAAGTAATAGATGACCGCCGAATGGATTCCCGTATAAAAGATGAATTTTCCGCTCATGAATACGGAAACACTTCCGCCAATCGCACAGGCAAGGAATACCGGACACAGATAGTAGCACACAAGCTGTTTTAAGATAACCATGCCAATCTCCCTCCTGTTCATTCCTAATTTTCCAAGTACGGAATAACGGAATCGATATTTTGCAGAATCGCTGAGCTGGTGGACCGATAAGACGGTCAGCGCAACGCACAAGAACACCAGGCCGATATAAAAGCATGGGAAAATCACGGCGGACAGCGTGTACTTCATCTCAGGGATCAGGTTATCCCGTACCATATTCGTGACTGCCATCACAACAATCGTATCCGAGCCGCAGCAATGATTTCCGGTCAGCTCATCATCTTCCCAGTCTTCCGGCCCTGTCAGGCTATCCAGTTTCTTCCCTAAATCCGCCGGCGCTTCCCCCTTAATATCCACAGCAAGCTCCGCATAATAAGGCGTAAGGGACGCAAGAGCGGCATCCGGGACGACGATCACATAATCCCCGCCGTTATGCCCGTCCTGGGAAAATGGCTCCGTATAATATCCTGCGAACACAAGCTCTCCTTCATCCCCTTCTATGGTAATCTCATCTTTCATCGTCTCTGCCTCATCCCGGATGCGTTCCTTAATATGGATGAGATACTCCCCCTCCCTAAGCGGGACCTCTTGATACCCAAGCATGCTGCGGAGATGGTTATAATCCGACAGCTTCATATACGTATCATACCTGCAATAAAAAGCGCCGTCCGAAGAATCCTTTTCGATTTTCTTACTATCCGGGCTTCCGTCTTTCTTCCGGTACGTATCTCCAAAGACTTTCAGATGCGCACTCAGCCATACATTTACCTGATTCGCACCCTTTCCCGAAACATCCGCATAGATATGATAAGGAAATATATCCAATATCTCTGCCGACTCTTCAATCACCTGAATCTCGTCGGCAAAATCATCCTCCACGTCATCACTGTAAATCTGCACGTCAAAGGGGAATTTCGTCTCCAGGAGTTTATTCTGATAATCGCTGAACATCAGCGCCACTGTACATCCAAGGAATGCCACCGTAAACAGCGCCGTCAGTGTCCCCATGGTAAAGCTCATGGTCTTGAGCTTTGACGAGAATTGCCGAAGCAGAAAAAGATTCTGCCCGCGGTAGATCCCGTCCTTCTGTCCCCGCACATAGCAGACCAGCCAGGAGGAAAGGCCGACGTAGAAAAGATAGATGACCAGGACTACCCCTATGAGGAAGACCAGGACGCCGCCGAAGCTTTGAATCCTTCCCAGGAAGATGAACGCCCCAAAGACTGCCAGAAACAGGATGGAAACCGGAAACAGCCATTTTTTTAGCTGCTCATGGGATTCTTTGATCTCTTCGTTCTTCTTCTGTGCTTCCATCAGGTCGCGGATATTCATCTTCCTGAATTTCCTGCCGCTGCGTAACAGCGCCAGAATGTAACATCCCGCATAACACCCTACGGTCATCAGGATACAAGAGCCGTTGAATTCCATATGGATATCGTATTTCATCCGAATCATACTGTAAAGAATCGCCATAATTACCTGCTGCAAAAGGACGCCAAGAGCCATTCCGATCAGGAACGCCCCGGCTCCCAGAAAAGCGTTTTCACGGATATACAGATGGGCCACTTCCTTCTTCTTCATGCCGATTAGGAGATAGATTCCAAACTCCTGGCTCCGTTTCTCAAGCATGAACCGTACCATATAATTAATCAGCCATGCCACAATCAGCACGATAAAGAACGTCGCCAGTCCCACCAATGCAATCATGACGCCGGCGATATCGTACATCTCCCCAATATCTTCGGTAAATATCAGACTGTTAAATGCGAACATCAGCGCCGTCACAAAGGTCATGGTGAGGAAATATACGAAATAATCTTTTGCCGAACGCCTTACATTCCGGAACGCAAGTTTAACGAGCATCGCTTACTTCACCTCCCGTCAGGGCAAGTACGTCCAGTATTTCATTTAAAAAGTCCCGCCTGGCCTTTTGGCCGCGCATCAGCTCATGGAAGATCCGTCCGTCCTTTAGGAACAAAATCCGGCTGCAATAGCTGGCGGAAAATGCATCGTGGGTCACCATCAGGATGGTCGCCTGCATCTTCTGGTTCATGTCCGTGAACGTCTCAAGCAATGTCTGGGCGGACTTGGAATCCAGGGCGCCTGTGGGCTCGTCTGCCAGAATCAGGCGCGGGCGGTTCACCAATGCTCTTGCGCAGGCGCACCGCTGTTTTTGCCCTCCGGATACCTGATAGGGAAATTGTCCGCGGATATCGGCAATGCCCAGAAGATTCAACATCTCGTCGCACTTTTTCCGGATTTCCTTCTTGCCTTCCTTGCGAAGTGTCATGGCAAGGATGATATTCTCTTCAATGGTCAGCGTGTCCAGAAGATTGTAGTCCTGAAATACAAACCCCAGATTCTCCTTCCGGAATTTTGCAAGGGCGTCTTCTTTCATTTCCGCAATGTCCGTATCCCCATACCAGATATGGCCTGCCGTCACGCGGTCAATGGTTGACATCATGTTCAGAAGGGTCGTCTTGCCGGAGCCTGACGCACCCATGACTCCTACGAACTCCCCTTGCGCTACCGTAAAACTGACGCGGTCGATTGCCTTCGTAACATTCGAGGCATTGCCGTAATATTTTTCTACATCACATACCCGGATATAATCTTTCATCATATCTCTTCTCTCCCTTCTGCAATCGGATATTATTGTCAGTTTTACTTTAACAGATTACTGGTAGGCGTAGTATTGCCCTTTCTTACAGTTATCTTACAATAATGAAAGATTATCGGGGTCCGCATACGGAGAATGTGCGGAGTCAGGTTTCTTTATAGGCATCTTCTTTTCTTACTACATTCAACTGCTGTACCTTCGATCTTGGTTAATATTATAAAGTACTTGGACAGAGAATACAACTCATATCTCTTTATATTTTCTCCTGCCAAATGATTTGTCCGTTGGTTAATCTGAAAATAAAAAAGGTGCAAAGTCCTTGATAATTCAATAAAGACTTTACACCTTGATAAACGGTTGATTATTTAGTTTTCACTATTTAATGGTGGGTTCTGATAAAGTTTTCGCTCTATTAATTTGCGTTCAAACTCAATTTCCTGTAAAACCGGTTCACAGTTTTCCTTTTTTGCTACTCTCTCTAATCGGTCTAATAAATCTAACCTTTCAAAGAGATTAACATTTAGTTCCTTTTCACCTGGCATATCCTTCACCTCACTTTTAAAGTGCCGTTTACTTTGGTACTTTCATTATATCAATCGGTGATTGTGGTGTAAAGCCTTTCTTCGATTATCAAAGCACTTTAGATCTGGGCACTACACAAATTTAAAATGTCCTTGACAAAGGGTACAATTTAAACAAAACATCTCGACAATTCAATAAAGGCTTTACACCATTTACATAATCCGCTATAATTAATGTAACAATCAATAATTGTTTCAATAAAAGGCGGTGAAAGGATGGCAGCGGATATGACATTAGAAGAGCAAAAAGAAGTAGCTATAAATAGATTTGTTGATTTAATGAGAATCAAGGCATATGAAACAGGAGAAAATAAAGAGCTTGAATATCAGATCAAAGTTGCTAAAATAAAATTGCAAAGTTTTGGTATTGATTATTCAGAACTTGAATTTTAAAACTTCATAATCGTAACCTACTAACCAGGGTGTAAAGTCCTAAATAACTCAATAAAGACTTTACACCTTTTCATGTGATTTAATTGTTACTCTCTGATATAGTCATGGTGTAAAGCCTTTCTTCCATTTGATTTATCTCTTATCCTGTTGAAGCTCCTTAATCCTTTCGTTGATTCGTTTGACTTCATTCCGGTTGAACAGATAGAACCCGAACCAAATCACCATAAAAATACAGCAGGAAGATAAAAATTGTAAGACTGTGACCATAATCCTGTCCGGGAAGAATGGAATCCATCCCAAGGAAACGGCAACCGGGTAAAAAACCCCCATTCCAACACAAAAATGTATCAGCACTTTCCCAAATCCGGAAAACCGGTCGAATTGATAGACGACCGACGTCCCGCCGCATGCAATTCCTACCGCCATAGCCCCGAGAGACTGCCTCGCAAAATCCCGGAAAATCATCTCCAGAAACTCCTGCCCGCCCCCCACATAAAAGGACAGGCACATTATCACGAAAAACGTACAGCCTAAAGAAATACCATATAACAGATATTTTATCACCAATCTGACCATCTTTTTCATCTCAGCCCCAGCCTTTCCTTGAAAGATTTCCTGTAATTTCTCGAAATAAAATCCGTAACGCCATTCTTCATCACCAGCTCCATCGTACCGTTAAATCCTGCCTCCACATGGTCGATCTGGCGGATATTGATAATTGCTGATTTTGAAACCCTTACGAAACCGCTGTCGAGTATCTGTTCCAATTCATATAAAGGCTTATCTAATACATATCGGTTCTTCATTTTATCATAACAGATGATTTCCCTGCCTTCCGTGCGCACCAATGCAATCTCTTCCGCTTTCAGAAAAAACGTTTTCCTTTCTTTTGCGGCAATTAACGTCAGAGCATCCGGCTCCTCCCTCTCAAGCATGGAAATGATTTCTGCAATCTTGTGGGTCATTCTCTTGATATAAAGAACTGCATACGGCTCTTTGTAATCCGGATCAATTTTACATTCGACTTTCATAGATATGCCTCCTTCCCTTATGATTATAGCACAATAAAGACTAAGGACGCGTGCATCTTGGACATGAAAAACGACCTCTTGCACATCAAGAACTGCCACTGCCCCAAACCCTATTGTTTATTCCAGGCCCACTGCCTAAAATAGATGCAAAGAACATATCGTAATCTTTAAATTTAGGAGGAAACCATATGAAACAGACCATCATACAAGTAGAAGACCTGAACCTGTCATATAAAAATGTACGGGCAGTCCAGAATGTTTCATTTTCAGTAAATCCCGGAGAAATCCTTGCCGTAATCGGACAAAACGGCTCCGGAAAGACCTCTACCGTAGAATGCATAGAGGGCTTACGCAGACCGGATTGCGGCCTGATTCGGGTCTTTGGGAAAGATCCGTGGCTGCACCGCTGCGAAGTCTACCGGGAGATGGGCGTTCAACTGCAGGAAACGGACTACCCATCCAAAATCAAAATCGAAGAACTATGCAGGCTGTTCGCAAGTTTTTACGACAGGCCTGCAGACTGGAATCTGTTACTGGCGCAGCTAGGGCTTGACGATAAGCGGAAATCCCCCCTACATAAATTATCCGGCGGTGAAAAACAACGGCTTTCTATTTTGTTATCCCTTATGGGACGGCCCAAATTATTAATTTTAGACGAATTAACGACCGGGCTTGACCCGGAAGTACGGCAGAACATGTGGATGAGCTTTGAGAGCATCCGAAAGAGCGGCGTTGCAATTCTCATGGTCTCCCACTATCTGGACGAGGTAGAGATTCTTGCCGATAAGATTCTCTATCTCGAAAAAGGACGGCAGCAATTCTTTGGAACCCAGAACGATTTTCGGAACTACGCAAAAAGTCGGATTCCCGAAAGTCAGCAAAAAGACCTATGGGAAGAAGAATGCCCACTGGAAAAAATATATTTAATGATTGCACCTAAAACAACAGGACTTACGATGGAGGGAATACTATGAAAAAGTTTGCGGTTATCTGTAATATTGAATTTCGGTTGTTTGTACGGGATTTTTTTTGTTTTTTCTTTGCCCTTGTGTTTCCTGTGCTCATGCTCCTGCTTTTTGGCGGCATCTTCGGAAACGCGCCGATTTATGAAGGAGCCGATATGGGAATGATGGATGCGACCGTACCGGCATACGCTGTGATGGTAATCGGAGTCACCGGATTAATGTCGCTTCCCTTGACATTATCAGGGTATAAGGAAAAAAAAATATATAAGAGGTTCGACGCTACGCCGGCAGGAAAGAAACGTATCATATCAGCGCAGATATTGGTGAACCTCATGATGACGCTAATCGGAATCGCTATTTTGTTAATCGCCGGGAAGCTCCTTTACCACATACGCCTCAAAGGAGATTTTCTTTCCGTGTGCGTGGGAATATTGCTTTCCATAGCGGCGATGTTTTCCATTGGATTTTTGCTCACCGCAATCGGGCGGGATTTAAAAGGCACGAACATGCTTTGTTATGTGGTCTATTTTGTCATGCTCTTCCTGTCCGGCGCCACAATGCCGGATCAGATGTTCCCTGAAACTATGAAGAAAATCTCCGGCTGTCTGCCGATGACTCATGCCGTGGATTTAATGCAAGGCATTTTTGCAGGAGAACGGTTAAGCCTTCACATCAAAGAATTACTGATTCTTGGTACATTGTCCGTGATATGTACGGCTGTGGGAGCCATCTTATACCGGAAGAAAGATTGGGCGTAAAAAAGTACGTTTTCTATGGACAGGAAACAAGGGAAATACTGCCAGTAAATCCTTACGGCTATACCCCCTTGCTTTCCCGCTCCATGAACATGACGTCCTTCCAGTTTATATCATTATAGTCCTGAATATACTTCTGGTATAACTGCCTTTTATACTGGGAATTCTCCAAAATACATTTCAGCATTGCACTACTCGCCATCTCAGACAATAACTCCAACTTTTGGGACGTAAAAAAGTTCGTAAAAAAGGAAATCGACTGGTTAGGATAAATATTCACCAATTCAGCAGCCACTCTTTTGGAATCTTCCGTATTAGAAAGGCAGGAAGCAATAATTTCAATTTTTTCTTCCTGATTCGGCTCCCACTCGAATTCTAACGTTCTTCCCGGCCTTCTCATTGGTTCATACAAAGACTCAAAATTGTTCCCGGTTAAAAAAATAGGGACTCGGTTCACATTTCCTACATTTTCGATATAATAAGGGTCGTCGGAAATATGCATGAGAAATGCCAGCGCCCCCTGATGCCTGGCCATCCCTGTGTTGGGTTCTCTCTCTCCAAGGATTGTGTCAATATCGTCAATCACGAGTACGGACGGCATCTTCTTTAAGATGTTCACAGAAGCGTTGATATATTGCTGCTTTAACAGTTTTGCAGACGCCTCCTCCCTCTCACATTCCAGTTCGGCGGAACTGACGGAAAAAACATCCACCCCAAGCTGTTCCAAATGTATTCTCAACTGTCTTGTCTTTCCCATTCCCGGCCTTCCCATAATCGCTAAAATCAGAGGATAGTCATCAATATCCAGCATATTGCCCAACAAATGTGTATTGATCTGCTTTTTAAATCGTTCTGGTATAAACATCTTATCCCGCCCCCTTCATTTCCCGTGAGTTTATCTCTTATTATACATTTTTCCCACTTTTTCGACAATTCTCGCACAACACAACCCGCAAGATAGAAACCATATTTGGAAAATAAATATTATAATAAAAAATAATTATTTTGCTTAATTCACGTAAGTTTTTCATGAGATAAGTGTTATATATTATAGGATAAATAATTAAGGACAAAAGAAAAATGGACGCACTACAAAAATGGCAGCAGGAACTATCAAATAACCAAAACCTTCAACATCATCTGTCTGCTTTTATCGACCAATTTGGTATATCTAATATAGAACATGCATTACAACTATACTCGAATCTGCACCATGAGTATATCTGTAAAACGAAAACCTCCGTATCGAAACTCCACGTTTATGATATCTATTACTTACAGATTCAGGGACATCATATATCCATCCATACACAGCATGGGATTTATCAGAAATATGGGACGCTGGCAAAGGAATTGAAGTTTTTGTCTCCCTATGGGTTTGAAAAATGCAGCCAGAGCTGTATCGTTTCCCTTGGTAAAATCAAAGCAATACACCACAACGACATCATTCTGCTCAATGGTGCGAAACTGCATATGAGCCGGGGCTATGCCTCCAAAATCATTCTGGCTTATTCTCAATACAATCCTTTTCGATCCACGATCTCCTAACCTTGGCAGGAGAAACGGCGTATTTAGATTTTAGAAAGATAAGAGCTTACCGGAAATTCCAGAATCATTTCCGTTCCCTCCCCTTCCCTGGATCTTGCATAAATCTCAATTCCCAGTTTCTTACACAGTTTCTTGCACAGATAGAGCCCCATTCCAGTGGAACGCTCCGTCTTGCGCCCATTACTGCCTGTAAATCCTTTCTCAAAGATGCGCCCAAGTTCCTCTTCCTGAATCCCAATCCCATTATCTTCCACCACCATTCTCACACCGTGGCTGTATTTTGACAGACAACCTTCTGTCTGCATCATCCGAGGCTCCCCTTCAAGATTTGCCTTCTGGGAATCCCCGACAAGGCTTGCCTTCTGCACATATTCCTCCGTATAAATCCGGATTAAGGCTCCATGCTCCCGACGGTATTTCGTACTGTTCAGCACAAGCTGATTCAGGATAAAAGTAATCCATTTCTGATCCGTATATGCAAACTCTTTACAGTCTACCTCTGCCTGCATATGATTCTGTATCAGATAATGCTTGTTTCTTTTCAGGACTACGATTGCAATCTCGCTTAACTTTGTTTCACGGATTACATAATCTTTATATACGTCCTCCGACCTGGCATAATACAATGCCATATCCACATAATTTTCTATCTTCTGGTTTTCCAGACGAATCCGCCGGGCAGCATCCCCCGCCACGCTGCCGCTCTCACAATTCCCTGAGACACTTCCTGTGCAATTAACGCACATCAGATCAATACTCGTAATCGGAGCCTTGACTTCATGTACCCAGCTTTCAATATACTCCCGGTACTCTTTCTGCTCATCCTCAATCTGCCGAATCCTCTCAATCACAGCCTTATTGGAAATCCGGATCATTTCCCTATAGATTCCGTCTTCCAGCCTGTGGGAAATTGGCATCAGCTCGCCGAGAAGATACCTCTGGTCCATCTTCTCAAGGGTCGCCCAAAGCGTATGGAAATAATATTTTCTGCTGTAAAATCCATATCCGATCCAAAACACCAGAATTAAAACCCAGAATATCAGAATCAGGAAACAATATTGGGGCTCATATCCGGTGGCATGTAAAAATCCTGACAGAAGAAGCATACAGAATATATGCAGCGTCAGAATCAGGATTTTATCTCTCAAATATTCCCTTATTTTCATTACATTATACCCCTTTCCATTCCCCACTCCTGACGTCAGATTCGATACCCCATCCCCCGCTTCGTCTCAATCAAGCCGGAAATCCCGATTTCTTCTAGTTTTCCCCGGATACGCGTAATATTCACGCTCAGCGTATTGTCGTCAATAAACACTTGGTTATCCCATAAGTACTCAATCATATCCGCCCGGGGGATGATTTCCCCCTTCCTTTGGAACAGCAGATGCAGAATTTTCAGCTCGTTTCTGGATAGTTCTGTCTGCTTTCCCTGAAAACCTACCGTACCTCTGGCGATATCTAACTCTACTTCCTTATGGGTAAATTTTACAGGTTCCCTCCTTGTTTCCCGATGGGTCCTTTTCAGGACTGCCCCAATCCTTGCCAGAAGAATCGGCGCCTGGAACGGTTTCGTGATATAATCATCCCCGCCTTTTAAGATTCCCGTCAGTTCATCCATAGAGTCCGTCCTGCTGGTCACAAAAATAACCGGAGTATCCGATTCTGCCCGTATCTTCGTGCAAATATCGAATCCAGACTCTTCCGGGAGATTCAAGTCCAGAAGCGCCAGATCCGGGTCCAAGGACAAAACGGCAGAGGCAACGTCCGAGAACTCTTCAAGCGCCGTTACCTGATAGAATGCATTTTCCAAAAGTAGCTTTAACTCCTGCCTGAGCACGGCGTCATCTTCCACGATTACAATATGCATACGTTTCCTCCCTATCTTTTCCAAGCCCGTTTCTGAAAAAGACCCTAAAGAAAAAATTTCTTTAAAGGTCTTTTCCACATCACTTACTTCACCAGAAGGCTCTTCCCAGTCATTTCCTTCGGCTGTTCCATGCCCATCAGCTCAATCAGCGTAGGCGCAATATCTGCCAGGCATCCGCCCTCCCGCAACCGATAAGCCGGATCTGCGTTCACCAGGATGAACGGCACCGGATTGGTCGTATGCGCCGTAAACGGCTCGCCTGTCTCATCGTCAATTAACTGCTCTGCATTGCCGTGGTCCGCACAGATGAACATCTGGCCGCCCACTTCCTTCACTGCCTCGACAGCCTTACCAACACATTCATCCACGGCTTCGATGGCTTTAATCGCAGCAGCCTCCACGCCGGTATGCCCTACCATATCCGGATTTGCAAAATTAATGATGATTACATCATAGTTGCCGGAACGGATGGCGCCTGTCAGCTTATCGCATACTTCATATGCACTCATCTCCGGTTTCAGGTCATAGGTCGCCACCTTCGGAGAATTGACGAGAATCCGGTCTTCCCCCTCGTTGGGCTCTTCTACGCCGCCGTTAAAGAAGAAGGTCACATGGGCATATTTCTCTGTCTCGGCGATACGCGCCTGTTTCTTTCCATTGGATGCAAGAAAGGCTCCAAATGTATTGGTAATCTCTTCCTTGACGAACGCCACCTGTTTGTTCTCAATGGTCACGTCATACTCTGTAAAGCATACATAACAAGTCTTGACTCTCTTCCCCCGGTCAAATCCGGTAAACCCATCGTCACAGAACGTCCTTGTAATCTCCCTTGCACGGTCTGGACGGAAATTAAAGAAGATAATGGAATCATTGTCCTGAATTGTGGCCACCGGCGCGCCGTCCTTCACAACGACCGTAGGGAGTACGAACTCATCCGTGGTATCCTTGTCGTAGGAAGCCTGAATTCCCTCTGGTCCGCTTACCGCCGTCTCGCCTTCCCCGAATACCATAGCCCGGTATGCCTTTTCCACACGGTCCCAACGGTTATCACGGTCCATGGCATAGTAACGTCCCATGACGGTCGCAACTTCGCCCACGCCAATCTCGTCCATCTTAGCCACAAGCTGCTCCACATATTCTTTTCCGGATGCCGGAGGCGTATCACGTCCATCTAAGAAACAGTGTACATACACCTTCTCAATTCCCTGACGTTTTGCCAGCTCCAGAAGCCCATAGATATGCGTATTATGGCTGTGTACGCCACCGTCGGACACAAGCCCGTACATATGGAGGGCGCTGCCATGCTTCTTTACATTTTCACATGCCGCAAGAAGCGCAGGGTTCTCAAAGAAATCCCCATCCTGGATTGCCTTTGTAATCTTGGTAAGATCCTGATATACGATACGACCTGCGCCCATGTTCAGATGTCCCACCTCGGAATTTCCCATCTGCCCGTCCGGAAGCCCGACTGCAAGGCCGCTGGCATTTCCTTTTACGAACGGGCACTTGGCCATCAGCTCGTCCATGACCGGAGTCTTGCCCTCCAAAACGGCATTTCCTTCTGTCTTCTCATTCAACCCATAACCATCCAAAATCATCAGCACTGTTGGTTTCTTGTTCATCATGCCTCAATACTCCTTTGCTCATCTTTTTCATTCATTTATCAGGCGGAAAACCTACGCAAATAACCTTTCAAGCCACGCATCCGCAAGGCCCGCCCACTGGGCGCACTCCATCTGGACACCTGAGCCGTCTGCCCGCTCCACGGCCGGACTTGCAAGGCTTAACCCATGTTCCCCATTCGGGAAAATATGAAGCTCAGCCGGAATCCCCGCCTTCCTAAGCGCCGCCGTCAGCATCAGTGAATTTTCTACAGGAACAGTGGCATCTTCCATCGTGTGCCAGATGAAACAAGGCGGCATCGTCTCCGTCACCTGCTTCTCAATAGAGACCTTCTCTGCCTGCATCTCATAGTCTTCCCCTAAAAGATTCTCAAAACTTCCCATATGGGCGTACGCCGGGTCGGAAGTGATTACCGGATAGCTCAGCATGATTCCTTTCGGTTTCATCTCCTCTGCCTTTGCTCCAAGGGGCGCAAGCACAAAATCCTGATTCCAGAATGCGCCGTAGGAAGCGGCAAGATGGCCGCCGGCCGAAGATCCCTGTACGACAAGCTTTTCCATATCCACATTCCATTCATCCTGATGCTCCCGGATTACCTTAAATGCCTGCCCTACCTCTAATAACGGCGTCGGGAAATGAACCGGAGCCGTAGAATAACGCAGCACACATGCATGGTAGCCCTGGTTCAGGAAATGCATCGCCGTCGGCTCTCCTTCCCTGTAACTGGTCCGCTCATAACCGCCGCCCGGACAGATCAGGATCAGCGGCCGCTTCTCAATTTTCAGGCTTCTCCCGTCATGAGGAGTGTCCAGGATATATGCCTGAAGCCTCGCATCATTCGCAGACCCCTCTACCTGTACGGATATCTCTGTATAAATCATAAGATCCCCCTTTCGGTCAAAAGACTGTCCGACCGGATACACATCTGATCAGACAGCCTTTCTATAATCTTACTTTCATTCCTACTTATAGTTCACAATCTTGCCAAAGTCAGCCTTCAAAGAAGCTCCGCCTACAAGGCCTCCGTCAATGTCAGCCTGTGCAAACAGATCCGCAGCCGTCGCCGCATTGACAGACCCGCCGTACTGGATACGGATTTCTGCAGCCGTCGCATCATCATATACTTCTGCGATACATGCGCGGATTCCTGCGCAGACTTCCTGTGCCTGCTCAGTTGTAGCGGTCTTTCCTGTTCCGATTGCCCAGATTGGCTCATAAGCGATAACTGCCGTCTTCGCCTGATCTGCCGTTACATTCTGGAAACCAACCTTCACCTGCTGGCGGATGAAATCCATAGTTACGCCCTGCTCCCTCTGCTCTAAGCTCTCGCCGCAGCACATGATTGGGGTAATGCCATGCTCGAACGCCTTCAAGACCTTCTTATTCACATCCTCATTGGTCTCGCCAAAGTACTCTCTTCTCTCAGAATGTCCGAGAACCACGTATTTCACGCCTGCATCTACCAGCATGTTCGGGGAAATCTCACCTGTATAAGCGCCGCTCTCCTCGAAATACATGTTCTCTGCACCAACCTGAATATTAGTCCCCTTAGCCGCCTCAACCACCGGGACAATGTCGATTGCAGGTACGCAGAAAACTACGTCAACCTCGTCGTTTGCTACTAAAGGTTTTAACTCTTCCACCAGTGCGACCGCCTCGCTGGGAGTCTTGTTCATCTTCCAGTTGCCTGCAATAATTTTTCTTCTTGCCATGATATAAAATCTCCTTATATAATATTTTTCAAGCTTTTTACGGGTATCGCCAAGCTTTTACCTATCGTTTGCAGCCGCTACGCCTGGTAACTCTTTGCCTTCCAGGAACTCGAGGGACGCGCCGCCGCCTGTTGAGATGTGGGTCATCTTGTCGCCGTAGCCTAACTGGTTCACTGCCGCCGCAGAGTCGCCGCCGCCGATGATCGTCGTAGCCTGCGTGTCTGCCAGAGCCTTTGCCACAGCCTCCGTGCCATGGGCAAATTTCGGCATTTCAAAACATCCCATTGGTCCGTTCCACACTACCGTCTTCGCATCTTGTACCGCGTCACAGAAAATCTTCTCTGTGTCAGGTCCGATGTCAAGTCCCTGCCATCCGTCCGGAATCTCGCCGGCCTTTACAATCTTGCTATTGGCGTCATTGGAGAAATCATCTGCGATGACCGTATCCACCGGAAGCAATAACTTCACGCCCTTCTCCTCGGCCTTTTTCAGCATATTCAGCGCATACTCACAGTAGTCAGCTTCAAGAAGAGAGTTGCCTACGCTTCCGCCCTGTGCCTTTGAGAACGTATAAGACATTCCTCCGCCGATAATCAGCGTATCTACTTTGTCAAGAAGGTTCTCAATTACGGAAATCTTACTGGATACCTTCGCTCCTCCAAGAATCGCAACGAACGGTCTCTCTGGATTGTTCACCGCATTTCCAAGGAAATCAATCTCTTTCTGCATTAAGTAACCTACCGCTGCAGTATCAACGAACTGTGTCACGCCCACGTTAGAGCAGTGCGCACGGTGCGCGGTCCCAAACGCATCATTTACAAATACGTCGCAAAGGGACGCCAAATCCTTGCTGAACGCTTCGCCGTTCTTTGTCTCTTCAATTCTGTAACGAGTATTCTCAAGAAGTACCACTTCTCCGTCCTGCATCGCCTCCACAGCAGCCTTTGCATTCTCACCTACAACCTCTGCATCCGCCGCAAATTTTACCTCCTGGGAAAGGAGTTCAGACAGACGCTTTGCCACTGGTGCAAGAGATAACTCCGGTTTCGGCTCTCCCTTGGGCTTTCCAAGATGTGAGCAGAGAATAATCTTCCCGCCGTCTGCTATCAGCTTCTTAATCGTCGGAAGCGCAGCTACCAGACGGTTCTCGTCCGTAATCTTCCCGTCAATCAACGGTACGTTGAAGTCGCATCTTACCAACACTTTTTTTCCTTTTACATTGATATCATCTACTGATTTTTTATTGAGCATGTAAAAATGTCCGCTACCCATATGCCGCAGAATATCGGTGAGATATTTTGCAGGGCAGCTTTCCCCTTTCTTTTCTAAAATACGCTGCGGTCATCCGTCTAAAATATGCCGCATATTTTCCTATATTCCAAATATACCCAGCATATCGAAAAAGAATCCGGTCCTTAATCAGACCGGACCCTTTGGGTATTCCAGAATTATGCTAATTCAGAGAAGTATTTGATTGTCCTTACCATCTGGCTTGTGTAAGAATTCTCATTGTCATACCATGATACGACCTGAACCTCTGTTGTTCCGTCTCCAACCGGCAGAGCCATTGTCTGTGTAGCATCGAACAATGAACCATATCTCATACCAACGATATCACTGGATACGATCTCGTCTGTATTGTATCCGAAGGACTCGTTAGATGCAGCCTTCATAGCCTCATTGATCTGATCTACCGTTACTTCACCCTCAACAACTGCTGTCAGGATTGTGGTTGATCCGGTAGGTGTAGGAATTCTCTGAGCAGCTCCGATCAGCTTACCGTTAAGCTCTGGGATAACCAGGCCGATAGCCTTAGCTGCGCCTGTGCTGTTCGGTACGATATTCACTGCCGCTGCACGGGATCTTCTTAAATCACCCTTTCTCTGCGGTCCGTCAAGAGTCATCTGATCGCCTGTGTAAGCGTGGATCGTACACATAATACCTGACTTGATAGCTGCAAGGTCATTCAAAGCCTTAGCCATCGGAGCCAGACAGTTCGTTGTACAGGAAGCAGCGGAAATAACGGTATCCTCTGCTGTCAGCTTGTCATGATTTACATTGTAAACGATAGTAGGAAGGTCATTTCCTGCCGGTGCGGAGATAACGACTTTTCTTGCACCTGCCTTAACATGTGCGGAAGCTTTCTCTTTAGATGTGTAGAAACCTGTACACTCCAGAACAACATCAACGTTCAGATCTCCCCATGGAAGTTCTTCAGCGTTAGCCTTTGCATAAATCTTAATCTCTTTGCCGTCAACAATGATAGAGTCCTCTGTTGCCTCTACCTTGTCACATAAAGCGTATCTGCCCTGTGAAGAGTCATACTTTAACAGGTGTGCAAGCATCTTAGGAGATGTCAGGTCGTTGATCGCTACAACCTCATATCCCTCTGCCCCAAACATCTGTCTGAATGCAAGACGTCCGATACGTCCGAATCCATTGATCGCTACTTTTACTGCCATGATTAATTCCTCCTAAAGTTTTATTAACTGTTTACGCAGTCCTATTGCTCGTGAAGCCTTTAACATATAGATTGTTAAATAATCCTCAACTGGTAATAATTGTACTAAATCTGATACAAAAATTCAAGTGCTTTTCCCATTTTTATGTAACTTGTCCAAAAAGTAGCCTCCTTCGTATCAAAACTGCATAAAAAGGCTGTCTACCGACAGTCTTTGCAATCAAACTTCTCGATCACACAGCTATGCTTCCTTTTTCCCACAGGAGCTTCTTTATTATAACTAATTCCGACCAGTAAAATCTCACCGCCGTATTCCCGGATGGCGTCCGGATACCTGCGCTCCTTCATCTGACGGATTGTCCCCTGGGCGGTCTGGTTCCATTTCAGCTCGACGGCCAGCGCCGGCATCATCGAATCTTTCTTAGGAAAGTAGATCATATCCGCGTACCCATCCCCGGCCGGCAATTCTTCAAACAGCAGGAACTCATCCCCGTAGCTAAAATAAGCCCGCTTAATCACACTTCGGAGCGACTGTTCACTGTTATAATGCAGAGGCGCTTCCTCGCCATGAATCTTCTCAATCTGCCTTGCCACAGCCTCCGCATTTCCATGTACCGTATCCAAGATAAGCTGTTCGCTCTCTCTGACCCTTCTGATGGTATCGTCCCGCTTTACATCCCGGACAATCCGGTTGAATTCCATCCGTATCTCCTCATTCGGGATACGCACCCGCTCCGTCGTCTCATCATAAGCCAGATACCCCAGATGAATCAACAGCGTCAGCACATCATCCCGATTCCGGAAGGTTACAAGGTCATTGGCAAATCTTTTCGTATCTACCTTCACTTCCCCGCCGCCGATTAACTCAGCTACCGTCTTAGACAGACCGTCAAAATTAAGGCTGATATACCCCATCAGGCTTTCCGCGGCCGACGTCTGCGTCCAGTAGGAATCGAAATCATCATTGCGGATAGCCTCCATCACAGAATTCGGGTTATATAAGGAACCCACTCCCCGGAAATAATAACCGTCATACCACTGTTTCATCATCGCAAAATCACAGTCGTATTCCTGGCAGAGTTTCTGTACCTCATCCTCGGTAAACCCTGCATAACCGCCGAATTTCCGGGGCTTGACCGCCGTAAATTCTTTAAAATCCGAAATCGCCGACTGGGAACCATCCTTTTTAATCGGAAGAATCCCCGTCATATACACTGCTGCAAAAATCTTATCCGTCGTACCGCTGCTCTTGAACAACATTCGCAGGAACTCAAGATAATCTTTCTCAATTTCCGGCGTTTCCCGAATCGGCGCATCCCACTCATCGATAATCATAACGAACTTCGTCCCCGTCAGTTCCACAACATGAATCAGTGTTTCATCAAAAACATTTTCTATCTTCATCTCAGTATACATGCTTGCCAATTCTTCTGTGACTTTAGACTGTATAAACGAAATAATATTCTGTCCGCCTGATTTTCCCATCACATTCGTCATATCAAGATAAATCACATTGTACTGATTCAAATGCTTCCGGTAAGATTCCCTCGTCTCCTCATCCGCCGCAATCTTCAAGTCATCAAACAATGCAGAAGAATCACAAGTCTTATCGTAATACGCACACAACATTTTCGCCGCAAATGACTTTCCAAAGCGACGGGGCCTGCTGATACAGGTAAGCCGCCTCGGGGTTTCTATCGTATCATTAATCAACCCAATCAGGCCGCTTTTATCCACATACGTATCATTCCTAATCCCGGTAAATCCGCTGTTCCCGGGATTTAAGTATGTTCCCATTGCACATATCACTCCCTTTCATACTGCATTATTCCGCATACATTTCCTGCAATGACATTTCACATGCATTTATAATATCATGGGTTCCAAGGTCTATCAAGGCATTTCTCACATCCCTGACACCATCATCCTCCCCACTTTTACGGAAGGGCTTACTGCGCACGCCCCGTCCACCAGACGGTACGCCGGGTCGTCTCCAATCATCTCAATCCCTTCCCATAGCTCACAGATATTCCCGGAAATGGTAAACTGGTTCACCGCACTCTCCACTTGCCCGTCCACGATTCGGTTTCCGGAAGCCAGCAGGGAAAAATTCCCGCTCTCTGTGTCCGCCCCGGCGAACATCCCTTCAATCTTCCTGATATAGATTCCGCCTTCCGAAGCCTTCAGCATCTCTTTTCGGGGAAATGTCCCTTCCTCTGAAGACAGGATCACATTCGTAGCTCCCGTCCCAATGTCTGCCGTCACATCCGGCCTAAACCCGTTCCCAGTAGTCTCCGTTCCCCCTTCGGCAGCGCTCTTGCGGTTATACAGCACATTTTCAAACACACCGCGGTTCATAAGGACTGTCCGCGCCACAGGTGTTCCCTCGTCATCAATCCTGCGCCTACGGGTTCCCTGGCTGCTGAACGGGTCCTCCTCCATGTGAAGGGCGGCGCATCCCACCCGCTTTCCAACCTTTCCTGCCAGAGGGCTGGCATGGCGGCGGATATTCTCCCCGTAGAACATCGAAAGATAATGCCCTGTAAGCTCCGCCATCACACTGTTTTCCAGCACGATGGGATAACTGCCAGAGGAAATCTTTTCCCCATGAAGCCCGAATCTGGCCTGCTTTGCCGCCTGTCTCGCCACTTCACAGACAGGCTCCCGAAATCCCGCCATTTCTATCTCCTCCCCACGCTCCCCTTGTGCGGCCAACCGTTTATTGCAGGGCAGATGGGCTTCGTCCAATAAGGTACACTTCGTGGCTGCGGCCACCGAATCCCCGTCCTTTGCCACCACCCGGACCGTAAAGGTACAATTCCCGTCGTCATCCGCAAGACAATGCAAATGTTCGTCTACCAGCACCATCGTCTCCTCATACTGCCGATATTCGCACATTTCCACAAAATGCGCCTTCTCACAGGCAAGGGCTTCCCGCTCCGCACACTTTAGGCTCTCTGCGACTGCCTCACGGTCAATCTGGCGCCAACGCTTTCCTCGGAAATCTTTACTCGCCTTAAAATCCTCAGGCAATTCCCGATTCCCCAAAGTCCCTGCTGATTCCCTGAGCCGCCGGATGATTTCCTCCACATCTTCAAGGGAACTTGCGTATGCGCAGCAGTATTCTCCGTCCCAAGACGCCTCCGCCATATACATCTTACTTTCTCCATACTCGCGATATTTAAGCTTCTGGTTCTCTACCCCAAGGCGTTCTGATCTGCGGGAATTCACGCAAAGCCTCACATGCGAAAACCCGGCGTTCCCTAGCCTGCAAAGAAACTCCGCCGTCTTTTTGGCATCCTGCAATCCCCAGCCGTCCGGACATTCTGTTATGCATCCTAAAGCATCCGTCATAGTTCCTTCCCTCCTACCGTCATTTCCGTAATCCGCACCGCAGGCTGGCCAGCCCCGATAGGGAGCTGCCCGCTTCCGGCATAACAATACCCCTGCGCCAGTGCGAAATCATCCGACACCATGTCCACCTTAGGCAGAATCTCCCCGCCCGTCCCAATCAGCGTCGCGCTCATAAGCGGCACGGTGATCTCTCCCTTCTCAATCAAGTAAGTCTCTCCCGTGTTAAAATTGAATTCCCCTGTCACGGGATCGACAGAACCGGCGTTAATACCCTTCACGAACAATCCCCTGTCAATGGATTCCACCATATCCCCGAACTTGTCCGTTCCCGGTGCAATATAGGTATTTGTCATACGTGACACTGGTGCGAACCGATAATTTTCTCTCCGGCAAGAGCCGGTGGGCGCAAGCCCCATCCGTTTCGCATCCATCCGGTCTAAAAGGTAGTTCTTCAAAATACCACCCTCAATCAGCACGTTTTTCCTGGTCAGAATCCCTTCATCATCAATCCCAAGAGACCCCCACTCCCCGACAATGGAACCATCGTCAATCAGCGTCACCTTATCCGACGCAACCTTCTTTCCCAATTTCCCGGCAAATTCCGAGCATCCATTCGCCACGGAAGTTCCCTCCAGCGAATGCCCGCACGCTTCATGAAAGAATAAGCCTCCGAACCCATTTGCGATAATGATTGGCATACGGCCCACGGGACAGGGGCGCGCCCCAAGCATCCTCTTTGCGCTTCTTGCCGCCTTCCTTGCTTGATCCACAAACGTCTCCGTGTGAAGAAATTCCGGTCCTTGCATTGCCCCCGGCCCGATAAAGCCAGTCTGTCTGCTCTCCGATTTCTCATCTGCCGCGACCATGGTAAACCGGACGCGGGTGTACACACGACGATCCTCTGCATACACCCCTTCCGTATTAGCAATCTGCACTCCCTGGTCCGCATCCACGTAATAGGCTCGTCCCTGCACCACGCAGTCCGCCTCACTCTTACCCGCCTTGATTGCTTCCTGCAATGAATAAACCTTCTTTTTTAACTCCATGTCGCGGGGAAGTATCCCCTTCAAAACGATTCCATGAGGCACGATTGTGGAAAGAGGCGTTCTCTTACCGAAAACGCCTCCTAAACCCAGGTGTTCTTTCAAAAGTCCGAACACCTTCTCTTCTCTCACATCTGCGCTGTACAGATATTCACATTCCAATCCCCGAAACATGCGGATACCGATACCGCTCTCATGTCCACAGGCACACTTGACGACCTGCATGTCCACGAGATTAAACCGGGTACGTTCCACATCCTCAAAGAATACCTCTGCATAATCAACCCCACAGGAAACCGCATAATCCAGTATCTTCTCTATGTATGATTTTGCCAGCATTCTACCACTCTTCCTTCCCGCACATATGGCAGGCCACGAAATGCCCCGGCTCTGCCTCCTTTAGCTCTGGCATCTCCTTGTCGCAGATGTCCCTCGCATACTTGCACCTCCCCTTGAACCGGCATCCCGGCGGCGGATTGATGGGGCTTGGCACCTCCCCTTCCAGGTGGACCCTTGCCTTCCCTTCCTCCTCGTCCGGGTCTGCCTCCGGAATCGCTGAAATCAGCGCCTGGGTATACGGATGAATGGGCTTGTCATACAGCACATGGTTGCTGGCCAGCTCCACCATGGAGCCTAGGTACATCACTCCCACCCGGTCCGAGATATGCTTCACCATCGACAGGTCATGGGAGATGAACAGGTACGTCAGCCCCATCTCCCTCTGCAGCTGAATCAACAGGTTCACAATCTGCGCCTGGATCGACACGTCCAGCGCCGAAATCGGCTCGTCGCACACGATGAACTTAGGCTCCACCGCAAGCGCGCGGGCGATCCCCACCCGCTGCCTCTGCCCGCCGGACAGCTCGTGGGCAAACCGGTTCGCGTACTCCGCATTCAGCCCCACCTTGTGCAGCAGGTCATTCACCCTCTCCTCTTTCTCCTTCTCCGACAGGTGGAAATGCACGTTCATCCCCTCCGTAATAATCTCACCGATGGTCATACGCGGGTCTAAGGATGCATACGGGTCCTGGAAGATAATCTGCGCGTCTTTGCGGAAGCCCAAAAGCTCCTTCCCCTTGAGCTTCGACACGTCCTTCCCCTCGAACAATACCGTCCCGCTGGTGGCGTCATAGAGCTTCACTAGCGTACGCCCGCAGGTCGTCTTCCCGCAGCCCGACTCCCCTACAAGCCCCAATGTCTCCCCCTTCTCAAGCCGGATGTTCACGCCGTCCACTGCCTTTAGGGTCTGGTTCTTCCCTGCCTTAAAATATTTGCACAGATTCTTCGCCTCTACGATATACTCGCCCATTACTTCTCCCTCCTGTCATAAAACGACTCTACCTTAGGAGCCTTCTCATGCATCAGCCAGCAGGACACCTTATGGGTGTCGCTTAGCACCGTCTCCTTAGGCTTACACTCTTTACAGATAGGCATACAGTACTCACACCGGTCTGCAAACGGACAATGGTTCAGGGGCAGCAAAAGATCCGGCGGCGTTCCGCCCAATGCATACAGTTCCTTCTTCGACTCACTCCCAAGCCTTGGCACAGAACGAAGCAGCGCCCAGGTATAGGGATGCCTGCTTTCATTGAAGATCTCCTTCGTCGTCCCTCTCTCTACCACCTCGCCTGCGTACATCACCTGGATACGGTCCGCAAAATTCGCCACTACCCCTAAGTCATGGGTTACAAGGATGATCGCCGTGTTCATCTTCGTCTTCAGCTCCATCATCAAGTCCATGATCTGGGCCTGGATGGTTACATCCAGCGCCGTAGTCGGCTCGTCCGCAATCAGTACGTTGGGATTACATGCCAGCGCAATGGCAATCATCACCCTCTGGCGCATCCCCCCGGACATCTCATGGGGATAGTTGTCAATCCGTTTCTCCGGGCTTGGGATATTTACCATCTTCAGCATGTTGATGGCTTCCTCCCTCGCCGCATTCTTGTTGAGCTTCTTATGGATCATCAGGCTCTCCATGATCTGTTTCCCAACGGTCATGGTCGGGTTTAAGGAGGTCATAGGGTCCTGGAAGATCATACCCACTTCATCCCCCCGGAACTCGCACAGCTCCTTCTCCCCCATCTTCAATACGTCCTTCCCGTTACAGACAATCCTGGACTCCGGCTTAATCACCGCAAACGGAGGCTTTAACAGGCGCAGGATGGACTTCGCCGTCACCGTCTTCCCGCAGCCCGACTCCCCTACGAACGCAAGGGTCTCCCCCTTGCTCAACTCAAAACTGACGCCCCTTACCGCCTTTACCTCCCCGGCATATGTATTGAAGGAAACATTCAGGTTGTCAACTTCTAATATTTTTTCTTTTTCCATATCCGTCTCTCCTATTTACGTAATTTCGGGTCCAGCGCATCCCTAAGCCCGTCCCCAAGCAGGGTGAACGACAACATGGTCAGGGCGATCATCAGCGCCGGGAACAAAAGCTGGTACGGGTAGAACATGAAATTCTGCTGCGCCGCCGACGCAAGCGCCCCCCAACTGGTGGACGGCGGCTGGATTCCAAGCCCTACATAGCTTAGGAACGCCTCCGAAAAGATATATCCCGGGATGTCAAAGGTAATGGCTACGATAATCATGCCGATGGTATTCGGTATCATATGCTTCAAAATAATCTTGATTGGCGCAACCCCCAATGCATTTGCCGCAAGCACATACTCCTGGGACTTGAGCTGTAACATCTGCCCCCGCACCAGCCTTGCAATCCCGCACCAGCCGGTCAGCGTCAGGGCTACCAGCATGGTCCCAAGGCTCTTGCTGTCCGTGATGACGGAGATGAGGATGACGATAATCAGGTACGGGATACTTAACAGCACCTCCACGATACGCATCATGATATCATCCACGGCTCCGCCAAAGTATGCCGCGATTCCTCCGTAAATACTTCCCACAACGCTGGCAATCACAGCGCCCAGGATACCGATGATAATGGACACGCGCCCTGCCTGCCATACACGGGCAAACAAGTCCCTCCCCAGGTCATCCGTGCCGAACCAATGCTCCGCGCTTGGTCCCTTGTTAATGGCGTCCGAGTCAATCTGTTCAAATTCATAGCCGCTGATTGCAGGCCCAAAGATAATAAAGAAGATGAGTACCAGGAGGATAATCAGCGCAACAAACGCGACCTTGTTCTCCCTAAGCCTCCTCCATGCGTCCCGCCAGTAGCCGATCCGGGGCCTGGACGGGGCTTCCGCATCCTTGTCAATCCCGATGATTTTAAATTTCTCGTCCGGTATATTTTCCACAGGTATATTTTCCGCAGGCACATTTCCTGCAGATACATGATTTGCCGTCATATGCTCTCCCTCCTACTTCACACGGATTCTCGGGTCCATCAGGCTGTAGGCGATATCCACCACCAACTGCACGAACACGAACAGCGCTGCCGCAAAGATTGTTGTCCCGATGATCATCGTATAATCTCTGTCATTGATTGAGTTGATATAGTAAAAACCAAGACCCGGGATGCCGAA
>CAJTDD010000001.1:0-191875 GCA_910574885.1 Lachnospiraceae bacterium | reverse complement strand
ATCCACCACCAACTGCACGAACACGAACAGCGCTGCCGCAAAGATCGTTGTCCCGATGATCATCGTATAATCTCTATCATTGATTGAGTTGATATAGTAAAAACCAAGACCCGGAATGCCGAAGATCTTCTCCACCACGAAGGAGCCTGTGAAGATCCCGGACACCTGCCCTACCAGGAGGGTCATACAGGGAAGGAACGCATTCTTTAAGACATGCCGCTTCACCACGTTGAACCGGCTGACGCCCTTCGCCTCCGCCGTCAGGATGTAGTCCTGCCCCATCACGTCTAGCATGTTAGACTTCACATAACGGGCATAGGTGGCAATGGTGCCAAAACTCAATACGACAACCGGAAGGACAATGTTCTTCCAGCTCCCCCATCCGGTGGTGGGCAGTACCATCAGCTTGACGCTGAAAATGTACTGGAGCACCGACGCCAGGACGAAGACGGGCACCGTGATACCCAAAATCGCGATGAACATCACGATATAGTCCGGCCATTTGTTCTTATTGAGGGCGGCGACAATCCCAAGGAGGATACCGATGATAAGCCCCGCAAGGAGGGCCAGCCCGCCTGGCTTCGCCGACACGGAGGAATTGGTCATCAGGGTGTCCGTGACCTCACGCCCGGGATACCGGAGGGATTCCCCCATCTCCCCCTTGGTAAGCAGGTTCTTCATGAAGATCACATACTGTTCCGGTGTGGACTTGTCCAGCCCGTATTTCTCATAATAGTTCGCCCTGGTCTGCTCCGGAAGGTTCCTTGCCATGTGCGCAAGGGGGTCTCCGGGGATGCTGTGCATCAGAAAGAAGGTTGCCGTGATAACGATGAACAGCGTAAGCAGCATATATCCGACACGTTTTGCGATAAATTTTGCCATCTCTTTTCTTCCTTTCTCTCTGGGGACAGGGGATTTTCCATCCGGAACAGAGGTTTCTTCCCGCCTGTTCCGGATGGAAAGTACCCCGTCCCCGTTTTAATCGAGTAGGGATTCCCTACTCAACCCGCGGCCCATACGCCGCATAAGCGGCATATTTCCTCTGCATGGGCCTGCGCATAAGATACCGCCGCCTGGCTTTAGACGGCGGTATCTGCTGATTACCTATTTTCCTTCAATATACACATACTTGAACCCTGTGGTGGTCGTCTCGCGCTCATTCAAGTTCTTTGCGTAATCATAATGGAACGCAATCTTCCTCTCATTTACCAGCGGACAGATATTACATCCCTCTTCAAAAAGAACCGTCTCAGCCTGTGCATATAAATCTACTCTCTTGCTCTCGTCCATCTCCCGGCTTGCCTGCGCAATCAAATCATCAAACGTCGCGTTGGACCAGTTGGTCGGGATATTGCCGGAATTCTCTGTGGTGAACAAGGAAATCATAGACATCGGATCGTCATAGTCTGTGGTCCATACCATATTCGCCATCTGGAAATCGCCGCTGTTGGTCTTCTGCTGGAATGTAGACCACTCATTGAAATCCAGCTCAATATTAACGCCCAAAATGTCTTTGTATTTCTGCTGTACATATTCGCCATAGTTACGCGCCCACTGTGTCGTTGCGCTCAGAGAATACTTCACCGTAATCTTTGACGGGTCGCTTCCAAGTCCCAATTCTTCCATTCCTTTTAACAGAAGCTCTTTTGCATCCTCTTCCTTTGCAATCTTGGCAAGAGGTCCTTCTACCTGCTCACGGTACTCCCCGTTCTCACCGGTAGAAATGCCTTCCGGAACCCACCAATATGCCGGTACATGCAGATCCTGATAAATCGTCTTCGCCATGTCTTCTCTGTCAACCGCAAGGGCAAATGCCTTCCGAATGTTCAGGTTGCCAAACAGTTCGTCTTCAACATTGAAGAAATCAAAACGCATAGCAGGCTGCTTCGTGTCTACACGCTCCACATTCTCCTTCGCGCTGAAACGGTCTACCCACTCCTGCTCTCCTACGGAGATGTTATCAAGCGCGCCGCTCTCGAAAGAATTATATCTTGCGTTAGAATCTGTAATAATCGAGAACTTAACCTTGTCAAGCTTTACATTATCCTTGTCCCAATACTGGTCATTCTTCACCAGTGTAATCTCAGAGTTATGTGTCCAGGAATCAACCTTGAACGGCCCGTTAAACACAAGAGAGTCAAGCTCAGAGCCGTATGTCTCTCCATATTTCTCGGCAATGTCCTGACGTACCGGATAACATGCCCTTGTGTCAGTAATGGACATAAAATATGGCGTAGGAGCTTCCAGCGTAATCTCTAATGTCTTGTCATCCACGGCTTTTACACCGAGTTCTTCTACTCCCAGTTCTCCGTTCACTACCTTCTGCCCATTCTTAATAAATGGCGCCGTAAAGAATGAGTTCGGTGAACCCGCCTCCGGGTCCAGCGTCCTTGTGATCCCGTAAGCATAATCCGCCGCAGTTACATCCTCCCCGTCAGACCACTTGTTGTCGCGGATTTTGAATGTCCAGACAGTTCCGTCCTCATTGGGTTCCCAGCTCTCTGCCCCTGCTCCTTCACGCTCCTGCTCTCCGTCCTTCTCTACCAGACGTGTCAGCGGCTCCAGCGTGTTCTTGTTGATATCCCATCCGTACATATCATTTCCCTTGATGGTATCCAGGGTGGAGGGCTCTGTTGCAAGAAATGTGTTGAACTCCTGTGCCTCTCCACTGCCAGAGCCTCCTTGCGAGCCTCCTGATGATCCCCCGTCACCTTTGCCGCCGCAGGCCGCAAGAGATAATGCCATCGACGCTGTCAGCAGTACTGCAGCCAATTTCTTTTTCATAAATTATCCTCCTTAATTTGGATTTTTAACCTGAATTATTCATGGCGGTATAAGTCACATAAAATCCGCCATAGTTACCATTACAACCACTCCCGACACCTCACTCGGTCACAGGATAGTCTAAAAATGGGCAGACTTCTCCTGTGATAGGGTTAAAAGTTTATTGTGGTTGTCAAAGTCCATTAACGGCTGTTATTCCAACTGTGGCCGCAGATTACGGATGTTTTCCAGTGTTTCGTAGAATTCTTTCTTGTAGGGACAGCTGCTGCACAGTTTGAAATATTTATACCGTGCTGATCTTACCACTCTTGCGGCTATCTTCAGCAGTTTTATACGGATGGTATCTATACGTTGTTTCCTCATACTGGCTGCAAGCACCAAGCGGCGAAACCAGTTGAATAAGTTATAAGCCAGCGCATGGACCAGAAGGCGGTTCGCATTTACCAGCTTTGTAGGACTGCTTACACAGGCAAAATCAAAACCGCTTTTGCCTTCCTTGATGAAATTTTCCATCCTGCCTCTTCCGCAATAGAACTGGATCACCTGATAAGGCTCCATTTCCATTGTTGTGACAATAAAGGTGTACAGATGGACCATTTGCCCATACGGCTTTTCTATTTTGAAGACTACCCTGCGTGGATGGTTCCATGAACCGGCCTGGTATAGGAATTCCCCATACTCGACAGCGTAATCCACCTGGTTGAATTTCGTTGCACGGTACAGTGCCTGGTTTTCCTCTTCTGCCAATTCACGGAGTTTTGTATTCTCCTTGAGCCGGATCGCATATTTGCAGTTTTTATCTTCAAGAACTTCATACAGGTCTGGTGATGCAAAACCGCTGTCACCTCGAAAGTAAAGCGGCATATCCGGAAAATCGCAGAGGAATTCATCCAGAAGGGACTTCATAAAAATATCTGCCTCTTTGCCGCAATACATGGTGCCGTCACGAAGCTGTGCCTTTAGCAGGTCGCCGGTCAGCCCGTCGTAGCATAACAGTGGGTGATAACCGTGGGCCTGATAATGGCAGTTGAAACCTTCCCCTTCCTGATTCCCATAGGTATCAAGAAGTGTGGAATCAAGATCAAAAAGCATGAATTCCGGTTTCTTTACGGAATAGATGATTTTACGGAGTTCACGGATGATCTGGTTTAACTGGCAGAGCGTATCTCCATCCATGCGGTTAAAAAAGCGTGACAGGGTAGGCTGGGATGCCAAGGCATCCTTCTCTAAAATAGCTGTCATAACAGGTTCGTTTGTCAGTTCGTCTGCACAGTCATCCTCAAAGTAGGAACTGATAATCTGATAAATTACCTGCATCAGATTCGAATCATCCTTATGGACGCGGAAACATGCGTTATCATTGGTTTTGAACATACGATTAACGAGCTTGACTGCTCCAACCTTAAACAGGAACTCTTTAAACAGGAGAAGTCCTGCATCGGAGGATAAATCGCCTCCGTCAAAATTAATTTTAATTTGGCTATTGCTTTCTAAGCTTATGGGGTTTAAAATATCCATATAAAGACCCTTTCTTTGGTTTTTGATTTGGATTGGATACCTAAATTTTACCATAGATAGAGGTCTTTTTCTATTCACTAAATAAGTGAAAAGCAACATTCAATTAAAATGCAGTAGCTATGCGGATTTCAGCAGTTGACCCTGTTGTTCCGTGAATAATTCAGGTTTAATATATACTATTTCTATAAATAATATATATTTTTTCTATTATAGCAAATGCTACAGTTTTTGAATATAGATATTCAAAAAAATATGCAACTTTGTACAAGTTGCATATTTTTACAATATAGTATTTGTTATATTTTCACTTAAAAATTCTTAAATACTGGCTTACGTCCTATAAATTCCGTATAATACCGGAAACCGCAGCTTTCTAATAGTTCAGGTACTTTCTGAAAATCATATGCCACATGCTCCGGCTTATGCGCATCTGAACCAATGGTAAGAATCTCCCCGCCAAGCTCCCGGTAACGCTTTAATACATCCCTGTGGGGATGTGCGTAAGGAAGGCCGTATTTCAAACCGGCAGTATTCAATTCTATGCCTTTCCCGTGCTCAATCAGATACCGCAGTATCTCGTCGATGATATCCGCAAATCGGGCATAGGAATACTCTTCTGCCTGATGTTTCCCGTAACGCGTGACGTAATCCAGATGTCCCAGTACGTCAAAATCCTCCACCTTCCGAATATTTTCATATGTCTCGGCAAACGTCTCCTCATAGGCGTCTGCATCACTTCTGCCTTCAAAAAATTCCTTGTAATAAGGATCTTTGGCGTCAATCAGATGGACAGAGCCAATTACGAAATCAAATGGCTTCTGCCTCACATAGTTTTGGTAATACGCACCAAGATGGGGCTGCAGCCCAATCTCAACGCCGATTCGCACAGCTATCCTGTCCCGGTATCTATCCCGTATTTCCCCTATCCTTGTAAAATACGGCTCCACATCAAAGGTCCACTGATTTCCTTCACTGATATAATCCTTGTCTTCATGATCCGTGATGCACACAGCATCCAGTCCCTTTGCAGCCGCACTCTCGACCATGGCTTCCGGGCATGCTTCCGAATCCAGGGAAAATTCCGTATGCATATGGCAATCTGATAACATCTCTCACCCCTCCTTGCAATACTATCTGAAATACCTTTATTTACGAAAGAATCGTACCGCCTCCCAGCACATACCCATCATCATACAATACTAATGCCTGTCCCGGAGTTACGGCGCGCTGGGGTTCTTCAAACACACACAGAATCTCGTCTGCCCCGGCATGTTCCACGGTACACCATGCCCCCTTGTGGTTATAGCGTATCTTTGCAAAGACCCGCTTTTTCTCCGGAAGCTTTGCTGCTGACATCAGATTTACCCGATTCGCCCTTACCTGACAGGACATGGATTCTTCCTTGCTTCCCACCACAACCTCGTTGGTATCCGGGCGGATTTTCAATACAAACAAAGGGTATCCGAATGAAAGCCCTAAACCTTTGCGCTGTCCCACCGTGTAATGCACAATCCCTTTATGCCGTCCCACGACCGTACCGTCAGACAGCACAAAATTACCCGGGGCAATCCTATCCCGTACATCCTCTTCCACATTGTTTGCAATATAAGACGCATAATCCCCATCCGGTACGAAACAGATATCCTGGCTGTCAGGCTTGTCAGCCACCCGAAGCCCAATCTCTCCTGCAATCCTGCGGATTTCTTCTTTCGTATACTCTCCTACAGGCATTAATGTATGGGCAAGCTGCTCCTGTGTCAGATTATAAAGCGCATAGGTCTGATCCTTTGCCCCGGTCTTAGCGGCACGGAGTGTATACCTTCCGCCCGGAAGGCGTTCAATCCTTGCATAATGTCCGGTGGCAATGTAATCCGCCCCGATTTCAAGGCTTCTTTTCAGAAGCGACTCCCACTTTACATAGCGGTTACAGGCAATGCAGGGGTTCGGCGTTTTTCCGTTCAGATACGCATCTATGAAATAGTCAATGACATTTTTTTTAAACTCCTGCTTAAAATTCATGACATAATATGGGATTCCGAGGGACGCCGCCACCCTTCTGGCATCCTCCACGGCGCCAAGTCCGCAGCATCCGCCTTGCTCCTCAAGAACAGCCTCGTCCTCGTCCTGCCAAATCTGCATGGTGACGCCAATCACGTCATACCCCTGCTCCTTTAGGAGCCAGGCTGCCACGGAGGAATCGACTCCTCCGGACATCCCCACAACTACTTTCTTCTTTTCAATCAATATTCTTCTTCCTCTTCTTCCTCGCCTTCATGGATATCGGACTTAGGCTTTTCTAACCCTTCAATCTGAATTCCATGCTTTTGGGCATAATCCCACAGTGCGGCATGAATCGCCTCTTCTGCAAGGAGGGAACAGTGTACCTTGACCGGCGGAAGCCCGTCCAACGCTTCCATCACCGCCTTGTTCGTCACCTGCAGCGCATCATATACGGACTTTCCTTTCACCAACTCGGTTGCCATGCTGCTGGTCGCCACTGCAGCGCCGCAGCCAAAGGTTTTGAACTTTACATCCTTTATGATCTGGTCGTCGTCAATGTCCAGATATATCCGCATGATGTCTCCGCATTTTGCATTGCCCACCGTGCCGACCCCGCTGGCATTTTCAATTTCACCTACATTTCTTGGATTCTGGAAATGATCCATTACTTTTTCTGTATACATTCTATCTTCCTCCTGATTTCTGCTCTGTCTTCTCTTTTACCGGCTGCCCTCTCAATTCTTACCTTTCTTTAAGAAATCTTCGTATAACGGCGACATGTTCCTAAGCGTCCCCACGATTTCCTTCAGGGAATCCACCACATAATCAATATCTTCTTTCGTCGTCTCCTCACTCAGGGTGAGCCTTAGGGAGCCATGGGCAATCTCATGGGGAAGCCCGATAGCCAACAGCACATGGGACGGGTCCAAGGAGCCGGAAGTACACGCCGAACCGCTGGAGCCGCAGATTCCTTTCCCGTCCAGCATAATCAACAGCGACTCTCCCTCCACGAACTGAAAACTGAAATTCGCATTATTGGGAAGCCTGTCCGTCTTATGGCCATTCAGCCGGCAGTAAGGTATCTCTTCCATCACGCGCCCAATCAGATAATCCCTGAGGCTTTTTTCCTTCCCGGCCCGTTCCTCCATTGTAGCAGCGGCCCGTTTTACGGCTGTCCCAAGTCCTATGATTCCCGGGACATTCTCCGTACCCGCCCGGCGTTTCCGCTCCTGCGCCCCGCCGTGGACGAAAGAACGGATCTTCACGCCCTTACGGATATATAGGAAACCAATTCCCTTTGGCCCGTTCAGTTTATGTCCGCTGGCGCTTAACATGTCGATATGGCATTCATCGACATTGATTGGGACCTGCCCGAACGCCTGAACCGCATCCGTGTGGAAGAGAATCCCATGGTCATGGGCAATCTTTCCAATCTCCCTTATGGGCTGGATGGTTCCGATCTCGTTATTGGCAAACATCACAGAAATCAATATCGTAGAAGGACGGATGGCGCGCTCCAAATCCTCTGTTCTGATTTTCCCGTCCTCATCAACATCCAGATATGTGACTTCAAATCCTCTCTTTTCCAGATACTCTGCCGTATGCAGGATTGCATGATGTTCAATCTTTGTCGTAATGATATGGTTTCCCTTCTCCCCATATGCCTCGGCGGTGGCTTTCAGCGCCCAGTTGTCAGACTCCGAGCCTCCTGCGGTAAAATAAATCTCATTGCTTTTTGCCCCCAGCACGCCGGCAATCACATCCCGCTGCTCGCTGATGGCTTCCTTATTGCCGGATGCGAAACTGTAAACACTAGAAGGGTTCCCAAACTTTTCAGTAAAGTATGGAAGCATCGCCTCTACTACCTCCGGCGCTGTCTTCGTGGTTGCCGCATTGTCCAAATATATCAGTTTTTTCATGTCTCTTCTCCTCCGTTTCCGATTCTATCTATCCCTTCATCTATACCCAAGGGCATGCATTAGGGTGTGCCCTTGGATAAATTTTATAAATTACACTTGGGGTTCTCCAAATCGCCCCCCGGATTCACTGTCCGGCTCTCCCTGACCAGTTCGTCCAACATCATGTGGTTCACAGTCGCATTGATACTCTCGTTAATCCTCTGCCAGACATACTTGGTCACGCAGCCGTCCGCAGCCGTGCATCCCTCATCAGAGTAAAACGCCGCACATTTGACTGGTTCAAGGCTACCCTCCAACGCCCGGAGTATGTCCCCTACGGAAATGTCTGCCGCGCTCCTTGCCAGGATATAGCCGCCTGTAGCGCCCCGGATGCTGCGCACCAGCCCCGCCTTCTTCAGAAGACCAACCAACTGCTCCAGATAACGCTCCGAGATATCCTGCCTTGCCGCTATGCTGCTGATGGAAACCGGTTCTTCCTCGCTATATCTTGCAAGGTCTATCATCGCCCGGAGACCATATCTACCCTTTGTAGAAAGTTTCACTTGCTCACCTTCTTTTTAATTCCTAGCAAACTGCTAGGATATTTTCCATATGTAGGATAACACCGCTTTTTTGTTCTGTCAAGCCTTAATGTGGAATATGTTTTAATAAACAGCAGCAATGCCGGTATCGTCCGGCGTCAGGAGTTATTATGTCACGAAAACATACGATTATCAAAGGGACGTTTATCCTAACTATGACCGGGTTTGCCACTCGTTTTATGGGATTCTTCTACCGTATCTTTTTAAGCCATACGTTCGGGGAGGAGGGCGTAGGACTGTACCAGCTCGTCTTTCCAATCTATGCGCTGTGCTTTTCCCTCACCTGTGCAGGCATTGAGCTTGCCCTATCCCGCTGCATTGCCGCCCGCATGACTCATGGAAAACGAAAAGAAGCCCGGGAACTTCTGTATACCAGCCTCTTCCTTACGGTCACGGCTTCCCTCGCAGTCACACTTGTCCTGCAGAGGTATGCCTTGCCCATAGCTGAGTCCTTTCTGCATGAGCCAAGGTGCGCCGACCTGCTGATTATCCTTTCCTATGCTTTTCCTTTTGCATCGGTACACAGTTGTATCTGCGGATATTATTTCGGATTGAAACAGACTGGTATCCCAGCCGTCTCACAGTTCGTAGAGCAGACGGCAAGAATCTTGAGCGTCTATCTGCTCTACCTGTACGGAGTCCGCCATGGCATCCGCTTCGGCGTGTCCATTGCTGTGGCAGGTATGATTGCGGGGGAAATCTTCTCTTCCGTCTTCTGCCTGCGCGCCTTGCTTGGGAAACATGTCTTAACCGCCCTGTCGCGATTCCATTTCCGGGGGTGTATGAAGCACAGCCGCGAACTGTTGGCCCTCTCTGTACCCCTTACCGCAAGTCGGGTTCTCTTAAATCTGCTGCAGAGTATCGAAGCCGTATCCATACCAGTCCGGCTTCAGGCTTACGGTATGTCGCTGTCAGAATCTTTAAGTACTTACGGGGTACTTACAGGTATGGCCCTGCCCTGTATCCTGTTTCCTTCCGCCATCACAAACTCCGTGTCTACCATGCTCCTTCCCACGGTGGCGGAAATCCAGGCACAAAACCACAGGCAGGAATTATCCGCACTGGTACGCAAGGTCACGTACTCCTGCATCTTCCTTGGAAGTATTTGCTGTGTGTGTCTGCTGAGTTTTGGAAAATGGATGGGACTTATCCTGTTCCACAGCTCCATGGCTGGAGATTATATCATTACCCTTGCCTGGATGTGCCCGTTTCTTTACACCAACAATACCTTGATCAGCATGATAAACGGAATCGGGAAGGCCACTCTTTCCTTCTGTATCAACTCAGCCAGCCTGGGAATCCGGATTGTCAGTGTTTTCCTCATGATTCCTGCCTTTGGAATCATGGGATATCTGTGGGGGCTTCTGGCAAGCCAGATATGTATCTTTCTTTTCTGCCTTGCATACCTGCGGTATTATCTCCACAAGACCGTATAAATCTCCAGATGATATACCCACAGGGCATGTATTACGGTGTGCCCTGCGGGTATACCTTAATGGACGAAGTCCACCCGCCCATAGGGCATGTATTACGGTGTGCCCTATGGGTATAAAATGCAATTAATAAGTGAAATATCTGTGAAAAATATACTGATTTCATAGACATTATGCGCACTATCCATTAAAATGATATACGGGTAATCGTGTTAGATGATTGTGTAAGACAGGAGGTTTTCAACCTATATGAGTACACATAAGAAAAAAAAGAGCTGGCTAATCGCAATGTTGGTTCTGCTTCTTTTTGCCCTGTGCATATTTGTTTCCCTTTGGCTCAGACAGCAAAAGGAAATTATGGAATCCAAGGCAATGGCCGCAAAGCTGGAACCATGGGAGTTAAAGGCAGCATTTTCCGGCAAGGATACCAGCGAGGCTTCTCTGTCCCATATCCAGTGCCAAAAAGATGGCTATGTGGACGACGGTTATGTAGATATCGTAAACCAGCAATTATCCGTCATCCCCGCACATCTTCAAGATGCATTTGTGCAGGATGGATGGTCTGTCTATGTAACGAATATCAACATCGGGCAGACATACTATCCCGGACAGTTCGATATGGTCATGGCAACGACCAACTATGAGGAACACCGGATACTAATCGAAGACCGGATGGATGCCGTATACGAGTCCCCAATCCATGAAATGGGCCACTGGTTTGATCTCTATCTCGGATTCGTGTCAAATACCGAATTCTTCCAGGAAATATACAATGCGGAAAGCGCCTCTTTCATTCGGGCATACGGTACAGACTGTGTAAGGGACGAGATGGAGTTTTTTGCGGAAGGATTCTGGTATTATATCGTCAATCCCTCCACACTCAAATCCGTAAGTCCTCAATTATACTATTTTCTCCATTCCATGTATCTCTATTTCCGTATACAGAGAACTTGGTATGAGTATAACAGTATATTTGCATAAGTTACAGTCCCACAAAAAACAGTTTATATATTTGCATTCATTATAGTGTCTTCAAAAAGAGTTCCATAATAATCGGATTCACATAGCACTCCAGCAGGATTCCTACTGCGACAAAAAGAACCATGCTGACCGTCTTTGACAGGTTCCACTTCGCCTCCGGGTAGGTGAGCAGATACCACAACAGCACGATATAACCTGCCGCATAGAATACAAAATGGGGCGTCAGCGCAATCAGGCACAGAATTACGCCCTTGACCCCCATTTTCAGCACTGCAGACGTCATGACCATCCCTGCGCAAAAGCCTGTCCATGCCAGGAATCCCCCCGCAATGCCCTTTCGGATTCTGGTACATCCCAATGCGGCAACCAGCGCAAGAGGCACCGCCCTCACCCGGATGACATACCACATGTATTCCATCACGTCAATCTCTGCCTGGCTGTACTGGGTCAGAAAAAATTCACTGAAAATGCCCATACTTGCAATGTAATCCTTGGACATCATATTTGCATAAATAATTCCAATCAAAAAACCCAGCATACAAAACACGATTAGAAACTTCTTATTTTCCTGTATCCTCACAAATGTCCCTCCCTCTGTCAAGATACTTCATTATATGCCGGGTATCCGATTATATTCTTTTATCTTTTATCTTTTCCTCTACCGCAGATACTTTGACTCATAGGCCAGAAGCGCCGCGATTGTCTTAGAATCTTCAATCTTTCCTGTGAAGATCATCTCTTTTAATTCTTCCACCGTATATGCTTTCACGTCCACATATTCGCCCTCATCCAGATGTTGATGGGAGGGAATCAGGTCTTTTGCCACATAGATTTCAATCTTTTCATTGCAGAAGGCAACCGTTGTCCGAAGCGTCAGAAGCCATTCCAGATTCTCGGAACGGTAGCCCGTCTCTTCTTCCAGCTCCCTTTTGGAACATTCAAGCCCTGGTTCATCGGGCGCATCCAGCTTTCCTGCCGGGATTTCCAAAGTCTCCCGGTCAAGTGCGTTCCGAAACTGCCGAACCATGAGAATCCGTCCGTCCTCCATCACAGGCACGACTGCCGCCGCGCCGTCATGCCCTATAAAATCCCAATCTGCCGTACTGCCGTCCGAAAACTTCATATGATCCTTATATACACTTAGGATTGCCCCTTTATAAATCAATTCTCTTCCTATCCGCTTAATTTCATCACTCATGTCTTAATATCCTCTTTACAAAACCATTTTCTTCTCAAATAAAAATAAGGAAAGCCCTAAACTCTTTCAATTCAAGACTTCCCTTAGTTTTCATATCAACCTTTTCTGCAAAACTCTACTTCGCATAGCTTGTGACTCTTGATTCACGAATCACATTGACCTTGATCTGACCAGGATATTCTAACTCATATTCAATCTGTTTCGCAATATCCCGCGCCATCAATACCATGTCTGCATCAGATACCTGCTCTGGAACTACCATAACTCGAATCTCTCTACCTGCTTGAATCGCAAAAGACTTATCAACCCCCTTGAACTGGTTGGTGATATCCTCTAATTGTTTTAACCTGTTTGTGTATGTCTCCAATGTCTCTCTTCTTGCGCCCGGTCTTGCGGCTGAAATCGTATCGGCCGCCTGCACGACACAGGCAATCAGACTTTCCGGTTCTACGTCGCCATGATGTGCTTCCACGGCGTTGATAACCGTCGCGGATTCTTTGTACTTCCTACAAAGATCCACTCCAATCTGAATATGTGACCCTTCCACATCATGATCGATAGATTTGCCGACATCGTGTAAAAGTCCGGCACGCTTGGCAATCCGGGAATCCAACCCAATCTCGCCAGCCAAAAGTCCAGCCAGCTGCGAAACCTCGATTGAATGCTTCAACGCATTCTGTCCGTAACTGGTGCGGAACTTCATACGGCCAAGCAACCGGATTAGTTCCGGATGGATTCCGTGAACCCCTACTTCCAAGGCCGCCGCCTCTCCTTCTTCTCGAATCATGGCATCTACTTCTTTCTGCGCTTTTTCAACCATCTCCTCAATTCTTGCCGGATGAATCCGTCCGTCAACAATCAGCTTCTCCAGCGCAATCCTTGCGACTTCCCTCCGGATCGGATCAAAACCGGACAATACCACCGCTTCCGGCGTATCGTCTATGATCAGCTCAACGCCCGTCATCGTCTCCAATGTACGGATATTGCGCCCCTCACGTCCAATGATCCTTCCCTTCATCTCGTCACTTGGAAGCTGTACGACCGAAATCGTAGTCTCCGCAACATGATCTGCTGCGCATCTCTGGATAGCAGTCACCACATATTCTTTTGCCTTCTTGTCTGCCTCTTCCTTCGCCTGCGCCTCTAACTCCTTAATCATCTTAGCGGTGTCATGCTTTACATCGTCTTCAACAGTTTTTAACAAATACTCTTTTGCCTGTTCGGAGGTAAGTCCTGAGATTCTTTCTAGTTCCTGTACTCTCTGGCTTCCCAGCTCTTCCACTTTCGCTTCGCGCTGTCTTAGCTGTTCTTCTTTTGCCGCAAATCCTGCCTCACGCTTTTCAATGGCATCCGCTTTCTTATCTAAAGCCTCTTCCTTGGAAAGAACGCGCTTCTCATAGCGTTGTAACTCATTCCTGCGTTCCTTAGTCTCTTTTTCAAGTTCATTCTTGTTTCTGATAGACTCTTCTTTAATCTCCAAGAGAGACTCCTTCTTTTTTGCCTCAGCCGTCTTAACCGCATCATCAATAATCTCCCTGGCTTTCGTCTCCGCATTCCCAATCTTAGAATCTGCATTCTTCTTCAGATTGGAAACTGTCAGGAAATGACTGATGGCTGCCGCTGCCACGATCAGCACAACTCCTACAGCAATTAATATTCCATTCGGCACAGGAGCACCTCCTTATTCAGTTTTCATTGTACAACTACAACACTTAAATTTTATACTGTTTTAACGAATATGTCAAGCATTCCACCGTAACATTTGAACTTCTTCACATGTTCACATGAACATATATTCAACTATATATGCACACTGCCGATAACGCCGTCTCAATAGGGTTCCGCCACCTCCATCACCCTGCGGATCTCGTCATACCGGAACCCCTTGCGCATCAGATAACCTGCCATCTTCTGCTTTTGAGCATAATCCGCGGTATCAGGTTCAAACTTCTTTTTCCTAAGAAGGGCCTCGATTGCCGCCCTAGAGTCTTCCCCGTCATAGTATTCCTCCAACGCCTGCGTAGCTGTTTCCCGGTCAATCCCCTTCCGGCACAAGGCGGCATAGAGTTCTGTACGGCTCTTCCGGTTCTTTCGCCCCTCGATAAAACTACGGGCATACTCCCCGTCATTCAGATAGCCGAAAGATTTCACATAGGCAACCGCTTCTTCGGTAATTCTGTCAGGATATCCTCCCTGCAAAAGTTTTTCACGAAGCTGCGCTTCGGTCCTTCCCATATCATTCAGAAGATGTAACGCCCTTGCTTTCGCCCTTTTCAGTATTACCTTCTGAAGAATCTCCTCATAGACCTCTTTGTCCAATTCCCCTTCCGGCTCAATCTCGTATCGGGATAATTCTCCCTTATACAATACGAATGCCGGATGCTCGTCTACGTATACCTGAAACCTCGTCTTCGTTACAGGCTCTATCTTCGTAACTGTCATAATTTCCCTATACTTCCTCAGCCAAATTATCGGCATCCTCCTCGGATTCGTCCGGAAGCCCGCTTAGAACCGCATCCGGCTCCACTGACGCTTCTTCCTCCGACGCTTCTTCTGCTTTCTCCGGCTCCTTCGTCTTCGCCGATGCCTTCCTGCCGCCCTTCTTGCCTCCATCCTTAGGCATCGGCTTCACATTCTTGTCCTCCAACTGGGCATCCTCCCCAATATTATAATGGCTGCGGATTTTCTTCTCCAACTCTTCCATCACATCCGGATGCTCCTTTAGATAAGTCTTAGCATTCTCGCGTCCCTGCCCAATCTTGTCCCCATTATAAGCAAACCATGCGCCGCTCTTGCTGACCAGCTTCAACTCCACGGCAAGATCCAGAATATCTCCCTCCCGGGAAATCCCCTTCCCGAACATGATGTCAAATTCTGCCTCCTTGAACGGCGGAGCAATCTTATTCTTCACCACCTTCACCCGAGTCCGGTTTCCTACCATATCCCCGCTCTGCTTGAGCGTCTCGATCCTTCTGACATCCATACGGATTGACGCATAGAACTTGAGGGCGCGTCCTCCCGTGGTAGTCTCCGGATTGCCGAACATCACGCCTACCTTCTCACGGAGCTGGTTGATAAAGATGACCACACAGTTCGACTTACTGATTACAGGAGTCAGCTTACGAAGCGCCTGAGACATCAGCCTGGCCTGCAATCCTACATGGCTGTCCCCCATATCTCCTTCAATCTCCTGCTTTGGAACCAGAGCCGCAACAGAATCCACGACGATGATGTCCATCGCGCCGGAGCGTACCATTGTCTCCGTAATCTCAAGGGCCTGATCCCCGCTGTCCGGCTGTGAAATATACAATTCGTCAATGTCAACGCCGATGTTCTTGGCATAGACCGGGTCCAGCGCATGCTCTGCATCAATGAACCCGGCAATCCCTCCCCGTTTCTGCACCTCTGCAATCATATGTAATGCGACCGTAGTCTTACCGCTGGATTCTGGTCCGTATACTTCCACGATCCTTCCTCGCGGAACGCCGCCAAGCCCTAACGCCAGGTCAAGGCTCAGCGATCCTGTAGGAATCGTCTCCACAGCCACCTGCGCCTTGGGGTCTCCAAGCTTCATGACCGTACCTTTTCCAAAATCTTTCTCAAGCTTTGCTATCGCAGCGTCTAACGCCTTCTTCTTATCTTCATTCGCCATCTTACAATCTCCTTTTCGCATAACGAACGAATGTTCGTTTTTCTGATTAATATAGTAGTATACTTGTTACAAAATGTCAACACCAAATTCGGGAAAAAACACGAAAAAATTTGGACTTATCCGGACGTACCTCTTAGAAACGGTTCAGAAAAAAGAACTTAACTGATTGTACTTAAAATACCATACTTCCACTCTCTTTGTCAACCACAGGCTTTCAAATCACTGCACTTATAACTTCACATTAAAGCTAACCTGACAATCCAGCACAGCGCCCAGTTCAGGTCTCTTTCCCGGATATCCTCTCCTGCCACTACCTGATAAGAAGCAATTTCCTCCCCCTCAAGAATATACCGGACGCTTCCCACTACATCCCCCTTGCCCACAGGCGCCGTCAGGGAATCCTTGACTTCCGTCTTTATCTCGACCCCTTCATCTGCCCGCAGCAGTAAGGGAATCTCCTCCTTTCCCTCCACACAAACCGGCATATGTAGTTCCGTCTCATAAGGCGACTCCTCCTCCACGCCGTTTTTTACCTCCACGTCCGGCAAAACCACATCCTCCCAGACATCCCGGTACTGATAATTGGCAATCCCGTATTCCATCAGTTTGCGGGTATCCGTCCATTTATAACTCTTATTGTTGGGCCATCCGCAAGCCAAGAGCGCCACGATGAACGTCCTTCCATCCCGCTCTAACGCCCCTACATAACAGTATCCCGCATCCGACGTAAACCCGGTCTTTCCGGTCAGCGCCCCGTCCATCATATCCAGAAATGCATTGTGGTTGACACAGGAAAAACTTCGTCCCCCATCCACATCGCTGAACTGGTAATTCTTCGTCCGTGTAATCTCCAGGAATTCCTCCCGGCAGGGCGACTGCTTGATGCAATACCTCATAATTGTCGCCAGATCCCTTGCCGTCGTGGCGTGAATGCCTCCCTCGTCGCTGTCGTCCAGCCCGTTTGGCGTCACGAAATGGGTATCCTGACATCCAAGCTCCCCAGCCTTCTGGTTCATCAGCTTTGCAAATTCCTCCACCGTTCCCGAAATTCCCTCCGCAATCACCACTGCGCTGTCATTGTGGGACTCCAGCATCAGGGAATAAAGAAGATCCCTCAGATAGAACTGCTCCTGTTCTTTTACACCCAGCTTCACTTTTGGCCTGCCTGCCGCATAAGCCGACGCCGTGACCACCTGTCCTTCCTCCTGATTTTCCAGAGCCAGGATACAGGTCATGATCTTCGTCGTACTCGCCATCGGACGTTTCTCCTGCTCCTCTTTCCCAAATAAAACACGCCCGCTGTCAGCATCCATCAACACAGCCGACCGGGCGTATAACTGCTCCGGCGCCTCCTCGTTTTCCTCTGCCAAGGCCGTTATGTTTACGAACCTGGAGAGCATCAAACAAAACACGAGACTCCACACGATCATTTTCTTTTTCATCCGCCACACCACATATCGCTACATTACTGCAATATATGTGAATTTCTTCCCGCCTATTCCATATAAATCCTCTCAGCCGCGTTAAATATCCAGTTTCAGCTGCACCTCTTCCTCCGCTTCCTCCTTGAAGCTCTCCATCTGCTCTGCATTCAGGCTAGGCAGGTCGTCCACGGACTGGACGCTGAAACGCCTCAGGAATTCCTCCGTAGTCCCGAACAAAATCGGTTTCCCCGGCGCGTCCAGCCTCCCGCATTCGCACACCAGATTATACTCTACCAGCTTATTGACCGCATGATCCGATTTTACCCCGCGGATCTTCTCCACCTCAAGCTTCGTCACCGGCTGCTTGTATGCGATAATCGACAAGGTTTCAAGGAGGACGTCCGTCAGTACATACTTCTTAGGCTGCTTCGCCACACGGATCAGATACTCGTATGTCTCCTTCTTCGTACACATCTGGAATGCGTCCTCAAGCTCAATCACCCGGATTCCCCGATCCTCCGCCTCATACTTGTCCATCATCCTATGTACAATCTTGCGGGTGGTATCCTTGTCATGCCCGATTGCCGCCGCAATCTTCTCCAACTCTACGGATTCTCCCATCGTAAACAGGACCGCCTCTATAACTCCCTCTAATCTGCTAATTTCCACTTCGTCCATAATCCCTTTCCACCTCTTAACGGGCTGCCCGTCAGAACTAGCCCTAAGCAAACGCTTTCGACCGAATCATGATCTCGTCAAACGGATGCTCCTGTTCGATTGCGATGACTCCCTCTTTCATCAGCTGCAGGATTGCAAGAAAAGTCACGACAATCTGTATCTTAGACCCCTGTTTTTCCAAAAGTTCCCGGAAACCAAACCTTCTATGCCCCTTGGCATACTCCGTCACATAGCTGAGCTTATCCGGAAGCGTCACCTCTTCTTTCTCAATCTTTCCGAACTTGCTTCTTACGGGGTCGATCTTATCCGCCCGCCTTTTCATCACGTCCCGGAATATCTTATGAAGCTTAGATAACGTAAGTCCGCCCAGCAGTTCATCCAGGTTCACAGGCTCCTCATACTCCCGTACCTCGTCCGGAATCGTCGGCCTTTTGTACATAACCTGTTCCCCTTCCACCTGTCTGTCCCTCAGCTCATAAGACATATACTTATACATCTTGTATTCCAACAACTGTGCAACCAATTCCTGACGAGGGTCTTCCTCTTCCCCTTCTTCGTTCACCTCTTTGGGCAGCAGCATCCGGCACTTGATGTCTAAAAGCGTCGCCGCCATCACCAGGAACTCGCTCATGATGTTCAGATCTTCCTTTTCCATGGCTTTGATGTAGTCCATATACTGGTTCGTGATTTCCACAATCGGAATATCGTAGATATCTATCTTATTCTTATCGATTAAATGCAGCAATAAATCCAAAGGTCCTTCAAAGACCTGCAGTTTTACCGGAATCCCCATAGAACTCTCCTATCTTTTCAGTCACAACCGTATTATTATACAGGATATTTTCTGATTCCACAAGTTCCGGATGAAAATTTCTACGCTCACTCCAGCTCTATCACAACTACCTCTGCTGGGTTCAACAGGCGGACAGCCACAGAATGTACGCCAAGCCCCTTGCTCACCACCGCTACGGCGTCCCCCACCTGATAGCATCCCCCGGAAAATTCCGGAAACAACATAAAATCCGGCGCCACTACCCCGCCGATTCCCGGGATGCGCGCTACCCCGCCGTGGTAGTGCCCGGACAGGATCAGATCCGCCCCCCAGTCACGGTAAGCCCGGATATGCGCCGGATGGTGCGCCATCAGAATCTCATAATCATCTTTCGATGTGCCGATCTTCGCCTCGATATCAGCCTTACGGAGCCGGTTCCTTGCCCGCCTTTCATATCCGCGAAGCGGTATCTCAAGCCCCGTAATCCTTACCCTGCTCTCCCCCCACTTAACGGTGACGGATTCATTTTCAAGGAAACGGACCCCGGCCTTTTCAAGACGTCTCTTATAATCCCCAAACGACCGCTTATACTTCTTAGGACGCTCCTTCATCTTCTGCTCATGGTTGCCGTTGGCATGGTACACAGGGCAGATGGACGGAAGACGGGACAAAAACTTCACCGTATGTCCGTAGGAGGATTCATCCTTCCTAAGCAGCATATCGCCGCCAATCAAAATCAGATCCGGCTTTTCCTTCGCAATCGCACGAAAAAGCGGTTCATTCTCTCTCCCATAACAATAGTTATGGAGGTCGCTTAAAAAAATAATCTTCTTTCCCTTTATCCCTGTCAGTTTCCGAGACGTCACAGTATAGCGCGCCACATGGAAAAAATGCAGTTCCCGCGCCACTTCCACCGCAGTTAACAGCATAAACGCCAATAATATTTTTGTCAATTTTTTAACCATTCTTCTCTCCTCTTCATCTTGGATAAATTATATAATTATTCCTGTCAATTTGCAAATAAATATGTTAAAATGATGATACAAATCATTATTTACAAGGGAGGTTTTTTTATGACTGTACCAGAAAGGATCTCGGCCCTTCGTTCCCTCATGGAGGAAAAAGGGTACGACGCATATTTGATTCCTACGGACGATAATCACCAGAGCGAGTATGTAGGAGAGCATTTTAAGGCTAGGGCTTTTATCACAGGATTTACCGGGTCTGCCGGAACTGCTGTCATCACGAAGAAAGAAGCAGGTCTGTGGACAGACGGCAGGTATTTTATCCAGGCGGCAAAGCAGCTTGAGGGAAGCGGCGTCACACTGTTTAAGATGGGACAGCCCGACGTTCCGAAACTGGAAGACTATATCGCAGACGTGATTCCTGAGGGAGGCACGCTGGGATTTGACGGACGGGTAGTCGCCATGGGAGAAGGACAGGCGTTAAAGACGGCGCTAAAGCCTAAGAATGCCAAGATTGACTATTCGGAAGACTTAGTGGACAAGATTTGGGAAGACCGTCCGCCGTTGTCCGAGAAACCTGCGTTTGCACTGGGAATCGAATATACCGGCGAAAGCACAGCCGATAAGCTCACGCGCATCCGGGAAGCCATGAAGAAGGAGGGGGCGAACGTCCACATCCTTGCCGCACTGGACGATATCTGCTGGACCACCAATTTAAGAGGCGACGATATCGAGTATTTCCCGCTTCTTCTGTCCTACGCCATCATTACCATGGAAGATATGAAGCTGTATGTGGATGAAAAGAAGCTGACCGCCGAGATGAAGGAGAACCTTGCTAAGGACGGTATTTCTATTCACCCCTACAATGCCGTTTATGAGGATGTCAAGAACCTAAAAGACGGGGACAGCGTGCTGGTAGACCCGTCCAGGCTGAATTATGCCCTCTATAACAACATCCCGGAAGGGGCGAAGGTTATTGAGCAGATGAACCCGGAAATCCTGATGAAGGCAATGAAGAATGAAACGGAGCTTAAAAACATCATCAATGCCCACATCAAGGACGGCGTTGCGGTTACAAAGTTCATGTACTGGCTGAAGAAGAACATCGGGAAGACAGAGATTACCGAAATCAGCGCCGCCGAGAAGCTTAACTCCTTCCGTAAGGAACAGGAGGGGTATCTGTGGGAGAGCTTTGAACCCATCTGCGGTTCCGGCGAACACGGCGCTATCGTCCACTACGCTGCGACTCCCGAGACGAATGTTCCGGTCACGACGAATGGATTATTCCTGACAGACACGGGCGGCGGATACATGGAAGGTTCCACGGACATCACAAGGACATTTGCATTTGGGGAAGTAACAGACCAGATGAAGGAGGATTTCACTACAGTACTGCTCTGTAACCTGCATCTTGCCCGCGCCGTATTCCCTCACGGGATTTCAGGCTTTAACCTGGACGCTATGGCAAGGACTCCTGCATGGGAACGGGGATTGGACTATAACCACGGCACAGGCCACGGCGTCGGCTATCTGATGAATATCCACGAGGCTCCCGCCGGTTTCCGCTGGGCAGTCCGGGATAAGGAGAAAGCTCCCCTTGAACCGGGCATGGTCATCACCAATGAACCGGGACTCTACATCGAAGGCTCTCACGGAATCCGTACTGAGAACGAGCTGGTCGTAAGGGAAGGGCAGAAGACCGAATACGGACAGTTCCTTTATTTTGAACCGATTACTTACGTTCCGATTGATTTGGATGCTGTTAATCCTGATATGATGAGACAGGAGGACAAGGAGCAGCTGAATGCTTATCACGCAAAAGTATACGAACTCATTTCCCCGCATCTGAACGAGGATGAGAAGGCCTGGCTTAAAGAGTATACGAGAGCTATCTAATTGAGTTTGAAATCGAAGATGAATAAAGTATCTTGTATATTTCATCATGCACCCTCAAAAAGGGTGCATGATTTTTTTTGCAATCCTATTGACATTCTGAAATATCTGTGCTTTAATACTTACATGGTTAATTACTCAACTAATTAACCATGTAAGTAACCAACTAAGAACAAGGAGGATTTCTATGAAACTTAACCTTGATCAAGAAAAGCCTATATTCATCCAGATTGCTGAAGGTATCGAGGACGGGATCTTAACGGGCGCATTTCCGGAGGAAAGCCAGATACCTTCCATCACAGAATTTTCCGTTAATTATAAGATTAATCCCGCCACTGCGCTGAAAGGAATCAATCTGCTGGTGGATGAAGCAATCATATTCAAGAAGAGGGGGGTCGGCATGTTCGTAGCACAAGGAGCCACAAGCAAACTGAAGAAGAATAGACAGGACCAGTTCTATGACAATTACATCAACAAGCTGGTAGACGAGGCAAAGAGGCTGGGAATTACCAGCGATGAGATTATCGCAATGATAGAAAGGGGATTTGTACAATGAGCAGAATCGAAGTAACAGACGTATCCAAATCATTCAAAGACACACAGGCGCTCTCACACGTGAATCTTCATTTTGAGGAGAATACCATCTATGGGCTTCTTGGGAGGAACGGCGCCGGCAAATCTACGCTGCTTAACATCATCAACAACCGGCTGTTTGCCACCGGCGGCACAGTCAACCTTGACGGCGAGCGGCTCACCGAGAATACCGCCGCGCTCTCCCGCTGTTTTCTTGCCAATGAGAGCAACCTCTATCCAGAGGGAATGAAGGTCATGCAGGCGCTCAAGTGGAGCCGGGAATTCTACCCCGATTTTGATATGGATTATGCCCAAGGGCTTTGTAAGCAGTTTGGGCTTCCCGTAAAGAAGAAAATTAAAGATTTGTCAACCGGATACCAGTCTATTTTCCGGAATACTGTCGCCCTGTCCGTGAACGTCCCCTTTGTGTTCCTTGACGAACCTGTCCTGGGGCTTGACGCCTGCCACAGGGATCTTTTCTACCGTATCCTCATCCAGAAATACGCCGAGCATCCCTTTACCGCCGTAATCGCGACCCATTTGATTGAAGAGGCGGCGAATCTCATCGGGCAGGTCGTCATAATCAAGAATGGTGAAATCATCCGGAATGAACCGCTGGAAGACCTTCTTGACAGCGGGTACTGCATCAGCGGGCCTAAGAGCCAGATCGACGCCTATATCGAGGGAAAGGAAGTCATCGGGACGGATACCCTTGGCGGGTTAAAGACCGCTTATGTGATAGGAAGCCCGGAACATAAGCTCCCGGCAGGGACGGAAACTTCCAGAATGGAACTCCAGAAACTATTCATCCGGCTGACGGAAACTTCCTAGGTGAATTTGAAAGAAAGAGGTATCAGAATATGAAAAAAATGATAAAATATCAATTAAAGGATCTGCTCCTTAGTTACTCCGTCTATGCGGCGGCCATGGTTCTGCTTCTGGCCGTTCTCGTGTCTGTTTCTGCTATGTATGACGATATCAATATGAGCGTAAACGGAAATGGCTTCTCAAGCGTGATTTTCTGCTTTGTTTCCGGAATCGCCATATACAAAGAACACTGCCAGCTTGCAATACAGAACAGTATTTCCAGAAAGGATTTTTTTAGGAGCAGCATATACTCTCTTACAGCCCTAAGCTTCCTGTGCGCGCTGCTGGACCTGCTCCTTCAGGGAGCCGGCCGGGTCACGGAATCTGTCTCTACCGTGACCACCAATTTTGACCTGGGCAATTTTATACTCCTGTTCTATCCTAAGTTCCTCGAAAAAAGCAGTGACGCCACAGTGATGGCCGCCGGTTTTTTCCTGTCATTTTTCGTCTGCATGGTCTTTGCCATGCTGGGACTTTTGATCGCCGGGATCTATTGCAGGATCCCCAAAAAGTACCGAACCTTCTACTGCGTTTTGGTTCCGGTAATATTCTTCGGAGTGACTCCTGCATTCACGGTCATGGTTGTCTTTTCTCCGGAGGCGACGCTTCATATCGCGGAATTTCTGCTTAACATCTTTGCTTCTCTGGATATTATGGGTACTGCAAGCGGCAATCCGTTCCGCGCAATGTTTACGTTTGGGGCTGTCTCACTAATCATGGGATATATTTGCTACCGGATTCTTAGGAAAACCGAGATGGTTTAGCCCTGTCCCCGTACTTTCGTCCCCTGGCCGTCTCTCTTCCCCATCTTGAGCCGGCTAAGGGACACTTCCCTCTCTCCGACGAGAACCCTGGCCTCCGCCCCTTCCTCAAGAAGATAAGCCTCCTCCACCTCGTCATTCTTGCGAAGCTTGATTCCCCTTACGCCAATGGCGGTCTTCTTCTTCTCCGCAACTTCCACTGCCGCAAATTTCAGGAAATACCCCTCCTTTGTCCTAAGCACCACACTTAACTCCTCGCTGATGACGCCCACGGCAATTACCATATCCTCATTCTGGAGCTTCGTCGCCGCGATTGTCCGCTTTGCTACCTGAAACTCCGCTCCGTCCACCTTCTTGACCATCCCCTGCTTCGTGGCAAAAAATAACCTCGCGTAACGCATCTGCTCTGAATCACAGAGATACACGATCTCTTCCTGCGTACTGTCATAATTGCTCACATTATCAATAGGAATTCCTTTATCCCGGAATTTTCCGTAAGGCAGATCCATGATCTTGACCTGATGCATCTTCCCTGTATTCGTGAACACGCAGATCTTCCCTGTATTCATACAGGAAATAATATACTTATTCTCTGCGTCCGCCGCCTCCTTATTCCTTCCATAAGTATTCCCGTCTACCGTCTTGGCATAACCGAACCTGTCCATCAGGAAGACCACTTCCTGCTCTTCCACCTTCTTCTCTTCAAAGACCGCTTCCTCGGCATTTTCCACCACGGTACGGCGTTTACGGGCAAATTCTGACCTAAGCCTGTCCAGATCTTCCATAATGACCTCCGCCATGGAATCATAATTGTTCAGAATCTCTTCGTATCGGGCAATTTTTGCGAGCGTCTCGTCATGCTCCTTCATCAACGCCTCAATCTCAAGCCCAATCAGCTTATAAAGCCGCATTTCCAGAATCGCCGTCGCCTGCCGCTCCGTGAACCGAAGCATCGACGCCATTTTCTTGGAAATCTTCGTCTTGAACTTGATGTTATCCGTCACACCGTTTACCAGACAAGCCTTTGCATCCTTCACGGACTGGCTGCCCCGCAGAATCTCGATGATCAGGTCGATGACGTCGCAGGCCTTTATCAGTCCTTCCTGAATCTCCTTCTTATCCCGCTCCTTGTTCAGCAAATTCTGGTACTTTCTGGTGGCCATCTCGAACTGAAAATCCACATGATGCTCGATAATCTTCTTTAACCCCATGGTCTCCGGCCTGCCGCCTGCGACTGCAAGCATATTGACCCCGAAAGTGTCCTCAAGTCGGGTCTTCTTATAAAGCATATTCGTAAGATTCGTGACATCCGCCCCTTTTCTCAGCTCAATGACAATGCGGATGCCTTCCTTGGAAGATTGGTTCGAGATGTCCAGGATATCGCTGGTCTTCTTCGATTCCACCAGAGCGCAGACATCGTTCAGGAACTTCCCGATTCCCGCCCCAATCATCGTGTAAGGAATCTCTGTGATAACCAGGCGGCTCTTGCCGCCCTTCATCTCTTCAACCTCCACCTTGCCGCGGATCTTAATCTTTCCGGTCCCATTTTCGTAAATGTCTAACAGGTCGTCCTTATTTACCACAATCCCGCCTGTTGGGAAATCCGGTCCCTTGATATACCGCATCAACTGCTTCGTGCTGATATCGTCATTCTTCATATACGCCTTCACCGCGTCAATGACTTCCCCCAGGTTATGGGTCGGGATACTGGTCGCCATGCCCACCGCGATCCCTTCCGCGCCGTTGACCAGCAGGTTCGGAAGGCGTACCGGAAGGACCTCCGGCTCCTTCTCCGTCTCGTCGAAGTTCGGCACAAAGTCCACGATATCCTTGTCCAAATCCGCCAGATAAGCGTCCTGTGTCACCTTGGCAAGGCGCGCTTCCGTGTAACGCATGGCAGCCGCGCCGTCTCCCTCAATAGAACCGAAATTCCCGTGGCCGTCAACCAGAATCATTCCCTTTTTGAATTCCTGGGCCATGACAACGAGAGCCTCATAGATGGAGCTGTCGCCGTGGGGATGATATTTACCCATGGTATCTCCCACGATACGAGCGCACTTCCGGTAAGGGCGGTCATAGCGTATCCCTAACTCGTACATGTCATAGAGCGTGCGCCGCTGCACAGGCTTTAACCCGTCCCGCACATCCGGCAGGGCGCGGGCAACAATAACGCTCATGGCGTAATCTATATATGATTTCTTCATCACATCCGAATATTCGGTTCTGATAATCTGTGAATCCTGCATTTTATACTCCTTCTTGTTCTGGATGTATTATATATCCAGCTCAGCATCCGTCGCATTCTCATAGATAAACGTCCGCCTCGGCGGCACTTCCGTCCCCATCAGCATCTCTGTCACCCCGGACGCCATCCTGGCGTCCTCAATCTCCACCAGCTTTAAAATCCGTGTCTCAGGGTTCAGCGTCGTCTCCCACAGCTGCTCGGCATCCATCTCCCCCAAACCCTTGTACCGCTGCAAAGTAAAGGGTCCGTCATGGGTCTTGCGATATCTCTCCAGCGCCTTATCGTCATAGAGATATTCTTCCTCCCCCTTCTTAGGCATCGCCTTATAGAGGGGCGGCATGGCGATATAGACATGGCCCTCGAAAATCAGCTCCGGCATGAACCGATAGAACAGCGTCAAAAGAAGTGTGGAGATATGGGCTCCGTCCACGTCCGCATCCGCCATGATGATAATCTTGTCATACCTAAGCTTACTGATGTCGAAGTCGTTCCCGTATCCTTCCGAAAATCCGCATCCAAAGGCATTAATCATGGTCTTGATTTCCGCATTGGCAAGCACCTTGTCGATACTGGCCTTCTCCACATTCAGAATCTTCCCCCGGATCGGAAGGATTGCCTGATACATCCTGTCCCGCGCCGTTTTCGCCGAGCCCCCGGCAGAATCTCCCTCCACGATAAAAATCTCACATTTCTTGGCGTCCCGGCTCTCACAGTTGGCAAGTTTGCCGTTGCTGTCAAAGGAATACTTCTGCTTCGTCAAGAGGTTCGTCTTCGCCCGCTCCTCCGTCTTGCGGATCTTCGCCGCCTTCTCCGCACAGCCGATAACCTTCTTGAGGTTCTCAAGATTCCGGTCAAAATAGCGGATGATCTCATCATTCGTCACCTTGCTGCACGCCTTGGACGCATCCGGGTTATCAAGCTTCGTCTTAGTCTGCCCCTCAAACCTTGGATCCGGATGCTTGATTGAGACAATCGCCGTCATCCCGTTACGGACATCGGCTCCTGTAAAGTTCGTATCCTTCTCTTTCAGGATAGAAAGCTCCCTTGCATACTGGTTGATGACCGTGGTAAACGTGGTCTTGAACCCGGTCAGATGGGTCCCGCCCTCTGCATTGTAGATATTGTTGCAGAAACCAAGTACATTCTCATGGAATTCATTCACATACTGGAATGCCGCCTCCACCTCAATGCCTTCCGCTTCTCCCTTGAAATACACAGGGTCGTGGACGGTTTCCTTCTTGGAATTCAAGTCCTTGATGAACCCTAAGATCCCGTCCGGTTCATGGTAAACGATATGTTCCGCCTCGCTCCCTCGTTTGTCGTCAAAGATAATCGTAAGCGTGGGGTTCAAATATGCCGTCTCATGCATCCGGCTCTTGACCTCATCTGCACGGAACTTCGTTTTCTCAAATATGGTATCATCCGGGAGGAAATTCACCTTCGTCCCGGTCTTTCTCGTCTTCCCAATCTTAGGCAGCAGCCCGTCCTCAAGCTCGATGACCGGCTTCCCCCTCTCATAGCGGTCATGGTGGACATAGCCCTCGCGGCTGATTTCTACATCCATATAGACGGACAAGGCATTTACCACAGAAGAGCCCACGCCATGAAGCCCGCCGCTGGTCTTATAGGCTGTGTCGTCGAATTTACCCCCCGCGTGAAGCGTGGTATAGACTACCCGCGCTGCCGATACGCCTGTGGCATGCATACCCACAGGCACGCCTCTTCCGTTGTCCACAACCGTAGCTGAACCGTCTTTTTCTAATGTCACGCGTATCTCCGTACAGAAACCCGCAAGATGTTCATCCACCGCATTATCCACAATCTCATAAATCAGATGATTCAACCCCTTCGTTGAAACGCTTCCGATGTACATTCCCGGTCTTTTCCGTACCGCTTCCAGCCCTTCCAGTATGGCAATACTATCTGCATCATATGTATTCTTGTTCGCCATATTATTCAGATCCTTTCTTTGTAAATATTTCCACACCTCCCACATCTTAGCACAAAATATGGCATTGTTCAAATACATTTTATTTTATGAGCACCGTATCTAGTACGTCGGCAAGATACGTCACCGCATTGCGCATCTCATCCACCGTATTCGTCTGTGCCCCAGCCTCAATCAGGAGGGATTTCGGTTTGAAATGCATGTTATAGCGGTAGCCTTTCAGGTAAATGTGTCTGGTGAAGCCCGGATATTTTGCCATTGCGGCAAGCTGCATCTGCAGGGAAAAGGCAAGGTTATCCTGGATATACGGGTTGGCAAGGTATCCGATATTGCCGTTTGCCTTCGTCCGGCTCATCCCGTTAAAAAACATAATCTGGGCGGTCTGTTTACCGTCAATCTCCGTTACCAGATGGGTCTGCTCCCCCACTCCGTCACGGTGAAGATCGATGACTACCTCGATGCTGGGGTTCTCGTCAAGAATCTTCTGGATTTCCGGCTCCGCCAAGTCATACGCCATGCTCCGGTCCAGTTTCCCGTCCACCATGTCGTAAACGCCTTTATGATGAATCGTCTCAATTCCATACTTATCGTTGAGAAGATCCGTCAGCAGGTTCCCCATCCCCACAATGGTGGTGCTCTCATCCCCCGGCACAGAGTCCGCGAAGGCCTCCTGAGAGTGGGTATGGTAGACCAGTACTTTCGGGCCTTTCTTTGACTGGTCAATCTTCATATTCTTTTCCAGAAGCACCTGTGCGTTCAAAAGCTCCGGGTCTGCCATAGTGCTGGAATCCACAGTGTAAAAATTCCCCAGAAGATACTCGTAGTTCATCAGTTTTTCCATAGAAGTGTCAATCTGCGGCGCGGATGCCTGAACTACCGGCGGGTCAACCCCGTCCTTTTGTACCAGTTTCCCATTCTCGTCCACCATATTCTCGTCATTTGCCTGATTCGCAAGAATCATCTGGTAAGTCTCCCGATCCTCGATATCTGTATAGGCAGAAGATTTCCCTTCTATGTAAACGCCAAGAGGAATCAGCTCCATCGCCGTTTCCGCAATCCAGTCTATAAGTGAACCGTCGTTTCCGTTTTCCACATAAACGAATCCCGTCAGGAATGTCCGCTTGGCGTGTTCCATCAACACCCTGTTCAGTTTCGTCTGGTCTGCCTGAGCTCCCTTTTCAGACCTTTGGGGCGGTGAAATATTCATGCAGGTATAGACTGCAAGGATTCCCAATATGACAACGATTAGTATTTGGCTGACCCTCTTTCTTTGTTCCACATCATCACTCCATCTGCATCTTGCTTTCACCTGTACATAGGCCATCCGGGGGAAAACCTCCCTCTAAGCAAACGTCTGCCTTTTGCCTCCTAAAACTCTTTGGGAAGGAATTCCCTCTTTACCGCCTGCACAGGATATCAATTCCTTAACACTATATGACACCCATTTCCTGATTATGTGCATGTCCTCTTGAAAAAAGCATGTTCAGCGCCTCTGAGATGGTGTAGCTGATGCGCTTTACCGTCTCGTCAATGTCTTTCGGCGTCACGAACAGTCCGTTTAGGTGAGGGGAAATCAGCTCCTTCACCAGTTCATATTTTTCCGCCGCATTGTATCCCTGCATCACGACACCGACTCCCCGCAGCGTCTCCGAGCTCTCCAACGCCAGGATCAGGTTCTCCATGGTGTCGTTGACTATGGTAGCCGCATCTACCACCGTTGGGACGCCGATTGCCACCACCGGGATACCCACCGTATCTTTGGTGATGGCATTCCTGTGGTTTCCCACGCCGGAACCGGGATTAATGCCTGTATCCGTAATCTGGATGGTCCGGTTCAGCCGTTTCGAGCTTCTTGCAGCCAGTGCGTCCACGGCAATCATCATATCCGGCTTCGTCTCCCGGACAATCCCTTTGATAATCTCTACCGTCTCCATGCCGGTCTGCGCCATGACCCCGGGGACGATGGCGCTTACCAGATGTACGTTCTCCTCTCCCATGGCGTATTTGCCGTATTCCTTCACAATATGACGGGTAATGTTCAGGTTATCCACCACATAAGGGCCCAGCGCATCCGGAGTCACCTTGCGGTTTCCAAGTCCCACCACAAGAACCGAAAAATCCTCCTTGTCCTTCTTAATAAAGCGGGCAAGGAACTTGGCAAGCTCCCCCGAAATCTCGTCGTGGTAATCTTCGTCGGGAACCGCCATATTTGGCGCTTCCATGGTGATATAGGTTCCCACCGGCTTGCGCATGACCTTTGCGCCGTTCTCCGTCTCAATCTTAACCGTCGTCACCTTGATCTCACGCTCTTCATCGTAGTCCTCCTTCAGGGAGACGCCCTGAACCTCCACATTGTCCGATTCAAACCGCTCCTTGTCCTCAAGGGCAAGGTCCGTCCTGATACTATACTTTTCAATCATCCCTTACATCCTCACTTTATTCATAGTCTGTTACTGATTTATTGCTAGTTTTTACAATATTTTGAGAAATATGTATTGACAGAAACCATTCCTTGCCCTAAAATAAACTCGTATGTTTCGTTAGAACGTCCGTGTCCGGCTCTAACGAAGTCAGTCATCGATACGAATGAATCGAAATATAAGATATTGGAGGTGGACAAATTGGCTAATATCAAATCTGCAAAGAAGAGAATCTTAGTGAACGAAACAAAAGCTGCTAGAAATAAGGCAATCAAGTCTAAGGTAAAAACTTGCGTGAAGAAGGTCGAGGCTGCTGTTGCGAACAAAGACGCACAGGCTGCCGCAGAGGCTCTCAAAGTTGCGACTGTTGAGATTAACAAGGCAGGAAGCAAGGGCGTTTACCACAAGAATACCTGTTCAAGAAAGATTTCCCGTCTGGCAAAAGCCGTGAACGGAATCGCTTAAAGGCAGTTGCTTGAGAACGATAGATGTGAAGAAGAAAAACAGCCATACCGTCAGTGGCTGTTTTTTTGATGCATCGCCGATACTGCGAATCATTCATTATCCGCTCTAAATCGCCAAAACAGACACTAATTCTTGATAACGGTCTGTCTGATTGCGGATATCCTCTTCTGTGACCCCGTAATATAGATATACGTCCCGGCAAATTGCTTTCAGTCTCTTCATCTCTTCCTTGCTGCCGCTGTAAGAACAGGAAATCAATCCCCATCTTCTCTCCACTGCAAATTCAATCATCCCTCTTTTGGTACAGATTCTATAAAGATGAAAATCTATTGGGAACTGCCCGTCCGAAACCGCCTGGGCCGCCTCGCTGCGAAGCCTGGCCTGACGGAGCGCTTCCTCGATGGAAGCTCGGTCCCTGCCTTTGAGATCCGCAATCTTTGCCAAATCTCCCAGCAATTCCGGCTGGTAATGTAAAATCAGGGATTCTTTCACACATTTATATTGTTCCTGATAAGAAACACTCTGTTTTGACAGCTCAGACGCATGGTGTTTATTTTGCAGATAAAGTACCAGCTCGTCAAAGCTATGGGGTTCTGCTTTGATAGCTGACGCAGCCTTTTCCCTTTTCCTAAGGATATGTCTTTGCCGTATTTTTTCTTTCAGGCTTTTCTTCTTCGTCTTTCCTGCAATAAAAACGCTGGTGGGTCCGTCTGCCCCGCCGATGATGGATACGGCGGCGGCCTTCTTTTTTCTGGTTTTTCTAATCATATACGCTTCCTCCCGGAAAATAAGCCATTCCAAAGTTACACATCTCTCTGGAATGGCTTACCCTTATCCCTTTAAAATTTCTCCTTATGAATCTTATCCATCGGCAGCTCGTCCAGAGAATATGCGGCCGGATGATCCTTAGGCATTCCCAATGACAGGATCGCCTCCACGCCATACTTGTCCGGAATACCAAGCAAATCCCGAATGAACACTTCCGTCGTCCTTCCGTCTGAAGCCTCCCGAAGCCTTCCCTGTACCCAGCAGCTTCCCACGCCAAGGCAGTCAGCCATCAAATGCATATTCGCCATGGCAGCCGAACAGTCCTCAGTCCAAACGTCGGTCTTCTCCGTGTCGCCTACGACAACAATCGCGCAGTCCGCATGCTCAAGCATTGCCGCGCCGGCCGCCCTGCTCTTCGTAAGCTTCGCCAGCACATCCTTATCATGGACCACGATGAACTCCCACGGCTTTAAATTCTTTCCGGATGCAGACAAAAGCCCTGCCTTTAAGATCTGATCCACCTTCTCTTCCGGAACAGCTTCCCCGGTGTAAGTCCTTACGCTCCTGCGGCTTCTCATTACTTCCAATAAATCCATCTTTTCAACACCTCTTCATAATTATTCTATATTTTTCCTTTAGTATACACCAATCCTGTCGGCAAATTCAACTCTTTCTTGCCATCAAACTTTATAGGTCTTAATGCATTTTTAAGCAGAATTTTAATTTCCACATCCTTAATCGGGCTTCTTTCCATAGCAAGCAGATAATCTTCTTTATCAACCTTATTCCAATCTATCACTAGCTTTAATTCTTTTCTTAATATCAAGTCAAGCCATATACGTGTACTTCTCCCATTACCTTCTCTAAATGGATGGGCAATATTCATCTCTACATATTTTTCTACAATCTCATCGAAAGTTGATTGAGGCATATTGTCAATATTCCTCAAAGCAGCTTCCAAATACATAACAGGCGCAAATCTGAAATTGCCTTTTGCAAGATTTACAGTCCTCACTTTTCCGGCAAAATCATATAACTCATTAAATAAAAATTAATGAACTCTTGCAAGTTCCGCTGAATCATTAATCCCCAGTTTATTTTTCAGAGCCATATTATTCCTCCATAAATCTATGATAGGCATTTATCTTTAATACCCTCTCTCCTTCAGCCCGTTGACGATCCCCACATAAAACTCTCTCACATCGAAGTCCCGGATATTCTCCCGGTTCAGATCGATCATATCCCCATGGGAAATCCCCCGTCTCCCGCTGGTCGTTAGAAATGTATAATCTTCCCCCCAGGGAAAGGAACTCTCCGCAACCAGCCCATCGTTCGGGCCGTCAAAAAATTTCACCAGCTGATGGGAAAAATTGAGCGGAAACCTTCCTCCTGACGCCACATTCAGTTTGGAACCCACACTCTGATAATAAACCCCCGGCATATCCGGTACATTCTGGTTGAACCTCTGACATGCCGAAGCCGTAAGATCCGTGACTGCAGCAAGGAAATCCGGGTTCTCATCCCCTAATTTCCTAAGGGCGGCATTATAAGTATCCGCCACCTTATCCTTCGCTGCCTGAGGAATCTTCCCCAGAAGATAATCCGCAAAAATACATCCCCGGTGAGGCGTGTTAATCGTGGTCAGGGACGCGACATATTCTGCCAACCCAAGAACACTGACCGCATACCGCGAATCCAGCCCGCCCTTAGAATGTGCGATGATATTCACCTTCTGACAGCCCGTCTCGGCAATTACCTCCCTGATACGCCTGGCAAGCTCCCCGCCGCTGTCCGCAACCGAAGCCGCCGACTGATGGTTCCCATAGTAGACCGAAGCGCCATGCGCCTCTAGTTCTTTGGGAATCCTCCCCCAATAATTAAAATATTTAAAATCACGGAAGAACACCCCATGCACCATGAGGATCGGATATCTGGTCTCACACAGTCTCTCATCCTTACGCTCCTGCGCCTGCATGATCTTCCCGCTCTCAAATTCCCATTCTGCCGCCGCCATACGGATAATCTTCAGCAGCACTGCAAGATTTACAATCGGTATCCATGCGCACAGAATCCCTATCGTCCTCCATTTTACCCCAATCTGTGAGGAGGTCAGATATACACGGATGATGCCGCTAAAGAACACCGCCGCCTCCACGGCTATCACACAGGCAAGATCCGCGAACCATAACAGCTTGTCCTGCGGAAAACATACCGGCAGCATTATGGCTAAACCCACCGCCGACACACTCACAGATAACAGAAAACAGACCAGAAGCTCACAGCCATCCGCACAGATCCTAAGCCTTCTTCCCGAAATCTTCCGATGGGAAAATGCCGGGATAATATTGAGCAAAATAAACCCAAATACCAAAAGGAGCATGAAAAAAATGTTATCATGATATAAAAACGGGATATTTGCCGTAAGACATATCCACAACGCACAACAAATCCGTCGTATGTACTTCATCATTCCACCATCCTAATCCGCGGATAATATTGGAATACCGCCTTAGCCAGAATCTTCTCTTTCTCTACATATTGATGTTCCCAAAATCTGGAATCATGGGAATGATTCCGGTTGTCCCCCATCACAAAATAGGAATCCTTTGGAACCTCATAAGGTCCAAAACTGCCTTGCGGCGCCTCTTTCAGGTAAATCTCATCAAGGGGCGTATCTGAACCGTCTATGTAGACCCGTCCATCCACAATACGAACCGTCTCTCCGGGAAGTCCGATGACCCTTTTTATGAAGACCTGGGATTCATCATCCGGGAAACGGAAGATAATAATATCCCCCCGGTCAGGCTCCTGCAAAAGATATGCCAGACGGAAGCCAATTATCCGATCCCCCGGAAGGATGGTGTCCTCCATGGAACCGGACGGTATCGTGGCATTGACGATCAAGACCTTGCTGCAAAACAAAGCAAGCAGGATCGGTATCACGATCATGTCAAAACATTCTCTGGCTATTTTCTTCCATTTATTTTTCTTAGTATCCAAACACTCCGTCGATTGATTCATCATTCTCCACCCAGTCGCTTACGAGAATCATCCGGTATGTCTCCTTCGTATCACGGATAAATACCTTCTTGATTCCTGCGTTAATGATCAGCCGTTTGCACATAGAACAGCTATTGGCATTCTTGATATACTCTCCCGTATCCACCTCAATTCCGATCAGATACATGGAGCTTCCGATCATCTTATCCCTCGATGCGCTGATGATCGCATTCGCCTCGGCGTGGACGCTCCGGCAGAGTTCGTAACGCTCTCCCCGCGGCACCCCCATCTTCTTGCGGACACACTCGCCAAGATCCGTACAGTTCTTCCGCCCTCTGGGAGCGCCGACATATCCTGTGGAAATTACTTCGTCGTTTTTTACGATCACTGCTCCATAGTGCCTCCTTAGACAGGTACATCTCTGGGACACCATCTCTGCAAGATCTAGATAATAGTTCGTCTTATCTCTGCGTTCCATTTGTTCCTCCCGCTTCTTATGGTTTCTTACTCTATATTATCGCCCATCTTGAGAAAAATATCAACCCGGAAACTTCATTCCATCTCCACAATTCTGGAATATCGGCGCAGCGGATACTCTCCGTCATGCGCCCCCATCTAATCCTCTTCCTTTAAGAAATATCCCATATTGATACGGACTTCTTTCCGTTCTCTGTCACGATTGGAATAACAACATGTGTCAAACCCGATCAACTCAAATCCTTCCTTCTCGTAGAATCGGATCGCCGCCGTATTGCAGGACTGGGTCTCCAGAATCATCGCCCTTCTGCGCTCCCGAACCGCTTGTTCTTTTGCCACAGCCATAAGCCGATGCCCGATCCCCTGCCTTCTGAGATTCTCATGCACCCATAATTCCGTCACCATCAGCCGGTTGCTCCACTCCTCCGGACAAGTCTCGATACAGGCAAGCATCTGTTTTTTCCCATCCTGCTCTTTAACGATCCCCCACGCACATGCCTTCTCCCAATGAGGCTGATACAGTTTATCCGGGAAATCGTACTCCTCCGGATAATGAGATACCGGTACGTCAAAACGCTGTTTTGGCATACTGACATGGAAGCCGCTCCCATCCCTCTCTATCCGAATATCATAATATTCCTCTGCTGTGTATTTCATGGGTATCACGGTCCCTGCCCATTCTTCTTTTGGCAACGCTATAATATCCAAATCTCCTTCCATCTGCCTTCCTCCTTATCATCCGCATCATTTTGTTTCTAAGCAAAGTACCTTCCCGATTATGATTCCTTTTGAATCCACACCATCAGATCTTCCAACGTGATCCCATCAAAATATGCGTTCGTAAGCCTGTAAAATTCCATCCACATCGGCAGTGTCTTGCATTCTTTTGCCCTCTCGCAAGCATTCGTCTCACACCTAAGGCAAGCCACCGGTGCAAGATTCCCTTCCGTAAGGCGCAGGATATCCCCGACACGGATACTGCCAGGCTCTGCCGCCAGACGGTATCCGCCGCCCTTCCCCTGAAGCCCTTCAATCAACTTGTTCTTCGTTAGGACAGGGAGTATCCGCTCCAGATATTTTAGGGAGATATCCTGTCTTTTTGCCACCTCTTTCATAGGAATATAACCTTTTCCATAATTCTCTGCCAAATCGACCATCACCCTAAGTGCATATCTGCCTTTTGTTGAAATCATCATTCCTCCTACTCTGCAAACAGCGGCGTAGACAGATATCGGTCTCCCGTATCAGGCAGGAGTACAACGATTGTTTTACCTTCATTTTTCGGTTGCTTCGCTAACTTGACCGCAGCAAAAACTGCGGCGCCAGATGAGATTCCTACGAGAATGCCTTCCTTCCTGCCTACGAGCCTTCCCGCCGCAAATGCATCTTCATCAGAAACTGGCAGGATTTCATCGTAAATCGCCGTATTCAGGACTTCCGGAACAAATCCCGCGCCAATCCCCTGAATCTTATGGGGGCCTGCCGCACCTGCAGAGAGCACGGCAGAAGCCGCAGGCTCAACGGCAACGATCCGGACGGCAGGATTCTTTGATTTCAGGTACTCGCCTACACCGGTTATCGTCCCGCCGGTTCCTACTCCCGCCACAAAGATATCCACCTTCCCATCCGTGTCCTCGTATATTTCAGGACCGGTCCACTCCCTGTGCGCCTTCGGATTGGCAGGATTGACGAACTGCCCCGGAAGGAAGCTTCCCGGTATCTCGCCAGCCATTTCCTCCGCTTTGGCAATTGCACCCTTCATACCTTCGGCTCCTTTGGTCAGTACCAGCTCGGCGCCATAGGCTTTCATAAGCTGGCGTCGTTCCACGGACATTGTCTCGGGCATTACGATAATGACCCGGTATCCTCTTGCTGCGGCTACAGCGGCAAGGCCGATACCTGTATTGCCGGAAGTCGGCTCGATAATGACGGAGCCAGGCCTAAGCCTTCCCGTTCTCTCGGCTTCCTCAATCATCATTTTTGCGACACGATCCTTTACAGAGCCCGCCGGATTCAAGTATTCGAGCTTCGCAAGAATTCTTGCTTTCAGACCGTAAGCCTCCTCGATATGTATCAGTTCCAGAAGTGGTGTCCTGCCAATCAACTGATCGACAGACGTATAAATATTAGACATGACGATTCCTCCTATTTTATCGCATCAAAGCCATTCTGCAAATCGGCTATGATATCATCAATATGCTCTGTACCAATGGAAAGCCGGATGGTATTGGGCTTAATTCCCTGATCTTCAAGTTCTTCTTTTGTAAGCTGGCTGTGGGTCGTGGTCGCCGGATGGATAACCAGGCTTTTCACATCGGCAACATTGGCAAGCAAAGAAAAGATTTTCAAATTGTCAATAAACTTATGTGCCTCTTCTACGCCTCCCTTAATCTCAAACGTGAAGATGGAGCCGCCTCCATCCGGGAAGTATCTCTGATACAGCTCATGGTTCGGATGATTCGGTAAGGACGGATGGTTGACCTTCTCGACTTGGGGATGATCCGCAAGAAATTCCACCACCTTCTTTGTATTCGCCCCATGGCGTTCCAGACGCAGCGACAATGTCTCGATTCCCTGCAAGAGCAGAAATGCCGCAAAAGGAGAAATCGCCGCTCCTGTGTCACGAAGCAGGATTGCACGGATATACGTTACAAATGCTGCCGGCCCCGCCGCTTTCACAAAGGATATGCCGTGATAGCTGGGATTTGGTTCTGCAATCGCCGGATATCTTCCGGAAACCGTCCAGTCGAATCTTCCGGAATCTACAATGATTCCGCCAAGAGTCGTACCGTGGCCTCCGAGAAACTTCGTAGCTGAATGAACAACAATATCTGCCCCGTGCTCAATGGGACGGATCAGATACGGCGTACCAAAGGTATTATCTACCACCAACGGAAGGCCATGCTTATGAGCGAGTTCCGCCAATGCGTCAATGTCTGGAATATCACTGTTCGGATTGCCGAGGGTCTCGATATAAATCGCCCTAGTGTTATCCTGAATGGCTGCTTCCACCTCCGAAAGGTCATGAATGTCTACAAAGCTGGCAGTAATACCGAATGCTGGGAGCGTATGCGCCAGCAGATTGTAGCTGCCCCCATATATGGTCTTCTGTGCGACAAAATGACCACCATTCTGTCCCAAGGCTTCCAGCGTATATGTAATTGCCGCCGCTCCGGAGGCAAGGGCCAAGGCAGCCGCGCCGCTCTCCAACGCTGCCACCCGCTGCTCCAATACGTCCTGCGTGGAGTTCGTCAGTCTGCCGTAGATATTGCCGGCATCGGCAAGGCCAAAACGAGCCGCTGCATGGGCAGAGTCCCTGAATACATAAGAAGTAGTCGCATAGATGGGAACTGCACGGGCGTCAGTTGCCGGGTCAGGATTCTCCTGGCCTACATGTAGTTGTAATGTTTCAAATCTGTAATCAGCCATAATCGGTTCTCCTTTCATCTTTCCAATACCTACCTTTTTAGTTGGTATTATTATATTCCATATTGTACCATATGTCAATAGATGATTAATGCAGCGTTCTTTGCAGGCATCGTCTCGCCGCTCATACCCAAGGGCACACCGTAATGCATGCCCCTTGGCGGGACGGGTGGACTTCGTCCATTAAGGTATGATTTCATGCATAAAAAACGTCCTTGACAGAATCATATAATCTGTCAAGGACAAATAAAACACTATCCACGATGCCTCCTGATTCCACAGTATGACCTGTGGACTTCGCAGAGTACCTACATACGAAAGCTTACGCAGCAGTCAGCTTTTTCCGCATATTCGCAGCATACACCTCACGAACGGCATCTGCAATGATATCAAACGCCTTTTTACAGTCATTCTCAGTAACAATCAGCGGTGGTATCATACGGATCACACTGGAGCCGATGGCTGTAATCAGCAGCTTTCTGTCAAAACAGGCATGCTTGATCTCTGCACTGCTAATTCCATCCTCAAATTCCACGCCCACCAGCAATCCCTGGCCCCGCACCTCCTTGACATGGGGAAGAGTTCCAAGCATCTTCATGAAATACGCTCCCATCTTCTTCGCATTCCCTGCCAGATCTTGATCCAACAGCTCTGTAACTGCTGCAAGCGACGCCGCACAGCAGACCGGATGTCCACCAAATGTCGAACCATGGGAGCCCGCAGTAAATGCCTTGGCCACTTCTGCCGTTGCACAGATCGCTCCGATGGGCATACCGCCTCCCATAGCCTTCGCCATAGAGACAATATCCGGCTTTACCCCGTAATTCATATAACTCATGACAGCGCCCGTCCTGCACCAGCCGGTCTGGACCTCGTCAAGCAGCAGCAGGATATGGTTCTCATCACAGAACTTACGGAGCCCCTTCATAAATTCCGGCGTTGCAGGATTAACTCCGCCCTCTCCCTGAACCGGTTCAATCATAATCGCAACCGTATTCTCCGTACAGGCAGCTTTGAATGCATCAAGATTGTTATATTCCGCATAGGTAAAGCCAGGCGTCATATCTCCAAACCCTGTCTGGCAGGCATTGTCTGGCTGCCCGGTCGCACTCATCGCCCCAAAAGTCCTTCCATGAAATGAGTTTGCCGCTGTAACGATATTATACTTACCGGAACCGTATTTTTCAACGCCGTACTTTCTCGCCATCTTGATCATTGCTTCATTTGCTTCTGTTCCGCTGTTCTGGAAAAAAATCTTGTCCATGCCTGTTGCAGTACAGATCTTCTCTGCAAGAAGCGCCTGCGGAACTGTATAGGGATAATTGAAGGTCTGCATGATCTGTCCTACCTGCTCGCGAACTGCCTCCACGACTGACGGATTACAGTTGCCTACTGAATTCACTGCGATTCCTGCGTAAAAATCGAGATATGCCTCGCCCTTTTCATCTCGGACGTACATATCCTTTGCGGTTTCGGCCACAAAATCGAATCTTTCATAGGTTTCAATCATGTATTTGTCAACCTTTTCTTTGATGTCCTGTGCGGTTAATCCTGTCTCTTTTAGTAACATAATATCCTCTCTCCCGTCTTGCTCTTTTTCAATTTTTAACTTACTTCAGTACAATTTAATATGAAAAAACGCCTACTCACCATCCAGGTAAATAAGCGTCTTTGCTAAAAAATATTTCAGTTGTTTAGAGCTCTCTTAAACTACTTTACTAGAATCCTATCACTTCTCTCAGCAAATATCAACCGCATATATTCATAAAAAAACGTTTTTAATTTTATAATATTTCTCTTTTTTGCACAACGACTTCAAAAATCTCGAGATGCCCGAATGGGTATAGATAACAATCCGGCACAGAACGAGAACTTTTCATATTTCATCTGCGGAAAAAATTTCGTCAATTCGTCTACTACAAAATAGAATTCATCATCATCCCATTCCTCGCCAATCAATGTTTTGTACTTCTCCAGCTCTGCCCATGTTTCAAACATTATGTCTCCAATATACAGACATCCCCCATCGCGCAATAAGGATAATATTTCTTTAATAAAACAGATCTTTTGCTCATCTGACAGATGATGCAGAGAATATGTAGCCATAATTGTATCATATCTATGATGTTTTAATTCATCAACAAGACCCTTTGAAAAATCTCCCTGGAATAGTTTTGCCTCCGGCATCTTTTCTTTTGCCAGTTCAATCATTCTTCCGGAGAAATCCTGTCCCCAAATTTGGCATCCCTGCTCATACAATTTAGTGGTCAGGGTACCAGTGCCGAACCCAATATCCAAAACGGCCTTACTTTTATTTGTCAGCACTCTGTTGTAAATTTCATTCAATATCTGCTTATATCCCGCAAACGGATAAGTGCCATCCTCGTCCGACACCCCCACACTTTTATCATATCCATCCGCCCATAAATCAAACCCTTTGTTATTAAGCATCTTAATCTCCTTTTTTCCTAATTATTCCTGCAATTCCATCTTTACAAATACTTTTTGGATGTTTCCGGATTCAGATTAAACTGCTTCTGAATTTTAAGCAAGATTGTCTGCGCCGGAACATTCATCTCTCTTAACACAGAGACCGTTCCCCTGATACCTTCTTCCCTTCCTTCCTCTCTTCCTTCTTCCCTAATCTCTGCTTCTCTCATTAACAAAGTCATATACTCCAACCTCCATTCTTTGCTTTCTTTTACCTGCGCCACCTTTTCATCAATCTCTTTCACGAAAGGATTATTACTTTCGTCTCCCCTTACATATTTTAAAAATTCTCTTACATCTTCATTCTCTGCATCCATGTAGCCTTCCGCATTGAAAAACACCTTCTTCGCCCCATCATTCAACTTCAGGCTTTTATCCTCTAAACACAGATTCTCAAATGTATACTGCGCTTTCCCTTGGTGGAACGGGTCAAAATTACAGATAAATATAACATAGCTTTCTTTCAGCTTCTTGTAATTCTCGCCTTTCTCTATGGTATTCAAATCTATCATTCCCTGATAGTAACGGCTTCTCTTCGGTAAATTCCCCTTATCTGTCGTCTGCATCTCTAAATCAAACACTCGGTTCCCATCTTCAAGATACACATCCAGACGTACACTCTTTGCATCCTTTCCAATATCAATTGCCTTCTCCTCTTCCAGATACACGATATCCTTAATCTTGGTTTGGAGAAGTCTCTCCAGAAGCATCTTACACAGTCTCTTGTCCCGCATTACCTTGGCAAATAGGAAACCATCTTTTATCTTTAGTTCTTCCCATGTCCTGATTGCTTCCTGCATCTCCATCTTCAATGTTTTAAATTAACAGTCTATTTGCGTTGCATATATGACTTTTATTTATGATACGGTTCTCCATTAAAAATCCGAAACCCTCTATAAATCTGCTCCAACAGAATCACCCGCATCAACTGATGCGGGAACGTCATCCTCGAAAAACTCAACGCATAATCCGACCGTTTCATCACCTCCATCCCCAGTCCAATCGACCCTCCGATGATGAACACAACATGGCTCTTTCCCTGCACGCCAAGCCCCTCAATCTTATCTGCCAATTCCTCCGACGAAATCTGATTCCCCTGTATCTCCAGCGTAATTACATACGCATCTTCCTTCACATGCTTTAATATCCGCTCCCCCTCTTTGGAACGGACAGCCATCTCCTCCGTTTCACTGGCGCGTTCCTGCGTCTTCTCATCTGCCACTTCGATAATTTCCAATTTACAATATTTCCCCAGACGCTTTACATATTCCGCAACAGCGTCTCTCAGATATTTTTCTTTTATCTTCCCCACGGTAACAAGTGTAATCCGCATATTGTCAATTCCTTCCACTTTATCCTATTTTGCCCTCTGTCAGGCAATCGGCCACACAGCTATCTACCCCAACGCCACATCCAAAATCATCATCAACACAAATCCAGCCGCAAACCCAATCGTCCCAATATTACTATGCTCCCCTTCTGCAGACTCCGGCACCAACTCCTCCACGACCACATAAATCATTGCACCCGCAGCAAATGCAAGCAGATACGGCAAGACCGGAGTAATATAAGCTGCAAGCAGCACCGTAATCCCGCCTGCAATCGGCTCTACGATTCCAGACATTGAACCATACAAGAACGCCTTACCACGCCCTTCTCCCTCATTCCTCACAGGAAGAGATACAATAAATCCCTCCGGAAGATTCTGCACAGCAATTCCAATAGCCAACGCAAATGCCCCCGTAACCGTCACATCCGCATTGCCTGTCAGCAATCCTGCAAATACAGCCCCGCTGGAAATGCCTTCCGGGATATTGTGAATCGTAACTGCCAACACAAGCATGGTAGATTTATTCAGCACACACCTCGGGCCTTCAATTTCGTCGGACCCCACATGCATATGTGGAATCGCCCGGTCAAGCGCCAACAGGAAACCAATTCCCAGAACAAATCCGACCGCCGCCGGCACAAATGCAAACTTACCCATATGCTCCGACATATCCATGGCCGGAATCAGCAGCGACCACACAGACGCAGCAACCATAACGCCGGCCGCAAATCCCAAAAGCGCTTTCTGAATCAGAGGATTCAGCTCGTTTTTCATAAACAGCACACAAGCCGCTCCCAACGTCGTACCGATAAAAGGAATCATAAGTCCCCAGAAAATCATCATACAAATTCTCCTTTTCATACCACTTACTTTTTGATATCACTAAGTATACCATAAATTCAGACTGTGTCATAGGCTCTGTACAATTCTATCGGTTATTGACGATGAAATCGATACATTATCCAATTATTCGTTAATCAAATGAAAATCAAAATAGAGGAAAAATCATAGAAAACCGATGTGTTTGGGAAAGATGGTTTCAGAAATCAAATCTTATCTCATATGGACTAGTGAAAGTACGCGTATTATCAAATAACAGCATATACGCAATATATGGGAAAAGATACCTACAATACCATATATTGCGTATTTCATTTTTATTGTATTGGAGAACCGCAGTAATCACACTCAGATACCTGCCCGGCAGTAATGATATTTTTTCCGCCGCAATTCGGACATTTAACCACTTTTTGCTGCGGCGCTCCTCCTGCGTTAACTTCCGCATAAAGATTCTGGTTCGCATGATATCCTGTCTGTTGAAATCTATCGGGAAATACGAGTTCATGATTAGCCAGGTCTATATATGCTCCTGCAAAATAATCCTTATCAATCATTTCCTGAAGAGCATCCACTGTTTCTCCGTAATCTAATCCCATCTGGGCGGCAATATTTTCAATCGTATATTGCTGCTGGTTAATCACAATCTCAATTAATTTCTTATATCTCTCTCCTGATTTCTGCAGTTTCTTCCCTCCGCGCACAAGAAGGATACCGCCGACGGTATAGAATACCACACACGTCAAAATCGAACCCATATTATTGCCGCTTTCACTTCCAATCTCTACCAGCGGTAATGAAACTGCACAGAATAAAAAGAAATAACCTATTGTTTTCAACACTTTACTGTTTTTCATTGCGGCAGATTTATCGTTTGCTAATTTCTTATAAATCATATAAAAACCTACCGGCCAAAATACAATAAACCAAATTACAACAACTGTCCATGACGGGGATTTCTTTTTTCTATCCATAACTTATTTCTCCTATATTCCACCTTGTTTCATATTTTTTACTTGCAATTTTCTCTTCTTCGCAAGAAATTCAATATTTTTTATAGACTTTTCCAATTCCTCTTCGTCTACTTTTTCTGTCGTTACTTTTTTCTTTAATTTCGATATGGCTTCGTCTAATTCCACATCCGCCTCTACCATAGCAAAAGTATCGGAAAATCTTATTTCTTCAATCACATGGTCAATTTCGCTTTTCTTTTCTATGTAATCCCTAATCCCAGTAAGCTCATCCACAAACGTACGCATCATAGCATCTGTTTGGAGTGTTTTATCATCTCTGTCTTTTGCTGCTTTTGAAAAAACAGCCATGATAACTACAATAAAAATCAAAGCAACAAGCAGCACAATTTGTAAAGTCAAAAATTTGCTTAACTGAATTCTGTGAAAATTCATATAAATAATCGAAGAAATAAAAACAATAAGCGCATAACCGCCCAAAGGGACGCCGATTCCAGCAAGGGTTAAAATTCCAGGAGACTTCAAAGCCCAATATTCGACAAATACGATTCCTCCAAAGAATACGATCTCCGAGAATAACAGGAATGCAAAACCAACGGCTGTCGAAGAATATACCTCTGGCCTGGCAACTGCATAAACCGCACCTGTTGCGATTAAAACTATGACTCCAAGCAATACCGTAATCTGAACCTTTTTAATCATATTTTACCTCAGCCTTTCTCCACATTTCGGACAGAAATTGGGTTCTCCTTCTAAAACCATCCCGCACTTAGGGCATTCATTTACCACAGATTTTCCACACTCCGGACAGAAATTTGCGCCTGACCGCATAATCGCTCCGCAATGTGAACATTTTTTAGGCGGTTCATACCCGCATGTATCACACTCCATAGTGTCCTCGTCCAAGTCCTGCCCACATTGCGGGCATGGAGTATATTTCTTTCCGCATTCCACGCAAAATTTTGACCCTCTAAGTTCAGTCCCGCATCTGCTGCATACAATCTCTTCAATCGAATCATCAATGTCGAAACCGCAAGAGCCGCAAAACCGCTGCCCCTGGTTTATTTTTGCATGGCACTTTGGACACTCTGTCAGATTTTGGTTGTTATGAAATGTCATATGGCTTGAAATTTCCGACATAGAATTAGCCATTGCCCCTCCGATACCGGCGCCCATCCCCAGCCCCATTCCAACGCCCATAAACGGCATCGCGCCCATACTCTCATTCTGGGCGGCGGACTCCATGGTGTCGAAAGAACGTTCTTGCTGGTAGTTATAGCCGATAATGTTCATCTCCGCCTTTTTCGCAAGGGCCTCTTTCAGCTTGCTGACAGCCGGATCCTCTTCCGGAATACTTATTTCATTCACATAAAAATTAAGTAATTTGATCCCATACTCGGACATTTCCGGCTCAATCTGCTTTTTCATAAAAGCAGAAAGCTCATCCAGGTATGCATTAATCTCAAGTACGCTGATTCCATTCTTAATCACATACGACGAAATGGCATCCTTCACTTTAGTTATGTATAACCCTCTAAAATACCTGACCACACTTCTTTCATCAAATCCCGGCATTGTCCCAACCAGTTTGATAAGGAACTTTTTTGAGTCGTCAATCTGGATTCCAAACATGCCGTTTGAACGCAAAGGAATAAAGACCCCGTATTTCGGATCTTGAATCTGAAGCGCGGATGCTGTCCCCCATTTGATATCTAATTTAAAGAGTTTGTTAACATACCAAACCTCAGCCGTAAAAGGCGATCTTCCTCCAAAAGGTATATTGACGATATGGTTTAGCAGCGGGATATTCTTCGTATCCAGAGTGTATCTCCCGCTTGTAAAGACATCAAGCGCCTTCCCTCCCTTAAACAAAACTGCTTCCTGGGATTCATTCACAATAAGCTGCGTCCATGTTCCCAACTCTTCGCTGGGATACTTCCATGCAAATATATTCGGCGCGCCATTATACTTGACAACTTGTATAACCGCCATTGCTTCCCCCTCCTTGAGTAACTTTTTCCTTCGACTTTTTCTGAAAAGTTTTAGATTCTATACACATTATACTATAGTCATAATCATATTACAATTAGACAGATATGATTTACAAAAAAATGGTAAATATTTTTTTGAATTCTTAACAACATACAAAAGAAGTTTCCAGATACCTGGAAACTTCTTTCTTACATCTTATTAGTCCTGCGGGATGATTTCTTTTTTGTTATAAGAACCACAAGCCTTGCAAACTCTATGAGGCATCATTAACTCGCCGCATCTGCTGCACTTCACAAGATTCGGTGCGCTCATCTTCCAGTTCGCTCTTCTTTTGTCTCTTCTTCCCTTAGAAGACTTATTCTTTGGACAAATTGACATAGGTTACACCTCCTTAAAATTCTTAAACACATCACGGATAACTGACATTCTAGGGTCAAGACCTGTGTCTTCACAGCCACAAGTCCCTTCATTCAAGTTCTGACCACATACGCTGCAAATTCCCTTACAGTCTTCGCTACACAGAATTTTCGTCGGCCACCCTGCTAATAACTCGTTGTAGATCAACTGTTCTACGTCAAAGTTATATCCGTCAATATAATTTGATTCGTCTAAATCATCTGCCGTCCCAGCAGCTTCCAAATCCACGCTTACCTTCCTGCAAAAAGAAAGGGGAATCTCCACCTCCACATCCGCAAGGCAACGGTCGCACGGAATCACAGCCGTCACATTTCCCTTGCCGGAAATCTCTAACTTCTTGTCCCCTGCATACGCAATACAAAGCGACAAATCCGATTTCTTTACAAGTTTAAAACTTCCCGTCTCGCACCGGAATACATCCGTCTCCACAGGCACGGTCTGTTCTATTGTATTATGCTGTTCCGACAGAACGCTGGATAGGTCTAATATCATAGCTAAACTCCTATTCACACCTAGACTATTATATCACGTAAATCAAATTTGTCAACACCCATCTTCTAAACTTCTTATACTAATGCAACGGTTTCACGGGCGATTGCCAGTTCCTCATTGGTTGGGATTACCATAACTTTCACTTTGGAATCCGCCGTAGAGATTGTAATCTCTTCCCCGCGCTTCTTGTTCGCCTCTTCGTCCACGCTGATTCCAAGGTATCCAAGATACTTGAGTACGGAAGAACGCACGGTTCCGGAGTTCTCTCCGATTCCAGCCGTAAATGCAATCACATCCACACCGTTCATCGCAGCAACATAGCTTCCCACATATTTCGCAACACGGTATCCGAATACTTCCAAAGCAATCCTTGCCTCATTGTTGCCGGAATTAGCGCCATCTTCCAAATCACGGAAATCACTGGACAGATTGTTGGAAAGCCCAAACACGCCAGACTTCTTATTCAGCATGTTCATAAGCCCTGCAATATCCAGTCCCTCCTTCTTGGAAATGAACTCCAGAATCGCCGGGTCGATATCTCCGGAGCGGGTTCCCATCACAAGGCCCTCCAAAGGTGTCAGTCCCATAGAGGTATCCACAGACTTGCCGTTCTCTACCGCACAGATACTTGCACCGTTCCCGAGATGGCACACAATCGTCTTAACCTGATCATAAGGCTTTCCTGCAAGCTCAGCCGCTCTCTTGGAAACAAAGCTGTGGCTTGTACCGTGGAAACCGTATCTTCTGACTTTGTACTTATCATAATACTCATATGGAAGACCGTACATATAGGCCTTCTCCGGCATGGTCTGATGGAACGCGGTATCGAACACTGCAACCATTGGTGTTCCTGGCATCAGCTTTTCGCACGCATTGATACCGATTAAGTTCGCAGGATTGTGGAGCGGCGCAAGGTCGTTACAGTCCTCAATCGCCTGCTTTACTTCATCGGTGATTACTACAGAGCTTGCGAACTTCTCTCCTCCGTGTACCACGCGGTGTCCTACTGCCCCGATCTCGCCCAAGCTCTTCACAACGCCCGTATCCGCATCCGTCAGTGCATCGATTACGAACTGGATTGCCTCCGTATGTGTAGGCATAGCCTTGTCAGACTTTACCTTCTCTCCGCCTTCCGGCTGATAAGTAAGGCTTCCGTCAATCCCGATTCTCTCGCACAGTCCCTTTGCAAGAACCTGCTCAGAATCAGAATTGATTAACTGAAATTTTAAAGATGAACTTCCACAGTTGATAACTAATACATTCATTTGTTTTTCCCTCTCTTGTTATTTTTGATTTAAGCCAGATATACAAACTCATTCTAACCTTCCGCCATACACTGAACAGCCGTAATGGCTACCACTCCCTCGATATCCTGTGCGCTGCATCCACGGGACAGGTCGTTCACCGGCGCTGCGATTCCCTGTGTAAGAGGGCCATAAGCCTCTGCCTTTGCAAGTCTCTGTACCAGCTTGTACCCAATATTACCAGCGTCTAAGTCAGGGAATACCAATACGTTGGCTTTTCCAGCAACCGGGCTTCCCGGCGCCTTGGAGGCGCCAATCTCCGGCACAATCGCAGCGTCTAGCTGGAATTCGCCGTCAAGCAGCAGGCCTTCCGGCGCATTCTCCTTGGCAATGCGTGTCGCCTCTAACACCTTGTCCACATCCGCATGTTTTGCACTTCCCTTGGTAGAGTGGGAGAGCATTGCCACAACCGGCTCCTTTCCGGTCAGCGTCCGGAAAGACTCTGCGGAAGAAAGGGCGATTGCCGCTAACTTCTCTGGGTCTGGGTTCTGCTCAAGACCGGAATCTGCAAAGATAAAGGTTCCGTCCGCTCCCATATCACAATCCGGAACTACCATCACGAAGAATGCAGAAACCAGCTTGGTTCCCGGCTTCGTCTTCAAAATCTGGAGACACGGCCTTAACGTATCTGCGGTAGAGTGGCACGCACCGCTTACCATGCCGTCGGCATCCTTCATCTTCACCATCATAACGCCATAATAGAGATAGTTGGTCAGCAAAAGTTCCCTTGCCTGCTCTTCTGTCATTCCCTTCTTCTGCCTTAACTCCACAAGCTTCGCAATGTAAGCGTCCGTCTTCTCGTTGGTCGCCGGATCGACAATCGTCGCGCCGCTGATGTCAAATGACCCCTTGTTCTTCGCAATCTCTTCTTCACTTCCCACAAGGACCAGGTTCGCCGTACCCTCTTTAAGCACTGCCTCGGCCGCCTCATACGTCCTGATGTCTTCAGTCTCCGGCAGCACGATCGTCTTTTTGTTTGTCTTGGCTTTTGCCTTGATTTCATCTATAAATCCCATGATTATAGACTCCTTTCCATTTATTCTCAATATTTTTATTATAATACAAAGAAACCTTACGGACAAGGTCTGTTCTTAAATCTTATGTCTATTTTTTAATACATTGCCGGACGTTAGTCCGCCCGCCCAACCATCTTTTAAAGCGCAAACACCGCGCTGACAATTGCAAAATACACACTAATCGTACTGATATCTACCAGCGTGGATATCAGCGGCGTCGCCATAATCGCCGGATCAAGCCCTACTTTTTCCGCCACAAGAGGCAGGGTACACCCCACCACCTTCGCAATAATAATCGTACACGCCATCGTAACCCCAATGGTAAATGCCATCGTGGCGTCGCCCTGCCCCATCAGCATGATACGGATACCGTTGACCACAGAAAGGATGACGCTGATACAGACAGCAATCCGAACCTCCTTCCAGATTACCTTCAAAAGGTCGGCAAACTCAATCTCTTCCACTGCAAGCCCACGAATCACAAGGGTCGAACTCTGAGAACCGCAATTTCCCCCCGTACCCGTCAACATGGGAATAAACCCCGCAAGCTGCGGCATCACCGCAAGGGCGCTCTCGTAACTGTTCATGATCATCTGGGTCACAGTCGCAGAGAGCATCAGGAACATCAGCCACGGAATACGGCTCTTCACATGCTCTAGCACGGTGGTCCCGAAATACGACTCCTCACTGGGCTGGACACCCGCCATGATACTGATATCCTCTGTCGTCTCCTCCTGCAGGACCAGCATAGCGTCATCGACGGTGACAATCCCCACCATACACATCTCACGGTCCACAATGGGCAGCGCAATCAAACCATACTTGGTGATTGTCCATGCCACGTCCTCCTGGTCATCCGTTGTATGGGCGTAGAGCATGTTCGTCTCCATGATTTCCTCAATCCGTTTCGACTCACTGGTAGTCAGAAGCTCCTTCACGTCCACCTGACCGATAAGTTTCTTCTTCTCCGTCACGTAACAAGTATAGATGGTCTCACGGTTCAGTCCCACCTGCCGGATTCTAAGAATCGCCTCAGCGACCGTCATCTCTTTGCGAAGGGCAATGTAATCCACATTCATCACGCTACCGGCGCTGTCCTCAGGATACTGCAAAAGCTGGTTAATCTGCCTGCGCTTCTCCTCGTCCGTCGCCAGCAGGAGACGGTCCACTACGTTCGCCGGCATCTCCTCCAACACGTCTACCGTATCGTCCAGATACATCTCTTCCATGACTTCCTCAAGCTCGGAGTCCGTCAAAGAATTAATCAGCAGCTCGCGCATATCGCTGTTCATATAGGTAAATGTCTCCGCCGCTTCTTCCTTCGCCAGAAGCCGGAACACCATTACCATCTGCTTCTGCCCGAATCCTTCCAGTATATCCGCCAGGTCAACCGGATACATATGGTTCTCCAACTCTTCTTTCAGCTCTTTATACTGACGCTCCCCAAGCATCTGCAAGATTCGCTCATCCGTCAATTCTTCCTTCTGCTCTTCTACCCATTCTTCGCTCATCATGTATCCCCTCCTTCCTGACATATCAGCCCGCAAATATCAAGACTGCGCCCTGCCCGTATCCGCCAACCCTTACAAAACAGGTCTTTCATCCCTGATACGGCATGACCGCAAGCCTTCTCCCAACATACATTTGCATATACAACTTTAATATAGTATAATCAATTTCAGAAAGATATACAAGGAGATTCTTATGAAAATAGTCGGACTGATTACAGAGTACAACCCGTTCCACAACGGGCATTTATATCATATTGAGAAAGCAAAAGAGATTACCGGCGCAGATTCCGTCATCGTCGTCATGAGCGGGAACTACGTCCAGCGCGGCGCACCCGCCATCATGCCCAAGCATCTGCGGGCGGAAATCGCTTTGGAAGCAGGAGTGGATATCCTGATGGAACTGCCGGTCTGTTACGCCGTCGGAAGCGCAGAATATTTCGCTGCAGGAGCCATTGATTTATTTGAACGGCTCGGCTGCGTGGATTCTATCTGCTTCGGCAGCGAATGCGGCGATTACGGGCTTCTTGCAAGGGTGGCGCATATCCTTGCCGACGAGCCGGAAGGATACCGGCAGTCTTTAAAACAAGCCCTGAAAAACGGCATGTCCTTCCCCCTGGCACGCCAGAAGGCGCTTAAAGAATATTTGCAGGACGAGTCGCTTGACCTGGTTCTCGAACAGCCCAACAACATCTTAGGAATTGAGTACATCAAAGCCCTGTACCAGCGAAAAAGCCCCATGAAGTCCTACACCATCAAACGCATGGTGTCCGGCTACCATGACACGAGCCTTACGGGCTCCTACAGCTCTGCCTCCGCCATCCGCAGACTCCTAAGCTTTTCCAGCCAGTCCGTTCTCTTAGAGAAAGACGGCATGTTCGACGAGCCTTCCATGTCCGAAGTCCTAGGCCGTTTAGAGGGGCAAGTGCCGCCCTCCTGCATCCGTTTGCTGGAAGAGACGCACCACAGCCGCTACCCCGTATACCCCAACGATTTCTCTCTGTTATTAAAATACCGGCTTTTGACCGAGACAAGAGAATCTCTGACAAAATACTTAGATATTTCGGAAGACTTGGCGAACCGCATCATCAACAACGCCAACGACTTTATCTCCTTCGACCAGTTCAGCGACCAGTTAAAGACCCGGGAGATGACCCTAAGCCGCATCTGCCGCTGCCTGTTCCACATCCTGCTGAACATCCGCAAGGAAGACCTGCTGACTTACAAGGAACAGGGATACTGCCAGTATGCCCGCATCCTTGGTTTCCGCAAAGATGCACGGAGACTCTTCTCCCTACTGAAGAACAGCTCCCAAGTCCCTCTTGTGACGAAACTTACCCAGACGGGAAACCTAAGCAGCGCCGGGCTTTCTATGCTAAAAACAGATATCTTCGCCGCCAATCTCTACGAAAGTATCATCACCAATAAATATAAAATGCCATTTATCAACGAATACCAGCAGCAGATTTTAAGAATCTGATGCTGGTATTCCCTAATTGACACGCTCGATTTTGATTTACCGCGCCGCCTGTATTATCGGCGCAATGCTGTACTAATATTCCGCCTTCTTAATACATGCAATCGCTTTTGACCCTGCCCCGATATGGCAGGACACGCTTAGCGACAGCTTGTCCATATGGATATCATAGCCGGGGAACTTCGCTTCAATCTCCCCTTTCCACTCCATCGCCTCTTCCTCAGAACAGGTATACGCCGCATGGATATACATCTCTTTTCCGCTGAATCTCCCTGCCAGATCCTTCGCCGCTGCATCCAGCATCGTCTTCTTGGCCGCCTTCCATCCGCGCACCTTTGCAAATGAATCCAGCTTCTCTCCCTGAATCTGGAGTACAGGCTTTAAATTCAGCACTGTGCCGATAGCCGCTGCCGCCGGGGTGACACGCCCGCCCTTTTTCAGATATTTCAGCGTATCCACGGTAATATAAATGCTGGCTTCTAATTTCTCCCGCATCAGCACATCGTCAATCTCCTGAGCACTCATGCCCTTCTTCGCCATCTCAAGGGCGTCCAGCACAGACTGGCGCTGGGTAATGGAAATCCTCTGGTTATCTATGACATGCACCTTACCGTCATAATCCTGTGAAAGCCCAATGGCCGTCTCGCAGGAACTACTCAAACCACTGGACATAGGGATATAGACAATCTCGTCATACTCCTTCAAAATCTCGTCCCACAGGTCGATAACATCCCCCGGCGACGGCTGGGATGTGGAAATATCTGCATCCTCCGAAAGCCTCTTGTAAAACTCCTCCTGGGTCAGCGTGATATCCTCCAGATACAGTTCCCCATTAATGAAAAACGGCATCGGCAATACCCGTATCCCTAATTTTTCTGCTTCTTTCTGTGTAATTCCACTGTTACTGTCTGTCGCAACCGCTACTCTTCCCATCCTAACACCTCACCTGTCTCCTATAATGTGATAATTTCAGACACCGTATCCCTCTTCGCTACCATCATAGGGATATCCTCCCCACGGTATGGATTATCGCCGAAACTGACCTCCAGCTTCACCGTCTCATACGCCAGCTCTTCATAGTTGTTCTCCTTGCTCAGATGCCCCAGGACCACATACTGCAGCCCGTCATGCAGTATATCGCAAAGAAGCCTCCCCGACAATTCGTTGGAGAGATGCCCCTGGTCCCCCATGACCCGTTTCTTTAGCGGATAAGGATAGGGTCCCACCTCCAGCATGTGGATATCATGGTTTGCCTCCAATACCAACGCATTCAGGTTCTTGAGATTCTCCACCGTATACCCGTCATACTTTCCCAAATCTGTTGCCACAGCCACAGACTTCTCCTGATTCTCAATCCGATATCCCGAAGGCTGCCTCGCGTCATGGGAGATGGAAAAGGGACAGATTTTCATGCCGCCGATGGAAAATGGCTCGTCTGCCCTAACCTCATGGAGCAGCCCGTCTGGCATCTTTCCCAAGGAATTACAGCAGCGGATGCCTTCCAGCGTACCTTGCGTCCCATAGATGGGAACCTTATATTTCCTGCTAAACACTCCGAGTCCCTGAATGTGGTCTATATGCTCATGGGTAATCAGGATTCCGCCAAGTTCCTCTCCCGTGACGCCCAGCGTATGTAACCCCTCCTCAATCCGCTTCTTGCTGATGCCCGCATCTACCAAGAGATGCGTCCCGTCATCCCCTACATAGATACAGTTGCCGCTGCTCCCGCTGGCAATGCTGCATAGTCTCATCATTTCCTTTTGCCCTTCCTACAAATCTGCCACAATCTCGTCAAGCTGTGCCTGCGTTTCTTCAAATGTATTACTGTTGTCAATAACCCGGTCGCAATGCTTCATGAACTCATCTTTCGGAAGCTGCGCCGCAATGATGTCGTCCACCTTCTTCGCATCATAGCCTCTGGCATAGACCAACCGTTTCTTACGGATGGACGCCTCCACGTAAATGTACCAAACCTCGTCACAGATTTCGTCGTAATGCGTCTCGATCAGAAGGGCGGATTCTATGATGAACAGATTGGTATTCTTGCGCTCCTCCTTCCCAATCTTCCGGCGGATCTCTTCCGCCACCGCCGGATGGACGATTGCATTGAGTTCATTTCGCTTTGCGCTGTCGGAAAACACGATGCCAGCCAGCTTATCCCGGTCAAGCTCCCCTTTCTCATCCAGAATCTCTGTGCCGAAACTTGCGACAATCGCGTCAAAACATTTCGTTCCCTTCTTCTGGAGCTTCTTTCCTACCGCATCCGTCTGGCAGACGGTCGCTCCGTATCTATTGTTCAGGTACTCCAGTATCTGCGTCTTTCCAGCGCCCACGCCGCCTGTAATTCCTATAATCTTCATGACCTTTACACCTCTACTTCGCTTCGTACCAGTTTTCTCCCGTGTGCATATCCACTTCCAACGGCACGTCTAAAGAAACCGCCTGCTCCATCTCTTCCCTGAGGATTGCCTTCACTTCCTCAAGTTCCGGCTGATAAGCCTCAATCAGCAGCTCGTCATGGACTTGAAGCACAAGCCTTGATTTCATCTGCCGCTCTCTAAGCCTCTTGTGCACGCCAATCATCGCAATCTTGATGATATCGGCAGCCGTCCCCTGAATCGGGGCGTTCATCGCCACGCGCTCACCGAAGGAACGCTGCATAAAATTACTGGAAGCCAGCTCCGGCACAGGGCGGCGCCTTCCAAACAGTGTCACCACATACCCCATCTCCTTCGCATGCTTCACCGTGTCATCCAGAAAAGCCTTGATGCCCGGATAAGTCTTAAAATAGTCCTCAATATACTGCGCTGCCTCTTTGCGGGTGATGCTCAAATCCTGGCTCAGCCCGAAAGAACTGATTCCGTATACAATCCCGAAATTGACTGCCTTGGCATTGCGCCGCTGCTGGGAAGTCACTTCCTCGAAGGGTACATGGAACACTTGGGAAGCCGTGATTCTGTGGATGTCCTCTTCTTCCTTGTACGCTTCAATCAGGTTTGGGTCGCCGGAACAGTGGGCAAGCACCCGAAGCTCAATCTGGGAATAATCCGCATCCACGAACACATACCCATCTTCCGGGATAAATACCTTCCGGATCAGCCTTCCAAGTTCCATGCGCACCGGAATATTCTGCAGGTTCGGCTCCGTACTGCTAAGCCGCCCGGTGGCTGTAATCGTCTGGTTAAACTTGCTGCGGATTCTTCCGTCCTCACAGATATAATTGGCAAGCCCGTCCGCATACGTGGATTTCAGCTTTGAATACTGGCGGTATTCCAGAATCTTTGCAATAACCGGATAGTCCGGCGCCAGCTTCTCCAACACGTCCGCCGCCGTCGAGTAACCCGTCTTGGTTTTCTTGCCGCCGGGTATCTTCATATTCTCAAATAGGACGGCGCCTAACTGTTTCGGCGAGTTGATGTTAAATGTCTCGCCTGCGTCCTCATAGATCTCTTTTTCAAGCTCCTTGATCTTGCCGCCAAGCTGGCTCCCGTAGAACTTCAAGGCTTCCGCCTCCACCCTTACGCCGTTTTGCTCCATGTCGTAAAGCGTGAAAACCAGGGGCATCTCAATCTCGGTAAACAGCTTATCCATCTGGCATTCCTTGAGTTTTTCCCACAGGATGGCAGAAGCCGCATACGCCGTGTACGCCTGGTAACAGACTTTCACAGATTCCTTGGCCTTCTCGTCTATGATAATTTGTAACTGCTCTCTTGCAACGTCCTCATAAGTATAATTATTCTTCAGCGGATACAAAAGATACGCCGCCACCGTTGCGTCAAAGCAATTCTTTCCGTCTTCAATCTGAATATACGGGAGCGCCTCCTTTAGGTCGAACATTACGAATCTCCCTGCGCTTCCAGCCGCTTCTGACAGTTTTAAAAGAAGCCATTCCTCCGAAATCCCTTTTCCTGTCCGAATGCAATAGCTCGCATTTTTCTGAAAGCACAGGCCGATTCCACCAATCTCTGCCTGGTCGGCAAAAAGCGGAAGGACGTCCTTCTCACTGCGGAAAATGCACGCCCCCACACAGTCCGCCCCTGCCGCCTCCTCAAATATCTTCTGGGCTGTCCCTAAGTCCGAAACCTCCCGGAATCCTTCTTCTGCCTTGTCTGCCTGCGCTGTCACCTCGAACCGCGTAAGCAGGTTCTTAAACTGCAATTTCTGGAAATAAGCGTAAGCTTCTTCCGTATAAATATTGCCAAGCTTCGCCTCCTCAAGCTCATAGGGGAAATCTGCCGTCACGTTGATGGTCGCAAGCTCTTTGCTCATAACCGCCATATCCCAGTGCTCCACAAGCGCCTTGGACGCCCTTGGAGGTTTCAGCTCTGCCGCATGTTCATGGGCGTTTTCAATGGAATGGTACTCAGAGATAATCTTCGTCGCCGTCTTCTCCCCGATACTGGGAACTCCGGGAATATTGTCGGAAGAGTCGCCCATCAAAGCTTTCAGGTCGATGAACTCTGCAGGCGTCACCTGATACCGTTCTTTCACATCAGCAGCATAGTAATCCTCTACCTCGGTGCGCCCCTGCTTCGTCTTAGGGATGCGGATCTTCACATGCTCCGTCGCAAGCTGGAGAAGGTCACGGTCCCCGGAAATAACGGATACTTCCATGCCCTTCTCCTCACATCTTCTTGAGAGAGTCCCCAGAAGGTCGTCCGCCTCAAGCCCGGCGCACTCCACGGTCCGTACGCCCATGGCATGCAAGACTTCCTTAATGACCGGCACCTGCTGGCGCAGTTCCTCTGCCATCGGCTTTCTGGTTCCCTTATATTCCGCATACATCTGGTGGCGGAACGTAGGCGCATGGACATCGAAGGCCACCGTCAGATATTCCGGCTTTTCTTCTTCCAGTATCTTAAACATGATCGTCAGGAAACCATAAATGGCATTGGTGTGCAGGCCTTCCGAATTCGTCAGGTCCGGCAGCCCGTAAAATGCGCGGTTCAAAATACTATGCCCGTCTATTAACACTATCTTATTGCCCATATCAGATTCCTCCTGCTTGCCATATCGTTCAGAACACTCTACCCCGCAATCTCCTTGAGGCGCTCTATAATCGGGAGATGCTGCGTACACTGAGCTTCACATTTGCCGCATGCAATACAGTCTCCCGCCTTATCCTTCGAGATTCCCCAGTGGTATGCAATCCGCTCGTCGATTGCCTCGCGCTTCCCGGTCAGTATCATCTGGTTATATGCGTCCATATACTTAGGAATCGGAATCTCTTTTGGACATCCCTTACAGTAAGAACAGCCGGTACAAAGATTATTCAGCGCAACGCCTCTGCCTTCGTACTCCTTCACGATTAAAGCCGCCGGTTTCTCCTCTAAGTTCTCCACCGCCTTCACTGCGTCGTCAATATGTTCCTTCGTGGTACAGCCTGCCAATGTTACCGTAATCTCCTTATGGGATGCAACGAACCTAAGCGCCGCCTGAGGCACGGTCAGATCCGTCCCTTCTGTCAGATAGGCAAATGCATCTGGGTTCGCCGGAATCATCCCGCCGCCGAGAGGGTTCATAACGACGACGCCCATACCGTTTTGGTATGCCGCCTCGATTCCGCTCTGGCGGAACCGATAGTTCAGCGCATTGTAGCCGATCAGCATACCCCGGAATTTTCCTGACTCCACCACCGTCTCGATATCATCTCCCTGCATATGGGAAGAAAATACGATATTGCGGATCAGTCCCTCCCGCTTCGCATCCTCAAAAAAACCATAGATTGCATCCATGTGCTTCTCCCAGGACTTGAGGTTTAACATACACCACATATGATAGAAATCAATATAATCCGTCTTCAGCCTGTCAAGGGACATCTCAAGCCGCTTCCGGAAATCTTCCTTCGTCGGATGCTCTCCTGCATCTATTGTTCCCAGATTCGTCTTAGAAGTTACATAAACTTCACTTCTTTTTACCTGAGAAAGGGCGATTCCTGTGACGATTTCACTCTTATCCTCACAGTATGCCGGAGCCGTGTCCCAATAGTTAATTCCCTTTTCAAACGCATAAAGGGGGATCTCCGCACATTTTTCCAGCCGCCCTGCCTTAATATCCTCCTCGTCATAGCGCATCGTGCCAAGCCCGACCGCCGATACTTTCATATCCGTATTGCCATACTGCTTATAGTACATTCTCTTACCCTCCTAATATTTTCTTACCAGACCACATCGAATAAAACAAACGGACTGCCAGAATATACCATATGATAGATATACGGCATATTTTGGCAGCCCTTTCGCTTGCAACCCCCATCTGACCGGGAATGCCCTACTCTTGCCATTTTATTGTGTCTATGTAATATTCTTTATTTATTCTAACATACTTCTATGATTTGTCAATAAGCCGCTATTCTTTGATCTCGTCAATGTCAGTCAAGTTTACGCCTAAACTGTTAAGGAGCAAATCTTGTATTTCTAAATACGATGCAAAAAGGCGCAAAACCTGAACCATTGCAGTTCCATTTCGCGCCATAGGATGCGGATGGTGGGACTTGAACCCACACGAGGTCGCCCCCGCAAGATTTTGAGTCTTGTGCGTCTGCCATTCCGCCACATCCGCTCATCATTGCCGGCAATCACCGGCAACATGGTAAATTATAACTGCTAAAGCAGCTAATGTCAATGCTTTTATTAAAAAAATTTTAGAAAGCGTCTGACGGGAACAAAGCGTCATCCAATGCCGTCATATCAGTCTGGTCGATAAAATACACGCCGTCAGAATCCGGCTTAACATTGATCGTTACTGTCGTAGGGTCGCCGTACGTAGGCGTAGCTACCTTCTCAGCCATGATTTCATACATCTTCTGGAACACCAGTTCATTGACCGCGTTCTGGTCGGTCACATCGACGTTCTCAAGCTCTGCCATCGTCGCCTCCTCTACTTCCGCCTGAAGTCCGTCAAAACCGGTGAACGGCTTTACCGTCACGTCAACCGTGTAAGCCTTGTCTCCTGCTTCCTTTGCTTCACCAACTTCATAATTCGCCTGTTTAATCATGTCCAGGAATAACTGTCTGTAATTCGCGGTCAGTTCTTCAGACAGCCCAAGCTGTGAAAATCCTGCTTCTTGCATGGTGGTATCAATATTACTCTCGTAAAGCTTCTGCGCCTCTTCCTTTGTTGACTTCGTCCATTCAATGTACTTGTCAAACTCTCCCTTATAGCTTGCGTCCATGATGGACTTCGCATAAGACTGTGCGTCCTCCGCACTCATTCCTCCGCAGCCGCACAATAATGTCATTACTGCGATGAGTAATACTGCCAGCAATCCTCTTTTTTTCATGATTATTCCTCCTTCACAAAATGATGCACGGGCATCTGGCAAAATGCCTGCGCCTGTGATTGTCAGCGCCGCACTTTTGCGCTGATATTGCACATTAACTATATTACTCTTATTATTGCACAAAATCAACACTTGACATGAAAATTATTCTACAATATTTTTCTGTAATTTCGCTCCAATTTCAAAACAGTCAAAGGTGGCGAAATAATCGGCGGGAGTCTCTGCCCTGCGTATCAACTGTACCGAACCATCCTCTTTCAATAAAAGCTCCGCTGATTTCAGCTTTCCGTTATAGTTATATCCCATTGCAAAGCCATGGGCTCCGGTATCATGGATGACCAGCAAATCGCCGGTTTCAATCTTAGGGAGCATACGGTCGATTGCGAATTTGTCATTGTTCTCGCACAGAGAACCGGCGATGTCGTACTTGTGGTCGCAGGCTTTTTTCTCTTTGCCCATGACGGTGATGTGGTGGTAGGCTCCATACATTGCAGGACGCATCAGATTGACTGCGCAGGCGTCCACGCCTATGTATTCTTTGTGGGTATGCTTCTGATGGATTGCTTTTGTGACCAGGCAGCCGTACGGGCCCATCATGAAACGCCCCAGTTCCGTATAGATGGCAACATCACCCATGCCTTCCGGAACTAAGACTTCCTCGTATACCCTGCGGACCCCGTCGCCGATGACGCGGATGTCGTTGGGCTCCTGGTCGGGAGTATATGGAATCCCGATTCCGCCTGACAGGTTGATGAATTTAATATGGACGCCGGTTTCCTGTTTCAGCCTTACAGCGACTTCAAACAGTATCTTGGCGAGCATGGGATAGTATTCGTTGGTCACAGTATTGCTTGCAAGAAAAGCATGGATGCCAAACTCCTTCGCACCCTTTTCTTTCAGTATTTTAAATGCGTCGAACAACTGCTCGGTGGTCATACCGTATTTGGAGTCTCCCGGGTTGTCCATAATGTCGTTGCTGATCTTGAACAGGCCTCCGGGATTGTAACGGCAGCTAATGGTCTCAGGAATATGGCCGATAACATTTTCCAGGAAATCAATATGGGTAATATCATCCAGGTTGATGATCGCGCCCAGACGTTCGGCATAGGCAAATTCCTCTGCCGGGGTATCATTGGAAGAAAACATAATATCTTCCCCCACCGCCCCTACTGCTTCCGAAAGCATAAGCTCCGTATAGGAAGAGCAGTCGCAGCCGCAGCCGTATTCCCTCAGAATATTGATTAAGAACGGGTTCGGCGTTGCTTTGACGGCAAAATATTCTTTGTACCCTTCATTCCAGGAAAATGCTTCTTTTAATGCCTTGATATTCTTGCGGATTCCCTTTTCATCGTACAGATGGAAGGGGGTCGGATATTCTTTCACAATCTCTTCTAACTGGTCTTTTGTCACAAATGTCTTTTTCTTCATTGTTACTGATTCTCCTCTCGCATCGATAGTAATTTGATTTCGTTGGAAAGTGCGGTCTTATATAATTCTACAAAATTCTTCTGTCCGGAATACAGGCAGGTGTTCATGCTCCCCTCCCCGTATTCTCCGGTAAGGACATAACGGGAATCTGCAATAACACCGATCCGCATGCCCCGGTCCTCTCCTATGTATACCTTTGCCCGCGGAAAAGCCGTAGGCTGGTCGGTGATGATGACCACCCGCTTCATATCCATGATAAGCTCCTGCAGTTCCCCGATCAGAAGCAGCAGGTAGTTCCTGGTCAGGCTGATATAGACCTGCTCCTCTACTTTTTTCAGGATATTACGCATCTTGTCCAGGATATGCTCCGTGCCTTCAATGGTGATATATCCCTCCACATAGGTCTTCTCCGAAGGCATATGCTCCATAAGCCACTTCTTGGAATCTTCCAGTTTCCGGATACGGTTCTTACAAAATTCATCCAGCGGCACAGGGACATATTTGCGCGTATGCCCCTCCTCTACCAGATAGGCAGCGCCTTTTTCTGTCATGTTCGCCAGTGAATTATACGCATTGGACCTGGAAATGCCGGTCTGCTTCGCCACCTCGTATCCTGTCACCTTCCCCTCGGTGAGCAGGCATTGATAGATATTCGCCTCCTGACGCGTAAGCCCGAACTCCATCAGGCGTTCTGTAAATGATACTTGCTCCAATTCTTCACTCCTCATCCCCATAGTATCCCGCACCTCATAAGCCTGTAAAATATGACCTCCAAGGGCGTTCTAGTAGTTCTCACAGGGAACACTATACTGGATTTTTACGGCATATGTCAACATATTTTTACCATAATTTCTATTTTTAACCCAAAAAAGCGTCCCAAAGCCTCATTGCTGAAACTGACGGACGCTTAATCTTTTAATTATTATCTATTCCTCTACTCTATCACAGTAATCCGCATGATATTACTTGCCCCGCCCCGCTCTGCGGTCACGTTCGCCGCCGGAATCCCGGCAGTCAATACCACGATATCGCCCGCTTCCGCCATCTGCTTTGCGCATACCAGATCGATTGCGCCGTTGCAGACATCCTCCGTAGAACTGAAAGGAATCGATTTCAGCGGAATAATCCCCCAGTAAAGCTGCATCCGGCGAAGGGCGGCCTCATTAGGCGTCACGCCGATGATATCCATACGCGGCTTGAACTTAGATACCACCCTCGCAGTCACTCCCGAAACGGTAGGCGTAATGATACACCTCGCCCGTAAATTATTCGCCGTCGTCACCGCCGCATGGCACAATGCACTGGAGGTACTCTTCATATGGTGGGCCTCCGTCTTCTTCATCATCAATTCATAATCCAGATGCTGCTCCGTATCCTTCACGATATGCACCATCATGCGCAGCGCTTCCACCGGATACTTACCCTGAGCCGTCTCACCCGAAAGCATTACGGCATCCGTCCCGTCATAGACCGCATTCGCCACATCCGTCACCTCGGCCCTGGTCGGACGGGGATTGCGCATCATGGAATCCAACATCTGGGTTGCAGTGATAACCGGCTTGTAATTCTCATTACACTTCTGGATAATCAACTTTTGCAGATAAGGAACCTCCTCTGCAGGAATCTCCACGCCCAAATCTCCCCGGGCAATCATGATTCCATCCGCACAGCGGATAATCTCATCAATGTTCTTAATCCCTTCCGCATTCTCAATCTTTGCGATAATCGGGATATTAGGCGCCTTACATTCTTTGAGGAAAGCCCGGATTTCAAGGATGCACTCCGCATTGCGCACAAAAGACGCAGCGATAAAATCAATCTGCTGCTCCGCGCCAAAACGGATGTCCTCCCTGTCCTTCTCCGTAATCGCCGGGAGCCTCACTGGGACATTGGGTACATTCACCCCTTTCCGCTCGCCAAGCTCGCCTCCATTCACGACGGTACAGACAATCTCCTTGCCATTCTTCGCCTTTACTTTCAGCCCAATCAGCCCGTCGTCAATCAGAATAGTGCTTCCGACCTGGACATCGTCCACAAGACCTTCATATGTAATGGATACCTTCCCTGCATCTCCTGTCAGTTCTTCCGCCGTCAGGACAAAGGTGTCCCCTTCCTTCAGCGCGACCTTCTTCCCGTCCTTTAGGATACCCGTCCGTATCTCCGGTCCCTTGGTATCTAAAAGTATGGCAATCGGTTTCCCTTCTTCGTCGCGGATTCTTTTCAGTCTGTCCATCCGCGCCTTCTGTTCTTCATGGGTTCCATGGGAAAAGTTGAATCTGGCAATATCCATGCCTTTTTGGACCAGGCTCCTCATCAGCTCGTCATCATCGGTCCTCGGTCCAAGCGTACATATGATTTTTGTCTTCTTCATCGTTTCGTCTTCCTCCTGCTATTATGATTTGTGGCTGTCCTGACAGCAGGCGCTTTTCACTGCTGTCATTTGACATGTGTATGTGTGAACAGATGATCCTGACAGTATTCAAAATTGCCGTTACATTTAGAACAATATCTGAACTCCAGGTTCGGATCATCCAGTTCAGTCCTCTTACAGATTGCACACATATGCTTCGCGCCGTTGGCATAGTTCTGCACCGGACGCTGGGCTCTTCTTATATTCTGCTGAAATTCCTTCTTCCTCCTGCGCTGCTTAGGCGTATAAGGCCTCATGTTCCTTGAACCCAAGAAGAATATCAAAAAATTCAGAAGGGACACTACAGATTCTAACGCCGCCGCCTTATAGAAATTGCCAATCAGGGCATTTCCTCCATACGCCGGCAGAAAAGCCTGTATGATGGGGTAAATAAAATACAGCGCGTCTATCAGCGCAAGATATTTTACCTTCACAGGAATCACGAAAAATACCAAAAACTGCACATCCGGATACAGTGCGGCAAACGCAAAGAACAGAGACATGTTCAGATACCACACGGACATCGGCAAGACCATCCCCGTAAACACATACAACAGCATCGCCGCGGCCACATGGAACAGCATCCCGGAAAAGAAGTACAGGTTGAACCGGAACGCCCCCCAGGCATTCTCTAACTCCTGTCCGATCATATAATACAGATACAGCGCAAATACAATAAATACAAGGCTGCTTGACGGCGGCTGGATAATAAAGGTCACGATCCTCCAGACCTGCCCGTGCAGGATTGCCTGCGCATTCAGGCTCAGATACCGGTAATAAAATTCCGGGTTCACGATATTTAACACGAATCCTGCCGCATACAATATAATAATATAATACATGAGGTTTGGAATTGCATACCTGCCAAACTTTCTCTCCAGCTTTGAAAGCCAATTTTCCATAAGACAAACTCCTTAAATTCATTAATTTTGCAACAGATAAAGATATCTGAACATTCTCTTAACATCATTTTTATACTGTAGTAATTCTACCGTTTTACGCACTGTTTGTCAATTCTGCTATGGAACTTTACAACTTTTTTAGATTTCTATAGCATTTTCTTAATTGTTATTTTAAAAAAATTGTCGTATAATGTTACAGGCTGTAATAAGACAGCTGCAAAGGAGTGTTATTATGAGTAAAAACGAATTGTATACACTGGGCATTGACATCGGTTCAACCACTGTGAAAATCGCAATACTCGACAAGGATAACGATGTCGCCTTTTCCGATTACGAAAGGCATTATGCTAATATTCAGGAAACTTTGTCCGACCTTCTCGGGCGGGCAATCTATAAATTGGGGGGGATTTACGCCTCTCCTGTCATCACGGGTTCCGGCGGACTGACCCTTGCCAAGCACTTAGACGTCCCCTTCGTCCAGGAAGTCATCGCCGTATCCACGGCGCTTCAGGACTATGCGCCCCAGACGGACGTAGCCATCGAGCTTGGGGGCGAGGACGCGAAGATTATCTACTTTGAAGGCGGCAACGTGGAACAGCGCATGAACGGAGTCTGCGCCGGCGGCACAGGTTCCTTCATCGACCAGATGGCGTCCCTTCTCCAGACGGACGCATCGGGGCTGAACGAATATGCGAAGAACTATCAGTCACTCTACTCTATCGCCGCAAGGTGCGGGGTATTTGCCAAATCCGATATCCAGCCCTTAATCAACGACGGCGCTTCCAAAGAAGATCTTGCCGCTTCCATCTTTCAGGCGGTGGTGAACCAGACAATCAGCGGGCTTGCATGCGGCAAACCAATCCGCGGGCATGTGGCGTTCTTAGGAGGCCCCTTACACTTCCTTTCTGAATTGAAGGAAGCTTTCGTCCGTACCCTGAAACTGGATCATAAACATACCATTGCCCCGAACCATTCCCATCTGTTCGCGGCGATTGGTTCTGCCATGAATTCCAAGAAAGACCGCCAGGTTTCCCTGCAGGAAATGCAGAGCCGGTTAGAGAGCCGTATCAAGATGGAATTCGAGGTTGACCGGATGGAACCCCTGTTCACCAGCGAGGCGGATTTCCATGCATTTGAGAAACGCCACGCCAGGCATCAGGTGCCGGTCAAAGACCTGGCAAGCTATAAGGGACGTGCGTTCCTTGGAATCGACGCCGGTTCCACCACCACGAAAGCCGCCCTTGTGGGCGACGACGGGACGCTTCTGTACTCTTTCTACCACAACAACGAAGGAGACCCCTTAGGGACCACCATTACGGCTGTTAAAGATATTTACAGTAAACTGCCGGAAGGCGTGGAAATCGTCCACTCCTGTTCCACAGGTTATGGGGAGGCGCTGATCAAGTCCGCGCTCCTTCTGGATGAAGGAGAGGTGGAGACAGTCTCCCATTACTATGCCGCCTCCTATTTCGAGCCGGATGTAGACTGTATCCTGGACATCGGCGGACAGGATATGAAATGCATTAAAATCAAGAACCAGACCGTTGACAACGTACTGCTCAACGAAGCCTGTTCCTCAGGATGCGGCTCTTTCATCGAGACATTTGCCAAATCCCTGAATTACTCGGTGGAGGACTTTGCACATGAGGCTTTATTTGCCCAGAATCCCATTGACCTTGGCACACGCTGTACGGTTTTCATGAACTCGAAGGTAAAACAGGCGCAAAAAGAAGGGGCGGCGGTTGCCGATATCTCTGCGGGACTTGCCTACTCTGTCATTAAGAATGCATTGTTCAAGGTAATCAAGGTGTCCGATGCGTCCGAGCTTGGGAACCATATCGTCGTGCAGGGCGGTACGTTTTACAACAATGCCGTACTCAGGAGCTTCGAGAAGATTGCAGGCTGTGAGGCTATACGTCCGGATATCGCCGGAATCATGGGGGCTTTCGGCGCTGCTCTCATTGCCCGGGAGCGGTATATGGACTGTCAGGGCACGACCATGCTTTCTATCGAAGATATAGAAGCCCTTGAATACTCTACCACCATGGCAAAATGTAAGGGCTGTACCAACAACTGCCGCCTGACTATCAACCATTTCAGCGGCGGCAGGAAGTTCATTACAGGAAACCGCTGTGAGCGGGGACTGGGGAAGGAAAAGTCCGACAATAAGCTGCCGAACCTGTTTGAATATAAGTTCCATCGGTATTTTGACTATAAGCCTCTGGAAGGATACGAGGCGTCAAGGGGTGTGATTGGGATTCCCCGGGTTTTGAATATGTATGAGAACTATCCCTTCTGGTTTACGTTCTTCCACACCCTTGGTTTTCAGGTAGTGTTATCTCCTGCTTCGACCCGGAATATTTATGAGCTTGGGATTGAATCTATCCCCAGTGAGTCCGAGTGTTATCCGGCGAAGCTGGCCCATGGGCATGTCCAGTGGCTAATCAACCAGGGAATACATAGGATTTTTTACCCCAGTATCCCTTATGAGCGAAAGGAATTTGAAGACGCCAATAACCACTATAACTGCCCCATCGTTACCTCCTACCCGGAGAATATCAAGAACAATATCGACGCCATCGTAAACGGCGAGGTGGACTTCATCCATCCTTTCCTGTCCCTGGAAAGTGAGGAGACGGTTTCTTATCGCCTGGTGGAAGAATTGTCCGAAAAGTTCGCTGTCCCGGCAGCAGATATCCGTTCGGCCGTACATACGGCATGGGCTGAGCTTCACGCATGTCGGGAAGATATGAAACAAAAGGGCGAGGAAACTATTGAATACCTGAAACGTACCGGCAACCGGGGCATCGTCCTTGCCGGACGCCCTTACCATATTGACCCGGAGGTGAACCATGGGATTCCGGAGCTGATTAACTCCTACAATATTGCAGTGCTGACGGAGGATTCCATTTCCCATCTCCACCCGGCAGAGCATCCTTTGAACGTGATGGACCAGTGGATGTACCACTCCCGGCTGTATGCGGCGGCAAACTATGTGAAGACTACGGATAATCTGGATTTGATTCAGTTAAATTCCTTCGGATGCGGGCTGGATGCCGTCACTACCGACCAGGTGGCTTCTATCCTGAATGATTCCGACAAGATTTACACCTCCCTGAAAATCGACGAGGTGAACAATTTAGGTGCTGCCAGGATTCGGGTGCGCTCTTTGCTTGCAGCCATCCGGGTTCGGGAGAGACGGCATGAAAAACGGACAATCCAGTCTTCTGCCGTCACGAAGGTTCCCTTCACCCAGGAGATGAAAAAGGACTATACCATCCTCTGCCCGCAGATGTCGCCCATCCATTTCGACTTGTTGGAGCCTGCTTTTGCGGCTTCCGGGTACAATATTGAGGTTCTGCCCAATGACAATAAGCAGGCTGTGGACGTGGGGCTTAAATATGTAAACAACGACGCCTGTTACCCTTCCCTCATTGTCGTGGGGCAGATTATGGACGCCATCCTGTCAGGCAGGTATGACACCGACAAGATTGCGGTCATCATCAGCCAGACCGGAGGCGGATGCCGCGCTTCTAACTATATCGGGTTTATCCGAAGGGCGCTAAAGAAGGCGGGATATGAGCATATTCCGGTCATTTCCCTGAACTTGAGCGGCCTTGAGGGGAATCCTGGCTTTAAACTGACGCCCCGCCTTGTGATGCGGGGAATGTACGCAATCGTATTAGGGGATATTTTCATGAAATGCGTGTACCGTATCCGTCCCTATGAAGCCGTCAAGGGCTCTGCCGATGCCATGCATGAAAAATGGGTGAAGGTTTGCAAAGAATTCCTGTCCCAGGGATATCCTTCACGGCACAGGTTTACGCGGCTCTGTAAGGACATCATTCATGATTTTGACCAAAATATCGAACTTTTGGATGTCAAGAAGCCTCGTGTGGGCGTGGTGGGGGAGATTCTGGTGAAGTTCCTGCCTGCCGCCAACAACTATCTGGTAGAGCTTTTGGAGAGCGAAGGCGCCGAGGCTGTGGTGCCGGATCTTCTGGATTTCCTTTTGTATTGTTTCTATAACCAGAATTTTAAGGTATCCCATCTGGGCATGAAGAAGTCCAAGGCGGCTATCGGGAATCTTGGCATCAAGGCGCTCAACTGGTTCCGGGCGCCGGCAAGCAAGGCGTTCCGGGAAAGCAAACATTTTGATGCGCCGGCGGATATTCATGAGCTTGGGAAGATGGCGTCCGACATCGTGTCTCTGGGCAACCAGACCGGTGAGGGATGGTTTTTGACCGGCGAGATGTTAGAGCTGATACACAATGGCGCGCCGAATATTGTCTGTACCCAGCCCTTCGCCTGCCTTCCGAACCATGTGGTGGGCAAAGGGGTCATCAAGGAGCTCCGGCGCCGGTATCCGGAATCGAATATCGTTGCGATTGACTTTGACCCCGGGGCAAGTGAAGTGAACCAGCTGAACCGGATTAAGCTGATGCTTTCTACGGCAAATAAGAATCTGGGGGCTTGATTTGGCAGCAGTTCAGAATATAAAAAACAGCATGGCGGCCGGATTAGATTCCGGAAAGGCCATGCTGTTTTTATGAATAATGATATCTGCATGTATATACAATCAAATTTTCGCCCTCAACCTGATAGACTATCCTGTGTTCATCCGATATCCGCCTGCTCCACTTTCCGGCAAGATCATGCTTTAGCCCTTCGGGTTTTCCGATTCCATCAAACGGATTTCTCATAATATCTTTTATTAATTCGTTGATTCTTTTAGAAATCCGTTTATCTGTCTTCTGCCAATAGAGGTAATCTTCCCATGCATTGGGAGTGAAAGATACATTCATCCTTAATCCCCCACTTCAAATCTGACAAGTTTCCCTGCCTCCGCCTGTTGAATCGATTCTTTCAGCCATTGATAATTTGCCTTACTCTCTCTGATATAAAGGTTTTCCATCAAATTATCATACTGCGCCTGTGACATCAGAACAACGTTTTCATCATTTTTCCTCGTGATAATTGCAATATCAGACTCTTGTACAACCCTGTCACATACTTCTTTAAAATGATTCCTTACATTAGAAAAATTCGTTGCAATCATAATCCATCACACTCCTCTGCCTATAGTATATACAGCCTAAATGTTATTGTCAATATTCTGTACAATATTTTGTACCATTAATTCTAAGAATATCCTGCGGAGTTTCGCCAGACAGCACACTAGCAGGGTAAACTTAATATCAACATCGTTACCCTCCCTCCATGAGTTCCCGCATTTCCGATCACCAGCTCCCCTCCCTGTGCTTCCACAAATCTTTTGGCGGTATGGAGTCCAATCCCATGATGAAGCTTACTGCTCCTGCTCTGATCGCCTTGATAGAACCGCTCTGTGGCGTGTCTGATATCCTGTGCCGAAAATCCTGTCCCTTGGTCTTCAACGGTGACTGTAAAATACTCTTTTCCACCCTCCGCTTTCATTTCCAGCAAAACCTCGATCTCGCCGTCCTTAGGGCTATAGTCCATGGCATTACTTAAAATATTCTGAAATGCCCGCAGAAGCTGGTTTTTATTACACAAAACTTCTCCATACAAATCCTTTCTGTAAAAAACAATCCCAAACTGCCTTGCAGCCCCAAGAAGCCTTGCCTGTTCCGTAAATAACTCAGCAAGGCTTAAACAAGAAATCTGCGCCTCATTCACATCAGATGTTCCTTTTTGCCCCTCTTCTGCCAAAATTCCATTCAATATTGCCAGATATTCTTCCATCATAGACACACTTTGCAGGATATCCAAGTCATATTCCCGCTCTTCTTCCCCTAGATTTCCTTCCGCAAGCAGCTCCGCATTGCCCCGGATGACCGTAAGGGGCGTCTTGATATCATGGGCAAGCGCCGCAATCTGCTCTTCCCTGCCCTTTTCCAGATTCCACTGCCGATAGAGCGACTCTTTTAGCGCCTCCTTCATCTGGTTCAGAGAAGTTAAGACATCCTCTACTTCCTTTATTTCAGAATGTTCTTCCTCAAATTCCAAATCCTCATCCCGTATCCTTGCCGTAGTCTCATTCAAGACGAGCAGCCTTTTTTTCATATATCTTCCAAAATGGCGGGACGTCAAAACCGTATGGACGAGGAATAGCGCAAGAAAGCTCAGAATCAAGAGAATCTCCGGGCTCGGCAGATATTTCCCCAGAAATCCGTTCCGGAACCTTGTCGCAATCTCATACTTTACAATACATATCTCCCCTGAATCACGGGACAAAAACCGGTAATACCCTCTTTTACGGGCATAAATGCTGTTCTTTCTAAAGTGTTCCCATGCCTGCTCTATTTCTTCTCCGGAAAATGTCCCATACAGCCATTTTCCGTCCGATTGGTATACCCCATATCCGCACCCCTCCGGCAATAGGTCTTCCGTAACCTTAGGGGCTTTGCATATCTCCTCTGCTGATTCACTAAGCCGCGTCTCCATATGGTTCGCCGGGAGGACTTCGCCTGTTAAATCCAGCACATACCAAACGACGAACACCAGAAACATCCAGAACAATACGCCTGCGGTGTAGAAACAGGCATATCTGAAAAACACCGATGAAATTGTTTTCTGTCTGCCCTTTACCTCCATCGATATCCAATCCCCCACACCGTCTCAATAGGTTCAAAGCCAGCCTTCTTGCCTTTTGCCCGGATATTCTTGACGTGTTCCGTAATCACAGAATTGTCGCTTTCTTTCTCATACCCAAATACATGCTCATAGATTCTGTCTTTTGAAAATACCTGCCCGCGGTTCAGCGCAAGGTATTCACAGATAGCATACTCGCTCTTGGTAAGCCCAAGCTCTTTCCCGCTATAGTATGCCTTCTTCTCCTTCAAATAGAACCGGACGCCATTTACCGACACCACATGCTTTTTCTCTCTTGTCTCCCTTCGCAGATGCGCCTTCACCCGGGCGCGTAATTCGCCGATTCCAAAGGGCTTGGTGATGTAATCATCCCCGCCGATTCCAAGCCCCCTCATGATATCCGCCTCTTTCGTCTTCGCCGTCAGGAACAAAATCGGGCAGTCCACCTTGCCCCGAATCTCCTCACACAACGTAAATCCATCCACCTTTGGCATCATGACGTCCAAAAGGATTAGCTGGTAATCCGTAAGCTTCATTTTCTTTAGTTCCAGCGGGTCACTTTGCACCGTCACCTCGTAACCTTCTCTTGCCAGTGCGTTTCGGATTAGTTTCAAGATCTGCACATCATCATCTACTGCCAATATCTTCGTCATATCGCTGCTTCCCGGTCAACTGACCTTTCCCTCCTAAATCAGTCCTTACTCTGTCTTCCTTCATAGGAAGGAAACCACAGGAAAATCCCGCTCCACAACAGTAGCGAGACTGCCATGCCAATCATCAGGCTTTTCGTCATATATTCTGCTGACGACGCTCCATTTCCCATCCAATATTGTAACAGATATCCGCCCCATCTGCCACCCCATGTACAGGGAAAATACTGCCACCGTCCCTCCCCAAGCCCGGTGAGGAACAGCGCGGAAACCACCAGTTCCGACGTTCCCACACACAGAGAAATACTTTTTGAAAATGCAAGGTTCAAAAACAGGTGAAGCAGGTACAAGTCCGCACCTTCCATCCAGAGCACGCACGCCAGGGCCAAGTACTGTCCCGCCGACAGCGCCGCCTTCCCTGACAGCGCCCGAAATCCTCCGGCAAATCCAAGGACCGCCAGAAGAATTGCCGCAAATCCCATACCTGACAACACGATCCATTTTGCAAGAAGCGGATTCCTCCGGTTCACCGCCACTCCAAGAAATGTCTGGAAACACCCCTTTTCCTCCATCTCCACGGACATCGAGCAGATTCCGCTTATGATCAGAGGAAATGCGATGGACAGTACCTGTATATATCCTGATATCTTCCCCTCGTCACTCCATGCTGCAAAAGAATAATAGTAAAGAAATACCAGAATCCCCAGAACAGGAATCAGGATGTGCAGCACAGGAATCCACGTATGGCGCATTTTCCACAGCTCTCCTTGTATATTTCGGTATAACTCTCTTTTCTTTTTCTCATCCGAAAACATATCTTTTACTGTCCCTCCTTCCTCTCATACCACTTACGGCCCACCAGCCAGAATGTCAAAAACCAGAAGACAGAGGCAGCGATTCCTATCGGCAATCCCCTAAAATCCAACAATTCCGGTGTAAACGTCTGGCTGCCTGGTTCTGCCGCCAGTCCATTTGGAAGTACTTTTAAAATCATACACATCAGCCTTGCCGTAATCCCTCCCGGCAGCGACATAAAGAAGGAATGAAGCGACAGCTCCGCCGAAATCAGGATATAACTTCCCATATGGAGCAGTATCATGGGAATCGTACCTATGAGCTGTTGTAAGAACAGGCAGAACGGCACTTGCCACAGCGAAGTCACAAATAAGACCACTACCGCCAAAAACTGCTCCCCTGCCTTCGGCCGGATGCAAAATACCTGCCCTGCAATCTGCCCAAGCCCGTTACCTGTGAATAACGCTGCGCCTAAAAACACAAGCAGCGAGATCCCCAAACATTGGATACCATACAATATCTTTCCGTCCCAGACTGAGCTGATTTTTACCGGGAGCGTCTGTATCCCGCGGTTTTCCATTTTCTTATCCCGGTTTCCGACAGCGGAACAAACCAGCGAGAGCATCCCCGGAAGCAGTATCATATACCACCAGTTATAACTGCTAATCGTAAAATAATCCCCCGTAAGCCATGCCGCAAGAATGATGGAAATCATCGGCATGAAAACCGGCAGTTTTCCCGTAGAAGTATGACGGTTCTTCATCCTTTCCGCAAGAAAATATTTCCGCATTTATCTCGCCTCCTTCCGTCTTCTTCCTGACGCTTCTAAAGAAATTCTCTTCTTTACCGCAATCTCCATGAATAATTTTTCCAGACGGTCTGGCTCTGGCATCCCGCCCTGGTATCCAAGCGCGCCGTTTACGATGATCCCGATATGGTCGGCTGTCTGGGCAATCTCGCTAAGAATATGGCTGGAGACAATGACTGTGATTCCCTCTTCCGGGAATTTGCGGATCATTTCGCGAAGCTCCTGAATGCCGATGGGGTCTAATCCGTTTGTCGGCTCGTCAAGCACTAAGAGCTTCGGCCTGGAAAAAAGTGCAATTCCAATTCCAAGCCTCTGTTTCATTCCCAAAGAAAATGTACCTGCCTTTTTCTTCCCTGTGTCTTCTAAATCCACCAATTCCAGTACTTCTCGGATTCTTCCATCCGGTATGCCAAGCATCAGGCCACGTACTTTCAAGTTCTCCCATGCCGTCAGGTTCTCATATATGGGCGGCGTCTCCACCAAGGCGCCAATATCCGCAAGGTCTTTCCTGCTCCATACATGACCGTCAAAGATTATCTGCCCGTCTGTAGGACGCAGGATTCCTGTCATCATTTTTAACAGGGTAGATTTTCCTGCGCCGTTGGGCCCAAGAAGTCCATATACTTGGTTCTTTGGTACTGCAAGTGAAATCTGATTAACAGCATTATGATTACGGAATGATTTTGTGAGACACTTTGTCTCTAAGATGTTTTGATTCATGGACCTTTCCTCCTGTTTCCTGTCTGTGAATATGCTGTCTGGCCGGATACCTGACAGCATATTCACGCTCTATCAATGGACTACAAGATAAGAATAAGGCAAAATTATAAGGAAAGTATAAAGAAATCAAAAAATAAGCAGGGAGGCGCAGATTCCTGCACCTCCCCGTCAATCTGATGAAACGTTACCGGCCTGCACAACTCTTTTACTTTCTCTCCGGCATCCGGAAGTCCGCAAGCGCCCGGTTCAGGAAATCATTGAATGGTTTCATAATCCGAAACATCCGGGCCGCATGGCCAAGAAATGCTTCCCCGTCTCCAAATTCATGATCTGCAACCGGATATTCCAGATACCAGCTTTTGAATTTCAGGAATTCTGCCTGAGGATGCTCCTGTCCATATCCGGCAGGAACCCTTTTGAGCGCCGTTCCCTGTACGGTAAAATTCTCCTTAAAATCAGGTTCGTTCAGAATCTCCTCCCACTCCCTGCCGTTCGCCGCAATAAAATCCCGCACCATCGCCGTCGCATCCTTGAACATATCCGCAAAAAGCCCGCCGCCCAAAAACGACTGCCCATCCGGCTTTATCATCAGGTAATACCCCACAGGAACCGGCAGTTTCCCTTTGGAGGAAATATGAGCGCGGAACGCCGGGTTATAAGGCGACTTATCATGGCTAAACCGCGTATCCCTCACCAGCTTAAAGGTAAGCTCCTTAGGCTCATTATGGAGAACGCTTTTGTCAAACTCTCCAATCCGCAAAATAAGTTCTTTAAGCAACAATTCAAATTCTGCATTGGCTTCCTTATATTCTGCCTTATGCGCATGATACCATTCCCGTTCATTATTTTTGCCCAAATCTGTGAGATAATCCAAAATCAACTGTGTATTCATCTTTCTTCCTCCTTACGCATTCGTCACCACAGAATAAGATGTACCATTAAGGAACTCTTCCACGAATTTTTTCAGTCTCTCCGGCGGCTCATAAGCCTTACAGAACGAAAATGCCTGAGATAAATCGTCGATTTCTTCCATAGCCTCCTTAACCTTGAGCGCAGTCTGCCCTAATGCCGCAGCCTCTGTGAAACACAACTGATTGGGCGTGAGCCTGTGGCTTAGGATTGCGTAGTTTACCCTGTCCGCACACCTGCATTTCCCCTTTCCGTATTCGCCGCAGTATTCGGAAAGGAAATCTGCCATCTTCCGCCGTACCCTCACCAGCCTCTGCCTGTATGCCTCCGGAGTAATCCCAAGGATATCCCCGGCAATCCGGCTGTCTATTTTGAACATAGTTCCTAAAATGAAAATACACCGGCTCTCGGCGTCCAAACATTGCAGCATGACATTCGTGCATGACAGTTTCAATTCCTCCGCCAAAATCGATTTTTCCACATCCTGGGTCAAATCCGGCACGTTTCGGATGTCCGCATGTTCTATGTCGTCTCCGTAAAACTCGAAACTAAGCGGGAACTTCGCAAACATATGCTTTTTGTAGTCTTTGAGGTGGTTCGCTGCAATGCGGAATACCCAGGTGGAAAAAGCGCTTTCTCCTTTGTAGGACGACAGGTGGGTCATAACCTTAATGAGGATATCCTGAGACGCATCCTCAGCATCCGGGAATGTCCCCAGCATCCGCAGGGAAAGGTTGAAGACCAACTCCTGCACACTTGACAGTACCGTTTCGAGAGACTTTTTGTCCCCTGCCACAGCCTTTTCAATCAATGCCATCAATTCTTCATTTGTCGATTTACTCATAATCTCCTCTTTTCCGGAGCACCTGTTTATATACGGAACAATGTGCCAAAATCCCTGATGTGCTCCAAATCAGAGTATTCCTACCCATCTGTCCGTCTACCCACAAGGACGATAGCAGGATGCCTCATGGGTATACCCAAGGGCACACCATAATGCATGCCCCTTGGCGGGGCGGGTGGACTTCGTCCATTAAGGTATATAAGGTTAGACGGCAAAATTCCAAGTGTGTGACAGAAAAGTTTTACATACGGAAAGCAACATGCCGCACCTTCAAATTTTCTTATCCCTATTTTACGCGAAAATACAGAAAAATCAAGTGTTTCCAGTTATAAGGAAGTAAACTTGCCGGATATCTGCTATAGCAAAATAGAGGTTCCCAAAAAACGGCAGCCCCTCTGTCAGTCGGGGCTGCCTCCTGCCCTCTTACATAAGTCCGGGCATCTATCCCAAAATATCAGACAACCTTTTTCGTTTCGCCTTCGCCTCATCCTCACCACCTTTCCTTGATTGCTTATATCCCCGGCCTATCCTGCCTCACAAGCTGGTTCTGAAAGTAACGCAGCGCATCCAGTTCCTCAAGTCTCTTTTGCTTTCCGCCCTCCTCCATAATCTGAATGTATTTTACGCGCAGCTTCCACTTCCTCAACTGCTCAGCCTCAAACTGTTCTATCTCTTCCTTCGTAGGACCGGTAAGCTCCCCGCCGCAGCTGGTAACGGTGCAGTTCCTCACATCTCCGTTCTCATCCAAATCAAACACATAGCTCTTGCTCGCCTGATGCCCTGCCACATCACCTCCATAGGACGCCGCCACTGTATTGTCCCACCTGTCATAATCCTCCTTCCACTGCCTGAGCTTCGCCACAATCTGTCTCGCATAAGCAGGATCGGCGTCCATTTTCTGCTGAAGCTTTTCCGGTATGAGTATCGCTATCCGTCCGGGACCGATACTTCCGTAATTTCTCTGCAGATCCCCGCGTGTCTGGGGTGGATTCTCGCCTGTAGGACGCCAGTCGTTCAATGCGTCTGCGTCGGTATCTTTCTGAAAATATTTCCAAAAAGGAAAATCATTCCTCTGCCAGTTTGCCGGAGAAATGTCCGCATTTCCCACATGGGTTATGACATGATACTGTGAAAATCCGTCTGCAAAATTCGTTGCCTCTATATTTCCGGCGTTGAATAATTGGCTGACGGCTGAAACATAATCCACAGAGCCAGCCATTTTCTTTGCATAGGCTTCCCGAAAAGCATTTGCCGAGTTTTTATCCCCTATCTTGTCCAGACGTTCCTGATAAGTTTCGCCCATAAAAAGCTCGTTCGATCTTGCCGCTGCAAGCTCTGCAAAACTCATGCCTGCATTATGAGCAGCCGCCTCATTCTTCTGATACTGCCTTTCCATCCCGTATCTCTTTGATTTCCCAGTCACTCCAAACTCCATTTTCGTCCCTCCAACCGATTCTTCTAAACTATTCCATCCAAATTTTAAGTTACTCCAAATTTCCCTCATTCTTCATCATCACAGACAAGATAAATACCTTGCCCTCCACACGAAAATCCATTGCTCCTTGATATTTCTCTGCGGTACTCTTAATATTGGCAAGCCCTATCCCATGGGAATTTTTATCTACCTTCCCTGTCACCGGGAACTCATCTTGCCCCTTTCTTGCAATCCACCCGTCGAAGCTGTTCTCCACCTTCAAAATCAGAAGATTCCCTTTCTGCAAAGAGGACAGCCGGATAAAAACCTCTGCATGTGCATCCTTTTCGCTCATCCTCCTGCACGCCTCTATCCCATTATCCAAGGCATTTCCAAGGATAACGCCAATATCATAGCTTCGGATATGAAGCTCTTGCGGAAACATCAGATGCTCCACATCCATCCCAAACTTTGGCATCTTCCGCACCGCTTCATGGTATTTCATATTCAGCAAGGTATCCACGACCGTATTCCCGGTTTGAAAACGGACTTCCAGCTTATCAAAATTTCGGCTAAGCTCTGACAAATAAGCGTTAAGCTCTTCATTATCCTTAGCTTGATTCCCGGCAGAAAGCTGCCATATGACGGAGAGCGTATTCTTCATGTCGTGTTTCATACTGCGGATGCCGGAATAGACCCGCTCCATCTCTTCCATATGCTCCTTTAAGCTTTCTACCTGTTTCTCAAGGATGATTCTGCCGCTTTGTTCCCGGTTCCAGTAAACCATGTCCTGAAACAACTTCACCCCTTGCAGGATAGAGAGCAGCGACAAAAGCAGGATTGCCGGAAGCACTATGTTCAATACCGGATATCTTTGATACAGTGTTTTCGAGAAACCATCCTCCATTGTGACAATTATGATACGCAGCAGCAAACAAATCAACATGCCCACAGCCGCTGGAGTAAGAATGAACAGAAGCTCCGTCTTGTGAATGGCATACTCCTTTTCATGGAAATTTTCCACGATTTTTTTCAGGGGCAGGTACATAAGCAGCGCAATGGCAAGATACTCCAGAATCCACTCGCAAATCAGACCGGTATTGACTGCGATACGAAAGGCATTTTCCGACTGGATGACGCCATGTCCGAAACACCAGTTCCACACATAGAGCATCCTATCCCCCAGCCCGCCAAGCAAAATAACCGACGCATAACGGCTGATGTCTGCAATCGCCTGAAAAGCAACCACAAGAAAAACGGTAATTAAACGAAACGCCCGATAAAAACAGAGGGCAAGAACAGCCAAAATGGACAGCGCCGCCCCAAGTCTCCAGACTGCCGTCCTGTAATCCCAGATTTCCCAAAGTTCTATCTGCTCAAGCGCCATCTTCAATCCCACATACATGGCTGCCGCCCCCAGGCCGTTCAGACGCTTATTCTTCATCCTCCCCTCCAGGAAGTTTCCGTAAAAATACGGCAGACAGCATCCCTGAGACAGGTAGAGGAGAAACGGGAAAAGGATATTTAATACCTCAAACACAAGAAACACCGCCATTCTGTAAATACCACATATAAGCCTTCACGAATTCACCATACTTCTTCTTTGCCAGATACACTTCTTCGCCATTCGCAAGGGTGATGCTGTCATTGCCGTATTCTTTAATATGCGCCATATTTACAAGATACGCCCGGTGGCAGCGGTAAAATCCTTCTTCTAACTGCCCGCTCAATTCTTCCATAGAGGCATAGATTTCTATGCTTTCCCTGACTGTGTGTATCTCTACCTTCTTCCCCCGGCTCTCGATATACAAAATATCGTTCTGGTCAATTCTTAGGTTTCTGGCCTTTATAAACAGTTCTCTTTTTCCTTTCTTTCTGACCGCTTCTTTCTCCGCACGTTCAAGGACTTCTGCAAATTTCTTCTCATCCAAAGGCTTCAGCAAATATTGGAATGCATACAGGTCAAGGGCGTCGAAGACATACTCCTTAATTCCTGTAATGAATATCAGCACCGTTTTCTCCTGCTTTTCCCGCAGACGCCTTGCTGTTTCGATACCGTTCATGCCGGACATCCGGACGTCAAGGAAAACAAGATCGAACCATTCTCCTGACGCCAGCAGTTCCTCCCCTGTGGCGTAGGATTTAATCCGGCTTACAGGCTTCTGCTTTTTTATCAAGCCACATATATGCTCTCTGACCGCCCTTTCGTCATCCACTACCGCAATATCCAAAATCCATCACCTCAATTCCAACAACGGTTCTCATTTATTATATCGGCAATCCTTTCTCATTTTTCAAGCATAGGGAACGAAATAACTATTTTTCGGGAACGAAAGATTTTTTTCACCTACCAAAGATAAAACCAGAAAGAGAATACCGCTTACATAATTGTTCTTACAGAACATCTTTGATGCAGAGGTTTACCCCGAACGCCTTTCCGCATTTTTATCAGAGGTTATCGGCCGTCCGCTGAAAATCAAGCGTGCGTTAGGGAATGAACACCGCCGAATCTCAGAAAAGATTTCCTCTGCACGGGTCTGCGCATACAAAGGGCATAGCAATATCCTGAAATATCACTATGCCCTTACTGCTAATGGATCCGTAACCTCTGCCCCACATAAATTAGATTGGGATTCCGTATTCCGTTTAGCTGCGCCAGCTTCTGGTATGTCGTGCCGAATCTTCTTGCAATCCCGCCCAGAGTATCCCCGCGTCTTACCACATAGTAAGCCGGCTCCACCGGATGAGTCGAACCCACAGGAATCCTTATTACCTGCCCTGCATAGATACGGTTGGGGTTCGTAATCCCGTTTAGTTGAGCCAGCGCCGGCACTGTCGTTCCATATCTGGCAGCAATACCGCCAAGCGTATCTCCGGGCTGTATCCTGTAGGTAATTGTGGGCTGCGGCGTTGGGTCAGGCTGCGGCGTCGGGTCTTCCGTTTCCTTTACTCTTACATAATGCTCCCAATCATCAGGGTTTCCATAAAATACGTCAAGATCCAGATACCCGTTATACCCCCCAAGCCTTCCCTCGGAAGTATACTGATACAACAGCGCCTTCCCCCACGCCCCAAGCCTTTCCGGCAAAGGCGCATTGGGATTATAACCCATCGGAGTCCCATAAGCATAGTAATAGGCGTTCCATAACGGATATCCCGCCTTTGCCGCACTGCTCCAATCCAGATGATTCGCCATATAATTACTCATATAAATCACCGGTTTTACCCTGGTCAGCTCAAAAACCCTGTCAAGCCACTGTTTCGACCAGGCCGCCCCGTCCGCCATATTCTGTATCTCAAAATCCAGCACCAGCATTGCCCGCCCGATGTATCCTCTAATATTTTTAACAAAATACTCGGCTTCCGCGACTGCATTTCCGCCGCCAGCGAAATGATAGACTCCCAGCTTTTTTCCAAGTTCTGCTGCCTGCCGGAAATGCTGGTCACAATACGGATTCACGTAAGTAGTCCCTTCTGTCGCTTTTATAACCACAAACTCACATGGCACTGCCGCCAGATTAATCCCTGCCTGCCATCTGCTGATGTCAATTCCATTCATACTCATAAAAAATCGCTCCCTTCACTATACATTCTATGAGGGAAGCTTACCGTAAGTTCCAAAACAAATTTAAAATACGCAGATTTCCTTTTTTGATTCCATATAAGAATATGAAAAATGATGCCAGAGCCAAAAGGTCATGTATGACTTTGGAGGATGCCGGAATCTCCAATTCCCCAATCATCTCCTCGCCCTTTTTGGGTTTCTGGCTAACAGCTCCCTATAAGGGACATCCCGCCCACAGTTTAAACAAATCGAACTGGCGCTCCCCGTACCCGCCGTTCAGGAAATGCCCGCGGCTTTGGAGGTACATTCTTCCGTCTCTGCCAAAACTGACGCCGCAGTTCGCGCCGTCTACCTTCTCTTCAAGAACTAAATATTTTCCTTGTATTTTAGAAAACTTTACACATTTCAGGTCTTCAGCGCCCGCCTGTTCCCGGGAACCCTCAAGATGCCTGCCATAACCGTCCTCCCCACTGCATGTAATGCTTCCGTTGCCGTAACAAAGGCTCTTTATGCGTGAAAGCCATCGTGCCATTACAAAACCTCATCTGTCATTCACTACCTCCATTATATTCAAAAGACATATGACCTGATCGTTGAGTGAAGCCGGAAGGCTGCGCTGCTGCAAAAAAAGACGCTGCGCTAAACTCCCATATTGAAACGAACTCCTATCCATGTTATAATTTATCCGCTGAAAAACAAGAACATAAAGGAAGGAATACATATGAGAAAAAATGCATACAGATTCTTTTTCGGCATCCTGTGCAGCGTATCACTGACCGGGTGCCATACGGTCAAAGACGCAGATCTTGAACAATCAAAACCCAAAAAAGCAGAACTGGTAGTCTGGGGCGCCGAGGAGGACGCCGAACTGATGAACCAAATCATCCAGAGCTTCCAGGCAAACTATCAGGCTGAGGCTGATTTGCAGATTACATTTGAAGTGCAGGGAGAATCCCAATGCAAAGACGCATTAATCGGCGGGCTGGAAGAAGGCGCGGACGTATTCACGTTTGCAGACGACCAACTACACGCGCTGGCGGCGGCCGGGGCATTAGACCCCATCGAAAATGCAGATGAAATCAAGGCAAAAAATCTTCCCAGCGCCGTAGAAGCCGCCTCGATAAACGGTCAGCTTTACGCCTATCCGCTGACGGCAGATAATGGATATTTCTTATACTATAACAATCAGTACATTTCGGATGAACAGGCAAAGACACTGGACGGGATATTGCAGGCTGCTGCGGCGAACGGCAAGCTGTTTTCCATGGACTGGTCTTCCGCATGGTATGTCTATTCATTCTTTGGCAATACGGACTTGAAAATAGGACTTAACGACGACGGAATCACCAATTACTGTACTTGGAACCAGACGGACGGAGCAATCAAGGGCATCGACGTTGCCAACGCCATGCTTAGAATCGCAGGAAACCCGGGATTTGTAAACCGCACGGACGAAGGATTCCTTGCCGGGGTACAAAACGGTTCCGTTGTCGCAGGCATCAGCGGCGTATGGAACGCAGTCGCGGTCACGCAAGCCTGGGGCGAAAACACCCGGGCCGCCAAACTTCCCACCTACACCTGTAACGGCAGCCAGATACAGATGGCTTCCTTTTCCGGCTGCAAGCTCATCGGTGTAAACGCCTACTCCGAAGAGCCCAAATGGGCGGCGCGGCTTGCAGAATGGATTACAAATGAAAAAAACCAGCAGCTCCGGTTTGAACTGCGCGGCCAGGGGCCCTCTAACGTCGCAGTTGCAGAGTCCCCGGTTATAAAGCAGTCGCCGGCAATCGCCGCCCTGTTAGAGCAGTCTGAGTTTTCACAGCTGCAGAGAATCGGCGGCAAATTCTGGGACCCTGTCTCAAAATTTGCCGAAAATATGGCGGATTTAAACCCTTCCGGCCAGAGCATACAGGAACAGCTAGATGAAATGGCAGAAAATGTCTCTGCCAGATAGATTCAATCTCTCGAAAGGATTCAAGAAACAATATGAAGAAGAAACTCCGCATACAACAACGTTTAATCATCCCCGTCATACTCCTGGGAATCGTGGCATTTGTATCAAATCTCCTGTCAGTTTTCAGCCTCAACACGGTCAATTCAAACGCCTCGAAAATTGTAGACAACTATATGGTCGGCTCCGAAACATTGCAGGATATCCGCTATTCCATCACGAAAATCCATGAAATCGCCCTTTCCCACATCGTGGCTGCCGACTATAACTCCATGATTGCCATCGTGGCGCAGATTAAAGAAGAAGAAAAAAAACTGGAATCATTTCTGGACAAATATAAAAAATACATTACAGAAGGCGAAGAAGAGGAATACGCCAAGCTTTTGGCAAATTACGACTCTTTTAAGCACGCTCTGGTATTTCTCGTATGCGCCAGCGCAGACAGTAAGACAGAAGACGCATATGCCTATGCAAACGGCGATGTGGCAAGTTTCGGCGACGCGATGGAGGGCAACGCCAATAACCTGTATGCCGCCGTCAAGGCAAAGACCACAAAGGCCCGTCAGCATCTTTTTGCCGTATACGTCGTCTCCCTAATCATCGCAGCAGCCTCTGTCGTCACCTGCCTGCTGCTGATACTCGCCGCCGTACGGATTATCCGGAAATATGTAATCACGCCTATCCAGGGTACGGTAAACACGCTGCAGGAAAGCTCCACCTCACTTGACGATGTGACCAAAGAGGTACTGAAACATACCCGCACCTCCAACGAAAGCGCGAAAGGGCTGTCCGCACTTTCCGGCTCTCTGTCCACGGTAATCCGGAAAGTAGCGAATAACGCGGCAAATATAAACCACAGCGCGGCCGACATCAAAACCGACGTCCATGACATGGCAAAGGAATGCAGCGCAATCACAGAATATTCAACCGCAATGAAGGTACGGGCAAACGAGATGGAAGCCGCGGCGCAGACCAACACAGACGCCATACGGGAAAAGGCCGCCGACATCCTTGCCGTCCTCGGGAAGGCAATCGAAAACAGCAAGAGCGTAGACCAGGTAAACAGCCTGACCAAAGATATCATGTCAATCTCGTCATCGACAAACCTGATTGCCTTAAACGCTTCGGTAGAGGCAATGCGGGCAGGCGAAGCCGGGAAAGGGTTTGCGGTCGTCGCCCGTGAGATTAAAAGCCTGGCAACCTCATGCGGCGAGACTGCCGAGCGCATACAGGAAGTAAATAAAATCGTCACAGACGCCGTATATAACCTGTCCGGCCATTCCAAAGACATGGCAGATTACCTGAATGAAACCATTTTAACCGAATTTCAGGAATTCGTCCGCTCCGGAAGGCAGTATAAAGAAGACGCCGACTATGTAAAAGAAATGATAGACGCATTCAACAGCAGAACCGAGCGGCTTAGGAATTCCATGACGGAAATCGCCGATTCGATTGGAAGCATCACGAAAGCAATCGACGAAAGCGCCTCCGGAATTACCGGGGTTGCCGGAAACGCCCAAATCCTCGTTGAAGACATGGCGGATATTACCGGGCGCATGGATACCAACAGAGAAATCGTAGAGGATTTGAAGAAACAGATGGAAGTGTTTAAAGACTTATAGTTTATGGAGGCGGCAATATATATGTATCGCCGCCTCCAGAGCATTGGACTATCTATTTCCCGACAGCCCCATTCACTTTGTTCCATTCTGATCTCCCGAGCATCGGAAACATCTCTCCAATATCTCCACTGCCTCCCGGATCTGCTCTTCCGTCAGGTTGGCATAGCCAAGCAAAATGGTCGGCTTTTCCTCCAAAGCCTGCCTAATCCGGTAATCCGAAAGCCCATACACACGCACATCCTCTTTTGCCGCCCTTTGGAGCAGCTCTTTTTCCGACAGCCCGTTATGGAAGGTCAAAAGCAGGTGAACGCCCGCATGTTCCCCGGAAACATCCAGAATATCCGACATAGGCCTAAGCCCCTCTAACAGCACGTCATGACGGCTCTTATACAGCGCCCTCGTCTTGTTGAGATGCCGTTCATAATACCCTTCTTCAAGAAATCTCTGCATAATCAACTGATCCACCTTGGAAACGGTAGAATGCACGAACCTGTTTTTTCTCTCATATACATCCATAAGAGGCTGCGGCAGCACCATATAGCTTAACCGGATTGCCGGCGCAACCGAGCGGGAAAATGTCCCCAGATAAATGACTTTCTCATGGGCGTCATACCCTTGGAGGGCAGGAATCGGTTTTCCCTTATAGCGATACTCACTGTCGTAGTCGTCCTCTACGATATACCGTTCCTCCCCCTTCGCCGCCCATCTAAGAAGCTCCATCCTCCGGTTGATGGGCATCACGATACCCATAGGGTATTGATGGGACGGCGTCACATACGCAATATCCGCGCCAGACTCCTCCAGCGCGGAAACCATCATCCCGCTTTTATCCAGAGATACCGGAACTGTTTCATAAGATAACGCATTGGCCATGTGATACGCCTGCTTGTACGCCGGATCCTCAAAGGCAATCCTGTGCCCTCTCCCCAAGACCATGCTAAGGAGCATCAGGATATAGTCGCTTCCCGCGCCAACGATAATCTGGTCCGGCGAACAGTTTACCCCTCTTGCCTGATGCAGATAGCTGCTGATCGCATTGCGGAAACCATACTCTCCTTTAGAATCACCGGAACGGAATAACTCCGTCCGGTCATCCATCAGAATATCCTTCGTAAGCTTCCGCCATGCATTGTAGGGAAAGCTCCTTAAATCCACCCCATTAGGAGAGAAATCATACTTGTACTTCTTCTGCTGCTTGGGAGCGGCAGGCTGTATCCGTTCTTTTTTGAAATGGTACAGCTCTTCCGTCTGCGCCACAAAAAATCCCTTGTATGGCTTGGCTTCAATATACCCTTCCGACAAAAGCTGCTCATAGGCCAGCTCCACCGTACTCCTGCTGACCTCTAAATGCCTGGACAGCGACCGGGTTGAGGGCAGCTTTTCCCGATATTTCAGTCTCCCGCTCTGGATGTCCGTCTTAATGTAACTGTAAATCTGTTCATAAAGCGGAATCTTAGAATGGCTCTTGAGATTCATTGTCAATTCGTTCATGGACAAATCCCTACTTAGGCAGCTTAAACGAACTCTTTAAAGATACAATCCGGTTAAATACCAACGCCTCCGGCGATGAATCCTTAGAATCAATACAGAAGTATCCGTTTCTTACAAACTGGAAACTGTCGCACCCCTTCGCCTTTGCAAAACTATCCTCCACACAACACTCCTTACGGACAGTCAGGGAATTGGGATTCAGGTTCAGAGAACCGTCCTCTTTATTATAAACACCCTTCTCCTCATCCACCAGATTCTCATACAGACGCACCTCTGCCTGTTTTGCAAAAGGCGCTGCCACCCAGTGAATCGTTCCTTTCACCTTCCGCCCCGTGAATCCTGTCCCGCACTTCGTCTCCGGGTCGTAGGTACAGTGAACTACGGTAACATTCCCGCAAGCGTCCGTCTCGTAGCTTACACATTTCACAAAATAAGCATGCATCAGGCGCACTTCATTTCCCGGGAACAGCCGAAAATACTTCTTAGGCGGCTCAACCATGAAATCCTCCCGTTCAATATACAACTCCCGGCAAAACGGCAGCTTACGCATCCCCAGTTCCGGGTTCTCCAGATTATTCTCCACTTCCAGATACTCCGTCTCTCCTTCCGGATAATTGTCAATCACCAGCTTAATCGGATCTAACACAGCCATCATGCGGGGACGCTTCAATTTTAAATCTTCCCGGATACAGTATTCCAGCATAGCATAATCCACAGAACTCTGGCTCTTGGACACGCCGCACATCTCAATAAACATCTCAAGCGATTCCGGCGTAAACCCTCTTCTTCTGAGCGCCGCAATGGACACAAGCCTTGGATCGTCCCATCCGTCCACAATTCCGTCCGTCACCAGCTTCTTAATGTAACGCTTCCCCGTCACCACATTGGTGAGATACAGCTTGGCGAACTCTATCTGACGCGGCGCTGGGTCGAACTCACATTCCTTCACCACCCAGTCATAGAGCGGCCTGTGGTCCTCAAACTCCAGCGTACAGATGGAGTGGGTAATCTTCTCCACCGCATCCTCAATGGGGTGGGCAAAATCATACATCGGGTAAATGCACCATCTATCCCCCGTATTGTGGTGCGGCATATGGGCAACCCGATAAATGACCGGGTCGCGCATGTTGATGTTTGGGGACGCCATGTCAATCTTGGCGCGCAGCACCTTCTCCCCGTCTTTCACCTTGCCCTCTTTCATCTCTTCAAAAAGACGCAGGTTCTCTTCCACACTCCGGTCACGATAGGGGCTGTTCTTCCCAGGCTCCGTTAATGTGCCGCGGTATTCCCGAATCTCCTCGGCACTTAAATCACAGACAAACGCTTTTCCTTTCTTGATTAATTTCACCGCGCATTCATACATCACTTCAAAATAATCCGATGCAAAATACAGATGGTCTTTAAAATCCGCACCCAGCCATTCTACATCTTCCTTAATGGATTCTACGAACTCCATATCTTCCTTTGTAGGGTTTGTGTCGTCAAACCGCAGATGGAACGTCCCGTGATACTTCTTCGCAAGCCCTGAATTCAACAGTATGGACTTAGCATGCCCAATATGAAGGTATCCGTTGGGTTCCGGCGGAAATCTGGTACAGACCTCCGAATAGACTCCCTGCGCGAGATCCTTATCTATCTCCTGCTCAATAAAATTTTTGGAAACTGCCTCTTCTCCCATGATTGCTCCTCCTTGTAGATACTTACATAACATTATGTCCCTTATCTTATCATAAAAAATTTGGCGAAACAAGGTCGTCTGTCCGTTTCCTTAAAATCAGCAGTGCCTGCACAATGATCGCCCCATGGTCTGCCGCCGTCATCCCTTGTTCTGCCACGGTAAATTTCTGTTCCCGAATCAAGCCGTCCGTCCGTATCTGCTCCTCGACCACGGCTGACGTATGAAGCCCTCTGCTCTGATTCGTCAAATATAAAGCATATCTATTCTTCACCTGGCCGCCTTCCTGGCTGCTATCAAGAAGCTTTAACCGTACCTTGCACCATACGGCGTCTGCGGCGTCATCCCCTGCTTTGACCTTGACGTCATTTTCATCCACAAGAGCCATATATGCCGTCGTGATGACTCTGGAACGAGGGTCCCTGTCATAATCCCCATAGGTGGCAATCTGTTCCATCACAAGTCCTTTGACCCCGGTTTCTTCTTCCAGCTCTCTTCTCGCAGTGTCCCCAAGGTTCTCCCGCATGTTAATGAAGCCTCCCGGCAGCGCCCATGCCCCGATGCATGGGTGGTTGCCCCTTTTCACCATAAGAATGCTAAGTCCCTCCAAAGATGAATTCAGTTTCCCCGGATGGGAAAATATAACGGCATCCGTCGTACAGCTTGGGGACTCATATTTCCCCGGTTCATACCCTTCCAAAAACTCTTCCAGCGACTCTCCCTGCGCATTCCGTTCCCCGGTTCCCCGAAAACGGGACAAGTCTTCTAAAAATGATGGCATGTTTCATATCCTCCTTATTCTCAGAATTCCTTTATAATGTGTTCGACTTGAAACTTTAGCCGTTTGTCCTATAATGAAATAAAGACTTTCCGAAGCATTAATTGTACCTCGAAAAGTCCTTATTTTTACTATTTAAGAGCTGCCTAGCGGAATCGAACCGCCGACCTCCGCCTTACCAAGGCGACGCTCTACCGACTGAGCCAAGGCAGCAAACATGTGATATGCATGTGATATGCAACATTGATACTATACAATATCCTGTCCCTTCTTGTCAATATCCTTTCTGCATTTTTTCTATTTTTTTCTACTTTTTTACCAGGAAGCCGGAATAACTCCAACATTCCGGCTGTCCCATTCTAAAAACCTATTCTTCTTTCTTACCCAGCAAGACTCCTTCTATATACTCCACAGCCCGCTTAACGCTACCTTCCTCAAACGGAACGGAAAGTCCCGCGGCTTTGAGCGTCTCAAGATAACTCATGCTGCCCCCGCATTTGCACAGCCGCAGGTAATCCTCCCATGTCTTCTCATGGTTATCCCGGTTCTTCGCCGCCAATTCCATAGCTCCCATGGTGGTAAGGATATAATTGATATAGTAAAATGGGTACAGGAATATATGCAGCTTATGATACCAGAACCCGCCGCGGTCAAAGAAATCATCCGCATCATACTTCCGCCATGGCATATAAATCTCCTCCAGCTTCTTCCACTCCAATGTACGCTCTTTCGGCGTAAGGTTCGGATTCCCATAGCAGATATGCTGGAATTCATCCACAGCCGTCCCGAAAGGCACCAGCATCAACGCCTCCTGCAAATGGGCAAACCGGTACTTATCTGCCTGATCTCCGAAGAACATTTCCGCATACGGATAGGCAAACTGCTCCATGCCCATCGAGTGAATCTCCGCAATGTCCATTGACGAGAAATAGTAATTCGATAACGGCTGCTCCCTCATAGCCATATATCCGGCAAATGCATGCCCCAGTTCATGGGTCAGGACCTGCATGTCAAATATCGTATGGTTCAGGCACGCAAACACAAAAGGCGCCTGGTAATCCGCCAGGATCGTCATATATCCTGTAGACGCCTTCCCCGGCTTATTCTTTAAATCCATCAGCTCATGTCCAATCATAAAGTCTACAAACTCGCCTGTTTCCGGACTGATATCATGGTACATCTTCTGCGCCTGAGAAATCATAAAATCCTCATCCCCTGCCGGAACCGCATTTCCGTCCGGAAATACACGCTTCTCATCATAAGCCATCAAGGTATCGACTCCCAAACGTTCCCGCTGCATCTCATACAGTTTCGCACACAACGGCACGGCATACTCTCTTACCTGCCTGCGGAAATTCTCTACTTCCTTCTGTCCATAATCCGTACGCCCCTGCTGCATATAGCCAACCGGGATAAAATTCTCATATCCAAGGTTCTTTGCCATCTGTGTGCGGATGGTAATCAGCTCTTCCCAAATCTCTTCCAACCGCTCCTCATGGCCATGGTAGAAAGCCGAGTATTCCTTATAAGCCGAAGCCCGCACCTGCCTGTCCTCATGCTCGAAGAACTTCTGGAGCCCGTACAGGTTCCGCTTCTCTCCCATGAACGGAATCTCCGCCGACGCCATAATCTTCTCATACTCGCTTGTAAGCAAAGCTTCCTTCTGCATCAACGGAATATTCTCCTCACAGAAACTCTTCTTGTCAAGCTCTATGGACACGAACATCTGGCTTCCGTACTCCTTCTCAATATCTGCCCTGAATGGTGAATTCATGAATGCTTCTTTCAGTGCAAGAAGCGCCGGCATCACCTCCGGCATCTTTCCTTTCAGGTATGCGTCTTCTTTTTCATAGAATTCATCCCGGGTATCCAGGGTGTGCCGGATTGACACAATCGTTACCGCCGTCCTCATATGCTTCGAGAATTCTTCCATCTCAAGCAGGCATGACTTCACTTCCTCATAGGACTTAGCAAGGTCCACCCTCGCCGTCAGCTCTTTTGCCTTCTCTCCAATCTCCTCAAAGTCTGGCCTTACATATTCCATCTCCGGAAATGTAAATGTTTTCTGTTCCATCATTTTTCTTCCTCCTTACTTTTCTGCTTTCAGTATTTTTTCTGTCTTCCCTTTAATCCGCTGCAGCGCATTATCAATCGTCTTAGGGCTTTTGTCCAACAGGCGGGCAATGGTCTTATAATCTGTCCCCAAAAGATGCAGATAGAGCACCCGATTCTCAAGGGCGCTTAAACTCTCCTCCAGCTTCATCTCCAAAAGCTGCGCATACTCCCGGCTGACCAACAGTTCTTCCGGATTGCTCTCCTGCCCTGCCGCCATGGTCTCAATCAGGGAACCTTGCTCTTCACTCGTCTCATAAAAGGATATGTAGGAATTTAAGGGGCTGTGCTTCTTCCGTTTTGACGCCTCGATTGCCGAATACATCTGCCTGGTGATACACAGCTTTGCGAAACTATAGAAAGAAGTCTCCTGATGTACATTATAATCCTGCACCGCCTTAAACAGTCCAATCATTCCTTCCTGAATCAGGTCGTCATTCTCCCCGCCCAGCAGGTACATGGCATTCGCTTCCTTGCGCACCAAGTTCTTATATTTCTCCATGATGTAGTCCATGATGTCCCTGTCGCCCTTGCGCAGCTTTTCTATCAGCTGCTCGTCCGTCATCTGCTCGTAGTTTGCCATACACAGCTCTCCAGTCTTTGGCGCACCACCTCATACGCCAGTACGCCCGCCGCCACGGATGCATTCAGGGAATCAATATCACCCTTCATCGGAATCCCGGCTGTCAGGTCGCAGCTCTCCTTCACAAGCCTGCCCACGCCTTCCCCCTCGCTTCCGATCACCAGACCGATAGGACCTGTCAGGTTCAGACGGTACATCTGCTCACCGCCCATATCCGCACAGACGAACCACAGGCCTTGCTTTTTCAATTCTTCCATCGTCCTGACCAGATTCGTGACCTTCGCCACAGGGGTATAGTAAAGCGCCCCTGCCGAGGTCTTCGCCACCGTCGCCGTTAAACCTGCTGCCCGTCTCTTGGGAATGATCACGCCATGGGCACCCGCAAGGTTCGCAGTCCGGATAATCGCACCCAGATTGTGGGGGTCCTCGATGTTGTCCAGCAAAATCAGGAAGGGATCTTCCCCCTTCTCCTTTGCAAGAGCCAGCATGTCCTCCACCTCTGCGTAAGCATAAGCCGCCATATAAGCAATCACGCCCTGGTGCTTACCCGTCCCGGAAATCTGGGTCAGCCTTTCCTTCGACACGAATTGAATCAGCGTATCCTGCTTCTTCGCCTCTCTTAAAATCGACTTCACAGGACCATCCTGGCATCCATCCAACACCAGAAGCTTATCAATGGTCTTTCCTGACCGGAATGCCTCCAAAACAGCGTTGCGCCCTTCAATCAGGTTCTCGTTTTCTCTGTCTGTCCCAGGATTCTTCTCATTTTCTTTTCTCATATCCTCTTCGATAAACCTCTCTGTCAATTTGCTAAACTGCTTTTCCTTCCTCTTCTTCCAGAGCACAAAGCCCTGCCTTTATCAACTCCAGCATCCTCTTCCATTCCTTTTTCAGATACAGATACCCGACTAACGCCTCAAAACCGGTTGCCTTGTGATAGTCAGACACAGACTGGTTCTTCGCAGGAGACAGACTCTTCGCATTCCTTCCCCGCTTAAATACCGCGTGTTCCTCCTCCGTCAACCGGTCGTTCAGGACAGTCATCATACGTGCCTGTGCCGAAGCCTGCACCATGGAGCTGGTCCTTTTGTGCATCTTCTGCACCTGCCGGTTTCCCTCGTTTAATACCAGTGAACGGATCACCAGCTCATAGACGGCGTCCCCGATATACGCCAGGGCAAGAGGTGAATATTCCTTGATATCCACCTCTTTCATCTGGAATAATTCCTGCATATACTCTATGCCCGTTTCCATTGCACACCTTCCCTCGTGTCCTTTAAGATGATTCCCTTTAAAAGCAGCTCGTCACGGATTGCATCCGCCCTGGCGAAATCCTTCGCCTTACGCGCCGCCTGCCTCTCCTGAATCAGCTCCTCTATCTCCTCATCCAGCATCTCCTCCTTCCGGTCAACAATCAGTCCCAGAACATCCGTAAGGCTTACCAGACGTTCCAAAAGTTTTTGCAGATACTCCTTTGAACTGTCCCCGTCCGCTGTCGTGTTGCTGTACTTCACCAACTCAAAAACAGAAGCTACCGCATCCGCCGTATTAAAATCATCCTCCATTGCGCTCTCAAAGGCTTTCACAAACGCTTCTGTCTTTCCAAAAGCCTGATTTTCTGCTTCCGTCATTTCTTCCGTCTTTGCATTTTCCATTAAAAACTTTAAGCTGTCCGCCGCATTGACGATACGCTCTAACCCGCTCTTAGACGCCTCCATCAGTTCCGCGCTGAAATTCAGCGGACTTCTGTAATGTGCGCTCAGCATAAAAAACCTCAGAATTTGCAGGTCATACTGTTCACTAATCTCACGGACCGTCCGGAAATTCCCCAGAGACTTACTCATCTTACGATTATCGATATTCAAAAATGCATTGTGCATCCAGTATTTCGCAAACTCCTTGCCGTTTGCCGCCTCGCTCTGGGCAATTTCATTTTCATGGTGGGGAAATACCAAATCCTCGCCTCCGGCATGGATGTCAATCTGCTCGCCCAGATACTTCTTCGACATCTCGGAACACTCGATATGCCAGCCCGGACGTCCGTCGCTCCAGGGCGACTCCCAGGACGGCTCGCCCTCTTTCTTTGGCTTCCACAGCACGAAGTCTAACGGGTCTTCCTTCTCATCCTCCCCCGTCACCAAAAGGGAACGCTCGCCGGAACGCAGGTCGTCTAAATTCTTGTGGGATAATTTGCCGTAATCCTTGAACTGGCGGGTACGGAAATAAACCGTCCCGTTCTTCTCATAGGCATATCCCTTTTCCATCAATGTGCGGATCATCTCAATCATCCCGCCAATCTCCTGCGTGGCAAGGGGGTGGGTGGTCGCTGGTTTCACATTCATCCCTTCCATGTCCTTCTTGCATTCCGCAATGTAACGCCTGGAAATCTCATCCGCCGTCACGCCCTCTTCGATGGCTTTTTTGATAATCTTATCATCCACATCCGTGAAATTGGATACATAATTCACGTCATAACCCTTATACTCGAAATACCTTCTTACCGTGTCAAAGATAATCATAGGCCTTGCATTTCCGATATGGATGAAATTATAAACAGTGGGCCCGCAGACGTACATCCTAACCTTTCCTTCCTCTAACGGGACAAACTCTTCTTTCTTCTTAGATAATGTGTTGTACAATTTCATAATCTACGCCTTCTCCTTTTCTTTCTCGCTCATATTTCTTATGCTCCTTACCTGCCTCATTCTGGCCGGCTCTTTTTTTCATCCAGCACGTCAATCTCCTGCGTCTTCATGCACCGCATACGTTTTTCCATCTGGACGAGCCGCTTATGCAGCCTTATATTGTCTGCCTGCAGTTCCCGGATATCGTTGCTGATGGGGTCGGGCAGATGCACCTGATCCATATCCATGCGGGGGATCTTCTGGTCGCCCATCTTCACGATACGCCCCGGCACGCCCACTACGGTACAGTTGGGCGGCACCTCTTTTAACACGACGCTCCCTGCGCCAATCTTGGAGTTCTCTCCGATTTTGAAAGAGCCTAAGACCTTTGCCCCGGCGCTTACCATGACATTATCACCAAGGGTCGGATGGCGTTTGCCCTTCTCTTTCCCCGTACCGCCAAGAGTCACGCCTTGATACAGGGTGACATTGTCGCCAAGCTCCGCCGTCTCCCCGATAATCACGCCGCTTCCATGGTCGATGAACAGCCCCTTCCCGATGGTTGCTCCGGGATGGATTTCGATTCCCGTCTTCCTGACCGTCCGCTGGGAAATCCAACGGGCAAGGAAATAGTGCTTTTTCAAATATAATTTGTGTGCCAGACGGTAATGCAGGATTGCCTTGAAACTCGGATACAGGAAAACTTCCAGATTCGACTTGATTGCCGGGTCCCGTTCCCGTACTACCTGAATTTCCTGCCTGATATATGACAGTATTCCCATATAGTCCTGCCACTCCTTCCATAATACTAAATTTATACACCAAATCATGAGACATTTCCTCTGCACGGGTCTGCGCATAAAAAAACTCCGTCTCCCAATCAACATCAAGAGACGAAGCATTACTCCGCGGTTCCACTCTTGTAGAGAGCCGTTATTGAATACGTCCTCCACTCAAATACACGTAACGTGTGTAATCCCGTACCCGGCTACCGAACTCTTTTTGCTTCCTTTCACCGAACCGACTCCCGGATGCACTTCACAGACCCTCTTTCCAAAGCTGCTTTCAGCCGATGGCAGCTTCTCTCTTTTGGATTCACAATCTGCTACTCTTTCCGTTCTATGTCTTTTTCATGTATTCCATGTACGTTATATCATATGCGAAATCAGAGAATTTGTCAATCAGATTCTTACAGGTCAACACCTTCAAAGATTTCCGCCAAAGTCATTTTAATATGGGGGAACGCCCTCAGGCTAATCTCCGTCTGAGCATTATAATCCTCGTCTTCTTTATCCTCCTCCAGCATATAACTGTTCATTAAGCAATATTTTTCTTCTTCCAGATAGTAGATGTCAACGGATTTCCCCTGGGGCGAAATAATCCAGTATTCTTCCACGCCGGCTTTCTCATAGATATCCTTCTTCTCCGTCTTATCCCTCTTCGCGGTTGAGTGGCTCAAGGTCTCTGCGATAAACTTCGGCACTCCGCTGTAAGTCCCTCCCTTTAGATGCTTCCGGTCGCAGATTAACATGATATCCGGGCATACATAATCATCATTTATCTCCGGATGGTATCTAAAATCCAGATTCTCAATCGTCACAAGACAGATACTGTCTTTTAACCCCTGCTTAATTATTGTATGAATATTGCTGTTGATAATTCCATGCCGATATCCCGGCGCAGGCGACATGTCATAAATCACCCCGTTAATTTTTTCATCTTTCCTTCTCTCCGTCTCTGCCAGTCCCATACGCTCACATCCTTCCCTTTCTTTTGATTGTAGCATAAAATTACTTTTGTATACAGACTTATTATTGCTATTTTTCATATTTCTAAGTATACTATAGACAGTTCTTTCTTTACAGCTTAAATTTTCTATTACACATACAGATTCTTAGGAGGTGATACGATGCCTAATGGTTTGGAAATGCCGCATCCCTTATTTTTAGAACCTCACTTCCACCTTGAACAAATCTGCCTCCGTCTCGATCTTGAACTTCCCTTTCTGCAGTTCCACGAAGCTCTTCACAATGGCAAGCCCAAGCCCGGAGCCTTCCGTATTCCTCGAGGCGTCCCCTCGCACGAACCGCTCCGTAATCTCCTCAGTGTTGAAATCAAGCTCCGCCGCCGACACATTCTTCATCCTGACAACGGCCTCTTCCCCCTCCCGCACAATCTCAATATAGACCCGGGTATGAGGCATGGCATACTTTATAATATTCACAAGAAGATTCTCGAATACCCGGTACGTCTTCTGGCTGTCAAGAAGCGCTGACACCTTCTCCTTGGGATAACTGCATCGAAAATCCAGATCCGACCCTGCAATCTTATCCTCCAGCTCCAGCTTCACCTGTTTGAACAGATTCACCACGTCTACGTCCACAATATTCAATGTCACGTTCCGGCTGCTCGCCTTGCTGACCTCGAACAAATCCTCAATCAGGACTTTAAGCCGCAGGGATTTACGTTCAAGCACCTCAATATAATTCTTGCGCTTCTCATCCTCTTTCTCATCCTTCAGCAGGTTTACATACGTAATGATTGCCGTCAGAGGAGTCTTCAAGTCGTGGGAGACATTGGTAATCAGCTCTGTCTTCATGCGCTGGCTCTTGACCTCCTCGTCCACAGCCTTCTTAAACCCCGTCTGAATCTTCTGGATTTCCTGCTTGAATGGGCTGAATATCCCCAAATCCTCCGTAATCTCCACATCTAAGTTCCCTTTTGCAATCTCCCCGGTCGCTTTCAGCATGACCCTGTACTTCTCCCTAAGTTCATTAAAATACTTCCTAAGCAGGCAGAACAGAAGGAAGGAATAGGCCGCCAGCAGGAAAATCAAAATCCCACCGACCCACATGGTACAGATAAAAGCCAGAACAATAAAATTGACCGCCACAATCTTAAAAATAGCCCAGTTATTCCTCTCACTCAAATCAATCCGGTCTATCAAACAATAACACTGATGAATCCACTCCTTCACCTTCCTGGAAGTATATCTCCATCCCTGGCAGATATACTTCCAGTATTTGACACAGAGTGTCCTCTCTTTGAAATATGTGAATGCTCCCAATGTATACACCTGCCTTACGCATGCTGCCGCCCAAAACGTAACGGAAAATACAGCCGTCCATATGAGAAAATCAATGAAATCCGGAATCCCCATGGCCCTGTTGGCCATCCACCACAGATTATTATCAAGAATCCCCATCACAGCGCTAAATACAATAACCACGACCTCCAAAGGAACGCGTAAGATACGCAAGTCTTCCTGACGCCATACCGGAAGCACAGGGAGCAGCCACGCAAGAAGCGCCACCACCAGGACCATAATAATCACAGAATTGTTCATCGAGCCTGTGGCATAATATCCTGTATAACCATAACCGTTAATATAAGACCGCAAATTGTCCTCAGTCATTGCAAAAATGTAGGTCCGGTTCTTAGGCTTCTCCAGCCGAATCGTCTCCACTTCTCCCTCATATGCCTCTTCGCCCCCATAAAACGTATCTTCGACTTCCACATAAACTTCTGTCTTCCAGTCCGTATTGTCATACCCATTGATGACCTCCCGGAATGCGACACTCTGCTCTGCCTTATACTCCCCTTCCTTGATCTGAACGTCAATGTCTCCATATTTATCATAGGTAATCACGATCCCCAGGGCAAAAGAAGACAGATTGCTCTCCGACACGGTCTTTTCAGAGTCCGCAGTACTCTTGGCCACATCCTTGTTATCCTCGTCCTTCACACGGTAGTCAAGGAACGGGTAGAGCCTTTCATAGTCAGACATCTTCCCACCGTTCTGCCGCAGGGCAGCCTTCACTTTCTCCAAATCCTTATCCGCCCCATTCTCCAAGTTGTAAAGGATATATCCTGCATCCAGAAATGTCCTTAGGAACTCCTCTGACACCGCCATGTCATGAGCCACATCTTCCTCTACCGACTCCGAACTCACATACCAGTTCCAATACTGGTTCATCATGCAGACTGCCGGTATCAGAATAGACACCAGAACCAATATGACCGTAATTTTACGGCTGCTTTTCAATCTTGTACCCAACGCCCCACACCACCTTTAAATATTTTGGGTCTTTCGGATTGATCTCAATCTTTTCACGAATATTTCTCACATGAACCATGATGGTATCCGTATTGACCGCCCGCTCATTCCAGACCCGCTCATAAATCTCTTCTGCCGAGAATACCCTTCCCGGGTTCTTCATCAGCAGCAACAATATCTTGTACTCAATCGGAGTCAGCTTCACCGGCTCCCCGTCAACGAGCGCCTCCACAGAGTCCTCGTTGATTTCCAGTCCCCCGATGGTATGGACATTGGCTCCCTTATCCTTGTCTCCCAGCTTCTCCAGGAATTTCCGGTATCTGCGCATCTGGGAGTTCACCCTTGCCAGCAGTTCCATCGGGGTAAAGGGCTTCGTCACATAGTCGTCCGCCCCCATATTCAGCCCCAGTATCTTATCCACCTCCTCCGACTTGGCAGACAGGAAGATGACCGGGAAGTCATGCTTTTCCCTGAGCTTGATGGTCATCTGAATTCCATCCATCCTTGGCATCATCACATCCACGATTGCAAGATGAATCTCCTCCCGCTCGATGACTGAAAGGCCCTCCACCCCGTCCGCCGCCTGAAATACCTCGTATCCCTGGCTCCTCAGGTATATCTCCACGCCCTCGCGGATTTCCTTGTCGTCCTCCACAATTAACACATGATTAATCTGCTTACTCTCCATCCCTGCTTATCCCTTTCTATGTCGTAAAATCTTCCGGCAAAGCGGCTATCGCTCACATCAACTGCCTCTGCCCTGCAATCTGCGTTGACATTTCTTCCAGAACGGTTCCCCGCTGCGTCAACAGATTGTCCGTTGACATTATACTACATTTCTTCTCATCTTGGTATAACCGAATCCGCGGCGGGTACTGGCATGCTGCCACCCCATAATTATCGAGCCGCACCGTAATCTTTGAAAACGGCAGCGGTATATGGCAGTGGTCCCACTGTCCGGACAGGGAAACAGCCCTTGAATAGGACACCGTAACGCCCAAAAGCTCTGTCTGGCTCTTCTCTGAAAGGAAGTACGTCAGTTTCTTAGGAATATGCCTCGGACCAAACGGCCCGTCCATCGCAATCGCCACGCTCCTTTTGTTATCCCGCAAAGATTCCAGAATATCCTTTAGCGTACCGGCGTTGCAGAACCCATACCCGATCCTGACCGCGTCCTTACCCAGACGTTCCAGAAGATACTGGAAATACTGTCCCTGTTCATCCGGCGTGACCAGGACGGAAACCGCAGCATCCCTTTCCATGGCCCTAAGCGCCAGATTCATTGCAAAACTATCCTCATGCCAGAATCCTATCACATTGTGGCCCCTATAACATTCCGGCTGCTGCCACTCAATCCGTACCGTTTTTTCTAATAATTTCAAATATCCGTAAGAAAGACGCCTCCAGATATTCGTCCCTTTCGTCCTTTCTTCCATTCTCCATCCCTCCATAATTCCACAAAATATCTTGTACTCCCTGTGTTTCACTCTACGCAAATACCTCAAAGACCGCGTCTCCCATGAAATACCCGGCCCCGATAAAAACCGTATTCCAGATTAGGACTCCTAATGCCGAGCTTACCGTATACCTTCCGAAGCCCATGGAAATCATCCCAGCCGGGATGGAAATCAACGTCCGCATCATCGGCACCAATTTCCCGATGAACACGCCTACCGCCCCTCTCCTTCGCAGCGCCTCTAAGTTCTTCTCAATCAGCCCTTTCTGCCGTGGGAACTTCTTAACATAAAACCGGAAGAACGCATCGCCCCCAAGCCTTCCAAGGAAATACAAGATCCAGCTTCCAAGCACTCCCGCCGCCACCGACAAAAGCATTACCACCGGGAAACTAATCGCGCCCTTTGACGCCCATATTCCTGCCAAAGGCATAATGACCCCGGCCGGAAATCCCGGAAGGTTCATATATTCTAACAAAACAATCACGAACACGAATATAGCTCCATACTCTGTAAAATACTGCGTAAGCGCCTGAACTGACATCGTCATCTCCTCCTTTGTTTCTCAGGTTTCCTCTTGATGTTATACATCATACCCAAAAAATATTAAGATGGATGGTATGAAAAACGAAAGATATTCTAAAGAAATCATGAAGGGATACCAAGGAAATAAAACCTGTTTCCCCGGCATCCCATCTAAAAGAAATGATTTATACAGTCTCGTTTAAATAAATCCCGGACAGAGGAATCCACTTTTCAAGTTCTCCCTTCATCCGCCCGGACATCTCAACCCCCTCTTCCATACAGACCTCCTCCACTGTCTTTGCGCCGAAGATAAGGCTTGCAAGCGGAGCAATACCAATCGTCCCTTCCGCGTTCTCCCGCTTCCCGTCCATCAGCATCACACCGGAAAATTCTGTCCCGGTAAGCGTCACGCACCGATTGTTCTCCTCCACCACCGGGTCCGTCACACAGAAGCAGACTCCCATCAGCGACCGGAGCCTAAGGGCCATCAACATCCGCCTAACATCCACAATCCTCACCATAATCTTAGGGCACTCTCCGTCCTCCTCCGGGAAATATCCCCGACAGTCGATGATTTCCCCGTTTTGGCGGTAAACTTTGAGTTTTCCGCCGTCGCTTTCATATTCGTGTATCAGCCTCCTGTAATACGCCTCATCCCGGACGGCGAATACCTGATACTGCTCTGCCAGATGCCGGTTGGCAGACGCTGCAAGCTCGAGGCAGTCCTGCTCTTTTGCATCCGTAATCTCAATACCGGGAATCTCCTCATCCTCCTTGCGACAGAACTTCCCGGACTGCTCATACACAGTCCTGAAATCAAAAGGCAGGTAGATACTCTCCGAGGCTGGCATCAGGAACGTAAAAGACTCCCCCGCCTGATACATATCCCTAAGCGCCCGCTTCAAAAGAGACGCCATATACCCCCGCTTACGGTACTCCTTTTGCGTAGCAACCGCAACGATATAATTCACATCCTTCCCGCTTCCGTTCACATACAAACGGTATGGATTCAAATGGAGCATAGAACGAATCTCTCCTTCTTCCTCCACCACATAGATCTGGTTGTCCGAAGCCTTCTCCCTATAGTAATAATCCACAAAAGACTGGCTGTCCTCAGAAAATACTTCCTCATACAGCCGCCGGCTGTCTTCATGCTCCGGCAAGTCCAATTTCCTGATATCCATTCGTTTCCTCCTTCTTGCCCTCCAAACTCGTTGTTCTCTCTCCTCTGCCACGAATTTACTTCCCTGCATGGGGACATCCGCCGCATCCTTCACATCTTGCCGCGTCAGGTCCCACGGCATAACTACAGTTCTCGATTCTATCCAGACAAGCCACTGCCTGCGCCGAGATTCCCTCGCCGTTTCCCGTAAATCCCAGACCTTCCTCCGTGGTCGCCTTGATATTCACCTGACTAATATCCAGATTAAGAGTCTTGGCCACATTAATCCTCATTTGCTCAATATGAGGCGCCATCTTAGGCTTCTGCGCAATGATGGTTGCATCAATGTTTCCAATTACATACAACTGCTCCTCAATCAGTTTTCCCACATGGGAAAGCAGCCGGATACTGGAAATCCCCTTATACTTCGGGTCTGTATCCGGAAAATGCTTCCCTATATCTCCAAGGGCAGCCGCTCCAAGCAATGCATCCATGATTGCGTGGACCAACACGTCCGCGTCCGAATGTCCCAAAAGCCCCTTCTCATACGGTATCTTTACACCGCCCAGAATCAATTCCCTCTCCTCCACCAGACGGTGGACGTCATATCCCATTCCTACTCTCATTGCCTGTTCTCCTTCCTAAATATCATCATAATCATGCCGGATATACCATATGTATTTTCTTCTAGTCTACATGATTCTTCCCAATATTTCAAATTTTTATTATACTTTCGATTATATCGAATAATTATATTTACTTTTTCGATTTAAAATGATATACTATTTAGAAGAGGAGGTGAAACCATGAATCTGACATTTGGAGAAAAAATCAAAGACGCCCGGAAATCCAAAAATCTCACGCAGAAGCAGCTTGCAGAAAAAATCGGCGCAAAACATAATTCTGTCAGCGATTGGGAGAACAACAAGAACAGGCCCGATGCCGCTACCATTGAATTTCTCTGCAAAGCGCTGGATATCACGCCCAATTACCTTTTGGATTCATCCCCCGGTGAATACTCGCCTGCGGAAAAAGCAATGATTGAAAAATACCGTTTTATATCTGAATATTCCCCGGAAGGCGCTGCGGCCGTAAGCTATATCCTGAACCGGGAATACCAGATTGCCCTGGAAAGGAAGCGGCAGACAGTTCCCATGCCTTCCCTGCCTGCAGAAGATCTCGCCGCAATCGAATGTGCCATGCAGAAATTCAATATCAGAAAGGCAAGGTAACATATATCATTTCATACAGACGGAGCTATTATGCGTTTTTTCAAAAGAGAAAAGATATCAAATGAAGAGCGCAGACTCATTGTGTCTGCGGCTTATGACGCTCTGCTGGAATTTGACGAACACAGCCTCCCTGTCCTGTCCGATGAGTTCTGCCGGATTGTGAATTCTTCCATATTTATCTTTCCGATGCAGTTTGTCGCAAGAAAAGAAGGGCTGACGGAAAACTACTTTTCCAACGCAGGAAGCGGTATGGCCCTGTATGCTGCTACTACCGGACATTATATCATCCTGTACGACGAGAATCTGCCAGGTTCCCGCATACGCTGGACAATTGCCAGACTCATCTATCTTGTGAAGTCCGGCAGGCTAAAGGAGAATCCCAACGTGTTCCTCTTCTCCGATGATTGCGCCGATTCGGACAAATGCGACGAGTTCGCCTACCATTTCACCTGTCCGGAGCCAATCCTCAGAGAATGCCATATCAACAGTGCGTCCGATATCATCAAATATTGTGAGATTCCTTTTTCTTTTGCAAATATAAAAAGCAGGTTACTGAAAACATCAAAGAATATGCCGTCGATGCCGGCGCTCGAAACGGCTTTGGAGGCGAATTTCAGATTATACATAGACCAAAAAAACTTCTCAATGTAAGGTACGAAAAATATTTTCCGGATGAGGAGGAAAAAGAAAAAGGTAGATTTTATGTTGAAGGGCTGCATGAAAATGTGAATTTCACATCCCCATGCAGCCCCTCCCGACATTCTGCCTCATAGATAACGTCCTCAACAGCAAAATAAATTATATCCTGCCAATATACATAATATAATACACAGCACTGCCACAAATAGATTCGGAAGAATCAGTGCCAGGATCATTCCAAGCGCCACACAGAACAGGGCAAATCCCACTACTCGCTTCATCACAGCCACCCTTGCCCGCATTTTTTATATCATATGTGTGTGTGCTTAAAAAAATACCTTCCAATGGATCTATTTGTCATCATCCGCCGAATCCAGAATATCCACCACGTCCTCTTCCGTCATCTTGTCTTCCTTCTTAGAGCCGAAACGGTCAATCATATCCGGCACCATATCCAGAATCTTCGTCATGGTATCCTGATTCTTGACATTCACAAGTTTTGTATGTCCATTCTGAATTACAAGCACGGCGCTCGGAGTGATCTTACCGCCAAGTCCGCCTGCGCCTTTTTCCTTACTATCTCCGTTGAATGCCCCTGCGCCCACGGCAAAAGAAACATCCACCAAAGGGAGAATGATCGTATCCCCAATATGGATTGCTTCCCCTACCACCGTTTTAGACGAGATTACCCCGTCCATTCCGTTAAACAAAGCCTCTACCGTTCCTTTAAATTGATTCTCTGCCATACTCTGACTCCTCCTACATTTCTCATTCAACTGACTGCTCAAGCCCTCTATAATTCAAAACTTCTCACATGGCGGTATGTCATACGCACTTCCTTACTCCAAACGAGTTTCCACAAAAGCTTCAGGAAATAGCTCGCCCTAAGCCGTCCCGCAATCTTTAACTGCCCGTCAAATATCTTCTTTTCAAAATCCGGCCGGATATCCACACTGCCGCCCAGAAATGGATAACACATACTCGCGCCTGCAAGAACCTTCCCGGTAAGGGACGGGTCCTCAAACCCATATAAGATATCCGCCCTTATTGTCCTTGGCTTTAGCCTGCGAAGCAGGAATAACAATTCATCCATTGCCTTCCGGAAAGCCGTCTGATGAATCTCATCCGAAAGAAATCCAAGAATCTTATCCTTCTTCTCAAGTAATCCCTGAATCTTATTGCCAATCCCTTCCACAGCGCCAGAAAACTTCGCCGGAATTCCCGCAATCTTACGGTACAGGCCGGCTATCTTCTGGTAAATGCTTTGGCAGACGCCTGTAATCTTCTGCCATATTCCGGCCCGTTCTTCTTCACTGCTTTCACAAACCGCTTCCCGTTCTTCCCCGCTGTCTTCACAATCCATCTTGCATTCTTCCCTGTCGCCTTCGCAATCCACTTGCTGTTCTTTCCTGCCTTCCCTGCAAACCGCTTCCCCTTCTTCTCCGCCAGTTTCGCAAGAATCTTCCCGTTTTTCCTCAGCGGTTTTTGCTTCTTCCGGATGACTTCCGGCATCCAGGATTTTTTCCATCTCCCGTTCCAACTCATCAACCAGCCTCTCCGGCTCCTTGGACGCTGCTTCCACATTCTTGTCAGGCCCTTCTTCCTTTTCCACAGGGCAATCCCGTGCGCCTTCTTCTTCTGGAATATCCCTAGTCCCCACACAGGTTTCTTCCGGAACATTCCCAGAATGCCCCTGCTCTTTCCCAGGCCCAACACCTTCTTCACTGGTTTCTTCTTCAAAACCTTCCTCATCGTCTTCCAACTCTTCCTCATCCGTCTCCACCTCTGCTTCTATAGTCTTTTTTCCTTCCTGGCCGCTTTGTATCTTCTTCCACGCAACCCGGACCTGCCAGGCAAACTTCTTGTCCTCATAACGCAAATCCAGCCTGACCAGATGCAAAAGCCAAGTCACCTTCGCCTCCATGCGGGTTCTTGCAAACGTACCGTCCGAGGCAGCCTCTAAGTCGTACCTTACCGGCACAAAAAGAACGACACAAACCAGTAATACAAGTATCCCCAGTATCACCGCAATTATAATCCCTATGATCTTCAAGATAAGCAATAGAATATGTAGCATCTTACTCTTCCTGTTCTCTCTCTAAAATATAGGAACGAATGTCTGCCCCTTTGGTCTTATTATACACTTCCCAAACGATTTCTTCCACCATTTCTACCGCATCTTCATAACCTTTTGCAAGCCCGACCACCAAAAAATCATCGTAGGGAAAATCCGGCTGTAAAAAGACCATGGAATTATAAATCTCCAACTGATTCTTTTCATTACGCGCAAGCGTTATGACATGGATATTCATCTGCAGCTTCTTTTCCTCCAGCTTCCGGATAATTTTCTCTTTCTTTTTTATCCCCTCAGCCAGATATAGATGTTTATAGTATCTCATATTCCGCCCCTCTTGTACACATAAATATCATAAAATTTCCATTTTCTGCCTAATAGTAAGCGTCAAATACCTGCTTCGCAACGTTGACCGCTTTCCCTTCCCCATCTGAAGATTCGATGATGACACTGATTACCAGTTCCGGGTTATCCACATTGGTCATGCCGATGAACCAGGAATGGTCCTTCTCCTTGTCAGAGCTGTACTCCGCCGTCCCTGTCTTTCCGGCAGCCGTATAACTCTGCCCGCTGAGGACGGTTGCCGTCCCATAGTCTACCACGCCCGTCATATACTGCTTTAACTGCAAAGCCTCGGCAGCCGTCATAAGGGTCTTATATTCCGAAGGAAGGTTTTTATCCACCTCCTGACCGGTATAATTGGTAATCGAATCTACCAGATAAGGCTTCATCAGAATCCCGCCGTTGGCAACCGCACAAGTGACCAGAGCCATATGATACGGACTCACCTGCGTCTTGCCCTGCCCCATTGCTGTCATCATCTTATCCGCACTGCTCGCCCCCGTATCAAGCATAAATTTGCTCTTGCTGTAAGGCAGTACAGAAGGAAGCTTAGAGTCGAACAATAAATCTTTGGACGTCTTCTTGAACTTTCCTACATCCAGCATAAGCCCGATATTACAGAAAGAGGTGTTGCAGGAATAAGCAATACTGTCCGCAAAGGACACCTGCCCGTGGACATGCCCGCCGAAACAGTGGATGGTCGTCCCCTCCTTCTCAATCGCCCCGGCGCAGTCATAGCTGTAAGCCTCCGCTCCAAGATTCTCCCGCAGATATTCCAGCGCCGTGATGATCTTGAACGTAGACCCCGGCGCATACTGCCCCTGAGTAGCCCTGTTCAAAAGCGCGCTGTTCACATCCGTATTCAAGTATTCCCAATCCTCAGACAGCCTATTCGGGTCAAAATCCGGTTTCGACAGCATCACCAGAATCTTCCCGGTACTCGGCTCCATCACCACGACTGCTCCTTTGGCGTCTCCCATCGCCTGATACGCTGTCTGCTGCAAATCCACGTCCAGCGTCGTGACTACACTGTCCCCCCGGTTCTTCTTATCCTGAAACTCATTTTTTAATTTCTCCAGAAAAAATGCATTGGAGGTCAGCAGCTCGAAATTCTCCACAGATTCCAGACCCGATTTCCCGTGGTCGCTGTAGCCTACCGTATGGGCGAACATATTGCCGTAAGGGTATTCCCGTGTCTCAGAACCGTCCTCAGACACGACGGTCCTTGCCAGCGTCTTCCCGTTCCGGTCTAAGATATCGCCCCGCACCACCCGGTCCGCCAGAGAATCCTTCCTTGCATTGTAAGGGCTTTGGATGTATTCCTTGCTCCTCGTCACCTGAAAATAGCTGATATATCCCATCATCCCAATGAATAATGCGACAAAAATATACGTAACCCTAGCGAACTCTTTGTTCCTTACGCGTTTTGCCCTGGTCTTTTGCCGGTCTTGGCGGTCGGCTTCTTTGCGCTCTTTCCGGGACATCTCTGCTCTTTCCCGGTCTGCCCTCATCCGCTTCTCGGCTTCTCTTTGCTCGTAGCCTTTCCTTTTTTCTTCTCTCAATATCGTCTTCCTCGTCTTCCCTTACAATATACAATCCCTGAATAATCGCAAACATAATTAACGTACTGAGCAGAGAACTTCCGCCGTAGCTCACCAGCGGCAGCGTCACGCCCGTAGAAGGAATGAACTTGGTCACTCCCCCGATATTCAGGAACACCTGGAAAATATAACAGGTTCCAAGCCCAAGAGCCACCATCTTGTAGAACATATTGTGGAGCTGCATCGCAATATTTAAAAACATTACATAACAGCTGACACAAATCAGGATGATGCACAGGGCAAATATGAGCCCCATCTCCTCTGAGATAGCGGAAAAGATAAAATCCTCGTCCGCCACCGGAATCTTCTCCGGCATCCCCTGAAACAGCCCCATCCCGAACCAGCCGCCTGTACCGATGGCAAAAAGGGACTGGGCGACCTGATATCCCCCATTGTCATAGACTGCAAATGGATCTCGCCAGGCCTCTACCCTGGTACGCACATGGTTGAACAGATAATACGCGCCCACAGAAGCCACGCTGCCCGCACCAAGCCCGGCGGCGACGTAAAGGAACTGATGGGTCGCCACGTAGAGCATTGCAAGGTACACCACAAAAATAATCAGCGCAGCCCCCAAGTCCTTCGATACCACCAGAATCAACACATGGAACGCTGCCAGCGCCGTCGTAATGACGATATCCCGGAATTCCAGCGACATCTTGAAACTGGACGCCACAAAAAATACGAAAATAATCTTCACCAGCTCCGACGGCTGAATGCTGATACCTGCAACCGTGAACCCAAGCTTCGCCCCGTAGGACACCCGCCCTACCACAACCACCACCGCAAGGGACGCAATCCCGGCAATGGCATACAGGTTCCTCCACTCCGACAGCTTCTTGAACTTCCGGATAATGACTGGAACCGCCATGCTGACCCCAATCGCCCCAGCCGCGATAACATACTGCTTCACAGCCTTCTCATAATTCAGCCTGGCAAGTATGAGCATGCCGATACAAAGCAGCATACACATATTATTGACCACCAGCCTGGACGATTTGGGATAAATATTCGTATATAACGTAATTGTCGTGATAAATAATATCACCTGTATTACATAAAAAGCAAGGATCTTAATGTCCTCCTTCTCCAGATACATCACCATGAACGCAATGATATGAATCATAAACATCAAAACATTCTGCCTTCTTAACATGCTCCTCTGCCTGTCCGGATCACTGTACCCGAAAATGCTGAAGCAAAGGTATGTATACATAGTGATCAGCACAATCATCAGATATTTTGACAACTCAACAATAATATTTACCAAATCTTCACCTACTTTACTCCCCGTTTAAAATGCCCTCTTGTATACTCCGTCCGGGGAGGCTCTATTTTCTGTCCCCGAAGGAACGCATCTTTATAAACCTGCAAGATCTCCCGTGCCTGTCCTCCCGTCTCGACGGTAAAATCAAGCCGCAGCTCTCCCGGCATAAGCTCCAGGACTTCCTTAGCCTTATCCGCAAGGAACAGAGGCGCACTGTTGTACATCACATTATAGCAGTAACGGCAGCATTGCCGTACCGAGAACTGTTTCTGAAAACGGTCGCAAAGGCTGAGATATCCCCCTTCCTTCCGGCACTTGCCCACCGTTTTTTGGATACAGTTTGCAGTCACCATGACCGGCTGGTATCCATAAACCGACAACGCCGCATCCCGGATATCAAGCTCTTTCAGTTCTCTGCTATTTAACTCCGCCGCAGCCCTATACTTCCGGATTCCCTGCCTCTGCATAAAAGTCTTGCCATATCTGTTAAATACATACAGATTCCCATCCGTACAAATCTCTTTCCCATATCCATGACGCAAAAGCCAACCATAGCTTTCCCAGTTACGAATCAGTACACCGTCATAGAACGACTCCATCTCAGAATAAAACGCCTCATAACCCGCCATATCCGCCATGCGGAAAATATACGGCATTACTAAGAAAAGCTGACGCCCCTTTCGGCACTTCGCCAGATATTGCCTAGTTTTATCCTGTAATCCAAGTTCATCATCTATATAAATCCTTTCAACCTCTTCACTTCCAACCACCGCTTTCAGTTGGTCAAAGGATTGGACAACACAGGACAGGCAAAGCTTGGGATTCCCAGCGTTACTCCCGCCGCTTTCCTTCCCATGCCCTTCCGGCTCTTCCCTCCGGTATCCGTTAAGAATCGCTTCCGTAAGCCTGTTAATTCCTTCTCTGCGCAGTTCATTTAACGCCTGTACCGGAAGGAACACATCCCCCTCCATCTCTACTTGAAACTGCTCGAAATTAAATTGCGTATTGCCAGTCTTCTGCATCTGCTTTCCGGCCCTCTCGGCGTCCAACGGCTGCCGCAGGGCTGGCTGTACGGTCTCACCCTCACATTCCACCCGGCGATTACCATGTACCAATACCAGTTTAGCACGCTCTCCCACAGAAAGTATTAAATTACCATTAATTTTTTCTTGTATTTTAAATTCCTTTCCCCCTGTATCTTCCTTCTCACCTTGCATACGCTGGAATGAAATCATATCCTTCCCATTATGCCGCCTGTAATACCCGTCCGTATATCCCCTTCGCTGGTAGGCGGCATAGAGCCTGTCCCGGTCGTCTTTCTCCACCTTGTAATATTCTGGCCCCTTCTCAAGATACACATCCACGTACTTCCGGTAAATCTCGGTTACTGTGTAAACATAATCCGGCTGCTTCATCCTGCCTTCAATTTTGAAAGAATCAATCCCCGCATCTATAAAATCCGGAAGCAAGTCAATGGTACACAAATCTTTCAGGCTCATCAAATCCCCTGTCTTTCGGCCTTCCGTCTGCCAAGGAAGCCTGCAAGGCTGGGCGCACTGCCCCCGGTTGCCGCTCCTGCCCCCAATCATGCTGCTTAACAGACATTGCCCAGAATAGCAATAACACAGCGCTCCATGGACGAAACATTCAATCTCCATCCCGGTCTGCTCCTTCATCCGCCGAATCTCCCTAAGGGACAGCTCCCTTGCAGGCACAACCCGCACGACTCCCCGCTCCTGTAAAAATGCAGCGCCGTCCGCCCCCGTGACCGTCATCTGGGTGCTTGCATGGACGGGAAGTCCCGGCAAATGCATACGCAAAAACTGAAGCACCCCCACATCCTGGACGATTACCCCGTCAAGCCCCCGCAGATAATAGGGCAGAAGATATTCGTACAGTCCCTCAATCTCCGAATCCTTGAGCAGGGTATTCACAGTGAGATAAATGCGCCTCCCGTGAATATGCACATAATCGATCGCCTCAAGCAGTTCGTCTTCCGTCAGGTTCTTTGCATACGCCCTCGCCCCGAACTTCGTCCCCCCGATATAGACCGCATCTGCCCCCGCACAGACCGCCGCCTTCAAACTCTCTGCCGAACCCGCAGGCGCAAGTATCTCTACTTTCCTGCCATCCATACCTTTCCCTCCTGTCTCCAAATGACTCCGCTGCCTCCAATGCATATTTCCTTAAAAAAGGCTGTCAACAGACAGCCTACTTCTTACGATTATTCTTTATCTCCGTTTCAAGCTGGACAATCTTCATCTGAAATTCCTTATTCTCTTCCTTGAGCTTGTCCATAGATTTTTCCGCATTCTCGAGCTTGATCTGAACCGATATCAGTTCGTGCTTCAGATCATACATCTCTTTATCCTTTGCCTCTATATCACTTTCCAGCGTGCCCCCCTGCTTCTTTGCCTTAAAATAATCGTCCGCGATATTCAGCGCCAGCAAAATGCTTCTGGTCTCGGCACTCTGCTTCCGGTATCCGTCGCTGTTGCTGCACTCCTCAATCTTGTGATTCAGATAGGTCGATACTTTCTGCAGATATTCTTCACTCTCAAAACCGCTCAGGGTGAATACCTTGCCCCCTATTAATACTTCCGTAAAGTTTTTTGATGATGCCATTAGAAGCCTCCTCACAATTCTTATGCCTTAGTATGCAGAAAAGCTGCCAACCACAGTTTTCCGACTCTCTCACTCTATTATAAACGATACTTCTCCAAAAACCAACTATTTTTCAATAATTTCCCGGGAAATTCCAAGATGACGGTACGCATGGTCTGTCACCATCCGCCCTCTCGGCGTCCGCTGGATAAATCCGTTCATCAGCAGGTACGGTTCATAGACGTCTTCGATGGTTCCCGCATCCTCCCCGATTGCAGCAGCAAGGGTATCAAGTCCAACGGGTCCCCCAAGGAACTTCTCAATCATCACCACCAAAAGCCTGCGGTCAGTCTGGTCTAACCCCTCCTTATCCACATCCAGAAGATCCAACGCATAATTCGCCACTTCCTCCGTGATATAGCCGTCGTATTTGACCTGCGCAAAATCCCGCACCCGCTTCAACAGCCGGTTGGCAAGCCTTGGCGTCCCTCTGGAACGCCTCGCCAAAGCATCTGCACCTTTCGAGTCGATTCCTACTTCCAGCACCTTTGCCGAACGCAGCAGGATCGTCTTTAGCTCTTCCACCGTATAGAACTCCATCCGGTTTACCACGCCAAAACGGTCACGCAACGGCGCTGTCAGCATCCCCGCCCTGGTGGTCGCACCCACCAGAGTAAACTTAGGAAGATCCAGGCGGATAGACCTTGCGCTCGCTCCCTTTCCAATCATAATGTCGATGGCGTAATCCTCCATCGCCGGATATAGCACCTCTTCTACCTGTCGGTTCAAGCGATGAATCTCATCCACAAACAGCACGTCACCCTCCTGCAGGTTATTTAGAATCGCCGCCATCTCCCCCGGTTTCTCGATTGCCGGTCCTGAGGTAATCTTTAAATTGACGTCCATCTCGTTGGCTATAATCCCTGCAAGCGTCGTCTTTCCAAGTCCCGGAGGGCCATAGAAAAGTACATGGTCCAAAGGTTCTTCCCTTGCCTTTGCAGCCTCGATATAAATTTTTAGCGTCTCTTTCGCCTTCTCCTGCCCGATATAATCCACAAGCATCTGCGGACGCAGATGATTCTCTATCTTAACATCCTCTTCCAGATTCTCCGTCGTTATAATTCGTCTGCCCATTGCACTATTCACCCTCATTATTTCTACTTCCCGCAGGGCATGCATTACGGTGTGCCCTGCGGGTATACCTTAATGGACGAAGTCCACCCGCCCACAGGGCTTGCATTACGGTGTGCCCTGCGGGTATATTTTAAAGAGCCATATACTTCAACGCCAATTTCAGCACATCCTCTACTTCCATCGCTTCTTCCACTTCCACCTTTTTGACCGCCCTCAATGCCTCTGTACTGCCATAGCCCAATGCCACAAGCGCCTGGACAGCCTCGCTCCTAATCTGGCTGTAGGATTCCATCCCCACAGACGCCTCCGAATCAGAGGCAATGTGATCCAATGCGTCTTCCAATTTCAGCTTATCCCTCAGCTCAAGAATCAGCTTCTCTGCAGTCTTCTTCCCAATCCCCGGAGCAGCGCAGATTGCCTTCACGTCATTTGCCAAAACAGCAAACCTCAGGTCGTCCGGGCTCAAAGCCGACAAAATTCCCAGCCCGCCCTTAGGGCCGATTCCATTCACCCCGATTAACTGCCTGAACACAGACAAATCATCCCGCGTCAAAAAACCATACAACTGCATGGCCTCTTCCTTCACATTCAGGTATGTATGGAGCTTCACTTCACTTCCCACAGCAGGAAGTCGTCCCATCGCCTGGCCGGACATAAAAACTCCATACCCAACGCCCCCTACGTCAACGATTACTTTATCCTCCTCGAACGCCGCAAGCGTCCCTCTTAGATATGATATCATAACATTCCTCCCTCAGAGCTTTATATTCTGAATTCGCTTTAACATCTCATTCGCTGCAATCCCGATGAAAAGTCCGGTCACAAGACCTGCAACCAGAAGTACCGGTACATAATAGACCACGCTGAACGTTTCTACAACCACCATAGCAACAATCATCTGTCCTATATTGTGGAATACACCTCCTGCAATACTCACTCCCATTACACTGAAACCATCTATCCGCTTTATACATGCCATCACCGAAAGACTCAGCAGAGCGCCTGCCAAACTGTAGATAATACTGAAATAATTCCCGAAGAGGAATCCTGACAGCAAAACCCGCACTACAGACAACAAGTATACCTCCTGTATCCGTATCTTATACAATGCAACTACAATAATCAGATTCGCAAGTCCAAGCTTCATCCCCGGAACGCCGAAATGAATCGGAATCATTGTCTCAACATAACTAAAAATCAATGCCAGCGCCGTAAATACGCCAAAATATGCAACTCTGCTCTTCAAAAAAGCTCCTCCCCGCTTAATTCGTCACGGCGTCGAACTCCCTGTTCGCACTCGATTCCACCTCCACAACAACTTTGTTGGGAAGGCAGATGATACTCTCATGGTTCATAGACACCGGTTTCTGATGGACACAAAGCTGATCCGGGCAATCTGCCTGAATCATAGTCGCCTCGCCATTCTTAATCCTAAGCAGATTCGTTCCCCCGTTAATCTCTATCTCCCGGTCCTCCGACAAACTGTATATTCCTTCAATAGCGCCCTCTATCTTAATCGTGACCCTGTTCGCCCCCGCTCCTCCGATAAGTGTATGAACAAGCACAGTAAGTCCTGCCACGCACAGGATAACCGCAATCAAAATCCAATCCTTTTTCTTCAAGACATTCTTCATATCCATCAACCTCTTTATTTTCTCTATGCAATATTCTAACACAAGAATTTCCGTTCTGCAACCACATGTTCGATTTACAAACAAATGGATTTCATAAAAAAGAGTTTGATTGCAGAGGGCAGCTACGCTATAATGATTAGGAACCCACCATAGAATGAACGAGGTGTATATTTATGAAATATAGAAGATTAACCGCTCTGATTTTATCCGCATCCCTTCTGCTATCTGGCTGTTCAGGAATGCAGACGGAGCAAAAACAGGTCTATACCGACACTCTTTTCGATACGGTTGTCCGCATCGAGATCCTTGACAATGCTGACGAGGACGTGCTGAAAGGCTGCGAAAATATCTGTAAAAAGTATCACGCCATGTTCTCGAACAAAATCGAAGACAGCGAGATTTCCCGAATCAACCATGCCGGAGGCAATCCCGTGGAAGTTTCTGACGAGACAATTACCCTGCTCAAGAAAGCTATCTACTACGGCGATATGTCCAACGGAGCCTTTGACGTTACCATCGCGCCTGTGTCAAACCTGTGGGATTTCCATGCAGAAACGCCAGCTCCACCGACCCCCGAGGCTGTCAACGAGGCTGCCAGCCATGTGGATTACAAGAAGATTCTCATTAAGGATAACACCGTCCGCCTGCTCGACCCCTACGCTGCTATCGATGTGGGAGGTATCGCCAAGGGCTATATTGCAGATATTCTAAAAAAGTATTTAAAAGAACAAGATGTGAAACATGCTATCATCAATCTTGGGGGAAATGTACTTACTATAGGAAGCCGACTGGACGGTTCCGATTACAACATCGGTATCCAGAAACCCTTTGATATGACAGGTGAACCAATCACATCTGTACGGATCTCCGACAAATCTGTGGTTACTTCCGGCACGTATCAACGTTATTTTAAGGCAGACGGCAGGATTTACCACCATATATTAGATCCGCACACCGGCTATCCCTGTGAGAATAATCTGAACAGTGTTACCATCATCACAAACTCTTCCCTCACGGCAGACGCATTAAGCACAACCTGCTTCCTGCTTGGCTATAATAAGAGTATGCGGCTGATAGAACAACTGGACAACGTGGATGCCGTCTTCATTACAAGTGACAACAAGATTCTGTATTCCAAGAATTTCCAGCAAAAACTCAAATAATCCCAATGAAAAACCTTCGCAGCTTCCGCTATGCGAAGGTTTTTCATACAAAGATTTAATAATAGAAACTTCCGGCTCTAAAAAGCATAGAACCAAACAATGCAATGAAAATGATATAGATTACAAACACAACACCCATGATAACCAACTGCGCACGGCAAAAATTCCTGCGATTCACATTCGTTGTCTTGCTGAATGCCCATACAAAATACATTATGATACCAATACATGGAATCATCGCCACCAGCAAAGTAATAATCCAGTCTCCCATAGACATTGGAGATGAATCCTGCCCAGGCTCATACATTTGGTTGTATTGATTGCCGGTATTGTAACTATAATTGTCCTGATAGTTGTAACTGTTGTTCTGGCCATAGTTCTGATTCTGGTTATAGTTCTGATTATAGTTTTGATTATAATTCTGGTTGTAACTATAACTGCCGTTGGACCCTTGCTGGCCATACTGATAGCCGCCGTTTGTCTGGCCGCTGCCGTATGCATTCTGGCTGGTATATGGATATTGCTGGGAAGAACTTGGCTGCTCGCCCGCATTCGGGTCGGTATACTGGCCTGCTGCGTCCGAATTCGCCTGTCCCGATGTATTTGTGCCATCAACAGGTTGGTTTAAGCCGTCATTCTCCTTTGGTGTATTATCATAATTATTGTCCATTGTACATCCTCCTCGTACTGCTCTGATTACTTTATTAACCATTCTACCACGGAAAGGACAGAATTTCAATCGGTAAACGGAGGAAGCAGCACAGATAAAAGCTGTAGTTATATCCCCAGAACTGGTGTAGTGTCTCATTCATTGAACCCTATTACATTTGTTTCGTTAATGCCACACTCAATGCATCTCGTTACAAATGTGTGTCTGAGCGCAGTGTTAATGGTTTGAAATTATCTTGTTCTTTGACTACAACTGTTGACAATCATTCGTTTTAAATGCCATAAGAGATACCACCTTTCGAGAACTAATAGAATTATTTAAATATCACATAAAACAGCAAATTCCTGCTATAATAACTCATAGGCGGCTCTCCAGGAAAATCATGCAGCATCCTCCATATATAAAACAGAATCAGGAGTACCAAAATCAGAATAAGAAGGATCTTCAAGCCTGTCCCCATCCGGCGCTTCCGGATATATCGGTTCCAGCTAAAAATCCCTATATAAGCGGCAATGGGAAAAATAAACGGATGTATCCGGAACGCCCCGGCAAAATCCAGCCGGAGCAGTCGGAATCCCGCCCTGGTAAGCCCGCATCCCGGGCAAGGGAAACCTGTGATAACTACCATCGGACACAAGCTGTATAAAAAATATTTTCCCAATGCAAAATAGGCGATTATTAATATAATCGCCCATTTCATATCTTTGATATCTCTCCATAACAGCATGATATCTCCTACTTAATACATTTCTTCGGGCACTTCTCCGCACACTTGCCGCAGTCCGTACACTTCTCAGGGTCGATATGCGCAACATTGCCTTCCACCTTAATCGCATCAGACTCACAGACCTTCTCGCACATCTTACACCCGATACATCCCACGGAGCAAGCCTTCATAACATCCTTGCCCTTATCCCTGGAACTGCACTGCACCAGATGGTTCTGGTCATAGGGCACCAGCTCAATTAACTTCTTCGGACATACCGCAATACACTTTCCGCAGGCCTTACATGCATCCTTATCCACAAGGGCAACTCCGTCCACGATATGGATTGCATCGAAGGGACAGGCCTTCACACAGCTTCCTTCGCCAAGGCACCCATAATTACAGGACTTAGGTCCCCCTGCCTGCATCATATTGACCATGATACAGTCATTCAGGCCATGATACTCATAGTCCTTACCAGCCTTATCACAGGTTCCCGCACACTTCACGAATGCGACCTGACGAGCCTTAGAACCGGCTTCCACGCCCATGATTGCCCCAATCTTCTCTGCCACCGGCGCGCCGCCCACTGGACATCCGCTAATCTCCGCCTCGCCCTTGACGATTGCCGCCGCAAGGCCGGAACATCCTGCATAACCGCAGCCGCCGCAGTTATTCCCCGGAAGCACGCCCGTAATAGCTTCCTCTCTCTCATCGACTTCAACCGCAAATTTCTTGCCTGCGACTCCCAGGAACACACCGATGAACAAACCGGTTCCGCCCACGATTACCGCAGCAATTATAATACCTGTAACACTCATCGTTTCGTCCCTCCTATATCAGTCCCGAGAATCCACAGAACGCAATCGCCATAAGAGTTGCTGTCACCAGCACGATCGGCGTTCCCTGAAAGGATTCGGGAATGTCATTATACTCAATCTTCTCACGGATTCCCGCCATGATTACGATCGCAATCAGGAATCCAATCGAGGTTCCGATACCATAGATTACGCCCTGAAGGATACTATACTCTTTCTGCACGTTGGTCAATGCAACGCCAAGTACGGCACAGTTTGTCGTAATCAGCGGAAGGTACACGCCAAGCGCATTATACAGCGGCGGCATCGCCTTTTTCAGAAACATCTCCACGAACTGAACCAGCGCCGCAATAATCAGAATGAATACGATTGTCTGCAAATATTCAAAATTCAGCGGCGACAATATAAACTTATAAATCAGACCTGTAACAAATGAAGCGATGGTGATAACGAACACAACCGCCCCGCCCATGCCGGCTGCCGTATCTACCTTCTTAGATACGCCAAGGAACGGGCAGATTCCCAAGAACTGGCTGAGTACAACGTTATTCACAAGGGCCGATCCAATCGCAATAATCAATAATTCTTTCATCTATGCACCCCTCCTACTACTTTTCATTTCCCGTCGGGAAAACCTTACCGCTGCACGCGCCATTGCCGCAAGAAGCACACCCTTCCCCGCATCCGGCTGACTCTACGACCTGCTTGCCTTTCTTAGCCGCATTGATCTTCACCTTGTTCTGCAAAGCCACCAGGAATGCCAACACCAGGAATGCTCCCGGCGGAAGGATGAAGATGGTAACAGGCACATAACCGCCCTTTCCCGCTGCGGCGTCCGCAAGGGGAAGAATCTGCTGTCCGAAGATTGCCCCTGTACCAATCACTTCACGGACAATACCGATTGCAGTCAGTCCCACAGTAAATCCAAGCCCCATACCGATACCGTCGAAAATGGACGGCAGAACAGGGTTCTTAGACGCATAACTCTCGGCACGGCCAAGGATAATACAGTTTACCACGATAAGCGGGATATAAAGCCCAAGAGAAGCATACAAACTAGGTACGAACCCTTCCAAAAGGAACTGTACAATCGTTACGAATGAAGCCACGACTACGATGAACGCAGGCATCCGGACGGAATCCGGGATGATCTTACGCAGCATGGAAATCAGCATATTCGACAGCACAAGCACGACCGTCGTAGACAGCCCCATACCTACGCCGTTGATGGCGGACGTCGTTACCGCCAGGGTCGGACACATACCCAACATCAGCACGAAGGTAGGGTTTTCTTTGACCAGACCGTTATAAATTCTTTCGGTACAATTATTCATCTTTCTACCTCCTATTGAAATGCAGCCTGATAATATCCAAGGGCGGCATTGACAGCCCCGGTCACGGATCTTGACGTGATGGTCGCGCCGCTCAATGCATCAATCGGTTCTCCGTCTCCGCCATCCTTGGATACCACAAACTTCTCTGTCTGTTTTCCTTCATACTGCCCATAGAACGCAGGCTCCGTAGCTTTCATTCCAAGACCTGCCGTCTCGTTGATAGACAGGATGGAAATTCCGTTCACTGTACCGTCGCTTTGGATGCCCACAGTGACCTGAATGCTTCCCCCGAAGCCATCCTTATCCGTCGCAGTGACAACGTAACCTGCGTCGCCTACGGTACACGCCTCGTCGATGGTCCCGTTTACCCCCATGTCTTTCAGCGCCTGCTCTGCCGCCGCCTCATCAAGGTCTACCTGCTCAAAATCATTGATGTCTGCATCCGGGAACACCTTCTGCCATGCCTCTTTCTTCGCAGTCTCCTTCGCCTGGGCAATAGGCGCTTTCGTGACCTCATACACCAGCCCAAGCCCAAGCCCTGCGACCAGTGTGATGACCGTCAGAATCAAAGTATTTTTCACAATTTTATTCATTATTTTTCTCCTCCTTTACCGAATGGTTTTGGAAGAGTAACCCTTTCGATCAACGGAACTAAAAGGTTACTGATGATGATCGCATAAGATACACCTTCCGCAGAACCGCCGAAAAGACGGAACAAGCCTGTCAGGATACCAAGAAGCATACCATAGACGATCTGCCCCCTCTTCGTAATCGGCGACGTCACATAATCGGTCGCCATGAACCATGCGCCGAGCATCAAACCGCCTCCGCAAAGATGTGCGGTAATATACTGCGGGTCAAAAAATCCCACTTCCGGATTGGCAAACTGCCCGAAAATACCGATAAATACTACAAATGTTGCAATATAAGTCCCCGGAATCCTAAGGTCAATGATTCCCATCAGAATCAGGAAAATTGCCCCGATGACCACGGCAATCACAGACGTCTCACCGATGGTTCCCGGAATCCGCCCAATCAGCATGCTCATGCTGTCTACCATCTCGCCGCTCTTTAACTGAGCCAGCGGAGTCGGTCCGGTCACTCCGTCATAGACGAAAGTGGTCATCTGGCTGGTAAATGAAATCAACAGGAAACATCTTGCGCCGAGAGCCGGGTTCATGATGTTCTGCCCCAATCCTCCAAAGAGCTGCTTCACAATCAGGATTGCGAAGATACCGCCCAGTACGCCCATCCACCAGGGAGCGGTGGGAGGCATATTAAGCCCTAGAAGTAATCCGGTAACGACCGCACTAAAGTCATTAACCGTAATCTTCTTATGCATTAATTTCTCATATATGTATTCTGTCAGTACCGCAGACGCCGTCGTACAGACCAGCATCACGAGGGCTGACACTCCAAAGTTCCATACACCGAAAGCAGAAGCCGGCAGCAACGCAATCGTCACATAGAGCATGATGTTGCTTGAAGTCACTTTGGAACGAATGTGTGGTGAAGATGACATTTTTAACTTGTTCTCACTCACGTTTGTTCACCTCTTCCTCTCTTTATTATCTCTTAAATACCCTTACTTCTTCTTACGGTTCGCCAGCGCAATCTTTCTCATAGAACCAATCGCCTGTTTCAGCGGCCGCTTTGCCGGACACACAAAACTACAGGAACCACATTCCATACATTCCAAGCCTTCATGCTTCGTAAACGCCGCCTCGTCATGGTGTTCCGCATAGTCCGCAAGCCTTGAGGGAATCAGACGACTCGGGCATGCATCCACGCAGCGCCCGCAGTTGATACACGCCGTTGGCTCAAACTTTGCGACCTCATCCTTCGTAAGGCACAGGATGGAGGAAGACGTCTTCGTAATCGGCACGTCCAGAGAAAACATAGAGAATCCCATCATCGGGCCTCCGGAAATCACCTTCTCCGGTTCGCTCTTATAGCCTCCTGCCGCCTCAATCAATTCCTCCTGGTTCAGCCCGAAGGGTACCCGGAAGTTTCCTGGCTCATTCACAGCGTCTCCGCTGACAGTGGTCACACGCTCCATGGACGGTTTTCCTTCCGCCACTGCCTCATATATGCTAATGATTGTCGCCACATTGTCCACCACGCATCCGGCATCAGCAGGAAGCATTGCAGAGTTAATTGCTCTCCCTGTCGTCGCATAAATCAGTTGACGCTCGCCTCCTTGAGGGTACTTCGTCTTTAGCGCAAGCACTTCCATCCGAGGCTCATCCTTGATCAGCTCTTTTAATTTCTCAATACAATCCGGTTTGTTATCCTCCACTCCAAAGATCCCCTTTGCATTGTCAAAGAGCTTCAGGATAATCTTCATGCCGCCTACCAGCTTCTCCGGTATCTCCAGCATACATCTGTAGTCTGCCGTAATGTACGGTTCACATTCCGCACAGTTGGCTATAATATAGTCAATCTTATCTGGTTCTTTGGGTGAGAGTTTCACCTTGGTCGGGAAACCTGCGCCTCCCATACCGACTACCCCGGCATTGCCGATGGTATTCAGTATCTCCTCTTTCGTCATCTCATCCAATGGTTTGACAGCCGGATACTCCACCTCTTCATACTCGCCGTCATTTTCGATTACAATACTGTTCACAGTTCCCCCCGTTGGGTTCAGATGGGGCGCAATCGCTTTCACTTTTCCTGAAACCGACGCATAAATCGGAGCCGACACAAACCCCCCGGCTTCTGCGATCATCTGGCCTTTTAAAACACGGTCGCCAACTGCTACTACCGGACTGGCAGGAGCGCCTATGTGCTGGGAAACCGGATAGACCAGATCCCCTTTGGGTTTTACTTCGACAATCGCCTTATCCTTTGCCAGGCTCTTGCCGTCATCCGGGTGGATTCCACCCTTAAACGTTAACAATGCCATCCCTTTATCCTTCCTTCCTATTTTCTCTTTTTATACTATACAACAAAATCCCCTAATTATCTAGTAGATTCCAGTATTTCCTTGTATATTTCCCCGAACATCTTGTCGAAATTTTAACGGATCAGCCACCTCAGCGGCATATTTTCTCTGCACGGGTCTGCGCACAAAAAAGGATGGAAATCCCACAGGATATCCATCCTTACACTTCCTAATTTTCTGGAATCAGGCTATGAATTACTCAGCATCGTCCGCCTGGGCTTCGGAAGAATTCTCCAGAACCTTCATACTAAGGCTGATCTTCTTTTCCGCAACGTTTAGATCTACGATCCTCGCTGTAATCTCCTGACCTACGGACAAGACGTCTGACGGCTTATCCACATGTGCTCTTGCAATCTGTGAAACATGAAGCAATGCGTCCACTCCCGGCGCCAGTTCGATAAATGCGCCGAAGTCTGTCATTCTTGCCACTCTTCCATTGATTACCGTACCTACTGCAAAATTGTCCGCAGCATTCGCCCATGGGTTGCTCTCCGGGAACTTCAGGCTGAGAGCGACCTTCGTATCGTGAATCTCCTTAATCATGACTTCCAGCTTCTCGCCGACCTTAAATACCTTCTTAGGATTCTCGACACGTCCCCAGGACATCTCTGAGATGTGGAGCAGCCCGTCTACCCCTCCGAGATCTACGAAAGCGCCGAAATCTGTAACATTCTTAACAGTTCCTTCCATCCTGTCGCCCGCCTGGATTCTTGCGAAAAGCTCTCTCTGCTTCTCTGCGCGCTCCGCAACAAGCAACTGTCTCCTATCGCCAATCACGCGGTTCCTTCTCGGATTGAACTCACTGATCACAAACTCAATCTCCTGTCCCTGATACTTACTCAGATCCTTCTCATACGTATCGGAAACCAGGCTTGCAGGGATGAATACCCTTGCCTCTTCGACTACGACACTTAATCCGCCTCCGAGAATCTGTGCAACAGGAGCTTTCAGCACTTCATGATTCTCATATGCTTCTCTCAATCTCTCGTTGCCCTTCTCGGCAGCAAGCCTCTTGTACGTCAATAACACCTGACCTTCGCCATCATTAACCTTCAAGACCTTTGCAGTCATGGCATCCCCCACTGACACCATCGTAGTCAGATCTGCATTCGTCTCGTTCGTATACTCGTTTCTTGTGATGATACCGTCTGCCTTGTAACCTATATTCAAGATGATTTCATCGGGCTTCACATCGATGACAGTACCATCTACAACCTCTCCATTTCTTATTGTCTTGAAAGACTCTTCCAACATTTGTTCAAAAGTTAATTCTGACATAATTTTGAACCTCCTCAATTATAATATTGGGCGTGGATGCCCCTGCTGTAATACCTACTGTTTCCACGGACCTTAATTGATTCACATCCAAATCGTCAAGCGTCTGTATATAGTACGTATTCAAACATTCGTTCTTACATATTTCAAATAGCTTCTGAGTATTCGAGCTGCGGCTGTCCCCTATTACCACCATAGCGTCTACTCTCTCTGCAATCCGGCGCGCTTCTTCCTGACGTTCCTTCGTCGCATTGCAAATCGTATTTAAAACAATTATATCATAACCCTTTTTATCAAGAATTTCAACTAATTCTTTGAATTTATTGTAATTAAATGTCGTCTGGGCGACAATGCATACTTTCCGGTCCTTTTCCTCCATCCAGAAATGCTCTGCTTCCTCCGCTGAATTTAGCACGCTCACCCGTTCCCCGGCCCATCCCCGGATGCCTTCCACCTCCGGGTGAACGCTGTTTCCAATAATGACAATATGGGAGCCTTTTTCACTTTCTTCGGCAACAATTCTATGAATCTTCTTCACAAAGGGGCAGGTTGCATCAACACAAGTGATATTCTTTTTCTCCATTAATTCATAAATGCGCCGAGGTACTCCATGGGAACGGATGACCACCACCCCGTTTTCGATCTTTTCAAGCTCCTCTTCGGAGTGTATGACTTCGACCCCTTGTTTCCGCAGATCCTTAATAACTTCCTCATTGTGGATGATGGGACCGTATGTATAGATTTTTCTGTCTTGGTGTTCCCTTACCTGTTCGTAGACTTTCTCCACCGCACGTTTGACGCCGAAACAAAAACCGGCGGTTTTCGCTAATTCAATCTGCATGACTGTCTCCTTCCTGTATTTTGGAATTCCTCCTGTACTGTCACAGCAGCTACGGAATTGGTGGGACATGCCGTACCGTCTGATTTTATCTGCACAGCCCTGCAATGGCCTCTACTACTTCTTCAATCGTCATATCTGAGCTGTCTATCAGTACAGCGTCCTCCGCTTTTTTTAATGGCGCCGTCTCTCGGTTCATGTCACGAAAGTCCCGTTCCTTGATATCCCTGGCAATCTCATCGAGGTCACACCTCTCCCCCTTCGCCATCAATTCGTCATAACGGCGTTTCGCACGAGTCTCTACGCTTGCAGTCAAGTAAACTTTTACATCTGCGCCGGGGAGCACACAGGTTCCGATGTCTCTTCCATCCATGATTACATCCTGGGTCCTTGCCAAGTCCCTCTGGAGATCCAGAAGCTTTTCACGTACCTTGGGAATCACGGAGCACTTGGAAGTCATCTTCCCCACAGCCTCATCGCGAAGCCTTCCCGTAATATTCGTTCCATTTAAGTATACCTGCTGCGTCCCATTTTCATATTGAATCTTAACATCCGCATCCTTACATGCCTCGATTACCTTTTCCGTCTCCTCTGCCTGAATCCCCTTATCCAGGAAATGGATGGCAAGTCCCCGGTACATAGCCCCTGTGTCTACGTAAATATACCCTTTTTTTTCTGCGACCAGCTTTGCAATCGTACTCTTTCCCGCGCCAGCCGGACCGTCTATTGCTACATTATATCCCATTTTCCTATTCTCCTGTTCGTTTTATTCTTTTTCTCGATTTTTTCTCATCCAGCCGCCACCATCATTTGACCGTTATTTCCCATCAAACACTCATGGTATACTGTTTCCGGCCGCATATCCGGTAGACCAGGCAATCTGTAGATTGAACCCTCCAGTCAGCGCATCCAAATCCAGCACTTCCCCTGCGAAATATAGACCTTTGACATACTTCGACTCCATCGTACCCGGATTCACTTCTTTTGTATTGATGCCTCCCCGGGTAATGATTGCCTCATTGTAATCCCTAAGCCCTGTCAGTGTCATAGAAAAATGTTTTATCAGATATACGAACCTTTGCCGCTCTTCTCTTGATATGACATTGACCTTTTTCTCAGGATCAATTCTGCTTAATTCTATCATAACCGGAAGCAATTTGGAAGGGAACAATTTTCCAAGTGCATTCTTGAACTGCCGGTTGCGGTTTTCCTCAAAATCTCTTCGCACTCTCTGGTCTAGCTGCTCCTCGCCAAGCGCAGGCTTTAAATCAATCTCAAGCCTTAACTCCTGATTCTTCAATTTCTGCCCCACATAACTGCTTGCACTGATAATCAGCGGACCGCTGACTCCGTAATGGGTAAATAACATTTCCCCGAATTCCTGATACAACCGTTTTTTCCCCTGATAAATGGACACAGATACGTTCCTGAGGGAAAGCCCCATAAGGCTCCCCACAAAGCCTTCCTTTACCTCCATCGGTGAAAGCGACGGCATACAGGGGATAATGGAATGCCCGCATTCACGGGCAAAACGATGACCGTCTCCTGTAGAACCGGTAGACGGGTAAGATAATCCGCCCGTTGCCACAATACAATCATCCCCGCCAACAGTTTCTCCACCGGCAAGTTCTGCATGCAGAAACTTTCCATTCTCGGCACATACCCGGATGACCTCTGTATGGAGCCTGACCTTGACATTCAGCCGTTTCAACTCCTGCTCCATAGCCTTGATTACGTCAGAGGAATGGTCTGACGCCGGAAATACACGTTCTCCCCGCTCTACCTTCGTCTTCACTCCCAGCTCCTCAAAGAATTGGATCACATCCTGGTTCGTATATCCGTAGAAGCTGCTGTACAAAAACCTTGGATTGCTCACCACGGATGCGAACAACGTCTCCATGCCGCAGGCATTGGTGATGTTGCACCTTCCTTTTCCCGTGATAAACAATTTCTTCCCTAATTTTTCATTCTTTTCAAGCAGACAAACGTTATGCCCATTCCGCGCCGCCGTAATTGCGGCGAACATTCCCGCAGCGCCGCCGCCTACCACTAAAACTTCGCTCATTTCATCCCCCGTTCATTCTCCCTGCATTCCTGAGAATCCTTCCTGCGAACCATTCATTTCTTCCTGAACGCCGGACATTTCCACTTTCTCGCCTACCATATTCAGCTCATCCTTATTGTACACCTGATACTCATCCCAAATCTCTTCTAATGTCTCAAGCGTCGTAATGACTTCCTTCTGCTTCTTCATGCACAATGCCACCACCAGCGCATTTACCACGCTCAGAGGCGCCACCAGAGAATCCACGATAGAAGCCATGTCGCTGCGCGCAATCAGGTTACAAGAGGAATACAGGGTCATGGGAGAATGGACGCTGTCAGTCAGGGTAATCACCTTCGCCTTCCGGTTGCTGGCATATTCCAACGCTTTCAGCGTACGCATAGAATATCTTGGAAAACTGATTCCGATGATGGCGTCCTCCTCATTGATTCTGAGCATCTGCTCAAAAATTTCGCTGGGGCTGTTGGTATTCACCGCCACCACCCCGTCGCATACCAGATTCAGATAAAAACTCAAAAAACTTGCTAGAGGTGCGCAGCTCCGAATCCCCACCACATAGATATTCCTCGCATTCAGAATCGTATCCACAGCCATTTCAAACGTCTCGTGGTCGATTGCCTCCATCGTCAGCTTGATTTTCTCAATATCTGAATGGAGTACGGTCGCAAGAATCTCTCCCTGGCTGATTCTGCCATATGTCACTTCCATGCGCTGAATCGAATTCAGCTTCGTCCGTACCATCTCGCCAAGAGCCCTCTGGAATCCTGGATATCCGTCATAACCAAGGGCCATGGCAAAACGCACCACGGTAGATTCACTGACGCCCACCTCTTCCCCCATTTTAGCCGCCGTCAAAAATGCTGCTTTATCATAATCCTTGCGGATGAAATCTGCAAGCTTTCTTTGGCCTTTACTGAACTTGGAATATCCGTCTTCTATCTTATTCAACAACTCATTCTTGCTTCGCATTGCACATAAAGCCTCTTTCCTACTTCTTTTACACCGTTACTATTATATAGCCTGTCCTCCAAACATTCAAGAGACTTTTCTGGCAAATAAAAAAGCCTGCATATGCAGGCTTTAAACAAGTAGCGGGAACTGGATTTGAACCAGCGACACCACGGGTATGAACCGTGTGCTCTAGCCAACTGAGCTATCCCGCCAAATATGTTCCAGTATAAACTAGAACATCTACAACAATGTCTGTTGTAATGGGACCTATAGGGCTCGAACCTATGACCCTCTGCTTGTAAGGCAGATGCTCTCCCAGCTGAGCTAAGATCCCTTAACTGTCTAAGTTTGTTTCCCTCAAACCGACTTCATTATTATACTATGGTTTCTCACTATTTGTCAATATATATTTTAATAATTTTCCAAAATTTTTCAAACACTTACTTTTTAGCTTATTTTTCAACTTTTTATGCAAAGAAAAATCAGCCAATAATAAAAAAGAAGCCGTAGTATCACAAATGAATAACCATCCGTCATACAACAGCCTCTTCTCCCAACAATATTTATATTCGTGCCTAATTTCTCACTCGGTTTTTCTTCCTATACAAATATAAGGATAAATAAACCAGCTCAAACATTGATAATATAAAGATGACTCCCCATAACACAATCTGGCTTTCATCTCCTGTTACAGGGGCTCTTCTGACATTCCCATCATTCGTTGACTTCTGTATTGCCTTAGGCGACGAAACAGGCGTCGCTTCATCCAGTGCAACTACATACGGCGAAAATCCAGAAACACGTACAACGATCTGACCATTCTCTACAACAGATGTAATTTTTTCCATTCCCTTAACGCTGTCATAATGAAGAACGATTGCATTCTTTCCATTATACTGTTCCCCCACAGGGAAACCAACTTCCACATTTTCACCTTCCGCCAGATCTGATGTCAGTTTGATATCATATACGCCAAGAATAACCCTGTCTTTTACCGGCTCTATGTAAGAGATATACTGTTCTGAATCTTTCGGAACAGCTTCAACCACGCATTCTGTCCCTTCACTGATTGTGCCGCGAATCCAGATGCCAGTACTTTCATTCTTAGCAACCACCGGCGAATCTGCTTCCGTTACTTCTCCCGGTTTACCATCCTGTAACAAATCTGACGTATCGCCAGGCTCCGGCAATGTATCTGGTGCAGTAACTTCGTCCGATACAGAACTAAAACTTGAATCCGGACTCGGTACGGAGTCTGATATCGTTCCAGAATCCGGAGCTGCATCCGGCGTCGCTTCCGGTACTGACGGAGTTTCCGGCGTCGCTTCCGATGTTGGTGGGGTTTCCGGCGTTTCCCCTGGTGTTGACGGATTCTCTGGTGTCGTTCCTGGTGTTGATGGGTTCTCTGGCGTTGCCCCCGGTGTTGACGGATTCTCTGGTGTCGTTCCTGGTGTTGACGGGTTCTCTGGTGTCGCCTCTGATGTTGGCGGGGTTTCCGGATCCGGCTCCGTTACTCCTGGCTTCGGCTCTGTATCCGGCGATGTCTCAGGAGTCGTCACTGTTATCGCCTGCTCCGCCGACATTGTCGCTTCTTCATATGTATAATCAACTGTAATACTTCCCGTCCCAGCCTGCAGCGGCTCCTGGCTGTAAACAACAGACGCTGTCACATCCGCTTGCGTTCCATCGCTCCAATTTGCAAGTACAACCATCCCCGTCGGATCAAACACTTCTCCCACCAGATATGCTGTCTTTGCTGGCACCTGACTGATGACGACAGACTGTAGCTCCTTCTTCGCCGTCACTGTCCCGCCTTGATTGACGATTACAGCATAATCTGAATGCATGTATGCATACATCTGCTCAAACAGATACTCTCCTATTCCAGCATTCAGCCCAGATTTGTCAGCGTTTAACACAGCGTCACTCTGTATCCTGTAATAACCATTTTCCGAAGTCACATCTTGAATCAAAACTGCATAGTTGGAAGCTTGTCCGGTCATATACAAACTTGATGAAGACTGGCTGCTTCCATTACGTACATTCACGCTGGTATGGCTTGTCGCAAGCGTATCCTTGATACCTATGGTATAGGCATACGCATCCCGGCAGCCCCCGTCCTGATCCAAACTCCAGATTATATTCGCCGCTTTCTCACCCCAATAAGGGTCCGAAGCGTATTTAACATTAACTCCACTCGCTTTATTCCCAAGGAAACCACCGTTATATGTCCATCCTTTCGGGTTCAGATATTTTCTGGACATCCATCCATCCGCAAATTGACGGATACACTCCTCAACACTCCCATAAGTGTTGGCGCTGGTTCCGGGAGATTCATCTACAGCATTCAGTCCGAAAAGGTTATTCTTATTCTGGCAAATATTACTTGTCCCCCATCCACTCTCATTTGCCGCAATTCCAACCATAATCAGCGCATTCACTCCATAGGTATCCTGACTGTTTGCAAAATAATCTCCTGTGTTTCTCAATTTGGAGGAACCGCTTGTCTTACCTCCGATCAAGTTATTCAACTCCGCCCCGGCATAAGATGTCCTGCTGCGAAACGGCAAATATTGGTAATAATTATAATACGGGTTCCCTGCATTCACAGAAGCGGAACGTGTCTCATTCTGATAATCTTGAATCATCGTATTATAATCAGTATAAAAATAATGTCCGTCATAACTGTAGTACTCTACTCCCGCCTGTAAGTATGACGGCGCACTGCCGTTATCCAGAGACGTCGCATGTTCTGCCTTCGTCATATCATGGGTAATATAATGGCGCAGCCTTCCGCCTTCCACTGCATAGTAACTGACAGACTCTGCGGATGCAAAATCAACCACTTGAACCTCTTCTGCCGATACTTCTCCCACGACGCCTGAAAGCATGAAACGGACTTTACTGCCGTATATCCCAAGAAAGGCAGCGTCCGCACCGTATGCCCCGTTGGTGTATCCTGCCGTACCGGTACTATATTCCTTGTAGTTCGTAACTGCATTGCCCTTCGTCCGGAAATTGACCACTTTCACCGACATATCCCGCGAAAATGCCGCAATCCCTGGATCTTCCAGCTCTCCGCCCTCTTCGTCCACTTCAAAAATGTTACCGTCTTCATCCATAGCGGTAACTGCGTCCAGACGCTGAGGGTTCTCATCCTCTAATCCCGCTCCTGCAGATGTCTGCTCCCCTGACATATCCTCTGCATTACTCACGATGCCTGGCAGCGTCGCGCCAAGACATACAAGAAGTGTAAGTACCAGGAATCTTCTTATTCTTTGCAATTCTACTCCTCCTTTGCCCCTTATTAATTGAAATGTGTCTGCTGGTACATTTTAATTTTAACACTAACTGGTAATTTTTTCAATATATTAAGGAATTGTTAAGAGTTGTAACGAAATATATGTTACAATTCACACCAACGCCAGATCAGCAGTGTGATTGGCGTAGATATAAAAAGTAACAAATATATTCCATCAAGTCAGAAATTGGACTTATAAACCGAAATATTTATGATAATTTTATATTGACGCATTCGTCAATCTTGATATAATAAAACTATCTTACCCTAATCTGTGTTGAAAGAAAAAGTCCTTTATAGATGTCAGATAAAATAAAAGTTAATATTTTCAATAATACAAATATTTTAGGAGGTAATGTGTTATGGAATATATCGTAAATTTTACGTGGGATAATGAAGCTAATGTATGGATTGCAACAAGCGATGATATCCCCGGTCTAGTATTGGAATCTGGTTCCTTTGATGCACTGTTAGAACGTACTCGTTTTGCCGTACCGGAACTTCTTGCATTAAATGCCCCAAAAACTCAGCCATTCTTCTTGACATTTATGTCAAAACGCCAGGAAAGGATGAGCTTATAATGGCTGAATATGAGAAAAAAGTACGCAATATCCTTTCCCAAAACGGCTGTTCTTTTCGACGTCACGGGAAAGGCGATCATGATATCTGGTACAGCCCAATTACCAATCGTCATGTGACAGTCGATACCCGTATAAAATCAAGGCATACTGCGAATGCTATTATGAAGCAAAGCGGAATTGACCACAAGTTTTAAAGTTGATTAACAATTGTATATATTTGGAAACGTTCGTCTTAGGCGAGCAATCACGGAAAAAAGGCTGCCGGTAGATCCCCGCAGCCTCTTTATCTTTATTTCATTTTCTCCACCCGTTCTTGAACCGTCCTATTAAAATTCTGTACCTTCCGGTCATAAGTCCCGTCCATATACTTAGAATTCAGCATAAAATCCGCCGTCGCCAGATTATTAGCAATCGGGATATCATACACCACCGCAATCCGCAAAAGCGCCTTTACATCCGGGTCATGGGGCTGTGCCTCTAACGGATCCCACAGGAAAATCATGAAATCAATCTGCCCCTCCACAATCTTCGCCCCGATCTGCTGATCCCCGCCTAACGGACCGCTGTTATACCCTTTCACAGGAAGCCCGGTCTTCTCTGCAATCAGCCTTGCCGTCGTGCCTGTCCCGCACAGGAAATGACCCTTTAAGATCTCTTTATTCCTGTCGCACCACTCCACCAGTTCCTTCTTCTTGCCGTCATGCGCCACCAACGCAATGTGCTTCGTCTTTCCAATCTCGAATGTTACAAAATTTTCACTTGCCATTTCTTTCTCCTTTCGTTGGAAATTTCCAATGATCCCTCGCCTATTCTCCGGCAGTCGTCTCCTCATAATACTTCATCAACGCCTGAGTCCCCAGATCGCCATGCCCCTCTGCCGCCAATTCCTCATAATTCGCCAACGCCTGGCTCAGCACATCCAGACAAAGGCCGCTCATATTCGCCTCCGTAAGCGCCAGCTTCATATCCTTGATAAAATGCTTCATAAAGAATCCCGGGGCATAATCCCCTGCCAATATCTTAGGGCCGAAAGTATCCAACTGCCTGCTTCCTGCAGCCCCGGTGGAAACAGAATCCAGAAGCACCTGCAAATCAAGCCCCTTCGCCTTCGCATATGTCAAAGCCTCGCAGACCCCAGACAGCGCCCCCGCAATCATAATCTGGTTCGCCAGCTTGGCATGCTGCCCGCAACCTGCCTCTCCCTGATAGTTGATGTTCGTTCCCATTGCCGTAAATAAGGGCATACACGCCTCGTAGTCCTCTTTCTTGCCACCAACAAGAATCGACAAAGTACCTGCTTTCGCTCCCATATCTCCGCCTGTCACAGGCGCGTCCAGAACACGGAATCCCTGCTTGCTTCCCGCTTCCCAGATCTTCTTCGCAAGCATAGGGCTGGTGGTTGTCATATCAATCAGATAAGCCCCCTCCTTCGCACTGTCCAGAATATTTCCCGTATCGAAATAGACCTCTTCCACATCCTGAGGGAAACCAACGATGGTAATCACGGCTTCACATCCGTCAACACATTCCTTAATCGACTCATGGAAAATGGCTCCCTCTCCGATTACATCTTCCACCTTCGCCTTCGTCCTGGCAAAAATATGAAGCTCGAATCCAGCCTTCATCAGATTGCGTACCATAGACTTCCCCATGATTCCTACACCTATAAAACCAATTTTGTGCATCTTCTTCCTCCTGTTATTCTAGTGTACTGACCTTCTCCACAACCTCGCCCTGTTTCTTATAGATACTCCCCGCCGGGACATATCCTCTCACGCTGGAAAGGGGATAAATGTTCGTATGGCTTCCAACGACACTTCCGGGATTCAGTACCGTTCCACAACCGACTTCCACCTCATCTCCAAGCATAGCGCCAAATTTCTTCATACCCGTCTCAATATTGCCCTTTGGCGTCTTCACTACCACCAGCTTCTTATCTGACTTCACATTCGACGTAATGGAACCGGCGCCCATATGCGCCTTATACCCAAGAACCGAATCACCCACATAATTATAGTGAGGCACCTGAACCTTGTTGAACAGAATTACATTTTTAAGCTCCGTAGAATTGCCCACCACGGCGCCCTCGCCGACGATCGCATTTCCCCGAATGAACGCACAATGCCTGACTTCCGCGTTCTTTCCGATAATGGCAGGCCCATGGATATATGCGGACTCAAACACCTTCGCTGACTTTGCAATCCACACATCCTCACCGACCTTTTCATACTCCTCCTCAGGAAGCGTCTCCCCAAGCCGGAGGATGAATTCGCTGATTTTAGGAAGAACTTCCCAAGGATAAGTCACACCCTCGAAGATATCCTTCGCAATCGTCTCATCCAATGTGTACAATTCCTTAACTGTTAATTCCTTCATTCTGCCTGTCTCCCTTTCTTTTTCTACTATTTCTTCTCCTTCCCCGGTTTCCGGTACGACTCTGCCGCCTTGTCATAACACGCCCGAAGCTGGTTCTGGTTTCTAAGTCCCTTCACTCCTTCCGTCCTGCTTATGATAAAATGGCTGAGCTTCTGCATATATTCGTCCGGCGTAATCTCTCCATCCGCAACATAGGTAAGTCCCTTCTCCCAGCTTGCCGTCAGCTCTGGGTTTAAAAGCGACTTAATGGAATGTTCCACCACGTCAAAAATCATTTCACCAAGCAGGGTCGGCGTGACAATCTGGGTCTTCTTATTCAGCGCCAGATACTCGATATGAAACAGCTTCTTCAAAATCTCACCTCTGGTAGCGCTGGTTCCGATTCCGCTGCCCTTAATCTGTGCCCGCAGCTCCTCATCCTCAATCAACTGCCCTGCATTCTCCATTGCAAGAATCATAGAACCAGAATTATACCGCTTAGGCGGGGAAGTCTTGCCCTCTTTGATTTCAAGAGACTGCACCGGAAGAACCATACCCTTTTTAAGCGCCTGTATCTTTTTGAAAAACGCGGCGTCGGTACTCTCCTCCGTCCCGTTTTCCTGGCCTTTTTCCTCCTTCTTTGAACTTCCTTCCTGATTTTCCTTGTTTCCTGTATCCCCTGCCGTCTCCTTCTTCTGTCCGGGAATACCTGCCACCTTGAGATATCCCTCTTCTGCAAGCACCTTAAAACTTGCAAAGAAAGACTCCTCTTTCATCTTCGTGACAATCTGAATCTTCTGGTACACTGCCGGAGGATAAAAAATGCTCAAAAACCGCCTGACAATCACATCATACACCTTCCCAGACAGATATGGCAAGGAATTTAACACATTCAATCCCTGCCCTGTAGGAATAATCGCATAGTGATCCGTAATCTGCTTATCATTGACGTATCGGGTCTTCTCAAGCCCCTTATGGCTCCCAAAACCAACGATATCCTTGAGGAACGGCACAGCCGGTTCATATTTCATCAGCCCGTTCAGGTTCTTATTGATCTCCTTCGCCACAGCCGTAGACAACACCCTGGCATCCGTCCTCGGATACGTCACCAGCTTCTTCTCATACATCTCCTGCACGATGCGCAGCGTCTCGTCCGGACTAATCTTAAACCGCTTCGAGCATTCATTCTGCAATTCTGCAAGATTGAACAGCAAGGGCGGGTTCTTCTTCTCCTTCTTCTTCTCAATCGAGACGATCTGGCAGCTAAGCGGCTCATCCTCGCTCAGATATGCGACCAATTCCTCCGCCTTCTTGCGCTCCTTGAACCCATTTTCCTTATAGAGATCAAAGGATTCAAACCACCGGGAGCCTTTGACTGCACGCCACTCTCCCTCGAACGTCTCCCCCGGTTCCCCGTTTACACTGACCACCCGGTAAAAGGGCGTCTCCACGAATTCCCGGATTTCCCGCTCCCGCCGGACCACCATGCCGAGTACACAGGTCATCACCCTGCCCACCGAAACCACAGAACGGTCTGTTTTCAGATAATTTGCAATACTGTTCCCATATTTTAACGTCAAAAGCCGGGAGAAATTGATTCCCATCAGATAATCTTCCTTTGCCCGAAGATACGCCGATGCCGAGAGATTATCGTATTCCTTCAAATCCTTCGCCTCCCGGATTCCCCGCAGAATCTCATCCTCCGTCTGGGAATCAATCCACACCCTGCGGCGTTCCTTTCCCTTCACATTCGCCTGCTGCTCAACCAGCCGATAGATATATTCTCCCTCCCGCCCAGAGTCCGTACAAACATAAATCCGCTCCACGTCCTTCCGGTTCAGAAGCCCCGAAACAATCCCGAACTGCTTGGCGACAGCCGGAATCACTTCATACTTGAACTCCTGCGGTATAAAAGGCAGCGTCTCCAAGCTCCACCTTTTAAGGCTAGGGTCATACACCTCCGGATAACTCATCGTCACCAGATGCCCCACACACCAGGTCACGACCGCCTCCTCAGACTCCAGATATCCGTCCCCTCTCCTTGCATTCATCTTCAGCGCCTTGGCAAATTCCTGCGCCACGCTTGGCTTCTCTGCAATATAAAGTGATTTCCCCATATGAATGATATACCCTTACTTTCTTATATTTCCAACCAATTCCTTAATCCACTCGCGGATACTCCTCTCCTCCTTAGGAGCCTCCCGCTTCGCATGGATTGCCTCTTCCATAAATGCCGCCTGAGAGTCAACTGGCGGCTCGGAAGCCTTCTTCTTTACATAGGAACCGTCACTAAGCAGTACCCGCGCCTTCACGTTGTCGCTGAGCATGACTTTCAGATAATGGTTGACTTGGCGGCGGATGCCGTCGTCCAAAATCGGGCATGCGACCTCCACGCGCTTCTCTGTATTCCTGGTCATCATATCCGCCGAACCAATATAGACTTTCTGCTCTGCACCCGCGCCAAAGCTGAAAATACGGGCATGCTCCAGATATCTTCCCACGATACTCATCACCCGGACATTCTCTGTATACCCCGGCACTCCTGGAAGGATACAGCAGATTCCCCGCACAATCAAATCCACACGCACGCCTGCCTTGGATGCCTCGCAGACCTTACTGATATAGTCCACATCCGTCAGCGAATTCATTTTCATGATCACACGGCCACTGCTTCCCTTCTTAATCTCTTCGTCCATCAGGTACAGCACCTTCTGTTTCAGGCTGGTAGGCGCCACAATCAGATGCTCATAGGTTCCGTCCAGATTCCCAATGGACATATTCTTAAAGAACTCCGCCGCATCCTTCCCAATCACCGGATTTGCAGTCATAAGCGACAAATCTGTATACATCGCCGCTGTCTTCTCATTGTAATTGCCGGTCCCTATCTGGGTAATATACTGGATTTCGTTCCGGTTACGGTATGTAATCAGACAAATCTTAGAATGAACCTTGTAAGACTCAAACCCATAGATTACACGGCATCCTGCTTCTTCCATACGCTCGGACCAGTCGATATTATTCTGCTCGTCGAACCTTGCCCGAAGCTCAATCAGCACCGTCACATCCTTCCCGTTCTCCGCCGCCGCGCACAGATACTCTACCAGCCGCGCTTTTTTTGCAAGACGATAGATGGTAATCTTGATGGTCATCACATTCGGGTCCACCGAAGCCTCCTTAATCATCTTGAGAAACGGGTTCATGCTCTCATAAGGATAGTACAGCAGGACATCCCGCTTCTTGACCTGCCGCATCACATTGCCTTCCAACACATGGGCTGAATTCTGGGGCGTGAACGGCTGATAAATCAGAGAACGCTTCATAGATTCCGGCAGCTTATCGCTGATTGCAAAGATAAACGCAAGCTTCATCGGAATCTTCGTACGGAAAATCTGGTGCGGCTCGATGTTAAACTTCTCACAGAAGTAGCTTTCCATATCTGGCTTCATCTTCTCCGCGACTTCCAGACGGACTACAGCCATCCGGCGCCTCTTGTGTAACGTCTCTTTCATCAGGTAACGGAAATCATCGCTGACGTCCAGCGCCTCGTCGTCCGGCGCAATATCCGCATTCCTTGTCACGCAAATATAATTGGCGTCCGAAACCTCGTATTTGGAAAACACAAGGTCTAAATGCTCTAAAATGACCTTCTCCATGCGGATGTAGCGGATATCATGCCCGGGAAGGTATAAAACATCCGACACGAACTGAGGAATCGGCACCAGGCCCATCATTGATTTGGAATTTGCTTTTTCCTTGAACTTTAAGTTCGCTGTCACATAGACCTCTTTATTGAGCAAATGAGGGAAGGGATGGTTGGCGTCCACAATCTGGGGAGAAAGCACGGGAAGAATCTGGTCTTTGAAGTATTTCTTCACATACTTCTTCTCGTTCTGCTCCAATTCCTTGAAATTCAGCCCGCAGATACCGTATGGATTAAGCTGCTTCTTAATCTCCGCATACGCCTTATCCCGCTCTTTATAAAGGGGCGCTACAGCCTCAAAAATCTTATCTAACTGCTCCTTAGGGGTAAAGCCTGAACGGCTGTCCCGTCTATTGGCATCCGTGTGGGCCATATCAAACAGGCTTCCGACACGAATCATAAAGAATTCATCCAGATTACTGCTGAAGATTGCAACGAACTTCATGCGCTCTAAAAGGGGGACGCTGGGATCTTGGGCTTCCTCAAGCACCCTTTTGTTGAATTTCAGCCATGATAACTCCCGGTTCTGAGTATAGTTCAGTATCTCTTTATCCATATCTGCCACCTCACGTTCTTTACTTTCAAACGAAAGAGCTGTCAGGAAGCATTCTAAATCCCTTGGCAGCGTCTCTCCTAACCTGATTTACTTCGCCTTAATATACCCCTTCGCAGCCAGCGCTTCCGCACAGAGTACTGCGCCTCCTGCCGCGCCTCGGACCGTATTGTGGGACAGCCCGATAAATTTGTAGTCAAAAATAGAATCTTCCCTAAGCCTTCCTATGGAAACGCCCATTCCATTCTCGAAATCCACATCCAGCTTTACCTGCGGGCGGTTCTCCTCTTCCAGATATTGGATAAACTGCTTCGGCGCACTAGGAAGATGCGCCTCCTGCGGATACCCCTTATAGTTCACCAGTTTCTCAATCAACTGCTCTTTCGTCGGCTTTTTGTCAAAATTAATGAATACTGCCGCCGTATGCCCATTAAGAACAGGAACACGGACACACTGACAGGTAATCTTAGGAAGAGCCGCTTTCACAATCTGCCCGTTCTCCACATGCCCCAGCACACGGAGAGGCTCCTGCTCGCTCTTTTCTTCCTCACCGCCGATATAGGGAATCACGTTACCTTCCATTTCCGGCCAATCCTTGAATGTCTTACCAGCCCCTGAGATTGCCTGATAGGTCGTCGCCACCACTTCCTTAGGGCCAAATTCCTTCCAAGCCGCAAGGCAGGGCGCATAACTTTGGATGGAACAGTTTGGTTTTACCGCAATGAATCCCTGCGCCGTTTTAAGCCGCTTTCTCTGGGCTTCGATGACCTCAAAATGCCCGGAATTGATCTCCGGCACCACCATCGGTACATCCGGCGTCCAGCGGTGGGCGCTGTTGTTGGACACTACCGGCGTCTCCGTCTTGGCATATTCTTCTTCGATTGCCCGGATTTCCTCCTTCGTCATGTCCACGGCGCTGAACACAAAATCAACGGTCGCCGCGACCTTTTCTACCTCATTGACATTCAATACGGTAAGTCCTTTGACAGACTCCGGCATTGGCCCTGCCATCTTCCATCGATCTCCTACCGCTTCCTCGTAGCTCTTCCCGGCAGACCTCTGGCTTGCCGCCACTGTCACGACTTCAAACCACGGATGGCCTTCAAGCAGTGAGATAAACCGCTGCCCCACCATACCTGTTGCGCCCAAGATACCTACCCTTAATTTCTGTTCCATGATTCTCCACTCCTCTTAATCCTTAATTCTATCACACTTTCCCGATGCCTGTATGAAACGATACATCCTGCAATCCCTTGCAATACTTAATATTCTCCAAGATACTTCCTGCAAGCGGCAATCTCAGCCTCCATTGCGGCTCTTCCCGGCGCCCCAGCCGTGACACGCTTGTTGACACAAGTCTCCATACTGATTGCCTCATAGATATCCTCCTCAAATACAGGGGAAATCTTCTGATACTCCTCTAGGGGCAGTTCATCCAACGCAATCCCCTTCTCAATGCACAGGAGCACCAATCTGCCGACGATTCCGTGGGCATCCCGGAATGCCACTCCATGGTTCACCAGATAATCTGCTGCATCCGTCGCATTGGTGAACCCATGCTTTGCGCTGTCCTCCATCCGCTCCTTCTGAAAATGCATGGTGCGCAGCATCCCGGTAAACAGCGAGAGGCATCCCTTTGCTGTATCAATGGCATCGAACGCCCACTCCTTATCTTCCTGCATATCCTTATTATATGCAAGAGGGATTCCCTTCATCGCCACCAAAAGCGCCTGAAGCGCCCCGTAGACCCGCCCGGTCTTGCCGCGGACCAGCTCTGCGATGTCCGGGTTCTTCTTCTGCGGCATGATACTGCTGCCCGTACTGTAAGCGTCGTCTATCTCCACAAACCGGTACTCATTGGAATTCCAGATAATGACCTCCTCGGAAAACCGGCTCAGATGCATCATCATAATCGACAGGGCCGACAGAAGTTCCAGAAGATAATCCCTGTCGGACACTCCATCCATGCTGTTTCTTGTGGGTCCGCCAAACCCAAGCAAACTCGCCGTATAATCCCGATCCAGCGGATAAGTGGTTCCCGCCAAAGCGCCGGACCCCAGCGGGCAGGTATCCATCCGCCGGTAAATATCCTGAAACCGCTCATGATCTCTGCGGAACATTTCAAAGTATGCCCCCATGTGATGGGCAAGTGTTACCGGCTGCGCCTTCTGCAAATGGGTAAATCCCGGCATATATGTATCCACATGCTCCTCCATGACTGCCAATACCGCCTGCAAAAGCTCCTTCACCAGCTGGTTCAGCATGTGTACTTCGTCTCTTGCATAAAGTTTCATATCTAGCGCCACCTGGTCATTACGACTGCGCCCCGTATGAAGCTTCTTTCCCGGCTCCCCGATCCTGTCTATTAATGTTGCCTCCACAAAACTGTGGATATCCTCATACTGATCTGTAATCTCAAGCCTTCCGTTCTCCACATCGCCCAAGATTCCCTCAAGTCCTTCTACAATCTTCTCCTTCTCCGCATCCGTCAAGATTCCCTGCCTTGCCAGCATCATCACATGGGCAATGCTGCCCCGGATATCCTGGGCATAAAATCTCTTGTCAAATGAGATGGATGCGTTGAATTGATATACCAGCTGATCCGTTTCCTTTGTAAAACGTCCGCCCCATAATTGTGCCATATCTTTTCATCTCCCTTGTATTCCATTATCTTGAGAAGCTATTTACGCAATCCCAAGGGATTGTCGGGAAATGGAAAAATTCTACAATATATAGATATGAATCGTTGAGCTTTAAACTATATATTGTCTGAAAATATCATTTTCCGACAGCCCCACCATATTCTACGCCCTGCGCGGCACGGCTACGGAAAACTCACATCCGCAGTAATCCTGCCGGTACAGACCGTACTTCTTCGATAATTCAATCGAGCGTTTATAACCGTTCTTCTTCTTAAAATCAGACGGCAGGTACGAAACACCTAACTCCTTGGATAGCCGCATCCCAATTTCATTTAACCGGGCGGCATTTTTCAGGGGGCTGATGCTAAGGGTCGTTGCAAAATAATCAAATCCACACTTTTTTGCCACCTCTCCCGATTCCCGAAGCCTAAGTTCATAACATCGGAAACAACGTTCTCCTCCCTCCTTGAGATGCTCCATCCCCCTCGCCATCTCGTAAAAACGGTCTTTATCATAATTTCCTGCCATAAATGATATGGGATGCCGGGTTTTCATCTTCGCAATCAAGGTCTGCTGCTCCAGAATCCGTTTCGTATATTCGCTTTCGGGATAAATATTCGGATTATAGTAAAATATTGTAATCCTGAAATAGTTGCTCAGATATTCCATTACATAACTGCTGCAAGGCGCGCAGCAACTATGCAGCAGAAGGCTTGGCGTCTTCTCTTCCTTTTCCAATCCTTCAATTATTTTTTCCAGTTCTTTCTGATAATTCATCTGAACGCTTCTCCTCCTTAGGGTACATCCAAATAGGTATACCCTAAGGGTATGTTTTACGGTGTGCCCTTGGGTATACTTTTGAATTATAACCGCTTTCAGCGCTTCTGGCAAGGTCAATCCGTCACTAATTTATGATATTTACATAAAATAGTGTAACGATAACTGTATCATAATAAATACTGGAGGTTCCTATGGAACAAGTATTAGAACTCAAACATATCCACTATGCCTATCACACCCTGGAAGGGGAAACGCCTGCCCTTACGGACATATCCTTTGCGCTGAACAAGGGCGAATTCGTTTCTATCGTAGGACCTTCGGGCTGCGGCAATGCGATGGTTGAGAAGCGGAAACAAACCAGCCGGCAGCCACCGATATTTTTCCGCCCGTTTCCCGTCAATGGCTGCCACAGATAAAAATATGGGCTTGTTCCCCGTCCCAGACAACCTTGTCTAATATCATACGCAGGTATTCCCTCTTTTCGACTACCGTTAAAGAGTCAAACAGCTTTTGGAATGATTGAAGCTGCTCTTTCAGAACTTCAAGCTGCTGTCTGTTCCCCTGTATCAGACACCCCTCCTCGCCGGCCTCGCCCTTTTCTTTTTCTAATGCCGCACATTCTTCGTTCAATTTCGTTATTTCCTGCTCAATCTGGCTGATAAACGATTCGTTGCCGTCCGATTTCGCAAGGGCGGTAATTAAGTTCTTTACCTCTTTTTTTCGTTTCTGTATCTCCTGTTCCAGAATATCCGCTGCATTTACCTTATCTTCCTTTGTATTTACAATCTTCTCTTTCATCTCCTCCAACATCTGGTAAACGCTGGAACTAACGTCTGCATACCGCAGAATCTCCTCACAGACTAATCTGTCCAGGGTATTGCCTTGTACGTTTGCTGTCGAACACTTTTTCCCATTGGTCTTGTCCTTATAGGTACACAGATAGGAAAACTTCCGTTCGCCATCTTCTGTCAGTTGTTTGGAAGAATAATTCTTCGGGCGCATATAGTGGCCGCAGGAACAATATAACAGTCCTGATAATAAAGCAACCTGATTCTGAGGCTTATGCCAGCTATCTCCCTTAGAGCTGTTCTGCTTTAGCACATTCTGGATTTTCACAAAATCCTTTCCAGATACAATTCCCTTATGCCTGCCCAGTGCAATCACCCATTTTTCCGGCGCATTCTCTTTGTTTTTATATTGAGAAGAAGATGTTTTTGCGTAGCTAATCAAGCCGTATTTTCCGTCTGCCTCCTCCTCGTCCAGACATACCTGACAACCCAGATTCCAGAAATAATCGTAGGCTTCTTTATCGGCGGTACAGTATACCGGATTGGTCAGAATATCCTTGACCGCCGTTGTGGTATATTCATTGCCCCTCTTGGTCATGATATCATGGCTTAGGAAATATTTGACAAGCCCCACCAAAGACTGCTTTTTTAAATACTCCTGAAAGATAAACTGCACTACCTTTATTTCTTCATCATCCATCACCAGACGGAAGGATTTTTTATTTTTACCGTTGATTGAAATCTTTTCTTCTGCCTCAGCCCGAAATCCTAAGGGCGTATTGCCCCCAAGCCATCTTCCTTTTCTCGCAAGCATTATCATGTTGTCCCTGACACGCTCTGCAATCTGTTCCCGTTCCATCTGAGCCAATACCCCCGCAAAATAAATCATGGCTTTTCCGATGGGCGTTGACGTATCGAATCTTTCCTTAATGCTTACAAAAGAGACGTTCAGCTTATTCAGCGTCTCAATCAGATTCGCCAAATCCGCAATATTTCTCCCTAACCGGTCTAATTTGTAGCAGACCAGATAACTGCACTGGCCTTGTTTGATGTCGCTCATCATCTTCTGGAACTGGGGGCGGTTTGTATTTTTTCCGGAGTACCCTTCATCTTCATATTCCACAATCTCCGCTTTATCTGCCCCTTCAATGTTATATTGTATGTATTCCCTGCACATGGTAAGCTGGTTCTCTACGCTCTCGCCTCTGCCTGTCCATTTTGATTTCCTGCTATATATGAATATTTTCATAGTCCGTCTCCTTCTGAAAAAAGAAAGGTAACAAATCATTTTATTGTTCAGTATATCACATTTTTACCTCAATCCTCCAATTATTTTTGTAAACTACCGGGGTATTTTAGAAGCCGTCACTATTGGCAGTGGCGGCTATTTTCTCTTGTTCTATGAAGTTGGACGCCCTCACCTTTGCTAAAATCTTTTCTTTGCAAAAATCTGAAACCTGCGGTGCATTATGCACCTTTTAGGCCGTTTGGTCTTTGTTTTCTTTAATATAATTTTTTCCACGTATCATCCCTCCAAAACGATTTCCCGTACAGGAAGGCTCGCCTTATCCCAGGCCAGCCTCTCCAAAAATCCTTTTGGTTCCCAGCACGCCTTATTCCCGGCCCACCAATATCCTGCCATCCCTTGCCCTCATCCTGCTACGCTACAAGAACGACCCTATCCGTGTCTTCATTATAGTAATAGATGGAATCCGACAGGCATTCTTCCGGCCCTACCGCACCCGTACAGTGGTTGATTTGGTAAACCATATCCTTTAGATTTTCTACTGTGAACATCTTGCTTTCCTTCAATAAAATGATTTCATGCACCGAACAGGGCAGGATATAAAAACTGCCTCCCCGTTCTCTTGCAAATTCCCGCAGCAAGTCTTTGCGCAGGATTGCCCGGGCCCCATAACTCCGGTTCCGGTTAAAGATGACATACATCCCCACTTTCTCTTCTGCCTCTTCCATCTCTTCCCTAAATTGACGGGCAGTCTCGGCGTCTCCATTTTCCATCAGCACATCTTCCAAGACCGTTTCCATCATCTCTATCCGAAACTCTTCTTCCCTTAGATTATTCCGGGCCGCTTCCCACAGGTCCTTTACGTCCACGCCCCAGAACTCCATACATTCCCTGCTGACCGGCAGCGTTGCCGCCATTCCCCCTTCTTCCTTAATAAAAACATAAAACACAACCGCCAAATCCAGATAGTCCCTATGGGGCAGCCGTTTCAAGGCTTCCCGGTTCCAGTTCCTACTAATTACCCGCATACACAGCCTGCGTTTTGCAGTTTCCCAAGTCTTGGGGATATGGCCCTCATTGATACACAGGGGCATATCACACGCCCGGATTACCTCTTCTGCACATTTCCCAAAATCTCCCGTATGCTGATATCCCTCATAGATATCCTCCGGATAAAGCGTTGCACGCACGGCTGTCCCGAACTGACACACAACGACCGCCTCTTTGCTCGTGTCATTCGTCTTTACTACATTGTCATAAAACACCTGCCCCCTTCCAAAGAAATGCTCCTGCAGGACATCCTTCAACGCCTCTTTGAACTGCGTATAATCCATCATCATTCCATTCTCCATTCTTCTTCACCTTGCCATTCATAATCCTTTCTGTAATCCCTAAGATAACGCCCCACACATCATTTTCGCAAAGACACGGAATCCTGACACGAATCCCTGCCGTTCCCCGATGGCACATGCCTGGCACATTAGGTTCGTAAATTCTTCATCTGTAATCTTTTGTAAATCCACGTCCTTGAGCAAAGCAGACAAATCGTCGCTTATCGCATGGTCGTTCTTTTCCATCTCTTTTGTTTCTGCAAAAATCCGATTGTAGATATCCCTAATCAGCATAATATCCTCCCAGCAAATGTCCCTCACCAGCATAGCCTCTTCCAATCTGCCCATACAGCATTGTGATGGGCCATATCGGTACAATCTCAAGCAATCCATGGCTTAATTCACTAACGCTCAAGCCGTTATTATTTTTTATCAAATTCTTGCCTAACTTAAATTGGCATGGGAAATACTTATCCGTAAATTAATCTATGAGATACTTGTCGTCCGTCCTCTTAACCGCTTTCCATCAGATTATGCGGCTTCTTTGGTCTTTGTCTTTTTTAACCCGCTTAATGCCTTCGTATAAATCTCCGGCGTCATCTGTTCCAGCTTATGGATTCTATATCTGGACAGCACATTTTCGATGGGAACCCCCGTGCGCCTTAATTCCTGCTCTAAAACGGTTTTCTGCATGTCCGTAATCCGGCTTCCCTCTGGCTTCTGGCTGGGATTCTGCCGCTTCCCCAATTCCTGTCCGGCTTTCTCCCTGCTTCCCTTCTCCTGGCTGGGATTCTCCTTACATTCTGCTTTTTGTCCTTCATCTGGCTTACCTCCGGCATTCTGCTGATTTCCCGTATCCTGCCTTACCTTCTGTTTCGGCTTTAATTCAAACACCTTGACGCCTTTTCCATTCACAATCACAAGGGCATTTATCTCCCGCTGTTCATTGTAAGAAATGGACTTCACCGAAAACCGGTCGCTGGTTGTAAACTTGTTGTCCTTCTTCTGAATCGTGGCATTTCCCGCCCCAATCCAAATAAACGGCGCCGTATATAGTTCCCTTCCCACGCCCCAGTTAAAGCAAGCCCGTTTAAAGGAATCCGAAGCCTGCCCTTTCTCCTTCTCCGAATAGCTGGTCGTCCCTACGTCCTGCTTGGCAATCCACTGGCATTTCTCACCGTCCCAGATTTCCACAGTGCAATACAGATTCCCGTCTATGATTTGATGTGTCCGCTTCCAGCCAAAGGGCGTAAACGTCTCATCCAGAATCTTCTGGTCTACACGGGCGTCCTTGAATAAGAGAAGGCTCAATCCCCTTTCATTGATGGTCGATACCCGGCATTCAATCTCGTCCGCCCTCAATAACCGGACAAACGCTTTCTCACCGCCTGCCCCGTCAACTGCTTCTTCCCGTTGCGGCTCGTTTCCAGACTCCTTCTTTCTGAGACTTGACGCTCTCTTTGCTAATTCTTCCTTAATATCTGACATTTCTTACCTCCACTACTGCAGAAACTTCTATCTGCAATTCCTTCCCTATGCCTTGTTGGACAGAGTCCACCCGCCCGCAGGGCATGTATTACGGTGTACCCTTGGGTATCATATTCTGGCATTCAAAAAGGAGAGGCATCTTTCATCCTCTCCTTAACACTTCATGAATCTATTATCGCTTTGTAATATTTACAAAAACTCATTCTTTCCGGTATTATAAATATTTTTCATCCAGTGCCTCCATCTTCTCTGTCTTTCCATCTATGATTCTGTCAACACTTCCGGAAAATTCTTCAAACAATTTCCGTTCTGCAGATAAACCTATTTGCCCAACCGCTTTTTTCTGGTCTGGAAATTCAACTTCTCCAAAATTTACATCATTATCAAGGAAATCCATCCTTGGTGCAATATCCAAAAATACTTTTCTATAACCTGTCATAATCCCGTAACTCCCTTATAGCTTCCTGTGCGTCTGACTGGAAAAGTTTTTCTCCCCTGTCCATGTATTTCTTTAAGTCCACCTGTTTTTTCTGCCGTTCATACTGGAAATCAAGAATCGTTACAATCACATCTTTTCCGTCATATTTTTTTATATCTTCATCTTTGATAACTACCGTATTGCCTTGTATCGTTCCTTTTACTGCCAACATGATTTTCACCTCTGCTTTTTAGATTCCGTTTATCGCTGTTCTTTATTCGATTATAACCTATTTTTTATTCCTTGTATATTGCCTTTCTTTATATTCATCCCCCATATATTGACAGCTTTTCCCATTCATGGCACAAGCGAAACTTTTTGTCTGGCCTATTAAGCGGCTTTTACCGTAAGCCTCCGGCTGCGGACAATTTTCTGGTACTCTGCATATACCTCCGGCTTCTCTGCTTTCAGGCGTTTCTCGTCTATCCTCTGGCTGTCTACCGCTTTCCATGATACACGGTACTTCTCATTTTCCGCTAACTCCGCTTCCCCAAGATACATCTTTAACTCCTGCTCTATCTGCTTCTTCTCCGTCTCCATCTCTGCCATGATGTCCGCTAATTCCTGCCGGCGTTCTAATTTCTCATTGAAACCGTTTAAGGGGATGGTCTTGGCCGAGGATTTCTTGAAATACTCCGCAATCACGCTGTCTGCCAGCTTGGAACCGTCGGGATTGGGCAACACACGCTTCAACACATGGTTCTCCCAGAAATCCTTCTCAATCCTTACCAAATCGGCAAGCATTTTTTCATCCCTCTCCAAGCGGTAAAACTTGAAGTCTCTCCCATATATCAAGACAGCGATGTACCAAGCCTCTACATTGCAGACAGACATATAGTGGTAGCACTGAATCTGGTAAGATAAGGGAATCCTGCCATCCTTCCATTTATCCGCCATGTAAGGGCTTGCAGTCTTACATTCCAACCCTGCATTCTCCCCCACTACCATCCGGTCTACATCTGCCAGCATAAAGGGATTGGCTTCATCATAAAACATGGCGTTGGCTCTGCGTACCTTTTTCCCTGTCGCCTCCGTGAATCTCCTTGCCACATAATCTTCAAACTCCCGCCCCTGGCGCATTGCCTCATTGTCGATTTCTTCGGTTTCGTCCGTGGTCTTGTCCTGGTACACCTGCAGGGCTGTGCGGTAGGGGTTGAACCCGCATACCGCCCCTGCGTCAGAGCCTCCAATGCCCTGTTTCCGGTACTGTAACCATTCTGCTTTCTCCATATTCAATGTGGATACTAATTTCTTCATATGATGTTCTCCTCCTTCATACCCCTGTAATCCCTCCTGAGTTTTGCCAGTTCCTTATCTAAACAATACTGAATATCTGCGGTATAGGAATCCTCATATCCCAGCCATTCCCGATAAAGGAAGGTCAGAATATTCGGAAACATCACCGCCGCCGCCAAAGTTTCGGTTGATAACCTGCTGCTCATTTCTACTAGAAGTTCATAAATGCTGATGATACTGTCTATCTGGTAAGCCGCCTCATAGATAGCTTCCTTTTCCCCCTGCAGAACCTCATACCGGAAGATTGTCAATTCCCCGCTAATCTTCCGGCAGAAGGCTTGTTCCAACTGTTTCCTATACATATACCTGCTTTCTCTGCCTTTCCCAATCCTGTGACGCCGCATTGAGCATGTGATGTGAACAAAATGGTATCTGCCCTGCGGTATAAGCCTAAATGTTATCGCTCATGCATCTCTCTTTATAGCAAAAAACAGAGCATATAGATTTCCGGTTTCTATATGCCCTGACGCTGTTACTATATTTTATTTTCATTGACAGGATTGATTATACAAACTGCATGACTCTCGTTTCAATCTCTTTTAGTTCATCCAGTGATAACATTGGAATGCACTCTGCAATCTCCTCAAGCGTCATTTTCCCTTTTCTTATCAGTCGTTCGGCGGTTTCTCTTGCATTGTTTAATGCCGCTTCATTTCTCATATCTTCCAAAATTTTGCACATGACAGCAACTCCTTTCTCGTCCTGTTTGAAATACCTGGCTCTTTTGGCAAGCGCCTCATAATTCATGTTTTCGGGATTGGTACTTCTAAAATCATGCATTAACTTTCCGATTTCATCATTGCCCCTGTATTTCCCATTCACGTATAAAATATGCGAACCGTCTCCAAATAATACTTTTTCTTCCCCAATCACAACATATCTCTCTACCGGATATAGGGGCTGGTTTCCTTTCATGACATCATTTTCTGTAATAAAAATCACATAACTGTCGGGAATATCCTCTGTATCATCTCCAGGCTTTAATATATGCGTATCTAACAGGCTGCTGTTATGCCTTGCCCTTTTTGCGCCTGCCCCTGCGTCTGACCTTTGTATTTCTACATCAAATTCTTGATTGGCACTGTCAACCGCATGGACGTCTAAAACAGCAGAACGTCCTTGCAGGTTCTTCATTAGTTCCTGTGTCCGAACCGATTTGACCGTGATATCTGCCCGTCCTAAGACAATCCGAAGTATCAGTTCCACGCCCTCAAAATTATCTGCCAAACAGACGGTCATAAAATCATCATCCATATACCGAAGTGATTTCAGACGCTCTAAATCCTGTTGATGTATCTGCGCCGCTGTACTCAAAATGCCACCTTCTTTCGTTACTTCTATTATATATCAGATAGTCTCTTTTGAAAACTGAATTTTTCTGCTTTTCCCAACCCTGTTATGCTGCACTTACCATCTGATATGCCTTGTCAATCATCGGATTCCCATCCACGGTGCGGGAGAACAAATTCTCTTTATAGTTCGCCGTCTTACGGAGAGGTTCTGCATGGGTCGCAAAATCAGATACCGCATTGACAAAACGGTAGGCATTTTTCCCCACGCCCTGTAAATCCGGTGCGTCAAAGTAACGGATTTTCATATCTTCCCGTAACCGCTTCATGTTCTTCTCCTGCTGAGGCGTGGAACCGTCCTCAATCGGAAGTAAAATCTCGATATATTCCATGACCTGTTTATCCGTCAGCTTCTTCATGCGGAGTGCTTCAAACTCTTTGCCAAGCTCGTCCATGTAATTTTCTGCCAGGAACAGGGTATCCTTTGCCTCCTGCATTTTCTCCTTGATATCCCCGGTGTGAATCATAGACCAAGAACGCTTTGCATTTGCCAACGCAAGATTTAAAGTGTTCTGGCATACGACACGAATCAAACATCTTTTAGTTCTCCTTCTTCTGTTTTTGTCTAAATATTCTTTTTACACATTCTATTCTGCCCTATCCAAGATAATAATTTGTGCATTAATATATTTATGTCCCCAATCATCCTCCCCTTCATATCTCCCAGCTACATATCCATAATCCCCAGTCATTACATTTCCTATAACATTTCCCTGCATATCTACAGCTTTTCCATTATATTTTATCCCAATAATGCCGCTATCCGTAAACCAATTCATTACTATTTCACCTGCAAGAATATCAAATTCTCCCTCCAATATAATATCTTTACCTACAAAAGCTTCTGGGTTTCTCGCTATGTCCTCTCCCGTTACTTCTTGACACAAGTTGATATAATCTTCCATCGTCATATTATTGGATGGTTCATCATTTGCTATTTCACTTGATAATTCTCTTTCCACATAATTAACATCTTCATTTCCATCACTAGCACACGACATTAGTACAAGCGCTACTATTAAAGCTAGGATATGTGAAGCAATCCCATATCCCTTTTGAGATTTCTTTGTAACATTTTCTTTAACTTGCTTATAATTTTTTGGCCCGTAAAACAACCATAATCCAATATCACTCAAAATCAAACCAGTAAATATAGGTATTAAATCCCTTATGACCATAGGTAAGGTTGCCCAAAAATTTTGCCCATGAAGCAAATTATTAAAATTATATGTAAAAAGCAAATACAACAAATAAATCATATAAATGATAATTGGAATACATAATACTATTCTTACAGGATGTTGATACATCAATCCTTTAATTAATTTTATTTCAGACTTTAAATCAACATCTTCATCTTCCGCATTATATGTGTTTTCAGTTTTTATAATCTCTTTCTTTTCCTTTTTTCATTTTCATCATTTGTTTCATTCCCACAATATGGACAAATCGACCATTCCTCCTTCAATTCCTTTCCACACGTTGTACAAAACATATCATTTTTCCTCTCTTTCCTTATTTCTGAATACATCTCTCTCATCTTTTATAATAAATGAATTACGCCTCCCCTTCCACTTGGCTGCCAATTTTTACATATTTTGACATCTCACATTGTCCATTATATCAATACTTTAGTATTTTGTAAATATACTTTCTTTAGAGTAGCCTATGAAAAAGGAGTTTTCTTATGTTTGGTGATATGATTAAAAATTTACGGCAGTCCCGAAGCCTCAACCAAGTACAGCTTGCGGATTCGCTCAACGTCTCGAAACAGACGGTTTCCAACTGGGAGAATAATAACATTCTTCCTTCCATAGAAATGCTGGTCAAGATTTCCCAGTTCTTTTCCGTAAGCACCGACTACCTGCTGGAACTGGACGGCCGGAGTTACATTGAAGTGACCGGCCTTACCGATGTGCAGTTGGCCCATGTCCGCCAGATTATTGATGATATCAAGGGGATATAAGCGGTTATTTTTTCATGCGCCCATTTTCCAACACTTCTATGGCATACTCATATCCCCTCATAAACGCCTTATCCTGTGCCTTGGCTATCATATCCGCCAATGCCTTTTGAATTGCCCGCTGTTCTTTTACCGGAAAGGATTGCGTCACTCTCACGATTTCTTGATACATATCATGTTCTAAATTTCCTATCCATTCTTCCTGTTCCTTCACGCCTATCTCCTCCTCGTACCAAAAGCTCTTTTATGTTCTGCTAAACACATTATAATGTATTTACTGCACATCCGACGTAAAACGACAAAAATGATAATTATTCGACATACTTTGACATAATGTGACATAATCCGGCATCAATATGACTCATACCTCTTTTCCATCCGCCAGCAAGCCCTCTGTCCGAAAACTGAAATACCCGTCCCCAACAATGATATGGTCCATCAACGGTATCCCAAGGATTTTTCCCGCCTTTTCTATCCTTTTCGTTATCTCCATATCTTCACTACTTGGCACACATCTTCCCGACGTATGGTTATGCACCATCACAATCCCCGCCGCATTTGCCAAAATCGCATGTTTGAAGATTTCCCTCGGCTCTGCCAGTGCCGCATTCACCGTCCCAATGGACACCACCTCGATTGCCGCCAGCTTTCCTATATTATCCATAGACAGCACCAGCAAATGCTCCCTGTCTGCCCCTGCCAGAAACTTTCGTGTAAATACCGCAACTTTCTCCGGCCCTTCAATTTCCTCCATCGCATACGGAATCTCTCTTTCCCGAACCATCCTTACCCGAACAAACGGCACATAATTTTTCACGCCTGCTTTTCCCACTCTCCAATCCCCCTGTCCTTCCTATATTCTTCTAACGTAAAACTCCTTTCCCCGCTATCGTTCCAGTCATCTTCTTCAAGAAAACAGTACCCCTCCTTCTCCACCCGTTCCAGGCTCCCCTGAACCAGTAAGGTTCCATAAAAATTAACCAAGATTCCCTTAGCAATCTCTACCGGATTTCCCTGGCACTCGTCGTCATGCCTGACCTCATAACAGGAAAACTCTTTCGGTACGGAATCCCTTGAAACTCTCAGGTCTGTGAAAATAGCCTCCCTCCCCAATACTGTGACCTGTTCATAACGAAGTTCATCTGCTCGATATCTCATTTTTGTTTCCTCCTATCTCACACAATTCCATCTAAATCAACTCCAACGCCCGAAACCTTTTCCTCATCCTTATCAGCCTTGCAGAAACTCCCCGCATGGTAATGTTGCAACGCTCTGCAATCTCCCGATAAGTATATCCTGCCGCCCTCATGCAGACAACCTCCTTCTCCTTTGCCGTCATATGGGACATCAACTGCTGTAACAGCGCCCGATGTTCCAATTCCCTCGCAACGCAATTCATCTGCTCTGAAACCTGCTCTCTTGAAATCACATGGTCATAATCTTCATGACAGGTTCCCATAGGGGCATTTCGTTTCGGGCAATTTTGATAAATATATTCGTTTATCATGCAGAACCGCATTTTTCTCCACGCAATAGAAGAAAACGGATACTTTGATAACTCCGGCTTTTCCAAATACTCCTGAACCGCCTCCAGATAGCCAAAGATTACCACATCGTAAAACTCAGCCCGTTCCAAATGGTTCTTCCAGAGAAAACGTTCCACCAGTACATGGTGCTGTTCTGCAAATCTCTTCTGTTCCCCTGTCAATATACGCATATTTTTCATCTGTATTTCTTCTCCCTTCCCAAGCAGCAAAAAACCGGGACATTTCTGCCCCGGCTCTACCATTTCTTAAACTCATTATCTGTTTCTTCCTAATTATATGTGGTGTCCAATTTGGACACCTTATGTCTCCATCGACATTTCACAATTTTTCTTGACACCGAATCATAATGTCATGAAGCATATATAAATCTTCCTCGCTTACACAATCCGCCCGATTCATAATCGCCCTTGTGAGGAATACCGCCCACTCAACGTCTGACCATTCTTCCGGGGTGTCCAAATTGGACACTTTCTGCATTGCCTCCATAACCGCTTCTGTAATGACTGTCAGGCTCACGCTTTCCCTGCTCCATTCACGCAATATCTCCTGATGACGGTTCCCTTTCTTAAATTTCCTTATGTTTCTGCCCTTTGCAGTCTGTCCGATCTGCTTCTCTTCCATTGTGCCTGTAAAATCATCCTTTCGGATTTCTTTCCCGTTTTGGGGCCGTAAATCGGTGTCCAAATTGGACACTACTGAAAATCCCTTATCTTTTCTCCCGCCTTTTCCTTCTCGGTTCTTCATTGCCCTCTCTGTGACCTCCTTTGCTTTCATGCCGCCTTCTTCCGCTGCTTTCTCTGCAATGGCTTTCTGTTCTTCTTCTGATAATTTCGACGCCTCATACGCCGCACTGATATTCAGGGTTCCTTTCCGGAATTCTTCCTGAACCTCTGGCACCGCATGATTGTGGATACTGTCCATCCTTGCAATGCCGGAACTGCTTTCATTCATAAGGTCTGCCACGATATCCCGCAGCTTTCCCCGTATCTCCAATCCGTCCTCATCCCTCGCCTTTATCAACGCCTCTTTCAATCTCTGCGCCTGTTGGGTCTTTTCCCATGGTGTCAGTTCCCGATTCAAAGCATTTCCCATTAGAAGGGACAGTTCCAGCATTGCAGGAGTCATATCCCTATACAGATATCTCACCTTCCCATACTCCTGATACCCCCTTTCAAGGTTTCTGATATTCGCAAGGTTCCTCCTGTGCCCGCTCACGATACGGAACTCCCCATTCACTCTCGCCAAGACCGTCGGCTGCTGCTGTCCCACCGCAAGAAAGCTGTCTGCAAGTTCTTCTATGTTCTCTTGAGAGTAGAAATTACTCTCCGAAGGCTTCACGTCCCTGGGGTTCAGCCATATCTCCTTGTACGCATTCACTGTCTCTGACCCGGACTCCTTTTTCTTAATGTCTATCAAATCGTTAATTCCAAATTTCGCCATGCCCCATCATCTCCCTATCCCCGTATAACTGGTTACGAAATGCTTATAATCCTGCGCCGCACCGCAGCATGGGCTGTACTCGTAGATTGGTTTCTTCACAAAAGAATTTTCTGCCACCTTTGCAGAATACCGAATCCTGCCAAGAACCTTATACTGCCTGTAATGCTTGCTTTCTGCATTGTCCCATTCCCGCCTGAGCCATTCTAACCCTGCCGATTCCCCGTCCGTGTTCTGGTAAATCGTAACCAGCACTCCTTTTAATGTCAAAGACGGATTCAGAGCCTTTGCGTCCTCAATCTGTCCGGCCACAATATCCAGCCCTTCTAACGCATTTTCATCAATCTTCACAGGAACAATAACTTCATCCGTCACCCCAAGGGCATTGACCACATTGATTCCGATATCCGGGGGATTGTCTATGATACAGTAATCATATCTTTCACAAATGCAATCTTCTGTCTGATTGTTGATACCGGCTTTTACAAATCTCCGGTATCTCCCTGTCATGTCCTCCCCGCCCTCTCTTACCAGATTCCAGGCCGCACCAAACAATGACAGGTTCGCCGATATGATATCTATCCCTTCATAATCTGTCGCCTGTATCAATTCCTCCGGATTCTGCCAATTACCGCTGAGTATCCTTGCGGCAGGTGCGGTCTGTTCTACCTCATACCGTTCAAATGCCTTGCTCAGATTCCCCTGCTTATCGTTATCCCACACTAAGACCCGATTTCCCCTGCGCCACAATTCATAAGCCATATTTACCGAAGTAAAACTTTTCGCAACCCCGCCCTTTAAATTTAGCAGACTGATTGTTTTCATACCATTCGTCACCATCCTTGATTTATTTCTGATTAAATTTATTTTCGCAAATCTGCATATTAAAAAACGCTATCAGAGTTACTCCGATAGCGTTAAAAACAATGATAAAACTATATACCAAACATTTTTCTTGTACTTTCGACATCTTCCACACTACAGCCAAGATTCTCGGCAATCTGTACATTTGTTAAATCCGGGTTCTTCTTAACCATCTGGAAAATATCTGCCGATAAAGTGATTCCCTCACGTCTTCCCTGCCATATTCCTTCCTGCCTTGCTTCCTCTTGCTTCACTTGCATATCTTCCTCATAGCTATACTCTGCAATCAACATATTCTCCACCTCGCTTCCTTTCCTCTTTAAATAATCTGCCAGAATCCCCTTTTCAATACATTCCTTGATTGCCTTTTTAATGGCGCTTTCTTCCTCCGAATACTTTCTCACCGTGCTGATAAACTGGCTATATTCCTTTAGTATCCCACATTTATCCAGAATCCCATGCGCTTTATCGGAATTGATGTTAATGACCTTGACCTTTAATTCTACAGAATTTTCTCTTGCCGGATTCATAAATGCGTCTGACAAAGATAATACCCGTTCTAACGGCTGTTCTTTCTCGCCATTGTAAAATACATAAAACTCCGGGGTTGGTATCTTCACCAATGTCGTCCTGTAGCGTGCCTTGCTGTCTACCAACTGCTCATATGCCCTTCCCACATACATCAAGCAGCGCAAGGGCATGTTTCTATTGATAGTACTCATATGTTCTCCGAAAACAAGCACCTGCCCATTCACCTCACAAGAAATGTCATTCTTGAAGTTCTTATATAAGACATCATCAATCTTTACCTTCCGAATGATTGTTTCATCCTTATAGTTTGTATCATGCAATGCATTATATAAACTCAGCAGATTCTTCTTTGCCGTTTCATCCTGGTAAAAGAGGTCAACAAAGACACTGTCCTTGTGTTCCCGGTTCTCCTTCTCCATTGTCCTTCACCTGCCCTTCTTTTATTTTTATACTACCATACTTTATTTGGGGTTTCAATTATCGGTTTCAATATCTTTACGGACATTTCCTTACACCAGCCTTCCTATATTTACGGCTGCCACATTTAAGGTAATCATTAGTTGATACGAATTTACTGATTACGACTACGGGTTCTTCACATTCGCAACAGATGAAATCACCGTCACCAACTTCTATCAGATTTTTACAGAACTCACAGATAGCCATTCTTTTTCCCATCTTTTCTCCCTCCCATCTCTTGTCCGGCATTTTCACTTCCTTTGTCCTGAAATCTCCGACAGCCACTATCCTTCCTATGGCTGTATGGCATGATACTATCCTAATCAGATTTCTTCTGTCACGGAACATACCAAAAAGTCTGGACATTACTTCTTGGTACTTTTACAAGTATCATGATAATAATATACAATCAAAATCCAATACTCTTACTGAAATATAGACATATAGAAGTAATTCCCAGAAAAACGATATATGTTTAAAATCCTCAGCTATCCCATTACAATGCGGCAAAAGCAAGGAATATCCCGTCATACCGAGATATTCACAATCATAATTTCTCTTTCATATCGGCAATTTTCCTACCCATTTACTTGTGGTTTTCCCTGTAGAGCTTGAAATCACGTTCCTACTCTTAAACTATCCCTAACTATACCCAGTTTCCCCTAACTATACCAAAATCTCACATCCCTATATAATCTATTCAAGTATATAAAATTAGTCCATTCAAACATTAAAGTAAAATATCAAATCAGGAAGGAGAATTTAACAATGATGGATATCTTGAAGCCCTCTCTAACGACCGATACTGAAATCGAATCCCTTTTAATGACAGTCGGTGAACTGGCAGAATATTTAGGCATTGGAAGGAATCGGGCTTATGAATTATTAAACACCAGAGCAATCAAAGGATTCCGAATTGGTTCCATCTGGAAGGTCAGCAAAATTGCCGTAGACCAGTTCATCTACGAAAAATCCGGATTCAATATAAACTGATATCTTTTATAAAAATCAAGGCTGTTACATTAAGTATAAAAAATACAAGATACAGAATTTCTTAAAATAAATTGCTTAAAGTGACAGCTCTATTGCCTTAAAAGCTAAAGTTATCTCAAATAGTATTTTTTCTCACTCATTTTTCCTACTTTCATAGATTGACTCTTTCATGTATTATAATTTCTGAATCATTTTGTGAACAGTTGCAAGGTATACTCTGCATTTTGGTTATCATCCGCCATGCATATTCAATATTATTTCTATCCACATTTTTCATCCCCCTTTCTATACATTGCATTACATTAACTACTAAATTTTTTCACCAATATTGAAAGAATCTCATCCCTGTTTTCACTTCAATCCTGCATGAGTGATATACCAATTTTATTTAACTTTTCCCTCTCAACGCAATAGAAATGTCTGCTTTCATCCATCAAATCCTTCTTCCTCATATCAGCTTTGACCGAATAAACTGATAAAAGATTTCAAAGCAAACGATTCCAACATCTTCATTCGCCGCTTTAGGATTCGACCAAAAACTTTTATGCTAAATCTAAATATTCATCCTCAATAATATCTGCTTGTCTGCATGGATAATTAGAAAATAAATATACCCTGCAATCATACCGAAGCAGCCTTGCACGACCGATTGCCTGTTCAAGCTCGCTCTCAATAAAATAAAACTGTAAATTTCTCATTTTATCATCTTTAAATGTCATAAATTTAAACGAATATGTATCATTTTCCGTCATCCGAAGGCACAATTTATCCTCTGCATCATATCCTAAATATGCGCCTATTAGATGATATACAAAAGGTACGTTATGCGGCGTTCCGATTACTATCATGTCCTTTCCTTTATATTCATTATACCCTTCCGATTTCGCGTAATAAATCTCAGAATCTTCTCTATACTTTTTGAAAGTGATAATATTTTTTTCTTTGCTTTCAATAAATTTGTCTAACTTTTCTTTTATTTTTTCATATCCTATGTCCGCTAAATTACTTCGGCTCAAGGAATGGGCAGTATATTGTATCAGCTTTCCTTTGTACTTAGCAACAGGGACTTTCATGAAACAAATCTTTTGCCCTTTACAATAATTTTTGTATAATTCTTCATTTAATGTGGCAGATACAATCGTCATTTTAACATCAGGGATTTGCCTCGCATTGAAGAAATTCACCTGTTTCTTTGGCACATCCACCTGATAGGAAGCTGCCTGTAAAAAATCCACCAATGGTACATTTCTTAACATCTCTTTCTCGTAAATTTTATCTAATTGGTTGATTCGCAATTCCAACGGTTTTGTTACTTCTATAGTATTTTCAGAAGCATTTAATAACCGTTTCACAAAACTTTGTCCTTCTTCTGGTATCGCCTCCATTTCAAGAGCTAACTCAATATCTCCAAAACTAATAGTAGACGTATTCTTAAAAATACTCATGAGAATATCTTCATCAATCACCACCTCATACCTGCTGATGATTTCAGATTGAAATGATAAAAACATGGCATGTGTCGTTACAACACACCTGCTATCTTCCAGTCTTTCTTTTGAGTTCAAATATTCCCTCAGCCGTCTTTCCTGTATATCATCTAACTTTATATTTGATTTATAAGCTTTTATCACAGATTTCACTTTATATCCAAATCCCATCTTGTACAGATACATGGCCATATCTTTTAAATCATCTAAATGTATCTCGCTCAAAAGATAATAAATATTTTCAGTCATAAATACCGGAACGCCTAACCTTTCTAATTCTTCCCCTACCTCCCTTTGCAATTTTGTCGTAGGCACTACAACCATAAATGGTTTCTTTTGGTAATTCTCTTTCACAATGTTACAATAGGTACTTGTTTTTCCTAAAGCAGTCTGAGCTGAAATCAAGTAAATTCCTTTCTCCTTGGCCTGAACAGCTTGTAGCAGATAATTTCTCAAAATTTTCTCCGCTTCTTCTATCTCACAATATCCCTCAATCCTATTCTTACTAATTTTTTCTGTTACTTTGTCTAAAATCGTGGGGCTTCTGCATTTCTCATAATAGGGGCAATTTCCATTTTTACAGTGCTGCGGTACATAATGATATTGCTTTAGGTACTCCCAATTTTCCTTCCATTTCTCAACATGGTTGATATTTCCGGCAAAAAATAAGTTCTCGCCCCCGCTGATAGATAATAAATTCGTGGCAATCAAAAACTTCTGTTCATGTGTAATATTTTTCTCATAAAAATCTTTGAAAAGCGGACATTTTTTCAATAAAATCTTCTCTGATATCCCCCGTACTTTCTTTTGTTTCTTCTCCCTATTTTGCCGTCTACACATAGAATGGTTGTGTGATTCTTTTTCTATAACATAAAAAAGTGAGGATTCTGTTGCATTCACCCTTATCATATTACTGGTCATTGCAAGCAATTCCTCACTTTTTATATCACTTAACACCTCTTCGTGTATACACAGCTTTCCATTATCCACCTGTACCTGCATTTTTTTGCCAATCTGTTCTATTTTTCTGCGGTAATTTTTCTTATCTCTGCTTTTTAAATAGGCTTGCAAACTCAGTGAAATATCAACCAGATTAATCGTTGCATTGCTATCAACAAATTTCAAATCATTACCGCCGAAAAACATTCTCGTTATATCCTTACAGCTCTTATCCGACTCTGGAAAGATTTCCAGCAGCATGTACATAAGAGCAAATGCAGCCTCCTCATTTTGTATCTCACAGTCGTTGATAAATACCACCCGAAATCTTGGGCTTTCCTTTGTATTGCTGAACGTATTGTATATCATGGACGGATGTATATCATATTGTTTTGCACGTTCCATGAACTCATCAATCGTAAATCCTTTATCAAAATCCAGACAAAATACTTGCTGGCTCACAAAATTCTCCTTCACTCTCCTACCGTTAAATGTGGATGTGGTGAAGGTCCTTCCCTTTTTCCCTACTTCTTGGGCAAATCTCTCAATATCAATCTCTTTAATTTTATCCGTAATTTCATTGCTGATTTTACCAATCTCACTTTTTTTAGGTTTGGAACGGTATTTTTGGTTATGTAGATGTATCCTTACCTTCATTTTATCCTCCTGATTATTGGACTTTATGAAACAGTTATCATCTTTGTTAATGATTACCGAAATCCTTTTCCAATAATCGAAGGTAGTCTTGTTGTGTGAGGCTGCACGCCCGCACCTTTGCTAGAATCATTTCTTTCCAAAAATCTGTAACCTGCGGCGCATTGTACACCTCTGATATATCTGTCGGTTTATGTAAAACAATCTCAATACTCTGCTTTTTTCTTGACATCACAACCCGCTTTCCGTCAGTCAGGTTTCATAATATGTTTATGAAACTGCTGGCAAATTATTCTTTATGGGTTGTTAAATGAGTTGTTTATATTTATTTCCAGGTACAATTAATATACTACAACAATTTATTTAATCTATTTTTTTAATAGTATACAAGGTGACTATTCCTTTTTGTTCACTTCCTCTTTTTATTTTCAATACATAAGGCAACCCTGCCTGCGTCATGCACCGTTCAAATATTTTATCAGAAATTGTTCTATCATTCTTTTTTATGCATCTTCTTCACCATCTTTGAAATCTTTGTCTCTACTTAAAAAATATAATAGAGGTTTCCATATTTTTAGTTTCCATTCAATATTTTCCTCTCTTGTCATAGAGACACCTAAAACTTCCTTAATCGCATTTTCTAATCTCTCTCTATTCTTAGATAGCTCATCTATGCTCGATTCTTCAATAACGACTTCTACTTTATCGTGCGAAACCCCCAACCAATCCGCCTGTTGCTTTACAAATGCATACTCATCGTTTTCCATTTTTTCTATCATATCTTTGTAAAATAACTTCAATTTAAGGTATTTCTTTATTGCTAAAGAATTAAGGGTTATAATCCCTCCTAAAGAATAACAAAATTTTCTAATATATTGACTAGATACAGTATCCTCTAATATTTCATTCAATATATCCTGTTGCTTCCATTCAGTTGAATAAAAAGTTTCTTTTGTATTAATAAATAGAGTCTCCACATAACTATACAAATAACACGGTTTACTCACTAAACAATATGGTTTCTCTAACTCTCGCAAAATGTTTCTATGCCGTTCATAACATTTTAATATATTTTCAGTATACATTTTTCTTTTTCTGAAATGCTCTACATTTTGTTTACAAATATATAATTTTACTTTACCTCCATCCGTTCGCTTCCTGCCTAACATTTGTAGAAACATTTCGCGTGTATCTGCCATTATGACAATATTTGTCAAGTTAAAATCTTTGAAAGATACACCATTATCCATAACCGCAGTAGAAATTACCACCTTTCTACTTGAAAATTCTTCGTTTACAATTTCATTCACACTTTCTTTACTGTCATCATTTTCATCATATTTCGCATCCAAAAAAATTACATCTTTTTCATTGATTATTTTCTTTTCTTCTTCTGAATCATTTTTAGTCAGCAATCTTTTTCTTAAATCTTTCCCCCGTTCGATACTATCTACAAAAATCAACCATTTATCTTTTTTATCGCTTCCATTTCTTTTTATTAAATGGGCCAAGTCTTCAATATTTTCAAAAATCTCTAAACTTATATATCCATAATCAGCACTTATGCTATATTCCCTTTTTCTTTCATTAGGAGGACACACAAAAATCTGTTCGTATGACATCTTTCCTTCGGATTCTCTTTGTTCTTCCTTTACAAACTTATCTACTTCTTCTATCATTTCTTCTGGCGTTGCTGATACATATATCTGTAGCTTATTGTCAAACACTTTCCTCAGAACTGAATACGACAATTCTGTATTTGTATTAAAATTTGAATCGGCATAAAAGTAGTGACACTCATCATAAATGACACAGGAAAAAAGATTCAAATAGAACAATAATTTTTTTGGTTCTTTTCCTTTAATTTCTTTTTCAATACTTTGATATGTTTTAATATTTATATATTCATTTAAGGTACACTTTACCTTCCAATCTGAGGACTCCCTGCACAGTTCTTCTTCCACATTTTTTAGTTCTTCTTCTAGTTGCATTTTTAATATCCGTCTATTAACTAGATAGAGAATTCTCATATTATTCTTTATTGCCCATTTCAGAAATATATGTAATATAAAATAACTTTTTCCGCTACCAGTAGGAGAAGTAATAAAAATAATATTTCTATTTTTCCACTCTTTATATTTTTCTCCTATTTCATCTGAAACAAACCGTTTTTCAACCTTTTGTTCTTTGTCCTTTTTTTTGAATTCTTCTTGCATGACTTCTCCTTAAACTATGTTTTTTGGAATTTGGGATTAATTACTATATAGCCGATTCCAATTTCCAAGCATTTTAACAAGAAAACTAATAATTGTTATAAAATTCCAACTATTTCTCACGCCTTCTTTATCATTTCACCTATCCAAACAATATCTTTTATTCAATCTACCACAAATATTTTTATATTTCTACTAAATTCTGGAAATTAATAGTTTTTTTTCCAGTAACCAAAATGTAATTTCCACATATTCACTTCTATCACCCACGAGTACTTTTGTCAATTCGCCTAATATATTTATTTCCACTACGATACCCTTACCCTCGACAGGCAAGTAACCTCGTACATTCGTGTGATACCTAGTCCATCAATTCTCTCCAATATTTCTCCGACTGCCGCACCCATCCCACCTCGTATCTCTTATAACACTGCAATGGTATATCAGCCATAGCTGCAATCTCTTTGTAACATTCCCATTTCCTGTTGTCTCTTTTTCAACAATTTCGGTACATCTACTCTGCCCATAATCTCATGATAATCATTTCAAAAAAATATTCATCTATCCCCAATATATCGCCATCTTCTTTTGCATTTCAAGTAAACTCCACTTTTGTCGATGAAATAGCATTAGAAACTTAGAAGAAGTTTAATGTGAATTTTATTGTAAAAAAGGACACTTTTTTGTATAATTGAAATGTAACAGGAATAGTCTATATTACCATATCCAACTTTAGATTTTAAGGAACCGAGGTGATAAAGTGCAAGACGATACAAACCAGACACAAGCGGTCAAAGCAAAACGTACCGCAAAAAACAGCGTATTTTTAGACCTTTTCCAAGATAAAAAATATTTATTGGAACTATATCAAACGCTACATCCAGAAGATACGGACGCAACAGAGGATACGCTTGATATTGTAACAATAGACAATGTTTTAACCGACAATTTATATAATGATTTGGGCATAATGGTGGGTAACAACAGTTTATTGCTCCTGTTAGAAGCTCAATCCAGTTGGACGGTAAATATTTTAATCAGAATCCTCTTGTATTTAGCACAGAGTTACCATGAATATTTTGAGAGGACTTCACAAAGTCTATATAAGAGTACAAAGGTCAAAATCCCTAAACCTGAACTGTATATCATCTATACAGGCAATAAAGGCAGAAAACCCGATATAATATCTTTATCACAGGAGTTTTTTGGCGGCGCAGCTATTGATATTGAAGTAAAGGCAAAAGTCATTTATGAGAGCGACACAGAGGACATTATCAATCAATATATCCTTTTTTGTAAAGTTTTTGATGAACAGAGAAAACTGTATGGTGCGACAGAACAGACGGTTAAAGAAACGATTCGTATTTGCATGGATAGGAACATCTTAAAAGAATATCTAATTGGCAAACAAAAGGAGGTTTTAACGATTATGATGAGCTTATTTGATGACGAGCAGATTATGAGAACTTATTGGAAGGATATGGAAAACACTCTTGCACATAAGAAAGACATAGAAACAGCCGAAAGATTGATTAAAAAAGGAAAAATGTCATTTGAAGATATTGCGGACTGTGTTCCCTCATTGTCATTTGATGAATTAAAGGAACTTGAAGCAAAGGTTATGCAGTTGTCATAGCACAAAGGGAGTGTCAGAATTTTCCTGTAAGTATTCATAAAATTTCTTAAAATAACTTACACAAAAATTCTGACACTCCCAACAAACCATATCTGGAATCTGGAATTTGCGGCATTTTCCAGATTCCAGTAACAAAAATGCAGTTTCCGCACCTGTCCTATCCCTTATAAAACTACAACGGTATATCCGCCACAGCCGCAAACTCTCCCTGACATTCCCATTTCCCTCCGTCTCTCTATCAACAATATCGGCAACATTTGCACATTCATATGTTCCTCTGAAACTTTACCATTCTATATTTGAATATGGTTTCTTTTGCATATCCAATCGCTTTAGCTATCTCGTTATTCTAATAAATCCTCTGCTTTACAACCGAGTGTCTGCGCCAACGCAAACAAGTTACTTGCAGTTGCCTTGTTTATATCCTTTGCCCGCTGTTCATATTGCTGAATCATTCGGAGTGTTACCCCTGATTTTTCAGACAGCTCTTTTTGTGAAAGTCCGATTGCCCTGCGTACTGTCTGCAATTTTGTAGGTAAGTTTTTGCGTTCAAGTATAGAATTTGCTATATCAACAAACTTTTCCTCCGCTGCTTCGTGCAAGGTGGGGTATAACTTATAAATTTCACTCATAGGCAGATATTTTTTAATTTCCTTAAAACTCTTTCCTGTATTCCATTGATAAAACGCAAGTATCCAACCGCACCAATATTCAGGTGAGTAGTCATATTCAATCTGTGGTGCAGACAAATCAATATTTTCCCTTGTTCGATTTAAAACTTCCCATACAAGCTCTGTTCCCGAAAGACCTGATACGAACTTCGGAACGCCGCCGGCAAATTGTTCTGCAATACCGCTTATAATAAACATATCAAGAAAATCATCCATCGGGATATTCAAGACAGTTGCCGAATAATCAAATGCTTCGCCAAGGTTTCTCATAGCGTCATTCAGATAGAGTTCATCGTAAGCGTACATCATAACTTGTCATTTCCTCTCTGATAATATCTCTCATATAAATACCGTCAATATCTTCTTTTTCAAGCTCTGCAAAAAAAGCATTACGAGCATTATCATCTCTCATTTTTCTGCGAGCATAGTAAATAGTATTATCTGCCAATTCAGCGGATATAAACTCTATTTGATTAAATGCTTTTTCACTTTTTAAAACATACTGCTCACCGAGTTTGCCAAGGCGCATAGCATAGTTTAACTGGCTCAAAGAAATTTCGTTACTGATAAAGGCTCTTGCAAATGAGAAATATGAATCATCTGCACGGTAGCCGATAACTAAATCATATTCGCTGATATCAACTAGAAAATACTCCTTCAACCATAGGACACCTCTGCGCATAACAGGAGTTGACACACGGAAACGACGATTTTCCATAAGCAGAGTAAGCCAATGAAGAATCGTATATTCTTCTGAAGATAAATTTAAAATCTTCAAGCCTCCTGTATCAAGCTCATATTTGTTCGCAAAACCGTCAATACCTTCATTACAGGACCATTCCTTTGCAAGCTCTATATGTTTGGTACAATAAAAGCCCTGACCATAATCATTATAAACCTTGCCTTTTCCCAAAAGAGGCTTTTCAATTTTTCCGTTTGAACCGTGATATAAAACAATCTTACTCATAATAAATCTCCTCGTAGTATCTCTCAAGAGTTACCTGTTTATATTATATCCCTAAAGAGTCAGTTTGTCAATATATCCAACAATGCCCGCCAATATTTCTCCGGAAGCCGCACCCGTCCCTCCTCGTATTTCTTATAAGACTGCAACGGTATATCTGCCGCAGCCGCAAGCTCTCTCTGTGACATTCCCATTTCCCTCCGTGTGCCTTTCAACAATTTCGGCACATCTGTACTGTCTATAAACTTATGATACTCATTACAAAAATAATATTCATCCAGCCCCAAATATACCGCCATCTTCTTTAGCATTTGCACATTCATATGTTCCTCTGAAACTTTACCGTTCATATAATTGAATATGGTTTCTTTTGCATATCCAATCGCTTTGGCAATCTTATATTGCGGAACCTTTGCTTTGTACATACAATACCGAATCCTGGCCGAAATACTCTGCTCAATCTTCGCCTTATCCTCAAACATCCCCTCGAATACTTTTGCCGATTTGGTTAAAACGGCTCCCTTTGTTTCCACTACTATACCATCGGCAAATCCACGCTGCTTTCCATTATCGCAGGTCTGCTCGAGCCGGAAAAAGGTCTGATTAAAATCAATGGGAAATACTTAAAAGAAAGCACCACAAACGTAGGCTACATGCTCCAGCACGACGAACTCTTTGAGTGGCGCACCATCTACAACAATGTAATCCTCGGCCTGGAAGTACAGCACATGCTGACCGCCCGTACCAGGCAGCGGGCCCATGAACTTTTAGACCTCTACGGGCTGCGACAGTTCGAGGCATCCCGCCCGTCCGAGTTATCCGGCGGGATGCGACAGCGCGCCGCCCTGATCCGCACTCTGGTATTAGAGCCAGATCTTTTGCTGCTGGATGAACCTTTTTCCGCATTGGACTACCAGACACGGCTGACCGTCGGGGACGACATCGGCCAGATTATCCGAAAAGAGGGAAAGTCAGCCTTGCTTGTAACCCATGACCTGTCAGAGGCAATTTCCCTTGCCGACCGAGTCATCATTCTTACCGGACGCCCTGCCGCCATCCGGCAGACTATCCCGCTGATTTTCGACCTCAGCGAAGATACACCGCTGAACCGGCGCAACGCCCCGGAATTCAAAACATATTTTAATCTCATATGGAAGGAGTTGAATACAGATGAGTAACCTGTCAGCAGGACAACAGAAATATCTCCTCATGCACCGCAGGCATAAACGAATCGTCAGGGTATCCCGGGTACTGATTCTGCTAAGTTTTTTATTTATCTGGGAATTCACCGCCAACGTAGGAATCATTGACTCTTTTATCTTCAGCAGCCCCTCTAAGATTGCTCTGTGTTTCTTTGAGATGGTTCTGGATAAGAGCATCTTTCTCCACCTTGGAGTCACCTTATACGAAACGATTCTTAGTTTCCTGCTCGTAATTGCCATCAGCATTCTGGTGGCAGTTGCCCTGTGGTTTAGCAGCAAACTATCCGAAATATTAGACCCCTACCTGGTCGTACTGAACAGCCTGCCCAAATCTGCGTTGGCGCCGCTTCTAATCGTATGGCTTGGCGCCACCAAGACTACCATTATCGTTGCAGGGATGTCAGTCGCCATTTTCGGAAGCATCCTGAGCCTTTACACCAGCTTCACCACCGTTGACCCAGGTAAAATCAAACTGATTTATACCCTGGGCGGCAACCGCTTCCATGCCTTGTCAAAGGTAGTACTGCCAAGCTCCATCCCGGCAATCATCAGCAATATGAAAGTCAATATCGGGCTGTGTCTTGTAGGGGTAATTATCGGGGAATTTCTGGCGGCACGAGACGGGCTTGGGTATCTGATTATATATTCCAGCCAGGTGTTTAGATGGGGAGGCATTCTGATACTGTGTGATATTGTTCAATTCATATATTCTATAAATCTCCTAATTTTGCAAATCCTGTCTGCAGTGCAGCATATTCTTCCCATTCCACATTTTTCAAAATATCCTGTCTCTCCACAAACTGTGTTGCCGCTGTCCTCACAGAAAAATATACGTCAAACTTAGCTTTCGTTATGTACCGTCTCTTTGACAAGTATCGTTTTTCAGAATCAACACCGTCAATAAATGCATTTCCTTTCGTTATTATCTCAGCATCATAATTATCTTTTTTAGAAACGGCTTCTAATAAAAATGTCTCCATTGCACCTGTATCTTCAAAAGGAACCACTAACAATAGCAACTGAAATCGCATTTCCTTTCCATGGCCATTATGATAATAACACTCTACCCAGCAGTCGTTACATACATTCATATCAATCCTTACATTCCCTTCATTTAAAATATCTTCTACATTTTTTGAAAACTCAGCTTCTGTCCCCGCATCATCACGGTCTGTAAGGATTACAATCCTGTCAAATGCTTCTGATTCTGACGACAAATTGTTATATTCAACCATATATTGAAATCCCGGTAAAAGATTTTTAGCTCCTCCACATCCCCTGATACTCAGACTGTCACTCTCTTTCATCATCGTCCGTACACTTTTAAAATATCTGCTATTCGATTTCTCATTTGACTTTCCTTTATCTTCCCATCCGTAGACTTTCCTCATAAAATATTGTAACAAGACATAATCTGTTGAACCTTCGCACAAAATAATATTTTTCATCTTATCTTAACTCCAATCCCATCTCGTCCTGAACCTCAATCGCTTTCTTAGCGCCCAATCTTCTCACAGAAATTTCTTCATTTTCTTTATACATGGTATATACCGCAATATCCTCCATAAGTTCCGGGGCACATTTTAGCACTTTATCTATTGCCTCTTTGCTATGAGAAGTCATAAAAACCTGGACATTTAATTTTTTACACGTTTCCAGTATCCATCTAAACGTCTGTTCCATTGCAGACGTATGGATTGCTGTTTCAAACTCATCCAATAACAAAATTCCATTTTGAGCCATAACAGCCGCGCTTATTAATGACAATGCTTTTTTCATTCCATCTCCATATACATTCAGGGGTAATGCTTTCTGATGGGATTTGGACAAAATCTGATATACACCTCGTCTTGTTTTTGAATGATTAGAGTAATTAATACTAATAATGCCTTCATCATATTCTCTTAATATATCTAAGATTTCTTCATATAATTCCGGATTATCTAAAATATTCTGTAAATAATTGTATCTTTCTGTATGATAAGAAGGAGAGATATATATAACATTTTTTGTATGCTTACTATTATCCATTTTACGGGGTGATAATTTTACAATTTCCTCTGCATCATACATACGAAACTGATTTACACTTTTTTCATCAATTACAATTTCTATATCTAGTCCGGATAATAGATAAATGCTATCAAACATCTCATTTTCCTGATCCTCGCCAAAATATTTATTTAGTATATTTCTATACGCTCTCCCTGTCATTTCTTCTTCTATAGTATCAGCAAATAGTGATACTTTTGTCCATTTTTCATTCTCTTGAATTTTATATCCTAAATATTTTTTTTCTTCATTGATATCAAATAAATTAGAAAATCCTTCATAATCAGTTAGTCCTTCATACGGAGAAAATCTTCCTACTCTTCTTCGGATGACCGAGCGCCACATACGGAAATCATCTGGCTGCCCATAGCTGGCCAATACTTCTAAAATACTTGTCTTCCCACAATTATTACCACCCGTTAAAATATTTATCTGAAATAAATTTTCCAATTTAAAATTCTTTATTCCTCGAAAAGAGTCAATTTCTATAGCAGAAATCATCTAAATCACGCACCTTCTTCCCTTTTAAGCACATCATGCTAATATTTCCCACATACCTTTCCCTCCCCGCCCCTGAAACCGAATCCGCCCTTCCTTCTTCAACACGCGAATCCGATAATTCGCCCCGGACAGGCTAAGTCCCAGCTCCCTTGCTATCTTTCCGGCGGTTATCCCAGGATTTTCCCGCATAAGGCCAACTATTTCTTCCCGCTCGTCCTTCTTTTTCTTTTTATAATCAAACAGATTCCCATACTCAATTTTCAGGCAGGTATCCCTATTCTCCTTTTCTGATATCGGATACAAGCCAAATACAATCTCCATATGCTCCGGAAAAATCCATATCTTTTCCACATCTTCTAACATCCCAGCCACAATTGCCTTTTCCACGGCTTGCCCCGCCTTTAATGTCTCTTCAATCTGTACAATCCTATCTTCTAACCCGTTTTCTTTCGCTTTCTGTTGTTCCAGTCTTTTTATCCCAGCCGCCACCGCAGACAAACTCTGTTCTAATTCCCGCTGCTTTCTTCGATAAATCTCATCGGAAATAACTCCTTCCAACAATTTTTCCACCAGCATATCCATTTGCCCTGATATTTTATCCTTCATCCGGTTCTCCCGGTCAAGTTCCGGCTGACAATCTTTTTCCACTAATACACCCTTCAAAATCCTAATCATACGTTCGATAATCCGCACTTTGTCCGGCCGGTATTGTTCCTCGCACACCTTGCTCAACAATCCATATAACGTCTCTTCCTCCAGATGAATATTGCCGCATTCTCTTCTGCCTGTTTCCAAATATTTTTTACATTTCCATTCGTGGATAACACACTGGTCTTTCCCTCGTTTCCGGATTCTTCGATAATACGGATTCCCACATAATCCACAGAACAGCTTGCCGCTGAGTCCGGATTTTCCCTGGTATCGCCCTCTTTTCGGACTCCCTCGCCGCACTGCTTTTGCCCTTCTGGCAATCTCCCGGTTCGCAAGTTCCCATAGTTCTTCCGATACGATTGGCGGAACTTTATTCTCATATACATATTGCGCGCTCGCTGGCATCTTCATCATCCGTTTTGATTCAAAATCATAATGAAGCCGGTTCATTACAACCGTCCCTTTATTCAGTGGATTCTGTATCATCCTAAGAATTGCCGAATCCGTAAAGGGATTCCCATTTGCCCCAACGATGCCTTCGCCTTTTAGAATGTTTGCAATCTTCCTGCTGCCATATCCTGCGGCGCATAGTTCATACATACGCCGCTTGACCCTTGCCTCTTCTTCCACGATTACCACGCTCTTATCCGGCATTTTCCGATATCCATATGTATTGGATGTCAGGACCGCCGGTCCATTCTGTTTCTGCCGGTTTTTGTGGGCATTGTTGATTTTCTTACTCAACTCACGGCTGTATTCCTCTGCCAGAATCGCCTTGATTCCCGTAATCAGGGCGTCGTCTGTAGTATAGAATTTCCGCTCGATATAGATATATAGTTTTTTCTGTTCCGTCAGCAGTCGGTCTACAAATAAATACCAGTCCTTCGTGTTCCTCATTAAGCGATCCTGAGATTTGATCACAATGATATCAAACCTGTCGCTTGCCAGATCTTCATAGAGACGGTTGTACTCGCTCCTGCCCTTCGTCGTCGTACCAGAGCGGCTTTCCACGTAAATATCAGCCAATACCCATCCGTTTTCGCGGACACACGCCCTACCTTCATCTACCTGTTTCTTTAATGCATCCTTCTGGCTTACTTCTTCCGTACTGCACCTTGCATAGATTGCCGCACGTCGTATCATTTAGAACCACCTCTTTGAATGCACTGTGTAAGACGGATTTTTTCTTCCGGGGTGATAAGGTTATCTTTTAACATAAGATTTGCTAATTGTAACAGAATCCGGGCATCACCCTTCCGAATACCGTTCCTTTCTTTCTCTGCTGCTTTCTTGGGACGGCTAGACATAAGTTTCTCCTCCAAAAGCATTTTTACTAATATATGCCCTGTCAGCCCGTCCTAATTTCTCAGAAAAACTTTTTGATGCTTAGAATATTCCAAATGGATTCGGCTGGCTTGTATCATTATACATCTCGCATTCTTCCTGCCATTCCTCCATATCTTCCTTAATAATCGCACATAAATCCTGATATGCTTCTTTCTCCAATTTGCCGCAATCACACATACACTTATAAAATTTCTTGATGCTTGCCGCCGTACTCTTAATCGTTCCCGGCGTTGACCACATACATTTCCTGATAAAAAAATCACCAAGGAAATATCCTATCGAACTCCATCCGTCCATTGCCGAGACCGGCTCTCCATAAAGTAAAAAATCATTGATATAGAAACTTACATTATTGATATGTTTCCTGATTGTTTTTTCTGATAATGACTTTTTCTCCATATCTTCCCGGAAGATATCCAAAAGCTCCCTATTCTCTTCTTCGTAATCTTCATACATTTCCATCATCTTTCCTTACTCCCTTCGTTCTGAAACTTTGTTCTTCTTCCCTGTCACAAGGTCATAACTTTCCAAAATCATACGTTTCACATCTTTATCCGGAATACTACCGTCCCTACCTACACAATCCTCCCTGAAATATATCTCCCTTAACTTCCCGACTCCGTTCTCAACCGAAGCCTCATGCAGCGGATGATATTTCAGATACAATTCTTCCGGCGGTATTTTTCCAACAATGTCCATAGACGGAAGATTACATTTCCATTGCATATAAGTATAGATATCCGCCATCCATTCCAGAATAAACTCGTCATAATCCTCGCTGATACCATCCTCATCCCTGATACGTATCCCCAAGCTTCCTAAAATCTGTTTCGGCGTCTTATTCAGATAGAGAGGATTCCCACCATCCATACGTTCCCGGTATTCCCCTTTCATATAATCCCTTATTACACCAAAGACATCCTCACAATTTCTTGCAATCAGCTTAAAAAGATACCGGGACTTCTGAATCATACTGTCTAAATAGCATACATCATAAGCCGGCATTGACATAACCTCCGCTTTCTTGTTGATAAACTAACTCATTTTGCACCGCATACCGAGCCGTAATTCCCGGAACCTGAAACCCATCCAGCAAAATCGCTTCCATTCTCCCTTTAAGAAAGCGATTCACCTCACGCCTCGCATTCAAATCTGCTCTCTTATCTTCTTCTCTTAACTCCACTTCGTACGCCCCGGTCCATCGAATCCGTTCAAATGCTTTTTCTGACTTTATAAAAATCTGGTTTCCCAATTCCCCTTTATAAAAAAGATGTTCGACTTCAAAGACATTGATCTGGTTCATCAAAAATGCTTCAATTACCTGCGTATAACTATCATCCGCACGATAACCTTGTATCAGGTCATACTCTGCCGTGTCCGCCCTATACCGCGCTACGATTCGTTTCCCGACAATAGCCGCCGCTTCCTGAGTGGTTCCGCGGTTTGCGGCTACTTCTGCAATCCATGCTAAAACTCCGCAGTTATTCAAGTCCAAAATCATCAAATCATCCGTATTTAGTTCATACATATTGACAATCGATTTCTTAGGGTTTCCATTCAATGCCGCCCAGCTTTCCGCCCTTTCCGGATACTCCGTTGTATAGAAACCATTCCCGTAATCGTTATCATCCTTCCCACCCATATACTGCGGATATTTCAGTACATGATCGGAACCATGATACAGCTTTATCATACTGCCTCCCACCTAAATATTCAATTTCTTCCATCACTCATATGACACCCCTGATTATAAACGATTCCTCCACATTTGTACATATCACATTCTATCAGAATGCCCCCACGCCTATTTAAAATGGATTGGCTCCTCATGAGCATCGTCCTCCTATGCATTATGGCAATGCTTCTATACTCTTTAATCAGCCTCCTGGAAAAATGGTGCAGGCGCCGATTCTAATCCCCATACCCTAAGGGCATCCCGCAATGCATGCCCCTTAGCGGGGCAGGTGGACTTCGTCCATTAAGGTATACGCTTTCGGCATAATCCCGCCGAAAAGCACATCAGGAGATGCCAAAAAGCACCTCCTGCGTACATACTGATCATTCGTGCATCCATCAATGCTTCCGCCCCAACGGGCAGGCGGGCTAACGCCCCATAAGACATCTTACCACGAACCCCTATCTCAAGCTCTTCCACAAGTCACTGCCCGACGCATACGCATCAATTTCCTCAAAAGTAAACGGCGCAGTCACCCACACATACCCCGGGTTATTCTCATCATCCCCGGCATAATTCAAGTCGAACCCAATCTCAATCCCTTCGGCATCCAGAAAGAAATTTACATCGTAGACACCGTTTGGGCTGTCCCCTTCCAGAGCCTTCCTCAGAGTCTCCTTATCTGCCTCCGCCAAGAATCCATCATTCTCCGCCTCGCCTCGCATCCGTGAAAGCCAATCTTCCATAAATGCATCGCCGAGTTCCACGATATCCTTCACCTCGTAGACCTTACCGTCCTTGAGGCTGATATTACAGGTACGAAGATGCTGGGCATAATAATCCTGACCGCCCTCATAACCGTAATCCTCATACACCACGCTAAGAACATCCTTCGACGCGTAGCAGACCTTATAATCTACATAGTTCATCAATATGGGATACTCCTCCCCAATCACCCTCTCCTTAATCTCCGGCGCAGGGTCGTCGTAGATCCGCTTCACCGTTTCCATCGCCCGCGCTTTCAAGATACCATTGACCTTCTTCTCGACCGAAGCATCTGAAAGCCCGCTGACCTTAGGATACGACACCTGGAACTGAATCACCATAGATCGTTTTTCATCATCCGAAAATTCATAAGTATCCTCTTCAATCTCATATCCTATCCCGTCGTCAATCATCTCAGGAATTGCCCAGATTCCTGATAACTCCTCCGAATCCTCATATCCGCCGTACCCATCCGGAATCTCCTCGGAGCCAAATCCATTATCATAATCATAGTCGAAGTCATAATCATAATCCGGTTCCTCATACGTCCAGTCGTGTCCGAACCCATATCCCCGCCGAAACTCACGATACGCATTGACTCCAATAAACGTCAGCATTAAAACAAGGACCACGCCAAAGACCCCCAGCGCAATCCAAGGAGTCTTCGCCCCATGGCTCTTAGGAGTCACCATCCCTAAGTTCACATACATTTCCATAGGGATATAGCGAATCCCTTCCCGCTCCTGTTCCCCGGAAATAGGCCGCATACCCATATGTACGTATCTTTCCACAGCCTCAGGCGCCGCATTGACCGTCAGCCTGCCGGTGTGGAGGTGCTCAGCACAATACTGATAAGCATACTGGAACAAAAGGCGCCCGATTCCCTGTCCCTGACGCTCCTTTTCCACAAAGAACAGCGCAATGTGCCCGTCCGGCCGCAGGGCAAGGGTCCCGCACAGCGTCCCAGCCTCATATGCCCCAAAAAAAATCAGTTCCCCTCTCTGCCATACCTGGCTGATATAATCATATTTAATAAACTTCTGAAACGAAGCCACACCTTCCGGGGTACTTGAGGGTGCAATGGCATCCGCATAGACCTCCCACACAAGGTGCAGCGCCGGAAGTAACTCCGGCTGCTGCAATATCCTTATTTCCATATTCAAGCCTCCTACCTGGTACTCCATCCGGCCAGAAATCGAATGGAGTACTAACTTTTGTAAACAACTTCTGACAGACTCTTTCACCTTGCCCCAATCAATTCTTCCCTGAGCAAAGTCAGTGCCCTTGCCACGGCAAACTCCCGGTTCTTATCCCGGTTTCCTGTGAAATGGAACTCCTCCACCCGGACATGCCCTTTCACAAAACACCCCACATATACAAGCCCCACCGGCTTCTCCGGCGTCCCGCCTCCAGGTCCGGCAATCCCGGTCACACTAAGCGCCGCATCCGCACCTGCCGCCTTCGCTGCGCCGCGGGCCATCTCTTCTGCAGTCTGGGGGCTTACTGCCCCATATTGCATCAACGTCTCCCTTTTTACCCCAAGAAGACGCTCCTTCGCATCATTGGAATAGGTAACGTACCCCTCCTGATAAACATTAGAAGCCCCAGGGACATTCGTAATCCTGCCGGCAAGCAGCCCTCCCGTACAGGATTCCGCCGTCGTCACGGTCATCTTCCGCTCCTCAAGGAGCTTTACAATTGCCGCCTCAAGGGTCACATCCTCCTCTGTGGTATAAATCTTATCCCCAAACCTACGGGACAATTCCTCCATGAGAGGAGCGAACAGCCTTTTGGCCTCCTCCTCATCCGCCGCCTTTGCCGTGACACGGAAATGCACTTCTCCCGTCTTGGCATAAGGCGCAATCGTCGGATTCGTCTGGGCATCCATCAAGTCGGCCACCATCGTCTCCGCCTTGCTCTCTCCGATAGAACAGATCTTCACCATCTTCGAGTAAATGCCCTCCGGCTGCATACGGTTCAGATAAGGCGCAATATCCCGCTCAAACATGGGCTTTATCTCATTGGGCGGTCCTGGCAGCAAGATTACCGTCTTCCCGTCCTCCTCAAGAATCAGTCCCGGGGCCGTCCCGTTATGGTTGTCCACCACCTTCGCCCCCTCCGGAACCATCGCCTGTTTCCAGTTGTTCGGCGTCACCTGGTCACTGTGTACCTGTCGGAAATAATCTTCAATCCGCTCCTTCGTGTGGGCGTCCTCATACAATTTCTTTCCGAAGACCTCTGCCACTACCTCCTTCGTCAAGTCGTCCTTCGTAGGTCCAAGCCCACCGCTCAAAATCAGGATATCCGACCTTAAAAGAGCCTGCCTCACAGTCTCCATAAGACGCTCCTCGTTATCCCCCACCACACTCTGGTAATAGCAGGAAAGCCCCAGCGCCGCGCACTGTTCAGACAGATACGCCGCATTGGTATTCACAATATTCCCCAGCAAAATCTCCGTACCCACACAAATAAATTCTACCGTCATCCGTTACATACCCCCTTGTGTCAATACCTGTACATTCTTGGCAACATAATCAATCAAAGAAACTACTGTCAAGATTAAGGATACCCAAATCAACACCATTCCAATCATATCAAATACACCGCCGAAATCAGCAATCAGCACGATAATCATGGCCATCTGGGAAACCGTCTTGAATTTTCCCCAGTAGCTCGCCGCGATTACAATCCCGTTGTCCGACGCCACCAGCCGGAATCCACTGATAATGAACTCGCGGGCGATAATCACGATTACAATCCACGCCTCCAAGTCCCCAGACGGGATCAGGCAGATCATGGCAGAACATACCAGCAGCTTATCCGCCAACGGGTCCATAAATTTCCCGAAATTCGTCACCAGGTTCCTTGCGCGGGCAATCTTCCCATCCAGCATATCCGTCAAGCTCGCCACGCAGAAAATCACGAGGGCAATCCATTTATTGGCAGCCCCGCCTACGTCCGTCAGCATAAAAAATACAAAAAAAGGCACCATTATCACTCGAAGCACCGTCAATTTATTTGGTAAATTCATTCCGTCAACTCTCCTATCAAATCATATTCCAAGGCGCCGGTCACTCTTACCTTCGCAAAGTCACCAGTCACCAGTTCCTTCTCTGTCTGTACGAATATCAGTCCATCCACATTGGGGGCGTCACGGTAAGTCCTCCCCACATACGCATCCTCATCCGTAACTTTTCCCTCAATCATCACTAAGACTTCCCGTCCAATCATCTCCCCCGCCTGTTCAAACGCAATCTCCTGCTGAAGTTCCATCAGTTCCGCCTGCCGTTCTTCCTTGACCTCTTCCGCCACCTGTCCAGGCATATCCGCCGCCGGCGTATCCTCCTCCGGAGAATAGGGAAATACCCCCAGACGCTCAAACTCCATCTCGTCTACGAACTCCATCAATTCCTCATGCTGTTCCTTCGTCTCCCCAGGGAAACCAGTAATCAGCGTGGTTCGGATGGCAATATCCGGGATTTCCTCCCTTAACTTTGCAACCACCGCTTTCAACTGCTCTTTTGATGTCCGTCTTCCCATCCTCTTCAAGATCCCATCATTGGCATGCTGAATCGGCAAGTCAAGATAATGGCAGATCTTCTTTTCTTCCTTGATTACCTGAATCAGTTCTTCATCCACTTCCTCCGGATAACAGTACAGAATCCGAATCCAGCGGATTCCCTTTATCTTACATAATTCCCGTAAAAGCCTGTGAAGCGACTTCTCCCCATAGAGATCCTTCCCATAAAGGGTGGTTTCCTGCGCTACCAAAATCAGTTCCTTCACGCCCTGCCCTGCAAGCTCCCCTGCTTCTTCCAAAAGCCGCTCCATCGGTACGCTCCTATAATTCCCTCGAATCTTAGGAATAATACAATAAGTGCAGTGTTTATCGCAGCCTTCCGCAATTTTCAGATAGGCATAATGCCCGCCTGTCGTCACCAACCGCTTCTCATCCACCTCCGGTATCTCATCAAGGCTCCCAAGCTCCACATGCCCCTTTCCTGCCAGCGCTTCTTCCACAGCCTGAACAATCCGGTCATATGACGCCGTTCCAAGAACCGCATCCACCTCCGGTATCTCATCAAGAATCTCCTGCTGATACCGCTGTGCCAGACAGCCCGTCACCACCAGCGCCTTTAAGCGTCCGGTCTTCTTATATTCTGCCATCTCCAGAATCGTCTGGATGCTCTCTTCCTTGGCGTCGTGTATAAAACAGCAGGTGTTGATTACAATGACGTCAGCCTGCTCCTCATCGTCCACAATCCCATAGCCTTTCGCATCCAACAGCCCCAGCATGACCTCCGAATCCACCAGATTCTTGTCACATCCCAGAGAAATAAATAATAGATTCATCCAAGTCTCCTTTATATTCAATGGAAAGAAGGGGCTGTCGGGAAATGCAGTATTAAATGTCATTTTCCGATAGCCCCCCAATTCCCTCTGTTTATTCTACAGCCTCTTGTTCTTCCAGTATAACCTCTGCTTCCGGTTCTTTCCTGTCTTTCGGCTCTTCCTCCGCAGCGACCTTGATCTTTGCCTGATTCAGCTCGTCAATTGCGACCGACAGCGGTTTCTCACCATTCTTCACCGGCACCAGAGGCAAATTGCCGTCAATAAGCTCCCTCGCCCTCTTTGCAGTCGCCATAACAATGGAATACCGGCTGTTGACAATCTTAGTCTCGCCCTCTTCTACATCCTTATTCACTACTTTCATTAAATCTGTGTAAGATGGGTGCAGCATACACTTATTCTCCTTTCAGCTCTTCTTTCATACGCTCTATAAACGCCACATTCCGGTAACTTCTTCTGTGCTCTCCCTGAATGATCTGATGCACTAAGCCCACACATTCCTCAAGCACATCATTGACGATCAGGTAATCATACCGGTCCATTCCTTCGGCTTCGTCTTTCGCACGCTTCATGCGGGAATCAATCACATCCGCCGTCTCGGTCCCACGTCCCTCAAGACGCCTCCTTAACTCTCCCGACGTAGGGGGAGTCACGAACAACAAGAGGGTGTCCGGAAACTTTTCTTTGACTTTCAACGCCCCCTGAATCTCAATCTCCAGAATCACGTCCTTTCCCGCATCTAACTGCTCCTGGACGTAGGACTTAGGCGTCCCATAGTAATTGTCCACATACCTAGCATACTCTATCAGTTCGTCTTTCGCAATCATTTTTTCAAATTCTTCTACGGTTTTAAAGAAATATTCCCGTCCATCCTCCTCGCCTGGCCTTGGTTTCCTTGTGGTGGCGGAAATCGACAGCGCATAATTATCATACCGTCTCATCATCTCTTTCATGACCGTACCCTTACCGGCTCCCGAAAAACCGGATACAACGATTAAAATTCCTCTCTCGCCCATGAGCTTGTCCTCTTTCTCCATCTATTCGTCATCATTCAATATTCTGAATCTGCTCCCTGACCTTCTCAATCTCCGTCTTTAAGTCAATCCCGGCATTTGAGACTTCAAGGTCGTTCGCCTTGGAGAGAATGGTATTCGCCTCCCGGTTCATCTCCTGGGCAATAAAGTCGAGTTTCCGTCCAATCCCGCTCTCCGCAGATTGAAGCGTCTCCTTCATATGTACGACGTGGCTCCTAAGCCTTACAAGCTCCTCGTCCGTACAAATCTTATCCGCAAATATCACGACCTCGGCGGCAATCCTTCCCTCCTCAATCTGCGTGTCAAAAAGAAGCTCCCGTACCTTGTTCTCTAACTTTTCCCGATACTCCGCCACAATCTGCGGCGACCGCTCCTCAATATAATCCACCAGCTTTAACATCCCGTCCAGTTTCTTAATAATATCATCCCTAAGATGTACGCCTTCCTGGCCTCTCGTCTCCACAAACTGCCGGATGGCGCCGTCCAGAGCCACTTTAAGCCCCTTCCACAACTCTTCCTCATTCAACGTCTGTTCTTCCATCGTCAATACTTCCGGACAGCGCAGAAGGGTGGAGACACGGACGTCATTCCCCAGCGAGAACTTCTCTTCCATCTGACGGAAACAGGCAAGATATTCCCCCGCCAGCTGCTCGTTGTACTTCAAAGACACCTGATTCTCAGACATATCCTCGTACGTGATAAAAATATCCACTTTTCCCCTCTGGATACTCTGTTTCAAAAGATTGCGGATTGCAGTCTCGAATAAATTCAATTTCTTGGGCATACGGATATTCACATCCAGATAACGGTGATTCACACCCTTCATCTCAACGGTGAACTTCCGGTCTTTGTCCGAACTCTCACAGCGCCCGAAACCTGTCATACTGTTTATCATGATATGAACCTCTTCTTATATGATATATTCAAATTTATTGCCTCATTCATTATAAGGCATTTGGCAAATTGAGTCAACCATGTTATACTATTGCGGTAAAGAGTAGAACTTGCATTGAGAAAGGAGCCAAGATTATGGCATTTGACGGAATAACGGTGGCGGCAGTGGCAAAAGAGCTTGGGGATACCTTGACAGGCGGCCGAATCACGAAAATCGCACAGCCGGAGACAGACGAACTGCTGCTTACCATCAAGACGGCAGACGGAGCACACAGGCTCTATATTTCTGCCAGCGCATCCCTTCCTTTGATATATCTGACAGACGAAAATAAACCCAGCCCTATGACCGCGCCTAATTTCTGTATGCTGCTGCGCAAGCATATCGGAAACGGGCGTATCACGGGCGTATCACAACCCGGTCTTGAGCGTATTATCCATCTGGATATCGAACATCTCGATGAGCTTGGAGATCTGTGCAAGAAAAAATTAATCATTGAAATCATGGGGAAACACAGCAACATCATTTTCTGCGATGAAAAAGACCGAATCATTGACAGCATTAAACACGTCAATGCACAGATGAGCTCTGTCCGGGAAGTACTGCCCGGGCGGGAATATTTTATACCGGATACCATGGCTAAGCGAAGTCCCCTGACGGTAGCCCAGGAGGATTTTATCCAAGCGTTAAGAGAGAAACCCGCCCCTCTTGGCAAGGCTGTCTATACCAGTTTTACAGGAATCAGTCCTGTAGTTGCGGAAGAAATATGCGCTCTTGCGGGGTTAGAATCTGATATGACCGCCAAGGATCTTTCCGAAGATATGCTGGCGCACCTCTACCGCCAGTTTTCTTATTACATGGAAAATGTAAAACTTGGCAGGTTCCGTCCGACCATTTACTATACAAAGAATGGACCGAAAGAATTCTGTGCGATTCCACTGTCACATTTTGACCAGGGCAGTTTGCAGGAAGAAGAATTTGACTCCATCTCCCAAGTGCTGAAAACCTACTATGCCACGAAGAACACGCTGACCCGGATTCGGCAGAAAAGCACGGATCTGCGCCATGTGGTACAGGTCTCCCTGGAGAGGAACCGCAAGAAATACGACTTGCAGTCCCGGCAGCTAAAAGATACCGAGAACCGGGACAAGTACAAGGTCTACGGAGAACTCATCAACATCTACGGATACAGCCTCCCCGCCGGATCTAAGGAACTGACCGCCCTGAATTATTACACGGATCAAGAGATTACCATACCCTTAGACCCAACCATGACGCCCCAGGAAAATTCGCAGAAATATTTTGCAAAGTATAATAAGCAGAAACGGACCTTTGAAGCCCTTTCGGAATTGATTCAAGAGACTGCCGACGATATCCAATATCTGGAATCCATCAGCAACGCTCTGGACATTGCCATGAACGAAGCGGACCTGGCGCAGATCAAGGAAGAATTAATGCAGAGCGGATACATCCGCAGAAAATTTACCAAGAAAAAAGTAAAGCTTACCAGCAAACCCATGCACTACATTTCCAGCGACGGGTATCATATGTATGTGGGAAAGAACAACCTGCAGAATGATGAGCTGACCTTCTCCTTTGCCAACGGGAATGACTGGTGGTTTCACGCGAAAGGCGCGCCCGGCTCCCATGTAATCGTGAAGACCGGCGGCGGCGAGCTGCCGGATCGCACCTTCGAGGAGGCAGGAAGGCTTGCAGCTTATTATTCTAAGAACCGCGGCAGTGACAAGGTGGAAATTGATTATGTGGAGAAGAAGCATGTCAAGAAACCAAATGGTGCAAAGCCTGGATTCGTTGTGTATTATACGAACTATTCTCTGGTCATTGATTCGGATATCTCCGGCATAGAAAACGTGCAGGATTAATCCTGCACGTTTTCTATGACAAACCAATTACTTCTCCCACATCTTTTCACACAGACCTCTATACTCCGGCAACTGATCTGTGTATGGCTGCAGACGCTTCCGAATCTTGGCACGCTCCGATGGATCGGCGTCATACGTCGTATGGTCGTTTGGCGTCCGCTCAAGCACGTCGTCGGCAATCTCGTTAAACAGAATCCAACAAAGCCTCTCGGCATCCGTAATCACATGGCACTCCATGATTTCCCGCCGTTCCAGATCCATCTGCATCAAGACATAACCGAGCTTATCCGACCAAAGCCATTCAAGATAGGGACTGGCTTTTATGTAGTCGCCGAACACCCTGCAGACCTTCTCCACATCTGCATCTCTTTTCGCCTCTTGCAACATCGTGTCATCCTCCTCCTGTTCCTATTAATAGATACAGAACCATTCTATCACAGGATGCCAGGGGGATTTTGATGTAAATATTGGTATATTTTATTTGTTCGCCATTTCGCTGAGTTCCGCGAGCATTCTGGGAAGTTCTTCCTCCATGTTCTCCGCCGTAAACTGGCATGTTCCAACCTTCCGATGGCCTCCGCCGTGGTATTTCAGCATCAGGCTTCCAACGTCAATGCTTGCGGTCTTGTTCAGGATACTATAGCCTACCGCTGCAGAACATCCTCTGCCGCCCCGTCCGCTGACAATCCATACGGAAATGTTCTGCTGAGGATACATACTGTAAATCATGAAACGATTGCCTGTATAGATGGGTTCTACGCCTCGCAAATCCGTCACGATGACGTTGCCGTCCACCACCGTATGCTTTAAGATCATATCCCTGAATTTTACGGTCTGCTCAATATAAGTCTCGATACGCTCCTGTACATCCGGCAGCGCAAGAATCTCCTCAGTCCGCATGGTACGGCAGTAATCCATCAACTTCTCCATCAACTGGTAATTGGAAATCGAGAACTGCCTCCATCTTCCCAAGCCTGTCCTTGGGTCCATCAGAAACCCAATCAGAATCCAGCCTGACGGGTTCATAATCTCCTTTACCGTCAGATTGCCGGAATCCACCTTATCAACCGCTTCCATCAAATCGTCAAACTGCGGGAACGTCTTCTTTCCGCCGTAATATTCATAGATAATCCTTGCACAGGACGGGCTGATGCGGCTCTCCCCATTATACCGCCCTTCAAGCTCCATTCTCTCATGCTCACTGGAATGGTGGTCAAACCATAATCCGCAGCCTTCCACGAAAGGCACATTGGCAAGACAGTCATTCTCATTGATCTCAAGCAGGCCGTCCTGTATATCCTTGGGGTGCGCGAATTTCCAACTGTCAATAACGCCCGCCTCCAGAAGTAACGCACCACATGCCAAACCATCAAAATCTGAACGTGTAACAAGTCTCATGAATCTTCCTCCTACTTATGTTAATTATTCTCTACGGACAATAATGTATTATGTCAGCTCTCTATTGTGGTTAGTATAGCATATTCGGTGCATTTCAGCAAATATATTTTAGATATATTACTGAACTGGGCTTTTATTTTCCCTCTATTTCAAAACGCCATTCATCCCCATCAGATAATCAATAAACTGCTGCGCCGTCCTCCCGGACAGCCCCCCATGGCCAAGCTCCCATTTATTCGCCTCAAGCATAAGCTCATCCTCCGGCATCTCAATCTGATTCCGCTTCGCCAACTGCCGCACAATCTCCTGAAATTCCTTCTTCTCCGGTTTCCCAAAATAAATAGTCACGCCGAACCTGGCCACCAACGACAGTTTCTCCTGTACCGTATCATTGGTATGCAGCTCCTCGTCCCGGTCCGCCTTATCCCGGAACGTCTCCCGAATCAGGTGCCGCCGGTTGGACGTGGCATAAATCAGGATATTATCCGGTTTCCGCTCCAAACCGCCCTCAATTACCGCCTTTAGGTACTTATATTCAATCTCGAATTCCTCAAAAGACAAGTCATCCATATAGATGATGAACTTATAATTCCGGTTCTTAATCTGGGAAATGATCTCGTTCAAATCCTGAAACTGATGCTTGTACACCTCAATCATCCTAAGTCCCCGGTCATAATACTGGTTCAGGATCGCCTTAATCGAGGAGGATTTGCCCGTACCCGCGTCGCCGAACAGCAGGCAGTTATTCGCCCTCCTGCCTTCCACAAAGGCCTCTGTATTATCCACCAGCTTCTTCTTCGCAATCTCATACCCAATGAGGTCGTCAAGATGCACATGGGCAATCTTCGTAATCGGGACAATCCTTGCCCCTCCCTCCTCATGTTCTACCCGGAACGCCTTGTGAAGCCCCAGTTTTCCCACGCCGAACTCCCGATAGAACTGGGTCAGCGCATCCTTGAACGCCCCCGTATCCTCCGTACCGGCAAGATTCCGGCTCAAATCACAGATTCTATCCCGTATCCTTTTGTTAAATACCTTTCCATGCCCGTCCATCCCCTGATAATCCAGGATCACAGACAGACATCCGGCATCCAGCACCTCTTCCATTTCCGTGAAATCATAGTCAAACAACTCCTTGAAAATCGAAAAATCGTGCTCTGCAACTACATTGATACTGCCTGCTGCCTTCCCCACAATCTCACAGGAAGTACTGTATGCATTTTCATGGCTCGCCAGAAGGTACGTCAGATAATTATGCCACAGATTCCCCTCGAACCCATGGCTCGCCGCCATCTCCAGCAGCCCATTCATGCACTCAAACAATAACCCTTGCAAATCTTCTGGATTATAATAATGATTGTCATAATTCTCCATAAGGAAGGTCATGTCCTTTAGAATCTTCCCTTCTTCCATATGCTTATACAATATTAACTCATTCGTCCTCATCCGCTGCTCCACTCCTTGCAATTCTAGTAATTCCCCAAAATCCGCAGGCTCCTGCTCTCTTCCCTAAGCCCCCGGATTGCATTCTTCACAGCCGGTTCTGCCAGATTTCCCTCGAAATCCACGAAAAACCGATACTCCCAGCTCCTTCCTTCCACAGGCCTGGACTCGATTTTCGTCATATTCAAATCATTATAGATAAAATGTGACAATAACTGATACAGCGAGCCGCTTTCATGGGGCACCTCAAAACAAATACTAATCTTCTTCGCATCTTTCAGGAAAATCTTCTGGTTCGTCACCACGATAAACCGTGTGGAATTATTGGGATCGTCATTGATATTATCTGCAATCACCTCAAGCCCATGGATTTTTGCCGCATAGGCGCTACATACCGCCGCCTGGCTCTTATCCTGTTCCTCCATAATCTTCTTCGCCGCTATCGCCGTATTTGCCACGCTAATCTGCTGCCATCCGCCGTGTCCGTCTAAGAAACGGGACGCCTGCATCAAAGCGACCCCTTTGGAATAGACGCGCTCAACGTCCGAAAGCTTTGTCCCTGGAAGCCCTGCCAGGGTATGGGTAATGGGGATAACCGTCTCCCCGACAATATAATTTTCAAATTCCACCAGCAGGTCGTACATCTCGTCCACCGCCCCTGCCGTCGAATTCTCAATGGGAAGCACGGCAAAATCTGCCGCCCCTTCCTCAATGGATTCCATGGCATCCCGGAACGTCCGCACATAGAAACTGTTGCATTTCTCACCGAAATAATACTGCATCGCCGACTGGCTGTAGGCCCCTTCCGTCCCGGGGAATACCACCCGGGCATTCCTGGTATCCAAATCATCCACCCCGATAAACGGCAGACGCCCAAGCGCCCCTGCCTCCACAAGCTTACGGTACTGAACCTTCCGGCTCATCGCCATGAGCTGCTCGAACAGTTCCCGCACGCCTTTCTTATTGAACTCCGTAGACGCCTTGTCCGTTACGTCTTTCAGTTTATCCTGCTCCCTCTGGCGGTCAAATATCTTCATCCCGTTCTGTATCTTAAAATCCCCGACCTCGCCGCCTAACCGCACTCTCTCCTCGAACAGCCTTACAATCTCATCATCCACGGCATCTATCTGTACCCTTAACTCCGCTAATGTCGCCATATCATTTTCTCCTCTTTTTATAATCTGCCAGTGTATTATAATACAATTTTCCTATCTTTTGTGAAATTTTCTTTGAAAAGTATAGATTTTGTGCATAAAATCCACGTTCCTTTCCCATACTTATCCATATGAAGCATAATTTTCTAACCTGCGGGACCACGGGATGGTGCATGGAAATCCTGTTCACCGGACTCCATTCCCTGCAGGACGAGAACCCCAAACTCACAGGAAATACATCCATCTGGATGTTCCCCATTTATGGCTGTGCAAGTTTCCTGGCGCCCGTCTGCCGGCTGCTCAAAGGGAAAAGCCTGTTATTGCGTGGAGGCGTATACACCTGCTGCATTTTCTGCGGCGAATATGTGACCGGCTCTTTCCTCAAGAAATTTGACGCATGCCCATGGGATTACAGCGAAGCCCCCTTAAACATCAGCGGGTTAATCCGCCTGGATTATGCGCCCCTCTGGTTCGGCGCGGGATTATTATTTGAAAAAATCCTCATAAAACATTGAAAATCTTTCGTATTTGTTATATGATAATATGAAAGATTTTCAACAGGGAGGAGCGGGCATGAATATCCTGGCATGTAACAGCAGCTTAGAGAGCGTCTATATAGACCAGCCATACTTTATCGAACATCCGGGTTCTGTCATTCATATTTTATATGGATGGCTGGTTATATTTATTTCTTTTCTTTTTGATAAATTTTTAATAAAGTCATCCAATATTCTCCGTTTCCTGTTATGTTCATTCCTATATTTATCTATATATTTATCCATTGATTCACTGATATTTTCAAGGTTATCCCCTTTTTGTTCCGGCATCTGTATGCTGCCAGCCACACAGTCCAGAGCTTCGTTTTTTTGCTTATTGCCTTTCGCAGGCAATCGCTTTGCACCTTTTGCCGATGGCAGCTTTACCAGAAATATACCTTGCATGCGGCAGACGCCGCGCCTACCCTGCATCACTTCGGACGTGCCTTAGGGCCTGGCCGTTGATGATATACATTTATTTTTACTTTTTATTTACATCATAAGGAGGTTTTTATGAGACACTTAATGAGTCCGCTTGATTTTTCCGTAGAAGAATTGGATCGACTGATGAACTTGGCGGTTGACATCGAAACCAACCCTGCCAAGTACGCACATGCCTGCGAGGGGAAGAAGCTGGCAACACTTTTCTATGAGCCAAGCACACGGACAAGGCTGAGCCATGAAGCCGCAATGCTGAACCTGGGCGGAAGCGTCCTTGGGTTCTCAACTGCAGAATCAAGCTCAGCCGCCAAGGGCGAGAGCGTTTCCGACACCATCCGCACGGTTTCCTGTTATGCGGATATCTGTGCCATGCGCCATCCCAAAGAGGGTGCGCCCATGGTTGCCTGCCAGCATGCGTCCATCCCGGTCATAAATGCCGGCGACGGAGGGCATCAGCACCCGACCCAGACTCTCACCGACTTACTGACCATCCGCAACCTGAAAGGCCGTCTGGACAACATGGTCATCGGCCTGTGCGGGGATCTGAAATTCGGGCGTACCGTCCATTCTCTGATCCACGCCCTGGTCAGATACCCGGGAATCAAGTTCATCCTGATTTCTCCGGAGGAATTAAGGCTTCCCGGCTACATGCGCTTTGACGTACTGGATAAGGGGAATATCCCGTACAAAGAAGTGGTCCGGCTTGAGGACGCGCTGCCGAAACTAGACCTGCTCTATATGACCCGGGTCCAAAAGGAACGTTTCTTCAACGAAGAGGACTATGTACGCATGAAGGATTTCTACATTCTGGATTCCAAGAAAATGGAGCTGGCTCCAAAGGATATGTACGTCCTGCACCCGCTTCCGCGTGTCAATGAGATTTCCGTTGAGGTGGACAACGACCCAAGGGCGGCTTATTTCAAACAGACCCAGTACGGCGTCTATATCCGGATGGCGCTCATCCTGACGCTGCTCAATATCGAAGTGTAGGAGGGAAAATCATGTTAAAAAATACACTGAATGTCGGACGTATCGAAGAAGGTTTCGTATTAGACCATATACAGGCTGGACGCTGCATGGATATTTACAAATATCTTCATCTGGACAAGTTAGACTGCTGCGTTGCCATTATCAAGAATGCCAAGAGCAATAAGATGGGCAAGAAGGATATCATGAAGATTGAATGCCCCATTGATTTTATTGATTTGGATGTGCTTGGTTTCATCGACCACAATATTACCATTAATCTAATCAAGGATTCTCAGATTGTGGCAAAGAAGTGCCTGCATCTCCCGAAAGAGATTACCAACATCATCCGCTGCAAGAATCCACGATGCATAACGTCGATTGAGCAAGGGTTAGACCATGTATTCGTCCTCACCGACCCGGAGAAGGAAATATATCGCTGCAAATACTGTGAAGAGAAGTATCACGGAAAATTAAAATAAGCGCCGCCGGCGCTTATTTCTATCTCTAAATAGCTTTGCAAGCAAGACGATAAGCCGGGTTATGTCGTTGGGTAATCATCTATCTAGCCCCGCCGTTGCCGACGGGGTCAAGCAACCTACCTAAGACGTGACGGGCCGCCACATTGTCTTTATCCGGTCTTGCTTCGAATGGGGTTTACATGTGCCCCTGCTGTTACCAGCAAGGCGGTAGTCTCTTACACTGCCCTTCCACCCTTACCATATCAAATGGCGGTTCATTTCTGTTGCACTTTCCTTGGAGTCGCCTCCACCGGACGTTATCCGGCATCCTGCCCTGTGAAGCCCGGACTTTCCTCATCTGCTGCCTTTCGGCCTGACGGGCAAAGGCCATCATTTGCAGACGCGATTACCTGTCTTACTTGCAATATTAAGATATCCTGCATTGCCTCTTCCATGGCGCCCAACCGTTCCTGACGCACAAGCAATCCCACAATGCAATTAATATAACACAGAATCTCTAAAAAAACAATTCCTTATCCGGATGGGTTACCGGAAACTTTTAATCCAGTTAATCAAGGAATCATGGTAAACATTATCCGTGACGTCCTTTCTCATCTGGTCTGTGACTGCTCCGTTCTTACTCATAATTGCAAGAATCGCCTCCTGAAGCCCGGCAATCTTTCCCTTCTCGAAAGTCTCCCGGTATTCTTCCGTTTCATCTTCCTCCGGCTTCTTTCCCGCCGTCTCCGTCAGGCTTTCCATCGCCTCGTCGATCATCTGTTCTGCAATCGCATCCAATTTCTCCCTGGACTCTAGCTTCGCCTTTTTCTCCTCCACAGATTCCAGCATTGCCTCTGCTACCAGCTCTTCCACAATCTCCACGGCTTCCCTGGCATGTTCTTCCTCTGCAATCCCCTTCGGCGCCCCGACCGAAGATTTCCCGGCTTTCTCTGCCGCTTTTTCAATCTCCCTGAGCTTTTCAGCGTTCCCTTCTGCCGTTACAGGCACAATCCCGACACACTCTGTCGCCTTGCTGACTGCCTCTGCCTTCGTCTCGGCATCGTCCATATCCCGTTTTTCCTGTACATTTTTGGCCAAGACTGTTACATCCGGCTTTCCGAAATCCGCCGTTCCCACGCTCCGGCTCCCGATATCCGCAACGCCTCCCGTCTTTATCGCCTGTCCGTCGGATGCCGGAATCCAGATCTCCCCGGAATTCGCCTTCACACTGACCGAAATCCGCCCATTGTCCACAGCCACCTTTTCTCCTGACAACGCGCCCACATACGCCGCTGCATTTCCTGCAGGAAGATTCATCGTAAAATCTTTGTCGTCATTATTCACAGTAACAATGACCGATTCCCCTTGATAATTCCTGGAAAATGCATACTGACGGTTCGTCAGCGTCAATTCCTGATAGTCCCCATAAGAAAGAGCAGGCGTATTCTGGCGCACCTTTCCAAGCGCCGCAACCAACCTTGTATACGGGTTCTCCTCTATGGCATCCTTGTAATCGCCAAGGGACAGCGCAGGTCTTAGGGAATCGTCAGAATGCCGCTCCTTGCGCCCTTCAATCCCAAACTCCGACCCGTAATAAACCGACGGAACCCCCGGCAGCGTATACAAAAGTACATGCACCGGTGCAAAATGCGCCTTATTATTCAGCTTCGTATAGATCCGCTCCACGTCATGGTTGTCCACAAAATTATAGAGTTTAAGCCCCTCCGGACGATTCCCTCCCATGCCGTAGAGCCGCTTTACCGTATGGGCAATCTCAAAATAATTATGGTCGTTATGCCCCGAATACAGGGCTTTATGCAAATGGTAATTGGTGACGGAATGCAATGTCCCTTCATTCACCCAGCGGTTATAATCCCCATGGATCACCTCGCCCATCAGCCAGAACTCCGGTTTCACTTCATTCGCTACCTGGCGGAGCGCCTTCATATATTCAAAATCCAACACATCCGCCGCATCCAGACGAATTCCGTCCACATCGAATTCATTTACCCAGAAACGGATTACGTCACCGATATAATCCCGCACTTCCGGGTTCTGCTGGTTCAGTTTCGCAAGAAGGTCATAACCTCCCCAGTTCTCGTAGGAAAACCCGTCGTTAAACTGATTATTCCCCCAAAAATTCACATTCCGATACCAGTCCTTGTACCGTGAATTCTCCCGGTTCTTCTTAATATCCTGAAACGCGAAAAAATCCCGCCCGGTGTGGTTGAACACTCCGTCGAAAATGACCTTCACGCCCTGCCTGTGACACTCACCCACAAACGCTGTCAGATCCTCATTGGTCCCAAGACGGCTGTCCAGCTTCTTATAATCTGTGGTCTCATACCCGTGCCCCACAGACTCAAAAAGCGGGCCTATATAGATTGCATTACATCCAATCTCCTTGATGTGGTCAATCCACGGTATCAATGTGTTCAGCCTGTGCTCCGGCTCCCCATATGGATTCTCCTTAGGCGCGCCGGTAAGCCCCAACGGATAAATGTGATAAAATACTGCCTCGTCATACCATGCCATCGTTATCCGTACCTCCTAATAAATATTTCGGATATCACCCTGCCATCTGCTTGTCCTGCCTGACGCGGCCAAGCGGCGGGCGATACTTCATTAGTTTACCATAAAATTCCTATGTCCGCCACAGAAAATACACTATATAACACATCCACGAGAAATCAATTTCTGCTGTTTATCAGTCAGTCCGCTGTAATTCAAAACTTCTAAATCAGATTGAAGATAATTGCACATATAACTACGAATAATACTTTTTTTAGCTATATATTCAAATTTAAATTTTGAATTATCAAACGAATTTCCATCGAAATAGCCACTTATAAACCGTTCCTCATTATTGCCACTATGAAGTAATTCATCAATAACAAACAAACCAGAAAAGTCTATTGTTTTTAATTTTTCCTGAAGTTCATTAACAAAATCAAAAGGAGAATCACTGGTTTTCATAATAACTAGGATTTTTATGTCTTTATCATCAAGACTAACAATATCAAAATTATTCATATGCCTTCTCCTTTCTGCATTTACTACGCTTTATAATATTCATCAATAAGTAATAATGTTCTTTTAATTAAATCATGTGCTTTTCCTACATCAAGCAAAACTGTTGTATCTACAGGCGCTGTGGGATCATCCCAATGAGACAATTTATTTCGGTTACTATTAAAGAAAGTATAACAATCACCTATATATTTCGCTTGCTCTTTATTAGCTTTCCCATATCTGTTAGTACTTAATCTAAATTTATCTCCCTCTTTCTCAAACATATCATAACCATTTATTTTTATATATTTCCAATCCGGAATAATCTCTAAATTCAAAAGAACCATTTTTAAATGACCATCTATCGCTCTGATTACAGGTTGTGCCAAATATGTGCCGTCAAACATATTCCCATCTAGTTTTAAATTGTAAACTGCCTGATGTAATGTTTTCGACATCTTTATTGGAAGTTTATCATATGCATTTGGCATATAATATTGAACTTTTGAGCTAACTTCATCTTTGTCAACATTAATTTTATATGTATCATTGTATATCTGAGGAATTTTCTCAATTTCTACTAATTCAGTCACATACGACAAAATAGTTGAAAAAAGCTGCTTTGGTTTTCCCTGCATAACGAGTTTATTTCCCTTTTCATAATAATTTATCGCTATTTTATCCTTATTGTCTAACTTTAATAAAATAGAACGCCCGTATGCAATACTCTTTTCTTCTTTCTGAATGCCATTTGACCCAAACTCTTCCTCAATCAAACTCAATATTATTTCTAAATCTGACCACAAGATATCATCGACGGTAAACCAAAAATCTCCTTTTTTTATTTTAGGAATACCTTTCCCATCAGTCAATGCTGCTTTCGCTAATTTATCAGCTTCTTCATTATATTTGTTCCCTGTATGCGCAGCAATTTTTTTAAATGAAATATTAAGTTTCTCACTATTCTCTTTCATGAATTCTGCATACTTCTTTGTCAAATTATTTTTGGCTCTCCACTCTCCAGTAGCCCATTTCTCAATGCCAAAATAATCATAGCATATCTCTATTGCGGAATATCCATTCTTATCACACCATTTTACTGCGAACATTGCTCCCAACATCTCACCCGTAACATTTCGCAATGCTATTGATTCCGGATTATCCCCATTTCCGGACTCCCGAACAATCTCACCATTAGGAGTAATTATAACGCAACCAAACGCATACTTACCAATATTTACGTCAAAACTGCCATCAACATATGCAATAATCTGATTTTCTAAACATTCTTCTCCTTTTTCAAAAGAAGTATTCAACTCTCTCTTCTCTGCCCCAGATAAATATTCTTTTGCTTCTTCCTCTGTAAAAAAGCCCTTGTATTCTGCCCCTGGATACCCATTGACCGAATCTTTACATTCATCCCAACTTCTAAATATCCCAACAATTTTTCCTTTTTTTACAGCATATATCTTTTTCTTAGCCATTACTTTCCTCCAAAGAAATGTATTATAGCAAGTATTCTCTTACCTGTCAACACTTCTGGTACTACAAACACGACAAACGCATGAATATCTCTGTTGCTCAAATTACTATAATTACCGTTTTTAAAATTCCAACACCTCTTCTAAATATTTGATTGGCAATAGGCTTATTACAAA